>JBCCHF010000004.1:0-236443 GCA_039028895.1 Bacteroidota bacterium | reverse complement strand
CCTGAGAGCCCGTCTTCGTAACTGAGGTGGTAGATTAGACAAACCCCTTCGCCAGCACCTTCGAGGTCAAATGGACCAGATGGTGGTAAAGCAAGGATATTGCCCATATCGTCAGTGATAACCCATGCGGAGTTGTCACCAGAGTTTCCAGTAAGCGCAACATTGATTGGATCGCCAATACCGTCACCTGCGCAGATAGTTGTAGGATCATTAGTAGAGATCGTACCACCTGCGACACCATTTCGGGTAACGGTAATAGCATTTGAGAAGCTGAAGCAACCCATTAGGTCGGCAGTGGTGTTTCCAGTCATTAGTCCTGAGAGCCCGTCTTCATAGCTAAGGTGATAGATTAAGCAAACCCCTCCGCCAGCACCTTCGAGGTCAAATGGACCAGATGGTGGTAAAGCAAGGATATTACCGATATCGTCAGTAATAACCCAAGCTGAGTTATCGCCAGAGTTACCAGTAAGCGCAACGTTAATTGGATCGCCAATACCGTCACCTGCGCAAATAGTTGTAGGATCGTTGGTTGAGATCGTACCACCTGCGACACCATTTCGGGTAACCGTAATAGCATTTGAGAAGCTGAAGCATCCCATTAGGTCAGCAGTGGTATTTCCAGTCATTAGCCCTGAGAGCCCGTCTTCATAGCTGAGGTGGTAGATTAGGCAAATGCCTTCGCCCGCACCTTCGAGATCAAAAGGACCAGCTGGTGGCAATGCCAGGATATTACCGATATCGTCAGTGATAACCCAAGCAGAGTTATCACCAGAGTTACCAGTCAAAGCAACATTGATTGGATCGCCAACACCGTCACCTGCGCAAATAGTAGTTGGATCGTTAGTTGAGATCGTACCGCCTGCGACACCATTTCGGGTAACCGTAATAGCATTTGATAAAGCAAAAGTACCACTAAGGTCAGAGTTCAGATTATTACCAAGGGCCAGTCCCATTAGGAATGGTTCGTAACTGATATGGTAAATGAGGCAAACTCCTTCACCCGCACCTTCAAGGTCAAATGGTGGCGCCGGGGGTAAGGCAAGAATCAACCCTACATCATTGGTAATAACCCAACCTGAAATGGATCCGTTATTACCGGTCAAAGAAACGTTTATAGGGTCGCCAATCCCATCGCCAGCACAAATAGTGGTTGGGTCATTGGTAGAAATAGTACCTCCGCTAATGCCGCCATTGCCACTTTGGGCAAAGGCAGTAGAAACGGAGAATAGCAAGAAAAAAATAGAAGAAAGTAAATTGATGATTTTCATATTGCGATTCATTTAATAGTGAGTGAATGCGAATTCGAATTCAAATTACCGGGTAAGTATCACGGAATTATCACAAGACTATTGCGATTTGGAAAGGTGGATTTATCAGGGGTAAAACCCTGTTGAAATGTCAAGTGGGAGACATTAAAAAAGCCTTCCCGGGAAAAAGGCAGACCCGGAAAGGCTACTAAGTTGAGAGACTTCGTATTAATATCGTATGAAAAAAAGCGCTTGGCAACCTTCGTTTAAGGCTGCCAAAACCGCGTTCCTGTTCTACTGTACAGTGATAGTGATTCTCACCATTTCACTGACAGAAGGATAAGTGAATCCATCATCTACGATTACAACATTTCCATTTTCAGCCGGACCACTGTTGCCACCACCTCTTAATGGTTGATTGGCTCCAGCGCCCGGGTATTCATTAACTTCTGTACCGACATCCCAAAGATCAATCTGATCTGTAACGTTACCCGAAATCGGAACGCCATTAGGGAATAGTGATAAACCGATGTCGTCAAATCCTGCAAAAAGGTCATTTGACTGGACAAGCATTGTCGCAAGGCTCAAATAATCACCCTGTGTAGCAGAGAAAGAGAAACTATAACTCTGTCCGGGTAGTAGTGGTCCAGGGCCTGCTGCGCCATCGGGTGTATTGAATACGCCATTTGATGAGACATCAGTATTTACTGCCAGTGAGCCATTTAATTCGGCTGGATCTCCATCTTCTGCCAAAACTTCCAGTCCTTCACCAAAGTCAGGTGCGCCATCGCTAAATAGGGGAGCAGTCCCTTGCGGATGGATCGCCCAAACACCAGGAGCAAATGGTGAAAAGAAACCGGATCTGTCATCCAGGAAAGTCAATAAGCCTCCGTTACCGCCATCTTCTGCCAGTGGCTCAAGTCCGTTAGCTGAAGGTTGATTTTCTACAAAAAGTGGAGTACCTGACTCGTGGATAACATAGACACCAGGAGCAAGTGGCGTAGGCAAGCTGCTGCCATCAGAAATATTCCTGATCGTTACCGTGAAACCTGTTGCACCATCGTGTACAATCGTGACTTCCAGTACAGATTCATCAGAAGGGTAGGTGTAGCCATCAGCTACATCGTCAATTAACAGTACGTTTCCATTTTCTTCAACACCTGTATCTGGTCCGGATTGTCTTGGTGCCTGGTTAACACCAACCCCCGGTTCTTCATTAACTTCTGTACCTGCGTCCCAAAGGTCAACCTGATTTGTAATATCACCTGTTAAAGGCGTGCCACCCGGGTAGAGAGAGATACCCTCAGGGGCTGGTGCATAAAACAAGTCATTTGACTGGACAAACATCGTTGCAAAGGAGAGGTAAGTACCTAATCCTGCTTCAAAACTGAATTCAAAAGCATTGCCAGGAGCCAGCCCTCCAGGATTGATCTCTCCTGATTTTAAATAATCTTTTCCTTCGAATACATTTTCAATAGTGACGCGGAAGTCACCTGTAACAACAGGGATTTCATCTTCTTTACATGAACTGAGGAATAAAACTCCTATAACTAGAATTAACCATACATTTTTCATTGGTTGGGAATTTTTTTGATTTAGAAAATAGTTGGAGGTGTGTTGTATTTCAAACTGTCTTTAGGTTGTTCATTTTTTTTCATTCGATAAAAAAAACGAACCAAAAAAAATCTTGTCAAAATAAACTCACTCCGTTCGAACAGTATTTTGACGGCCTCCCACCGCCAAATAGTCTTTTGTCAATTTTGGCCTTTTTGAAATACCGTTTAGAAAATCATGCAATGAAGCGGATAGAAAGCTTTTTTGTTTGACGACCGGAGGGAGGAGTTTAAAGCTTTTAACGAAATGCAATGATTTTTAGGTATTTCAAAACAGCCTGGATTTTTTTGGTTCTTTTTTCATCAAGGAAAAAAGAACGATAAGAAAGAATGAACTTTGGACACCTTTGATTTTATAAATAAGCAATGTTGTTCGTTGATTACGAAGTCAAAATTAGGGGGGAAGTATCACGGATCTATCACGATAATATTGCGAATTAGAAGTTGGGGTTTTTACCTAAGAAAATGTCAGTGTTAAGACATTTTAATCCTTGTGATGAATTCAGTTTTATATGGTATTTTTGAAAAAAAGCCATGAAACTATTTGCCCTCCCATTAGTGTTTATTTTGGTACTGGCCTTCGTTGGCTGTCATAAATCTTCTCCAGAAGCAGACCTTATACTGGCCTATGAGACTTATGAAAATACTGGTGAAGTAGAGTTAATCAGACTTGCCAATGTTGGAAAATTCAAACGTCAAGACAGCTTAAGAATCCTTTATCGGGCATTCAGAGTCAAGAAAAATGAGATTTTTGAGCAATTGGCTCAAGATTCAACTGACGAGGCTATAATTAAGAGAGACGCCCTTTCGGGGGAATACAAAGGCACCGAGTTAGAAGATGACTACCAACTCATTGAAAGTTACAAATTTGACAAGGATGGCATTATTGGTTATAAATACAGTGCTGATTTTAAAGTCAATGGTCAGGATAGTCTGATCAAGAACACCTACCTTTTAAATGAAGCCAAATCAAAAGTCTTAGGTAAACTTTAGTCAGTATGATGACCAAGCTTAAAAGAGTGGTTCTGTTTTTTGCCTTGCTACCCTTGGTTTGGTTAGGGTGTAATAACCCAAGCACCCAGACAGAAGAGGAGCCGCCCAAAACTGAAATTTTTAGTGGAGGAGTGAAAATAGATTATAATGTTTGCGGTAACGCGGATACAACGCTTTTATTCGTTCATGGCTGGTGTATCAATCAGACGTATTGGGAGCATCAGGTAGAAGCATTTTGCGACCGTTACAAAGTGGTCACCATTGACCTTCCGGGATTTGGTAATTCAGGTAATGGCAGAGAAGAATGGACAATTGAGGATTATGGAGAAGATGTTTCGGCTGTGATCAGTCTATTGGGCCTGAAGCATGTTATCCTAGTTGGACATTCAATGGGGGGTGATGTCATCCTCGAAGCTGCTCTTAAGCAAAAAGATGAAGTGATCAAACTGGTTGGTGTCGATAATTTCAAGGATGTAGGTGTCTTTTTTGATGAATCTACCAGAGCTGAGATCGATGCATTTGTCAATTTATTAAAACAAGATTTTGATGAAGTCATTAAAGGATACGCTGATACCTATTTGTTTCACGTCAGCACGGATAGCCTGGTTAAGGAGAGCGTAATAAACGATTATGTGAATTCAAATACTCTTGCAGCTATAGGAAGTTTCGAATCATTGATCAACTACGTCGAAAAAGAATATGAGCAACTAGGGCGCCTGGAGATACCTTTATCTTTGATCAATAGCAATGCCACACCTACATTAAATGCAGGGCTCGATAGTACTGGTGTGCATTATAGAGTTTATGATGCAGGCACTACCGGGCATTTCCCGATGATCGAAGCTCCTGATAAATTCAACGAACTACTTGAAATTGCGATTTCTTCAAATTAATAATTCATAAAATATGGAAAGTATTAAGCCTATTGTTATTCTCTCACTTTTCGCATTGTCAATATTTCTAAGCTGCACACAAACTACTCCTCAGGTCAATGAAGCAGCAGACGATGAGCAGTCATCTACGGAAATGACCTATGACTCGATTGCTGCCAAAAAGTATGGAGCTGATGACTATGGTATGAAGAAATACGTTATGGCATTTCTGAAAAAGGGACCTAACAGGGATCTACCTGAAGAAGAGGCAAATGCTTTGCAAATGGCACATATGGAAAATATTGGTCGCATGGCAGAGGAAGGAAAATTGGCACTTGCTGGTCCTTTCTTCGGAGATGGGGACCTACGCGGCATTTACATCTTTAATGTGGAATCGATTGTCGAGGCTGAGGCACTTACCAATACCGATCCTGCTATAAAAGCTGGAAGTCTCGTTATGGAATTACATGAATGGTATGGTTCGGCAGGCGTGATGGCCATTAATGAAATCCATTCCACGCTTTCCAAAAAATCGGTAATGGAGGAGTAATTACCTAAAGTTCCTTTATCAAATTCAGAAAAGCTGAACGAAAAGTATTACTGATAGAGATCCGTTTTTCATTTACAAAAACGTGATTATCCTCTATCTTTTCTATCCACTGTAAAGCGACAATGAAAGACCTGTGTATTTGAACAAATTTTGATGCCGGCAATATCTTCAGGGTGTCTTTTATAGATGATCTGACCAGAAGCTGCTCACTTTTTGTTACATAGTTGACATAGTTGCCTTCCCCTTCGATATAATAAATGTCATTATAGAATAACCGTTGCTGTCGATTACCAGTATTGACAAAAAAGAAGTTTTGCCTGGAAATTGAATCGCTAATGAGTTTTTCTTTGGCTTTTGTTACTGCTAAAAGAAAACGGGCAAAGTCAAAAGGTTTCAGAAGATAGTCAACGGCTTCAACTTCATAGCTTTGGATGGCATATTCACTGTGCGCTGTTGTAAAAATGATTAAAGGAGATTTATTAAAATTTTTGATGAGTTTCATTCCATTAATATCTGGCATGTTGATATCAAGAAAAACAAGTTCAATCTCCTGATCATTGATGAAGGAGGCAGCTTTAAAAGGATTGGTAAAAGTGCCTTCGAGGGTCAAAAAATCAGTTCTGGAAATATGGTTATTAATTATTTCCAGTGCCTTCGGTTCATCGTCTATAGCTACACAACGAATCATACGCCTAAGTTGAGCTTTAATTTTGAATAAAATACTGTTTTTCTCTTTCCATAATCCAGTTCATATTTTTCGGGGTAAATTAAGCTTAGCCTTTTCTTTACGTTTTTTAACCCTACGCCCGTGCTGGTACCTTCAATTTTTGTGTTAATCTTATTCTCGACTTTTAATGTTAAATAGGTCTCCTCCAATCGCATTTCGATTTTTATAAAAGAAGGTTCAGATTGGCTAATGCCATACTTGAATGCATTTTCAATAAATGGAATCAGCATCATGGGAGCTATCTTAAAGGGCTTCAATAATTCCTGGTTAATATCAATGTCGAGATCAAGTTTGTTGAATTCGTTGAGCCGTAATCTTTGCAATTCAATGAATATTCGGATGTGATCAATTTCTTTTTGAATTGGTATAAACTCTGTTGTTGCATCATGCAGGTTGTAACGCATAAGGGTACCCAGTCGAGCGATTGCATAACCCGTTTTTTCAGCATTCTCTTCAAGTGCCAGAGCGTAAAGGTTGTTTAATGTATTAAATAGGAAGTGCGGATCAATTTGTGATTTCAGGAAAGCAAGTTCCATTGACTGTTTCTCCTCTTTTAAAGACTTAATCAAGTTCAGGTTCAAGATCCAATCTCGGGTAAAGGTGTAGGCAAAAGATGCCATGGTGCCGAGGAAAACCATTAAAAAGTGGATGGGCTCGCCACCCCGACTATCCAGAAACATGCTTACGAGTTCTCCAAAGATTGAGATACCAAAAAATGAGAATCCTAAAGCTAGGCAATAAGGTAACCACCTTGGTGGCTTGAGGAATTTTGGAATGAGAAAATATACATTGAGGTAAAAAATTACCAGGAAGTTGACCGACGCTAAAGTAATCGTGAATTTTTCTTCAAATGGTGAATTAGCCCAACGCCCAAGCCATTCGTTTAATAATCGCCAACATACAAAGATGAGGATGCAGGCATGTAAGGCAGGTTCCCAATAATTTATGATAAAAGACTTGAGTCTTCTCATTCTGCTATTATTTTCTTTCGATTGTCTGTTATGTTTTTATCAATCAATAAGTTGAATGGATCAATAGCTGCTTCAGAAGGCAATTCGGGTACCAAAATAGAAAGGGAATTCATAATATCCCGGATTCTGTGTTTTTCCTGGTAAATTATCTTTTTTTCTCCTTCCGGACCTTGTTCTCCAAAAATACCGATCTCAATAAAATCATCCAGAGGTAGGGAATAAATGGGGTCTCCCACTTTTTCGGATTTGTAAACCAGGCTGTCTTTTCCGTTTTCGCTATAGTGATTCCTGAATTCTTCTTTTACCCGATATTTACTGATGGCGAAATCCAGGGTGACGAGGAATTTGTCGTCATCCTGTTTCCTGACTTTCGCTTCTAGAAGACGGTTATCTGAAAGGGTAACGGTTTGGAATAAATCTTTAATAAGATATTTTAAGGTATCAGGGGTCACTTTGTTGATTTCTTCTACCATATTTGTACTGGTGGGGAAATAGTCTTCCCCACTGGTGGCTCTCATGAGGAATTTCTTTAAGGCTTCATTGAATTTGCTTTCTCCAATGTAGTCGCTCATAGCACAAAAAATGATAGCTCCTTTATTATAGCTAATATGTCTTCGTCCTTCATTAAACATTAGTGGGTTTTCGGTTCTTCCGCCCCGAGCTCTTAATTGCATGTAAAACTCACGCTGGTACTTTAGGAAATTGCGCTTTCGGCCCATTCCTTTATTATACTCCAGCACTTTTGCAGCAATATATTCCGCCAGGCTTTCTGTTACCATTTTTGCTCCGGGGATATCTTCTGGTACTACTTGATGCCCCCACCACATATGAGCAATTTCATGTGCCGCTATATAAAAAGGAAGGTCAGTGCCCGTATTTTCATCAACATCATAAATAAAACGACTTTCAGAAAAGGGAATTAAATCCCCCAATACTGTGGCAAATGTGCCCTCAGACCTTGGAAATTCAATAATTCTGGCCTGTTGGTGTTGGTAAGGACCGAAGTGCTCAATGTTATAAGCTAGTGAAGCTTCTAGTCCATCCATTAAGTTGGTGATGTTATAATCGTGGCCTTCATGGAAATAAACTTCAAGTTGGATACCATTTGATGTTCGCTTTTCTACACTATAACGACCGGAATGGAACCCAAAGTTCGGCTTTATTTTACTTTTCAGCTTGTAATGAAAATGATTCCTTCCGTCTTCTGTCCACCTTTTAATCAATTGACCAGGAGCAATACCAATTTGATCAGCTGAGGTCCGAACTATAGCTTCAAAATTTATCATTTCCCAACCTCTTGCTGCACGGCGTATCTGAAGCGCTTTTTCATCCATTGGATCCAGTTCCTGGCCTTCAATTGGCTTTAAGCCATATTTCAATCTTTTTGAATTGTCCTTTAATTCTGTATCCCTGTATCCGATGCCAGGAAAAATTCTGCTGCTTAAGAATGTACCGTTCTCTCTTACTTTAGAATAATTGCGGAATAAGGTATTGGGTTTATTATACAGGTCAAAAGTCATTTGCAGGCTATCGCCAGGAAACAACATGTTCTCAAGCCGAATGACGTCAATGCAAATGTTAGTGTCTTTGGAGATTATTGTAGATGGTACATCAAGTTGATATTTTATTTTTTCTTTGAAACTATAGTTCACAAGGATGGTATCAATTGGATGTCGTGTTTTATTGACAAGTATATATTCACCTTTGCAATGGAAAGATCTTGATTCAGGATAAATGTCCATGTCGAGTTTGATCGCAGTGATCATGGGTTGAGGTGCTTTTTCAAATTGCTTGTATCTTTTTTCAGATTCTGCACTCCACAATTCAAGCTCCTTTTCTGTATTTATCCTTTGGTTATAAACATGGTCGTCAAGGTAAATTCTAACGCCCAAGCCTATAAACCCTGTTAAGCAAATTATGATGGCTGCTGCGACATTAGGAGTTAATTTTCTTCTTGCAGCTTTCATCCTATCGGTAAGGGTATATAGCAAGCCCCGTTTCCAGATCAAATAGGAAATCGCTAATAAACATAAGACTGAAAGCCCCCAATACATTTTGTAAGCATAGTACGGGATCAATGACCGACCATAGCCATCCATGTCAGAATATTCAGGCATTGGCCCATAGTTTGGCCTGTATACATCTTCTTCAATGCCAATGACCTGTGATGATTCAATGCCCATGCTACAGAAAAGTAGAAAAAAGAAGCCGAGGTAGGGATTGGCAAAAAATGTCTGAAAGAAAATAGCTGCAAGTCCCCAGACCATTAATTCAGGCCATTTTATGAGGAAAAGCTCTATTATATAAACGTCAAGCTCAAGGTTGAAATATCCTTTTGATAGTTGAACTAAAACACCACCTATCAGGAGCAACAGCAATAAAAAAGCCTGCATTTTGAAAATGGCCAGCACCTTGGAAATAATTAAGGCCCAGTCATTAATTGGCGTGGTGTCAATCAGTTGATCCATTCTTGAGACTTTTGATCGATTGACCAATACACCTGCATATAAAAAAGTAAGTATTGTCCCAAAATTGCCAATAATGTCTAAAGGTAATTCCAGCACCCGCCAGGTAATAGGTAAGGAGAGGGTACCAAAGGCTGGGTCGTCACTGGCGATGTTGTAAATGACAATAAGGAAAGCAACAAGAGTAAGTGCTATGAATGGCCAACTTGTGATAATGAACCTGAAGTCAAATATCGACAGGCGCCATGTCGTTTTTACCTGATGCTTGAGAGAATATTCCAACCGAACTTCGGGTAAGGTAATCTTGGTGATGCTTGCAAATTGATGTAGTAAGGAGCGGGCTGGGTTCTTTTTGGCAGGATACAGGGAAAGTGGATTTTGGCTAAAGGTAAACCTGTGATAGATTGTGGCACCAATGATTCCAGCTACTCCAAGCCATAAAAGCCGATTGAAAAGGACTATGGATTTTATTGGAAGCAGTTTAGTCGCGATTTCATCCGCTGTCCAGTATTTTACATAATGCATAACTGCGCTTCTTCCCGTTGGGTCCAGCCATTCTCTGATCTGACTACCTTCGATTCCCGCTCCAAATCCAGAGATTATGTTCTGGAGGTTCACAATAATCAACACCGCAATAAATCCTGCATAAACGTTTCTGCTGATGGTAACAATAGCAAAAACGATCGTTCCAATGATTATTATATTGGGAATAATAAAAAGACCATAGATCTGGTGATAAGCCAGTACGTTTAGAGGCCCGACTGCAGCATGATTCACCCCAGGCAACCTGAATCCGATAATAGTTCCCAGGCCTATCATAGCGACGATGAGCGTTACCACGAATAAGGCGCTAAGGAATTTTGCACCCAGGTAGGCCCTTTTTTTTATTGGATAGCTGTATAGGACGGTATGAATATTACACTTGAAATCGCGGTAGACTGAGACCCCAATGAATATTGGGATCAGGAACATGGTGAATAATGAAAATTGCTGGATAGCTGAAAAGATCCTTGAGGGTGTGTTAATGAAATATTCCGGATCTGTAAACGTGCTTTTATCCTGGAAAATTCCGGCGTGGTCCGCTGCAAGAGTTGTTGCCATACCCAAGAAGAGCAACATAAAAACATAAGTTGATGGCTGCCTAAACCAATGGCTTAGCTCATATTTGAATATTGTGGCAAACATGGTTTCAGATTGTCAGGGTTGGTGTTTCGGAGGCTTCTTTTAAAATCAAAAAATAGACATCGTCAAGCTGTGGTTTTGCTGGAATAAATTCTCCTCCGGGGTGATTTTCGGAATATATCCTGATGTTAATTGAGTCATCCCGATTATAGCTTGACGATAGTATTTGATGTTTTTCTTTAGTTGAATCCAAATCCTCTGATTTTATTGACGTCGTCCATACCCGTCCATCTATTGCGTTCACAGCATTGACAGGTGACTTTCGATGCAGTATCCTGCCCCCATTCATGATGGCCACTTCGTGACAAAGGTCTTTGACGTCTTCAACGATATGTGTGGAAAAAATGACTGTATTCCTTGAGCCAATCTCCCTGAGGATATTGAGAAATCGGACTCTTTCAGCTGGATCAAGGCCGGCAGTGGGTTCGTCTACAATAATGAGTTTGGGATTGTTTAAAAGTAATTGAGCTATGCCAAACCTTTGCTTCATCCCTCCAGAATATCCACTGACATATTTTTTCCTTACCTCAGTTAAGTTTGTAAGTTCCAGGATCTCACCGATGAGTTTTGAACGATCACTTTTTGAAGAAATACCTTTCAAATTAGCAAAGTAATTTAGGAGTCGTTCACCTGATACTTTCGGGTATACACCGAATTCCTGCGGCAAGTAGCCCAATATTCTCCTTAAGCTCATGGGGTCTTTCAACACATCAATCCCTTCGAAAAATATTTCTCCTTTATCCGGACTCTGTAATGTGGCTACCGTCCTCATTAAAGTTGACTTGCCCGCACCATTCGGGCCCAATAAACCGAACATGCCTTTTGGGATGGTCAGACTTACCTTATCCAGTGCTTTAACACCGTTCTTGTAAGCTTTTTCAAGATTTTTGATTTCGAGACTCATAGTTATCTTTTTGCTTTACAAGTCTAATTCATCAAAATGATCTATGGAAAATAATGTGGTAAAGGCCTTGATTTTTGGTGTCAATTTGACTTTAGCAGGGATGAGGTTTTGTCACGATTTGGTAAAAGCGAATATCACGACACAAGTTTTTGAAAGTTTTGAACGTCTAACTGCGGAAATAAGATTCCAAAACTTTAAAAACTTAATGCTAATGCCTATAACAAAAGCCCTCCCCACCCTGCTAATGGGTCTTATTTGTACTGCAGTATTATTTACTTCATGTCAAGATGACTCAAACGAGCTTCCTGATGACCCGGTAACACCAGTTACACCAGTTGACCCGGATAACCCAGGAGACAACAGTACTACAGCGATTGAACGAACCTTTGGTAATAATATCGATATCAATAATCTCGATAACTACGCCAACCAGCAAATACCCAACTATATTACACGCGATAATACGGAAGGCAACCAGATTACAAATGCCGGGGCGACCCTGGGCCGCGTTTTGTTTTATGATAAAAGTCTCTCATCAGATTTTAGTACCTCTTGTGCCAGCTGCCATCAACAGCAGTTTGCCTTTTCTGATCCTGATCAATTGAGCCAAGGTGCAAATGGTATTACCGGCAGGCATTCTATGCGTCTGATCAATGCGCGTTTTGCAAGGGAAGATAATTTCTTCTGGGATGAACGAGCTAACTCTCTCGAAGAACAAACGACTTTGCCAATCCAGGATCATGCAGAAATGGGCTTCAGCGGAACCAATGGCGATCCGTCATTCGCCGATTTGTTAGACCGCCTGGAAGCAACAGACTACTACCAGGAGCTCTTCAGCTTCGTTTACGGAGATAATGAAGTAACAGAAGGCCGAATTCAGAATGCCCTTGCTCAATTTATCAGGAGTATTCAGTCATTTGACAGCCGATATGATGCAGGTAGAACACAGGTAAATAACAATAATACCCCGTTTCCAAATTTCACCAACCAGGAAAACCAGGGTAAGCAGTTGTTTAGCCAGGCACCTCAGCTTGCCGAAAATGGAGTTAGAATTGGCGGTGGATTAGGTTGTCAGGGTTGTCACGGTGCCCCGGAGTTTGATATTACGCCAAATTCGAGGAATAACGGGGTGATTGCAGTAGCAGGCAACCCTGGAGCCACTGATGTGAATATAACCCGTTCACCAAGCCTGAGAGACCTTATCAATCCAAATGGATTTCTAAATGGACCTGCTATGCATACAGGCACTTTTGCAACAATTGATGACATTCTGGAACATTACAATTCAATCCAGAATGTACCAAACCTGGATAATCGGCTGAGAGAAGGTAATAACGGACAACAATTGATGATGACTAACGAAGAACGAGCAGCCATTACGGCATTTTTAAATACCCTTACGGGGAATGATGTTTATACGAATGCCATATGGAGTAATCCGTTTTTAATGAATTGATCAAGTGATCATCTCCTGATCCATTTTTTCTATTTTATTCTTTTCCTACAGGGTGCCGGACATAATCAAGATTGTCTGGTACCCTGTCACTAAAATTGACCCTCTCCATTAGCTATTAAGGCGGGCACTGTTGAATTTTATTTTTTTCTATTTGTTAAAATAAGTGCCCCATGCGTCTGACCTTTATTTTTGCCGCATTGACTTTTGTCTTTGCGTTTTTCTTTATTCAGCCTGTCCTTGCTCAAAAAACGACTGTTAAGGGGACGATAATAGATGAAAAGTCGAAAAAACCTGTTCCTTATGCTGCCGTATACATTAAAGATGTACATGTTGGGGTAACTACAGATGATAAAGGTCGATTTTTGTTGTCAACGGCTGTCGCCAAACCGCCTTTTGAACTTATTGTTTCTGCTACAAATTATGCGGATAAAGAACTGATTATTTCCAAAAGTGGACTGGACCTGAAAATATATATTGTCAACCGACCTAATATTATCAGGGATGTTGTAGTTTCTGCACCTTCTCGCCAACCCGAAAAAGCTCTTCAATCGCCGATTACTGTAGAACAAATGGGGCTTAATATGATCAATGCCAGCCCCGGCCCCGATGTTTATGGTAATATTTCGAACTTAAAAAGCGTCTACCTTAATCGCAATAGTATGGTCTACCAGTCCTTAAGCTCAAGAGGGTTGTCAACGTTTATTAATGCGCGGTTTGTCCAGATGGTCGATGGTGTTGACCAGGCTCCTCCCGGATTAAGTTTCACATTGGGGAACATGGTCAGTATTTCAGAACTTGATATCGAAAAGATTGAACTGATCCCTGGCACAGCCTCTGCTTTATATGGTCCCAATGCCTTTAGTGGTTTACTTTCCATACAATCAAAAGATCCTTTTAAGTATAGAGGTGTTGCTGCCAGGTTGAAAACTGGTGTTACCAGCCAGTCGGCAAGAGGTTCACAGCCTTTTGGAGAATTAGCAGTAAGGTTGGCAGGTACTTTTGGTGCAGAGGACCGACTTGGTGTAAAATTAAATTTCTCAGGCTTCCAGGGGAATGACTGGCTGGCGAGTGATAGTACTGATATCGACCAAAATCCAATCAATGAAAGCCTTAGAGGATTGAACAGTCCTTCATTCAATGGTGCGAATATCTATGGTGATGAAATAGCAATTACAATTGATGTCGACAGGGTACTCGAAGATATGACCGGATTATCACTCAATCTGCTGCCCATCCGTGTAGCAAGAACAGGTTATAAAGAATCCGACCTTCGCGATCAATCTGTTAAATCGTATAAGTTTGGTGCAGGTGTATATTACAAGATCAAGAATGATATAATTCTGAAAGCTGATTACCGCTTTGGCCTTGGTCAGGCTCCACACCAGGGTGCTAACCGGATCATGTTCAAAAACCTCAGCCTCCAGCAGTTTGTATTAGGTCTTGAAAATGCCAACTTTACGATAAAGGGTGCTTTTACCCAGGAGAATGCCGGTGATTCTTATGATATGGGGTTCGGAGCCTGGAATATCAACCGGGCATGGAAAAGTGATCAACAATGGTTTACCGAATATACAAGGTCATATTTGCAAAAGCTACTGGGGATAGGTGTTACTGCTGCGACAACGCCAACTGAAGCCCACGATTTTGCTCGTGGAATCGCTGACCAGGGCCGTCTGATTCCAGGTACAGAAAGATTTTTGCAAACAAGAGATAGTATTTTTACTGTTGAAGGACTTGACAATGGTGCCAAGTTCATTGACCGTTCTTCCTTATTACACCTTGAGGGGACTTATAATTTCAAAGCGCATTTCAAACCAATAGAGATTCAGGTGGGGGCAAACCTGAGACGATTCAAACTTAATTCCGAGGGTACGCTTTTTAATGATGCTGATCAGCCGATTGTCGTAAGTGAATATGGCGCCTTTTTAATGCTTGGAAAATTTTTATTTCCAAATAAACGACTCAAATTCAATGCCTCAATTCGATATGATAAAAATCAAAACTTTGCAGGTCAGTTTTCTCCTCGTGGTTCCATAGTTTTTTCTCTCGACAAGAAGCGGTCTCATAATATTAGAGCCTCCCTCCAAACGGGGTTCAGATACCCCGATGCGCCTGGCCAATTTCTTGCTTTGAATTTTGGTGCAAACAGATCTATTGGTGGTGCTGAAAACAATATTCTCAATTACAGTTTTGAAACAACAGTCATTGATACCGACGGTAATGAAGTGGAGACTACAGTCGAGGGAATTGATATTTATAACAATTCCTACGAAGCAGTATCCGTAGTCACATTCCTGAATGGGTATTCTCAGAGCCTCGAAACTGGCTTAACCGCAGAGCAGGCTTTAGTGGAGAATGTTCATTTGTTAGAACCATCCGAAATTGAGTTTCTGAAACCAGAGCAGATCAACTCCTGGGAAATAGGATACAAAGGACTGGTTTTTGAAAAGTTGTTAATCGATCTACACTATTTCCGCAGTCGGTATTCTGATCTTTTGTTCTTCTCCAGGCTGGTTCATGCTGTGAAAGGAGATGTTACGGATCTAACTGAATATTCAGGAGGATACGATGTAATTGAAGGCCGGACGGTTAACCTCCAGGTAGTTGCTAATGCTGCGGAGGTGATTAAAACCCAGGGATTAGGGATTGGCTTCGAATATGCTTTCAAGCATTCTTTTCTCCTTGGCGCACATTACTCTTTCCTTGACCAGTTGGGTGATGTTGATTTTAATACTGAAAACTTACCGGCGTTGAATGCCCCAAAACATAAAATTGGCTTTTTCTTTGGGAGTCATGGCATCGGAAAATCCAATTTCGGATTTATGACCAATATCAAATGGACTGATCGCTATATTTGGAAAGATCGTTTAGCAACTGCGGTTGTTGATCCAATCCTGGATCTCGATATGCAGGTGAACTATCATATTCCTCAGATCAATACTACCTTCAAACTTGGAGGCACCAATTTATTCCATGGAGAATACCGCCAGGTGCTTGGTACGGCTGTCCAGGGAAGTATTTTTTATATCAGTCTGACTTACGAGGGATTTAACAAGCCAAAGTGATCTACCTCCCCTAAAGGCGGGGACGACAGGGGTGAAAAGTTTCCTCATTCTACGGGATGATGGAGGTTGTCATAACACCATTGTGAAAGGGTATTTTTACCTGCGCCCGTATTAGTTTAAGAACTTACATCAGTTCCCTTTTCCCGGAGGAGAAGGATTAGGGTTGAGGTGGCAAACTCCTCGGGCTTCAAATTAGTTCGCTTTCGCAAAAAAATCACCTATTCCTTTGGAATACCTTTAGGCCCTTTGCGTTTATCTCTTTTTGTCCAAAAATCAATCCTGACAAGGATGTCTGCACTAATAAAATTTTCAATGCTGGTATGTTTGAAATCGACTCCCACATTATTTGTAATCCTGTTGACAGCAGTCTCTATATGGATTCCAATAGTATTGTTTTCTTCGTAGGTAATAGTGAATGGGATTTCCATCAGGTTAGTAATTCCACGCATTGTGAAGTCACCAAAAGCTGTGTAAGCGTTGTTTCCCGTTTTTTCTATCCTCTTCGAGACAAAAGTAATGATAGGAAACTGCTCAGCATCAAAGAAATCCGCTGACATCAGATGTCGGTCACGATCAGGAATACTGGTTGTCAGACTATGCACCCTGATGGTAAAATCAAATGAAGACTGTGTCCAATCCTGATTCTTGTAAGTTAATTGAAGATCGTGTTCTGTAAATTTCCCGGTTACTTTGGTTGCACCGTTGGCTATCGGTACTTCGAAACCAATAGTAGAATGATTGGGCTCGATAGTCAGATATCGTATCTGGGCGAAAATTGCTGAAGAGAGAAAGGATAGCAACAATAGAGCGGCTAATTTTTTCATAATCTGTGTTTTGAGTTGAGGGAAAGATGAAACCAGGTGAGATCTATTATCAAAATACAAAATACAACAGAGCTCACTAATCAGTCTCTAGGTTTTTAACGTAACCTTAAATGTACAAAACGCAGGGTCTCTTGAAATGGACCCTGCGTTTATCAAAACTAGATTTTTACAAAACTGAGCACTTCACTTTCATCACCCAATGAAATTCTCAGGAAGTAGACACCCGGTTGCAGATTCCAGTTATTGACATTATAGCTTTCCACATCTTGTCTAACCTGGAATGAAGTGATCTGTCTGCCCATAACATTGAGTATCTCAACCGTTATACTTTCATTGCCTTTTTCAGAAAATTCAATGGTCATTATATCACTTACCGGGTTGGGGTAATATTTGTGTACGATTTTAACACCCATTTCAATCGTGACTACGCGAACTTCAGAAAAACTAAAATTATCATCAAGATCAATCTGTTTCAGCCTGTAGTACCAGGTATCTGGCCTTACATCCTGATCAAGGAAATTGTAAGATTGAGTCTCGAAAGTATTACCCTGGCTTATAACGAAACCAATCTTTTCAAACTCAATACCGTCTGATGACCGTTGGATCTCAAATCCGGTATTGTTTACTTCAGTTTGTGTTTCCCATGTCAGCGCAACATCATTCTTGTCCACAACTTTTGCTTCGAACGCTGAAAGTTCTATCGGCAATAGAGGAGGAGGGATCAAGGCATTATTTTGTGTATGCACAAAAAAGCCGCTAAAGCCGGTAACGTCGAAAGTAATCTCCCAACGCATTTTATCATTATTGAACACGATATCACCATTAGCAGGATCTATTAAGGTAGGTGTAGCATCATTAAACGATTCAACTGAACCCGAACCATCAGTCGATGACCCATCACGTTTGGTGACCCGCAGATTGGCTATCCCACTTGCATCTCCTGAATTTGTTGGCAGGTTGAGTGTGCTATTGGGATGACTGTTAAATGCATTAAATTCTGCCTGTGTTACAAATAAAGTCACACGACCAGTTGCTGTAGTTGGGTTAGCAGTCGGTGTTATTTCAAAATGACGTTGAACATAGGGGACATCGTTAAACCCGCCTTCGGCACTTGCTGTTTGTACAGTTGGGTCTATCCAGACTTCTGC
This sequence comes from Bacteroidota bacterium, assembly GCA_039028895.1. Taxonomy (GTDB): domain Bacteria; phylum Bacteroidota; class Bacteroidia; order Chitinophagales; family Saprospiraceae; genus JAHDCJ01. The sequence goes on along the minus strand of JBCCHF010000004.1, from coordinate 218,426 downwards.
ATCAACTGATCCGTCAATTGGGCTGCCACCAGTCGCTTCGACCTTGGCGATGAGACCGCTGCAGTCCGAATTGGCATAAAAGGTAATCGGGCATTGAGTATCGGTAACGGCCAAGTCAATGGTAGACAGTGGGGCTGTCATTGAAGCACATGGGATGTTTAATACAAACATGCCATTACCGTGAGTAGCAACAGCCACCTTGTTATCTGCTGTTCTTAATCTCATATCCACACAATTGGCAAAAGCGACCTCATTGGTTCCAATGCGCTCCCAGGTTGTTGTGGCTCCTGTAAGTTCTGTAGTGCCATAAAGACCGGTCGATGTACCAACGATGTAAAGGGTTTTTGATCCGGCAATTGTGATCATACCAGCACGAACTGAAGCAAGTTCCACTGCGCTATCGTCTGGTCCTTCTACTTCGGTATAGGTTGGACTGCCTACTGAGGCATCAAAGGTGTGCCAGACACTAGAAACCCCATAATTAGAGACTGTAATCAATATTTCATTATCATCATAGGGATTTACAGCAATGTCAGAAACATTCCCTGTTAGTCCGCCTGGGGTAATTTCAACTACAGCATTACTGCCAAATGCCGGATCAGCCAAGCGAAATACTCTGCCGGCATCAGTGCCGATGTATAGTTTACGATTGACATCTGAAGCCGTGTAAGCCTGGTCGTTGTATGCTGCATTCCGGGAAACGCCTAATGCCGAAATATCACCGGAGCCTCCGGGGATATTCATAAAAGTCATGTTTTCAAATCCTGTTGTTGGGTCACCAGTAAGCTCAGACGTTGCAAATGTCATTGTAGAAGCAAAACGGGTTCTGAATATGCCAACTCCGAGAGGGCTGGTCCCGATTATCGGATAATACCAATGGTCTGTATTATCAGCATCCAAAAGGAAAAAGGTATCAAACCCTTGCCATGTGGCACCTGGGTTCAATGGGTCAAAAGGCGTTATCAATGTTGCAAATGGTGCGCTTGTTCGCCTGACAATACTTCCGAATTGTGTGCCGTTTAAAGTATTGAAATCTGATACACTGGTACCGCTGATAATAGCGAATTGAACACCATCACCGCCGCCCAATTCAGTAGCAAAACTCGCAGCTCCCGGCCCTGGGATTAGGTTATTGGCGTTGTCTTGTGCACCCCCACCGACCATTGTACTGGAGGCATCTGGTGTAATATCACCACGATAAAATTGGTATGTAATAAACCCTGAATTTTTATTTGCCCATGAAAATCCACCGTTAGTATGACCCTGGACATCAAAGGAATGTGCAACCGGGGCTATCGAAACGTCAGCAACTCTTAATCCTCCATCGGTGCCGGCCCACAGGCTATCATTTGTCGTAAAGACCAGCAAGTGATTGTCAACGTGCATACTGGTAGCTGTAGGATTACCCTGGTCTCCAGCGGCGAAGACATAAGTGCCCGTAGAGCTGCTTGTAATGGTAAATCGGTAAAGTCTTTCACCGCCAATAAAGACCTCATTAACATTATTTGGCCTTACAGCAATGGCAAGATTGTATCCCCCCTGTGGTTCAAGGCGGAGATTTGCATCAGCACAAACACTAATATCGTTATCCCAATTTCCGGTAAATGAGGAAGTTCCATCATCCCATCTTCTGAGGTAAACATTTGAAGATTCTCCCCCACAAGTAAAGTTGGAGCCCACATAAAAGGCATAAATGATATCATCGTCGCTTGGTGCATATGCCAAGACAATTCGACCAAAGCCATTACCCGGAGCTACCAGGTCAGCACCAGAAGCAATTTGCGTCCAGGCTGTACCGTTTGTTGAGCGGAAAATTCCTTCACCACTGATAGCAGCATAGAACGTGCCGGAAGGAGTGAGAATGACCTCGGTTATTGTTCCGGTAAAACCATTATTTGTTGCTAAAAGAACAATTGACCAGTTCACGCCACCATCTGTCGAACGCATGACCCCGGCAGTGTTGCCAACATAGACATCACCATTAGTAGGATCAACAATGATCCTGTGGTTAAAATCAAAGAAGGAGTCAAAACCCTCAAGTGTACCTGAAGTAGCAGGTAAAATCGTCCAGGTTATACCGTTATCGATAGATTTCCAAATACCATTGCCAAAATATGGGGCACCGGAACCACTGGCACTGTTCCCAATCTGCTCACCACTTGCTGCATACCAGATATCTTCATCATCCTGGTCCTGTACAATCGAAGTTACGTTGTGAATTTCGCCAGCAGGTGTTACGTCAGTCCAGTTATTACCACCATCGACCGAGCGAAAGATACCACCTGAAACCCCTCCAGCAACGATAATTTGCTGATTGCGTGAATCAAAGGCAAATGCTCTTGTTCTTCCGCCAAAATTACTGGGCCCTCTTTCATCAACTCCAATTGTAGGGAGTGTCTTCTGACCATTGGTTACACCTTTATTGAGATCAAGCTCAGGTACTTTTTTGGCGACTTTGAATGCCTGATTGACATCCTCTTTAGGAATAGTGTTGGTCAATGGATTACGCAATAATTTGAAATCATACGCGGCACGTGCTTCTTGTAAGGCTGCTTTGTGCTCTTCTGATTCGAATTCGATCATTTCGAGCCTTTGGTTTGGTTGTTCTGGTAACAGTATACCTGTTTTCCAGATAACTAGAAAGATGCACGTTAGTGCCAATACGGCAAACGCTTTTAAAGTATGCTTTTTCATGACTGAAGAATTGTTTTACGGGATAATTTTGAATGAAAGCCTTTTACAAATGCTCACGCATCAGGATTTACATCGCATAAGATGACAAAATTAGTAATATTTGATCTAAGTCTAGGGATATACGTATTCTAAACCAAAAGAGATCGAATGTTAAAACATCTCTTAATTTCTAGAAATCAATTTTGCAAGATGGGTTGCATTGGGGCAACCCAAAATTTAATCTTACATCTCAACGCGCTGCCCCCAATTGGCAAGAATTTCTTCATCGTATAATTCAGGATAAAAAATGAGGCGCTGGTTTTTAGGTGGCAGGTACTTCTGCCAGTTGGTACCTCCTGTTGCAGCAATAATCTCAGGTTTGCGATCAAGATATTTTGCTGCTGAGCGTAAGTGGGCCAATGGCCATCTGACATTTGCAGATATATCATATAGCTGCAGGAGCTCGATCAGGTCCTTATCCTGCTGGTCTTCTTTTGGTAAATTATGGTATAACCGGAGTAGATTACAATGACGATATTGCTCAGCTAACTCAATCAGTTCTTTTGAATATTTTGCTTCAAACTGTTTAAGGGTTAGTGTTTTTTTTCCTGTCGCCAATTCTGTCGCTCCGGTTTTCCAATATAGTAGTTCATACATTCGCGAATAGGGCATTTCCATAGGCAATCCCTCTCTTTTGGTATGGTGGACTAAATTGCGAAAATCAGTACTCACAATCTCTATCATCCGGTATTGAGCAGACTGAAAACCTGAAGCAGGCAACAAACTCATCCTAAATTTGAGGAACTGTTCGCGCTCCATTCCATCAATCATTATCGAAAACGAATCAACGAGATGGTTGAAATAATTATTGATCCGTTTCATCTGCCGCTTGAAAAGTTCAAGCGTTACAGTATCTGCCTCAACCAAAACCTCCACAGCATTTAACACCAGCCTGAAATACAATTCAGTGATCTGGTGATAAATGATAAAAGTCTCCTCGTCAGGAATAGGTGTTTTAGGATTCTGAAGGCTTAACAGGGTGTCCAAATGAACATAATCCCAATAAGTCAGGTAATCAGCATAGAGCAGGCCGTCAAGGTAAGAAGCCATGTCTTGCCCCATTGCGGCAAACTTTTCTTCGAGCTTCTCAAGGCGCTCTAACATCTCATGTGTAAGGTTCATCTTTAGTCGTTTTGACTTTAGTTCGTTCATTTTTTTCAATCGATAAAAAAAACGAACCAAAAAAAATCTTGTCAAAATAAACTCCCTCCGGTCGGACATTATTTTGACGGCCTCCCTCGGCTGATAACTAATTTCGATTCCGGCCTTTTCCAAATTAGATTTTGACACATTTTAAATCCAAAAAAGCGTCAGGATTTCAAAACAGCCTTGATTTTTTTGTTTCTTTTTTCATCAAGGAAAAAAGAATTTCAACACTAATTTACCAACATCTTTCCAACTAATAACCCTGCGTAGAGAGAAATTAGACAAAGGAGCAGGCTACAAGCTATATTGAGGAAGGCATATGTGTAGTTGCCGGCCTGCATAAGATGGAAGGTCTCGGCTGTAAAGGTGGAGAAAGTACTAAATCCTCCACAAAAGCCAACCATGAAAAACAGCTTTTGAGCTGTTGGCATCTCGGTTTTCAGGGTAAAAGCCAGAAAGAAGCCCAAAACGAAACAGGCTAATATATTGGCAATAATAGTAGCATAGGGGAAATTCAGTTTGTAAGGAGCCAGCCATTGGGCAATACCATACCGAAACAGACTACCCAGCCCGCCACCAATAAAGACTGCTACAATATTAATCATGAACGACCTTTGGTTTAGAGATAGGCCCTCTTGCTGTCAGGTAAAGGATGGTACTTAACAAGGTGGCAACCCCCAATTCCAATAAAAGCAGGTTTAGTGATCCAAGAGATTGAAAGGAAAAGACCATTACAATAAAAAGGACATTGAAGAAAGCAAGTACTCCAGTGGCCTGCATATGGGTAAGATTCAGGTCGATCAGCAAATGGTGGATATGATTCCGGTCGGGACTGAATGGCGAACGACCATTGAGAATGCGTAAAGTGAAAACTCTTAAAGTGTCAAAAATTGGGATGATCATGACACCAATTGCAACAGAAGGAACAGAACGAATCGCCCAGGGGTGCTCAAGACCCTTGTTAACTTCAATAAACTTTATGGATAATATAGCGATAACAAGCCCTATGAGCAAAGACCCCGTATCGCCCATAAATATTTTGGCAGGCGTATAATTGTATTTAAGGAACGCAACAAGTGATCCTGCCAGTGCAAAAGCAATAACGGCCAATTCGATACTGTTGGTTTGGTAAAACCAGAATCCAAAAGTTGTAGAAATGATAATGCCGATGGTACCGGAAAGTCCGTTGATACCGTCAATCAGGTTCACGGCATTGATCAATAAGATGATCGTGACCATCGACAATGGAATGGCAACCAGGTCAGGAATGTCTGTGATGCCGAATATACCATACATGCTGGTCAGTTTGACATCTGCTTTGAAAACAAGAATAAAAGCTGCTAAAATCTCACCGGCAAATTTCTTGGTGGGTGTCAGCGGAATGATATCATCCTTAGCACCGATCAAAAAGATGATGATCAAGGCGCAAAGAATATATTGCAGCTCACTAAATACCTCGAAAGGGGTCCAAAAAGTGACTGAAAAGATCAACCCCGCAAAAATCCCCAAACCACCCAGTGTAGGTACAAGGTCGCTATGAGACGTCCGTTCACCAGGCGCATCGATCAGGTTCTTGATCTTTGCGATATTGATGATGGATGGAATCGCCGAAAAGGTGATCAAAAAAGCAGTAATGAAACTTAAAATAATTATGTTCATAGGTGTTACCCGCGTCTGCTGCAAATATAGCGAATATGCGGACGATTCTGAGGTTTGGGTTCTCATTAGCTATATTTGAAACTGTGAAGTATCTGCTCATTATATCCTGGTTTGTGGTTTTCTGCCTGATCATGAAAAGGTGGAAATTCTTCAAAGACGCAGAGATTCCATGGTTTTGGCTTTGCTTTTTGCTAGGTTTGAAAGTTGTTGCCGGGTTTTTATATGGCAAATTATTCCTTGATCACTATGGGGGAGGAGACCCCTACAAAGTCTTTAAAGCGGGTCTTTACATTTTTAATTCCTATGGTGAAGACCCAGGTATTTATTTCCGTTTGATTTTCGGTCCAAATGGTGGGTTTGCCGAAGTTCCAGTCTACAAATATGCTTATCAAACCGGGTATTGGGATCATTCCGGATTTTTCAATATAGCTAGGTTACATGCCATAATCAGGCCATTGACTTTCGGGTATTACAGTGTACATATTACTTTCATGGCCTTTTTTATGATGATTGGAAGTCTCCATTTTTTCCGGTTACTGAAAGACCAGGACAACTATTCGAAGTGGCCTGTACTTTCAGTGGTTTTCCTGATGCCTTCACTCTTGTTTTGGACTGGCGGATTTCATAAAGACGGTTTTGTTTACCTGGGTATTGGCATTGTACTTTACCACGTTCATCGTTATGTGCAGATCCCAAAAATCAAACACCTCTTATTCTTGTTTTTGGGATTGTGGATCATTGCCTTGGTCAGACCATTTCAATTGGCACTGGTCTTACCACCCCTTCTGCTAGCGGTTTCGGTTTTAAAATGGAAAGGAAAAGTTTTCTGGAAGTTTGCTGTAGGCTATTTGCTTTTACCCGCCCTGGCCATATTGTTGAGCAGTGTGATTGAGGGTTTTGATATATTGGAAATCCTCGTAGCCAGGCAGCATGCCTTTCTTGTTGAGAATGGAGGCTCCAGTTTTTTTGTGGGTTCTCTTGAGGCTACGGTGTCCAGTTTTTTGACTTTTTTTCCGACAGCGTCTGTCAATGGATTTTTCCGCCCTTTCGTATGGGATGCCAATGGTACGCTTCAATTTTTTTCGAGCATTGGTATCCTTGCTTTCTGGCTTTTCCTGATCTTTACGATCTATTTTCGCCGTGCTAATTTCCGTTGGAGTAGAATTACTCTATTCCTGTTTTTCTATAGTGTAAGCAATATATTTCTCATTGGCTACCTGGTATCCAACTCCGGTACCTTGGTTCGTTATCGGTCGGTTAGTCTGAACTTATTGTTGATCGTAATGGTATTGGTAATTGACTGGAAGCGTGTCAGGTCAAAATGGATCGGATAGTTTTAAGGTAAGCACTAATAACGATTTTATCGTCAAACTCTTGTTCTGCTTTCTTGCGACTTTTCTTACCCATTGCTTCGCGACCTGCATCTCCCAGGGCGATCATTTTTTCCATGGCTTCAACCAGTGCGTCTACATCTTTTATTGGAATGAGAAAGCCATTTTCTCCTTCGTCAACGGTATCTCTACAGCCAGTATGATCGGTAGTGATGATCGGTTTTTGCATGGCCAATGATTCCAGCAACGTCCTTGGTACGCCTTCACCATAATAACTTGGCAGTACTACCACATCGGCATTGGTGAGAAACTGCTGTACATTATCTGTTACGCCAAGATACTTAATGGCCCCTTCCTTTTCCCAGTCTTTAAGATGTTGCTCATTAATCTGGTTAGGATTATCATCAACCGGGCCAAGTAACCAGAATTCTGTGTCAGGGTATTTTGCTTTTACCTGTTTTGCAGCATCAGTATATTCCCTGATCCCTTTGTCAAGTAAGAGTCTCGCGCCTAAAAGGAAAATGGTTTTATCACCAAGAGCAGGATCTTTGACCAACCCATTGGGATGAAATTGTTGAAGATCTACACCAGATCCTGGCACTACGATACACTTGGCTTTGTTAACCAAGTTTTGGGTGAGAAAGAAATTAAGGTCATCGTGATTTTGGAATACTACCTTTTCGCAATAAGAAAAAGCCATTCTGTAAAGTAGCTTGATACCACGATCAAAAATTGATGAACTTAATTCTACTCTTCCTCTTCCGGTAAGGGTGCTGATAGCTTTGGTGCCGAGAAGTTTTGCAGCGAGACTTCCGAAAATATTAGGTTTAATTGTGAAGTTGAGAATAAGGTCAGGTCTTTCCTTCCGGAAAATACTTCTCAATTCGAAAACCAGTCTTGCGTCTTTGAGTGGATTGGTACCTCGTTTGTCGAGATGTTTTATGGCGATAAAGCGGCAACCCAGCGGTTTCAAAGAATCTACATAATCATCAACCGGAGCGATCAGCAATACCTCATAACCCGAAGCGGTCAGTTGCCGGACGAGATTTTGTCTGAAATTGTAAATATTCCAGGCTGTGTTGAGTACTAATGCTATTTTTTGCTTTCGCTCCATTATTGCTGATCACATTGGCTTATTTTCCTAGCCGGAAAATGGCTGAGTGATTATTTTCTCGATCTTGTTTGTTATGCTTTCCCATGAAAGCTGTTTTCTTTTTTCAACCAATCTTTGGCTGATCTTTTCATATAAATCCGGGCTTTCCAATAATTTTTGGATGCCTTTATGAATATCGTCTGGCTCTGGATTGACAAAAATGGCTTCGTCGTCTGTCAGCTGCTCATGCAATCCTCCTGTTTTGGTGCAAACCATCGGAATGCTGGCAGAAATGCCAATCGTTACTACACCCGATTGTGTGGCTTCGCGATACGGTAAAACCAGGATGTCGTGTGTGTTGACCAATTCTGCGATTTCAGCATCAGCATGCCATTTATCAATTAGCTTTATCCGGCTATCATTAAACCGGATGGGAAGACGCTTTTGCCTTTTCCCTGCTATAGTCAATCCGTCATAAGCCGGATGTTCAATTTTTTTAACCGCATTGATCAACAGATCTATGCCTTTATAGTATCCCAGCCTGCCTAAAAACAAAAGCCTGGCCTTAGCCGGGAATTTTCTGTTCGTTGACAGCAACCCTTCCGGAGTAATTGGGCCATGTGGAATAACATGTGCCTTACCAGAAAAATTGCTGGCTGCTTTAACCGCATTCCTGACAAAGGCAGTTAAAAAAATGATGTCATCCGCCCTTTTTATACAGGCCATGTTGAGCCACTTTTCCAGAAATTTACCTTCTCCTGAATGTGGAATCCCGTCATGAACGGTAATCACCACTTGTTTGCCATACCATTTGAAAAGCAGGATAAACGGCAAATTCCAGTAATGAAAATACGGTGTATAAAACACCGAATAACGATTGGCTTTCAAACCGTGCCTGCACTTCAAAAGCATTGGCAATAACCTGGTGAAACTGGCGATAAGAAACTGCAGAACACCATTATATGTTTTCACAACCGTCGCTTCGGAAGGCTTTTCAGCAATGCTAAAAGCTGAGCTCCACACCTCTTTTGGTGCTTTTATACGATTAATGATCGCTGTTCCGTAGATCACGCTGCCGCCCTGGCGTCCAAGGGATAATATGAACAGTTTGTCAGTCATTCTGACCTGATTTAGCCTTACGCAAATACTTCTGCTTTTGCCGTTTCAGGTTCAACCGGTTTAGCCATTTCAGAAGCGGGTTTTTAAGCCATTTCTGAAAATGCTCTTCTCTTGCTTCAAGGGCCTTAAAGGCTTTTTTGAACGATAATCCTTCTTCCTCATAGATCACAAAAGGTCCGGGTATTTTCCTGAATGTTTGCCAACCCTTTCGGGAACCAATTTCCAATAATTTCTGGGCATCGGCGGAAATCTCGAACCTAGTATCAAATTCAAGGTCCGGGTATTGCCTGGTATTGTAAAACACTGCCTGGTGACAGATATTATTGAACAAACCAAACCTGAAAGCCGGCTTTTGAATCCACACTTTCATTGAGTTATCAATGCCTTTGAGCATGACATCACAATAAATGATAGCATAGGCCTTATCCAGGTTTTCCGCAATTTCAGATAATGCATTGCTGTTTGTGTAAGCATCACCTGCATTGAGAAAATGTATCCATTGTCCTTTTGCTACGGAAAGCCCTTTGTTCATAGCATCATAGATGCCACGGTCAGTGGTGCTTTCCCAATGCGCCAATCGATTGTCAAATGTTTTGATCACCTCGACACTTTTGTCGGTTGATCCACCGTCGATGACGATGTGTTCTTTATTGTCAAATGACTGATTGTGGACGCTTTCCAGGGTCAGCTTCAGCTTTTCTGCCTGGTTTAAATTGACAGTAATAATACTGATCAAAGGTTGCGTGCCATCAGCCATAGGTTATCATTAAATGTTGTACCCTTTTTCCTGGAGGTACTTTTCTTTTCTAAACAGCTCAAGGTCATTTTCGACCATTTCTTTTACCAGGTCATTCAGTGTATGTTTCGGACTCCATCCAAGCAGGTTTTTCGCTTTGGAAGGATCACCAATCAATAGATCTACCTCTGTTGGTCTGTAATAACGCGGATCAACAGAAAGCACAACTTTGCCGGTTTCAAGCAGGAACTCCGGGTTACCTGCAGCTGTCACTCTGGCTATTTCTTCTTCACCTGATCCGGAAAATTCGAGTTCGACACCGATTTCGCTAAAAGCCATTTTGACAAAATCGCGAACCGATGTAGTTTTCCCTGTTGCAATGACGAAATCTTCAGGTTCATCATGTTGTAGCATCAGATGCATGGCTTCCACGAAGTCTTTTGCATGGCCCCAATCACGCTTGGCATCCATGTTTCCCAGGTAAAGCTGATCCTGTAAGCCGAGACCAATCCTTGCTACGGCCCTGGTAATTTTCCTTGTTACGAATGTTTCTCCCCGCAACGGGCTTTCGTGGTTGAACAGGATACCATTAACGGCATACAAGTTATAAGCCTCCCTGTAATTTTTGATAATCCAGAAAGCATATTGCTTAGCGACAGCATAAGGTGACCGTGGATAAAATGGCGTATCCTCGTTTTGGGGAATTTCCTGGACTTTCCCATATAACTCAGAAGTAGAGGCCTGGTAGATCCTGGTCTTTTTCTCCAGCCCCAGCATCCTTACTGCTTCGAGTATTCTTAGGGTACCTAGAGCGTCTACATTCGCAGTGTACTCTGGCATCTGAAAACTTACATGCACATGTGACATCGCAGCCAGGTTATAAATCTCTTCAGGCTGTACGGACTGGATAATCCTGATGACGTTAGTCGCATCAGTTAAATCTCCGTAATGGAGGATGAAATTTCGATTATCAATGTGTGGATCCTGGTAGAGATGGTCAATACGGTCTGTATTGAACAGAGAGCTTCTCCGCTTGATACCGTGAACTACGTAGTTCTTTTTGAGGAGGTATTCAGCAAGGTAAGCGCCATCTTGTCCTGTGATTCCTGTGATTAATGCTGTTTTCATTTTTTCTTTGTTCGAGGTCCGGTTTGTGTCTTCTGATCTTGAAGACTAAAAACGGAGCCATTTTCTTTTAAATTGTGAAACCTTCCTCAACGGTTTTAGCCAGGTGGTGTAAAACCTTGGCTTCAAACCGTTGATTTTCCATGCTCTTCTATCTTCTTTATTGGCTTTCAGTCTGTTGGCCAGATTTATATTGCTTTGGCCTCCGGTTCTCATTTTCACAAGGACCTCGGGAATGTAAACCGTTGAGACCGCGTGTTTGAACAAAAATCGCAACATCAGTTCATAGTCTGCCGAAGTCCAGAAACTGGTGTCGAAATTGCCGTATTTTTCATAAACTTCCCGTTTGACGAAAAAGGTCGGGTGGGGCGGCATCCAGCCAACGTAAAACTTATTAGAAGAAAAGTCTCCTGCTTTCCAGTTCCTGACGATACGGCTTGTTTCTTTTGGGTCAACATATTGGAGATCTCCATAAGCAGTATCAGCCCCATTTTCTTTTAAAGCTGAAACAACCTTTGAGATAACCTGGTTATTGGGGTAAAAGTCATCAGAATTGAGAATAGCTACGATGTCACCAGTTGCCATTTTGAGGCCTTTGTTCATGGCGTCGTAGATACCTTTATCAGGCTCCGAAATCCATTTATGGATATGGTTTTCCATGGATTTGATAATGTCGATAGTGCCATCTTTTGAGCCGCCATCAACAATGAGATGTTCAATATCCGGATAGTCTTGCCCCTGCACGCATTGAATCGTGTCAGCCAGCGTTTTGTCGCTGTTAAAAGTTGCTGTAATAATTGAAACTTTCATGCAGGAATTGTCGGTCAGCAAATATAGCTGTTTTGGCGTAAGCGGATTTGCTAATTGCGCCTTACGACTATATTCTCCATAACGAGCATATCCATCTTGGTGCGTAAGTAACATTCAAGGGCATGCTCAGGTGTATTGACGATCGGTTCGTTTTCATTGAATGAGGTGTTCAGCAGAATCGGAACCCCTGATTTTTCGTGAAACTTGGAGATCAGGCTATGGTACCTGGGGGCATCTGTTTTATCGACTGTTTGTAAACGGCCGGTACCATCAACGTGCGTAACTGCAGGAATTTTTGCCCTCATGTCTTCTTTAATTTTGAACACTTTTTCCATATAAGGGACATCATCTATCTGCTCGAAGTAGTCTCCTGTGAACTCTTTAAGTATCGATGGTGCAAAAGGCCTGAAACTTTCCCGTTTCTTGATCTTTTCGTTGAGGAGTTGCTTGGCATCTTTGCGAGTGGGATCGACGATTATTGATCGGTTTCCCAAAGCTCTTGGCCCAAACTCGGCTCTCCCCTGGAACCAACCTACAACACCTGCATTCATGAGGCAGTCACTAACAAGGTCGTAAAGCTTTTCGTCGTCGAACTTCTCGTATTGGATATTTCTTCCTTTGAGGTAAGCTTCTATTTCGTCATTGGTAAACTGGATACCGGTGTAGGCGTAATGTCTGAATTTCCTTCTTGGCTGACCAGCTTTGTGGTGGTAGAAGAAGAGGGCAGACCCAACAGAAGTGCCACCATCGTGACCAGCGGGAGGGACGAATAACTTATCAAATGAGGTGTTGAGTACAAGTTTCCCGTTCGCAACAGAATTTTGAGCAACACCACCTGTAATACAAAGATTTGGTAATCCTGTTTTCTTCTGGAGGTCTTCGGCCATATGGAAAATGACTTCCTCACAAACGCGTTGGACTGAAGCTGCAAGGTCCATATGGAATTCAGTCAATTTATTCTCTTTTGGTCTGACAGGACCGAATTTTTTGACGAGATAATCAGAGTAGAGCGATTCGACACTTGGTCCACCGCCTTCCCAACTCATAGCAACACCTTCCTTGAAATGTCTGAAGTATTTTTCATTCAACTCAAAAAGGCCATTTTTCTTCAATCTGATAACGTCTCTGACCTTATCCACCATAGACGGTTTCCCGTAAGGAGATAATCCCATCACCTTATATTCGTCGCCATATTTTGGAAAACCCAAATATTGAGTGAATGTGGTGTAGAAAACTCCGAGTGAATGCGGGTAGGTTACGCTGTCGATCACTTTGATCTGGTTGCCTTTACCGATACCTCTCATCGTGGAGGTGAAATCTCCGAAGCCGTCAACAGAGAGAATGGCAGATTCTTCGAAAGGAGAGGCAAAGAAACTCGATGCCATGTGGCTACGGTGATGCTCTATAAATTTCACTTTGGCCTTAAGGCGTTCGCCATTATGACCCAACGCTGATGCGATATCATCTTTTAGTGACCTGATCTTCATCGAGTTTTTGGCGCGGTCAGCGATAGCCGTCACTGAAACCAGTTTTTTCAGGGAATGAAGAATCTTCTTTTCGATCTTGGCAAAAGGGTCTCTGGAGATCGTGATATAGTCCACGTCTTTCAGGGAAATGCCTGCTTCTTCAAGGCAAAATTTAATGGCTTCGGTGGGCAGGCCTGCCCAGTGTTTTACTCTCCTGATGCGTTCTTCCTCTGTGGCGGCAATGAGCTCTCCATTTTTATAAATGCAAGCTGATGAATCGCCATGATATGCATTGATGCCAAGTATGTACATATGTCTCGGTTGCGTATTAAAATCAGGGGGCAAAGATATTGAAAATCTTGCGTTTTGCAGTGCTGTTTTTCAAATCAGCCTGTACTTCAGGAAAACAAATTTTGATATTCGACTTTCAGGTTGGATGATGCCAGAAAATTTTTGGCGAACTCCCATGATCCTTTCGACCAAACATCGTATTCAGCCTGGTCCATTTGAATGGCTTTAGTCAGGGCGAGCTGGTAGGTTTCTGGTTGATTGAGCGGGATGTCCCAACCGGCTTTATGACTTTGCAGGTCCTGCCATGGTGTTTGGTCACTGATGATAACCGGACAGCCAGCAAGGAAAGCTTCAAAGATGGCGTGACCGAAATTTTCGCCAAAGGTGGGTAAGACAAAAAAGTGCGCTTTGTTAAGTCTCTCCTGGATTTCCTGATGGTCAACCTGGCCTGTTAGTGTGACCTGGTGTGAACCGGGGAAATTATCAATGATGGCCTGGCATTTTGCCCAATAGGCCTGTTCTTCGATAGGCCCTACGATTTCGAGGTGGATATTACCTTTAACAGCTTTTAAACATTCGAGCAGGAACAGCGGATTTTTTTTGGGAGCGACCCTGGAAACGAAAACCAGGTTCATCTCACCAGCTTGTTTTTCCCGCGAGATCCAAATTGGTTGATCGCTTTGGGGGAAATTACCAAGTACTGTGATATCAGCTTTGGGGAAACTGCGGCGGATGTCTTTGGCTTCCTGTTGGTCTGTTGCCTGGAAGGTAATGTTACTGGTGAGCCTGGTCAATTTTGCCAATGTGAGAAAGCTGTTTTTTTTCAATGCCTTGAATTGCAATGCGCCCTTATGTAACATACCACGAGGAGCAAGTATAACCTTTGCATTGAATAGCCCTCGCCATTTCAGAAATAATGGAACCAGGGTAAACCAGACTGAGAACATGCTGTTGAGATAGACAAAATCAGGGTTAACCCCAGTGATAATGTCCTTAAGTGAGCGCGTCTTCAGGGTGTCTGGAGAGGCATAATACACTTGAGCCCCTGTGTAATGATCAGTCCATTCATCAATTGGAATATTGGGGTAAGGTGAATCTTCATTAAAATCGCGATCGGCAGTGAGAATGAAGATTGCGTATTGATCAGACATCTGGCGCGTAAAATTCACGCATGAGCGAATCGGGCCACCTGCCTTAACGCCTGGCAGGTACCAGTCGGTCATGATCAGGATGGTCGGTTTGTCAGCATTCGCTTCCATCAGCCGTTCTTGATGTTTCTTGAATAAATTTCCCTGTAAAGGTCGGCATACATGTCGGCGATCACCTGGGGGTCGAATCGCATGGCATTTTTGCGGCCTTTTTCAATAAGTTCTTCCCTGTAAGATCTGTCCTCAATGATCTTGAGAATCCCTATTCGGATATCTTCAACACTGAAAGGATCAACAAGGCTTGCTGAGTTGCCTGCAACTTCCGGCATGGAAGAGCAGTTAGAAGTAATTACCGGCCGTCCAGTGGCCTGGGCCTCAATAATCGGCATGCCGAATCCTTCTGAAGTAGAGACGAATGTCAACAGGTCGCATTGTCTGTATTTCTCAACAATCTCTTTTTGGCTCAGGTTAATGGAATTGTTGTATTTGATCCTGAATTTTTCGAGGGTCATTCGCAGTTCATCAGATAAAGGCCCTACGATTTCCAACCTGCACTTGATACCACTTATGGCTTCGGCCAGTCTTGGTATGTTCTTATTGGATTTCGTGCCGATCTGTAGGAGAACGGGTTCTTTTTCGTTAAATGGTTTTTCGTCAAATTGAAAATCGGTGGAGATGGCATCTGGGATGATGCGGATCTTTTCTTCCGGGCAATCGATATATCTTAATACCTCTGCTTTGGTGGCTTCGGAAATCACGGTCACTACTTCTGATGCCTTTACAGGAATGTCCAGCCAAAACGTTTTGAGCATAAATCGCTTAAGGGCGGATGAGCGATTCATGAAATTGCAGTCATGAATAGTGAGTATGGTTTTTTTCTTTTCCAGGAAAGGAGCGATGTAATGGATATCTCCTGTGATGTGGTTGATGTCGCCCTGGGCCGCTTTTGCCTCAAACGCGTTTTTTAGCCGGGGCATCAAGCCTTTACTGTGTAGTGAGGAGGTAAATATCTTAGGTTCAATATTTCCATTAAAGCCATTGATGACATCCCGAAATACATTTTCGATGCTAAAGTTGTAAGGGTATGGTTTCCGAAAATATAGTACAATACGCATTTACCGGGATTAGCTAAGATTAACGGGATTTATTTGGATTTGACCAGGTTTCTATGCCTGTGGCCTGGTTGATTTTTGAGAGGTGAAATTACGAACCTTTTACTGCATTTTTTTCTTAATTATTTTTCTTGGGTAAATTGGAAACAAATCCTCATTAATTTTAATTTAATACTTGCAACCATCAACCATCAACCATCAACCATCAACCATCAACCATCAACCATCAACCATCAACCATGTCCCAGGAAACCAACACAAATTCTGAATTTGATAAGTCCAAGATTTATGAAAATCTTGAGAAGATTGCACAGCCCAAAGATTACCAGGGTAAAATACCATGGATTGTGCAACAGCAAATCGCAGATACTAATGGGATTCACTATAAGCAATTGAAAGGTAAATTGGACGAATACCCAGTGTATGAGCTTCCGGTAAACCCGGTAAAACAGGGCTTAATGCT
The DNA here is from genome assembly GCA_039028895.1 of Bacteroidota bacterium. Taxonomy (GTDB): domain Bacteria; phylum Bacteroidota; class Bacteroidia; order Chitinophagales; family Saprospiraceae; genus JAHDCJ01. The sequence goes on along the minus strand of JBCCHF010000004.1, from coordinate 202,194 downwards.
GGATATTGGTTGCGGATGGGGGCGTTGGTTGGTCGCAGGTGCAAATAAAGGTTATTTGCCTATAGGGATTGATATCAGGGTACAGTTTTGCAAAGCTGCCCGAAATACATTAAAAGATCATGGCCATTCAGGATATACGGTGGTTGCGGATCTTCAGAATTTACCATTCCGGAAGGATGTTTTTGACCTGGTCTGGTCGTTTAGTGTGATTCAGCATACACACAAGACAAGATTGATGAATTGTCTTGGACATATTCACCGGATTCTAAAACCGGGGAGCTTTACCAAGTTGGAATTTCCAAACAAAAAAGGGATTAGAAATCGATTGGGTCCGGTAAAAAGTGAAAGGAATGTACGAGATCGTGACAAGTTTGATTCGTGGTGTGTCCGGTATTATTCGCCGAAAGAATATCGATCATTCTTTGATAAGATTTTCGGGAATTACCGCGATGAAATACATAGTTTTTTGGGTATTGGCGTGTTAAAGGAAGACCTGAAGTACCTTTCCGGGAAAAACAAACTCCAGGTTTTGCTTTCTCTTGCACTTACTCAAATTGCAAGAATCATTACACCATTAAAATACTGGGCGGACAGTTTGTACTATATCGCTGAAAAAGAAGATAAGGAAAGAGATTTCGACAGTATTAAAGCGGTAGAACGCTTCATGGAAGCACATCGGGAAAATCCGACCAATAATATGAATCTCATCCATTTGCTTGTATGTCCTAAAACAGGAGGAGCATTAACCTGGGATGAAGAAAACTCAAGATTAGTTTCAATAGAAGGAGCCTGTTATTACGAGGTTAGTGAAGGTGTACCTATGCTGATAGAGGGTGAAGGTAAGCCACTTTAGGTATCGGGCTCAATCAGGGGCAGATGTGTGCTATAAAATTTCTCTTTTGCCCATTCGTAGATTTTATAATCTAATTGATTCCTTTGTTTGAAGTCATCCAGTGTTGCTTTAGATATGGTAGATAACTTGTCATCCCGCTTTGTTTTATTCACATGTGGGATCTGCATTGGTTTACGATCCATAAAATGTGCAAGGATGTTTAAGGAAGCCTGTAACTCTTCAAGGATACCCACAAAGAAGTACCTGCCGAGGATTTCCTCGTAGTTGTCTTCAGTGCATTGCAGAACTGAGGCCATCCAATTGTTAATGATTGCCAGGTAGTCTTCAATTCGCCAATCGAGAAACTCTTTATAGCCCAGTTTCCGGCCATGGAAATACCTGGATATTGCCCTGTCCAACGGGTCTCTGACGATAGTGAACAACTGGTATCGTTGGTCGTCAAAGATGAAGGGGTATTTTTCGAATAAGAAGGTGTTTTCGGTACCGAAATGGCCGCTTAGACACATGAAATTACGGTAAGTCTCAAGGTTTTTTGGTGGACCAGGAAGGTTATATTCCCTTATCAGGAAGAACCAATTTCTGAGGGCGTTCTCTATACTCGTACCGCCACATTTATGAATATGATGGAAGATATATACCGGCTCTTTACTGGTGATATTTTTTAACCTGACTTGTTTGAGAAAAAGGGTCTTATTCCTAATTTTCTGAATGGCATTCATCCCTTTATTTCTGTTCTTTAGGTAACCTGTTGATCAATTAAATTCTGACTTTGAAGAAATTTCTCGAGATGGAAAAAACTAGCCAGACAAAGATAGAACTTTTTACAAGGTGATTGAATACTTTCAAGAACTGAGTCTCTACCTTTACTACCATGAAAAACATAAGAGGAATCCATAGAATAATGGTTGGATGCCTCCAGGCAATTTTGAAAATGAGCGCCATAGCAAAGTTTAAGATAAATCCGTAAATAAACAGGTAGATATAACATCCGGTCTTCCCAAAATTGACATATCCTTCTCCCAGTGGACTTATGCTCATTGATACGCCTTCAGCAATTGGATATCCAGTAAATCGTGTGTACAGGTCAGACGAGGCGACAGGTTTGTCAGGCCATACAATACGAGGTACAAAAACTGCAGGTATTGCTGTCAGGATAGTTTCTCCATCAACAAATTGTTGTTTTCTTGGAACATGCCTAAGAACGGCCGCATTAATGCTCCCCTGGTTTAGCCTTTCCAACAGTTTAATATTTCCCATAAGGGTGAGCATTTGATCATCACCAGGAGTTACGACCTGCATAATGTCCTGAAGCAGTTTGGCCCTTTCTACCAATGACATAGCCTCTCCTTCATCAGTACGCCAGGTGATAAGTCGGTAATACTGCTTGGTTGATTGAACAATGGAAATTCCGAGGAAAGCTACAACCATCAAGGATAGTTTCATGGTGTAGCTCAACCTGATGGTTAAAGCAATGATCAATGCACTAAATGCCAACCAGAAAACAAAGGTTCCGAACATCCCGGTTTGAAGAGCTGCAAGTGCGGTGACCAATAAAACACCACCAAGAACAAAGATTTTATTTTTGATCGGCGAAAATAGGGTATAGAAACCTCCGATGAACATCAGATCCCGTAGCAAGACAAAAACAAAGGCCAATGCCCCAGGAATATAATCTTCAAGTAGTGAGCAAACTACCCCGATAATGAAAAGTTTAATGCCCAGATAGGGTCTGTAATGAAGGAAATTCTTGATTTCATCTACAAACTTGTCAAAGGATACCTTTTGCCGGAATACCGGGACGAGGAGGCCAAGACAAAAAAAGAAAACCCCTGGGACAGCAAAATTGATGTACTCTTCTTCCGGGACCGGTAATATATTATACTTTGCAGCTCTGTTAAAGGCTATAGTGACAATTACCCATTGGACAGTAGCAAGGAGTGCGATAAGTTTAAGAACCGGAATCTTTTTCCCAAAATCATCAACTAATGAAAGAAAAAGGTATGAAAACAAGGCATAAGCGAGCGCATAGTTGAATCCAATTTTAGCCCCAAAAGTAAGATATAGCATTAGCCCTATGGAAAAATACCAAGGGAACTTCAAGCTTCTGAATGACTTTTTCTTCTTTTTGATACCCATGTCTAATAGGCAAAAGTCGGGAAAAATATGATTTAATAAGGTTTAAAGGTGGTCCTTTAGGTGATTTATCATAGATTTTGCTCTTGAAACATAAGAATAACCTGATTCGCTGCTTCTGCGAATGCCATTTTCTCTGATTTTTTCCAAAGCTGATGGATGGTCGTTGTAAAAGCGGAGTTTATCGTTAAGTTCTTCAGAAGAAGAAAAATAAACAGCTTCTTTATCTTCTTCGAAAAAGGAGAGTTGTTCCTCAGTGCGTTGTGAAATTAAAACACCGCCACAACCAGGGACTTCGAAGGTCCTCATATTATGTGACCCCTCAACAAAATTTTGTTCTCTGAGATAATTGATCGAACCTTTTGCAGAACGATGTACCACAAAGTATTGTGAAGAGTAAAACCCTTTACCCTTGAAAGCCTTCCTTATGCCTTTATAATAACCAAAATAGCTAATCCACTTCTTGTTTCCATAGATGCTAAAATTATCTACAGCTACCTTACTGAAAAAAGAAGCCCTTGGTTTATCGGCCATGCCGATGAAAATATAGTAAGGGGCAAATTCAGCTGATTTTTTTGAAAGATCCACAAGGTTTGCATTAAATCCGAATGGAATGGTATAGGCCGTTACTTGTTTTTCTTTTTTAAGCCTTTTGGAAATGTTTTGGGCATATGAAAAGTGAATATCAAAGAAAGGAATACTCTCATACACATTGGTATTCCAGGCACCTCTTGAATATCCATCGAGTGGATGATCTGGGTTGTAATTGGCAAGTACCCGACAGTATGATTTAAGTTCTTGAATGGTGTCAGGATAGAATTCCATTCCTTTGAAAATCAAAATGATATCGGGTTTTATATTGCTACAGTGTTCAAGGACAGCTTTATTTTCCGGATCGTAATATTGTTTTGGCGATAGTCGAAATTTTGCTTTATGCAGGAATGAAGCACTCAATTTCCTGTTAATCTCCTGTCCTGAAATATATCGACTAACATCGATACCTAGAGATTGTAGGCTATTGATATAACTGCTTTCCAGGGAGTTGCCTGCTCCACTACCAACGACCAATATTTTCATTTTGTTTATGCTTCCGGGTGATACATTGAGTTCACCAGGTCTGGTAATACTTGCTCCATGAAGAATTGAGGTTCCTCAAATTTAAGCTCGGTAGGCCTTTTTAACAATTGGTGTCCGTTTTCTGCAAGTGTTGTATAGTCAATTTTCAACACCTGGGGGTAAACACCATTAGTCAGATATTGATATGAACCTAACAACTCTTTAGGCAACCAGACATCAAGGCCACAGACGAGGTATTCAAATAGTTTATTAGGCGCGCAATTTACTACATTTTGATAAAGACCTTTATAAAGGATCAACCCAATATCATAACCTTGCAAAATTTCAGGAAGAATATGATAGTCTACAGTACCTTTTAACTTAATCCACGGGGAATTGAGGTTTTCAAGGTAAGCCTTTGCCTCTTCCCGGAAGGTGTGGGTGTAAAAGTCAATTATGACTTTACCTTTTGTATTGATTACGAACTCGCAAATTTCTTTTAGATAAAGTGAATCTACTCCGAGAGAACCAACTGAAATCATCCTGACCGGATCACCGTATTGGTATTGTTCTTTTTTTAGAAGCCAATTCCTGGGAGGAAAGTTAGGCATCACGCGGGTAGAGGGGAAACTAATTTCTTTGTTGTCATTCAGAAAATCTTTGAGCCTTGTAGGGTGGGTATGTGATACCCATTCTGTATCGGGGTATATTTTCTTTTCAAGTTGGTGAAAGTAGTTGTTAAGCTTCATGCCCTCGCGGTATTCATGAGGGGCAATGTATTCATGGTAGTGGACAAAAAGTCTTGCTTTTCTATTGAAAAAACGCTTGTAAATAATTGCCGGATAGGCAGAAATTGATTCAAAGTACAATACCACTTCTGGTCGCCAGAGAATTAAGCGTATCAGAGTGCCTATGTAAAACCGGAAATAGATCAAAGCCCTACTAATTGCTGGTTGGTTTCTGTAAATTTCATTGGTTCGGTGAAAGGAAATTTTGTCTGATGAAGAGACATATAGTGTCATGTTCTCCCTTGGTGCTGTTGTGAAAACCTTCCAATGGGCTTTGTATTGATGATTTTCAAGGAAGGAAATCAGGTTGAGTGTAGGAGGATATTTTTCCAGGGCTCTAAAATGAAGCAGGGCACATTTGGTCATACAGGTCTGTTCTTTAACTTATGCAGTAGCAGCAGTCACGGTCAATTTTTCTAAAATTTTTTGAATTCTTGCTTCATAAGTTTGAGGGAAATTAATCGCCTTTTTGAATCCTGCCATGGCAATCTTTTTCCTTTCAAATTCATTTTCAAGATAATATTTGGTTTGCTCAACTACCTCTCCAGGGTTTTTAAAGTAGACTGCTTCTTTGTTCTGGTCAAATATTGTAATGGCTTCATTGCTGTATTCATGGAGCATGAAACCACCTGCTGCAGGAATTTCAAATGTTCTCATATTATTAGAGCCTTTGTTTTGTTTCCTGAGGATGTTAAGATTCACCCTTGAGTATGATATACGTTCAAGGAAATCGAGTCCATCAACATGGGTAAAGATTTCTACACCAGGAATTTTGGGCCAGTTGTTACCGAAAATGGAGATATTGAAATCGGTTTTGCTGGCCTTTGATTCTTTTACAATTTGTTTTATCCAATGATACCTTTCGTTATCGCCACTTCCAACAAAAGTCAGATCGTAACGAAATTCTTTTTTTTCAATTGGGAAAATCACCTTGGTATCTGTTCCAAACGGTAAATAAGTACAGGCTTTGGCGCCTACATCGAGAATTGGCTGGACTAACCTATTGGCCCAGATGAAATAATGATCATAAAGCGCTATACTTTCTACAATTCGGGAGTTTGATGAAGCTGGATTAAATGGGTCGTCAGGGTTGAAACATGCCAGGGTAATACCGGAGTGAGCTGTGCGAATGCGTCTTAATGTTTGAGGTTTAATGTCTGTGCCCTTGATAATAAAAAGAACATCTGGTTTCTCCCTTTTGACCCTGTTAATGAGTTGCTCGTTTTGAGACTGGAAATGGAGTTGTTTGAATGGGCGGATCCTATTTAAAACCCGGCCTAACTTGATATTGTTTGAAATAGGTTTCACTCTGAATGAACTGAAATCAGTTAGCATTTCATTAAAAATGCGTTTGAATGTCAGCCCTAATGCAGTAGCAACATTATAATAGTTTTGATAAACAAACAGGAGTTTCGTGTTTTCGGATTTCATGAATCGAGAAACAGTTTTGGGACAATTTGAATGACAATTAAATTCGCGCCGATTGTAGTTTTTTTAATAGATTGTACAAACAAATGCGGCGACTTGGTTTATCCCACGTGTAGAAAACACAAGTAGAGTCTATTGGTTCAGGATATTTCCAATATCCTCACGATTATATGAGGTGTAGTTTTTTTAAACAGTAATGACTTTGTTGTCCCGAATCAGCTTTAATCCTTTTTCAAGATCCAAAAGATTTCGATTTAATATTGAGCGCATTTTAGAGTTATCAGGTTGTCGTCGTTTCATGTCGCCTTCTGCTAGTGCTGGAAGATGAACGATCTTGGAACTTGAACCAAACACTTTTTTAATCGTTTCAGCTAATTCTAGAATTGTAAATTGCTTGTCGTGCCCAACATTCACGACTTCGTTTAACAAGTACCTTCCTTCAAGTACTTTAATGGTAAAGTCTACATTGTCATTGATATAACAGAAAGTCCTCGTTTGAAAGCCGTCACCATAAATGGTAATATCATCATTTCTTAATGCGGCTTTAATAAATTTTGAGACGACAAAATCATCAGATTGCTTAGGTCCGTAAGTATTAAAAAACCTGAAAATGGTATAATCGAGATTAAACTCTTGCTTATAAGTTCTAAAAAAGGATTCCCCAACATTCTTTACGACAGCATAAGGCAGTCGGGAATTAAGCGGAGTGGATTCTTCGTGTTGAGGTAATTCAACAGGTTCTCCATAAACCTCTGAAGACGATGAATAGAATACTCTTTTTACTCCAGTGTTTTTACTGAGCTCCAAAATATTCCGAATACCGTCAATGTCCTTCAATACTAATGATGGATGTTTCAGTGTTCTTAACACACCGACAACAGCGGCATAATGGAATACCGCATCGAACTTATAAGAAGTCATTATCGCAGATATAGCATGAATGTCATTGACATCTGCTTTTATGAAATGAACGTTCTCCTTTTGGGGAATGTGTTTCTGTTTTCCAGTGAGCATATTGTCAACCAATACGACCTGGTAGTTGGGTAAGTTGGCAAGTGCTTCTCCCAAGGAGCTTGGTATGAATCCTGCTCCACCGGTAATCAAAATTCTTTTGGGCATGTTTGTTACTGTTGCTATTATAGTATGGTTTTTATGTTTTTTACGATAGTCTCATTTGAATATTCCAGGACATGTTTGGCTGATACTTCACCCATTTCTCGTAATTCATCTTCAGGCATTTCAATAAGTTTTCTAAGTACAGCTGCAAGCTCATCAACATTCCCTGATTCAAAGATATACCCATTCTTGCCTTCAATAACCAGATCATCTGCACAGCCTGCTGTATGCGGTAAAACCACAGGCACTCCAAAGTTCATAGCTTCATTGGTTGATAACCCCCAGGTTTCAGTACGCGAACACATAACGAAGATATCTGCGATACCATAATAGTCCGCTACTTTACTTTGGTTAATAAAACCAGTCAACACCACATTGTTCAATTGATGATGTGTAATAAATGCTTCCATCTCTTTTCTGAGCTCGCCTTCTCCCATAAAAACAAGGAAGGCATTAAGGTCAGAACATTTCAGAAAAGCATTAAGCAGGTCCAATGGTTTCTTTACATCAATATATTTGCCTGAATAAAGAATGACCCGCTGATTAGGCTTAATGCCGAGGCCTGTTTTTGGTTCATCTACCCGATTGCCTAAAGCAATTTTTTGTTTGATAAAGCGTTCATTATTAACGCAGTAAGGTGTAAATATTAATTTGTTTTCGGGTACGCCGAAATACTTATAAAATGCTTTATTCTGTTTTCCGATATAAAGAAATTTATGAAACCATGGGAAAAGCAAATACGATAGGACGAACCTGCGCAATAACTGTTTTCCTTTACCTTTCAGATTTTCATGCGACATAGAGGCTTCAACTCTCAATGCCATTTTTTTTCCTGAGAGGCGACCAACAATTATTCCCAATAAAAAAGTAATTTTTGCCCAACCCTGGATGACCAATAAACTTCCACGTGGGGCTTTTAAAATGTGTTTGATCACCCCAAGATTTATATACCCCAAAATACCTCTGTAATGTCCTTTCCTGAAAGAGTGGTTTTTCAGAAAAACATAATTATAACCTTCGAGTATAGGGATATCCCATTTGACCTTTATGCCGAATTGTTCGTCGACTTCATCACCTAATCCGCGTTTTGAGCAAAAAAGTACGGTTACCTCAATGTCAGGTTCAGCTGCCAGTTTTTTGTAAAGGGGTACAATGTACTGGACAGGGTGGGTATGTAGGAAGTGTATTTGTTTTTTAGTATTCATAAATTGATTCAATAATCTGGCCGTTGCTAAAGCTAAGACCAGATTGCATCTATCACCCTTTTTGCTGACAGGCCATCCCCGTAAGGGTTTACACCCTTTACTGGGTTATCATTCAGGAAGTTCTCAAACCATTCCGTTATTTTGGCGTAATCTGCACCAACAAGTTTGGCCAGCCCCATATTAACACCTTCCGGCCTTTCTGTTTTTTCCCGAAGTACGACAACCGGCACCTGAAAAGAAGGTGCCTCCTCCTGAATGCCTCCCGAGTCGGAAATAGCAACGGCAGTCATACCCAGAAGTTTTAGCAAGTCGAAATAATTTAAAGGGCTGGTAAGTATTACATTTGATTTTTTCGAAAGTTGTGACTGAAGCACTACATTTTTTACGTTTGGATTTGGGTGGACGGGCCAAACGAAATGAAAATCGTCGTGTTTTTCAGCAAGGTCATTGATGGCTGAAATTATTGTTTTGAGATTCTCACCATGGTTCTCCCGGCGATGACAGGTGATCAATGCATTTTTCCCCGGAGTAAGCCCCACGTTCAACTGTTCATTTTCAAATACAGGATTTTTAAATTCCGGTTGACTGGAGATATAGTTGAGGGCATCGATAACTGTATTGCCGACTTTCAATACCTTGCTCTCTTCGATACCTTCGTTGATGAGATTCTCCTTTGCTTCGGCAGTTGGGGTAAAATGGTAATGAGCAGCAATTGCCGCAATTTTGCGATTGTATTCTTCAGGATATGGATGCTGGAGGTCAAAGCTTCGCAATCCTGCTTCAAGATGACAAAAACGGATTTTATTGTAGAAGGCTACCATTGAAGAAGTCATTACAGTAGTCGTGTCTCCTTGTGCAAGGATGTATTCGGGTAACCGATTTTGTTCTTTTAATTCAGATAAAAATTCCTGGAGCTGAACCAAAGCCCTGCCAGTTAAAGCGCTAAGACTTTGGCCTGGGACCATCAGGTCAAGAACGTAGTTTGGCTCAAGGCCAAAAATTTTCCAATAAGGATCGAGGAGGTCTTTATGCTGAGCCGTATTGACAATGATATACTGATCTTTTAGCTGGCGTTTGTTCAGCTCAATAGCAAGAGGTGCTACTTTAATCAATTCGGGTCTTGTCCCGATAACCATCATAAGTTTTGTCATTAACTATTCTGTTTAGATGCTATAGTGTCGAGCAGTTTTTCTTGGTGAATTTTTAAATCATATTCTTTTTTGAAGTAATCGATCAGATATTCAGCGTAAGAATGAGGATTTAATTTTTCGATATAGCTAGTTGCTTTTCGAAAAAAATCATCAGGGTTATCCATATCAATCAGTAAGCCTTGCGGTTCATTTTTGAACAAAGGTGTCAGTCCAGGTAAAGAGGGTGCAATAACGGGGATGCCATTTGCCCAGTATTCATAAAGTTTATTTGGGGCGCAATAACGATAATTTAGTCCCAGATCACGGTACAAGATGAAGCCGATATCTGCTTTCTCATAGTATTTAGGAAGTTCGTGATGGGGAACAGCACCAATCAACTCCAGTCCTTGTATCTCTCTGCTTCTGATCAGGTTTACTACATCATCGGGCATATAGCCAACAAACAAGAAGTGAAATTTTTCAGGATCAGCAATCTGCTCGAGGAAGTCCAGATATTCTGATATATAGTGGTTATAACCAACATTGCCAATATGTATTAAAGTAATCTTATCACTAACATTCTTGGATTTTTCATCTTGAGGAATCTCTACGGGATAACAGGTGTTTGGAAGGAGGTATGCTTGATTTTGCTGCAATCCGGTATACTCAATAAAATAAGTTATTCGATTTTGCTCGGGGCATATAAACAGATCCAGGCCAGATTTAAGTTTTGAAAATAAATTCAAGGTAAACTTCTGGAATTTGCTCAAATCGGAGACTTCTAACAGCTCAAATTGGTGATAGACGACGATAATATCATTAAAGAAGAATAACCGCTTGAAAATTAATAGACAATTCAGGCTTAGCAGGTCAATGGTATAGGTTACTGACTTCCGGTTTTTAATATGAAAAAACAGTAAGTTGAATGCCAGCCTTACTGTTTTAATAATTTTGAACCAAATAGATTGAGTGTTGAAATGGTCCCTTGATTTATAGCTTCCAATGGAATAAAATCTGACCCTTTCATCATAAACAGTATTCCCCGGAAGAGTGCATTCATGAATCTCTACTACATGCTGATCATTTGCTTCCAGGATGGCATTGCTGAGGCGCTTGCACATCGGGATAAGGTCAAAGGTCGATATGGTGAAGAGTCCGAATTTCATAATTATACAGGCATCTGCATATCCATGGATATGTTGCCTAAATAGCTAAATAAAGAAGCATATATTTTGAATGATGAGATCATTCTAGATAATTGATAGCGGGTTAAATGATTTTTTCAAAACCTGCGAAGAAGCTACATTTAACCATTTGTCAAGGATGGTAGCGTATACTTCCCGAAAATCGACCTGGAATTGTAAATCACCCTCCTTAAGATTACTGAGGTCAGGAGGACTATTGTAAAGCCCTGGCTTTTTGAGTGCACCACTAATCAAGTAAACATTGTTCGCTGTTCCATGATCTGTGCCTTCTGCACCATTTTCTCCCACGCGTCTTCCAAATTCTGAAAAGACCATGATCAGAGTATCTTTAAATTTGTTATTGGCTTTTAGTTCCTCAACCATTGTTGACACCCCTCCTGAAAGTTGGATAAGCAAACGTTCCTGAGCAATAACCTGGTTGTAATGCGTATCAAATCCATTCAAGTTGAGGTAGTAGACAGATGAAGAGGCTCCAGAAGTCACCAGTTCCGCTACTTGTCTGCATGACTTGCCAAAAGGAGTGTTAGGGTAGGTTTTCTTTGACTTGTAAATTACGGATTTATTATAAATATAGTCAGCAGCCGAAATGGTATTACTTAAAGTGGAGTATAAGTAGCTGACAACTTCATTGTCATGATCATGATGGTGAGCCATGGATCTTACGTAAGAAGGAGAAACTGAATTGCTTACTTTTTGAATGTTTCCGACGGCGAACCCTGACCTTTTTTTGCCTCTTACGGCAAGATTTAAGGTTTCGTCCATGTTAAGAACTTCCCACTCCTGACAACTTGGACAAATGTCAAGAAATCGACCAAGCCAACCTTCTGACCAAACGATATCAGCATCGGAAGCAGTATGCCAGATGTCCATGGATCGGAAATGAGATCTCACAGGATTTGGATAACCAACATTGTTTACAATGGCTAGATCACCGGAGTCATAAAGTGCTTTTAGACCGCTAAGTGCAGGGTGAAAGCCAAGTTGGTCATTGAGCTTTAAAACTTTGGAAGCCGGAATGCTGATTTTTGGCCGCAGTTTGTAATAGATATCATTTCGGAAAGGAACCAGAGAATTAAGCCCATCATTGCCTCCGCCCAACTGAACGATGATCACTTGCTTGCCATTTTGAAAATCACGTGGAGAAGGAGCATCAAAAGCTTTTAAGACACTAGGAACCATAATGGAGGCTGTTGCCAATGCGGAATGCTGTATAAATTTTCTGCGTGTGATCATGAAGTAAAAGTTTATCAGCAAACCTGGTACTCTGGCAGGCGCATAATTTGAAGAATAATATGAAACATTTTTTCCTGTTCACTAAAGCCAGGATTATAGCCAATGTTCTGATGAGTTGTGGGCTGTAATAGGTATTCTGCGATGCCGTTCACAAGGTCTCCTGGCGAACAACATCCAAAGATCTCATTGAACCCAATAAAACTCATTCCACTAATTTTCTGGACAGGGAGGGTCTTGCTAATGTTAACCGGATGTAACTTTCTGAAAGGAACAGATACTTGGAGTTGTTGAGTCAGGAAATTGGCAAGCCCCATCCTGAGCATGATATTACCATTGTTAATCCACAATTTTCCGGAAGGCCATCCGGAGACATTTGGGGGTTCGAATAACTTTTGACCTAGTGCTTTTTGCAGTTGGTAGAACTTTTCAGGTTCATGCAATTTTAATCTGAAGGTTTTCATGATACCAACCAGAAGTTCTGTTGGAGATTTGATCTTAATACCAATATTTTCCTCGTCATAAAACCAACTGCTGCTCAAGATTGATTTCATCAGTGCTTTGATGTCGTAACCGGAGTTATAGAAACTGTCAGCAAGAGTCCTTACCCTGGCCTCATTAACATCCTGGTTGACGAAGTAGGCATATATTTTACGGGTAATAAATCTTGCAGTGGCCTTTTCCTCTAGAATAATATCAACTATATCGGAGCCATCAAAATTTCCGGTCCTGCCTAAAAAGGTTTTTTTACCAGTATCGTGAAACCGATCTTGTTTGACAAACCTGAAGTGTTCGTTATGATTCCAACCGGTAAAAGCCCTGGAGGCTTCTACTACATCTTGTTGGGTATAATTGCCAATGCCCATTGTAAATAATTCCAGCAGTTCACGGCCGAAATTTTCATTGACATTATTTTTTTGATTATTACTGGCATTGAGATAATGAAGCATGCCCGGGTCGCGACAAATACCAAGTACAAGATCTTTGAAATTACCAAGTGCATGCCGCTTAAGCATGTTGATTTGCTGCACCGCAGTAAATCCGAACCGTATATGATTGGCGAAATGCCCATGCCAAAACAAAGTCATTTTTTCAACGAGTGGGTTTGACGAACCAGTTGCCATCTGGTTAATCCAGTCCAAGTTGCGTTGGCGTAATACTTTTCCACTTTTCCCTTGGTACTCCGACCTTTTTTTATTCTGTTCTGAAGGTGAAAGTGAAAAGTAGGAGAGGTCCATCTGCTGGAGTTCGCCCACTTTGTTGATATCAGAAAATAATGCTTCAACCGCAAGGCTTATCGGCATTTCCCGCTTTTCATTCCATTCTAGAGGAGGCAGACCAAACCCTGCTCTTAGATATAGGTGTTGTATTTTCTTATGATTAGGAACTCCCATTTCTAAAGTAAGTGATTATAGCGTTAAATTACTGTTTTTATGACACCACTCATATTCTGAGTTATGTTTCTTCTGTGGAAATTTTGCAAATATTGGGGGTTTGGTTGCAATTTGATGCCATTTTTGAGTACTTCCATAAGTTGGGTCGATGCATTTTCAGTATCATCAGGATCCATAATTAGGCCAAGGCCAGATTTGGAAATGAACTCTCTTTGTATGCCTGCAGTTACAAATGCCAGAATGGGTTTTCGCATTCTGACATAATCAAAGATTTTTGAGGGCAAACAGTAGTGGTCCCCGCCTTCCACCTTCTCAGAAGTAGTTAAGAAGTAGTCAAAGGATTTTTGTATCCTCAAAGCTTCAGAATGCGGCACGAATCCATAACTCTTGAAGTTGTCTTTTAAGTCAAACTCTCCAAGCATTTCACCCAACCACTCAGGGATGCGGCCCACAAAATGAAATTCCACCCGAGATTTTAGCTTGGGGGCTTTTTCAAAAGCCCTGGCAAGGGTTTTAAGAAAAAAGTAAGGACTCCGATATTTCCAATTTTCCTTTACAGGAACATATTGAAGTTTGCGGTGCCGTTTCCGTTTCCACCAAGGCATGAAAATTTGCTTATGGGAGTGCGGCGAGTAGTAAAAACTGCCAACATAACCAATGATGACTTTTTTGTCTTCCTTCGTCGAGGTCTCAATATCAGAGGGGATTTCTGTATCATCATCAAAGCCATTCGGAATAAAATGGAATTTATTTTTGTCTAATCCGGGATGTGCGCGAGCGAAATCGCGTATGAGTTGAGGTGTTACACCTACTATGGCTTTGGCGGTTTTGAAATTACTTCGTTCCTTTCGGAGAGTTAGCAAGTAATGCAAATAACTCCCGAATGGCTGGTGGCCCCATTGTGACCATGCGTCTCGCATATCGATTACCAGGGGTAATGAGAATTTCCTTGAGACATGGGCAGCAAGTCCCCCCGAGCTAAAAGGTGGTACGGAAGTCAATAAAACCTGAGGTTTATGCTTTTCAATAATATCGTCTATAGCCTCCATCAGGTTAGCCTTCCAGAGTCTTGCTACGTTGTCTTCGATATGGAAATAGACGGTAATAAACGACCTCAATTTGGAACTGTAATGTTTTCGCCTGTCCTCTGCCGGGATGCGATAAACAGTGGTCTCTTCCGGGATTTCATCTAACAACTCATCATCGATTCTTGCTTTGGGCCATAAGTTAGCGGCAGACTCAGGGGTGAAAGTAACAACGATAGGCTCGATTCCATGTTCTCGAAAGTATTTGACAAACTTCAGGGATCTGAAATTTCCCGTGGTATTGAGTGGAGCAAATTCCATCACCATGAAAAGTACTTTGATCCTTTCTTCTACCGACTTGGCACCTGTATCTGAGTTTGACATTGGAGGAAAGATTATGGATTTACAGTTCCAGGTTATTGGCTAATAGGCATATTGCTTTTTGACGATTTCCGCTATCCTGACCGACGCTCTGCCATCGCCATAGACCGGTTTCCAGGAGTCAGGATCAGGCGGGTTATTTGCGGCGTCTAAAATCGCTGATTTATTACTACCGGTAATAACGTTCCAACCGTTTTCCAGCGTTTCGATCCACTCAGTTTCTTCCCGTAAGGTAATACATGGCTTTTTCATCCAGTAGGCTTCTTTCTGCAAACCTCCGCTATCGGTGAATACCTTGGTGCAATGACTTAGCAATATAAGCATCTCGAGATAGGAAACAGGCTCGACAGGGTAGAGATTTGATGGAAGGTCCAACTCAGCGATCTTCTTTTTATTACGAGGATGAACCGGCCAAATACAGGGCATGCCAATTTCTGCAATTGCTGATAAAATGCTATTCAGGTTATCAATATTGTCTGTATTGGAAGGTCTGTGAATAGTAGCCAGTGCAAAATCTCCTTCCGGAAAGGGTATGACATCAGTTAAGTTGATCTTTGATTTGGCGATTTCCGAAAAGGTAGCCATTGCATCATACATAACATCTCCAACCTCGTAAACCCCTTTTGTAATACCTTCAGTTTCGAGCTGATTGACAGGAGAGTCAGAGGAACAAAACAGTATTTCAGACAAGTGATCGGTGACAATTCGATTGATCTCTTCGGGCATTCTTCGATTAAAACTCCTGAGGCCAGCTTCAACATGGATGATCGGGATGTGGATTTTTGATGCCGCAATAGCGCCAGCGATAGTAGAATTGGTATCGCCATACAGCAAAATTGCCCTTGGCAAAGGATCGCAAGCCAGGAGATAGCTTTCGATTTTTTCGATCATTAAGGCCGTTTGTTTGCCGTGACTGCCCGAACCAACTTCAAGGTTGATGTCATATGATGGGAGACCCAACTCCGTCCAGAAAACCTCACTCATTCGAGTGTCATAATGTTGACCGGTATGTACGATCTTTTCAGGAATACCATTTTCCCTGAAGGCTTTGGAAACGACAGCTGCCTTTACAAACTGGGGTCTGGCCCCAACAATAGATATGATCATACTTGTGTGCGGAATTTTTTTACGATTCGTGAAATCGGCTTGATGGTCCTCATTATTTTAAAATAGAACTGACGTTGTCCTTTATCAGTCCCAAATTCTTCATGGGCCCGATTAGGCTGTGTTAATACCTGCTCAAATTCTTCGTCTGTGAATCCGAGTTTTTTCGCAACATAATGAAAATCTTCCTGCTGAAGCTTCGGGTCATAGCAAGGTTTTACCATTTCTGCTTCTGCCTCTTCTTTGGTTAATTGACCGGCAAAAATAAGGTTGGATAAATGGGCTTTACGCTTATCGATTTGCCATTTTTTAGGGAGGATATAACCCTGATAAAAACGGGTAAAAACGGACTCGTAATGTTTGCCTCCATAATCTCTCCATCCATAATCAGTCATCAGGATACCCTTAATCGCTTCTTTATTGTATGGAATATAATCAAGGATATTTACCCTTTGAATATCTTTTACGAGTTGATACCAGGCCTGATCCCAAACGCCAAGGGCTGGTAGCTTTTTTAATGGTCTTTTACTGTAGGTTTTATGGATGTTCTTCAGATTGACCATGTCAAACTTATTGTAGTTCCATGACTTAGGGAGGGTGTGCTCTGTCATAACATTATTACCACTGAGCACCGTTTTGACATTGTACTTGCTGGCTGTTTTATAAAGAGCACCGAATATCATATGATCGGCAGGCACATCAAGGTCAAGGACAGATGCCTTAAAGTAGGAGCGTTGGAGGTCTTTAAACTCTTCCCAGTCCATGACGTAGGTATAAAGGTCATAGTCCAGTTTGGTTACCAATTGCTCAATATTGTTTACGGCCAGCTCGGTATTCCAGCCATAATCAAAATGTACCACCAAAGGATTCAATCCTAATTGTTTGGCCAAAACGGCCATATAAGAGCTGTCAGCGCCTCCACTAAGTCCAAGAATGCAATCGTATTGACTGCCACCTGCTCTTTTTTTGATGGTTTTTACAGTTTCCGCCAGTTTCTTTTCTCCAGCTTCTCCTTCGAATACATGTGCCTTGACGGCAGCTTTAAATTCGTGGTAATAATTGCAGATGCCTTTTTCATCAAAGGTGATGTCAGGATCGGCAATGGTGTCCATTACGCTAATTGCGCATTGCCGAAAGGGCCTCTGATTCAGATCCATAATTTTCTTTTTTCTGTTGGTATATACGTTCAATAATATCAACTACCTTGAGCCCTTCCAGAGCATTGGTAGTAATGCTCGATCTGCCTTTCAGCACATCGACTACGTTTTCAAAAATATAATGATGATTGGCTGCCGAGCCTTTATAGGCTCCATAGTCATTTGGCGGGTTAGCTGGCGGCAGTTCAGGCATTTCGTAGTTTTCAATATTGCAGAATTCCACTTCATTCATATACTGTCCGCCTACTTTTACAGAGCCTTTTTCTCCGATAATAGTGATACTGCTTTCAAGGTTACTGTTCCAGACAGCTGTCGAATAATTGAGGCAACCCATTCCGCCTTTGATAAAGTCGAAACTGATAAAGCCTGAATCTTCAAAATCTGTCATCTCCTGGTGTTTGAAATCCTGGAACTTAGCCTTGATGTTTGAGATATCGCCAAATAGCCAATACATGATATCGATAAAGTGGGAAAACTGAGTGAAAAGTGTACCCCCATCAAGTTCTGCAGTACCGTGCCAGTTGCCTGGTTTGTAATAACGTTCATCGCGATTCCAGTAACAATTAATCTGGACCATATAGATTTTACCCATAAGGCGTCGGCGCATTATGTCCTTCAACCATACTGAAGGAGGGGAGTATCGGTTTTGCATGACACAAAACACTTGTTTTGATTGTTGAAGCGCTTTAAAGATGATCTTTTCACAACCGGTTTTGGTTAGCGCCATAGGTTTTTCGATGACGACATGATGGTTAGTATTTATGGCTTTTAAGGCCATTTCCTGGTGGAGGCCGTTTGGTGTGGCGATACAGATCACGTCAGCTTCGGGGCCTTCATTAAGCATTTCCTGGTAATCTTTGAAAAAAGGAACCTCGTAAGTCTCAATGCCGAGTTCTTCTTTTGATCGGATATCACAAAGGGCTACTAACTCGGCTTCTTCATTTGCCGTGATCATCGCTGCATGCCTTTTGCCAATGTGGCCAGTGCCAATTACTGCAAATTTTATTTTTTGGTCTTTCATTTAAGTTTCATTTGACCCCTCAAAGGTCATTTTCTGATATTTTGAACTCGAGGATATTAACTCGAGACACTGTTTGTTATTGGTTGAACCAATTTTAGAAATAATTCCTTTTTTAGTTGTTCCTGCGGTGGATAGTTAATGAGCACTGCACGGTGTGGCCCCTGAAATACAAAAAGACTCCCTGCAGCTACTGCAGAAGCTTTTCCTTTACTGACAGCAGTATAAAAGTCTGGTACTTTTGCGGCACCTCCACAGGCAATTACTGGGATGTTCACACTATCCGCAACCTGCTGGATCAGATCAATATCATATCCATCATAGGTGCCATCGCGATCTACGGAAGTCAGGAATATTTCACCAGCACCGGCCTTTTCCATCTTTTGGGCAAACTGAACGGGGTCGAGACCCGTACTTTTCATGCCACAATTACCCATTACCTTGTATTTTCCAAAAAGGGTTTTCTTGACATCAATGGAAACAACGATACTTTGACTACCAAATTGACCTGCCCCCTGGGTAATTAGGTCCGGAGATTTCAAGGCACTGGTGTTGAGTACTACTTTTTCTACGCCTTCGAAAAGAATTCGTTTAATCTGGTCAAGGGTCGTTATGCCACCGCCATAAGCCATTGGCATAAAAGCTTCAGCAGCAAATTCTTTGATTTTCTCAATATTAGGTGCCCTTTTTTCCTTTGAGGCTGAAATGTCGAGAATAGCAATCTCGTCTACTTCTTTATCGTTGAAGATCTTTACGGCATTGATCGGATCGCCAACGTATTTATGCTTTTTAAACTTGATGGACTTGACCAAACCTCCATTCTGGATCAATAAAACCGGTATGACACGAATTCTTCTCATTGATCAATAAAGGGTTACAAAATTGTCAAGTAATTTCATCCCGAACTTATGACTCTTTTCAGGATGAAATTGAACGCCAATAACATTGTCTTTCTCCACACCTGCAGTGAATTTATAGCCATAAAGACCTGAGGTTAGGTTGTCGGATTCCTCATCACAGACGATATGATAGGTATGCACGAAATAGAACCGGGGTTCATCAAACATTTCGGTGAATAACTTGCTGTCTTTATCGATAGAAACATCACACCAACCCATATTTGGGATCTTAAGTGTGCTATCCATCTTCTCTTCTCTAAACCGTATGGTTTGGGCATCTATCCAGCCTAGCCCAGGTTCCACACCTTCTTCACTTCCTTTAGTTAACAGCTGGGCGCCCAGGCAAATCCCTAATACAGGTGTTTTTTCTTCAAGAACTTTTTGGTTGAGAACTTCGATCAGACCTGAGGCCTGTAGCTGTCTCATGCCATAGTCGAAGTGTCCAACACCCGGCAGAATCAACTTATCGGCTTTTCTGATAACTTCCGGATCTGCTGAAATCTCTACATCAAGATGTCCTGCTTTTTTAAGCATATTCTTGATAGACCTCAGATTTCCTACCCCATAATCGATTATTACTAGCATATTCAGAAATTGAGTGATTTTTTAAACATTTCAAATTTATCAGAACGGATATACCCATTATATTCGATCTTACTCCGGTTCCTCACACATTTGGCAGGATCAAGGCTTTTAATTTTTTTGGCAGGATTGCCGCCAATAATACAATGCCCTTCCGGGAAAGACTTGGTGACAACGGCTCCTGCTCCAACGACGGTAAAGTCTCCCAATTCAACGCCTGGCATGATCAGGGCTCCCATTCCAATCCACCCATAGGCCCCGATTTTTACTGCCTTGACTATATGCTTACTATTGTCGTGTGGATCATGGTTCGAGCTAATAATGCCCACATTAGGTGCTATCTGTGTATAATCGCCAATAAAGATCTTTCCAATTGCCTGAATATAACAGCCAGGGCTATAACCAGGACATGTTTCGATGCCACAATAGACATTTTTTACCTTTCCTGAAACGGTGCTGGTAAAATGAACCGGCCAATAAGCATTTCGATTATAACCCAAAACTTTCTGCCGATACCACATTTCAAAAGAAATAGGTGTTTGGCTATCTTTAGTTTCTTCTATGAATTTAAAATAGGGAAGATAGCCAGCGACCTTTTTTATTATCCTCATTGGAATTGAGATCAATATTTTGATGATCTTTTTCATTCAAATGAAGAGTTTAAGTTGCCTTTTGCGAACTGGTAACTCCTGATGAGATACAAAATATAGATGGCAGCGTAATTTAAACCATAAAGCAGCAAGCTGATATAAGTGCTTTCAAAAATATAGTAGCCAATCCAAAAGGCGCCCATTGTAGAAACGAGTATCCATAGATGCAATAAGAAGTCTTCTTTTTGTTTACCTGCGATATAATAAACATAGGATAATGGACTAACTATGAATTTGAAGAAAAACATCACACCTAGTAACTGAGCAAAGACGCCTGCTTCCCGCCAGGGCTCGCCAAATGCAAATGCAAATAAGGTAGGCGCCAAAAGAATTAGAACAAGAAAAGGCAGAATAGAAATAGCGACCAGATTCTTTAAAGTCTTTAAATAAATGTCTTGGCAATTGCCAAGGTTTGCATAGTCTTCTGAAGCTTTTTGCTTGAATACTTCAGCTACAGCAGTAGCGATAAAACTGATTGGGAGTGCTAAAATCCTGTTACACATATTAAACAAACCAATAGCCGCTGTACCTGAAAAAATACTAAGTATATAAACAGGCATTTGGGTGGTAAGCCTGTTGATGAATTCTGAAGGTAAAGTGAAAGTTGGAAAGTTCCTGTAGCGCTGAAGCTGAGTCCGAATAATGGTTCCACTAAATGGAGAAAATAAAGTTTTATCTTTTAATAAGGTACTGGTAACCAGAAAAGTAAGGCAAGCTCCCTGACCGGCCTGATAGCCGATTATTAACCCCATTGGCCCTTCAAAGTTTAGGCCAATAGTGATGGAGGTAGTTACAGTAACTACAGTTAGGATAACCCGACTGATGGATAATCGTTTATATCTCTTGTGTCGATTGTTCCACACATTAAAGGCTGCTGTTATCCCTCCAAAAAAGACGGAGATAGGAACCAGAAGCAGCCACTGTGCAGCCTCAGGAGCTTTGAGGAAATTGGCAATAGCCATATTAAGTAAAAACATGACTATGGTAGATAAAATTGTCATCCCAATCGTCAAAAACATACATAAATAGACCAGGTTGTTGGCTTTTTCATCTTCCTTCGGCAGAATGATCGCCTGGTTGTATTGCAGGGTAGCCAGGATACCAGTTAAGGCGGCTACACTCATAAAGATGCCTAGTATCCCATACTCCTCAGGTAGATAAATTCTCGTAAGCACCGGTGCTGAAAAAATGGTAATAAACTGGGCAGCAGCAGTCCCCGTTACCAAGGTAACTACATTGCGGAGAAAACCGGAGCCCATTATTTTTTTCAGGTCCATTATTGGAGGATCAGGAGTTAGAACAATCAGGATTTAAGCGCGGGTTGGTAAAACCCGGTTACTTGCTCAGTTATATAGTCATGGATTTTTGGGGTGAACTCAGTATGAATCGGCAACGAAATCACTGACTGACACAATTTTTCAGTGACGGCCAGATTTTTGTCACTATTGTAAAACTCGCTGAAGGCTTTTTGCTTATAGAGCGGAACAGGGTAGTAGATCATAGCTGGCACACCATTATCTGCCAGATACGATTTTAACTCATCTCTTCTTTCACTGTCGACGATCATCGTATACTGGTGGAAAACATGGTCCGCATTGCTTGCACGAAAAGGTGTCGTTATATTTTCAATCTCAGCAAAAGCATCATCATAACCTTTAGCTACAGCTTGCCTCGCAGTAGTAAACTCATCAAGATATTTCAATTTGACATTTAAAACGGCTGCCTGGATAGCGTCAAGGCGTGAATTTACCCCAATAATATCGTGGTAATACCTTTTCGATTGTCCATGATTGGCGACCATTTTGATCTTGGCCGCGAGTTGATCATCATTAGTGTAAATGGCACCACCATCTCCATAGCACCCCAGATTTTTTGAAGGGAAAAAAGAGGTGGTCCCGATATGGCCAATCGTACCAGTTGTTCTCTGCTGGCCATTATTAAAGGTATATTTCGATCCTACCGATTGCGCGGCATCTTCGATAACGAAGAGACTATGCGCTTCAGCAATTTGCATGATCGGTTCCATGTCAGCTGATTGGCCAAAAAGATGTACCGGGACAATCGCTTTCGTTTTCGGTGTAATCGCCTTTTCGATAGCTTCGACATCCACATTAAATGTTTTGGGGTCCACATCGACCATAACAGGCGTTAACCTCAATAATGCAATCACTTCTGCCGTAGCAACATAAGTAAATGCAGGTACGATCACCTCATCACCGGGTTCTAAGTCAAATGCCATCATGGCGATTTGGAGAGCATCCGTTCCATTCGCGCATGGAATAACGTGTTTGACACCAAGATAATCTTCAAGAGCAGTGGCAAACCCTGTAACTTCAGGTCCACCAATATAACGGGTAGAGCTGATGGTTGCCGACACTGCGGCATCAATCTCTGACTGGAGTCGTTGGTACTGACCTTTAAGGTCAACCATTTGCGTGATTAGGTTCATAAGCTTGTATTTACAGGGTCCAGTGGATCAGATTACCGTTTGCAGATATCGGAAAGATGTTTTTAAGGTCGACAAGAACAGGATTGTTATTCATCATACCTTTTAATGTTTCGATATCCAGCTGCTTATATTCGTCATGATTCACAGCCAATATGATAGCATCGTATTTAACTTTTTCAAGATTACTTTCTGAGACTAAACCAAAACCATATTCTTCAAGAACCTCTTCTCTATCAGCATTGGGGTCAGTGACATCTACCTGAATGGAATAGTCACGCAGTTCTTTGACCAGGTCGGCGACTTTGGAATTACGGATATCGCTGACATTCTCCTTGAAAGTGATACCCATTACCAGTATTTTTGAAACTTGGGGGTCTTTGCCTTGTTTAATAATGGATTGGACTGTTTTTTTGGCGACATAGGCTGCCATACCATCGTTAATACGCCGACCACTTAGGATAACCTGAGGGTCATAGCCCAATTGTTTGGATTTGTAAGTCAGGTAATAAGGATCGACGCCAATACAATGCCCCCCAACAAGTCCGGGGTAGAATTTTTGGAAATTCCACTTTGTCCCAGCGGCTTTTATTACCTCGTGGGTGTTGATATTCATTTTGTCAAAAATGATCGACAACTCATTCATAAATGAAATGTTCAGATCGCGTTGTGTGTTTTCAATAACCTTGGCTGCTTCCGCGACTTTAATGGAAGACGCTCTGTAGGTGCCAGCCTCGACTACGATTTCGTACACTTTTGCAATTTCTTCTGTTGATTCCTCATCGCAACCTGCCACAATCTTTATGATATTTTCAAGGGTATGGACCTGATCGCCTGGGTTTATTCGTTCTGGGGAATAACCGATTTTGAAATCCACTACACCCTTGAGGCCTGAAAGCTCTTCAATTAGCGGGACACAATCTTCTTCGGTACACCCGGGGTATACCGTTGACTCAAAAACAACATAATCTCCTTTGCTGATAACCTCGCCGATTGTCTTCGAAGCACTAAGAATTGGGTGCAGATTAGGTGTTTTATGATTGTCGATCGGAGTGGGCACTGCAACGATGAAAAAAGAAGCTGCTTTAAGGTCTTCGTAGTTATACGTGAACTGGATGTCAGTATCCAAAAATTTGTCTGATGATAACTCTTTGGAAGGATCAATGCCATCCTGCATCATCTTGATGCGCTCGGCATTGATGTCGAAACCAACAACACTTGTTTTTCTGGCGAAAGCCAAAGCAATCGGAAGGCCAACATAGCCAAGTCCAATCACCGCTATCTTTTTTTCTTTACTCAAAAGTTCCCGGTACATAATGCGGAAAGTTCTTAATTATTTAAACGGCACTCCAAAGCAATAGAGGCTCTGGGTTGTAAACTGAAAGGTCAACTGACTGAAATTCTTCTTCGGTGTAGACGAGGTACCTGATCTTTCTATCGATCATTTTTTCAGCCTTTTCGATTTGAGAAATGAGGAATACTTTATCTATATCACCAACCATGATGATATCAATAACATCACTATCAAGGCCCCTGGAAAATTTCCCGATAAGGTAGACTTTCTTTACTGAGCCAAGTTTCCTGACAACGTATTCTATGATGTTATCGATGCCTGTATATTTCATCACAATGTTGTGAATCAGGCTGAAATAAGGATGTTTTGTGTTAGCCCTGAATACCTTTTTATTGCCCTGCATTTCAGATGACAGGAAGCCCCTTTGTTCAAACTTGTTTAACTCTAGTCTAATAGCATTTGTAGATTCACCGAATTCACTTTCTAAATTTCTTAGGTAGGCGGTGTTTTTGCTATTAAGGAAAAATTTGAGTAATAATTTGATGCGTGTTTTAGAGGATATTAGCGTATCGAGCATTTTGGCCTTCTCTTTAAGGATTAAAAAAGGGGTGATTGCGCTATCACCCCCGTATTTTAAAAAGAACCCTATGACATATATTGAGTAACAAAACTACTCAATAATTATGGATGTTCAAAATTTTTGCAAATTATTTTACTCTTTTTACAGCTTCTTTCTCCAGAATGTATTGTTGACCGCTTTCCGGACAAACTGCTTTATTGTTTTGGTCAAAATGTAATCTGTGGCCATATTCACTCATCCATCCTTTCTGTCTTGCAGGATTACCGATAACCATTGCGTAAGCCGGTACGTCTTTGGTGACCACTGAACCTGCACCGACAAAGGCATATTTCCCTAACCTTGTCCCACAAACTATGGTTGCATTGGCTCCGACAGTAGCCCCTTTTGCAAGGTGAGTTGTCAGGTATTCCCCTTTTCTTACCACAGCAGAGCGCGGGTTTTTGATATTGGTAAAAACCATAGAAGGCCCAAGGAAAACATCATCTTCACAAATGACACCGGTATAAATGGAAACATTATTTTGCACCTTCACATTATTGCCGATCTTAACCCCGTAACCAACGAAGACATTTTGGCCAAATGAGCAATGCGCACCAATTTCGGCATGTGGCATGATATGGCAAAAATGCCAGATTCTTGTTCCTTCTCCTATTTGTACCGGATCATCAATGACCGCAGTTTCATGGGCGAAATATGAGTTGTCCATAACTGAAGGTATTTTCAATCTTTTATATGGGTTATTCGAGTTGGCCGATCGCTTTTTGAGCAATAGTCTCTCCGATGGCCAGGCCAGAAGTAGCAGCGGGAGAAGGTGCATTACACACATGTATCACGCCCTTATCTTCCACAAAGTAGAAATCATTGAGGAGATTTCCATTGATATCACATGCTTGAGCACGCACACCTGCACCTCCTTTGACCAAATCTGATTCCCTTATTTCAGGAATGAGTTTCTGTAATGCTTTTGTAAAAGCTTTTTTAGAGAATGAACGATATATTTCATTCCAGCCTTTCCGCCAGTACTTCTTGGCAATTTTCCGAAATCCCGGATAACCAAGCGTCTCAAACAATTCGGGAAGATAGACGGCAGTATTCGAATAGCCCTCCCGCCGAAAAGCGAGAACCGCATTGGGCCCGGCCTCTACAGTGCCATCAATCTTCTTATGTAAATGAACGCCTAGAAACGGAAATGCAGGATCGGGAACCGGATAGATCAACCCGTTTACCAAATCCGCTTTTTCAGGTTTTAGTACAAAATACTCACCTCTGAAAGGCAGGATCTTAATATCTAAATCAGGATGCGTCATCCTGGCGATTTTGTCGGAGTATAATCCAGCACAATTAATGATTAGTTCTGTTGCGTAGGTCTTATCTTTTGTAATGACCTCTCCATTTTTCAGCCCGGTTACAGTCTGGTTGGTGCCAAGGTAAGCACCATTTGCAATAATGATCTGAGAAAGCTTTTTGGCTACTTCGCGGTAATCGATAATGCCTGCTTCCGGAACCCTGATTCCTTTTATACCTGTGGAGTGGGGCTCTACTGCTTTTATCTCGCCGGCCGAAATCAGATGAATCTTTTCGAGGCCGTTTTTGATCCCTTTCTTATAGATTTCATGTAACAAGGGTAATTCCTCATCCTCAGTAGCAACGATGATTTTCCCGCAAAGGTCATAGGGAATACCTTCTTTGTCGCAAAAATCGAGTAATAACTGATACCCTCTTTTACAATTGATTGCCTTGGCACTGCCCGGTGTATAATAAACTCCGGAATGGATTACTCCACTATTGTTACCGGTCTGGTGTTTGGCGATCTCGGCTTCTTTTTCAAGGACCGTCACTCGCAGTCCCGGCTTCATATTGAGCAATTGCCAGGCGGTAGATAAGCCAACAATGCCTGCTCCGATGATTACGACATCCTGCCTCATAGTAAGTGTGATAAGTGGTGTCTATATGGGTAGCAATCCGGTGAGATACTCCCCGTAACCGCTTTTTGCTAATGGTTTTGCAAGTTCTTTTAATTGTTCAGCGTCAATGAATTTCATGCGATAGGCTATCTCTTCCGGGCAACCAATCTTTAATCCCTGCCGCTTTTCGATAACCTGGATAAACTGGCTGGCCTGCATGAGTGAATCAACTGTACCTGTATCCAGCCAGGCTGTACCACGACTTAAAACGCTTACCTTCAATTTACCTCTTTCCAGATAATATTTATTGACATCAGTGATTTCATACTCACCACGGGCAGAAGGTTCAATGTTTTTAGCGACTTCAACGACTGAATTATCATAAAAGTACAAACCGGGAACAGCATAATTTGATTTCGGCTCCTTTGGCTTTTCTTCTATGGAAAGGGCAGTGAAGTCTTCGTCAAAGTCAACTACACCATATCTTTCTGGATCAGAAACCTGGTAAGCGAAAATATTTCCACCATCTGGATCATTGGCATTAGTTAACAATTTTGGCAATCCCGCACCATAGAAAATGTTATCACCGAGAATCAATGAAACCTTGTCATTCCCAATAAATTCTTCTCCTAGCACAAAAGCTTGTGCAAGGCCATTCGGAATGGGTTGTTCTACATAGGAAAGTGATAGTCCCCAATTTTTGCCATCTCCAAGCAGTTTTTGAAAATTAGGAAGATCGTGCGGGGTCGAAATGATCAGTATTTCCCTGATATTAGCCATCATGAGAATGGATAAAGGGTAATAGATCATCGGTTTATCGTAGATAGGAAGCAATTGCTTACTCATGGCCATAGTGATGGGGAAGAGTCGCGTTCCGGCACCACCGGCAAGAATTATGCCTTTCATAGTTGAAAATTTGTCGGCGCAAAAGTAATCAAAAGGATTTTAATACTATTCTGAGAGAATGGATTTGTACAATGCCTTCATTCGCTTTGCCTGAAGCCTGTAATCAAATTTTTCTGATGCTTTAAGTGCAATATTATACCTGTTAAACTCGCCAGATTGTTTTAGTATTTCATTAATCCCTTTGCCTAGCGCACTCGGGTCTTGCTCTTTAACGAGCAGGCCATTTCGTTTGTTGTCTACCATGTCAGGAATTCCTCCTGTTTCAAATGCCAGGACGGGACATCCGCAGCTTAGAGCCTCCATAACCGTATTGGGCAGATTATCTTCTATTGACGGAAGGATAAACACATCGGCCGCAGCATACAGTTGAGCTAATATTTCATCATCTCTGACCAAGCCAAAGATTTCCAGGCCATTGATTTTTTTGAAAGCCTCTGTTGGTTTGCCTATGGCAACGAGCATTACATCTTCCTGCTCAACTTTTGACCAGGCCTCCAGTAATAACTGAAGTCCTTTTCGTGGATTGTCTAGATAATCTGAAACAAATAAACAAATGGTCCGGTACTTCGGGAGGTTTAGTTCCACTCTTGCCGACACTTTATCCTGGTACTTGAAGATCGCAGTCTCAAGGCCGTTTTGAATGAGATGATGGGGAAATTGTCCTAACAAGTTACTGGATCTCGATTTGGCAGTCAGCCATTCTGAAAGTCCGACTACATGAATATTCTGGCCTGTGTAAAGTTCCTTTTTGAGTTTGAGCTGCTTTTCTATTTCTTTATTAAATGCCGTTACCGGGAAGCCGACCTCATAATGATAGCCACCAGAAAAAGGGAACATATCGTGGAGGGTCCAAACTACTGGTTTGTTATTCTTTTTGAAGAAAGAAAGGAAATCAAGAAACCCCGGAACCCAATGCAAATGAACAAGGTCAGCGGACTTATATTTTTCGTGCCTGGTTATGTCGTAAGGTGAATAGATCTGGCGATATGGCTCATGGCTTTTAGGCTTTCTGAGTTGCCCGAGTTTATATTGCCAATGCCGGACCTTAGCAGCAGCCAGCATCGTTTTCCGGGCAACTGGATTTTCAAAATAGGCTGGGAACCAGATATGGCCGGGAATGTCTGTCATCGAATTCTCAAGCGTCATCAGGCTAGTGGCAACACCAACTTCTAGGAGTCCTTTCTGAAGGCGTTGTGCCGCCCGGCCTGCACCTCCTCTCAATAACGTATTTATATGAAGTACATTCATGACAACAGGTTTTTCATCCGGTAATAACCGGATAGCAGTTTTCTCCTGATCTTCTTAATGAAACTCTGGTTATAGTGATTGTCATAATGTGCTTTCATAGCATTACGAGCTATTTTTGATTCCTCGATTGGAATCGGCTTGATCTCTATCTTTTCGGCAAGAGTTTCATGATGGAAAAGCGGCTTTTGATGCCAGTTACTATGGACCCCTGTTTCATCAAACCCGACATTGCGCACCAAAGAGTGGCCAGGGTGCAGACTGAGACCACCCTTAATGTAAACCGATGCCTGCCATCGAATTGCCCATGAGTTGATACGGCCGTCAACATTGGCTCGGAGGTGATCGAGAAAATCATAGTGTCCATCAAGGCTAAAATAGGAAGGGTCATATTTAGCCTCAATGGTGGTTAATAGTTTTTTGGGATCGCGTTCCAGCAGTTTCCATGCACGCTGCCAGGTGGCCCAGCCGCCCATACATGTGGTAGGGGAGTAGAAAAAAGTGTCAGGTAATATGTCCTTTACTGGAAACATATAAGAAGAAATATGCATGACCTTTGGCTCTCCTTCATAGGTGGCGAGGGCGTTATTAAGGAAACTAAGTGTGCCTGATGATAATTCGTTATCATCTTCAAACACGATGATACTACCATGCTGCTCAACTACTTTTGTAACCCCGTCCATTATCGAATGGGCCAGGCCTTTGTTCTTTTCGGCTTCATGGATCACTACCTCCTGGCACCACTTTTCCATTCTGATCGCTGCTCTTGTTGCTTCTATCGCCTTGATGTCTTTGGGTGAGGCATCTGCCTTTGGCCCATCGGCGAAAATGTATAAGCATGATACCCTAGCCTCCGGGTTGCGTTTTAGCGATTCGAGGCACTTCAGGGTATGGGTTGGCCTGTTGTACACAAATAACGCTATAGGGGCTAATGACATTTAGAGGGATTTGTCGATTTGTTTGAGAATGGTATCGCTGTAAATGTACTCGGATTTTCTTAAATTCCTGTCGACATGTCAAAGATGTATTTTCATATCGGCCTTCACAAAACGGCGACTACATTCCTTCAGGAGCAATTCTTTCCCCAACTGGAAAATACCACTTATGTCGATCGGAAAACCATTCATGCGCTTGATGGATGGAACAAGATGATGATGGCTGATGATTCGCTATACGATGAAGAGGAGGCAAGGCAGGAAGCTGGGCAATGGAAAGGCGATCAGGTTTTGGTTTCTACAGAATCCCTTTCCGGGAAACCGTTGTTCTTCCACGTCATCAACCGTACGCTTATTGCTAAACGACTGCATTCTATTTTTCCTGATGCCACGATAATCCTGTTCATTAGGGGACAGGAAGGACTGCTTTTATCGCACTATAATCAGTATGTCAAAAGCCGCGATGATGGGTACAGGCGAATCAATGAATTTATCTGGTTTCCTGGAAAAGCCGAAATTGATACCAGCTTTTTTGGTAAGCCTCAAAAACTGGCAAAGGGGTATTTTAATACATCAAATTTCCAGGTACACCTTGATACATTCAAGCATTTCGAACTCATCGAGTTGTACAAATCCTTGTTTAAGAATGTCTATGTGTTTCTTTTTGAAGACCTGATCGCACGTCCAGAAGAAACATTAACAAAATTGGCAAACATCACAGGAGATAATACACCAAAGATCAAAAACCTGGGAAAAACCAAAAGCAATATGAGTTTGGATGATGAAGCCCTATACAGGAAAAGGCTGCTCAATAGGCTGCGGATAATCGTTGACAATAAAGTTGTCATAAAGCTTTACCAGAAGGTCCTGAAAATTCTGCCCATGAATGAGGAAAATATTGATCAGAAGTACGTTAGCCACATAGCCAGGGAGTATTATCGGGAAAACAATCGCAAAATCATTGAAAAATTTCCGGAAATCGGGATCCAGCATTACACAGAAGCCTATAAATTTTAGGCTAACATCTTCAATAAGACATATTCCGGCTCAAGCATTTCGCGCAAGCGGGTCAATTCAGATTCTTTAATATCCTCACGATTTTTATAAGGTGCTTCCTGGAATAATTCCAATTCCAGGTTGAGTAACTTACCCAGTTTGGTGAGGTCCTCCTCAAATGAAACCATGTACATGAAGAAGTTCAGCTTTTTGACATTCTCTGCGGCTTCTTCTGCATTGAAGCCACCTGAAAACATAAAAAGCTGGTTGAGCAGGTGGGACTTCGGGCAGTTGTCGAGAAAGTCATTTAATGAATTGCCCAGCCATTTGCCATCGTTCTTCAGAGATGGATGATTGGGGTTGTTATCACGGAGGTAGCGCAGCATATCATAATGCGCCAATACCCGGTTAACAGGGTCACGAAGACAGGTGAATGTAAATGAATTGGGCGGCAATTGCAGGAAATGCATAGGGATATGGGAAAATCCGTAGAAATAATGACCTTGTTCAATAAATTCCTTATCCCACCCCACATAGACCTTTTGTCCGGCAAAAATACGTTGAGGCTGGTTGGTCTCAAAAGGCTTATAAAGTTCACCAGCAGGTTCTTTGCCATTGAGCTGAAAGAATGAAAGGTTGAGGCTTACACCCCCTGTTTTCCGAACCTGGTAGTGATAGATCCGCTCAAAGTCAGGATGGAAGCTGAAGGCTTCAGCAATAGCTTTTGCCTGCTTGTTTTCCGATTTCTGCCGATAGTTGTCGATAAGGCGGTTAATCATAACCTAATCGATTTAACAATTCGCCCCCATGGGCATTAAAAAATTCAAGATCTTCTTCGTCAAAATATGATTTGTAGCGCCCTATTGAACCCTTGTTGAAAAGGACTTGAGTGCGCTGTATCTCATTTTTTCGACCCAAACTGCTCACTTTATCTAACAGTTTCCTGAAAAGGTTTTTGGGCTTTAATCTGACATCAATGATGTCTCCGTTTACCGGAAGGTCTATGAAAGAAACCATTTTTTTCAGGGCTGTAGTGTAGTCGTTAACGAGCTCTTCAAACGACAAAAATAAAATATTTCCGCTTTTGTTCATCCATGAACTAACGTGATGGTTCCAAAACGCTACACGGTTCATATGCCCAAACCTTTCCGGACCGAAATGGTTGTTTGTTCTCAAAAATTCTTTAAAAGAAAGCTGCATTGAAGGTTTATGGAATGCTTTCAGATAATCGAAAAGAGAGACCATTGTATCTCGTCCATCGCGATAAACATAGATTTTGGGAAGATCACCCAGAAGCTTATCTGCCAATTGTAACTCAGGAGTTGATCCGGCATCTGATAATTCGCTTCCAGGTAAAAGATGCGCTTTTAAGACCATATTATTTTGGGTTAACCCCAATTCAAGGCTGTTAGTAGTTAACGGTTCTGAAGCTCCCGGTAGCAAACGGTCAAAAACCAATAACTCAGATGTCTTAAACGGCAAAAAGTTATTTCTGATGGCGTCTATGGTCAGGTGAGTACCCGATCTTCTGTGAGAAATGACCAAGATATGTTTATGATCAGCTGACATTAGCGGGAATTGTCTAAATCGTTGATCACCTTCTGGAGTTGGTCAAAGTACAGACCTACATGAAGCCCATCCATTAAGCTATGATGGACCTCTACTGATATCGGCATCATCTTTTTATCATTGTCATCAAATATCTTACCTAGCACAACCTTGGGAATCGTATCTGTAGTGTTATGCCGACGGGCATGTTTGAAACTCGTAAATGCCACCCATGGAATGACTGAGAAATGCAGCATATTAATATCATTGTCACGAGGACTAAAAGACTTGCCACTTAAGTTGGCATCGAGTATTGGTTTTGCAGCGTTGTAAAATGCACTAAATTCCGCCTCGTAATCAAAGTAGGCAAATCCAAAAGTCTGATCTTCGTAAAGTACAGTGGAGCCTGCATCAATTTTATGATATTCAATCACCTTATCATTCTGGATGCGGAGTCGAAAATTTTGAACTAGATTGGCGGCATTGGTGCAACAGAATATTGAAGTCAGGAAAATGGAATAATCATGTTTTTTGCAAAAACTGTAAAGCGTCGATACATCAACATTTCCAGTGATATTGAAGAAGGGGTCATTGTAGGCTTTGAAGAAATGAAAGAGGTGCTTTCGTTCCCAGTTTTCGAGATCAAATTCGGTAAACATTATCCAAAAATCTTTTCAAATCGTCAATTATTCAAATTTCCAGTAATCTTTCTTCCGTGATAGGCATTGACGCCTATCAATTTATGAAGGTTTTCCAGGTTTTTATTGGTTATTTTTCCAGCTGCAATAATTGTTAAATGATTGAGCGTTGCCTTTGCCATGGCTTTAATCACCAGATGGCCGTCTTTAGCGGTTTTGGCTTGTCCCGAGGTCAGTATTCCGGTAACGGAAGGTATATTATTCAGCACCTTTACTGATGCTATTGGATCAGGAACTTCATCAATCGCTTTGTGGAAAGTAACTTGCATAGGCGATGCCAGCTCGGCCAGGATACGGGTTGTGGTAATATCTACTTCATTCTGGTTGTCCAAAATGCCAAAAACGACACCATTCGCTCCAATTTCTTTACAGAACTTAATGGACGCCTGCATTTTCTCTATTTCGACATGGGAGTAGACAAAGTTGCCCGCCCTGGGCCTGATCATAACGTTAACCGGGATGTTTAGCGCTTGAATAACTTCCCGAATAAGTTTACGGGATGGTGTAAGGCCATCGAGGTCAAGTCTGCTACAAAGTTCGATCCGGTGAGCACCTTGAGCTTCCGCTGAAAGAGCTTCCTTGAGCGATTCGACACAAGCTTCGATCAGAAATTGAGAAGCAGACATTGCTCTAGATGATCATACCCGCGGCCACTG
Organism: Bacteroidota bacterium; assembly: GCA_039028895.1. Lineage (GTDB taxonomy): Bacteria > Bacteroidota > Bacteroidia > Chitinophagales > Saprospiraceae > JAHDCJ01. Next base: position 168,632 of record JBCCHF010000004.1, on the reverse strand, counting down.
TTTCATTGGTGCCTTCATTGACCAATAAAACAGAGCCGGTGATCCTGTTTTTCCTGTAAATGTCGTGGAAAAGAGGTTTCGTAGTGCGGATAACTACACGGGCAATATCGTTCATGCCAATATGCTTGTCTTCAATATCACGGTGTAGCGTATTGATATCCATTTTATAGCGGATGTCTTTAACTATACAGCGAGCTTCTCTGGTAGTATGCAGGATCGTGTATTTGCCGCGAAGTTGCATGGGTTTGTCGTTAAACCAGCACACCATCAACTCAATATCCTGACTAGATTTCGGAACGTTGTTTTCCCTCACGATTATATCACCACGGCTGATATCAATCTCGTCTTCGAGTAACATCGTCACCGACATTGGCGGATAAGCTTCTTTTACGGGGCCATCAAAGGTGTTGATCTGCTTGATCTTTGTCGTAAAGCCAGATGGCATCGTCATAACTTTATCACCAGTTTTGAAAATACCACCTGCTATCCTTCCGGAATAACCACGATAATCGTGGAACTGGTCAGTGTTTGGTCTGATAACATACTGAACCGGGAATCTGCAGTCAATCAGATTATGATCACTGCCAATATGGATGTTTTCAAGATAGTATAACAAGGTTGATCCACCATACCAGTCCATATTGGTTGACCTTTCAACAACATTGTCACCTCTCAACGCAGAAATCGGTACAAAGTGAATGTCATAAACATCCAGCTTGGCAGCGAAACTGCTGAATTCTTCTTTGATGTTTTCATACACCTCCTGGCTGTAATCAACCAGGTCCATTTTATTGATGCAAATGATGATATGTGGAATCTGTAGGAGGGAGGCAATAAAGGAGTGTCTCCTGGTCTGTTCTACAATCCCTTTTCGTGCATCGATCAGGATGAGTGCGAGGTTAGCGGTTGAAGCGCCAGTTACCATGTTACGGGTGTACTGGATGTGGCCAGGCGTATCAGCAATAATGAATTTACGTTTTGGGGTAGCGAAATAGCGATATGCCACATCGATTGTGATACCCTGTTCGCGCTCTGCCTTAAGTCCGTCTGTGAGGAGAGCAAGATTTACTTCACCTTCTCCACGGCGCTCACTGGTTTTCTTAATGGCTTCGTATTGGTCTTCGAAAATGGATTTGCTATCGTATAGCATTCTACCGATTAGGGTACTTTTTCCGTCGTCGACACTACCGGCTGTCGTGAAACGGAGGAGGTCCATTTTGCTATATTCTTCTGCTGAAAGTACTTCGTTCATTTGTGTTGTCTCGATTTACTTGATTGGAGCCCGGGGCATGAAAAGCCCGCAATTCAATTTTAGAAATAACCCTGGATCTTGCGATCTTCCATTGAGGTTTCTGAGCGTTTGTCGTCGGCTCTTCCTCCGCGCTCAGTTACCCTTGTAGTGGCAACTTCCTTAATGATCTTTTCCAGATCGTCGGCATCAGAGAGTGTTGCGCCTGTGCAGGTCATATCTCCGATGGTTCTAAACCTGATCGTCATTTCTTCCGGTTCTTCATCAGGCTTAAGCATCAGGTGTTCTGAATCAGCCAGAATTACGCCATCCCTGACAATACATTTTCTTTTATGGGAAAAGTAAAGAGAAGGTAATTCTATATTTTCCAGAGCCATATACTGCCAGACGTCGAGTTCTGTCCAGTTACTGATTGGAAAAACCCTGAAGTGCTCGCCAACTTGTTTTTTACCATTAAACAGGTTCCAGAGTTCTGGTCGCTGGTTTTTAGGATCCCACTGACCAAACTCATCACGATGTGAGAAGAAACGCTCCTTGGCTCTGGCCTTTTCCTCGTCGCGACGACCACCACCCAGGGCAGCATCGTATTTGTTGTTTTCCAGCGTTTCGAGCAGAACGGTCGTCTGCAGGCCATTACGACTGGCGTTATAACCTTTCTCTTCAACGACAAGACCTTTGTCTATGGCTTCTTGCACAGAGCCAACGATCAGCCTCACACCAAGTTTCTCAACCAGATTATCTCTGAATTCGATGGCTTCAGGAAAATTATGTCCGGTATCAACATGGAGCAAAGGAAACGGGATGCGGGCAGGGTAGAAAGCCTTCATCGCAAGATGTGTCATTAATATGGAATCTTTCCCGCCTGAAAACATCAGGACAGGATTCTCGAACTGGGCAGCCACTTCGCGCAAAACGAAAATAGACTCTGACTCAAGTTCTTTCAAATGGGTAAGATGGTAATTCATTACTGAATACGGATTTTCGGAAGAACAAAATTGAAGACAGCCTCAACAGCCTCATCAACAGATATCTGATCGGTTTTAATCTCAAAACCCGGATCAATAGGAGCTTCGTAAGGTGAGTCAATCCCTGTGAAGTTTTTGATCTCTCCTGACCTTGCTTTTTTATACAATCCTTTCACATCACGTCGCTCACAAACTTCAAGTGGCGCATTGACATAAACCTCATAAAAGTCTTCAGCTCCTATTATCTGCCTGGCGAAATCCCTGATCTCGATAGTAGGGCTAATAAAGGAATTGATGGTTACGATGCCACAATGAACAAATAGCCTGGTCACCTCGGCTATCCGACGGATATTTTCCTGGCGGTCTTCAACGGTAAACCCCAGATTATTATTAAGCCCGCTTCTGATATTATCACCGTCGAGAACTTGTGTAAGAAACCCTTCACTAAAGAGCTTAGCTTCCAGTCCCTGGGCAATAGTACTCTTACCAGAACCTGACAATCCGGTGAACCAAAGTGCCACTCCTTTTTGCTTTAACAACTGCTCTTTTGCAGAGCGTTGCATCAGCCTGTCGAAAATCGGATAAATATGATCTGTCTTCTGTTTCATATTCGAGGTGCAAAGGTAGGAAAAAACAGCTATCTTTGCACCTCCTTTTTATTCTGATTAGAAAGGACTTACCGTAAGGTAAATCAGATCGAATTTTGGTACTGATCGATATTGGGAAAACGACAATCGAAATAATAATAAATGGAGTTACAACAACTTGCCACAGAAATCCAGAAAATAGCTCGTGAAGCTGGTGCAACGATACTGGATATTTATGATTCGTCAGCAGATTTTGGGATAACCTCAAAAAAGGATCATTCCCCTTTGACCAAAGCTGACAAAGCCTCAAACGATATCATTTGTGCCGGACTCGAAAAACTGGACATTGGATATCCGATAATTTCTGAAGAAAATAAAGAGATTCCTTTCGAGGAAAGACGTCATTTTGAGTATTACTGGCTGGTAGATCCTCTGGATGGGACTAAAGAGTTTATCAAAAGAAATGGTGAATTTACGGTCAATATTGCGCTGGTTCACTGGAATACCCCTGTAATGGGCATTGTTTATGCACCGGTGCTCGACCAGATGTTTACCGGTATCAAAGGAAGTGGTGCTTTTCTTAAGGAACACGGAGAAGCACACAAAATCAAAACAGCTGATTTCAGGCTAAAGGATCCTGGATTAGGGGTTGTGTGTTCGAGGTCTCATTTGAATGATGCCACGCAGAAGTTTGTTGACGATCTCGACAAGCCTGAACTGGTTTCTGTTGGCAGTTCATTGAAATTCCTGATTCTTGCAATGGGTGTGGCGCATGTATACCCTCGGCTGGCCCCAACCATGGAGTGGGATACTGCTGCTGCCCAGGTTGTGTTGGAAGAAGCAGGTGGTAAAGTGGTAAGAGCCGATAACAACGAAGCGCTGCGATACAACAAGGAAGATCTCCTGAATCCCTACTTTATTGCTTATGGAAATGTTGAGTAAGCCTTCAGGTAATATCGCCATTTTTGCTTCCGGGACAGGGTCAAATGCCTTGAAAATAATCGAATTTTTCAAGGAGGAGGCATCTGTAAATATTGTTTTGATCGCTTCTAATAAACCCAGTGCCTCGGTTTTAAACTATGGTGAAGAATTTGATATTGAGACCTTGGTTTTTGATCGTGAATATTTTTACAAATCGGAAAAGATCGTTGAGAAGTTGCAAGCCTTTGAGGTGGACATGATCGTTTTAGCTGGTTTTTTATGGCTGGTTCCCGGATATCTTGTACAGCAATTTCCCGGAAGGATAATTAATATCCATCCTGCGTTATTGCCAAAATATGGCGGCAAGGGGATGTACGGGATGAACGTCCACAGGGCTGTAAAGGCCGCTAACGAACCCACATCTGGCATAACAATTCACTATGTCAATGAAAAATATGATGAAGGTTCGATAATTTTCCAGGCCGATTGTGCGTTGAATTCTAGTGATACACCTGAAATGATCGCTAAGAAGGTCCTAAAACTTGAACATTATTATTTTCCAAGAGTGATCAAAAGCCTGCTTTCTCAAAAACCGGAAGGAGACGGTTAAAAAGGGTATGCTAAAAGGCTAAACAACAGGAAATTGTTATCTTCGCGATAGCTTTGAAAATATCCGCTTTTCCCAAACTTTATATCCTCTTTTAAAATCTCGACCAGATGCAAAAATACCTACTACTGGTTTTATTGTTATGCCCGTTATCAATGCTAATTGCCCAACCTAATGCACAGGGTTGGAAAAAGCGGGTTAGTGCTGCAAACGATATGTACCAACAAGGTAACTACGGCAGTGCCGCTGAATATTATTGGAGTGCCTACAAAGTAAAACCGACAAAATATGACCTTGCGTATAAGGCAGGTGAATGTTTTGCCCTGGTGAGAGATTACAAAAATGCTTCGAAGGCTTATGGCGCTGTGCGAGAATTTCACAAAGAACTCGATAAGGTTAATTTCTATCGAGGACTAAGCCTCAAAAATGAAGGTAAATATCAACAGGCCGTCGCCGAGTTTGAGTATTTCATCTCAGTTTATGATAAAGCTGATAAAGGAGATGTCTACCAGGAAGTACTGGATGAAATCAGTGGTTGCCAAATGGGGATGGAAGCCCTCAGGTCAACGGATTCTCCTTATTTCTTTAAGCATATGGGGTATTCGGTCAATAGCAGCCTTACGGAATTTGCCCCGGTGATTGTCGGCGATAATATGATCTATTTTTCATCAATGGTAGATGGAAGTGCTAAGGTTTACCGTACCCAAAAAGAAGGGGATAAGTGGGCCAAACGCTCAAGAGTTAATATGTTTAATGATATTGAGCAGCCCCATTACGGTAACGGCAGCTTTACTCCAGATGGAAACCGATATTATTTTACACAATGCCAGATTACCGATGCCGGCAAAACGGTCTGCCAGATCTACGTTACCAAGAAAACCGGGAAGAACTGGGGCACCCCGATTAAGTTGCCTGACTTTGTAAACGAAGTCGGATCAACCAATACACATCCTAATGTATACGTGGAAGGCTCACGTGAAGTGATCTATTTTACCTCTGACCGATCTTCTGGACAGGGAGGGATGGACATCTGGTATGTGATTCGAAATATTAATTCAGCCGAAGAGACTTACACGATGCCTGTTAATCTTGGCACTACCGTAAATACCCCAAAAGATGAAATGACACCATTTTACGATGCTGATAAAGAAACTCTTTACTTCAGTTCCAACGGTCATATTAATATGGGAGGGATAGATATATTCAAATCCAAAGGCAATAAAACAACCTGGGCAACCCCTTCAAACCTAGGAACACCGTTCAATTCAAGTGCTGATGATTTGTATTATGTGCACCAACAAGATGGTCAGAATGGTTTCCTGGTTTCTAACCGTTTTATCCGGCCAGATAAGATATCAACACTTGATGATGATGTTTTTGTGTTTGGATTGAATAATGTCGCGCAACAGGAAGATATCGAGGTAAGTGTAGCCGGTACGGTTGTCGACTACGAGCAATCAGAATCTGTAGCTATTAATAACGTCAAGATAGAATTATACGAAGTAGATGGAAACGATAAGCAGACTCTTGTTGAATCGTTGGATGCACCTGATGGTAAATATGAATTTATCGTTGGTGCAGGCAAACATTTTCGCATCGAAGCCAGTAAGCAGGGTTATCTCAATGCGTTCTTCGACTTAATGACCTTCGAAGTTAACGAGTCAACGGAGATTGATCAAAATATTCCGCTCGAGCGGATTCCAAGTGCAGAACTGGCTGATACACCCGAGCCACAAAAAGAGACTCCAGCACCTGCAGAGACCACCGAAGCGGTAGAAAAGCCAAATCCAAATGTTTTGCCAATCGACCCCGCTACGGGCCAGCCCCTTCCAGGAATGGAAGATGCGTTTGGAGAACCAGTTCATAAAGACGATTTGACAACCTACGAGCAATATTCCCTAATCATGACCTCTGATGAGAATCTCGCTTATTTGCGAAAAGATGATTTGTGGGTACCTGTTGTAGTTGGAGCAGTAACAGAAACTGGAATCGCAGAAAATACTGAAAGTCAGCCACCAGCAGAAACCGTTGAAACGGCTGTTCCGGAAAGTCAGCCAGAAGAGATTGCAGAAATCCCACTGCCACCTCCACCTGCTGAAGAACCGACTATCGTCAAGGAACCAGCGGTTGAGCCACAACCAGTAGCTATCGAAAAACCAGAATTACCATTAGAAGAGGAGACGACACCTGCAGAACCAGTTGAGGAAAAACTACCAGACCCGCTGCCGCCTCCAGTAGAGGATATTGTTGAAAAAACACCACTTCCACCACCAGTTGAAGAACCAGCAGTTGAACCTGAACCTGTGCCTCCAACAGAGCCGGAAATTTTGGTAGAAACTGTAGAAGAAGTAGTAGAGAATGCGCCGACTCCGGTCGAGACCGAAACATTTAATCCACTGGAAGCAGCAGACGAAGCAACCTCGACTACCAAAACTGCTGCAACAGTCGAATACCGGATTCAGCTAGTCGCTGTAAAAGAATACAAGGATCATCGTTACTCACGAGTTAAAGACCTCGGGCCAATGGAGTTTGAGGAGGTAGACACTGACGCTTATGGTACCCTGACCAGAGTAATGATCACAGGTTTTCCTGACTTGCTGACCGCAAAAAGGGCGTTGGCGAAAGCCAAAGTTCGCGGATTCGCGCGCGCATTCGCAATTCGCTATGAAAGTGGAGTAAGAGTCGGCGTGCCTTTGAGGTAGACTTAGAGATTTGAAGACTCAACGTCAATAACTTTCCGTTTGAGTTCAAAGTTTTTACCGAGATAAACTTTCCGCACCATTTCATCAGCGGCCAACTCTTCGGCAGTGCCTGCTTTGAGGATACCCCCTTCAAACATCAGGTAAGCCCTGTCTGTGATGGATAAAGTTTCCTGAACATTATGGTCGGTAATCAGGATACCGATATTCTTCAGTTTAAGCCTGGCAACAATGTATTGAATGTCTTCAACAGCGATAGGGTCGATTCCTGCAAATGGTTCATCAAGAAGGATAAATTTTGGACTAGTAGCCAGGGCACGTGCTATTTCAGTACGACGACGTTCTCCACCTGAAAGTGTATCGCCAATGCTATGTCGGACTTTCTCGAGTCCGAATTCTTCGATTAGTTCTTCCAGTTTTTCTGCCTGTTCGCTTTTGTTGAGATCGGTCATTTCAAGAACAGCCCTGATATTATCTTCGACACTGAGTTTTCTGAAAACTGAGGGTTCCTGTGGCAGGTAACCTACCCCTTTTTGAGCACGCTTGTACATCGGCAGATTGGTTACATCAATTTCATCAAAATACACATTGCCGCTATTGGGCTTGATGAAACCTACGACCATATAAAACGTCGTGGTTTTTCCAGCTCCATTTGGTCCGAGAAGACCAACGATCTCCCCCTGGTTGACTTCAATGGAGACATTTTTTACAACAGTGCGACGACCGTATTTTTTGACGAGATGCTCAGCGTTTAATTTCATTAATCAATATCGTGTGAAATGTCAAAGGTAGCCAAAACCATTTCAAGAATTGGATCTTCTTCCGGATCGTAGCCTTTTTTCAGCTTATATCCGAAAAGTTTTGCGGCATTATTCCAATAAACGGCTTTGAATCCGCCTTTGAGTTGCTTGATGAGTTTAAATGTTGAGATCCCCAATTCACGCTCGATCATTTCGACCAGTACCTTGCCTTGCGATCTTGACAAGTTTTTAAGCGGCTTTTGAAATTCTTCTCTCAGATCTTTATGGAGTTGTTTGATATACTTTTTGTTTTGGCGCTTTTTGTGATCCTTCGAAAACTCCTGGATATCGCGAAATACGGCAATGGCTTTCACCGCGTATGGGTAAACTTTCACCGCACGTGCTCTGGTCAATCTGAAATGCCGGGCTTCTTCTTTTGACTTAAATTCTTTCGGCATTGCAAAAGAAACATCTGTAAGGCTTGCGAGAATGATGGTATCATTATTTTCAATCAACACCTGGAAAACCTCGCCGTCTATTTCTACCTTTTCTGTTTTTTCATCCTGGCTGTAGCCGAATGCTGATATGGCCATGGCGAAGAGAAACAGAGTTGTTCGCAGGTATGTGAATGTGTAGTCCCTTTTCATAAATTTATTTTTAAAGGAGATTTGTCAGACACATTTATTTCAAAAAATGCCTGATAATCCCAAAATTGGACAATCTAAAATACAGCAATCCAAATACTGTTCCAATAGAAACGAACCAATTATTGATTTTGGCACATCATTTGGCTAAAAGGAAGTAGATTTAACTTTTTTAATCAAAAATTTAAGATTTAAAACCGCAAAATGTAAAAGTCAGGAGTGCATCTAACGCATCTTTAGCCTACATTTACATTTAATAATTTACAGTTTTAAATTTTGCGGTTCATTTGTTGCGATACATTTCGCATAATTTTATTAACCTATAAAACACCTGACCAAATGCGATTAAAAATTGCTGCATTTCTGTTCGTTGGTATGATGGCATTTGCCTTTACCGGATGTTCTGGCGGACTACTTTCCCAAAGACAAATGGATGATAAGATTGAGGCACTTACCAAAGCCGGCGAGGAAGAACTATTACCTACCCTGGAATCGGCTTGTGACCAAAAATTCGAAGCCCTTGTCCAGAATTACGCCGATTCTCTGATGGCAGCCTCAGCTGTTTCTGAGGAATAATCTATTTGATCATCAAAAAAGAAATTGACATGAAAAAGTATTTGCTATATACCATATTAGTATGCATGGGTGCATTCGTTACTTTCAGTGCATTCAAAAAGGATGATTCTGCCGCAGCAGAGCAAAAGCAGGAGATTCAGGCAGCAGTTGAGGAAAATCTGGCCATTTTCGCAGAAGAAAAGGAAGCGGAATGCCGTGAAAGAGCGCTCGAAGCTGCTAAAGTAAGGGTAAGAGAAATAGAAAAGGAGAGGAGTGCCGCGGTACCAGAAGATGAACCTGAAATGCCAAGTACATCAACGCCAAAACCAACTAAGCCAAGTAGCCCTTCTACGACGACTACCCCTCCGCCTGTTCCTCCACCAACAGTTGATGCTGATCCAGTACCACCTGCAACGGAAACAACACCTGAGCCAGAGCCGACACCTGAGGTAACACCTCCAGCGGATCCTTCAACAGGGGTCAATACCGGGAAAAAGGAAGATCCAAAAGAAGTAGATCCGGTCGAAAAGGCAAAGTCTGGTAGAAATACGGGGAAAAAAGGAAAAAAGAGCGGCGGTAATTAGTCGCTCTTTAAAGCGTCACCCGAAACCATCATAGGGATGTAGGGTTCTCCATTTTTAAGAATATTACGGGAAATGACAAGGCGCTGAATTTCAGATGTGCCTTCGTATATCTGTGTGATCTTGGCATCACGCATCAGCCTTTCGACGTGGTATTCTTTGACAAAACCATAGCCACCATGCACCTGCACAGCTTCAACGGTAGTTTTCATTGCTACCTCCGAAGCATAAACCTTAGCCATGGCACTTGCAGGGCCATAGTCTAGACCTAAGTCTTTAAGCCAGGCAGCCCTGTGAACCAGCAGTCTTGCAGCTTCAATTTCTGTAGCCATATCAGCTAACTTGAATGAAATGGCCTGGTGCTGGTGAATCGGTTTTCCGAATGCACTTCTTTCTTTTGAATAAGCCAATGCCAGTTCATAGGCCCCCTGGGCAATACCAAGAGCTTGAGCAGCGATACCGATACGACCGCCTTCAAGAATTTTCATGGCAATGGAAAACCCTGCTCCTTCGGCTCCCAACAGATTTTCTTTTGGCACTTTTACATCGGCAAACATAACGCTGTGCGTATCTGAAGACCTGATGCCCAGTTTATCTTCTTTTGCGCCAATACTCACACCTTCCCATGAGCGGTCAACGATAAAAGCATTGATGCCTTTATGCCCTTTTTTAGGGTTGGATTGCGCGAAAACGATATAGACACTGGCTTTTCCGCCGTTTGTGATCCAGTTTTTGGTGCCATTCAGGAGGTAATGGTCGCCCATATCAACTGCTGTTGTTCTTTGGCTGGTGGCATCACTTCCGGCTTCTGGTTCTGATAGGCAAAATCCGCCGATCCATTCACCGCTCGAAAGTAGTGGCAGATATTTGGTCTTTTGCGCTCCTGTTCCCAGAGCTTCGATTCCCCAACACACCAGCGAATTATTGACTGACATGATAACCGAGCAGGAATTATCAATCTTCGATAATTCTTCAATAGCAATCACATATGAAATGGTATCCATCCCGCCGCCACCGTATTCAGGATCGACCATCATTCCCAAAAAGCCGAGCTCGGCCATTTCCCTTACCTGTTCTTCGGGGTAGGTCATATTGGTGTCGCGCTCGATAACGCCTTCTTTGAGTACGTTTTGAGCAAAATCCCTGGCTGCTTCTCTTACTGCGAGTTGTTCTTCTGTTAAATCGAAAACCATTGAAATACGAATGCTAAATAAATACAGGCTCAGGAGGTCAATACCTGCTTGATTATTCTACGGCACAAAAGTACGAAATTGACCAGCTAATTTTCAGCGAATACTTAATTATAATTAGGCGCACTTATTTTCCAAATGGCACGATTTTAGTCAGGAAGCAATTTGTTAAAGGTTTTCTAAAGCAGCCTTTTCAGTTATCTTTGCGAAACCAAAAAATATGTTGATGTACAAATTTCTTTGTTTGTCGTTTATCGTGGCTTTCTGCCCACTAGTCCTCATGGCTCAGCCAGAGACCGAAGTTTCGCAACAGACTGAAACCCAGGAAGCGGAAGTGTTTTCTGAAGTACAGGTTATGCCACGCTTTCCCGGATGTGAAGATGCCGGACTATCAGAACCAGAAACCAAGGCTTGCGCTGAAAGGAAAATGCTGGAATTCATCTATACCCAAATTCAATATCCACAAGAAGCAAGGGAAAATGGATTGCAGGGAATGGTGGTTGTCCAGTTTCTGGTAACTGCGTCTGGAGCACTTGAAAATCCAGTAATCATGCAAGAGCCCGGTGGAGGTACAGGTGAAGAAGTCCTAAGACTTGTTGGTCTGATGCCTAATTGGATTCCAGGAAAGTTGGACGGTAAACCTGTTCCAGTGAAATTTACATTTCCCGTAAGGTTTAAATTGGAAAGTTCTGGACCAATTATGAAAAAAGGGAAGAAAAAAAGAAATTAAGTTTATCAACATAACCATGAAACAGAAACTATACTTTCATTGCATTAAGTTATCCTTTTTGTTTATCGCATGCTATTTTTTACAGCCTGTATCCGCAATCTCGCAAAGCTCTGGTTTAACCGAAATTTTCAACCTGGTAGAGCAAATGCCCCGTTTTGCAGGTTGTGAGCATTTGCCGATCAGTAATGAAGAAAAGAAAGCCTGTGCCGAAAAGAGAATGCTGGAGTTTATCTACAGCAATATCAAATATCCGGAAAGAGCCAGGGAAAATGGTACTCAAGGGATGGTGGTTGTTTCCTTTGTCGTTAGAAAAACAGGGGAAATTACCGATATTGAAATTGCTCATGATATTGGCAATGGCTGTGGAACCGAAGTCGTTAGAATTGTTAAATCGATGCCCGACTGGATTCCCGGATTTCAAAATGGCAGACCTGTAAATGTGCTTTTCAAGTTACCGGTACGTTTTACGTTGGAAGATAAAAACCAAAAGAAAAAACGAAAAGGCTAGATATTTTAAACCCAATTGATATGTTCAGATTTTTATCTATAATTTTTCTTTTCTCCTTGATGAGCCTGGTCACATTCGGCCAACCGGAAGTTCCACCACCACCTCCTGAGGAAGTATTTACCATCGTAGAAGATATGCCTCGATTTCCTGGTTGTGAACAAATAGGAGCCGGGAAAGCCGAGTTGAAGAAATGTGCAGAACAGGAAATGTTAACCTTCGTTTATGATAACATAACTTATCCTGATTCGGCGGTTACGCTTGGCGTAGAAGGCATGGTGGTGCTTAATTTCATCGTAGACACCGATGGGTCACTTTTGAATCCCAAAATCGTTCGTGATATTGGTGGTGGATGTGGTGATGCAGCCTTAGCGATGCTCGAAAAAATGCCAAAGTGGATACCTGGAAAACATAAGGGAGAAACTGTAAAAGTAGAATTCAACCTGCCAGTTAAATTCAAACTCGAAGATCCGCTTGCACAGCTTTACGAAATTCCTGTTTATGAAGGCTTATCGATCGTTTTTTGCGAAGATTTTGCTGGCGAATTTTTTAATGCCACTGACCTTAACGCATGGGCTGATTCGCCTTATGATATGAATAATCTTTGTGGCTTTGAATCATCGGTAAGAAAGCTCGAAGTCACCTATGTTGAAGAAAGTGGTACCGAGAGAAGTCTTGAAAGCGAAGGAGAGCTGACTGGCGGTATGCGTGACTACTTCCGCAATGCCCAGCCTGGGTCTGCAATTCGACTGATCATCTCCATTGAGCGTGCTGGCTTGAAGGGGAAGATTATCAAGGTATTGTTGGTGGAATAGTTGAGTTAAATATTAGAATAATTTGCACGAAGAGAAGCAAAGAGCTATTTATGGATTTAGCGTCTTTAGACTCTTAAGGCATAATTATTCCTTTGCGACTCCGCGCCTTTCCTGGTAAAAAAGGCTTCCACCTAAATCAATATTAGTCTTTATTGGCAAGCTGCCCACATGCGGCATCGATATCCTTTCCTCTGCTTCTTCTCACTGTTACGGCTATTCCGTTTTCCCTGAGATAAGATGCGAAGTTATCCAGCCGATCTTCATCTGATTTGATGAAAGGGGCATTGTCGATAGGGTTGTATTCAATAATATTCACCTTTGCAGGAATGCGTTTACAGAGCCAAACCAGATTCTTGGCATCATCAATCCCGTCATTGAAATTTTGAAAGGCGATGTATTCGAAAGTTATTCGATTCTTGGTCGTTTTATAGAAATAGTCTAATGCTCCCACTAATGACTCGAGATTGTTTTGCTCGTTAATGGGCATGATCTCATCTCGCTTTTGATCATCAGCTGCATGAAGAGATAAGGCAAGATTGAATTTAACTCCGTCATCTGCGAGCCGCCTGATCATCTTGGCGATGCCTGCTGTACTCACCGTAATGCGTTTAGGAGACATATTGAGCCCTTCAGGAGAAGTCAGGTGTTCTACACTTTTTAGCACATTCTTGTAGGCAAGCAAGGGCTCTCCCATGCCCATGTATACGATGTTTGTCAATGGATGCCCAAATTTCTTTATTGATTGCTGATTAACCATCACCACCTGATCATAAATTTCTCCGGCATCAAGATTGCGTTTACGGGCCATGCGACCAGTTGCACAAAATGAACAGGACAAACTACACCCCACCTGTGAAGAAACGCAAACAGTAAACCTACGCTCTTCAGGCACAGGTATCAAGACAGATTCTATGAGATGACCATCATGCAGGCGGAATCGGCTTTTTACAGAACCATCATAACTGTGCTGCTCTTTGTCAATCTCGATGGGCCGAAGGGTAAATTCATTGTCCAATTTTTCGCGAAGACCTTTTGACAGATTGGTCATATCAGCAAAAGATCGCGCTGATTTCTGCCAAAGCCAATGAAAGACCTGTTTGGCTCTGAATTTGGCTTCGCCATTCTCCAGAAACCAGGCCTGAATTTCTTCGAAAGATAAATTACGTATATCGGGATTGTTAATCACAATCAGAATTTTGACGCAAAGATAAGTAATGTTAACCTTCTACTAGGTGTGGGCCCAGTTTTCTTCATCGTCATTATCATTTGGCGAAAGCCCCAGGATATCACCATCGGTTGTTACACCCAGCCCAAGAACGGTGCGGTTGGCATAGGCAAAATAACTGATAACCTGGTTGAGTTCGAGTATCTCGCCATCGTCAAAACCGGCATGAGAAAGGAGCTTGGCATGTTTTTGATTAATATTACCGGGCGCTAGTGTCAGGGTTTTTGCATAGTATATACCTGCAAGGTATTTACCGTCAAAAACGATTTCCGGCTTTTCGTTTTTCAGCGCTTGCATCACAGCATCCCAATGCTCATCATCTCCGAATAGCTTCCTGAGCCCTTCCGCATGATGCAAAACACAATAGTTGCATTGGTTGAGATGACTGACATAAACACCAATAGTCTCGAGATACCACTTTGGAAGACTATTATCTTTATGGTGCAGTACATTTTTGTAAATCCCCATATGGCCCTGAAGGGTGTGTGGGCGCAGGCTGTGTACCTTTAATATATTATCGATATTGTTTCCGGGGCCCTTTACGCGATTGTATAGCTGTTTGAGTTTGCCCGTAGCTTTGTCAAATGAAATAGTTTTTATCCATGGCATGTTATAAGGATTTAGTTTTACTCGGAGAGTGGGCTGAAATTTTCTTCAAAAGCTATCTGGCCTTCCGCATTTCTGACCTTTACATAATCCACTTCTCCCGATCCTTTGAACTTAAACCTGAACCCTACAAGTTTTCCAGCAGACCTGTCATAAGAGAGTTGGTGTATCGCTTTGTTATTTAAATAAATGGTAACTGCTTTGTCCCTAACCTCAAGTTTTAATTGCTGGAAGTTGTCATAACTACTACCGAATTTTGACAGATCGTTGGTTTTACCGTCTTCAATAACATCGGAAAACATTAGTCGAAGGTCACCCGCACACCCGGGTATGGCCAAAGGGACGATGTAAGCACTTTGACTGCCAAGAATATAGATGCGACTATCGCGACAAATCCCATCTCCTTTTTCGTAGGTGTTCTTGAAACTGGCTTCAAAGGTGAAATTGTCGGTGTCGATGTCGCCCATGTCTTCTACATAATGGAACCCCATCCAGTGAGGACCATTTCCGCTGTCAGACAAAGCGTCAATGACAGCTTGCGATACCGCCAGTAGGGAGTCTTTTGTGACCTCGTCATCCTTCAGATACCTTGGAATGGAATTGTCTTCATCTTCAATAGTGGTTAGCCATCCCCCGGATTTGATAAATACATCGTGTTCTTTTATGATTTGCTGATCAACTAAAAGCTTGGCTCTGAAAAAACCTGGAATGTAATACGTTGAGGTGATTACCTTTTCCATTGGGGAGATTTCAAATCGCCTTCGCTGATCCCATGATTGCTGAATTTCGAAAAGGGAACCTCTGGCTTTTGTGACATCATAATTAAAAACAACAGTATTCGGGATGCCTTCAGCGACCTGTTCACTTGAAAAGCTGATCTTTTTGATCATACTCTCGGTGAGGCCTGGGCTTCTCGGATTATTCAAAACCGAAATCAGGAAAAAGACCAGTATGCTAATTACGAAAACGATCTGCCATGTACGATTCTTGTTTTTGCTGTCGTAACGGCTGTTGACAATTTGACCATTTCCGGTAACGGAAGATAAATGTTGTCCATTCCCATTTGAAGAATGCTGACTTTGGGCTTTAAAACTTAACCAGTTCTCATAATCCAAAAACCTGGCAAGTGCATTCAAAGTGGTTGTCTGCGGGAAACTATCATATTTTACTTTGCCCCAAACGCGCTTTAAAGTGGTGTGGCTAAGCCTGACCCCGGTTTTATCAAAGATCTTTTCACCCAGGCTGATAAAGTCCTGGTTAGACCAATTGCTTGTTGGCCCCCAATTCAGCTTTTGCTCAATCAGCAGAAGGCAATCGCCCAGGTGGGCAGTATCATCATTTGTGTATGGTTTCATAAATCAGCAGGTAAAATACGGCCAATTCCGGATTGATATTGGTTTGAACCGATTTGCTCCACCTTGTACGGGCAATATTCAATGCAATTATGCACATTGAAAACTTGAACCAACTCGGGAACGTCATTTATCAATTTATCTTTTCTAAAATTAAAGAATCATGAACACTTTAGCTAAAATTCCTCTCGCCGTATTGGTGTGTTTTTCAATTTTAACAATTGGTCTTGCCCAGCCTATCCCTTTTGATGATGAGCGCTGGGAGATCAACGGCCCTGATCATGCTATTTTCCCCTACATGGGAAAGCAGTCACTTTTCCTGCCAGGCGGGGCCACGGTATTAAAAGATGTCCTTTTTACTGATGGTACCATTGAAGTGGATTTCGCTGCGCATGGCAATCGCGGATTTGCCGGTATCATATTCCGGGTACAGGATGCCCTGAATTATGAATTGTTCTATATCCGGCCGCATAAGTCAAGATTGCCCGACGCTTTGCAATATACACCTGTTTTTAACGGACTGAGTGGATGGCAGCTTTATAGTGGTGAAGGTTTTACAGCGCCTTCAGAGATCGAGTTGAATGTGTGGAGTAAGTTGAAAGTTGTTGTGGAAGGAACCAAAGCTGATTTTTATATCGATGGTGAGCACCGTTTAGAGGTTACTGACCTGAAGCATGGCCTGAGCGAAGGCTCCATTGGTGTCTGGAGCAGTCTGGGGGCAGTCAACTTTGCCAATTTCCAATATACCCCAGCCGAATCTTCTGATCAGGCTGCAACAGTTAGTCAGCAGGAAATGCCAGAGGGTATGTTAACAGAATGGCAGCTTTCCGAGGTTTACGAGGCAGGAACCATGGAAGGGGCAGAGTTACCCTCTGGATTATTGAAGGAGACTAATTGGGAAAAAGCAGTGGTAGAAGCAGATGGATTGATCAATATCTCAAAGACCAGGACCAAATTCACCAGAGATGAGCGTACGATAAAAGATAATAACAAGGATATCGTGTTTGCAAAAACGGTCATTCACGCTGATAAAGCAGGATACAGAAAGTTGGCTTTTGGCTACAGTGATGAGGTCAGGGTTTATCTAAACGGACAACCATTATTCGAAGGCATCAGTACTTTCAGGGCGAGAGATCCAGCCTTTCTTGGTATTGTTGATGTCGACAATGATGCGATTTACTTACCATTAAAAAAAGGAAAGAATGAGTTAGTATTGGCGGTCACCGAGCTCTTCGGCGGTTGGGGATATATCTGCAGGCTTGAGTAAAGGGTTATGACCAGAAAAAACTGTCAAAAGGAATGTCGTTTTTTTCAAGGTGTTGCTTGATAGCAGAAAAGGCATGCCTTCCGGCAAACTTTTGATCTAAGGCCTGGACTAACTGTTTATCCTCTTTTTGAGTCCATTTTTTAAATGTGAGGTTTAGTGAACGCAGTAATTCTTTTTTGTCCCTCTTTCTCACGATGAGGTAATATTCATAGTCCAGGTCGCCTTTTAGTTCTTTTACGATGTCTCCAATATCGTACCCTTCGATGATCAGATCACCATCATCATTGATCGTTGCTGCTACCTCAACTTTAAGACCTTCAGACTGGTACTGGTAAAGTATAATCTTCATAGTCATGAATTAATTTACATGAATGGGTTTACCCCAACTTCCCAACAGCATCAAATCTTTCAAAGACAGCAGTAGTATGTGGTGCGTCTTTTAATTCTTCTGTCAGGTCTTGGCCAGCCCAATGTTCATAATGTTTACCATCTCGCCACAATCGACTTTGGGTCACATCATATATAATTCCATTAAAAGAGATCCAAATTTCGGGACGATCCTGACCATTTCTGAGAGCTAATTGAGAACGGCTATATGTAGGTAAGTCCATGGATATGAAATAAATATCAATAAAATTAAATATCTGTAAAGTGGGTATTCGCGAATGTAAATTCTTTCTTAACTCTCGTTAGTCGAAACTAAAGTTTTTGTAAAGACGGAAAGGGTGAATTTAATTCGTTGATAAAGTGGTTAAGCTTCGTTTAAAAATGATCAAAACCCCCTAAAACATTGTTTGAAAAAGTGAAAATACCTTTTATAAAGATAATTTATTCCATACCTTTGCAGCGAAATAAAAACAAGGTCATTTTTCAATCAAAATTCTGATGCCGATGCGCCTTTTTCTCATCCTCGTAGTCTCTCTTTTATATGTTAGTTCGCCTGCTTTTGCCGGGGGGGAAAAAGATGGTTCCGGAGATGGTAAACCTTATCCTTATACCTGTAAAGAAGATGACACGCCCCAATTCAACGATGATGGTACTGTTGAGGCCTATGATCCAGCAGCAGTAGCCCTTCACCATATTGGAGATGCCAATGCCTGGCATTTCAATTTACCTATTATCGGAGACTTTTATGTTTCGCTTCCTGTTATTCTTTATGCCAAAGATGCTGGACCTAATGTGTTTATGTCTGGTAAGTTTGATATTGCTAAAGGCGGAAACGGTAGAAAAGCGATTGATCGTTACATCATGTACCATGGTGTTATCATGAGGATCACTGATGAAAGTTTCCCAATGGGTGTGGTAGAACTGGATTGCCCGGCCTATAAGTATAAAGCTATTTATCAGGGCATGGCCTATCCAGCTCACGACCGTAGTGTGCTGGATGGAGGAGTTGTTGCACATGGTATCACTACGTACTATGATTTTTCAATTACGAAAAACGTAGTTACACTAATACTCACTTTTGCTTTCCTGGCATGGGTGTTTATGTCAGTAGCCAAAAGTTATAAGAAATACGATATGCATGCGCCAAAAGGTTTCTGGCAGCGGATTATCGAGCCTATATACCTTTTCATGAGAGATGAAGTCTGTAAGCCTGTGATTGGGCCCAAGTACGAAAAGCACTTGCCTTTCATCATGAGTTTGTTCTTCTTCATTCTTGCACTTAACCTTATTGGCCAGATTCCATTTATTGGTAATCCTAACGTATCAGGTAATATCAGCTTTACTATGGCACTTGCCTTATTTACGTTAGTGATCACGTCTATCAATGGTAACAGAGATTACTGGCAACATATTTTTAATATGCCTGGTGTTCCGGGGCCGGTAAAGATTATTTTGACACCGATTGAGGTGTTGGGTATATTCCTCAAACCAATTACACTGATGGTACGTTTGTTCGCTAATATCACGGCGGGACATATTATGATCCTGAGTGCAGTTGGTATGATATTCATTTTCGGAAATATTGCTGAAAATGATTGGGGAATGGGTTATGCAACTGGTGGTGGTGTTGGACTATTAGTGGCAAGTATATTGACCCTTTTCCTTAGCGCGATCGAAGTGCTGGTGGCTTTTCTTCAGGCATTTATTTTTGCCGTATTCTCTGCTTCTTACATCGGGGCGGCGATCGAAGAACATCACCACTAAAGATATTTATAAAACCCCCGGAAATGTCCGGCGGTGATAACTCAATGACATTTTTTAAAATTAACACAAAAATTAAACGATCATGATTGGATCATTAGCGGCCATTGGAGCCGGTTTAGCTGTAATTGGAGCTGGCGTTGGTGTAGGTTACATCGGCGGTAAAGCTATGGAAGGTATCGCTCGTCAGCCAGAAGCTACGGCGGACATTCGTACAAATATGTTGATCATGGCGGCGCTTATCGAGGGTGTTGCGCTGATCGCTATTATTCTTTCGATCTTCTTGGCCAACCAGGTTCCTGCATAAGGATTAATTCTGACTCATGTCAGAGTGTATGGGGTTAGGGGATTAGTATTCCCAAACCTTAGTTGAAATTAATTTCAAAACAGGATCACTATTTTGACCAGTCAAGTACTGGTCAGGCCTAAAAAACTTTTGCTATGATGTTTTTAGCTAAATTCTGGCCAATTCTGCCCGACCCGGGATTGCTATTATGGGGAACGATTATCTTCTTCGCGTTTTGGACGCTGATCGGACGATTTGCTTTTCGTCCTATCCAGGAGGCGTTAAATAAACGTGAGACGGATATCGAAGATTCCCTCCACCAGGCTGAAAAAGCCCGGGAAGAGATGGCAAACCTGAAAGCAGAAAACGAAGAATTGCTAGCCCAGGCTCGCGAAGAACGCTCTGCGATGCTCCGCGAAGCAAAGGAAATGCAGGATAACATCATCTCTGAAGCCCGCGAGCGCGCCGACAAGGAATACCGCCAAAAGGTAGAAAGCGCCATGCAGGAAATCAAGAATCGTGAGATGGAAATGCTCATCGAAGTCAAGAATAAAGCCGGTTTCATGGCACTTGACATCGCTGAAAAACTTCTCCAGAAAGAGATGAAAGGTCAACCTGAGCAGGAAGCATTTGTTTCCGATTTGGTAAAGCAGATTAAATTAAACTAGTTGACGGTTGCGTGTTGACAGTTGCAGACGGTTAATCCTGTCCTCAACTTCCAACCAACAATTCACAACAATTACAATATGTCAGTAGCAAGGATAGCGCACAGGTATGCCAAATCCCTTATCGAGCTTTCTATTGAAGAGAATGCACTCAATGAAGTTTACACTGATATTGAATCATTCCTTAAAGCTTCAGATAATAAGGATCTGGAAATGATGCTGAAAAGCCCGATCATTAAGTCAGACACCAAACAAGCGGTGCTTGATAAGATCTTTGGAGATTCTTTTCACAAGATCACCAAAGGCTTCATTACCATAGTGGTAAACAAAGGCCGGGAAAAATACCTTAGAGAAGTTGCTGAAGAGTTTAAAGCGCAATACAAAAGGCATAGGAAAATCTCTTCTGTAATACTGACCACTGCAGCACCTCTTGGTGGCTCAACAGTGGATCAGATCACTGAAATGCTTCGCCAAAGTCCGCAAACGGATGATAATATCGAAATGGAGACCAAGGTCGATGAAAGTCTGCTTGGCGGTTTCGTTCTAGAGTTTGATGGAAAGCTTTACGATTCAAGCCTTTCTCGCAAGCTCGACCAATTAAGAAAAGAATTTAGTATTAACGAATACATTAAAAACATGTAATCATGGTTGATGTAAAACCTGATGAAATATCTGCGATTCTTAAGCAGCAACTAAGCGGCTTCGATGCTACTACCAACCTCGAAGAGATCGGTACGGTCCTCCAGGTAGGTGATGGTATTGCCCGCGTTTATGGGCTCAATAACGCCCAGGCCGGCGAACTGGTCGCCTTCGATAATGGCGTTCAGGCTATCGTACTTAACCTCGAGGAAGATAACGTCGGGGTTGTACTCTTAGGTAGTTCTGAAGAGATCAAAGAAGGTCATACCGTAAGGCGGACAAAGAAAATTGCCTCCATTAATGTTGGAGAAGAAATGCTCGGCAGGGTAGTCAATCCACTAGGACAGCCGATTGATGGTAAAGGTCCTATCGGAGGTACCAAGTACGAGATGCCACTTGAGCGTAAAGCACCTGGTGTAATCTACCGTCAGCCAGTATCTGAGCCACTTCAGACCGGTATCAAACCTATCGATTCAATGATTCCTATCGGCCGTGGCCAACGTGAGTTGATCATCGGCGACCGCCAGACAGGAAAAACAGCGATTGCAATCGATACCATTATTAACCAGAAAGAGTTCTACGATAAAGGAGAGCCTGTGTTCTGTATCTATGTAGCTACTGGACAGAAAGCGTCTACAGTTGCTCAGATTGCCAGAACTCTTGAAGAGTATGGCGCAATGCCTTACACTGTAATCGTTTCGGCTTCTGCTTCTGACCCGGCTCCATTGCAGTTTTATTCTCCTTTCGCAGGTGTTGCGATTGGTGAATATTTCCGTGACACTGGTCGTCCGGCACTCATCGTTTATGATGATTTGTCAAAGCAAGCCGTTTCTTACCGTGAGGTATCCCTTCTGCTTCGTCGTCCTCCAGGGCGTGAGGCTTATCCGGGTGATGTTTTCTACCTGCACTCACGCTTGTTGGAGCGTGCGGCTAAGATCATTGCAAATGATGACATCGCAAAAGATATGAACGACCTTCCTGAATCACTTGTGAAAGCAGATATTGTTAAAGGTGGCGGATCGCTAACAGCGCTTCCTATCATCGAGACACAAGCAGGTGACGTTTCTGCATATATTCCGACTAACGTAATTTCTATTACTGATGGTCAGATCTTCCTCGAGTCAAACCTCTTTAACGCGGGTGTTCGTCCAGCGATTAACGTAGGTATCTCAGTATCACGTGTAGGTGGATCTGCACAGATCAAATCGATGAAAAAAGTTGCGGGTACATTGAAGCTTGACCAGGCACAGTACCGTGAGCTTGAGGCTTTCGCCAAATTCGGTTCTGACCTTGATCCTGCTACACAGGCTGTACTTGAAAAAGGAAAGCGTAACGTGGAAATCCTGAAACAGCCTCAGTACTCACCAGTATCTGTTGAAAAGCAGATTGCTATCATTTACCTGGGAACAAAAGGTTTGTTGATGGATGTACCAGTTGGCAAAATCCAGGAATTCGAGGATATCTTCCTTACTGAAATGGAAGCTCACCACTCAGAAGCACTTGAGACACTTAGAAGTGGTAAGCTTACTGATGAAGTAACTAAAACTATTGAAGAACTGGCTGGTAAGCTGGTTAAGCAATATCGTTAATATCCGTTGTTGTTGAGTATTGATAGTCATCGGGCTACCGAGACTACCAACGCTCAACAATCAACTGTCAACAATAATTAAAATGGGTGCCAACTTAAAAGAAGTCAGGACGCGGATCAAATCCGTTATGAACACACAGCAGATCACAAAAGCTATGAAAATGGTTTCTGCTGCAAAACTACGTCGTGCTCAGCAGGCTATCCAGCAAATGAGACCATACGCCAAAAAGCTGAATGCAATTTTGAGCGATATCGTGACCAGTCTAGACAAATCAGTTGAGATTCCTCAAGCTGTTGAGAGGGAAGTCAATAAGGTACTTATCGTACTTGTAACTTCCAGCAGAGGGTTATGTGGTGCATTTAACTCGTACCTGATCAAAGATGCGCGTACGCTAATTCAGGAAAAATACAACACCCAGTACGAAGCTGGTAATGTGAGTATGATGTACATCGGTAAAAAAGGTGACGACTTTTACAGAAGACGTTTCAATAAGCTGAACAAGATTACAGAGCACGTTGAATTGTTTACCAATCTTTCTTTCGATAATACTGCAAGAGTTTCTCAATCTATTCTTGATGCTTATGAGAATGGGGAGTATGATGCCGTCGAGGTCATTTACTCTGAGTTTAAGAATGCAGCGGTTCAGTACAACAAGACTGAACGATATCTACCAATCGCGAAGATTGAACCTGAAGAAGATGGAGATAAGCAAACTCGCGCAGATTTCATTTTTGAGCCTTCAATGGAACAGTTGCTCCATGAAATGGTACCATCGATTCTTAGGACTCAGTTCCATAGTTACTTGCTTGATACACATGCCTCCGAGCATGGTGCAAGAATGACAGCGATGGATAAAGCAACTGAAAACGCTGACGAATTGTTGAAAGAACTACGTATCAATTACAACAAAGCACGTCAGGAAGCTATTACAAGAGAGTTGACAGAGATCGTAAGTGGAGCTGCTGCTCTCGAAGGGTAGGTAGACCACTTAAATTAAAAAATAAAAACCGCAAAAGTGGGTTATGATACCTTCACTTTTGCGGTTTTCTTTTTTTGGTAATGGTAAGCTCTGAATTTATTCAACCACGACCTTTTGGCTGATCACCTTTTCTCCATCACTTACATTTAACACATAAATTCCAGCAGGTAAACTAGATACGTTAAGCCGCTCAGATCCAGCATTAGAGTTGGTTACGAATGGAGCAGTAACAGGCTGCCCCAGGAGATTAACCAATTGGAAGTTTAATTGATCAGCGGTTGCTTCATGCCAGCTCAAATACAAATGCTGGTCTGCTGGATTAGGATATACTTTTAGATCAATTGCGAGGGGATCTGGTGTGAGTATTGATGTAGGCAATCCATCAATAAGTCCGTTTCTCGGGCCTTCCAAAACAGCTCTCATAATATCGATTTGCCCGTTAGTAAAACTGTTCATACAGGTTTCGGCTGAATAGTCCATATAGTTTTCGATCATATCAGGAAGATCATCTACCAGATCTGTACAAGTGTTTTGGGTTTCATCACAGTTAAAAGCAGATTGTGAACCTGCATTGGGGGTATCTTCGACACCGTCATCTTCATCACAGCTATCACCAATGATGAAGCCTCCATCACCCCAAATATGCCTAATGCCAAGGTAATGACCAACTTCATGAACCACAGTGCGGCCATAGGTATCAATAACAGTCGTATTGCCAAATAGATCCGTTATCTCCAATGGGTTGGGGTTATTCCTTCCGAAGGTCCTAAAATCGACTACAACACCATCCAACTCAGGGCTAGGGGCGCTGACGCCGTCGGGCCAGTTGGGCAGGTTGGCTGGTGGGTATGCATAGCCCAAAACACCAAGGATGCCATCGATTTTACAGACCCATATGTTCAGATAATTTTCTGTGTCCCATGCATCACTTCCGCCATTGGCTGATTGTTTTACATTTTCGGGTAAACCCAATAAGTCTGCTGTGAAGGTGGCATTGGTTTGTACACGTACTATTTGCTGAAGGTCGAATTCGATCTCAGCATCACCTACCACATCGTGGAAAATTGAACGGGTGTTCACCGTATCTTCATTCATTCTTCTGAAGTCTTCATTCATGGTAGCCACTTGGGAAAGCACGACTGAGTCGGCGAGATTTTCTTCAGGGGAATTTGTATTCCAGACAATATGGACGACAAGTGGTATCGTATAAACGACACCGTCTTTAGTCGGATCATGAGGTTTGTTTTTTACTGTGTTGAAGACCTGTTCAACCTTGTCTATAAAACCAGGGTGTTGTGTTTCGGTGACCTGCATGAGCAGATCGTGTCCGCAGTGTGTGTGTTGTGATTGTGCATTAGTAAAATTAGAGAGGAGGATTGAACATAAGAATAATAGGAATAACCGCATGTTCATTAAGTTTAGGATTGCCAAAATTGGGATGAAGGAATACCAAAATAAAAAAGCCATGCAGTTTAGCTGCATGGCCTTATCTTTTCTGATATATCCTTGAGGTGGATAGTTCTTCTAGATAGAACTGAAATTAGTTTACAGCATCGGATAAATCCTTGCCTGGCTTGAATTTCACAACGTTTTTAGCAGCAATCTGAATTGCAGCGCCTGTCTGAGGATTTCTTCCTGTACGGGCAGCACGTTTTGAAATTGAGAAAGTACCGAAACCAACAAGCGTTACTTTATCACCTTTTTTTAGAGAACCTGAAACTGCATCGAGTACGGCGTTCAAAGCGTCAGAAGCTTGCGACTTTGAAAGACCTGCATCCTCTGCAATTCTGTTTACCAAGTCTGCTTTGTTCATAATAGATTAAATTTAATTACGTTATTAATACTAGCGACAAATTTATGGTCATTAATCTGAAAAACAAACTTTTTAAGTGGAAATAATGACCTAAATCTTCAATGTCACGTTTATTTTACCCTTAACTGCTAATTTAACTCTAAATCTTTCGTAATTTGGAGCGATTTCAATGTCAGAAATCTGAAAATTCGAAGTTAAGCGAAAATCAAATCAAATATTCTTATGAAGCGGGTTTTGACCATCTTTTGCGCAGCGATATTCTTTTTTGGTACTTGTCTCACCGTCAGCTCTTGTAACAAAGATGCGCATTGTCCAGCTTATGATAGCCTTCACTCTAAATCTTCCAAAAAAGGTCTTAGCACTAAAAAAGGAAAAACCAAACTTTTTCCTAAGAATATGAAATAGCTCCTGCTACAATTCAAAGTTACTGGAAATTTTCCAGCTATCCCAATTTTTATCACTTTTTTGTTTAAAAAATGTAACTTTATTGCTTTAGCCTCGGGTCGAGTGCATCAGTCAATCCTTCTCCGATCAAGTTAAATAGGGTCACAGTGATGAAGATGGCAAACCCCGGGAAAACCGCCATCCACCAGGCTGCAGGCGCAGTACGGGCAATAGCCAGCAACTTACCCCATGTAATTGTTTCTGGTGGAACACCAATACCAAGGAATGACAAGAAAGATTCAATCAGGATTGCAGCAGCGATACCGAAAGCCACCGCAATAAATACCGGAGATAAGGCATTAGGGACGGCGTGTTTAAGCATAGATCGGATCCGTGAAAAACCAAGTGCTGTTGCGGCCTCGATGTATTCAAGATTTCTTACTCTCAGTAATTCAGCTCTGATAAATCGGGCAATACCGGTCCAGCGAACTAGGCCGATAACCGCCATAACGTTGAAGATGGAAGGCTTGGTAATTGCGACGACCGCAAGGATAAGGACAAGGGTTGGGATAGAGTTTAAAACCTCAATAAGCCTGGTCACGAGGATGTCAACAGGAATATTCACCTTTCTTCCCAAAACAGGTACCTTGTCGAAAACAGGGGCAATAAGATTTGGGATCGCCATGATGACAATGAAGATCAGCAGACCAACCACAAACACCCCTACAAAGGCGCCAAAGCCATTTTCGAAGGCGTCAGACATCTGGTAGGATCGCGAGGTGAATCCATAGAATAAGGCAAAGAAAAAGAAGATAATGTTCAGTATGACTCGCGCAATTGACATCTTCAGTTGATTATCGCCGAAGAAGCCTGCCATAGACCCAAAAAACATACCGATAAAGAAGGCAATACTCATCGCCACTATACCAACCATGAAAGCGATCCGTGTGCCGTGGATCATGCCTGAAAGTAAGTCACGCCCAATATCGTCAGTGCCAAGCCAATGTCGCCATCTGAGTGATTTTACGTTTTGCTTGTCAAATGGCCCTACATAATTGGAGTTATAGTCGTGGTTGTGAGGAAGGTAAGGCACTAGCGGCCATACAGCCTTCTCAAACTCGAGCGTTTTCCAGTCTACATTCTGAAACTCTTTAGGCCATTTCGACAAGCCAAGACCAACCATGTATTCTTTTATGACCGGGGCTCTCCACGAGCCGTCATACTTGCAGAGAATGGGTTTTTCGTTGGCGATGAAATCAGCAAACAACGCAATAAAAGCTAAAAAGAATACGACGTATAGGGAATATAACGCACGTTTGTTCTTGCTGAACTGGCGCTTTACATAGGCCCAGTAACTCTGGTCCTGTTTTTTGGTTTCTACTGTTTCTGCTTTTTTCTTTTTACGAAATAACATTGGCCTCTTGGTTAATGCGTTTAGTAGGTTTGATCAGTTTCAGGATTAATTAAAGGTGATTCGAGGATCAACCACTGCGTAAAGAATATCAGCGATCAGGTAACCGATCATTGTCAGCAGGGCAGCCATCATCACAATGGTGAATACCATTGGGTCATCAGGATATTTGATCGCTTCAAAAAGCAGACGTCCCATTCCAGGAATGGTAAAAATGATCTCAATTACAATCGCTCCGGAGATCATTAATGGGAATATATTAGCGAACAGGGTAATTATTGGTAACAACGAATTGCGGAAAGCATGCTTCCAAATTACTTTTTTCTCCTCCAATCCTTTTGCTCTTGCTGTACGTACATAGTCCTGCCTTAAAACGGAAAGCATACCACCTCTCATTTGCCTTGACAAAAATGCCAGGCCACCGTACGTCCAACAGAATAATGGTAAAATCAAATGGTAAGCCCTGATACCAATCTTCTGGAAGAAAGGCGTCTCTGAGGTGACCTCTCCCAAACCGTAAGGTGGGAACCAATTCAAATAATCTGGTTGGCAAAAGAAAATGATAAGCAATGTCGCTACCCAGAAACTCGGCAAAGAGTATAGAATAAAAAGAATTGTGGTTACTACACCATCAGCTCTGCTCCCTTTTCTCCTGGCAGAAAATACGCCAAGCGGTACTGAGATGAGATAAGTAAGAATTATGGAAATCGTACTGATCAGCATCGTCCAGAAAATATAGTCACCAATCTTTTCCCTGATAGGGCGTTTATCTTCGTAGGATTTTCCAAAATCGAACCTTAGGAAACCAGAGCTCCATGACGGATCATATTTCGGGTAATAATGGATATTGACCTTTGTATTAGCATCATCTTTGATCATGCCAATAGAGTGATCGACCATTATCGTTTCTCCAGCTTTTAGCGGAACAACAGTCTTGTGCTTGCCATCTACGATATTCCGATAAGCTACTTTTTCCTTGCTTTCTGACTTGTCAGATGTTCTGATATACAGAATTTCAGCATTTTCACTTGACCGTTTTACTGTCGAAGCAGGTACCTTAATATTGAAGCTGTAATAACCATCTTTTGGTACGGAGAAGGTATGTTGTTTACTCTGTACTAAGGTGTAATCGAGGCTGGCCATTTTTTCCTTTTTCAGGAATAAAGGGCGGTTACCCATAAGCCAGCGATGGTATTGATTCTTCAATCCAAACCAATGAATGGTAGGGATTTTAAGTTTTCCAGGTGTTGCTTGCTCCTGTACATCCGCATAAGCTTGCCTGACTTGATTGAACAAAGGCATTACCGCAGCGGTGGAAGGAGTGCTTTGCGCATGTTCTTCAAAATTGCGAAAAGCCTTTTGTATATCCTTGTCTTCGTACCTCAAAAACAGGTTGCCGACGTTTTCTTTCATTCTGATCAACGCCCTTGGGTTGAGCGAATCCTTTTCGATAGCCTGCACTGAGCCCTGAAGGACTTTGGCGATCTTTTGATACTTATCGATCTGAGGCCAGTTACCGTATAGGCTAATTAAACGGTTCATATTCTCCCGCTGTGCCTTAATCGGCACCCGGTATATGGTGTCAGGATAAGCTTTCGCCGTAAGGCTGAAATAGAAAACAGGTAAATCAAGACCCAATTCCTTCCGCGTCTCATTATATGCTTCTGGCGGTATTGGTTCGCCTTCTGGTGTGGCACCAAGCATTTTTTCAACCGGATCACCAGGAGCAAATACACTCAGCATGAAGATCACTATTGAAATGATAAGCAGGGTTGGAATAAAGATCAGTATACGTTTAACAACATAAGAAAACATATGCGGGCAATTGGATAACGAATTGTGGGGATGAATATAGACAGGATTTACCAGAATAAGTCAAGTTATTCTGGTAAATCCTGCTAAAAAAAATGATCGGTTAGTTGGCAACTGGCTGAGAGACGGTAAATCCGGAAGCCCAAAAGCCCGGACGGATACCAGAACCGTAGCTATTGCCATAACGATTGTTAATCGCAATACGCTCTTTTTGCGCTAGCAAGAAGATATAAGGTGCTTCTTTATGAATAATCATATGCAATTGCTTATAAATCTCATTACGCGCTGAATCGTCCATTTCAGTTCTGAGTTGCTCGATCAATGCATCAGATTCTTCATTACCAAAACCAGCATAGTTTGAGCCCTGGTCATTTGATGAATCTGTATGCCAAATCTGCTTTGGATCTGATTCGAGAGGGGAGGAGATCCAACCGGCAACAAACATTTCGAAGTCGTGAACTTTGTTTCTTTCAAGCAAAACAGCCCATTCCAATGGTACGATTTCTACTTTAATACCCACTTTACGTGCAGCTTCCTGGAAAATCAAACACGCTCTTTCACGTCTGCTGTTTCCTGAATTGAAATTGAGTACAATATTAAAGTCTACTTTTTCACCTTCAATTTCCATATCAAGAACACCATCTCCGTCAGAATCGGTCCAACCTACTTCAGCCAAAAGGGCTTTTGCTTTTTCAAGATCATGCGGATACGGCTTGACATCAGGGTTCAGACGTTCTGTAATGTCAGGGTGTGTGAAAGAAGCCACAGGAATACCTAGACCATAGCAGAATGACTCGATAAGCTGCTCAACATTCATGACATGAGACAAAGCAATACGAGTACGAGTATCTGCAAATTTTTCCAAACGCGTATTGAAACACATGTAGTCATAGGAGAATAAAGGCGGGGTATAAGTATTGAATTTGCTTGTAAATGACTCAGATTCTCTTAAATCTGTAACAAAATCTTTTGGTGGTATACCTTTCATGGCATCCAGTTTTTCTCCTTTCAATGCCACAACGGCAGTAGCGAGGTCATTAACTGATTCGAAAATGACTTCTTTTGGGTAAGCTTCAAACCAGTGATTGGCATCTTTTACGTCATGTCCCCACCAGTCTTCCTTTAATGCTACTACCACTCTTTGATTGGTTACCCACCTGTCAAAGCGATAAGGGCCACTGCCTGAGACGACTTCTCTTTGAAATTTTGGAGAGTTATATTGTTCTGCAAAACGGATGATATCCGGATCTTTTCTCAATGCTTTATCACCTTTGGCGTCTGCGAAAAGCTGCTTGACAGTAAATTTGCTCATAATGTCTTCAGGATCATAAACATAGCTTGGTACGATGTAAAGGTCGGTGAATGAAGACTCAATAATCATATACGGTTCTGTATAAATGATCTGGAACATCTTTGGGTTGTCTGCATCAACGATTACCTCCTCAACCTTATCGAAGTAAGGCTTAAGCGCCTTTGAGTCAGTTTCAGGGTTGAGCAATACCTTTAGTGAAAAATCCACGTCATGTCCTGTGATCGGGTCTCCATTATCCCACTTGGCTTCAGGGCGGATTTCCCAGTGTAGTACCAGTTTGCCATCCTCACGAGTTTCGATGGTTGGACGTTTTGCGGCAAGGACAGGAGTCAGTTTGTGTGTTTTGAAATCCAGGTTTACTAACGCCTGCATGAGGTGATTATAAACCTCGGTAGCTCCATTGTCATTGGAGTTGATCGGGGTAAGTTCTTCAGGATCTGATAATGCGTGTTGAATAACGCAATCAACACAGCGGCTGTCCTGTACGTTACAACTTGTCTGGATTAACAAAACGCCCGTCAGAAGGAGCGCAATGAGCTTCATGGATTTTATCATATTTACTGATTTAGGTAGGTAATTGAATTAATTTGGAATAGCGTTATGAAATTCGAAGAAATGTTCATTCAGCATTAAAATATCTTTATCGAGAAAAAGCGAGATGTTGTTCAATGCAGCGAGTTCAACGAAATCAACATCACCGAAGGCCCATTCTGCCGGGTATTCTATTCCCTGCGAAATTTGTTCGGTACCAGCCTGTTGTTCGATGTTTGAATCCTTGCTGAAAAATATAGATCCGGCAATAACAAAGAGAATGACAGCAGAGATCTTTGCCAGGTATCGCACGATATTTTTGTTTCCTTTTTGCGAAATATCCTTGTCTAAGGCATGACCTGTATCGGCATTAGCCATAAGGATTCCGGCCATTAGGTCATTTTGTAAACTTACGCTTTCGCGAAATGCAGAGTCTTCTTTCATTTTCTTTTCAAACCACTTCCGATCCTCTGCATTCAATTCTCCGAGGAGGTAGCGGTCGATCAATGCCTGTTCGGCACATTCCAGCCTTTTCACCTGCTCCTTCATAACTTTTAGCGTTTTTGATGTTCGTTTTCTACAACCAGTTTTTGCAATTTCTTAAAACACTGGCATTTTTTATTTTTGGCAACTTGCACGCTGGCATAATTCATTTCACGGGCGATAGATGCCATATCCCATCGTTGATAATAAAACAGGCTAAGTACCTTTTTACAATCCTGGTCGAGTCGGTCTACCATTTCCCTTGCCATACGCGCCCTTTCAAGATTGATGAGTTTCCCGAGCATATTGTGCTGGGCTTCTATCACATCCTCTTTGAGAGTAGCGAGTGAGTCGTTGCGATGCCGTTTGCGCAATTCCTTTAACCAAAGATTTTTAGCCATAGCATAAAGGAAAGTATTCAGCTTGCACTTAAGCGCAAACTGGCTGTCTCTGACCTTTTTCAGGAAGCTGATTTGTATCTCCTGGAAAATGTCTTTGGCATCGGCATCCGTCCCGTTGTTCGAATTAACAAGGTGGCGCACCATAGGGAAATGCTCAGCATACAGGATCGCAGAAGCCTCATTAACTTCTTTTTGATCGCCTGATCGAAGCTTTGATAAAATGATATGGTCCGTATTAGCCATTTTTGTTGAATACCATTAGAAAGCAGCAGGTAACACCAAATTTCCGGTTTTTTTGATAAAAATAGTGTTAATGCAAATTCCAAAACCGGGCCGACAGATGTTAAAATCCGTTAATTAGCCACTACATTGACCGAAGTAAAGCCCGGTGTATAGAATCCTGGGTTGACACCGGAGGTATTGGTATTCGTGAATTTCTTGCTTATCGCAATACGGTTTTGCGTAGCATCCATGAAAATATAAGGGCATTCCTCATCGATGATCTGTTGTAATTCATGGTAAATGTCAGATCTTTTTTCTATGTCCAATTCTCTTCTCAGGTTGTCGATCAATTCATCACTTCTTGGTGTTCCGAATCCGACGTAGTTACTACCGCCATTATATGAGCTAGTGTGCCAAATCTGCTTTGGATCACTTTCCAGAGGTGAAGAACCCCAGATACCAAAATACATTTCGAAGTTATGGTTCTTGGTCTGGTCGAGGAAAACTGAAAAGTCGAGTGGACGAGGTTCTACATTGATGCCGACGTTCTTCGCAAATTCTTTGAACATGAGCACGCCTTTTTCACTGGTTTGAGCAGCATTAGGATAGATCAGTTCAATATTGAACTCGGTAAGTTCACCTTCGATCATCATATCGAGCGTTCCATTTCCATTTGAATCACTCCATCCTGCTTCTGCAAGCAGTCTACGGGCTTCATCGAGGTTTTGATCGTAGAATGGGATATCAGGATTGATAAACTGCTTTTTGCTTGGGTGGATAAACGAATTTACCCTTTCCGCAAGGCCATAAAATACAGTATTACCATATTTCTTAACGTCCATTACACTTCTTAGTGCTTTTCTTGTTCTGACGTCTTTGAACTTTTCAGCTCTCATATTCATTCCGAGGTAAGAGTAGAGGAACTGAGTAGGAGAGGCGGTGTTGAACTTTTCATTGAAGGATTCAGATTTCTTTAGTTCCTCCATGAATGTACGAGGGTCGATCCTGTACATGGCGTCAATTTTTTCACCCTTTAGAGCTACAACAGCTGTAGTTTGGTCATTAATGACTTCATAGATAATCTCTGGGGCTTTGGCTTGAAACCAGTGGTTTTCTTCAGCAAGCGCGTGTCCCCACCAATCTTCTTTAAGAGTATAGACCAGGCGTTGATTAGTTTCCCAGCGATCAAGAGTGTAAGCACCTGACCCAATCACAACTTCACGCTGAAATTTCGGAGCGTTAAAATCATCACCTGCTTTTTTCAAAACTGCATCATCGGCTAATGCTTCCTTGTCATTTTCAAGCTGGCTTACAGCATAATTCTTCATGACACCGTCTGGATCATAGATGTAAGATGGAATAATGAGCAAGTCGGTCAATGCGGACTCCATAAGCATATATGGCTCTTTACAGACTAAAGTGAATTTCCGATTGTTGGATTCATCAACAACAACATCTTCGATATACTCGAAATAAGGCTTCAGGGCCCTGTTATCAACGAACGGGTTTTTCATCATTTTTACAGAAAAGGCGACATCTTCAGCGGTAATTGATCCACCATTATCCCACTTGGCTTCCGGACGAATTTCCATGCCCAGATGCACCTTCCCGTTTTCCTGAACTTCAGTTACAGGTAATGCGGTTGCCAGCACCGGAACCAATTCATAAGAGAAAAAATCGAGCATTACTAATGGCTGAAAGGTACGCCTGATCAAAATATTGGCGTTAGCATCTGTTCTGGTATAAGGGTTCAAGACCTTGGGTTCCGCAGAACAATATTGAACTACTTTGCCAGAATCTTCGGTATTGGCAGTGGATGAACCACTATCCGATCCGGAGCAACCGACAAAAATCATTGCAATGCAAATAACGAGAGCACCAAATAAAGAACGGGTCAGATTGAACATGGTTAATGGATTATAGGTTTAATAAAATGATCCTGAAAATAGAGATAAGTTGAAAGATAGCCAAATACAACAGACACAGCCTATCCAATCCATTAATACCATCAATATTTTAAAGGTAACTTTAAGGTGAAAAACTTTACTCCATCAATCCATGAATAAGAAAATATTAATTACCGGAGGCACAGGTCTTGTCGGGACATTACTCAGCGAAATACTGACGAATCTTGGCTGTGAAGTTGGCCATTTGAGCAGATCATCGCGATCAGGAGCAAAATACAAAACCTGGCAATGGAATGTAAAAGAGGGGAAGATTGACCAGGAGGCTATCACCTTCGCAGACACCATTGTACACCTGGCAGGAGCTGGTGTGGCGGACAAACGATGGACTGAACAGCGAAAAGCGGAGATTTACGATAGTCGAATTGAAAGTACCAAATTGCTTTACAACGCAATCAAAGAGCGTGAAAGCCAATTGCCAACTTTCATTGCAGCATCAGCTGTAGGTTATTATGGTAGCCAGGGTGATAAATGGTTAACCGAGGAAATGCCTCCAGGTGATGACTTTCTGGCAAAGGTGTGTGATGAATGGGAAAAAGCATCTGAGCCAATTAACGAACTGGGTACGCGGGTAGCAAGATTAAGAATTGGTATTGTATTGTCTACTAAAGGTGGAGCACTGGAGAAAATGTTGCTCCCTGCAAAATTCGGAGCAGGGGCGTATTTCGGTAACGGCAAACAATATTATCCCTGGATCCATATTGAAGACCTGTGCATGATGATCATTGAAGCTATTGAAAATGATGGATTGGAAGGTAATTATAATGCTGTTGCCACTCAGCCTGTAACCAACAAGGCATTGGCTAAAGCCGTAAAAAAGGCCATTGGCCGCCCTGGATTGGTTTTACCAGCTCCCGAAACCGCTTTAAGGCTGGCGATGGGCGAAATGGCTTATGTCGTTTTAATGAGTACCAGGGCGTCTTCAGAAAAGATTGAAAAGACCGGCTTCAAATTTTTGTTTGATGATCCGGAAACGGCGATCAGAGATTTGATTAAAAGAAAGATTTAGCTTTCGTACCTCCCCTAACCCCTCCTGCAGGAGGGGGATGTGTATCAGATCTTTTCCTCACCTAACCTCTCCTCCAGGAGAGGAACTCACATCAGTTCCCTTCTCCTGAAGGAGAAGGGTTAGGGTTGAGGTGGGGCGCAAAAAAAAGCCAGAACTAGATGTCCTGGCTTTTTTCGTTAAGTAAGTTTCGGTTTTATTCAAATTTGACAATAAACATATCGTCACTATCATTTTCGTGGATGGCATATTTGGTGCCTGCGCGATTCGATGACAGGTATCCGGTCTTTTCGTCTGTTTTCCGGAAATAATAGTCATCGGTACTTGAGTTAACTGGCATGCCCATGTTATAGGCTTTTTCCCAGTAGCGCTGTAGTCCTTGAATGCGATATACGTCAAATCCACCAAAACCAGTGGGATGGTCAGAGCTGAAAAACAGTGTGCTTCCCTGGTTCTCGTAGTATGGCGTAGTTTCGTTGAAATCAGAGTTGATCTTGCGGCCTACATTATAGGCACGGGTGAAAGAACCATCATTAAGGCGCATGCTATACCAAATGTCAAATCCACCAAAACCACCGGGCCTATTGGAAACGAAATAAAGGATTTCACGGCCAAATTCGTTTTTGGTAATTATCGGCTGCATGGCCAGGTAGCCAGGTTGATTGATACCTTTTCCAAGTTTATGAACGTTGGTCACTTTACCTTTTTCCTGGAGCGTGCCAGCATAAATGGAGCAGTCAACTTCACCAGTATTTGAAGATTTGCAACGGGTAAAGAATAAGGTCTTCCCATCTTCGGAAAGGAAAGGGTCAGAGTTTTGATAACCAGCCCGATTGACGGTTCCGGAAAGACTAACTACTTTTGACCTTCCAGTCTCAGGATTCATGGCCAATCGAATAATACTACCAGCTTCACCAACATGAGTAAAAAGGAGGCCTTGTGCTGCCATGGCACCACCATTTTCCGAATGGATGGTGTTAATGTCTTTGTTTAGCTCTTTGACTTTTATGTTACGGGCAGGCCTGTGAGCAGCGGCCACTACAGCACCTTCGATCTGTTGCGCAATTAAGATCGAATCTTCTCCTGTGAGATTATATTTGATCATGTACTTATTCATCTCGGTGACTGCTTTGTCGTATTCACCAAGAGATTTGAGCGCAATGCCATTGTAATAGTGCACTTTAGGAAATTTCTTTTCCTTTTTGAGCAAGCCATTGGCAAAATTATGGGCACCAAGATAGTTGCGTACAAATAATGCGGTTTCTGCTAGACGGTATTGTGCATATTTGTTGCCACGACGCTTAGCGTGATAGGCCAGGTAGTAGTGATAGGCTCCGGCTTTGTCGCCTACTCTATATAGCTCTTCGGCAATCTGAAGGGCCTTGTTTGGTTTCAGATTAGCCAGGCCAGGTAACAATACAATATCGTCTTTAGATTTGGGTGGGTCTACAGCTGCTTTAAGTTCTCCTTGTGCTAGAATAGAAAAGGAAAAAACAAGCAAAATAAAAGCCAGTAAAAAAGGCAGTCTCATAATGTCTTTGTTTAAAAAGAATAGTTCAGGAAATGGGTCTATACATAGCATGGACAATATCCATCTTTGTCAAAGCACTATTGTATATAAAAAATAAATAGGCGTGACAGGGCAATTGTATAGTTATTTGCCAATTAAACAAAGAAAAGACCAAAAAGTGGAAGAAAGGAAGACTACAAAAAGTCAGAATGTGATATTCAGTCCTCCTCTATTTTAACAATTTCGTCCGAAGAATCGGTATCAAGACCATTTTCGGAATTATTGCCAGTCTCAAATACCTCACCTTTGTGACCAAATGGTGGAGGCCCTATGAGTCTTTCGACATCAGACTTGAGCAAGACTTCTTTTTCAAGTAATTCGTTGGCCAATATTTCGAGCTCTTTTTTCCGCTCTTTGAGCAGTTTTTTAGCTCTTTTGTATTGGTCATTGATTAACAGCCTGACCTCATTGTCGATCATTGTGGCAGTGTCGTCAGAATACGGCTTGGCGAACTGATTTTGGTTCATCATGTCGTAGAATGAGACATTGCCGACCTTTTGGTTCATGCCATAGATTGCTATCATGCCATAACCCATTTTTGTTATCTGGTCGAGGTCACTTTGGGCACCAGTTGATATCTTGCCAAAGGTCACTGATTCGGCTGCACGGCCTCCTAAGGTCATACACATACGGTCAAGCAACTGTTCGGTTGTAGTGATGTATTCTTCTTTTGGCAGGTATTGCGCATAACCAAGTGTGCCGATTCCGCGAGGAACGATGGTTACCTTGACAAGCGGCGAGGCATGCTCAAGGAACCAGCCACAAATGGCATGGCCTGCTTCGTGGTAAGCGATAATTTTTTTCTCTGCAGGGGAGATTAATTTGTTTTTCTTCTCAAGACCACCAATTATCCTGTCCAGGGCATAGTTGAAGTCGTCCATTCCAACTTCAGACTTGTCACGTCTTGCGGCAACAAGAGCTGCTTCATTACAGATGTTGGCAATGTCAGCACCAGCGAAGCCTGGAGTTTGCTCGGCAAGCACTTTGGGATCAACGTCCGGACCGATTTTAATTGGCTTGAGATGAACCTTGAATATTTCGAAGCGGCCTTTGAGGTCTGGCTTGTCAATTCCAATTTGTCTGTCAACACGACCAGGTCTCAGCAAGGCAGTGTCGAGCACGTCAGGTCGGTTAGTTGCAGCCATCAGGATTACACCTTTTTCGGTGCTAAAGCCATCCATTTCAACCAGTAACTGGTTAAGGGTGTTTTCTCTTTCATCATTCCCGTTAAGGGCATTTCTACCACGGGCACGACCAATAGCATCTATCTCGTCAATGAAAATGATACATGGAGCTTTCTCGCGCGCCTGCTTAAACAAGTCACGCACTCTTGATGCACCAACACCAACGAACATTTCTACGAAGTCTGAACCAGATATGGTGAAAAAAGGCACTGCAGCCTCACCAGCTACAGCTTTGGCCAATAGGGTTTTACCGGTACCAGGAGGGCCTACCAGCAGTACCCCTTTAGGGATTTTACCACCGAGGGCTGTATATTTTTTAGGATTCTTCAGAAAGTCAACGACTTCCATTACTTCCTCTTTGGCTTCATCGAGGCCAGCAACATCTTTGAAGGTTACATTTACTTTCTGATCGCGATCAAAAAGAGTGGCTTTTGATTTGCCGATATTGAAGATCTGGGCACCTGGTCCGGCTCCACCAGCCCCTACACGGCGCATAATGAAAATCCAAATGACAACGATAATGGCAATTGGGATAACCCAACCCAATACATCACCCATCCAATTGCGTTTGGTACGGTAGTCAGGGTATATTTTATCCTCATCGGCGATATCTTTTTGGAGGTTGGCAAGCTTGTCGTCAAATACCTTGATATCTCCTATGTTAAAAATATAGTGAGGGCCAGGATTGGTATACCTTAGTTTTGTTTGAGAAACATCGTCATATTCTTCATCTTCAAGTGCATCTTTTTCTATGTAGACATAGGCTAGTTCTTTATTGATGATCTCTAATTTCTCGATATCACCTTTCTTGACGATCCGCTCAAACTTGGTCCATTTTAACTCTTTGGCGGTGTTAGTAACACCCCAAAGGTTAATACCAAGGAGAATAACAGCAATGATCCCATAAATCCAATAATAGTTGAATTTCGGTCCAAGAGGCTTATTGTCGTCCTGGTTTTCGTTATTTCCGTTTTTATATTCGTTATCCATTGATAATAAGAGTCGTTTAATGTTTACCCTGAGTTGCAGGGGTTTTATTTTCCTTACCGGAATTTATATCAGAAACAAACGGGAATCGCTAAAGGTTTTCATATTCCACAGTATCTGCGTCACTCCACAGGCTTTCCAATTGATAAAATTTTCTCGTGTCTTTGAAAAAAATATGGACCACAGTGGTGAAGTAATCGACCAGTATCCAAGTAGAATTGGTTTTTCCTTCAACATGGTTAGGTATCTGGCCTGTGTGTTTTTTTACTTCAGAAATAATGTGGTCGGCAATTGCTTTAACCTGGATGAGGGACTCTCCCTCGCAAATAATAAAGAAATCTGTTGGTGCTTCTTCAAGTTTTCTCAAATCCAACTTAACGATATCTTTTGCTTTTATATCTTGAATGCGCTCTATAAGAAATGCATTCAACGCTTCGGTATTTAATTCTTCTCTGATGAGATCTCTATCTACGCTCAAATTTTTAATTTCGTTGTTATAAATTGTCAATACTCCAATTGGTAAAAATAATAAATTAATGCCGCTTAAGGAATTTAACACCCTATTTATTGGAAAGGTTCTATTTGAGTTTCAGAGCCTTGAGTCAACCAATATTTCAGCTCAAGAACTCTTATCAAAAAGCAAACCAACTGAGGGAACTGTCATTTCGGCAAGCGAACAAACCAAGGGTAAAGGACAATTTGGCAGTACCTGGTTAAGTTCTCCTGCCGAAAACATCACCTTAAGCATTATTCTTTATCCTGGGTTTTTGCCCCCTAATCGTCAATTTTTACTTAATCAGGCTATCTCACTTGGTGTCTATGACCTATGTAACGCATATTTGGAGGCAGATGTATGTCTCAAGTGGCCCAATGACATTTTGTTTGGCAACAACAAAGCCGGCGGGATACTGATCGAAAATACAATTTCAGGTAACCAAATTTCAGCCACGGTAATTGGTGTTGGCCTTAACATCAACCAAACG
This sequence comes from Bacteroidota bacterium, assembly GCA_039028895.1. Taxonomy (GTDB): domain Bacteria; phylum Bacteroidota; class Bacteroidia; order Chitinophagales; family Saprospiraceae; genus JAHDCJ01. The sequence goes on along the minus strand of JBCCHF010000004.1, from coordinate 129,025 downwards.
GTTTTCCCAAACCACTTACCCAATCCAGTTTCATGGAGAGATATAACCGGTACTATCTTCGATCTTGAAGAAGTCAAACAAGCCTTGTTTTGGCATGTTGAAGCCAGGTATCTTCAACTGAGAGCAGGTCATTATGATCGCTTGCGAAATGATTACATCGCAGCATTATACCGCTATGCCCAAAGGAGTCCTTTCAAAAGCGGTGATCAAAAATTTACCGGAAAGATCACCGGGGTCAATCAAGACGGAAAACTGGAGTTAGTAGACGATAAAGGCGAATTAAAGACGTTCGGTTTCAAGGAGATTGAGTTCGATTTATAGCGACCATCCATAAAAGTCGGGCCATCCAATCTTTCGAATAGACGGCCCTTCATCCAAAAAACAAAAAACACGCTCGCTTATAGCCCGTTGGGGCGGTTTGTTCAAATTTGATTTACTTTCCGGTTGTTCGTTTTTGGATCGGTCGAAGAAATGTCTTTACACATTTGGTAAAGGCATTAACTGTAAAAAAAAATCAGCTGTGCAGATGTAATAACTACAAATTGAAAAATTCAACCAAAGATGGCTTCTCTTAAAATGTGACGGTTCAGGTAATGTCGTTAGGTGATGGAAAATTCTGAAAATCAATATAATTATGGTGTTTTGAGTCTCAAATTGCCAATTTCATTACGAAATTTGCAGGTTTGAATTGGGGTGAATTCGGTAAACGTGACATAACATACAGTTGTTCGTTTGCAACAAATGGTAGAATATTGTCATTTTGTTTACATTGAACAGAAATTATTTTTGAATGCACAAGCATTTTTGGTTTGAATTCGTTTTATTATCAGGGTTGAAATAAATTATAATCTGTTTTAACTTGATCCTTTAATCCAAATTACCAAAGTGAAGATCAAATCTACTTTCAGATTTATGAAGATAAGCGCTACAATCATACTGTTGTTATTTGCTTTCCTCTCCATTGGCCAGGAGGTTAGGGTTTCTGAAGAACTTTCTGTCAGGAATGATGATGATTATCGTATTATCGGCAAGCTCAATGACGAAATTTTACTGTTTAAAGACAAAGGCGATATTCTGAAGATCTTTTCTTATAACCAGGAGATGGAGATGTCATGGGAGAAAAAAATCAACCTGGAAAGCAGAAGAGCGCGAGTACTGGAAGTAATTCCCCAAAAAGACCATTTTACCATGGTTTACAGGTATTTCAAAAGAGGGAAGATCTATGTCAGAGCCATGGAGTTTTCACCCGAAGCAGATACCATGCGCTCATCTACTTTGATTTCATTCGTTCCCCGCGCCACAAATGCATTAGACCTTGTTGTCTCTAACGATAAGTCCAAAATCTTTTTATACGATTCGGATATCAACTCTAAAATATATGCCACCTGTTTTGACCTTAAAACCATGGAAAACTTGTGGCAGATCCAGGTCAAACCTATTGAATTTGATTTTCAGAGAGATTTTGTCCAGGCGCTGGTCGACAACAAGGGAAATGGCTTTTTGATTCTCGAAAGAGATAATAAAAAAGCCAAACGCAATACTTCCAGGTTTGAGGTGCTCGGGTATGATATAGACCTACAACAACAGCGGCGATATAATATCGGGATGAAAGGTAAACTCTGGCTCGATGTAGAGTTCCAGGTCGATAATCTCAATAATAGACTGGTAGGAGCAGGGTTGTTTTCCAATAAAAAATATGGAGAAACAAATGGTCATTTCTATCTACGGATAAACCCGCAAAACCCAGAAGATTACTTCATACACTTTTCCGATTTCGATGAAAAGTTTGTTACCTCCATCCTTGGAAAAGAAATAAAAAAAGAAGTGGGTTTTGGTGAAGTTTCCGTGCAGGAACTGGTGCTTCGCAGAGATGGAGGTTTATTGATGGTCGCTGAGCGCAATAAGAAATATACAAGAAGGGCAACCAGTTATAATAGTTTCTACAATCCTGATAATGCCATCGGTTATCAGGTCGATTACCATTATAACGATATTTTGCTTATTTCGATCCATCCCAATGGTGATACTCATTGGAAAGAATTGCTGCGCAAACGGCAATTTTCACAAGATGACAGGGCGCGTTATTCCTCATACTTCCTGTTAAAAACGCGCAACAGCCTGCGTTTCCTTTACAATGATGAGATTAAACAAGATACTAATGTGAATGAATATATTGTACTTGGTGATGGTCAGAGTAAAAGAAAGAATATTCTCAATACCGATGATGATGACATTTATCTGCTTTTCAGGGAGGGCATGCAGTTATCTTCTAACGAGTTAATCGTACCCAGTGAAAGACGCGGCGACCTCCGACTTGTGAAATTTATTTATTAGTACCCTTTTGACGCCAGCCTTTTCTCCCGGTTTACCGGAAAGGGAGAATAATCGCGGTTTAGCTTTCCTGTTGCTTTCAAACTTTATTACCTTTGGTTTTTCACCAAATAATTATCGCGTAATTTTTCGTGCTTCAACTATTCAGAACCAATAGTCCGCTGGCTGCAATACTTGTGGCTTTGTACGCGGTTTTGCTCAACTTGCAAGCCTTCCTTTTTCCCCAGGTTTGGGAGGGTAGTTCGAGTGGTCTTTTCAGCCAGTTGATTCTTGATTTTATTCCTGAAAAAACGGTTTGGGATACGATTGCTGCCCTGGCTTTTATCGTTATCCAGGCATTACTTGTCAATGCATTGGTCAATCGATTCAAGATCACGCGAAACGTCACCTATTTCCCTGCAGTTTTTTACGTATTTGCTGTTTCAGTAATTAAAGATGCTGTTGTCCTGAGTCCGATTTTAATGGCACTGACCTTTTACATTATTGCACTTTTTGAGTTATTCAGCATCTACAAGTCGAGATCTTCGATGGGGTCGATCTTCAATGTTGGCTTCTGGTTAGCTATCGGCAGTTTGTTCTATCTGTCGATTGGTGTATACCTCTTGCTGGGCATTATGGGTATTGCCATGTTGATCCAACTCCGCTTTCGCGAAATTATCGTTTTGGTGATTGGGTTTTTAACCCCGTACCTGCTACTATGCACCTATTTCTTCTGGGTAGACAGCCTGAATTCTTTCTGGACTACGCAAATACTTCCCAATTATGGATTTCTTGATTTTGATATCCAGAATAACTGGCGGGTATGGGTGAAAGTCATTTTTTCAGGGTTCATAATTATGTTATCGTTTGTCAATATCCAGGGCTTATTATCAAAGACCAAGATCCAGATTCAGAAATACATTTGGCTTTTGTTTTGGTCCATCCCTGTTGCTGCCCTGTCGATATTTATGCAGGCTGGTGTACAAACAGAACATTTGATTATTATTTGCGTACCAATATCTGTATTTTTGTGCCTTCATTTTCTGAACATCCGAAATAAACCAATTTCAGAATTTTTGCATCTATTCTTATTGATGCTCTACTTTGGGTTCCAGTACTGGGAAATTATTTTAGGGTAGACAGTAAATGATGATCATCGCAAGTTGCGGTCATTTTTTTCTTTTTGTTAAAACAAATTGCAAATGAAATTTGGAGTAGTTGTTTTCCCAGGTTCAAATTGTGACCATGATATGATGCACGTCCTTGGCGAAGTTATGGGCCAGGAAGTGGAAGAATTATGGCATAAAAACGAATCACTTGAAGGGTATGGCCCCGGTGATTGCATTATTCTGCCTGGTGGATTTTCGTACGGAGATTACCTGCGTTGTGGCGCTATTGCCAGTTTTTCCCCGATCATGAAAGCCGTTCGAGCTTTCGCCGAAAATGGCGGATACATCTTTGGTATCTGTAATGGTTTCCAGATCCTGTGTGAAATGGGGTTATTGCCAGGTGTCCTCCTCAGAAATGTAAACCAAAAATTTATTTGTAAGAATATTCACTTGAAAGCAGCTACCCCAAATAGCGCAGTCACGCGTTTGATCAATGCTGAAAGTGTCTTGAAAATTCCGATAGCACATGCAGAAGGTCGTTATTATGCTGATGCGGAAACTATCGCAAGGCTTGAAGCTAACGACCAAGTCCTTTTCCGGTACTGCGATGAAGATGGTAATATCACAGATGAGGCTAACCCCAATGGAGCTGTAAACAATATCGCTGGTATTTGTAATGCCAATAGGAATGTGTTTGGCATGATGCCTCACCCTGAACGCGCATCTGAAGATGCACTTGGAAACACAGATGGTCGCATCTTGTTTGAGTCTTTGGTAACAAAAATTAGCGTAACAGTTTAATTTGTAAGGCTTCGGACCTTTTTTTGTCAATTAACTTTTTATTAACTGACAACCAGCAAGGTGCGCATTATATTTGTACCACCCCAGCGTAAATTAATAATCACAAATTCGCTTCTTATGTCAAGGTTTCTCTCACTTTTATTTGTCCTTTGTCTAGGTGCTTCTGCCAGTTTTGGACAGATCCTCGAACCTGTCAAATGGTCTTTTGATACCAAAAAGACGGCTGAAAACGAATACGAACTCCAGTTTACATCTACGATTGAGTCTGGATGGCACGTTTATTCTCAACATATTGAAGAAGGCGGGCCAATACCGACTGCTTTCGAATTTGAGGAAGTCAAAGGCTTCAATCTGGTAGGAAAGGTTCAGGAAGTTGGCGATATCAAAGAAGAACACAGCCAGATTTTTGACATGACACTTCGTTATTTCAAAAAGAAGGTCACTTTTGTCCAGAAGGTGAAAATTACTGAAGTTAAAGGTACGGCGACTGGGTATCTGACATTTATGACATGCAACGACAAAACATGCCTCCCACCAACAGATGTCGATTTTTCTTTTTCAGTGGAACGTTCTAGTACATCACCTGATGATTCAAGATCAGAGGTGACACCGACGAATGAAGAGACTAATGCTGCGGTCAATAAAGAAAAAAATCCTGAAACCACAGCAGAAGTTAAGCCGGAAGAGAATCCAGGAAAAGAAGAAGTAGTTGCAGAGCAACCTGATGCGAAAGAAGAAAAAATAGAAGAGGCAGAAGTTGCCAACACAGAAGAAAATAATCCGGAGCTTGAAGTCGAAACCACTCCGGAAGAAGAGGAAGAAACAGGCTCCAGGTCAATGAATAGAAAAGGCTCTGCTGCTGGCGATATAAAAGGAGATGAAGACAGCCCACTCGATTGGACCTATGCACTTGAGCCTGTAGGAGACAATGAGTTTGACCTGACCCTTTCAGCCACTGCTCCTGAAGGCTGGACCATTTATTCCATGATCCAGGAAGATCAGGAAGCCACCTACACCACACTGCTTGAGTTTGAAGGCGATAACAAGGTAGAAATGGTGGGGGTAGTTAAAGAGGAAGGAGATCGCAAATCTGGCTTTGATAAATACTTCGAAGCCGATGTCGCCAAATTCTATGAGAATGCGAGTTTTACACAACGAATAAAAGTTGATAATCCCGAACAGCCATTCCTGGCCTTGTTGGGGTTTGTTACTTGTAATGATATCCAATGCCGTTTCGGTAACCTTGATTTTATGATCGATCCCACTCAGCCAACGGCTGATATAGGAACTGCAGTTGACAGTGGTGCAGATCTTGGTTTTACAAATATTGGTGAAGTACCAAGCGAGCCAGAAACAGTGGAAGCCGGCATGTTTGGTGAACCAGTGCAGCCTTGCGGCGAAAAGAAAAGTTTTTCCAGTCTTTGGGTGATTTTCGTATTGGGCTTTCTTGGTGGTTTAATCGCCTTGTTGACGCCATGTGTGTTTCCCATGATTCCGTTGACGGTGAGCTTTTTTACCAAACAAAGTAAAACGAAAACAAAAGGTATTCAGAATGCGATATTATACGGTTTGTCAATCATCGTAATTTATGTGTCTCTGGGTACTTCACTAACTCTATTGTTTGGACCTGAGATCATGAATCGTTTGTCAACTGACATGATTCTTAATCTTGTGTTCTTCGCCCTGTTTGTGATCTTTGCAATCTCATTTTTCGGTTATTTCGAGATTACCTTGCCAAGCTCTTGGGCCAACAAGACGGATCGAATGGCTGATCGCGGCGGGATGATCGGTATTTTCTTCATGGCCTTTACGTTGGGTATTGTATCTTTCTCCTGCACAGGACCTATTATCGGCACATTGTTAGTGGAAGCAGGTACTTCTGGTGCCAACCAATTTGGCAGTTTCGCTTTAGGACCTCCAATTGGTATGCTCGGATTCTCATTAGCATTAGCGTTGCCATTTGCCTTCTTTGCGGCTTTCCCCGGTTGGTTGAACTCACTACCGAAGTCTGGTGGCTGGATGAACACTGTTAAGGTTACCCTTGGATTTCTTGAATTAGCGCTTGCACTGAAATTCTTGTCAGTTGTTGACATGACACAAAGCTGGGGTATCCTCAAATACGAACTATTCATGGGACTATGGATTCTTATTTTCCTTGGTCTTTCTTTATACCTGTTTGGTTTTATCAAATTCCCTCATGATCCACCAAAGGCAAAATTGTCTAAGGGCAGATTGGCTTTCGGGGCCATGATGGCTGCGTTTACCATTTACCTAGCTACGGGTCTTTCAACTAACCCAAACCTCGGAACTTACAACTCATTGCCTGTGTTAAGTGGTCTTGCACCTCCAACACATTATGCGATCTTCAAAGATGAGCCAGAAGCGGTACAGACAGGACTGGCTAAAGTCGATGGCGTAAAAACCGGAGAGTGTCCGATTGGCCTTGATTGTTTCAAGGATTATGAAAAAGGTCTGGCTTACGCCAAAAAGGTTAAAAAGCCAGTGCTGATCGACTTTACCGGATTTGGTTGTGTGAATTGTCGTAAGATGGAAGAGCATGTATGGCCCAACGAATCTATTCTTAATAAGCTAAAAGATGATTTCGTATTGGTTTCGTTGTACGTAGATGACAGAACCAAATTGCCAGAGCCGTATATTTCGGAATTAGACGGTAAGAAAAAGCGTACGGTTGGTCAAAAATGGGCTGATTTCCAAGCAACACACTTCAATGCCAACTCACAGCCTTATTACGTACTTGTAAGTCACGAGGAACGATTACTAAACAACCCAAGAGGCTATACGCCTGATGTCGGTGAGTTTGACGACTTTTTGACTTGTGGTCTTGATGCGTTCTCGAAGGTGTGTCCCGACTGTGATGAACTAGATACAAGGATCGGATTCAACGAATAGGCTTCCAAAACCTGAAAACCCGGGCTTTGTCGTTTGCAGGTCGACTTTCGTCTTAGAATATTGACCTCTAGACCTTTGTCCACCTATATTGTCCATAAAAAACAACTTTATGGACACTCTTCTTCTGACAACTTTATTACTTGATGGCGCAAATTCCCCAGGGTTGCTGTTCACTATACTTGTTTCAGCAGTTTCATTTTTTGCTGGTGCTTTCATCTTAAGCGGTATTGAGATCAAGAATTTTATCTCGGCGCTTATCGTGGCTGTAGTGGTATCCATCCTGAATGCTACAGTTGGTAAGGTAATGGATGTACTGGCATTGCCCATCACTTTCCTAACCCTGGGACTTTTCCGTTTTGTAATCGATGCGATAATCATATTAATAGCAGGCTTTTTCCTGGATAACTTCAAGGTGAAAGGGTTCATATCTGCTCTAATACTTGCCATTGTAGTCTCGGTAAGTAATTCAATTCTCTTTGCCTTGTTCTAAAAATGTTTCATACATACTTGTCATAAGCGATGCCTCGGGCCAGATGTGGTTCGGGGCTTTTTACCTCAACCCTAACCCTTCTCCTCCAGCAAAATGGAACATGATGTCTCGATAGAAGTTCTCCTCCTTCAGGAGGAGTTAGAGGAGGTTTAGAATGGAACATGATGTCTCGATAGAAGTTCTCCTCCTTCAGGAGGAGTTAGAGGAGGTGGACATGTTTTTCATTTTTTCCCTCCTTTTCCCTACAAAAACTAGTAACTTGCGCGATCTTTTTACAACCTGAAAAATTTATAAAAAAATGATAAAGATCCTGGTAAATGATGGTATCCATCCTGATGGGAAAATGTTGTTAGAGGATGCCGGATTTGTGGTACATAATGATAAAGTACCTCAAGATAAACTTCCTGAAATTCTGCCTGACTATCAAGGGATTGTTGTTAGGAGTGCCACTAAAGTAAGACAAGAACTTATTGATGTTTGCCCTAATTTGAAAGTCATTGCAAGAGGGGGTGTTGGGCTGGATAATATTGATGTGGCTTATGCACAATCAAAAGGTATTGAAGTTATTAATACACCAGCAGCATCTTCGCAATCTGTTGCTGAATTGGTATTTGCACATTTGTTTTCACTGGCCCGCTCATTACATGATGCTAACCGGCAGATGCCCTCGCAAGGCAATTCGGCCTTTAAGGCTTTAAAGAAGAAATATTCAGGTGGGGTTGAGCTACGGGGTAAAACCCTTGGATTGCTGGGTTTTGGGCGTATTGGTCAATATGTGGCCCGTGCTGCCTTAGGTCTAGGCATGAATGTAATGCCCGTAGATCTGATCTATGATGAATTGAAAATTGATGTTGATATTTTCAAAATCAAGGACGCCTCACTTTCTGTAACCCTGAAGACAGACAGTTTTGAGGATATGCTTGAGCATGCGGATTTCATTACTGTGCACGTACCATTTAAACAAGGTGGAAAAGCGCTTATTGGCCAAGCAGAATTTGCCCGGATGAAAGACGGTGTCTTTATTGTAAATGCAGCCAGAGGAGGGGTGATTGACGAAGATGCCTTACTGGAAGCTTTAGAAAGTGGAAAAGTAGCTGGAGCCGCGCTGGACGTATTCGTAAATGAACCAACGCCAAGGCAAGAGCTTCTCGACCATCCCAAAATTTCCTTAAGTCCACATATCGGAGCATCAACAGGGGAAGCTCAGAGAAATATCGGATTGGAATTGGCAGATAAAATCATAGCCCATTTCGAAAAATAATCGTATCGTTGTTTGGCGTTCAAATATTCATCAAATTAAAAAGCTCCAAATTCGGAGGATGAATAGCCCATTCAGGATCACAAACCACACAACTCGAACCTCGAAATATAGCTAATGGCTGTCATTAAACCAGTCAAGCCTGTTATCCCAAATTTGGACCTCATTGATGAACCTGCTGATTTTTTTGACAGGGTCAAAGAGGAATTCCCTGCTTTTTGGTCTCAAAATAAATTCTTGTCCGATTATCCTGAAAGTTTTGTGGTTTACCAACAGGAAAAAGATGACCGAACCCATACAGGGTTGATTGGGTACATCGATATTCGCGAATATCTAGATAAAAAGATCATTCGTCACGAGAATACGCTTCAGGCTAAGCGGAACCAGATGATGGAGTTGTTTTTTCAGCGGGAAGCACACGTGAAACCCGCCTTATTGGCTTATTCGAGGGTTGATGAAATTGAAGCCTTACTCGAGAAGTGTATCGATATATATCCTGTGCTTTATCAGCAGGAATACCGTAAGGCCATTCACCGTTTCTGGCTGGTCAATGAACAGGCACATATTGATGAATTCAAACGCCTGTTTAAAGAAAAAGTGGCACGCACTTATATTGCAGATGGTCATCATCGTTCCGAAGCTACAGCTATTATGTTTCGGAAAATCCTGAAACTGTATGGCGAAGAAACTGGCGGAAAACCTTATGACGTACTCTTGTCAGCATTTTTTGCTTCTGATCAGTTAACTATTCATGAGTTTAACAGAGTCGTGGTTACCCAGAATAATTATTCAGACAAAGGGTTTAAAGCAGAGCTGCGCAAACATTTCATTATCGAAAAGCAAGGTGGGCAATTTTTCCCTGCAGCAAAAAATGAAATTGGAATGTTTATCCGTAAAAAATGGTTTAAACTGACTCCAAAACCCCATCTGCTCAACAAGAAAGACAAGCTTATCGACCGTCTTGATGTCAGTTTGCTCAATCGGGTTATCCTCAAAAAAGTGCTTGGGATTAAAGATGTAAGACATGACGCCAGGGTGAAATATGTAGAAGGACCCAAAGGATTGGGATCACTCGAAAAAAAGGTGGGTAAGAATCAAAGTGCAGTTGCCTTTAGCCTTTTCCCGATAAGGATAGAAGAACTTATGGCTATTGCTGATGCTGATGAAATTATGCCCCCAAAATCGACCTGGTTCGAACCCAGAATGCATAATGGATTTGTTTCAACGCGCTTCGAAATATAATGCAACCTTGGTTGCCCCAATACCTCCCTGTGATTGAAGACCAATACCAAAAAACGGATAAATGCAAGAAACCAGGCTACAACTAGAGGCGCTATTCGAAAAATGGAATGGTCACAAAAATACCAGCTTTGAAATGCTCCCACCTTCTGGCTCTGACCGAAAGTATTTCAGGCTTTCAAATGAGCAGGCATCAGCTATAGGAGTTTACAACTCCAATATTCCGGAAAACAAAGCTTTCATTGGATTTACAGAGCATTTTTTCGCAAAAAACATTCCCGTTCCACAAATTTATGGAGTGGGTGAAGACTTCCAGACTTATCTCCTTCAAGATCTTGGCAATACGATTTTACTGGATATTGTGTTATCGCAAAATCAGGAAAATGGATTGTCTGATGAGGTCTTGATCATCTATAAAAAAGTCATCCGACAATTACTGAACATTCAGGTGAATGGAGGCGAAGGACTGGATTATTCATTGTGTTTCCAACGAAAAAGTTTTGATGAGCAAACTATTCAATGGGATCTGAATGCTTTCAAATATTACTTTCTCAAGCTGTCTGGTATTCCTTTTAATGAACAAGCACTTGAGGCTGATTTTCTGGAACTGACCACTACCTTGTTAAATATCAATATGGACTATTTTATGTTTCGTGACTTCCAGGCCAGGAACATAATGATGGTTGATGGTAACCCTTATTTTATTGATTACCAGGCCGGCAGAAAAGGCCCGTTACAATATGATCTGGCCTCACTTTTATTCCAGGCCAGGGCGGCTTTATCTGCAGAAGCAAGAGAAGAATTGCTCGATTATTATATCGGGTTGGCTGAAGAAATGACGGACATCAATGCTGTAAGTTTTCGTAATGACTATTATGCCATCGTGCTTATTCGGACATTACAGGTACTTGCTACTTACGGATTACGCGGCCTTTATGAGAAAAAACCACATTTTATTAAGAGTATTCCATTTGCGCTTGAAAATGCTGGGTGGCTGATCACGGAAAAGTTAAATGCGTTAAATATCCCCACTCTCAAAACGGTACTGTTGGACTTAAGGCAGATGTATCCTATTCCCCACCATGAGAATCAGGAAAGAGATAAGCCGCAAGGATTGACGATCAAAGTGTTTAGTTTTTCATACAAAAGTGGAATCCCGGAAGACACTTCGGGCCATGGGGGCGGATTTGTTTTTGACTGCAGAGGCATCTATAATCCTGGCAGGTACAAGGAATATCGGGATTTAACAGGCAGAGATAAACCCGTGATTAAGTTTCTCGAAGAAAAATCGAATATTGGTGAATTTGTCCAAAACGTAAGTACGGTAATCGAACCAACTATTAAAAGTTACCTGGAAAGAGGCTTTTCTTCCTTGTCAGTTGGGTTCGGATGTACCGGAGGACGACACCGTTCCGTTTATTCTGCCGATAAAATGGCGGCTTACCTCGAAGAAAAATTTCCGGTAACGGTAGACCTCAGGCATTTACAAAGAGAAATAGAAGGTTGGTAGTATGAAAGCAATGCTCTTTGCAGCCGGACTCGGCACACGACTATATCCACATACAGCAGACCGACCCAAAGCGCTGGTCGAAATTAATGGCAAGACATTACTTGAACTCGCTGTCAATCGGCTTCGGGAACATGGCGCTGAACAGATCGTAGTTAATATTCATCATTTTGCTGCAAAAATGCTGTCATTCCTTAAAGAACAAAACTACTTTGATGGGGTAGTCACGGTATCTGACGAGACTGGGCAGGTTTTGGAAACAGGAGGCGGATTACAAAAAGCATCAAAATTTTTTCAGGGAGGTGCTCCTTTCCTGGTTTATAATGTAGATGTAGTGACAGACCTCAGTTTGAGTGATCTGTACGAAACGCATTTAAAATCTGGAGCATTAGCAACCCTCGCAGTTAGAGACCGCTCAACTTCGCGATACCTGTTATTCGACGAAACCTATCAGTTATGTGGCTGGGAACACGCGAAGCATGAGCAATTCAGGATGGCAAGAATCGGTGAGGGAAATCTCAGCCGAAGGGCCTTTAGCGGAGTTCACGTAATTAGCCCTGAGTTGTTGGGAATGATGAAACATAAAGGTGTTTTCTCGATAATCGAAACCTACCTTGATCTGGCGGCCAACCACCAGATTAAAGCCTTTTTGCATAATGACTCTGTCTGGATGGACATTGGCAAGCCCGATGCATTGGCGAAAGCCCGGGAAATGGCAAAAAAAGGATTAGCTGGTAAGCTCTTTTAGTTCTTGGCTAACGAAATCCATTAATTCGCTAACATATGCTGACGAGAAGTTGAACTGGATGCCAGCTTTCTCGTAAATCTCACCAATCGGCTTGGTATAACCGAGTTCGAGTGCTTCTATATAATTCTGGAGTGTCTTTTCCGGATCTCTTCGGTAATTTCTCCAAATAGCGATGGCCCCTAATTGAGCCATGCCATATTCGATATAGTAAAACGGAACTTCGAATAAATGCAATTGACGCTGCCACAATTTGCGACTGAATGGTTCGAGGCCTGTCCAGTTTACAGTATCTGACTCAAACTCGTGAAATATCTCTAACCATGCATTATCCCTTTCTTCGCTGGTATGACCCTCGTTGGTATATAACCAGTGCTGAAATTTGCTGATGGTGGCTACCCAGGGGAGCAGTGAAACAGACTTTTGCAACTGCCAGATGCGTGCTCTTTTGTAGTCTTCTTCAGAGTCAAAGAATCTTGGCCAAAAGTCCATTGTCAATAGTTCCATGGCCATTGCAGCAAGTTCTGCGACTTCTGATGGCGGTCGCTTGTCAATGTTCATTTTCTTTTCACGGGTAAGCAGGGAATGTACGGCATGCCCTGCCTCGTGCATCATGGTACGCATGTCGCGCATGGAATTGGCTGAATTCATGAAAATGAAAGGGATGCCAGTTTCGGGTAATGGCATATTATACCCACCAGGACGCTTCCCTTTCCTTGAATCAAGGTCGAGATGATTCATCTGGTCCATAATGCTAATGCAATTCCCGAAATAGGGGTGCAGGTCAGAAAGACAAAGTATGGACTTTTCGATGAGTTCGTTTACATTCTTGTAAGGCATCAATGGTTCGTCATATAATGGATCGACACTCAGGTCCCATGGACGGATTCTGTCAATGCCCAAATATTTTTGACGTTGCCTGTTCATTTCATCTACCAATGGAACCACTTCATTAGCGATGGCATCGTGAAAAGCATAACAATCTTCCGGACCGTAATCAAACCGACCCAGATCGGCAAATTTGAAATCCCTGAAATTGTCGAAACCGGCGTTTTGGGCGAGGAGTTGACGTTTTTCAATAAGTTTATCGAAAAGGTCATCGAGTTTACCAGCATCTTCCAGTCTTCTTTCTGATGTTTTCCGGTATACACTTTCCCGCAATTCACGGTTAGTCTCAGTGAGTAAAACCGAAGCTTGCTGGAGGGTGAGTTCATTGCCATCCAAGATAATGGTCATCTCAGAAGCTATAGTCGCAAACTCCTTAGAGTACATCTGGATTTCCGTATGAATCGGAATATTTTCTTCACGATACAGCCTGATTGCATTCTCAATGTCTCTCAGATAAATCCTGAATTTATTTTTGTCGAGCGATTTTACAAAAGGCGAACTAACCAGCTTTTGGTTGAGTTGCTGGTTATATTGTGCGATATTAGGTGTAATCTCTTTGACGAAATAATTAAAGGCTTCTTCCGCTTTTTTGTCATTGGAGTTACAGCTAATCCGGATATACCGCCAGCGTCTGTCTTCTGATGTTACGGCTTCCAATTCGTTTTCATCGAGAACCCAGGCTTCCAGATCATCGACGGAATGGATAGGTCTGTTCAGTAATTCATCATAAAATTTTCGAAGCGATTCCCAGTCAGTTACCTGGAAATTATCGGGGAGATATGAACGCTTGAGTTGCGTTTCCGGATTTGGCAAATCTTTCATAGATTCTTATGGATAAAAAATGCTAATGGACTTTCAAGTAGAAGACTATTCTTCTTCCTGGCTGTCACTTTCTTCTGTAGAAGATGATTCGAGGAGATTCTTGCTATCAAGGAAATTAAACCACTTGATAATTTTCCTGATGTCAGAAACATAAACCCGGTCTTCATCAAAATCAGGAAGGATCTTCCTGAACCAGTCTTTGGTATCTTGATTTGATGCCTTAGTGGCTACAGGCGGATTTTCGGAAAGTTGAGCTTTAATGGTGTCAAAGACAACCTCGAGTTCTTCAGTATCAGATTCGGTATAAATCGATATGGTTTTAAGCGGAGTGAATTGGTGGATCCTGCCAGAAACGAATCGCTTCTTTCCGGTGTCTAGATCTTCTACAACAAGACCATTGTCTCTGTTTGAAACTACTCTAAAAATACCTGGTTTGCCGCTAATTGCCACAAATTTGCTTAGATCCATATCTCAGATTTACTCGAATTTAAGTGAATAAAATTATTGCGCGAAGATAACTTATAGAACGGGTTATTCCGTACAATGTTTACAAGAATTTTTTTGTTAAAAGCCCCTGAATATCAATTATATGCTGGTTTTCAATTGATAAAGTATTGCTTTTTAAATTATTGGAAAGTGTTATTAGGATGTTAAACTTAAAAATCGGATATTGTAAAACACAGAAGCCAAGTTTCCGAAACCTTTTTCAAAACAGGCTCATTCATGTCAGTCAGAGACAATTTTTATTCGGTTCAAAAGGAGACTTTATCGCTTTCTACCATCCAGTTGATGCGGGATGATGAAAGCAAAGTAAAGGCATTGCTTAGTTATGCCGCAGATTTATCTAGCAAGGAACCGGATTCTGCCCTTGAATTATCTCAACAAGCCCGCAAACTATCTGAAAGACTGGATTACCTTGAAGGTCTTGCCGAAAGCTTCAATGTGATGGGTATCATCCATTGGGTACAATCCGAATTTCAAAAGGCTGTAGATTATCACAACCAGGCTCTTGAAATATGGAAGGTTTTGAAGGCCAGGAAAGGGATAGCAAAGTCATTTACCGGTCAGGGTAATGCTTTTGCTAAGTTGGGTGACTTTCAGAAATCTCTGGAACTCTATTTCAAGGCTTTAGCCATTTACAAGGAAAAAGGAATTCAGGAAGGAATCGCTCGCTGTTATAATAACATCGGCATCGTTTATAAAAGCCTGGGAGAATACGAAAAATCCCTTGAGAACTATTTCAAGTCATTACGAATAAAAGAAATTCTTGGTGACCAGGCAGGTGTTGGCTATTCTTATAATAATGTAGGTACGGTGCTGTATTACCTGAAGGACTACAAAAAAGCATTAGACTACCAGAAAAAAGCTTTGGCTATTTTTGAGGAAAGCGGGAATCTAAGTGAATTAGCCAATGCATACGCCAATATGGGAGTAACCTACGCTGGCCTCAACCATTACAAGAAGGCACTAAAGTTTCTCGAACAAGCCTTAAAGCTCAAAGAAGATCTTGGAGAGCGTTCGGGCTTGGTACCAAAACTGATCCAGATCGGAGATATCCATTTCAGAAGGAAAGATTACCCGGAGGCACTTAACTCCCTGTTCAAAGCCCTTGTCATAAGCGAGGAAGTTCAATTTCAGGAAGGCATTAGTGATTGCCTTTACCGGATAGGAGAAGTCTACCAGCATTCTGCTGATCCGCAAAAGGCTATTGAATTTCTCGAAAGAGCATTAAAAAGCAATAAAAAACTGGGCCTCAAAGAAGCTACAAAAAACGCATATCGTGCCATTTCGGATGCTTATTACTCAATGGAAGACTACAAGAAAGCATTTGAGTACCAGGCCCTTTATATGGAACTCAAAGAAAATCTGGTAAACCAGGAAAAGAACAAGGTCATCAGCGAGCTGCAAGCTCATTATGAAATGGAGAAAAAAGACCTTGAGATCGAAAAACTCAATATCGAACAAAAGTTCCTTAGACATACCAATAAAGAACTGGAACAGTTTGCCAACAAAGCTGCACACGATCTCAAAGAACCACTCAGGATGATGAGTAACTTTAGTGGTTTACTGCTTAGAAGATACGGAGACCGTTTAGATGAAAATGGTCAGGAGTTCCTCAACATCATTCAGGATGCCGCAAAACGTATGAACAGCCTATTGTCTAGCATGCTGGAATACGCCAAAACAGGCACTGAAAGCGAAAGAGTCATGGAGGTAAATCTCAATGAGATTGTCAAAAGTGTGGAAGGAAACCTCCAACTCGCCATTAAAGAGAATGACGCCAAATTGATATATAGTTCGTTGCCAACTGTAAGAGCCGCGACGCCTAACTTGCTTCAGCTATTCCAGAACCTGGTTTCTAACGCCATCAAGTTCAGGAAAAACATAGCTCCAATAATCGAGATCACACACGAGAAAAAGGAACATTTTTTCCTCTTTTCCGTAAAAGACAATGGAATTGGTATATCCAAAGAGAATATTAGTCATATATTTGATCTATTCCATCGTTTAAATCCGAAAGAAGATTACGAAGGATCAGGAATAGGGCTCGCTACATGCAAACGAATTATCGAAAATCTTGGCGGCCAGATTTGGGTTGAATCAGTTAAGGGTACAGGAACTACAATATTCTTTACTCTCCCCATCCCCGAAGATACCTTCTAATTGGGTAAACTGAGACTGAAAACCTAAGGTTAAGACAAACTACTCCTATGATTACCAGACTATGCCTAAGCAGTCTAATCCTATTGCTTTGCTTCATGCAAGCTGCTGCCCAAAATGTGGGTATCGGTACACCACTTCCTGATTACACACTCGATGTAAATGGAAATGCTGGGGTCAATGATTTCATTTACCATAACGATGATCCAAATAATGATACCCGAATCGGCTTCCCAGGCAATGATACTATCGCTGTCGAAGTAGGCGGCGTCACAGTGCTTAGAGGTGATGGCGTGCAGGGTAAACTTACTGTAAATGCACTCGCCGAGTCTGTTAACTTTTCTATTCTTTCCGATTCTTTCGAACATCTTTTCTATGCCAACCCAGCTCAAAATGCTATTGGTATTGGTACAGCCTCTCCCCAATATCTCCTTGATATTGCCGGAGACGTTCGAATTTTATCAGATTCATTTGAACATATGTTCTTGGCAAATACGGCAACAGGGTTTGTCGGTATCGGTACAGATTCACCAGGTTATCTTTTAGATGTAGACGGCGATTTCAGAGTGATCAGTGATGGTATTGAACACTTGGTATACGCAGATGCCGCTAATGGATATGTCGGTATCGGCACAGCATCACCAAGCCATCTCCTTGACGTAAATGGTAATTTCAGAGTAATTTCTGATGGTATTGAACATCTTTTGTTTGTCGATGCCCAAAACGAAAAAGTAGGAATCGGTACAGATAATCCCCAATTCCTTTTGGATGTTAATGGAGTCTTGAATGCCAATGAGATTCATGTAGGTGGAACGCCTGCCTTTAAGAAAATGCAGTCAGGCGGTTACCCGCAAGGACAACCTTTTGTAGGACAAACAGTACAATCCTATTTTATCTTCTTCCCTGAAAGTTTTAGTGTCACACCTAATTTTGTGGCGACTTTCCGGACCAATCCGCTTACCCCGAATGCCATTGTCAACATTACGGTTAAAGGGGTTACTACTAGTTTCGCAGAAATTCTGGTTTACCGGATCGATAGTGCTGATATAACTCAGGGCGGTATTATCAACTGGGTTGCCTGGGAATAATCTGATCATCTAGTATGCTAAGCGCAAATACATATCGAAAATATTTTGCTCTTTTGAGTTTTTGCCTTTTGGTGGTTTTATCTGTTGCGGCCCAAACCGGTATTACAGACCCCATCAATGTTCAGCACAATAATGAATTTTTTATTTCTGAATTCGTCCACATCCAGGAAGGTGCAGAGGTGCATGTACTTGGAGATGTTGTTATTGGCAATGCTGTTGCTCAATTGGAAAATGAAGGTTCCCTGCAGGTACATGGTAACTTCATAAAGGCTGAAGGGGCAGTATTGCGTTCCTTTAATGGGAAGTTGATCATGCGGAATAATTACGCCAACTTAAACAGCGACCAATATCTTGAAGGTGATTTTACTGGCGATAATGCCATTTCATCACTTGTTATCAATAAAAATAACTCAAATGGGGTGGTTTATCTCAAAAATGGTGATCTGGATATCAGGAATGAACTGAGATTCAAAAAAGGTCGCCTTAGGACTGGTCCATCAGGTCATGATAGCGGTGCTGCTTATCCTTATCGTGTCAGAATATTGAATGATGCTTCTTTAGCTATAAAAGGGTACGCCATAACGAACTCAGAATCCAATTATATCGAAGGTAAACTACGACGTGCAGTTAGCTTGGGACCTTACTTCTTCCCGGTCGGACCTCAACCATCGCAGGGGCAAGGCATAGAAGGATTTGCCATGAACTTCCTGGAACTACCACCTGCAGATATTACAGGTTTTTACGATGATGGAACTACAACCCCAGTAGGTGCTGTGGTGAACTGTGATTTTACATCCTCTGATCCAACCGGAAATGATGACGACACAGGAGCGAATTTTTCAGGCGAATTTTTACCATCTGAATATATTATCGACTGTGTTACTGGTCAATGGACTGTAGAAGGAGATTCACTGATTTATTTTTATGATATCCAGTTTTTCCCAAGCCCAAGAGTGTTGGGCGATTGCGACTTCCAGAGTTACTTTATGTCAAAAAACGGTGCAGTAGAGGATATTTGCCCAATCAACTCATACATTCTATACGAACAGAAATTCCTAGGCAACTTTGATATTGCAGGAGTCTCCGGCCCTGGTTTCACCTACACCGGAGATATTGCTTATTTGGAAGCCCTTGGCGAAAATATTCCTGAATTGGATGAGGTAACCAAAGAGGTCCAACTTGTCAGCCAGGCATTAGCCCCTCAAACCCAATTTACGCTCGAAGATATTACGGTTTTCCCGAATCCGGTTTCCATTCAGCGAGGAGAAATTAGCTTTGAAGCCCATGTTTCAGATACTTATACTGTTAGTCTATATGACAATGTAGGTGTACTTGTCGCATTCAAGGAAGTCGAAGCTTTCAAAGGTGTAAATACGCTGAATCTTATACCTAAAACAGCTGCTCCAGGTATCTATAATATCGTTATCCAGAATGATAATGGAGCCTACAGGGCACGCCTCGCTGCCGTGCATTGATCTTCATTGATCCAAAAGAAAATTTCCTTTCATTACTGCTCTCAGATTCGTAACTTTAGGAGTTGTGCCTGGAGTTAGGGATTTGTGGTTTTTCAATTCCAGCGGACACAATAATTTAGTTACAAAAGGGGTGCATGTACTCTTGTTTTGTCGTGCATTGAAAAAATATTTTCTGAAAAATGGAATTCAAACTTGTTTCGAATTTTAAGCCCACAGGTGACCAGCCTGAAGCGATAAACCAATTGTCTGATGGCATCGTTAATGGGGAGGGAGCGCAGGTTTTGTTAGGAGTCACAGGTTCAGGAAAGACCTTCACGATGGCCAATGTCATCCAGGAAGTTCAACGGCCAACGCTTGTGTTAACCCACAATAAAACTCTCACTGCTCAACTATATGGTGAGTTTACACAGTTTTTCCCTGATAATGCTATAGAGTATTTTGTGTCGTATTACGACTATTACCAGCCAGAAGCCTACATCACGTCATCAGATACCTATATTGAAAAAGACCTGGCTATCAATGCTGAGATCGACAAATTACGGCTTAGAGCAACCACTTCACTGTTGTCTGGGAGGCGTGACCTGATAGTGGTGAGTTCGGTTTCCTGTATTTACGGCATGGGAAATCCAGAGGATTACAAAGGTGGAATCATCCGGCTCCAGACTGGTATGACAGTTTCAAGAAATGCCTTTTTATATAAACTGGTCGATGGTCTATATTCTCGTACAGAAACAGATTTTTCCCGGGGTACTTTCAGGGTTAGAGGTGATACTGTAGATATCAATTTGCCTTATGCAGACCATGGTTTTCGGGTCACCTTTTGGGGAGATGAGATCGAGTCGCTTGAAACGATTGATCCTGTTTCCGGGAAACGGATTACAGAATACAAGGATTTAGCAATTTTTCCGGCCAACCTGTATATCGCGCCAAAAGATCGACTAAAGGGCATCATCAGGCAGATTGAGGATGAACTGACTGAGCAGGTAGGCTATTTCAACAGTGAGCTAAGATACCTTGAAGCCAAACGGATCAAAGAAAGAGTAACTTTTGACCTTGAAATGATGCGCGAACTCGGCTATTGCCAGGGCGTTGAAAACTATTCGCGGTTTTTTGATGGCAGAAACCCGGGAACAAGGCCATTTTGTCTACTCGATTATTTCCCGGAAGATTTCCTTTTGATTATCGATGAAAGTCATGTGACCATTCCACAGGTGAGAGGTATGTTTGGTGGTGATCGGGCGAGGAAATTGAATCTGGTGAATTATGGGTTCAGGCTACCTTCCGCTCTTGACAACAGACCATTGAATTTTGCTGAATTCGAAGGTCTGACTAACCAGGTGGTCTATGTCAGTGCCACCCCCGGCGATTACGAACTCGAGCAAACCGAAGGGGTGGTCGTTGAACAGATCGTTCGACCAACAGGACTGCTTGACCCACCGGTGGAAGTCAGGCCAAGTCTCAACCAGATCGATGACCTGATGCATGAAGTCAGTCAACGCATTGAGCGACAAGAACGCGTTTTGATCACTACGCTTACTAAACGGATGTCGGAAGAACTGGCCAAGTTTATGTCAAAAAACGGAGTGCGATGCCGTTATATCCATTCGGAGATCGACACACTTGAGCGTGTAGAAATCCTCAGAGACCTTAGACTTGGTGTCTACGATGTACTTATTGGGGTTAATCTGCTCAGGGAAGGACTCGATTTGCCAGAGGTTTCCCTGGTAGCCATTCTCGATGCCGATAAGGAAGGCTTCTTGCGTAATGCCAGGTCATTGACGCAAACTGCAGGAAGGGCAGCCAGGAACGCGAATGGTCTTGTTATTTTCTATGCTGACAAGATCACACGATCTATGCAGGAAACTATCGACGAAACCAATCGGCGTCGTGCCATCCAGATGGCTTATAATGAAGAACACGGAATTACCCCCCGAACTGTTACAAAATCAAAAGATGAAATCATTAAACAGTCGTCTGTGCTTGAAGTTAAAGAAGATCAAGAAGAAGCCTATATCGAGCCCGAAAAGGCAGATCTTGCCGCAGATCCCGTTGTTCAGTATATGGATCGCGATCAGTTAGAAAAAGTGATTGCAGAAACAGAATCGAAAATGAAAAAAGCTGCGAAAGAACTGGATTTCATTACAGCTGCTCAATTCAGAGATGAACTTTATGCATTGCAAAAATTACTGAAAGACCGTTTTGTTTTCGGATAGACCGTATTTTTGTTCCTGAAAAGTCATTATTTGATAACTCCATCTAAACGACATTCGTACAATAACCCTTGGAAACGTTACAACAATTTCTCGAAACCAAATTTTTTGAAGGGACTGACTTTGAGTTTCCTTTGATCAATATTTTTTATGCGCTCCTCATCCTGACGATCGCAAGGCTAATACTTTGGGTATTGATAAAAATACTTTTACCAAGGTACTATAAGCGGAGAAAAGTTGACAGAGGAAGCCGATTTGCAGTTAACCAGATACTTAGGTATTTTACTTATGTTATTGCGATCCTTATGGCCCTACAGGCGCTAGGCATCCAACTAACTGTAATTTGGGGTGGTGCCGCTGCGCTCGCTGTAGGTATCGGGCTGGGTTTGCAGCAGACCTTTAATGATTTTGCTTCAGGAATTATTTTGTTGTTTGATCGGTCAATTGAAGTAGGTGATGTTATCCAGATAGGAACCACAATCGGCAAAGTAGAAAAAATAGGGATGCGTACCTCGCAAGTATGGTCGAGGAACAATGTTATGCTAATTATCCCCAATTCGAAAATGGTTGTTGAAAGTGTGGTCAATTGGAGTCATAATGATAAGATGGCCAGGTTTTCGGTTCAGGTTGGGGTAGCATATGGTTCTGATACGGCAAAAGTCAAAGAACTACTACTACAAGCCGTGAATGAGCATGGTCAGGTCTTGAAAAAACCAACACCTTTTGTACGATTTCAGCAATTTGCGGACTCTTCACTAAACTTTGAAGTTTTTTTCTTTTCAGAAGATATGCTAGGCATAGATGATGTCCAGTCTGATATTCGTTTTCGAATCGATGAGCTGTTCAGGGAAAATAATGTGGAGATTCCTTTTCCGCAAAGGGACATTCACATCAAGGGAAAACAGGAATAGGTTTTTTGATATTTAAAACGGTTATTTCTCTCTTTCTGTAACAAAAGTAACCAGGTCTTCCATTGCTTTCCTGGCGTCGCTCTCAGGAAATGAATGAAGGATGTCAAAAGCCTGTTGTCGGTAGTCGTACATGGCTTCTTTTGAGTATTCCAGGCCACCACTTCCCCGAACAAACTTAATGACTTCAGCTACTTTGTCCGGTTCTTCATTATGCTTTCTGATAATGTTTATGATCCTTCTTTTTTCGGATTTTGAGGCATTATTGAGGGCATAGATCAGAGGTAAGGTCATTTTTTTCTCCTTGATATCTATTCCCCTGGGTTTACCGACTTCTTCTTCTCCAAAATCAAATAAGTCATCACGGATCTGGAAGGCAATACCGATTTTCTCACCAAGGAGCTTCACTTTTTTTACCATTTCCTCATCGGCACCTGTAGACGCAGCGCCTGCACAACAGGCGGAAGCTATTAATGAAGCTGTCTTTTGACGGATGATTTCGTAATAAACAGGTTCTTCAATATCAAGGCGGCGGGCTTTCTCTAATTGTAGTAACTCACCTTCGATCATTTCTCGAATGGCTTTGGTAAATATCTCCAAAAGTTCATGTTCGTTGTTTTCGAGAGCCAGGATCAAGCCCTGCGATAACAGGTAATCACCAACTAAAACAGCGGCTTTATTTTTCCAAAGGGCATTGATGGAGAAAAACCCTCTTCTTTCATAGGAATCATCAACAACATCGTCATGAACTAGTGTAGCCGTATGGAGCAATTCAACGAGAGAGGCGGCATGGTAAGTCGATTCAGAAACATTGCCACATATTTTTGCACTCAGAAATACAAACATGGGACGCATTTGTTTGCCTTTCCTTTTGACAAGGTACTGCGTGATCTTGTCAAGTAGCGCCACATTACTGATCATCGCCGACTTGAACTTGCCTTCAAAGATCTTTAGCTCTGAATCGATTGGCTGTTTTATCGAATTTAGGGTAATGGCCATTAGACAAGATTTCGGACAAAAGTAAGCAAATTCTTAACGACAGCAGCAGATTTCAATATTGGAGATAGTCACCTGCTGAACCATGATAAACCATAACCACGATCAAGTCGGCTAGGAATTGCGGATTTGAAAGTAATTTGCTTATTTAGCTGGTGGCTTATAAAGTCGTAAATGAAAGTCTATAACCATTAAAAAGGTTTAACAGAAATGCTGAAAACCATCCAATCCAAAATTGCTGGCAGGCATGGCAAACCCATTACCTTTGATATTACATATTTAGTAAATGAGCAACCAAAACCAGTCGTTGTTTTTGCCCACGGGTTCAAAGGATTTAAAGATTGGGGGCACTGGTCGATGATCGGAGAAGCATTTGCCCGAAAGGGTTATGTTTTCTTGAAATTCAATTATGCGTTTAACGGAACCACACCTGAAAAACCATTGGATTTTGCTGACCTTGAAGCGTTCGGAAATAATAATTTCAGTAAGGAACTGGACGATGTCGATACGATAATTGACTGGCTCTTTGACAATTCCCTTGACGAATTTGGGAAAGAATGCGATCTCGGCAAATTAACCATGATCGGCCATAGCAGAAGCGGACCAATTACTATTGTCAAAAGCTCTGAAGATACTAGGATTGGCTGTGCAGTCACCTGGGCCTCAGTACATTCACTGGCCTATGCCTGGAAAACTGAAGCGTTTGTTCAGGAATGGGAAAAAGAAGGCGTTTATTTCGTACTCAATGGGCGGACCGGCCAACAAATGCCGTTATATTTCCAACTTTATAAAGATTACCAGAAAAATCACGAGCGATTTGACATCGAGCATAAGCTTAAGACATTTGATAAACCGATGTTAGTGGTTCATGGTAAAGCAGACCCAGGCGTGCCGCTTGCTGCTTCAGAAATGCTCCACTCCTGGAATCCGAAAAGTCAATTAGTAATACTGGAAGGGGCCGATCATGTATTTGGAGGCCGACATCCCTTTACAGGAAAATCACTCCCGGACCATAGCGCAGAACTGGTGGAGGTAACCACTAAATATTTAGAAAACAGATGGTAATGCGCCCCAATTGACCCTTTTGAGAGTAAAGTTTTGGAATAGAGGTGGTTTTAAGGTTAATAATTGAATATTAAAGCAAAATTGCTTATGTTTCGAGACCTTATTTACAAGGGTTTTCCCTATTTTTGCGCAGTGTAGAATGCTTTAGTAGAAATTTAATAAATCCGATAGAATTGTTCAATTTTTTCAAACAAGAGATAGCGATAGATCTGGGTACTGCAAATACCCTCATTATAGAGGATGGAACAGTAATAATTGACGAGCCATCCATCGTTGCAATTAACCGTAAAACCGGTGAAACTATTGCCGTGGGTAAAAAAGCCATGCAGATGCATGAAAAAACCCACGAAAATATTAAAACCATCCGCCCACTCAAAGATGGCGTAATCGCTGACTTCCAGGCAGCAGAAAGTATGATCGAAGGACTCATCAATATGATGGGCAACAGGCGCAGGTTTCTGAATCATATGAAAATGGTGATCTGTATTCCTTCCGGAATTACCGAAGTGGAAAAGCGTGCTGTTTTCGATTCTGCCGAACATGTTGATGCAAAAGAAACTTATCTGATTCACGAACCGATGGCAGCCGCTTTGGGTATTGGCCTTGATGTTGAAGAGCCGGTTGGTAATATGATCATTGATATTGGAGGTGGAACGACCGAAATTGCGGTAATCGCACTTTCAGGGATCGTCTGTGATCAGTCCATCAGGATTGCTGGTGATGAGTTTACAGCCGATATCATGAATTATATGAAACGTCAGCACAACATCCTCATCGGTGAGCGGACCTCTGAACAGATTAAGATCAATGTCGGTTCAGCACTTCAGGAACTGGATAATCCTCCTGAAGATTACCCGGTGAATGGTCGTGACCTGATGACAGGGATTCCAAAACAAATTACAGTATCCTATTCTGAAATTGCCCATTGCCTTGACAAGTCAATTTCAAAGATCGAAGATGCTATTCTTAAAGCTCTGGAAAACACACCTCCTGAGCTGGCAGCTGATATTTATCAAACAGGACTCTACCTGACAGGTGGTGGTGCCTTGCTTCGTGGCCTCGACAAACGGATCGCGCAAAAAACAAAATTGCCGGTACATGTAGCAGAAGACCCGCTAAGAGCTGTTGTTCGCGGAACCGGAATTGCATTAAAGAACACTGAAAAATTTTCATTCCTAATTGATAGAAAAAGCGTTTAATAACGCATGCGGAACCTTATTCTCTTTTTTATTCGGTTCAATGCCTTGTTCCTGTTTCTCCTATTGGAGATTATTGCGCTTTTTTTGTTAGTTCAAAGAGAACCTCAGAAGGAAATTTTCCTGCATTCCTCTAATATCGTCTCAGGCTCTATTCTCAAGGTTTATGATGGTGTCGTTCAGTATACCAATCTGCGCAAGGTTAATGCTAATATGGCAGAGGAAATAGCTTGGTACAAAAACCGGGATACTACTTCTTTTTCAAGGATGCAAAGTGGCAATTTCAATAATGATTCGACCCTGAATCTCAGGTTTGAGTTTATTCCGGCTCATGTTATTAATAATTCAACAAGTGGAAATAATAATTACCTGACCCTCGATAAGGGTACGGCGCACGGTGTTGTGGAAAACACAGGAGTGGTAGGCGGCACCGGTATTGTTGGTATAGTCAGAAAAGCGTCTTCCAACTATGCGGCTGTCATGTCAGTGTTGCATCGTGAAATCAAGATCAGTGCCTTACTCAAACGCAACAACTATTTTGGCTCTCTGGTCTGGAAAGATAATCACCCCAGAATAATGGACCTGGACGCTATACCCAAACACGTTGAGGTTGAAAAAGGGGATTCGGTGGTAACGAGTGGATTTTCAACTTTTTTCCCACCAGGACAAATGATTGGCATTGTAGACACGGCTTGGGTCGATCCGGGAGAGAACTTCTACACCATCAAAGTGGAGTTGAGTTGTGACCTTGGGAATGTACAATTTGCATATGTTGTAAAACATCAGCTTCGGGAAGAACAAAAAGACCTTGAGGAGGAGGTAGGCTATGAATAACAGTCCTTATCTCAGGAATATCATCCGTTTTGTAGGTTTTGTTCTTTTACAGGTACTTATCCTTAAAAATATTGAGATATACCCACCTTACATCCATTTATTGATATATCCATTATTCATCATATTGATGCCTTTTGGAATGCCGATATGGGGAACTTTGTTTCTGGCTTTTTTCCTTGGTATATCTGTTGATGTTTTTTACGATTCACTTGGCTTACATGCAGCAGCCTCTGTTCTGACCGCTTATGCAAGGTCGAAACTCCTTTTGTTAATGGAACCCAGGGGAGGTTATGATCCCAACCTATTCCCTGGAAAAAATACGATGGGATTAGGCTGGTTTATCCAGTTTGCAGCTATTGTGATGGGCATTCACATGCTCTTCTATTTTTTCCTGGAAGCCTTCCTTTTTGCCGAAATACTGACCGTTATTCTGAAATCCATTTTGAGCTTCTTCTTTTCCATGATACTCATTGTTATCCACCAGTACCTGGCTTATCCAAGACCTAGGAAAAAATGAAAGATCATTATCAAAATAGAAAGTTTGCTGTTCAGATACTTTTTGTGTTGGGGGCCGTGGCCTTGCTCTTTCGCACTGCTCAGTTGCAGCTTTTCGATAGGCAGTATCAGCAAATGGATAATGTTACTGGAGTACAGGAAATTACCATTCACCCTGCAAGAGGTCTGATCTACGATCGTAACGGGAAACTATTGGTATATAATGATGCGCTTTATGATATCCAGGTAACATATAACCAGGTTAGGGAATTGGATACTGTAAAGTTTTGTAACCTCTTATCCATCACACCTGAAGATTTTAATAAATCGCTCCAGAAGGATTTTAAACGCGATCCAAGATATTCAGAATGGATACCATTCGTGTTTTTACGCAAAGTTTCTTCGGCCAATTATGCCAAATTCCAGGAAAACCTTTACCAGTTCCCAGGGTTCTTCGCTGACCTTAGAAATGTCAGAGGTTATAATCACCCAGCTGGTGCTCACGTTTTGGGATACATAAGCGAGGTGAACGAACGACAGATAGCGGCTTCCAATAATTACTATCAGGGCGGAGATTATATTGGCACTACCGGGCTGGAAAGGCAATACGAAGAAATGCTCAGAGGAAAAAGAGGGAAGGAATATGTCATGAAGGATAACCTCGGCCGTGTTGAAGGTAGTTACCGAAATGGAGAGAAAGATGAACCAGCTATTTCCGGTAAGGATCTCATCACAACGCTTGATATCGACCTTCAGGAATATGGAGAATTGCTGATGGGCAACAAAAAAGGCAGTATTGTGGCCATAGAACCATCTACCGGAGAAATTTTGTCTATGGTGAGTAGCCCTTCTTATGAACCGGAAATGCTGGCGATTAACCGGACCCGGTCTGAGGAATTTACCAAGCTGCATGGTGATTCACTCAAACCGCTTATGAACAGGGCCTTGATTGCCCAATACCCTCCGGGCTCTATCTTCAAACCTGTGATGTCATTGATCGGCTTGCAGGAAGGTATCCTGTACCCCAGGAAAGGGATTACCTGCAGGGGTGCTTATTATTACAACAACCGACGATTTGGATGCAGAGAACATCCAGAACCGATCAGGAATATGGCGAAAGCCTTACAATATAGTTGTAACACTTACTACTTCCAGGCATTTCGGGATATTATTGACAAGAATGGATACGAAAACGCTGAAATGGGACTTGACACAGTTGTGAGTTATCTCGAACAATTTGGTCTTGGTCAAACTCTGGGCATCGACCTGGCTGGAGAATTACCCGGTAATATTCCCGATTCTGATTATTATGACAAGGTCTATGGCCAAGGTGTTTGGCGTTCTCCATTCATCATTTCACTAGGCATTGGCCAGGGAGAATTATTGTTTACACCAATGCAGATGGCAAATCTTGCGGCCATCATCGGCAACAGGGGCTTTTATTACACCCCTCATTTTGCAAAACAATTCAAGGACGACGATAACCTGATTCTCCAGGATTTTCAAAAACAATACAAAACCTCAATAGCTAAAGAACATTACGAAGCTGTAATTGACGGTATGGAACTCGCTGTTGCAGGTGGTTCGGGGCGAATCGATGGCATCCCGTATTGTGGTAAAACTGGAACTGCTCAAAATCCCCATGGAGAAGATCATTCTGCATTCCTCGCCTTTGCCCCTAAAGATGATCCGAAGATTGCAATCGCCGTATTCGTTGAAAATTCAGGGTTTGGTTCGTTGTATGCCAGGCCAATCGCGAGCCTGTTAATAGAAAAATACCTTCGAGGCGATATTGATCGTGAAAATCCGAGAAGGGTTTATCTTGAAAATCAAATGCTGAAGGCTGACCTCATAGCAAAAGAAAATGAGTAGGAGAGGATCTACAACGCGGGAAATTGATTGGTTGACCATCTTTCTCTATTTTGGGTTGGTGGTTACTGGCTGGCTGATGATCTATTCTGTAAGTTACACAGAGGATCAACAAGGGCTTATTGACTTTGGTCGCCGTCACGGAAGTCAGCTCATATGGATGGGGGCTTCGGTGATTGCTGCGATGTTCGTCCTGATTGTCGACAACAAATTTTATCGGACCTTTGCCTTTCCAATCTACTTTTCAATAATCTTGCTGTTAGTGGCAGTACTTTTATTCGGTCAGGAAATAGCTGGTTCGCGCTCCTGGTTTAACATTGGTGGATTTTTCAAGTTCCAGCCCTCTGAGTTTGCCAAATTTGCCACTTGCCTTGGTCTTGCCAACTACCTTAGTGGGTACAACGTATCGCTCCAAAATAATAAGTCAAGATTTTATGCACTGGGCATTATTTTTCTCCCTTTGGTATTGATCCTGCTTCAGGGAGATGCTGGCTCAGCTCTCGTATTCACGTCTTTTTTGATTGTCCTTTTCAGGGAAGGGATGCCAGCCTTATTGTATATCGGCGGCA
The DNA here is from genome assembly GCA_039028895.1 of Bacteroidota bacterium. Taxonomy (GTDB): domain Bacteria; phylum Bacteroidota; class Bacteroidia; order Chitinophagales; family Saprospiraceae; genus JAHDCJ01. Next base: position 99,580 of record JBCCHF010000004.1, on the reverse strand, counting down.
TCCTGATCGCAGCATTATCGATAGTCGGACTGATGTTTGATCAAATGCCGATACTGTGCATCCTGTTGCTGGCAGGTATTCTTTTACTTAGCCTGAATGTCAAGTCAAAGAAACTCCATGCCATCGCTGCGGCAGTAGCCTGTTGTGTTGCTGCCTACCTGGGCTTCCAATATGGTTTTGTTATCCATGCCCTGGTGGTTTCGGGGATGGTTTTATTAGCTATGGCTTTTATTAACCGGCGTCAAAAAAGTGTAAGTTTCAGTAATCTTGTACTTGTCGGGTTAATGCTCTCCATTGGTTATACCTTCACGGTAAATTACGGTTTTAACAACCTGCTGAAACCCCATCAGCAGGATCGGATAAATGTTTGGCTCCAACCTTCCAAGTGTGATCCTTTGGGGTCTCTTTATAATCTAAACCAGTCAAAACTGGCTATTGCATCAGGCGGGATTGACGGCAAAGGGTTTTTGGAAGGACCGATGACCCAACTCAAATATGTACCTGAACAACCAACTGATTTTATTTTCTGTACGATAGGTGAAGAACACGGGTTTCTTGGAAGCTTTGGCCTTATCGTGTTGTTCCTCTTGTTATTGCTTCGAATAACTGAAATTGCAGAGCGGCAGCGTTCAAAATTCTCCCGGCACTATGCCTATGGAGTTGCGGGTATCTTATTCTTTCATTTCATTGTCAATATCGGAATGACTATTGGACTTATGCCAATTATTGGAATACCCTTACCATTTATCAGTTATGGTGGTTCATCTCTGTTGTCTTTCACTATCCTGCTCTTCATATTGATCAAATTGGACAGCTCTCGCTTGCAGAGTTTCTAATCAGGACGAGTTAAAGTTTGATACAGACGTTTTTGGGTTCTGTGAAAAAGCGCAGTGCTTCCCATCCCCCTTCTCTGCCAACACCCGAGCTTTTCATGCCGCCAAATGGTGTACGGAGGTCGCGAGTCATCCATGTGTTTACCCAAACGATACCTGCTTGTACTTTTTCAGCCATACGGTGTGCACGCGACAGATTTTGGGTCCATAAAGTAGCTGATAAGCCATATTCAACACTATTAGCATAGAGCAAAACCTCTTCTTCCGTGTCGAACGGCATGATCGTTACTACCGGACCAAATATTTCTTCCTGGTTGGTTCGGCAGTCAAAAGGCAGACCTTCAATGATGGTAGGTCGTATGAAATACCCGTTTTCATGTTTACCCTGAACGATTTCTCTAACACCTCCGCAAAGGACTGTTCCACCTTCTTCTTTTGCCAATTCGATGTAACCCAATACTTTTTCCATGTGGGCCTGCGAGACAACAGCCCCCAAATGGGTCTTTTCTGAAAACGGATCACCCACGCGCAATGCTTTGGTGCGTTTGACGAATTCATCTTTGAAAATATCGTACAAGTGTCTTTCGACAAATATGCGTGAACCGCAAAGGCAGATCTGACCCTGGTTGGAAAATGATGAGCGAATGGTGGTTTCGACCATATTCTCGAATTCGCAATCAGCGAAAATGATATTCGGGTTTTTACCGCCCATCTCCAATGAAAGCTTTTTAAACTTTGGAGCAGCCAGTTCGGCAATTCTGGATCCGGTAGCCGTTCCTCCAGTAAACGAAACTGCTTTGATGCCTGGATTTTCGACAATAGCCTGACCTGCTTTTGGGCCAAGACCATGAACGATGTTCAAAACACCGGGAGGAAGACCAGCTTCCATACAGGCTTTGGAGAGCAGATAAGCCGTCATTGGCGTTAGCTCAGATGGCTTCGCTACCACGCAATTTCCGGCAGCAAGCGCAGGGGCAATTTTCCATGTAAACAGATAAAGCGGCAAATTCCATGGTGAAATACATCCAACTACACCCAACGGCCTGCGTAGAGTGAAGTTAATGGCTTCCCTCTCCATGTGGTGCGATTCAGAAGAAAAATGAAGGATTGCAGTTGCAAAAAATCGGAGATTGGAATGGGCCCGTGGAATATCTACAGTACGGGCCACCGCAATAGGTTTGCCAGTATCTTCAGCTTCAGCCATGGCAAAGGCTTCCATATTTTGCTCAATGATATCCGCAATTCGCGTAAGCAGCCTGAATCGTTTTTTTAATCCGCCATTGGACCAGGCAGGGAAAGCGCGTTCGGCAGCTTTAACCGCTCTTATAACATCTCTTTCATCAGAATCGGGAAGTTGACAGTATACTTTACCAGTGGAAGGATTGTAATTGTCAATGTACTCTCCTGAAATCGGGGCAGCCAATTCGCCGTAGATGTAATTCCTGATTTCCGTATCAAATTTCATTGCTGTAAAATAGTGATTTTGGCATTTATGTCATAAGGATTTTGTTCGGCCGCCATCTACGGGTAGGTTGATGCCGGTAATATATCCAGCCGCGGGAGAAGCGAGGAAAGCAACTGCTGCCCCTACTTCGAGAGGGTCAGCAAAGCGCCTTAATGGTATTGTTGAAGTCATGGTCTCTTTAACATCGGATAGGCTTTTTCCTGACTTGTCAGCGTTGTAAGCCATTAGCGAGCGGTGGCGTTCGGTGTTGGTAGAACCGGGCAGCACGTTATTTATAGTTATTCCCAGGTGTCCGAGTTCACCGGCAAGGGTTTTTGCCCAATTGGCAACTGCGGCCCTGATCGAATTAGACAAGCCGAGATTTGGCACTGGTTCTTTTATTGTGGTTGAAGTGATATTGATAATTCTTCCATAATTGTCTTCCACCATTCCCGGAACAAGCAATTGGACCAGCATATGGCTCGCAATAAGATGGGCATTGAACGCTTCAAGGAAGGCTTTTGGTCCGGCATCAATTAATCTTCCGGCTGGCGGGCCTCCGGTATTATTGACCAAAATATGAAATGACTTATCTTCCAGTTCGGCTTCCACTTCACGCTTGAGTCTAAGCACATCACCAATATCAGCAATGAGATAATCATGGGTTTGCCCCAATGTGGTATCAAGGTCATTAAGCGCCATATTCAGTCGGTCACCGTTCCTTGAAACAAGTGTAACAGAACACCCCAAAAGGGAAAGTTCAACGGCGGCAGCTTTTCCTATACCCTGGCTGCTGCCACAAACCAAAGCATTTTTTCCGGCAAGGTTAAGATCCATATCTCGAACAAACTCTTATTTTTGGTTAAACCAAATCCAGAAACATGTCTGAAATTGATGCCGTTCAAGATACAAAAAGCGATTGGATAAACCGGATAAAAATGCTTGGTCCCGGACTGTTATTTGCAGGAGCTGCCATTGGCGTTTCTCACCTGGTACAATCGACCAAAGCGGGAGCTGAATATGGCCTTGCTTTGTTGTGGGCTGTCATCCTGGCGCATATCTTCAAGTACCCATTTTTTGAATTTGGACCACGGTATGCTTCTGCAACAGGTGAAAGCCTGATCCAGGGCTATCGCAAGTTGGGGAACTGGGTGCTGGTATTGTTTATCGTTATGACCATTGGCACCATGTTTACTGTGCAGTCAGCGGTTACTATAGTAACTGCCGGACTGGCAACCAAGCTTTTCGGGTTAACTGGGAATGCAATAATCTGGGTGGCTATTTTACTTGGTGTCTGCGTGCTTATCCTAACAGTAGGTAGGTATTCGGTACTCGATAAAACAATGAAGGCGGTCATCGTAATTTTGACGATTTCAACACTATTGGCCTTGTTTTTTGCTTTCGGCAAGGGCTTTCACGCTGATGTGAGTCTCGCCCAGACTTTTCCACTGGAAGGTGCTGGCCTGGCTTTCTTAATCGCCTTGATGGGATGGCTTCCGGCACCGATCGATTTGTCGGTGTGGCATTCGCTGTGGGCTATTGAAAAAGATAAAACGACTAAGGAGCAGTTTACTTCGAAGAAAGCATTATTCGATTTTAATGTGGGGTATTGGGGTACATTTTGCCTAGCGTTAAGCTTCCTGTTGTTAGGTGCAATTGTCATGTTTGGTACCGGTGAGAAGTTTTCCCCGCAAGGGGGTATTTTTGCCGGGCAACTCATTACTCTCTACACGTCAAGTCTTGGAGAAGGAGCCAAAATGATTATCGGACTGGCAGCATTTACCACAATGTTCAGCACAACACTTACCTGTCTTGATGCCCTGCCAAGGACTATGGCGGCTGCTACTGCAGTTTTTCAACAACCCTCAGTTGACCCGGATAGTCCGGAAAGCCTGGATACACCCATGGAGTTCGATGATCGCACTGGAGAGACTACCGCCCATGAATTTATGACTGTACCCAGAAAGTATTACTGGTTTTGGATGGCCATCCTTGTGGTCGGTACGATTGTCATCCTCGGAACCCTGGTCTCTTCGATGGGAGTGATGGTTAAAATAGCCACAATCCTTTCTTTCCTCACGGCACCGTTCTTTGCCATATTTAACTACAGGCTGGTGACGAGTCAACATATGCCTGAAGCATTGCGACCTGGTAAGCGGCTACGCTGGTTGAGTTTCGCAGGAATGGTATTTTTAATCGGCTTCGGCTTGCTCTATCTGGCGTCTTTGGCAGGTTTGGTAGGCTAACGTAGTCGAAGACTGGATGATTTGCGAACATGCCCAGAAATGCCTAATTTTCGGGTAGTTTATTGTCTTATAAAACTAAAGAAAACAAGATGTCAATAGCCAAACCATTTAACCTACAACAGTGGATCGAAGATAACAGGCACCTGCTCAAGCCGCCAATTGGTAATAAGCAGGTCTACCTTGAAAACGAAGATTATATCGTAATGATCGTTGGAGGGCCAAATGGTCGGAAAGACTATCATTATGAAGATGGAGAAGAACTATTTTACCAAATTGAAGGCGATATTACTTTAAAGATCATCAATGAAGATGGGACTCCTGAAGATATTCTTATCAAAGAAGGGGATATGTTCCTTTTACCAGGAAGAATTCCGCATTCACCTCAACGACCAGCTAATACCGTTGGGCTTGTGATTGAGCGTTACCGCAACCCTGACGAAGTAGATAAGTTGATGTGGTTTTGTGAAAATTGTAATCATAAATTGCATGAAGCTTCGTTTGAAATGAAAGACATCGTCAATCAATTACCGCCGGTTATGAATAATTTTATGAATTCTGAAGAATTGAGAACCTGTGATGAATGCGGTACGGTAATGGAACCACCTAAATAAATGATTTTGGATCATTTCTTGATTAAAACAAACTAAAGACTAGAAACGAAAAACGATGTTCGGAAATATTGAAGAAATTCAGAAAAACCTGCAGTCAAAGCTTGAAGAGTTTATTGTGGAGGAAGAAGTAGCTGACGGCAAAGTGAAAATTACCGCCAATGCTGCAAAAAAGATTATGAATGTGCGTATCGATCCTTCCTTCCTGGAAGGTGGTGACCATGAAGAGTTGGAAGACCTGCTGCTTGTAGCCTTTAACCGGGTAATGCAAAAAGCAGATGAGAAAGCAGCAGAAGCGACTCAATCAATGATGTCAGACCTTTTACCCCCAGGGATGGACCTTGGCGGACTAATGGGGTAACTCAAAATCAGAAATAATTACCATGATCCATTACACCTATTTTGATTCTCCTGTAGGAATGCTGAAGATCAGCGGCAGTAAGTCTGGGATAATGGAAATTAGCTACGTAAAAAACGTGTCCGAATCAGAAAGAGACCGTGATATTCCCGAATGTCTTAATGATTGCCTCGAGCAACTGGAAGAATATTTTTCTGGAAAGCGCAAAAAGTTTTCAGTGAAAACCATCTGGCGAGGTACAGAATTCCAGATTAAGGTATGGAAAGAAATGGTCAAGATTCCTTATGGCACAACGTCTACTTATCTCAGTCTTGCACTTTCTGTTGGTGATCGAAATGCGGTGAGAGCAGTTGGTGCTGCATGTAAGCAAAACCCCATTGCGATCATTGGCCCATGCCATCGAGTTATTGGGACGGATGGCGACCTGACTGGCTATTTTGGTGGCCTAGAGCAAAAAAGAGATTTGCTGATGCTTGAAAACCCTATGGTCTTTGGAAAGCAGATCAGCTTGTTTTAATTAAGTCTTATCAACATTTAAACTACCTTGTTTTGGCAGGATCTCGCTTAGAGGACCTGTGTGAAAATCCTTTTTCCAGGTCATTCTCTTATCATTAATCTAAAGTCTATGGCATAATTTTTGGCATTTTTGCGTTATGCTAATAAGACCTTATTACATTTGCATTTAATTTTTTCCGGCCTAAAATCATAAATCAATGAAACAATTGCTAACCCGTACTTTTTCAGTCGTATTTTTTGCTTGTATGTTATTTCTTCAGGGATGTGAAACTGATGCCTGTCAGGATGTGGATTGTGGTGTTAATGGAGCCTGTTTTGAGGGGACTTGCCTATGTGATCCCGGATATGAGGGAACAGATTGCAATACCGTTATCAGGGTCGAATTTCTGGGAGATTACGAGGTTGAAGAAGATTGCGCAGGAAGTCTTTTTGGTCCGTATAATTCAGAAATTACCGGTGCTTCCGATATAGACAAGGTGTTGATTCAAAACCTTGGGAATTATGGTTGCCTGGATGGTATGGGTAACGATATCGATTATTTTGTCGAGGCCACAGTTTCAACTGGCGGCGCCATCGATTTTAATATGACCACATGTACAACTACCTTCGAGGGAAGTGGTTCTATCAGCACTGTTGGAGGGGTTACGACCATGATCATTACTTACTCCGCTACCTACGACCCTGGTACAGGTGTTACTACAGATAATTGTACGGCTACTTTTACTAAATTCTAGTGAATAGCCGCAGACCATTGCTGCATGCTGGTTGGCTTGGTATTGCTACCATAGCCTTCAGTTTCTATCTGAATAGCGTTTTTCCAACATTCGCAGGAGAGATGCAACCGGGGTTTACCAATCCTGTTCTAGCCTTTGAGTTTGTTGAAAATGTTGATGAAGTAAAAGCTTTATTCAGTTTCGACACAGCAGAGGAATTGCAATTATTCAGATCAAAAATGGATCATGGCAATCGTCTTGATTTCATTTTCATGGTAATTTATAATGGCTTTCTTTTCTTTTTGGGATGGTTGCTGTTTAAGCATTCCGGAAGGAAACCATTTTTTTATATACTACCATTGGCTTTGGTGGCGTTGGCTGGTGATATCCTTGAAACACTTCAATTGCTAAATATATCAAGTCGGATAGACGAAGATTCCCTGGCAACACCTGTTCTCCTGTTAAAGTGGTTTACCTGGCTGAAATGGGGTGCTCTTGCCCTGATAATGCATGTATTCGGGTTATGGCTTGTGAAAGGTGCCCGATGGATGAAAATACTTTCGACAATTGCTTTTGCTGTACCTATTCTTGGGTTTATCGCCCTGTTTCGTCCTGGTCTTATGAACGAGTTTTTTGCCCTGGGGATAGGACTGATGTTCCTGGGATTAACCTTGACGGCATTTTTCTATAAAGATAAAGAGGCTGTTCACCCAACATGAACAGCCTCCGTTTAACTGAAAGGTTTTGAATCTTTATTCTACATCTATTTGTTCTGAGAAGGTGCGGTAGGGCGTTTCAACATAAACCATATATGTGCCGACCTTGAGTTTATTGATGTCCAGTTTTTGAACGAGCTTGCTTGAAACATTCACCCTGTCATCATAAAGCACATTCCCTTTTACATCAGTGAGCGATACTTTGACTTTCATTTTATCCTTTGTCAGCAATTCAACGGCAACCATATCACCATTTTTAACAAATACAGGATACTTGTAATAAACCTGTTCCGTAGGATTGAATTCGACTTCATTGTCTTCGAGTGTTACAGGTTGAATTAATTCTCCTGATTCTCCGGCAACATGAACCGCATATTGACCATCTGGAAGGTTGCGCATGTTGACCAATTTTGCAAATGATTCTGCTTCATTCAAACTTGCTTCCCATAACACGATACCTTTAAGATCTTTGAGCATCAAGGTCGTTTTCTCTTGCTGAATGGGGTTGAAGAAAAGGCGAAATGAGTTTTTTTGTTCAGCTTCTAGAAGTTTAACCGAAGCCGGATTAGGTTCTGCATTTGTTGAAGAGTAAGCAATCGCTGTAGCATGAGCAAATCCTGTCACGAGGAATGCCAGAAGGGCATTTTTCCACAATTTCATAATTCTTTTTTTAGGTGTGTTAGTGATTAATTCTTAATGTGACTTGTGAGAGAATTAGTGAGATTGCTACACCAAATGTATTAGGAGTGTGATTGTTTTACTACCACAATTTTAGTAAATTTAGATGCTATATTGACCTTCCTGTTATAGTTTTGTTAATGAGGGGTTAATTTTGTATTAAAATTAAGAATTTCATTCTATGAAACCTGTTTTTGAGAAAATTGAACCGGCTTCAGGCAGTTCGTTTTCCATCAAAAAGTTTGTTGAACATGGTATTTGTGGAACGCCCAATTGGCAATATCATCCCGAATATGAAATTGTATATATTTCAAACGGAAAAGGTAAAAGGCATATCGGTGATCATATTTCCTATTATGAAGACGGGGATCTGATCTTCCTTGGGCCGGACTTACCTCATTTTGGGTTTACCAATGAGATTTCGGAAGAACATTTTGAAGTTTTTATTCAGTTAAAAAAGGATTTTCTGGGTAATCAATTTCTCTCCCAACCCGAAATGTGGCATATCAAGCAATTACTAAGAAGGTCTCAATCTGGCATTTCCTTTTTTGGGCAAACCAAAGCCGAAGTTGCCGATCTTATCATTGAAATGGTAAACAGTGAAGGGTTTGACAGATTGATAAAATTATTGGAAATACTGAATGTACTCGCGAGTACCAGCGAGTATAAAATTTTGAATGCAAGTGGGTTGACGGTCAAGATAAAACCACACGAACAAAGACGAATGGATGTTATTTACCGTTATGTTCAGGAGAACTTTACGAGGCCTTTGGCGCTGGACGATGTTGCCGGGCTGGTTAATATGACAGTTCCGGCTTTTTGCAGATATTTTAAGAAGCTGACCAATCTGACCTTCACACGTTTTGTTAATGAATTCAGAATTGCCCATGCATGCCAGCTGTTATTGAAAGGAGAGTTGACTATTGCTGAAACTGCTTTCGAAAGCGGGTTTAACAATTTGTCTCACTTCAATAAACAATTCAGGCTAATAACAGATCAAAGTCCACGCGATTTCAGGAAAAGTGCAACAGGGCATACCTAGTCTTCGAAAACAAACGAAAATACCTTTTGAATTTTATAACTTGGAAATAAATTACCTAAATACATAAATATGAATAAACTGCTTTTTTGTTTTTCCTTATTGATATTGACCTTTTCTATGCATAATGTTAATGCGCAGGGCGTTACATTGGAAGGGTTGAATTTCGGGGCATTCATTGGTCCAAACCTGACGTTACCCAATGTTGAAATAGTACCGAATGATCCGAATGACGAGGTTTCAGGTGGTGTTGGCATTGAGGGAGGCGCTGTGGTCGATTATGGATTTACACCGCACCTTGGTGTGCAATCAGGCCTAATCATCTCAACACGTGGATTCAAAAGGACGACAGAAGTGCCTAATCTTTTGAATCCCCAGGAACTTATCACCCTTTCCTCTAATCAAAACCTGACCACTCTGGCTGTGCCAATTACTTTCAGGGTGCGCCCGGGCTCAACGATCAGCAAGGTATCGATTTTCGGTACACTGGGAATTATTCCGGAGATCAACTTCTCCTACCGCAACAAGTTTGACACCATGAGTGTAGTACAGGATGGAAATGGCAACGATGTGTTACAAATCGACCAAATGGATGATACTTCAAAGGAAAACGTGAATGTGTTTACAGCTAGCGGACAAGCCGGACTTGGAGTATTAGCTGGAGGGGCATTCGTAAAAGGAACGTTCAATTTTGCCTTGACTGAAATAATTGAAAATGTAGGCATCAGGGCATTTGATGAAACCGTTAAGCTCCACTATATCACCCTGTCGGTAGGTTATTTCTTCTAGATGATATTTTGGCCTGGTAATTGAAATAACTAGGCTGTCAATCTATTAAATGCTTGAAACGAATTTCTGTTTTTGTTCAAGTAATTTATTAACCTCAAAAGCTCATATCAAATGAAGCAACCAACACTTAAATTCTTTCTTCCTGCTTTATTACTGGGAGGAATGATCTTGTTTATTTCAATGAAAACCACCCCTACAGTTGCTCCTGACGCAGAACTTGGTTCAATTTCCGGAAAGATCACCTACGATGGAAGTGTACCTAAGTTGAATCCGATACAAATGAATAAAGCATGTTCTGCTTTACATGATGGCGATGTACAGAATCAATCCCTGGTATTAGGTGATGGGAATGCACTGGCCAATGTTTTTATACATATTAAAAACGCACCACAGACTCGTCAACCAGTACCGACCACGCCTGTTGACATGACGATAACTGGTTGCCTGTACACCCCTCGTGTAGTAGGTGTACAAGTGGGACAACCGTTGAACTTTAAAAACTCAGATGGTATTTTGCACAATGTACATGGTCTGCCAAAGGTAAATCGTGAGTTTAATATCGGTATGCCACCAAACCTTAAGGAGAAGGAAGTGACTTTCAATAAGCCTGAACCTGTTTTCAAGGTAAAATGTGATGTTCATCCATGGATGACCGGTTATGTAGCAGTAATGACGCACCCTTATTTTGCGGTTACAGATGAAACCGGCCATTTCAGGATTCCTAACCTGCCAGACGGCACTTACGAAATTGAAGCATGGCATGAAAAGCTACCTAAAGTAACCAAGACAGTCGTTGTACAGCGTGGTTCAGCAACCGTCGATATCGCGTTTAAACCACCGAGAAAGAAGTAGCCTACTCGCTTGAATAAGAATTTGAAGGCGGTTCCGGAATTTCCCGGGACCGCTTTTTTTTGCAATAGATTAAGAAATCTCTAAATATTTACATTAGAAATGAAACATTATTTAAAGAGTTGAGTAAAAATCTAAAAGGTTTGCAGAGAAAGATTAGTAGAGCCGATCTATGAAAGTAGAATTTAAGAACCTGATTTTTATACTACTTGCCCTGTGCCTGAGTATTTCCGCCCTGGAAGCTCAGAACAATACCCGTATTGATAAATTGAAAGCTACTTTGGAAACCGTTTCCGATAAGGAAAAAGTGGCGCTATTTAACGATATCGCTTTTGAGTATCGGATGGTCAATGCGTACAAGACATTAGCCTATTGCGAAAAATCTATCAAACTCGCCGAAACGATTGACTATCCATACGAATTACCGCGTTCTTATAATTTTATTGGCCTTGGATATTATAATGAAACGAATTACCCCGAGGCTTTAAAGTACTTTGATAAGGGTACGGAAAAAGCCCTAGAGTTAGGAGATTCCACAGAGTTAGGGTTTTCTTACCAGATGAAAGCCCATGTTTATCGTTGGCTGGGGGACTTGCCCAGAGGGTTGGAAAATGCCTTAGACTCAGAAGAAATTTTTGAGAAAATTAATGACCAGATTGGGATGGCCTACATCTATGGAACCCTATCTGGTCTGTACCTCGATCAGAATGAAGCTGACAAAGCCTTCGACTATAGCAGTAAAGCATTGCAGGTTTTGGAAAAGGAAAAAATTGAAAAAGGGTTAACCAAAGCCATGTTGGCACATGCGGATGTTTTAGCTTTCCAGAAAAAGTATTCAGAGGCCTATGAGTATTATCATGATGCCTTAATGAGGTATCAGCGAGTTGGTCACCAGAGAGGGATTCTTATTACCAATATCAGGATGGCCTTGATGTACGACGAAAATGGCAACCACAAAACGGCTAAAGCGAAATTGGCGAAAGCCAGGCAAATCCATGAAAAATATGGGATCAATACCGAACTGACCTCGCTTTACATGTTAGAAGGACGACTGAATCTAGCAGAATATGAATCTGCCAAGGCCATCGAAAAACTAGAAAAAGCAGAGTCCTTTGCTTTGAGGCAAAGCCGCAAAAAAGAACTGTCAGAAATCTATAGATTGTTGGCCATCGCATATGAAACCTTAAATGAACCAGCCAGTTCACTGTTTTATCTGAAAAGTCACCACAGCATTAAGGATAGCCTGTTTAATGTTTCTGTAGCCAAACATATAGCCAAATATGAAGCGAATTCCCAATTGGCAAAAAAGGATGAAAAGCTCAATGAACTGCAACAGGAAAAAGCAAGTACTGATGAACAGTTATTGGCTGAACGGAAATTCAGGATCGGACTTGGGCTGTTTGCGATCTTATTGATCTTTACCGTTCTGGTGGTCTGGAGGAGCTACCGCATCAAAAAGAAATCGCATGACCTGCTCAGCGAGAAAAACGAACAGATTAACCAGCAATCTGAAGAACTGAAAGAACAAGCCAAAAAGCTGCGAATTGCCAGGAATATCCTCAAAGTGTCTAACGAAAAACTTGAAGAAAAGGTGAAAGTGCGTACCGCCGAATTAACCCGGTCGAATGCCGAACTGAAGCGCTTTGCTTTTATCGCCTCCCACGATATGAAGGAGCCGTTGCGTACCGTTACGAGTTTTTCCCAGTTGCTCAAACGCGAATTGGCCAAGGAAAAAGTGAACGAAAGTCGTGTCAACGAGTATCTCGACTACATCACGCGTGGTTCCAAGAACCTGAGCATCCTGGTGCAGGATCTTTTGTCGTATTCCAAGATTAAGGAATCGCCAGAGGAGCCGTTGATTTTGCTGAGTATTGATAATGTAATCAATACAGTATTAAGTAATCTTGGCCACCAGATCAGGACCAATAATGTGACCTTTAACTTTGTTGATCTGCCATCTACAGTTTATGGTATTGAGGTGATGCTGGTTCAGTTGTTTCAAAATCTGGTGTCTAATGCGATTAAATTCCGTAAGGAAAATGAACCATGCGTTATTGAAATCAAAGCCAGGGAAAAAGGTGATTATTGGATTTTTTCGATTTCAGATAATGGTATTGGCATCGACCCGCAATACCACAAACAAATCTTTCAGTTGTTCCGAAAACTACACAGCAGCATGCAGTATGAGGGAAGCGGAATAGGCCTTTCTATCTGTAAGCGAGTCATAGAATTGCATGGCGGTGATGTATGGCTGAGATCGGCAAAGGGTAGGGGGACGACGGTTTACTTTAGCTTACCGATTAGTAATGAGAAATTAACTCAAAACGATGGAGTAAAAGTGATGTCGGAAAATAAGTAAATCTGGACAAAGGAACATTACTCAATTCCAGCCTCAAGCATTTTTAAATAAAAATCTTCTTCATTTCCAGTTGATTCCAAAAATAATGCTGCTGCCATTTCCTGGAGTTTTTCTCTTTCTGAAAGTGTTCCTATTTGATAACTTTGTGCCATAAAATAACGAGCCACGGATAGCATCAGTTCTTTATCTCCTGTTTGGATAAAATATCCCTCGTCCAAATCAGCAGCCTGAAAACTCTCATACATCCTGAATTTTTCCATTAATTCTGGCGTAAGGTATGGCACATGATTCTCACTGGTAAATTCTTTAATCAGCTCCTCGCCATCAAGCCACCATTTTTGGATTTTATCGGAATATACGATGTAGACCAATGGCTTTGTACTGTGGAAAAAACCATCCAGAATCTTGTCATCTTCTCCAATCAGGGTAAGTAACAGCTGGCCAGTTTCTGTATCCCAAATTTTTGCATTTCCATCTTCAGAACAAGTCAGGATTTTGGAATCATCGGGTGAATAGTCGATAACCGTTATTTTTGCATCATGTCCAAGCAGGGTATTTACTTCCCGGTCGATCGAAATGTCCCAGACAGACAGTTTTCCATTTTTGTCACCTCTCGTAAGAATATCTCCATCTTTTGTCATGGCCAATTGCTCACAAAAACCGTTGACATAATCAAGCCTTTGGTCATTCTTTTTGGATTTGTCCAGGTCATAAAAGTTAAATATTGGTTCAGTACTCCCCGTAGTAGGCTCCTGATCTTGGTAAAATAACTTTCTCCCATCTGCAGTAAAAAATAAATGCCTTTCCGGAAATCCATTGGCACGGAATGATTCAATCGGTTCCCTGGTTTCGAGGTTATAGATCTTGACTACCTTGTTGCCAACTCCTGCTGCCAGTTTCTTCATATCATCTGAGAAAGCCAATGAATAAACCTTACTTCCCGGGTTTTCTAACGTGTACAAAAGCGAACCTCTTTCCAGATCCCATATTTTGATGTTGCCCCTGTTGCCGCTTGTGGCCAGGAGTTTGCTATCCGGGGAGAATGCTCCACAGGTTATCGGGTCATTTTCCTCAAAAGGGGGCTCAATGACTTTTTGGGTTTCGAGGTCCCACAATTTTGCTTTCATATCATCAAACTGTCCAGTAAGCAGGTATTTGCTGTCAGCAGAAGTGACTACGAAACTCAACTCACCCGTAAGACCATTAAAGCCGGGTTTTTCTTGCCCGGATGTCCGATCCCATTTCCTGATGGTGTTGTCTTGAGACCAGGAAGTGATAGTCTCACCATCAGGAGACCAGGCTGCTCCGGTAACTTTTCTGGTGTGACCTGTTAGTGTATCTACAAATTCCAGGGTTTCAGCGTCCAGGACCATTATGGTCTTGTCAGTAGCAGTCGATAAAATATGCTGCCCTGAGGGAGAAAATTCTACATCAGTAAACCAGTGAGAGGATAATCTTCTTATGGTTTTGACGTCACCTCCTGTATCATTGAATTCCCAAATTTTGATTTCATACTGATCGCAAGACACTAACCGATTATTCTGATGATTAAAATCAATTGCAGTAACAGTATTAATATGCTCATAAGCCCTGAATTCATTTTGTAATTTCCCCTCCAGGACTTCCCAAAACACTACTGATTTGGAGGCCCCTGCTGCAAAAAAGTCGCCATTTGAAGAGTAGGCAATGTCTTCAATTCTTTCTCCAACCCTGATGTCAACGGAAATTTCACTTTGATGTTGGGTTTCGATATCCCATATGATCAGGTCATCGTACAATGTTGCCAGGATGGCGATTTTGTTATCTTTTGAAATGTCGATGCCGACTATCAGGCTTGAAAGTTCATCTGAAACTGCAATTTCTTTTTTACTGGTTATATCCCAGATTATGGCTGTTTTGTCATATGATGCACCAATGTAATTCCCGTCTGGGGAAAACGTAATGGTCTGTACTGACTTTTCCTTTGGCCCTTTTAAAGAAAACAATTCCTCATGACTAGACAAGTCCCAAACTTTCACTATGCCTGCGCCTTCTGCTGTAGCAATCAATTTTCCGTCTGGAGATACCGACGCATCAATAAATAGTGAAGGTGTAGAACTTATCGTCCACCTTGGGGTTTTCGTGGTTAGGTTCCATATTCGGGCTGTTCCGTCTAGTGACGCTGAAATAATTTTATCACTAGCCGGAGAAAAATTTACCTCCATTATATTGTCCAAGTGGCCATGAAACCTGAAAAGTTCTTTTTTAGTCAGCAGGTCAATGATTCTTACAGCTCTTTTTGACTCATCAACGATTGCCAATTTGGTACCATCAGGAGAAAATGCAGCCGTATTATAGACTGTTGGCCCTGGAAAAGCTTGAGTTTGCTCAAAATTAATGGGATCATGAAGTCTTATTTTACCATCAATGGAAGTGGTCAATACAATAGATTCATCTGTTGACCAAATGGCCGAAAATTGTTTCTTTAAAGAAGATGGTTTCTTTAAAGAAGCATTAGAGGTTTTTGAAATAAGTTCGAATGAATTGGCATCCCAAACATTAATTTCTCTAAGCCAGGATGCAGTTAGCAGTTGATTGCCATCTTTTGAAAAATCTACATATGTATGTAGACCTGGAAATAGTTTGATCCGTTCACCGGAATCGAATTCGTGAATTTCAGCAAAATAATTGTCACTGGCAGTAGCGATTATTTCCCCATTGGGAGAAAAATCGATGGAAAATACGTTTCCTGCAGTTCTGAATTCTTGTTTAAGTTCCAATGATCTTGCATCCCAAACTTTTGCACTATTGGAACCACCACTTGCGAAGAAAAGACCGTTGGGTGACCAGGCTACTTCATTAACACTACCTTGATCAGCATTGATTACATGCATTATTTCTCCGGTTTGAGCATCCCATAGAGCAAGATGACCATCTAAGTTGCTTGTTAATAGCTTGCTGCCATCAGGAGAGATCTTGGCAGAAGTAATTCCTCCCCCGGTTGGCGAATGAAGTACCCGAGGGAGTAGCTCTGTTTCTTTTTGTGGCTTGGTGAGATCAAGTAAAACCTGCAACACTTTGGGATTATCAGGGTCGATTCGGTGCGCATGCTCTGCTAATCTGAATGCGGTTGCACGGTCTGGCTCTGTCTGGGCCTTGAAGACAAATTCATTGGCCATGGCCTCTCTTGCTTTTTTTGTGGCCTGTCTTTTTGCCGCTTCTGCTGCTATCTGAGCAAGACGCCTATTATCTGCTTCTATTCTTTGTTCCTCTTTAGCTTTTTCGAGCTGCCTCACACGCGAGTCCAGCGCTTGCTGGATCTTTTCGGTTAGACCATCACCAACCTCCCGCTCCGGACAGTTCATCGCAGCCAGGTACATATTGATGGCTTTTTCGTATTGCCCTTTTTTGGCGAAAGCATCGCCTTTGGCAAGGAGTGGAGTATAGCATTCCTGGCTAAATGCAGAAAGGCTCATTAAGACAAAAGTCAAAAACAGCCAGAATCTAACCATCACATTTACATTTATTCATCTCACGTAATAAGTCCGGATCTTCGGGCTTTAATTGCTTTGCTTTTTTATAGACACTACAGGCTTCAGGACCACAACCGGCAAATTTCCAGATCATGGTTGCGCTGTTTTTATAGGTGTTGAACTTAGATTCTATATCTTCTTCAAGGCTACTGATCCTTTCGGTGATCAAAACAGCATCTGTGAGCTGGCTGGCGGCTTTATAGTTCGCCAATGAGGAAAGCCATAAATGTTCGCCCTCCAGTCGCATGCTGTCAGCCGAAGGCACAAGGTCAGCCAGTTTATTCCATCGTCCTTCAAGGACGGTAACGGTATCGCTTAATTCGTCTTTGGAGAAGAATATATTTTGCTGGAATTCTTTGGCTTTGTCTAAATGAAAGATAGCGGCTTCGTATTGACCGGCTGTGATCGATTGATGGCCGTTGTTAATGGCGCCAAAAAATACACCTCTTTTGATATTTTCGGCCTGGATACCTGTGTAAATACCTAGCCCAAGAGCAGCAACTCCGAATAATCCAATTACAGCTGACAAGATTCTTTGGCGTTTCTTGGCTCTTGTTTCAGCGGCCAGCTTTTCTTCAGTCAGCCGTAATTTCTCTTCCTGTTTCCTGCGCTCTTCATTTTCAAGGAAATCAGCGTTGCTCAGACTGCTTTGGATATACTCCAACATATGTGGCTCAAGGCCAAGTTTGGGAATGAAATCCTCGTATGCGTTTAGCTGTTTTCTACTCAAAAATTCGCCGGTCTGTTGATGTTCGACATAGTTGTTTTTGAGTCTTCTTAGTATCTCATTGAGTTGGCGTTGTTCATCAGTACGCTTTTCATCGATCTTGGCTGCGAGACTATCATGGGCCAATTCGATCTGGTCTTTAGAAAACCGTAAAATTCGCCTTGTTTCTAATGAATCAAGGACCCAGGTAAGCGTATTGGTAGGAATGCTTGCCAGCATCACTTCTGCTGGTCCGGATAGTTTTATGTATTCGTCACGCTCGTAATAGATCGGACGTTTGGTACCTTCTTCAGTAACAAAAGCATCGAGGATGTTTCTGACTGCATTTTCAGGGGTATCAACAAACTGGTTGTTGCCTTCCAATTCCGCTCTCAGACTGCCGACCTGCTCTTCCAGGAATTTTTCCAAAACATCGTCAATCTGGCCGAATTTGTCAATTTCGTCGGCTGTAAAATTGAGCAGAGGGAGTTCTTCCTGAGATCCTTCTTCACCATAAGTCCTCACATAGTCTTCTCTATAGAGCATGTCAAGGTAAACCTGAAGGTAAGGGAGTTGCACCCCCGACTTCCCAGCACTGATATTGTCAGCCATTTGCTGGAGGCGCTCATTATCATCTCCCTCAAGAGAAATGTTGAATTTTTGGAATGAAGACTGCATTACCTCTTTCACCTTGGCAATATTCATAGGTTCTACCCTTAATCGGAAATCAAAAAGAGTAGGAATGTATTTCTCCATTTCATACAACTGGCCGATATACTCTTCACGCATGATCAGCATGATCTTACAAGGCAATTCTGCATCGATTAATGCCTGGATCTCTTCCCTGAATTCAATTTGTTCTTCTGCATTTGGGTCAACCGTAAAAATCTCTTCAAATTGATCAAATATCAGATAAACGGGTCTCAGGTAATAGCTGAAAAGATACTTGACCGAATCAACCAGGCTTTCGCCGGAATGTCCTTTTGTCGCTTCATCCATCGTATCCTTGATAGACTTTCTGAAGTCCCCCTGGCGCCTGATAAAAATCGGGTACCAGTCAGGACCATCAAATTTGCCGGCAAGACCGCATTGTATCAAACTTGTTTTTCCTGTACCGGAAAGGCCATAAACGAGGATTAGCGGCGACTTGAAGACCATATCATACAAAGCTTCAATCTCTTTGTCTCTGCCAAAGAAAGCATGCTTATCCGCCAGGGTAAAGGCGTCGAGAAATTTGAATGGACTTCTCATAGGGCTTGTAACGGTTGGTTAAAAATAGCCGTTGAAAAGTCATTAAACTGTTCGCGAACAATTCGGAATTGCCGCTGTCTCTGAATGACCAAAGGGAAGTCATCAGGTTTGTATACATGTTTATATGCAAATGCGTCCATGGGTTTTTCGTACCGTGTGAAATACCGGAGTTTGGCCAATGATGATTTATCATCAAATGCATTTTCGTCAATAATGAACGGCGACAAGCTCAAAAATCCTTTATCCTGATTTTTTGTATTGATCAAAAGAATGGAAGCCGTATCCATACATGAAGCATGTATCTCTTTTTCTATGGCTAATTCCGTAAACAATTGTTGGAACCGGATCAACTTGTGCTGAAACTTCGGGTTTTTGTCATTCCGATATTTGATGGCATCAATATCCTGAACAGAAAACATGAGATAATTGGCCAAAAAAGAAAGACTACTCAGGATGAGGCCCAGTTTTTCTTCAGCCATTATGCAGAGCTGATCAGCCTCCAATTTTTCCATATCCGCTCGCCCTAATTTGAAGAGTTTGTTCTCAAGGGTCTCCATAAATTGCCAGGCAGATTCGAAAGTCTTGTTCTCCTTTAGTGGATAACTGTCTAATGGGTTAAGCTCATCAACGAAACATTCGATATTATTGGCCCTGAATTCATCCAAAACACTTGAGATCATATCAGGGAAAGAAAAATTAACCCTGCCTGCCACATCAAGACGGAAAAAGTCACGTATAATCGTTTTGGTACCTGCATTGATCTCCTTTACCGTTCCTTTTGAGATCTCTTCCCAAAGTTGTGAGAGGAAAATGTAGGTAAATAGCTCAATGACTGTGGAGTAAGTCCGGCTGAGTTGTTTGAGTCGATCGGAACCTAATTTGTCGTAAAATTTATGTTCTGATCCGACCTGTTGTTCGACCATTAATTTCCTGAGTTGCTCAGAAATCGGGTGAGGCAGACTTTTTAGGATGCTGTTTTTTGTATTGACGAAAGTGCTGGTTCGCGTATCGTCTTCTGCAATATCCTCAATGTATTCCCATTGACTTTCGAAACTTCTCCAGGCGCCAGCGACTTCGGTATTGTGTTCTGAAAGTGCTTCACCTAATGTCATGATCAATTTTACATTTGGCAGGTAATCCTGGCTGCTGGAATAGCTGGGCACCATTGGCAGCTTCCACTGCAGATTGGTCTCACTTTTACTGTATAACCCCCAGAGTGATTGATCTTTTGGCATGGCCTCATCGAGGTCAAAGCCTCCACGGTGATCCTGGAAGTCAATTGTGGAATCCCGTTTAGTCTGAGCAGCGGCTATACCGGCTTTAAACGCTTCTTCAATACTGGAAAACTGGTCACTCATCGACTGGAAAAAAGTAGTGGAAAACTGCGTTGCCGCAAAATCGCCAACAGGAGCGCTTGTTGCGATGACCACCGGGTTGGTTTCCAGCTTGAGTAACTCGTCGACTTGCCCTTTTGTCGAACAACCGTTGAGGATAACCAGCTTCAATTTGGGACATAATGCCAGCAACTGGGCGATCCCTTGTGCATTAGCCTTGTCATCCTCAAGGAATAAACCGTCTCTTTCTGCATGTCCACTATACATAAACACTTCGAGATCATCGCGAAATAAAACGAGATATTCAGCAATCTTGGGAATGGTTACTGATGAATCGCGATGTAAGGCGAAATGCCCTTGCGGAGCACGCCGGGCGAGGGTGCTATAAACACCATCATCCTCAGTTTTTAATGAAGGAAGGGGGTCAGTTTCCGAATTGGCGAAAGCCAGGAAAATGATTGGGGTAGCCATCTAGGAGGGGTTTTGATTAGGAAATAATTTCAATTGGTATTTTGCTTTCTCCCAATTTAGCTGAATCATCTCGTTATCAATAATAACAAAAAAAAGGCAATATTTTCGTTTTTGAAATTATGGCGACGAAGTATCAGTAAATTTTTAATTTCCCTATTTTTGTAAAAAAGAAATCTATGGAACATAAAGTGATCACGGTTAAGTCCCTTATGGGTACCGAATTACACTGCAAAGGATGGATACAGGAAGCGGCGCTTAGAATGCTCTATAACAACCTCGACCCTGAGGTAGCAGAAGACCCGGATAACCTGGTGGTCTACGGAGGTACAGGCAAGGCAGCCCGTAACTGGGAAGCCTTTGATATGATTGTTAAATCGCTGAAAAGCCTGGAAGAAGATGAAACGTTGCTGGTGCAATCCGGAAAGCCGGTAGGGATACTACGATCACATAAAGATGCACCAAGAGTGATCATCGCTAATTCGAATCTGGTAGGTAATTGGGCCAATTGGGAGCATTTCAGGGAACTGGAGAAAAAAGGGTTGATCATGTTTGGCCAGATGACCGCTGGTTCGTGGATATATATTGGTTCGCAGGGGATTGTTCAAGGGACTTATGAGACTTTTCTGGCATTGGCCAACAAGCATTTTGGCGGAAGTCTGAAAGGTAAGTTGAACGTTACTGCCGGACTTGGCGGAATGGGTGGTGCTCAACCACTGGCCATCACTATGAACGAAGGTGTTTGCCTTGCGGCAGAAATGGAAGAATGGCGCATCAA
This sequence comes from Bacteroidota bacterium, assembly GCA_039028895.1. Lineage (GTDB taxonomy): Bacteria > Bacteroidota > Bacteroidia > Chitinophagales > Saprospiraceae > JAHDCJ01. The sequence continues at coordinate 78,383 of JBCCHF010000004.1, read as the reverse complement.
GAAACGCCTCGAAACCCGTTACCTTGACGAAATGTCATATGATATTGACGAGGCTATCGACAAAGCACTCGACTATAAGGTAAAAGGTGAAGCAAAGTCAATCGGTGTATTGTGTAACGCAATAGACCTGTTACAAAGACTGATTGACAGAAATATCACACCGGATACGCTGACTGACCAGACTTCTGCCCACGATCCGTTAAATGGATATTTTGCTGAAAATATGACTGTGGAGCGAGCCAAAGTATTACGAGACCAGGATCCTGATGGCTATACGCATTTAGCTAAGAAAACCATTGCTGTTCACGTCAAACAAATGCTCACTTTGCAACAAAGAGGAGCTATTACTTTTGATTACGGTAACAACCTGAGAGGAGAGGCCCTGACAATGGGTGTTAAAGATGCATTTGACTTCCCAGGCTTCGTTCCGGCTTATATCAGACCACTATTCTGTGAGGGGAAAGGGCCCTTCCGTTTTGCTGCTCTTTCCGGTGATCCGGAAGACATTTACGCCTGTGACCAGGTACTCCTCGATCTCTTCCCAGAAGATAAAGGCCTCGCCCGCTGGATAATGATGGCACAAGAGAAAATTGCATGGCAGGGACTACCCTCCCGTATTTGCTGGATTGGCATGGGCGCTCGCGAAAAGGCAGGTTTGGCTTTTAACGAACTCGTTCGCACGGGTAAAGTAAAAGCTCCAATCGTTATTGGTCGTGACCACCTTGATACAGGTTCTGTAGCTTCTCCCAATCGTGAAACAGAAGCCATGAAGGATGGCTCGGATGCAATAGCTGACTGGCCAATCCTCAATGCCCTGATCAATACGGCAGGTGGTGCCAGTTGGGTAAGTTTCCATCATGGAGGTGGTGTTGGAATGGGCTATTCATTACATGCCGGAATGGTAATCGTTGCCGATGGTACTGATGATGCCGAGCGTCGACTAAAACGTGTTTTGCATAACGATCCGGCAATGGGTGTCATTCGCCATGCAGATGCCGGTTACGAAATAGCACAAAAAATAGCTGAGGAGCATGGCTTGAATCTCGAATAGGCTCATCAAGTGGCAAAATCAAGTAACAAAACCAAAAAACCAAAAGCTCCATCACCTGCACGGAATTGGATGGCTTTATGGCCCTACCTTGGCATAACGGCTTTTTTTGCAATTATCTACTGGCTCATATTCAATGAGGCTATTGATCTCAATGGTGATAATGCCAGTTACTATATACTCGGCAAAAGTCTAAACAGTGGCAATGGCTATACGCTATTGTCTGATATTAAGCAGTCACCTCATGGTCATTTCCCGCCCGGCTACCCGTTTCTGATCAGCGTGTTTATGGTAATCAGCAAGGAAGTTGTTTTTATCAAGGCGGTCAATGGCTTGTTTCTACTAGGGGCTTTCTTGGTGTTTTTCCGGCTTTGTAGAATTTACAAGGTACCTGATTTATTGGCTTTGGTGACGACCTTTTTCTTAATGTTCAATTATCCGCTGTTGAAGTCATCAACGGTAATGATGAGTGAAATTCCTTTCTTGTTTTTCAGCCTTTTGACGTTATTCCTGTTCCTGAAAAGTGATGAAAAGAAAGGCTGGGATTATTTTGTAGCAGCTATCATCTCCCTATCTTTGGCTTACCATATCCGGACACAGGGGATTGCTCTGCTCGGTGGTATAATCGTTTTCTACATTTTAAAGAAGAAATATCAAAAGGCTGGACTTACCTTCTTTGGTTTTTTCTTGTTGGCACTACCCTGGACCATAAGGGGTAAATTGGCGGGTATTTCTTCTGGTTATGTCAATCAGCTATTGATGAAGAACCCCTACCAAGCACATCTTGGACAAGCTGGTATTGGTGATTTTTTGGCAAGAATTGGTGATAATGCAGGTCGATATTTATGTAAAGAAATTCCACAAACGCTTTTACCATTCCTTGAGGTAAATTATAAAGAACCGTCTCCTGTCTCATACTGGATTTTCGGCGTAGCTATTGTTTTGCTTTTCCTTACCGGAATGGGGTATGCCTTCCAGCATAAGCAGAAATTGTTATTGGCCTCCTATTTTCTCTTTTCAGGAATAATCTTCTTGCTGTGGCCTGCCGAGTGGGTTGGGACCCGATTCATTACCCCGGTAATTCCATTTATCATGTTGTTTACGGTTGCCGGATTATATTTCCTCACGGAATTGGTCATTGAGAAGGCAGGGAGTGGTAATAATAAATATTTGAGATTTGCTTTTACCGGATTGCTAATTACCTCTGTGCTGACCGTTTACCTCCAGCCTTTTGTGTACGAAGACAAAAGCGATGCTGACAAGCGACCATTCAGGCGACTTTTGGTAGAAAAACAAGGCATATATCCACCAGGCTATGCCAATTACTTCGAAATGGCTGAATTTGTAAAAGCGAATTTACCGGAGGATGCAGTTGTGGCATGTAGAAAACCATTATTGTTCCACTTGTATTCAGAAGGATACACGACTCTTTATCCTTTTGAAAAGGATCAGGACAAATTATTGAAAGGACTGAAGGACAAACAAGTAGACTATGTAGTCCTCGAACAGATTGGTTATTCCTCAACGAGTCTGTATCTGTTGCCTGTTTTTGAAAATAACAGATCGTTATGGCGCGATGTACATTTCCTGGATGACCCTAAAACCTATCTTATCCAGTTAGTTCCTGAAGCCTTTCCTGAATAAAAAAATCCCGGCACGAGGCCGGGATTTTAGAACTGCTCAAAGTTTAAACAATTATGTTGGATTAAATCCGCATGATAGTAATAGCCCTAAAACCATCATGCAATGCTTCTTGATTAGTCAACCACAATTCGTTTGGTAACAACACCTTCTGAAGTATGGATCGACAATAGGTAGATGCCGGATGCAAAGTCTGAGAAGTCGAGTGTTGAGGTTCTGCCAGAAAGTTGGCTGACCATGACTTGCTGTCCGAGACTGTTGTATACCGAGATCATTTCATTATTCGCTCTGTCAAATTCGATGTTTAACAGGTTACTTGTTGGATTTGGGTAAACGAGGAACTCATCAGCGATCGGGTTGTCAATGCTGGTAGTGGTCTCTTCGTCAACGATGATGATTGCTGTTGCGGATTGAGCGGCAAACGCTATTTCTTCACCAGTGTTGGTAATCACTTTTACGTCTGTAATTGTGAGTGTGAAATCATATTCGGCTTGTGACGTAAATCCGATGAGATTGTCAATAATGACATAACTAGTTGTTGCAATTGTACCAAATCCGCTAACATTTTGCTGATCGGTTCTTGAGTAACCAAAGTCAATCACATTCTGTGAAGGAACAACCATCTCGAGTTGAAGCGTGTTGTCTGCTGCACCGAGGAATGAGTTGTCGACATATGCTGCCTGTACACTACCTTCCTCTACGAGTTCGGCCGGGTAGTTCACGGTAAATGCAAGTCCGTAGATGTCTTGTGCAGGCAGGGCCATGGTACCAACCATCACATCTGCATTGATCGTGATATTGGCTGAATTTGAATTGAGGTACACCGTATCAAGGTCAAATTCGAGCCAGATGGCTGGTTCAGGTCCGAAATTGGTTGGGACGACACCGTTATGGGTGCGGTCGTAGTTTAACATGATAGGATCGACATCGCCAAAACCAATTTCTCCATCTCCATCACAATCAGCATGTTTGTAGTTGACTCCGTCGTCAAAGGATTCATTCCATGCAGGAGCTGCCTGCCCATACCATTGGTTTGTAGCATTGGGCCTAACTGGTCCCATGGTGCCAAAGCCTACCCCAATATTCAGGATGTCAAAGTTGTCAGCAACTTCATCGTAATTGGCATCTCCCGGGAAGACACATTCCTCAATAGCACAATCATTATTATTCGCAGTTATTTCGATGCAAATAGTGCCTGCACAGGTTGTACCAGGAATTGCGTAGTCAACACAAAGATCGTAGACACCTGGCGTGCTGAATGTGTAACTGATGGTGGCACCTGACCCGATATTTATATTGCCTCCGGCTGCTGGGAGGTACCAGTCAGCGACAGTTGGTATAGTGCCATCCGGAGATACGATTGCAGCTGTCACTACCTGTCCACTTGAGGTTGGGATTACCTCAAAGTTACATGGTGTTGTACCTGTAATAAACACCAGGTCGCAATAAGTGTCATTACAATTAGGATCATTAGAATCTGACACAGTTAAGCAAACATTATAAACACCAGGATTTGAATAAATATGCGTAAGCTCCGGAGCATTGGAATCAGAAATGGTATTGTCACCAAAGTCCCAAAGAACATCTGTATAGCTGCCGGAAGATAAATTCTGGAAAATAGCTTGATTCTGTACAGGGAAAGGAGAATTTATAAATTCCTCACCTTCAAAGAATGCTTCACAAGGTGCATTTGGGTCTTCAACCAAGACACTCAAACAAGACTGGGCCTGACAAACGAGTTGACCACTTACATCAATCAGATTAGCTTCTACACATACGATATAAAGGCCGTCTCCAGGGAAAACATGAGTGAATGGCGATCCAAGTCCAGTTGTTACAGAACCATCAGGATTTACAATCTCCCAGGAAATGCCATCATACATGTAGTTGTTAACCGGATGAGGTATAACTTCAAATACAGTTAGAAGGTTATTGTCTACAGGATCAAATTCGAATTCTATCGGACAATTGGTATTGTCCGAAACAGTAACTGTTACACATTCCTGATCACTGCAAATGAAATTTCCTGCAGCATCAACAAGTTCTCCGTTTGCACAGACATTATAAGTGCCCGATGAAGGGAATGAAAAGTCTAAAAAGTTGCCAGTTTCTGTCCATGAAACGCCACCACCGGTAATAATCCAATCAACTGTTGTGAAAGTATTCGCGCCGGCATTACTCGCATCAAATAAACCGTTTAGGCCATTCAACGTATATGAAACAGTCATGTCGCAATCATCGTTGCCAGCCAAAATGATGCTGGCACAGGTGTTATCCGGACAATTAGGGTCCGATACACCATAGTAAGCGCAAAACTCATATAATCCTGGGCCATTGGTTTGGAAGGTGTAAGGATTGCCTGTTCCAATAGTGACCCCAGTACCTCCAATTTGCCAGTCAATTTGTGCCGGGACTGGGATATTAGGGTCATCTGAAACCAATTGCATAACAACTGCTCCACTTCCGGTATCACTCAATAGTACCGTATATGAAGGACAAGTGTTAGATCCGGTAACCGTAATATCCTGACATGCGCTAACCAGGCAAATAGTATTCCCATTTGGGTCAATTAAGTCAGCTAATACGCAAACATTATAGGTCCCGGAGTTAGGAAAGTTGAAGTTTAATGGTGAACCTGTAGCGGAAAGTGCATTCCCTTGTGCATCAACAAAAGTCCATAAAATGTTGGCGTAGGTTCCGAAATTTGCATCGATTACTTCGAATATCCAGCCACCTGCGGGTGTCGGATCCGATTGAAAATCAATGAAGCAATTAGGGTCACCAATAGCCGTAACATCCGTGCATGAAGACGGGCAGCTAATGCCATTGACAGAATAATCTGCACACAGTGTGTAAGTGCCGCCCGCTGGGGCATCCCAGGTCAATGTTTGACCAGAACCTATAACTCCGAAGTTGTCAACGCTCCATACGACCATATCCGGTGCAGGCAGGTTGTTGTCAATTGGTGATAAGGTCATTACGACTGTAGTGCCAGTGCTAGTAGCAACCGCAACGTAGTCGTCGCACGGTGAATTGTTCCCTTGAACAGTAATTGTAATACAACCATCGTCGGTACAAGTATTACCGGTTACCGGATCAACCAGGTCACCTGTAGCACAGACCTGCCAGGTTCCTGCTGAAGGAAAAACATATGTAAAGGGGTTTCCACTGCCAGTAAAGGAAACACCCGTTCCTGAAATAGTCCAGTCTGCTGAAGTGAAGAAAGCTCCGTTAGCTGTTTGAGCTGAAAAGATACCTGTCATTCCAGAAATGTCTGGATCTATGGTCATATCGCAAGAAGCGCCAACCACTGTGTAAGTTTCACATACAGCCGGACAGGTGATACCATTAACGCCAAAAGAGGCACAAAATTCATATACGCCAGGGTCAGGTGCTGTCCATGTTAAAGTTTGACCGGTACCGATTGTACCTCCGGTTCCATCGAGAGTCCATGTGACACCGTCCGGAATAGGAAGATTTGGTGCGTTCCCTGTGATGGTCATTACAATCTGTGATCCGGCAGATGTGACAGCTACCAAATAATCACTACAACTACCATTGATATTGCCAACAACAATCGTTTCGCAATAAGTGCCGCATACATCTGTTCCGTTAAGTTCAAATGCTGTTACGCAAACATCATAAGAGCCTGCTGCTGGAAACGTGTGGGTGACATCGTAATCATTGGAAGTCGTTCCATCTCCAAAGTCCCAGGAAACAGGAGGCAATACACCGAGTGGTGAGTTGTAAGACGATTCATTATTAAAACTCACGGTTAACCCGGAGGTGGAAATAATATTGAAATCGGCCACACAAGTAGCTTGTGCATTGGCCTGGAAAACCGCAAGGGAAGCGGTAAGTAGTGTTAGTATTAGTGTAGTAACCCTTTTCATTAGCACCTTAGTTTAATTATTCGCAGAAAAGTACAATACAAAAGTGGAGGTTCTGCTTTGGATAAACCAGTACGCGTGTTGTTAATTGTACGGTGTTAAAATTTTATTTTTTATTATTAACAATTGATTATTAGGATTTTAATTTGTTTTTTGTTATCTGTTTGTGTAAAAAATAAAATTATCAAGTCAAATTTTTTTTCAGTGATTAGTCAGAAATTATGGGAATTATTGACCTCGTTTAGTGTTTATGAGATGAATCGTCTTAGAAAATTCATCTTGTCTCCTTACTTCAATGAGCAAGAAAATCTCATTCGGTTGTTTGACATCATAGACGATAATCTGCGCCAAAACGATGGATCAATAGCCAAAGAAGTTATTTGGCAACAACTTTTTCCTGAAAAGGGATACAATGACATCAAAATGCGCAGGCTATTCTCTGACCTTGGTCAAATTGCGCGTCGCTTTCTTGCTATCCAATCCTTTGAATCCGATCCGGCAAGTCCTTTTATTTACTTACTTAAGGCCTGCAATGAACGAAAGCTCAATAAACAGTTCACTTCACTTGAAAAGAAAACCCGATCCGCTTTAATCGGCCAGTTTTCAAATGACGAATTTTACCTCAAACAGTTTCAATTGGAAAACGAACTTGATCAGTTCAAGGTAAAACAGTTGTCTCGTACAAAAACAAGGAATCTTGTCGCTACAGACCATAACCTCGACCTGTTTTATCTAGTGAGAAAGTTGAAACATTATTGCGATGCTCTAAATTACAAAAATGTACTCAATGTTGAAGTGCCGATTGGATTGATTAACAGCCTGATAGGAGAGATAGAAGCAGAAGGATTATTACAATATCCAGCTATTGGAATTTACTATAAGATCATGATGACATTGCTCGAGCCTGAAGCAGAACATCATTTCTTTGATTTGAAAAGACTACTCAACGAGCATCCTGAAATTTTTCCACAACCAGAGCTTATTGAATGTTACATCTTTGCTCAAAATTACTGCATCAAAAAGATCAATGCCGGCAAGTCACATTTCTCGGAAGTGTTATTTGAGGTTTACAAAGAATTAATTGAGCAAGAAGTCATATTCGATGAAGGAAAACTGGCGCCATGGCATTATAAGAATATCATCACACTTGGATTAAGATTGAAAGCCTACGACTGGACAGAAAGATTTATCAACGAAAACCAACCTCGACTCCCCGAAGACCGTAGGAAAAATGCTCTGGCATATAATACGGCGATGCTTCATTTTCACAAGCATGAGTATCCAAAAGTCATAGAAGCCCTGAGCCAATTAGAGTATAATGATGTTTACTATGCAGTGGATGGCAGGTGGCTTTTATTAAAAACCTATTACGAGCTCAGCGAATTCGAAGCCCTTGATTCTTTGTTGGAGAGTTTCAGGTTATTCCTGCTTAGGCAAAAGCTGATTTCAGGCGCCAATAAGCGCAAATACCTCAATCTCGTTCGCTATGTACAAAAGTTATCAAAAGTAAATATCTCCGATAAAACCAAGATCAATGCCCTGAAAGCACGCATCGATTCCGCAAAAGACATCGCAGAGAAAGACTGGCTTCAGGAGAAAGTGGCGGAACTTGTGGGGTAGTTGCTACCTGTCTGCTTTTGGAGAGTTGACAATCTCCAGTTTGCAGTTGCCTGTTTGCTGCATGACATTAGAATCAGGAATCAGGCATTTTCAATTAAAAATATCCTACATATGCAACGCCCTGTTATCTGTCGCTGCTAACGCTGCTTCCTTAATAGCTTCTGTAAACGTCGGATGGGCATGACTCATGCGAGATATATCTTCCGCTGTAGCTCGATATTCCATAGCCACCACAGCTTCAGCGATCATGTCAGCCGCTCTTGGCCCGATCATATGGACGCCTAATATTTCATCCGTCTCTTTGTGGGCAATCACCTTAACCAATCCCTCAAGGTCCATACTTGCACGGGCGCGGCCCAGGGCTCTGAAAGGGAATTTTCCGATTTTTATCGGAATGTCGGCTTCCTTCAACTCCTGTTCTGTTTTTCCTACACCTGCTACTTCCGGCCAGGTATAAACGACTCCAGGAATGAGATTGTAATCGACGTGAGGCTTTTGACCAGCAACCAGCTCGGCAACATAAACGCCTTCTTCTTCTGCTTTATGCGCTAACATCGCCCCTTTAATCACATCCCCGATAGCGTAGATGCCAGGCACATTCGTCTGCAAGTGATGATCAACCTCCACACGACCTCTGTCTTCAAGCTTTACACCTGCTTTATCGAGACCTAGATTATCAGTGTAGGGACGTCTTCCGATCGCTACAAGACAATAGTCTGCCGAAATTTCAAGAGGTTTTTTTGATTCGCGATGTTCTGCAACCAATTTAGTTTTTCGAGCAGTGGAAGTCACCTCCTTAACCATATGGCTGAAATGAAACTTGAGGCCCAGTTTTTTCAACGAACGAGTCAGTTCTCTCCCCATATCCTTGTCCATTCCGGCAATAGCCGAATCAAGATATTCCACGACATGGACTTCTGTGCCAAGTCGGGCAAATACAGATCCTAACTCAAGACCAATGACACCAGCGCCAATGATAGACATAGTCTTAGGGACTTTTTGGATATTGAGAGCTTCAGTGGAAGTGATGATCCTTTTTTTATCATAGTTGGCCCAGGCCGGAGTAATTGGTTTTGACCCTGTAGCTATGATCGTTTTATTCGTTTCTATAGTTTCAGTTGACCCATCATCTTTGGCTATGCTGATCTTATTGGCAGATTCAAAACTTCCATGGCCGTAATAGACGTCGATTTTATTCTTTTTCATCAGGAATTCAACACCTTTGACGGTCTGTGCTACGACATCGTCTTTCCTTTTGATCATTTGCGGCATATTGACCTTGAGACCAGTAAGATTAATGCCGTGACGTTCAAATGAAACTTCCGCATTATGATAATGTTCCGAAGAGTCCAACAGGGCTTTTGATGGAATGCAGCCCACATTCAGGCAGGTTCCTCCAAGACTGGGATAGCGTTCAATAATGGCTGTTTTCATGCCAAGTTGTGCACAACGAATAGCTGCAACGTATCCGCCTGGTCCTGACCCGATAACTGTGATGTCGTATTTCATAATAAATGTAGATTAAGCCGAATTTCACTTCCGGAATGTTCCGGTTCTTTTGTTTTAACAACGTTTGATTTGAATGGTTTTGATACCAGAATCAAGATCGAGATTGCCGTTTTCAGAACCAAAACGCATTACGCCACAAATGTATTGAAAATTGAATGTTTGGAAGGCTTTAATAATGAACTTTATCATCATCTTTTTCCCAAAGCTTGAAGGCTTTGATCGCCTCGTCAGCCAAAGTTTGTTCAATGGGAATGTTTCTTTCCTCCAAAGGTTTTGGAATCTCGTTGTAAAGGAAGTTGTCGTCAAAGCCAATAGCGGCGGCATCCTGACGACTATTGGCATAAACAATACGTTCGACCCGAGCCCAGTAGATTGCTGATAAACACATTGGGCAAGGTTCGCAACTGGTGTAAATGGTACAGCCCTCAAGGTTGAAGTCTTCAAGTTCTGCACATGCATTCCTGATGGCCATTACCTCGGCATGAGCCGTAGGATCGTTGATAACAGTTACCTTGTTGGATCCTTTTGCGATGATTTCTCCATCTTTTACAATTACAGCACCAAAAGGACCACCAGCGTCTTCATTGACATTTTCGATAGAAAGCCGGATAGCTTCGCGTAAAAAGGCTTTATCTTCTTCGCTAATCATAGGCTTAGAGATCAAGCATCATTGATAATGGATCTTCAAGTAGTTTTTTAACTTTTACTAGGAATGTAACAGAGGTGCTGCCATCAATTACACGGTGGTCATAGGAGAGCGCCAAATACATCATTGGCCTGATTTCAACTGCTCCGTTGATGGCAACTGGGCGCTGCAGGATATTATGCATACCCAGGATAGCAGATTGCGGCTCATTGAGAATCGGTGTACTCATCATTGATCCGAAAATACCACCATTGGTAATCGTAAAGGTGCCGCCCGTCATTTCGTCAAGCGTGAGCGTACCTTCACGTGCTTTAATGGCCAATTCCTTGATCTTTTTCTCGATATCAGCATAATGCAATGACTCTACGTTGTGTACCGGAGGAACGACAAGCCCATTAGGTGTCGAAATAGCAATGGAGATGTCAGCGTAATCGTGGTAAATCAGGTGATCTCCATCAAGTGCCGCATTAACATCCGGCATTTCCATAAGCACTTTAGCGCATGCTTTGGCGAATATGGACATAAAGCCCAATTTGATGCCATATTTCTCCACGAAACGTTCCTGGTATTTCTTCCTCATGGCCATTACCTCAGAAAGGTCAACCTCGTTGAAGGTAGTCAGCATCGCTGTATTGTTCTTTGCAGAAACCAGGCGTCGTGCAATAGTACGGCGCATTCTGCTCATTTTCTTGCGCTCGGTGTCTCTGCTGAACGAAGTGCTAATAGTAGCTGGTTTTTCAGCTAGAGCAGGCTTTTCTTCTTTTTGGGCTGGGGCCGTTGATTTTGCCTTAATCGCCTTAACGACATCTTCCTTGGTTATCCGGCCATCTTTTCCTGTACCTGCGATGTCTGCCGAGGTCAGGTTATTCTCTGCCATTAACTTTGCTGCTGCAGGGGAGGGGTGACCTGCCGCATGGCTTTCTTTAGTTGGCTCAGTAGCTGAAGGTTTTTCTTGCTTAGGTGCTTCTTCTTTTTTCGGTGCCTCGGCGTGTGGCGTGCCATTGCTGCCTGCTACCGAAGTATCAATTTTAGCGACAAGTGCGCCGATCTCAAGGTCATCGTCTTCTTTGGCTACATGGATCAGCTTGCCTGAAACTTCAGCAGGAAATTCCAAAGTCGCTTTATCGGATTCGAATTCACAAATGGCTTCGTCTCGTTCTACATACTCGCCATCCTTTTTTAACCATTGTGAAAGGGTAACTTCGTTGATGGATTCCCCGATCGTGGGGACACGCATTTCTACTATGCTCATAAAGAATTTGTTGTTAGACTTTTATACCTCGAAGTCCGAGGCTAAATTACACTTTTGCAATTGCAAAAATTTAAAACTCCGACATCGTACATGCCGGGGTGTAAAAGTACGATTTTCAGTTTAATAACCGGCAGCCTGTCCATCTTTTCTGGATTCAGAAGCCCCGTAGTAAACGCCTTGCTTTTCATTGTACATGATGGCCTGGTAGCCTCCGTAGCTGCCAAGATCCCAAACGACTTTATGCCCGATGCTCATCAACGTCCTGATTACAGAGTAGTCAATGCCTGATTCAAGATTTAGCGTTCCTCCATCAGTCATGACAGATCCGGTTGGTTCAGAAGAACCTTTATGCTGAATGCGCGGGGCGTCTCCGGCTTCCTGGAGGTTCATACCAAAATCAATCATGTTGACCAGTATCTGCACATGCCCCTGTGGTTGCATACCGCCTCCCATAACGCCAAAACTCATAAATGGTTTACCGTCTTTTGTAACGAATGCAGGTATGATCGTATGAAAAGGGCGTTTCCCTGGCTCGTAAACGTTGAAATGTCCTTTTTCCAGGGTAAAAAGTTCGGCTCTGTCCTGAAGCATGAAACCCAGTCCTTCTGGCACCATACCCGAGCCCATTCCTCGGTAATTACTTTGAATCAGGGAGATCATATTACCATCCTTGTCGGCAACAGTCATGTAAATGGTTTCGCCCGTTTGCAATTTCCCTGCGTCATAAGTGCGTGCTGCCCGGTTAGGATTGATCAGCTCATTCCTTTTGTCGGCATAAGATTTTGAAATGAGTTCCTTTACAGGAATGTCATTAAATGCCGGATCTGCATAATATTTTGCTCTGTCTTCATAAGCTAATTTTTTAGCTTCTGTGAAAAGGTGAATATATTCTGCACTGCCGAATCCCATTGAAGCAATATCATATCTCTCAAGGATGTTGAGAATCTGAAGTGCTGCAATGCCCTGTCCGTTTGGTGGCAGTTCCCAAACATCATAACCCCGGTAGTTGGTCGATACCGGATCGATCCATTCTGATTCGTGAGTGGCAAGGTCTTCATAGGAAAGAAAACCACCTTGTTCTTTGATGAAATTAGCCATGGTTTTGGCCATATCACCCTTATAGAAAGCGTCTCTGCCACCTTTGGCTATTTGTTCATAGGTATTGGCCAGATCAGGATTTTTGAAGAGGTCTCCTTTTTTCGGGGCTTCTCCTCCTGGCATCCAAACCTCGGCGAAATTGGGCATGTCGTGGAAGCGTTTTGCGGTACGCTGAATGTAATAAGCAATTAACTCCGTTACCGGAAATCCTTCGCGTGCATAGTTAATTGCAGGTTGGAGGATGTCTGACATTGGCATTGAGCCAAATTTGTCATGCAACTCAAACCAACCATCAACAGTGCCTGGCACTGAGACAGGAAGCGGGCCGTAAGCTGGTATTTTCTTCATATCCTTTTCCAGGAAATAATCGAGCGTAAGAGATTTTGGAGAACGGCCACTGCCATTCAGGCCATAAAGCTTTTGGGTGTTGGCATCCCAGTGAATAGCAAAAATATCTCCTCCTATCCCACATCCGGTGGGTTCCATTAACCCCAGGGCTGCGTTAGCCGCAATAGCTGCATCGACAGCATTGCCTCCAGCTTTCAATATGTCCAGTGCGACCTGCGTGGCGAGGGGGTGGCTCGTGGCAGCCATACCATTTTTAGCAATTACTTCAGAACGGGTGGCAAAGCCTTTCCCTGTTATCCGGTCTTGTCCCATAAGTTGAAAGGTGAATAAGGTGATGCAAAAGAGGAAAATTGATTTTTTCATGGTGATTGGGCTTTTGGAGCTTAGCGGAGCTGATTTGGCAAAAACGACAGCTTCCCGAAGCAGTGTAAAACAAAGATGACAACGCTTTCGGAAAAATAAAAAAAAAGCACCAGGAAATACCGGGTGCTTCGCTGAGCTTTGTTCGGACTAAAAAGTCAGATTAAGACTTATGGAATTACGAAAATTTGAAATCGTAACCATGAAAACAAAGAAATAGGTTGCAATTATATCTTTGGCTAAATTCGATGTTTAGACGGTGGATTTGGGTGAAAGTCACTTTGGAATTGGGAATACTCAGTCGGCAGTTTACTGTATGTGGTGTACAGGGTTGAACTTGTTGAAAGATTTTAGATAGAATATTTTGAAGTATTCAATACGGCAACCGCCAACTGCAATCAGCCATTCCGATCCTGCACAGCCTTAATCTTCTCTACAACCGCAGCCAATTCCTTTTCTGTTTGTCGGATTTCCATTTTTATCTGGAATTTGTGAGCGCCTTCGGCCATGGCGGCATGAGTACTGCGGAGATAGCTGAGTTTTTCGTTCCAGGCTTCAGCTTCGCCTATGAGGCCTTTAAGCTCTAGCTTTTGGATGAAGTCGAGAGTTTCAGAAGTATCGACTTTTTCTGTTGGCGTTTTCTCAGAATGCTCTTTGGTTTGTTTGCTGAGGGTTTCCAGTTCCTCAGGTTTATCGATACGATCGGACTGTGAGACCGCTTTTCTACGAAAAATGAATTGCCCGCCTTGATGACCAACCCCATTTAGCGGTTCGCCCCGTGGGAGTTGACCAGAATTGGAACCCACTGCTTCTACCATTTTTGCGCAAAGCAGTTGTGTGGAAATGGCTGTTTCTGTCCTGTCGAGGAAGCCGATAAGGCTTTTGGCGAATGGACTGTGATCGCCTAAGGCCCCTTCGGTAACGACTTCATCCCGTCCAGCAGTCAAGGCCCATCTGGAAGGATCAGCTTCCATCCGGTCATATACTTCCTGAATCGATTTGAATTGGGAGAATAATTTACCTGAAAAACAAGAATCCAGGATCAGGAAGATGTGGTGAGCTTTGTTGATTTCAATATAATCCCTAATTAGGCTATTCGGCACAAAATCCTTGGTCTCCTTAGTGGCTTCGACTGGCACCCAATACCCAATGTCAGTAATATCATTCCGATAACCGTGGCCGGAGAAATAGACGATCAGGTTATCGAGTTCTCCCAGGGTGGTCGAATAAGTTTCTAACTGATCAAGGATATTTGTATAGGTAGCCTCCGCGTCATAACGTTTGACAACATGATCAATTGAGAAATCATATTTGGTCGTTAGCACCTCAATCAGCTTGTTGCAATCTCTCTTGCAATTATGCAATTTTGGATGATATTTATATTCGTCAATACCGATTACAAAAAGGTGATTAGTCCTGTTTTTTACCGGTGCTTTATCTTCCTTTTTTATGGTACTGCCTAATGCTTTCTCCCTTTCAAGTGCCATTCCATGTGTTATTTATCGTCTATGCCCTTTTGAATAATATCATAAATTATATCTACACTTTCTTCGAGGGAGAAATAGTTCAGGTGATGGCCGGGAAGATCAACTACTCTTTCAGTAGCTACACTATCATGATGAACATGCTTAATACTCTCGACGGCTACGGCAAGGTCATTGGGCCTGTCTCCGTAAAATAGCTTACCGCCCATTTTAAACATTTTATCCATCAGAGATTTAGCATCCTCGTCCTTGTCAATAAATTCGAATAGGTGACCAGCAATGATACTATATGGTATACCGGGAGGAGCACTATTTTCAAGTGTCTTAATAAATTGACTGCCCTTCTCTTTCATTTGCCCCAGGGTATAGGTAACCTTCTGAGAACCTTTTAAAACGGTACGCAAAAGGGCCAGGTAGGGAAGGACTGCCAGACCGGAAAAGCTGTTCAAAACAAACCCCATGAGGGTGATCGCCGAATCGCGATATGTTGTTAAATCGCCAATAGATGAACCGCCATTTGGTGTGCCTGCCATAATCAGGTGTCGAACCATCGCCTTGCCGTTCAGTATCTCGATAAAATACCTGGACACAAGGCCACCCATTGAATGAGCGAGAATCCAGAAGTTTTTGTTGTGACCTTCATCCAGGCCAGCTGCAATCAGTTTATCTTTGAGAAATTGGGCGGTTTGTTCGATTGGGGTATTGAGATTTTCGTAATCAAAAGAAAGAACGAGGTCGAAAGACCCTTCCTCAACGGCTCGCTGCATGCATTCGCATTGTCCGATGGTGTCACCTATGATTCCATGGATAACCATGATGATATTTTTTGCGGAAGCCACCTTTTCGGCTACACCGTTTTCAACGCGCTTAGGTTTATCGCCGCTATAGTCGACCCAGCATAATTTTGTGAGATCCGTTTTGCGTAATACCAGCTTCATGAATACCATTTTCAAGGCCTTGGTAACGCTTTTCCGGTTAACGGTTTGTGTTTCCGGAAGGTGACGAATCTCCACTTTAACAGTGCCGTCTTCTTGTTTTATCGCTTCTCCTATTGGTAGCAAGTGTTCACCATCGAAAGTCAGGGGCAGCATGTCCTCATCCTCTCCGAGTGTGGTGTTGAGCATGATCTCGAGCGGATTGTCTTTTAGATTGGCATCGCCCTGAATATTGGTTAACTCCAATACATTTGGACTGCCATAAACATCTTTTTTGGTATCTCCAAAGTTTAGCATTTCCATGCCTTCCAAAGCCATTAACTTGGGCACCATGCTTACCTGCTCAATATCTTTTGTGCCGGCATTAGCGATAGTCATACTCAGGTTTGCCGTAAGGCTGGCGTGAGGCATTACCTTGATCATACCATCGGCCATTTCGACAGACTTGCTGCCTACCTTATTTTCCTGGCCTACAGTTTTGACGATCATGGTTTTTGTAAACCAGTCATGACCTGTAAATCTTTGCTCAGGTTTTACTGTACTACCCAGGGCTTTGTCCTCGCCAAATAAACTTTTTTCGACATCATAGCTTACGATGTCACCAAGGCTGATTGCTTCCTGACCAATCAGGAAGTCATCAATCTTTTCGGTTGAAACGTAAACCTTGAAAATGTCGGTCGATTCATGGAAGCCGGGAAGAATCTCCAGTGTGTTTTTTGGTATAAAAACGGCTTGTGAAGCGGGAGGGATGCGCCTTGTCTCGATGGACATAATCATATAGTCCTGTGAAAAGTAAAACAAGCTACAAAACAGATCTCTGAACTTATTGTTATTGGCAATTTTGACACCGATGTTGACCGGATTGTAACGATCGCCTGATTTGGAGGTGTCAATTACCACTCGGTCTCTTTTGTGTTCTATGGTCTCAACGCTTTGCTTTTCTTCAAGAATGATCTCGACATCGTCAAGGCTTAGTTTGGATTGCTGGTTTTGGAGGGCGAGTGCTTTTTCCCATTTGGCAATTTTATCAAGATGTAAAAAGGTGTCTGCAAACACTTTATAGTGATCTTCTCCTTTTATTGTCCTTAGTCTTGCGTTGGTTTTAGCGTTGATAATCTGCACTTCGTATTCTCTGACCTTCAGCAAGTAAGGAGCAACGCCTTTTTCAGTCGTAAATTCAACGTGAACAGGCTGTTGTTCTTTTAAGGCGGCGTCCAACCTTAACTTTCCTTTTTCATCGAGGTCGGTTTCGACGGCAATGCCGGGGTCTGGTAGACTGATTAATTTAGCTCGAAGATTCATTATTTCAGGATGCGGCTCAAAGTCGAGCTGCAGGTTTGATTTTTGGATGCCAACTTTGGTGGCGCTGGCAAATCCGACCGATCGGCCTTCATGGAATAACTCAAATTCGGCTTTTTTGTCAGCATCAGTGGGCAGGCCGTTGACGGCACCACATTGGACGATCCACTTATCGTCTTCAATGGTTGCGAGAAAATGCATTGCTTCACCTGCTTTGTCGCCAGTGATAAAGGAACTGAAAGCATCAAAATGACCGTAGGTTTCAAACTGGGGATGCTGCCCGTCAGACATGCGACGCATTGAGGCCCTGGTTTCTGAATAAAGATCTGCATAGCTGACTGAGTTTTGTTTTTCCAGAACTTTAAGGAGGAAAGTGGTAAAAAAGGCCTTTTTAGATTTTAGTTCGTAAGCTTTTTCTTTGTCTTTACATGCAGCAAGCAGGATATGTTTTCCTGTAGGGATATCAATACCTTCACCACCTGGAAAATTTTGGGCAAACCATCCATTGAGGTAACTCTCATAAGGCCGTGGTTTTTCCCTATCGTAGGTCTGTTTGTTAAGGCCCAATTCAAAATCACCAATCTCTTTGGTGCCAGAGCCAGAGTGACAACAGTCCATAATAATGACAACATGAGCGCCTGTGGCAGACAATCTTGAAACCAAAACTGCCATTTCCTTATCGGCCAGATCTTTACCATTTGGGGCGCGACTCTCGTAACAAACGATGGATTCATTATAGCCTTCCGGGAAATACTTGTCAAACTCTTTCGCTGCTTTTTCTCTTGCACCATGACCACTATAATAGAATAATATGGTATCACCTTCCTGTGCTTTAAGCAGATGGTGTTCACCAAAGTGGTTGACGATATTATCGTAAGTGGATTCCTCATTGGTCAGTCGAGCTACATTTATCTTATGGCTATTGCCAAAATGTTTGACCAGAAAGTCGTGAATACGCTGGGTATCTCCTACACAGCCTTTCAGTGAGGCAACACCGGATTGGGGATGATAGTCATTAATTCCAACGAGGAGAGCATGGATAGTTTTCATTGTGGTTTTGGTTGAATTTGGCTAGTGAAAGTCTTTGCCAAAGTATTTCTCTTCAAGAAAATCACCTGTAGCTGCTACTTCAAGTACAATCTGTTTAAACAGGTCGTAGTTTGTAGACTCAAGGTTAGGAGCAGCTTGTAAAATGATAGTTTCGCAAGGATTACCATTGGTATCTTTGTCATCAACAATGGTAATTGCAGAATAGATGCCATAAGCAGCTTCCTTTGCGAATTCATAGAGGTTGACCTGGGGAGAATAAATTCCAACCCTTGTGTTCATATAAATACAGGGTTTATTATCTTTTCCTATGTCAGCAATCCAGGTATATACACTCTGATATCTTTGAGTTTTGTCAGGCATGTCGAAGGTGACTCGAATGTGAAACTGGTTACGCTGGTACTCAGTGAATTCAAACCCGTTTTCGTTGGCTAATTGTTGAAGCCTGTTTTTTAATTCTGCCTGGTTTTGTTCAGGAGTCGTTTTAGGGAAATTGTTTTGATTGTCGACATCCTTATTTTCATCTAAATCATTTTGATCCTTGGGGGCCGATGAATCTTGTAAGTCCTCATTACTTTGCAGGACGGGTTGCCATTCGCCGGGCATAGCGTAAATTGAATTGTTCTTTTCATGAGAAGCCTGGTATGAAATCTGCTCCTGCTGAGGCTCTGATTTGTCCCAAACTTCTTTAGATTTTTCCTGAATTTCTGGGATGGCCTCAACTTCCTCCTTAACCTCGGGTTGGATATTTAACTTGGTTCGAATGTTCATGACAGTATTCTGAACATTGATGACCACATTGGTGAATGCTGCATCAAGCGATTCCCACTGGACAGCTGGTTTGCCGTTTTCAGGCAATGGTTTAAGTTTTTTGAAACTTTCATTTAAATCCCATGGGCAAGATCTGAGAATGATAGGGATTACCCGTGCAGATCCGTCCTTATGTTTTTCCAGGGCTTGTTTAAGCTCAAGTTTGTGAATATGCTCGGAGCCGAAAAATTCTGCGCTCAGGAGTAATAAAATAATGTCAGCTGAGTCAAGCTGTTTCTGGATCGCTTCCTCTTTGTCAGTTCCAAACTCTACAAGGTCTTTCCACCACAATTTGAGTCGGGTGTCACGCAAGACACTGAACATAAGGTCCAACTTCCTGAGATACTTGGAATCCTCTTCAGAATATGCGATAAAAATATTGATATGGTTCTTTTCGTCCATTGGGGTATCGGGACTTTAGAGATTATTCATGTTAAAGGTTCAATATTTATATGTGACGATAGATTCAAAAATAAAAACATTTTGAAAAAGCTTTTATTATCGGAAGCTTTCTATTCGGGTTTAACCGAAGTTATTTGGTAAAAGCTCTATCGACTATATCCTTTTGTTCCTTTTCATGCTGTTTATGATACCCTGTAGCAGGAGAAGCACTTGATTTTCGGGCGATCAGCTGCATTGGTGTCCGCCTGAAAAATGTTAGTATGTATTGCCATGCTCCCATATTGGAAGGTTCTTCCTGAACCCATATTGGTTCGGCATTTCCATATTTCTCGGACAGTTTATTGATTTGTGTTGAAGGAAAAGGATAAAGCTGCTCCAGCCTGACAATGGCAATATCATTTCTTTTGGTCTGAATTTTTCGCTCAAGGAGATCGTAATAAACCTTTCCGGAACAATACAACACTCGTTTCACTTTTTTGGCTTTGGTGGCAGAATTGACCTGCGGGTCGTCATAGATTTCCTGGAATCCACCTTTAGACAGATCCTCTAAATCCGAGACACACCTGGGGTGCCTTAACAGCGATTTAGGAGACATAATGACGAGTGGTTTCCGAAATGGTCTTGCCAGTTGCCTTCTGAGTATGTGGAAGTAGTTAGCCGGGGTTGTTACATTCGCCACGGTCATATTGTATTCAGCGCACATTTGCAGAAAACGCTCCAACCTGGCACTTGAGTGTTCAGGTCCCTGGCCGGCATAGCCGTGGGGCAGTAACATAACAAGGCCGCTCATACGCCGCCATTTACTTTCTGAAGAAGAAATGAACTGATCGATCATTACCTGGGCTCCGTTGTAGAAATCACCGAACTGAGCTTCCCAGATCACCAACGAGTTTGGTGAAGCCATGGAGTATCCAAACTCGAATCCAAGAACGCCAAACTCTGACAACAGTGAGTTGTAGATTCTGAATTTTCCCTGGTCGTCGCTCATGTTACCCAGCCTATTGTATTCTTCGAAGGTCTCGTCGTTATTAATGACGACATGGCGATGGGAGAAAGTACCTCTTTTTACATCCTGACCGCTCATTCTGATATCCTTTCCGTCAAGGAGTATAGAACCATAGGCTGTTAGTTCTGCAAGCGCCCAGTCAACTTTACCAGCATCAATAAGCTTACGCATGTTTTTGTAAAGGCGTTTAACCTTACTCAACGGTTTAAATCCTTCCGGGAAATTGGAGATATGGTCAAGGATTTGTTTGACCACTTTTTTATTGATACTGGTTTCCGGAGATACTTCAAAATCTTCTGCTGTGGTTTTTTTCTTCAGTTCTCTCCATGCCTGTTCGGGTTCCTGGTAGTTGTAAGGCAAAGGTTTTTCCTTCACATCATCGAGCCTGTCCTGAAGGGAATTCCAGAACTCTTTTTCCATATTGTTGGCAAGTTCCGTATCGAGATCACCTCTTTTAACCAATGACTCGGTATAAAGTGTTCTTGGGTCAGGGTGTTTGTTGATGATATTATACATCTGAGGTTGGGTGAACTTTGGATCGTCTCCCTCATTGTGGCCGTGACGCCTGTAACATACCATATCAATAAAAACGTCGCTATTAAATTTTTGCCGATAGTCAAAGGCTATTTCCATGGCAAACAGGACGGCTTCCGGATCATCTCCATTAACATGGAATACCGGTGCTTCAATAGCTGAAGCGATTGATGTGCAATAGGTAGAAGATCGGGCATCATCAAAATTGGTGGTAAACCCGATCTGGTTATTAATAACAAAGTGAATGGTTCCGCCGGTATAATATCCCTCAAGCTTACTCATTTGAGCTACTTCATAAACGATGCCTTGTCCTGCGATTGCAGCATCACCATGGATCAGAATGGGGAGTATACGATCGTATTCACTTTCGTAAAGAATATCAGCTTTAGCCCTTGCAAACCCTTGAACAACCGGATTGACGGCTTCCAGGTGCGATGGGTTAGGCGTCAATTTAAGCTGCATGATCTTTCCATTCGATGCTTTTACCTGAGAGGAATAGCCGAGGTGATATTTTACATCACCATCTCCCATTGTTTGATCTGGCTCAGCAGTACCCTCGAATTCGTTAAAGATTTGTTCGTAGGTCTTGCCCATGATATTGGCCAGTACATTCAGCCTTCCGCGATGTGCCATGCCTATGACAACCTCTTCAACGCCACTTTCGGAAGCTTTATTGATGATGGCATCAAGAGCAGCTATTGTAGTTTCACCTCCTTCGAGTGAAAATCGTTTTTGGCCAACATACTTTTTATGCAAAAACTCTTCAAAGACAACGGCACCATTTAATTTTTCGAGGATTCTCTTTTTCTTTTCAAGGCTGGGTTCATAGCCTTTGGACATACCCGTTTCTATAGCTTCCCTCAACCATTGTCTTTTGTCTCTTTTTTCAATGTAATTGAATTGGAACCCAATATTCCCACAATAGATTTTGTGAAGTCTGTCAATGATCTCTCGTAAAGTTGCGTTTTCCATCTCGATGTCACGTCCGGCGATGAATCTTTGGTCGAGATCTTCTTCTGACAGGCTATAGTCTTCCAGGTCAAGAGTGGCTCTGCGGTCACGACGCTGCCTGATTGGATTGGTATTAGACAGTAAGTGCCCCCTGTTCCTGAAAGCAAATATCAGGGCGAATACATAAAGTTCTTTTAAAGGAAATGGCCCGGAGGCTTTTGCAGTGACGGTTTCGGAAGTACCATTGGTTTGGGCTGCAAAGTCAAATCCCTGGAAAAATGTTCGCCAGCCATCTTCAACTGATTCTGGGTTTTTCAGGTAGGATTTGTACATCGCTTCGATAAACGTAGGATGCGCATTGAAAATGTAGGAATAGTCACTCATGATCCAAATGATGTTTAAAGCATACAAATATCGGAGGAAATTTGCAGGAATGGTAGCTTTGAGGCATCAGAATAAACGATTTTTGAAAATTATTTCAAAGGAAATTTTTGTTTTAAGCCTAAAACGCTCTAAATTTGCACTCCGTTTTAAATGACAATCAAAAAATAAGATATGCCACATCATAAATCGTGTAAGAAAAGAATGAGGCAGGATGCCACAAAAAGGCTCCACAACCGTTACTACAAAAAATCGATGCGTTCTTCTTTGAAGAAGTTACGTGAGATGACTGACAAGAAAGAAGCTCAGGCTTTCCTTCCAAAGGTGATTTCTATGATCGATCGTTTGGCGAAACGCAATCAACTTCACAAGAATAAAGCTGCTAACCTGAAAAGCAAACTCACCCGTATGGTGAATGCGCTCTAGGCTTAGTTCCAAGATACTAATTATGAAGCTTGTACCCGGAAAGGGTGCAAGCTTTTTTTTTGTCATGCCGAAAAAAAACGTTGCATTATCTGTGGAATTTTAGTGGATTGACTGTCAATATTGGTGAAGGAAGCAAAGCCCTGAACAAAAAGTTATGCACATTTCCTTAGCAAGAGACCTCGTTGGAATAGAAGGCGGTGTTACAGCGGGGGCACTCGGAGG
This sequence comes from Bacteroidota bacterium, assembly GCA_039028895.1. Classification (GTDB taxonomy): domain Bacteria; phylum Bacteroidota; class Bacteroidia; order Chitinophagales; family Saprospiraceae; genus JAHDCJ01. Next base: position 55,474 of record JBCCHF010000004.1, on the reverse strand, counting down.
AGACTATGCGATAAACAGAAACTGCAAAAATGTATAAAGAACATTTCCCTTTAAGCCAATGGGCTGAGAGTGATCGGCCGCGAGAAAAACTATTGTCCAGAGGGCAACGTGGATTAACAGATGCCGAGTTATTAGCTATTTTGCTGGGGTCGGGGTCAAAAGGGGAGAGTGCTGTGAGTCTGGCGAGACGTATGCTTTCCGGGTCTGAAAATAACTTGAAAGCCTTTGCCAGGCGGTCTGTTGTGGACCTGATGACGTATAATGGCGTAGGCGTTGCAAAAGCAGTGACCATTACCGCAGCGATGGAACTTGGTCGCCGTTGGCAAAATGCTGATACCCTGCCCAAACAGGTAATCCAGTCTAGTAGAGCAGTCTTTGAACTAATGGGTTCCAAATTAGGCGACCTTCCAGTTGAAGAGTTTTGGGTTTTGTTGCTTAACCGTGGTAATAGGCTGAATACCCTTTCCTTGTTAAGCAGGGGAGGGATAACCGGGACTGTTGTTGATATAAGAATGATTATCAAAATGGCACTGGATCATTTTGCTACTTCGATAATATTGTGCCATAATCATCCTTCCGGGAATTTGATGCCTTCGGAAAATGACCTTGTAATTACGAGGAAAATTAAAAAGGCCTGTGCTTTATTTGATATTGCGGTATTAGACCATTTGATCATTGCCGAAACCGATTATTTTAGTTTTGCAGACGAAGGAAAACTGTAGGAAATGATAGTATTGGCAAGATATGTGTTAAGAAAAATAAAAAAAGATCAGCATCCTTGGCATTAGGATTTGACTTTCTTAAAATTGTGCGTTATTTTGAAACAAAATGCCTGATTTGGACGTATTAATTATCCAAATCGATTATTTAAGAAAACCAGTTTATATCGAAAAACCAATACCCTTGAAAACGTTATTCTCCCTTCTTTTCTTCTTAAGCCTATCCCTTACTATTAGTGCACAGGTCAAAATCGAGTCTGTTAGGACTAATGCTCATGGCAACACCGAAGATTCGTTTAAGGCTGTAGCGGTTTTGAAAAATACCACGAATAAAACCATCCATCTCAAAGTCGAAAGAGTGGATGATAATATGCGTGATAATTGGTATGCTTCTATCTTTTATGGTAATGAATCCTATTCCCCATTCGTTGAAAATTTCCGGGTTAAGTTAACCCCTAAATCATCAAAGCGGATAGGTGTGGAATTTTTTGCAGAAGGAACGCCGGGTTCCAGCAGTGTTGAATTGCTGATCACCTCCGTTAATTCTAAAGATAATGTCCGACTTTCTCAATCCTTTTTTGGTACTGCTTCAACAAAGAATCAGCCATTACCTAGTGAGGCTTTAAAGATTTTTCCTAATCCTGCTTACGAATATTTTAAAGTTTCAGGTAACGAAAATATCCGCAAACTGGTCATTTATAATATTATCGGTAAGAAAATGATGGAATACCCTGTAAATCATGCAGGTCAGCAATTTGAAGTTACTGACCTGTCAAGAGGTATTTATCTGGTCAGGTTTTTCGACGACGAAGAAAATATCATTGATACCCTGCGCTTAAATATTGTAAAGCCTTAAGAGATTATTGCTCTCCGTCAATCTCGGCACCAGTCTTTTTCTTCTTTTTCTCTTTTACAGGAACGCCATTTGGTGATGTCATTTTGATGAATTCATCTTCAAGAACATATTCATCTCCCTCAACGTACCCACTGTGAACGTAGCCAACCTGGCCTTCTTCATTTAGCACAATGGTATGTGGAACGGCGTTAAAATTGAAAACACGTTTGAGGTCATTATTAGGGTCGAGCAGGATTTCGTATGGCCAGTCATTGGTGTTGACTGTCGCTTTTACTTTAGCAAGTGATCTGGCATCGTCAGTAGAAACTGCAACAATCTCTACATTGTAGTCTTCTTGCCATCCTTCATAAAGTTCGACCATATTGTCAAGTTCTTTTTTACATGGAACGCACCAGGTAGCCCAGAAAGTGAATACTGTAATCTTACCATTTTCGGCAAACTCCTTTAGGTTTTTATTCATGCCATTGAGGAGTTTGACCGTCATGTCAGGAATTTCTTTATTAAAAAGGCTTTTTGCTTCTTGTCCGAACGAAAGTGTAGTGATGAGGAGTCCTAAAACGAGCGTAAGTATGCTTTTTTTCATAGTTAAAAGATTAGCTGGAGCATTTTGATTTAAAATAAATTATGGTTCGTTTTTCTGGCAGGCTAAATTAATGCCAAAAAATTGTTTGGCGGTTGAATTAGTGTCAAAAAACCGAAATAATGTAATTCTTGGCCTTTTAGGCAAGGGAAAAACGAATTATAAGTGTCAAAAAGTGTGATTGTAATGTCATTTTTATAATTTACTAAATACATCAAACCGGGTTTGCAAAATTTCTTGCTAGTTTTGCCCAACTAAATTTGCTGAGAACTAAATAAGAACAACTATGCTTCGGAAATTAACACTTTTTGCCGCCTTCACTATGGTCGTTTGTGGGTACTCCTTCGGGCAGTTCACAATCATGCCTGTACCTGCTTCTGTTGAGGGGGATCCAGGACAACTTTTGAAAGCTATCGCTACAATTACCAATACCAGTAACGAAACACTGGACTTTACCTGGGAAAGAATTACTAATGATTTGGAAAGCGGATGGTCTACTGCTATTTGCGATCCTATTGCCTGCCGTGCACCATTTGTGGACAGTGAAAGTTTTTCGCTTGATCCAGGCGGTTCCGGAACCTTCAGTGCCTGGTTTACCACCACTTCGGAAGGAACAGGATTCGTTGAGCTCAAAATATGGGTTCAGGGTGATAGTTTAAATACAGTTCAGTTTAACAATTACACTGCCACAGCAGGTGATGCGACCAGCCTTGAAGAGGTATATGCAGATGTTCTGACCGTATACCCTAACCCTGCAACTTCTTATATAACACTTCCTGACCATGCAGATGTTTCAAGGGCTGTTATGTACAATGTTTTGGGTAAAATGATGAAAACTTTTGAACTAGGTGCTGGATTTGAACACCAGGTTTTTGTTGGCGATTTGCCAAGAGGCAATTACCTTGTCCAGTTTCTCAACTCTGAAGGAGATCTGTTGCATACCACTAAGATCGCCAAGCAATAGGCAAGCGTGCGTCTTCTTGCGAACCTGCCCCATTCGCCATAAGGCACTTTATTTACTGATCAGCTTTGTCAGATGTCGTGCATGACACTTGACGATAACAATCTAGTTTTGACACTATGAACCTTACCAATACTGTTAAAACCATGTGGGGCGCTATTTCCTTCTGCGGAAGAAAAGGGCTTTATATACTTTTGGTTGCCCTTCTGTCCGGCCCGTTCTTTAATAACGCATTCGCTCAGGGCAGTTTGTCAGGGGGATTGCAGACGAATGGAAACTTTTTTGTCCGAGATACCTCCATCGGAGCAGCTAATACGCCTCAGTACGACAATCTGTTTTCTGGATATGAAGGCTGGTTAAACCTGAATTATTCCAATTTTGGCTTTGACCTTGGACTTCGTTTTGATTTCTACCTCAATTCAAATTTACCAGATCCACAAGCAGCATTTACCGGACAGGGAATCGGTAACTGGTTCATCAAAAGAAAAATCCATAAACTCGATATTACGGCGGGTCATTTTTATGATCAGATTGGCTCAGGTATTATCTTCCGGGCTTATGAAGAACGGTTGTTGGGCATTGATAATTCGTTAATGGGGTTACGTCTGGCTTACGATCTCTCTGACAACTGGAAAGTGAAAACCATGTTGGGTCGCCAAAGGAATCCATTTGGTTCGAATGGGGTGGTCTCATCTACTTATAAACCAATAATCGCCTCCTTGTCTTTCGACGGGTATGTTCCGGTTTCGGATGACGTTCAACTGGCCCCTGGTGGAGGTGTTGTAAACAGGGTTTTGGATGAAGAGTCCATGGCGCTTATTGTGGCGGATATCAACACCTATGCTCCAATTGACAGCTTTATTCCGAAGTATAATGTTTATGCCTTTTCCTTATACAATACCTTAACGGTTAAGGATTTTTCATGGTACATTGAAGGTGCATTTAAAACCAATGAAGCCATAGTTGGCCCTGAAGGTATACTTGTTGATAAGTTTGGTTCGGTGATAATGACCAATCTCTCTTATTCCAGAAAAGGATTTGGCATTACCGTGCAGGGTAAGCGTGTGGAAAACTTTATCCTAAGAACCTCTCCAAATGAGATTTTAAATGAAGGAGTGATTAATTTCCTTCCACCGACAGCAAGACAAAATACCAAACGATTAGCTGCTCGATATAATGCCAACACCTCGGAATTAAGTGAGTGGGCCTTCCAGGTAGATTTGCTTTTCAAACCGGCAAAAAATATTAACGCAGCCCTTAATTTTTCAAATATTACTGACCTTGATGGTAATTTATTATTCCGCGAGGCCTTTGCCGAAGCCCGATTTAAAAACCTTGGAACCACTAAGAAATGGACCACCACTTTAGGCCTGCAATATCAGGAATACAACCAGGATTTTTACGAGGTAAAGCCGGGTGTTCCAAATGTTATTTCAGTTGTTCCAATGACCGAGATAATTTATAAAATCGACAGGAAGAAAACCATCAGAACAGAAGTCCAGTATCAACATACTCAGCAAGATTTTGGATCTTTCTTTTATGTGCTTGGCGAATTCACGATTGCACCAAGCTGGTCGTTTTCGTTTTCCAATATGGTAAATATTAAGCCAAGGAAAACTGACGAACGTGAAAGCTATTATGATGTTTCGGTCGGGTACACTCACAAGTCCAATAAATTCACATTTGCCTGGGTAAAACAAATCGAAGGTATTGTTTGTACTGGTGGTGTATGTAGGTTTGAACCGGCGTTTAACGGTGCTCGAATCACCCTCAATTCAAGTTTTTAAAAGTTTAATCAGGATATTGTTATGCGTATATTAATATTTTCACTGGTCATTTTGCTAAGCGTTTCAGCATGTGAAGAGGTTGGGCCAACAATTAACATTATTCCACCTGAACGAAAAGTTCTGGTTGAGGAGTTCACTGGTGTGCAATGTGTAAATTGCCCGGAAGGTTCCGAAAAACTTGAAACCCTGCTCGATCAACACGGTGAAAATCTGATCGTTGTTTCTATCCATTCAGGATTCTTTTCCGTTCCTCATGCCACAAGTGCAATTGACTTCCGTACTCCCGAAGCAGATGCGCTTGATGGGTTTATAGGTCCTGTTACTTTTTATCCTTCTGCCTCAATAAACCGGAAACTGTTTGATGGTGAGAATTCCAGGTTGGTTAATCTGGCAAAATGGGCTGGCTTGATTCAACAAGAACTGGCTGAAGTTTCTCCGGTTGAGATGGAACTGAATACGACATATGATGCCAGTACACGTAATCTTGAAGTCTCCACATCTTTAAATTTCTTTGAAGATATTAATCAACCTGTACACATTTCTGTATTGGTTACCGAAACGGATGTTGTTGATTCGCAACTTGATCTTGACGGATTACAAACAGACTATGTTCACAAGCATGTTATGCGCGATATGCTAACCAATTTTGATGGTCAGTTAATTACTAATGCAACGATTGCGAATTCTCCTGTAGTCAATAATTTCTCCATTACCTTGCCAAATGAATGGGATGAGTTAAACTGCGCAGTTGTCGCATATGTTCATTTTGTAAGTCCGCAATTTGACGTACTTCAAGCTGAAGAAGTGAAGATCCTCCAATAATTAAAGCTTCTCCTCATGGGCGTTGGAGAAGCTTAATGTCACCTCAAAGTGACTATTGGAAATTACGATTGAAGCAATTTTGCACCTTTCGCTATTATTCCTCCAACCAGTATATGCCAGATTGGAAATATCAATAGTGGTAAAAAAGGCATCTTGTCTTTTAACCCCTCTTCCATTTCAGGGCTATCAAAAAATAAAAACATTGGCAATGCAGCAAGCATACCACCTACAGCTGCGATTAATGCATAAATAGGAAGTGAATTCAACTTGTTTATCAGTAAATGGTATAGAACGGTTACCCCGAAAGCCCCTAATCCTGAAAAGACCAAAACATGTGTAGCTGATCTGATCGAAGGAATGAAAAGACCAACGTATAATAGGCCGCAAAGAATGACATAGAAAAGCTTATTGACCTGTTTATTTTCCAACCTTGGGGTACCAGCAGCCACCGCCATTCCGAATAAGAGTCCAGGAAGAATAAATGCTGAAATGAAAAGAAGGGTAGACCTGGTGCTACTGATATTGTCAATTGTTCTTGGCGCATCCGGATCATTGCTGACCTTGAATAAAAGAAAAAGCAATAATAACGTGATGCCGCTAATAACTGTATTCCTTAAAACTTTGGGGTATTGCATATCGATTGAGGTGTCCTACAAATATAATCGAGACTGAGGCTTTTTGGCAGGAATTTGGAAAACTCAACCGGGATAATCTATTCTGCCCATTGTTTACCCCGATTGAAGTCTTTCCAAATATCTGTTCACAATTTATTCTGAAGGAGGGCGGCGTTCAAATTGATTTATTTTTAAATGTGATGAAAAAAATAGATTTTTATTTCCTTTGCATCAATTTGATTATTCAGTCAGGTGTTTGAGCTTTTTTTATTAAAAAATTGAAAGTCAGTAAGTTTTGAAAGAAAATAAGGCATTGGTACTCTTGAGAACCCTATCCCGTAAGGAGTTGGCAGCGTTTAAAAGCGTGATGAAAAATGTCAAGAGAAAGGGAACGTTAAAATTGTTGGAAATCCTGGAAAATTATATCTCAGGCAAGAAAAAATTCAATATTGATGTAGTTTACGATTCCTTATATGGCGAACCCTATTCCACCAAAAAAGGTTACCTGATAAGGAATGAAATGAGATTATTAACCAAAGCACTGACCAGCTTTATTGTACAGAATGAGCTTGAAAAAGAGCGAGAGAACGACCCTGATTGGGAGCAATCCATTTATCTGAAGGCGATTTATGAAAGAGGCGCCATTCATCTTTTCGAAAATGAAAATCGAAAAGCCCTCGACAAAGCATTGGAAAAAAATTACTTTCGTGTTGCTGCTGACCTTATCGATCCTGAAATTGAACTTTTCACAACCAAGAGGGCACCTACTATTGCAAACATCAAGCATCTGGCCAGTCTGCTCGATAAAAGAAGAGCATTACTTACCAAGGCATATTTGACAGAACTGGCAGACATTGAGTATAAAAAAGCTTTCACACAGCGGACCATTTTAGCATTGGGCGGAATCTCAGAAGTAGAGCCGCTTGAGAATATCCACCTTGATTGGGATGAAGAATGCGAGACCAATGCGCTTGTAGAATTTAAGTTACTGCACAAAAAAGCTTTTGGCCTGACCGGCAAATCAAAGATTGAGACACTCCAGGCTGCTTTAACTGTTTTCCCGAAGATTTCATCGCCGCATTTTGCATCTGACGAATGGCTGGCTGGTACTTACCATCGTATTGCTATGGAATATTTCCTGATGGGCGATAATGACACTAGTAGAGTTTTTTACCTGAAGGCGTTTCAGTATCGGGATGGTTTGCCTTCTGAAAAACTGGCACCTTTCATATTTAATTTCATGACCAATGAACTGAGAGCAGAAAAATTTGATGAGGCGTTAAAGATTATTGACGAAAATGAAGACGCCCTGATAGGAAATGACAGAACACGTGATCGAACATTATGTATGAAGGCTATTTGCAGCATATTTCTGGGAGAATTTGAAAAAGCAGAATCGTGTATTCCTGATCAAAGAAAAGGAGGAGGTTTGCAAACCTATTTTTACATGCGCATAATCCAGATCATAATTTATTTTACGCGTAACGAACATGAACTCGCGCTAACAGAAACTGAAAACGTCATGCAATCAGTTTATTACAATAAAGATCTGAGCTTTAGAAATTTCACAAATGAGCTTCACTATTTTCTCAGGATTCAGCTCAATAGTATTTCCAGCTCAAATTATAAAATATTGAAAGCCAGTAGATTGTCGGAGCTAAAAGAATTAGGTAACTGGGGAATGAACCAACACACCCTTCTTTATCGTTGGTTAATAAATGAATATCAGAAACCATAACTTTAATTATCTTTGTCCGGTCAAAAACGGAGCATAAAAAATGAAGATTTCATATAACTGGCTTAAAGCGTACCTCGACTTTGAAATGCCTGCAGAAGAATTAGGTGACCTACTTACGGAAATAGGTCTGGAAGTGGAAGGAATTGAACATTATGAAAGCATTCAGGGTGGACTTGAAGGATTAGTCATCGGAGAAGTTGTACACAAGCAAAAGCACCCAAATGCTGATAAATTATCGCTCACAAAAGTGAATGTTGGCAATGGTGGTCCACTTCAGATTGTTTGTGGTGCACCCAATGTAGCTGAAGGCCAAAAAGTAGTTGTCGCAACAGTTGGAACTACACTTTATCCTACTGAAGGCGATTCTTTCAATATCAAACGGTCAAAAATCAGGGGCGTCGAATCTGAAGGCATGATATGTGCGGAGGATGAAATTGGTCTGGGCCAAAGCCATGATGGCATTATGGTATTGCCTACTGAAGTCAAAGTAGGTACGCCTGCCCATGAGTTTTTCAAGGTTGAAAAAGATGTTGTTTTCGACATCGGACTTACGCCGAACCGTTCTGATGCGACCTGTCACCTTGGTGTTGCAGAAGATTTGGCTGCAGCCCTAAAGGTCAATTATGGACATTCTGGAAAAGTGAACAAGCCTGACGTCAATGAATTTGCCATTGATAGCGAAGAGTTGATTTTCGATGTTTCGGTGGAGAACACCATAGCCTGTCCTAGATATTCCGGCGTATCAATTAAAAATATCAAAATAGGACCTTCGCCTGATTGGTTACAAAATCGCTTGAAAGCTATTGGCGTGCGTCCAATTTCTAATGTAGTTGACATTACCAACTTCATCCTTCATGAGTTAGGCCAGCCCTTGCATGCTTTCGATGCGCGCGAAGTTTCAGGCCAGAAAATTATCGTTAAAAACCTGCCGGAAGGAAGCAAGTTTACAACTCTTGATGAGATAGAACGTTCACTAAGCGCGGAAGATCTCATGATCTGCGATGGTGATTCCAATGGCATGTGTATTGGGGGTGTTTTCGGAGGGATTAAGTCTGGTGTCAAAGACGACACTACCGCAATTTTCCTTGAAGCCGCTCACTTTGAAGCCATTCAACTCAGGCGGTCGAGCACAAGGCATTTGTTACGGACTGATGCCGCTAAAGTTTTTGAAAAAGGCTCTGATCCTAATAACACCGTTTACGCTTTGAAGCGTGCTGCCAACATGATCAAGGAACTTGCAGGTGGGACTATCGCTTCATCAATCGTTGATATTTATCCTGAAAAGATTGAGAAACATGAAGTTGAGGTGGCTTATGCCAATGTTAGCCGATTGATCGGTGTTGATATTCCAGTAGAAGAAATGCATGCTATTCTCGATGCTCTTCACATCGATATTCTTGAAAAAGATGATACGTCAATGCGTGTAGCGATTCCAACCAACAAGATCGAAGTTACCCGTGAAGCAGATGTGATAGAGGAGATTTTGCGTATTTATGGATTCAACAGGGTTGAAATTCCTGAGAAGATTCATAGCTCCTTGTCGTATACTGAGCATCCTAATCCGCACAAGATGCGCAATATTGCTGCAGACTTCCTTTCCGGAAATGGGTTTTTGGAAATTATGGAAATGTCGATAACCCAGTCCAAATACTATAAAGAAATCTTGCCCTGGCCAGAGGAGGAGTTGGTATATATCAATAACACCTCAAACCAGGATTTTGATATCATGCGGCCTGATATGTTGTTCAGTGCCCTTGATGTAGTGCTACATAACCAAAATCATCGTAACGCAGATTTAAGGCTATACGAATTTGGCTACAGTTACCTGAAAAAAGAAGGCAAGTATGAAGAGAAACCTCATTTCACCCTGATCATCACCGGTCAGCGGCAGTCAGAAAGCTGGTTAAATTCAGCTAAGGCGAAAACCTCGTTCTACACCATCAAAAGTTATGTCGGGAATCTGTTGAAGAAACTGGGAATTTCCGGCTACCAGGAAACCGTAATTGAGAATGAAATTTTCCAGTTTGGAATGCGCTATCACAGAGGTCAACAAGTGCTTGTCGAATTTGGACGACTAAATGATCAGTTAACTTCGAAAATGGGTATTAAGCAGGAGGTCTGGTACGCAGATGTACATTGGTCTTCAGTGATGAAAGCCCTGAAGTCGCACAAGGTATTATTTGCCGAGTTGCCCAAATATCCATCAATTAGAAGGGATTTGACTTTGGTTATTGATAAAAATGTTAACTTTAGTGCAATTGCAGGCATTGCCAAAAAAGAAGGTAAAAAACTGCTGCGCGAAATTAATCTGTTCGATGTATATGAAAACGAAGAAAAACTGGGCAAAGGCAAAAAGTCTTATGCTGTCAGTTTTGTTTTCCTTGACGAACAAAAAACACTTCGAGATAAGGACGTAGATAAAGTCATGAATCGAATCATGTCTGAAAGTGAGACGAAACTTAATGCCCTTATCCGCAGGTAGGAATTAGCAAATGACAGAATTTTCAGACAAATTGACGAGGATCGAATCCAGGATCCGAAAACTCATTGAAGAGAACAGATCTCTGAAAGAGGAAAAAACCAATTTGCTTGATCAAAATAAACAATTAAGCGCCAGGCTTGAAGGACAACAAGATGCCCTGAAAAGCATGGAGCAGGAATTGCAGGTATCATCAAAGGATGCCAATGGAAGTGAAAACTTTGCGAAAAGTAATAAACACTTAAAAGAACAATTAGATAAATACACCAAAGAGATCGATAAGTGTATCGAGTGGTTAAGTAATTCGTGATCCGGATGGATAGCAAGGAGTCAATGAATATAACTGTGTTGATTGCAGGACGACCTTACCCTTTGAAAATAAAGGTAAGCGACGAAGCTGTTATCCGAAAAATCGTAAAAGAGATCAACGAAAAAGTCAATAATTTTCAGCTTACTTATAAGCAAAAAGATAAGCAGGACTGCCTGGCAATGGCATTATTAACCTATGCAGTTGACCTTCAAAAAGCTAATCATAGCAGGATGGATGCCGACTTTTCCCAAAAACTCGATCATTTGGATCAATTACTGAGTTCAGTTATTGACTAGCGAACTCGCTGTTCTGTTCTTTTTTCCATTATCTATATCTGCATTCCGGTGAACGGACAATAAAAATTATGTATTGTCTATTCATACTATCATTCACTCATTGGGTTTATTTGACCATTATTAATGGTTAAATTATCTCATTAAACCATTATGTTATGGAAATAGCAATTGGAGCGGGTGCATTGGTTTTAGGAATAATACTAGGCTTTGTTTTTGGAAAGAAAAACGCACAAGCCAAGATTGATGAACTTAACCAACAATCCGACAGACTCATTAGCGACGCGCGGATCAGCGCCGAACGAATAGTAAAAGATGCTGAGGAAACGGCCAAAAAGGCGGCCAAAGAATCAGAGGCAGAAAACGAAAGGATCAAAAAAAGCAAGATCCTCGAAGCAAAAGAACGCTACATACAGCTAAAAGCAAAGTTTGAAAGCGATACAAGTAAGAGACGACAAGAGATTAAAGAAGAAGAACTGAAGTTGAAGGAGCGAGAGAATACAGTAAAGCAGAAGGAAAACAACATTGACCAGAAGTACAAAGCCATCGACAAAAAGATGGGAGAAGCGAAAAACAAAGTTCAGGAAGCAGAAAGAAAAGAGGAAGAACTAGAGGCAATTAGGGAAAACCTGGGTAAGCAACTTGAAATCGTTGCCAAGAAAAAGGAAAACCTTGAAAAAGCCAACCAGCAACACGTAAAAGCCTTGGAAAAAGTGGCTAAACTCTCTGAAGCTGAAGCAAAGGAAGAATTGATTAAAGCCATTAAGGACAAAGCCGAAACCCAGGCCATGGCTTTTGTGAAAGAAAGGATTGACCAGGCTAAAGTTACAGCCAATAAGGAAGCCAAGAAGATTATTATTCAGACCATTCAAAGGATGGCTGCTGAGCAAACCATCGAAAATACGGTATCAGTATTTAACCTTACTTCAGACGATCTCAAAGGCCAGATTATCGGTCGTGAAGGTCGTAATATCAGGGCACTTGAAGCGGCAACTGGTGCTGAAATCGTGGTAGATGATACGCCTGAAGCCATTATTATTTCAAGCTTTGATCCGGTTCGCCGGGAGGTGTGCAGGCTTTCACTCCAACGATTGGTTGCTGACGGCCGTATTCATCCCGCTCGCATTGAAGAGGTAGTTGAAAAGACCAGGAAGCAACTTGAAGAACAAATTATGGAGATCGGTGAACGTACGGTTATCGAACTTGATATTCACGGTTTACACCAATCACTCGTCAGAATGGTTGGACGAATGCGATTCCGTTCATCTTATGGTCAAAACCTCTTGAAGCACTCTATCGAAACAGCAAACCTTTGTTCAATGATGGCTGCAGAACTCAAACTGCCCCGTAAGATGGCCAAGCTGGCTAAGCGCGCCGGACTATTGCACGATATTGGCAAAGTGGCAGAAGAAGAAACTGAATTATCACATGCTATTTTAGGTATGAAGCTTTGTGAAAAGCACGGTGAAAGCAAATCTGTTTGCAATGCAGTGGGCGCTCACCACGATGAGGTAGAAATGGAATACATCATATCTCCGATCGTACAGGCTTGTGATGCGATCTCTGGCGCCCGTCCGGGAGCTCGTCGTGAAATCCTCGAAGGTTATCTGAAAAGGATTACAGAGCTGGAAGAGATTGCCTTGTCCTACGACGGTGTCCAGAAGGTATATGCTATGCAAGCTGGTCGTGAGCTTAGAGTGATCGTTGAATCTGAAAAGGTTTCTGACCAACAGGCTGATGACCTTTCGTTCCAGATTTCCCAGAAAATTCAGGAAGAAATGCAATATCCTGGCCAGATAAAGGTGACAGTTATTCGCGAAAAACGAGCAATTTCTTTCGCTCGTTAGCAAAAGAAACACGTTAATCAATTAGGCCGTTCTGAATTTCAGGACGGCCTTTTTTTATTTTAACTTTAGACAAAATAGATCTTAGATTTATAACTTAATCGGAGATGCTCATCACCTGTTTGCAACCTAATGTCTAACATCGAACTTGACAAGGCTTACCAACTAATCTCAGACACGAACCAATCCATTTTCCTTACAGGAAGGGCAGGTACTGGTAAGTCTACCTTTTTGCGAAAAATCAGGAACGAAATAGACAAACGGTTTGTAGTGCTTGCTCCAACGGGAATAGCAGCAATCAATGTTAAAGGCATGACGATTCACTCCTTTTTTCAATTTCCTTTGCGTCCATTATTACCCAATGACAAGGAGATCAAAACTTTTAAGAAGAATTCTGAGAAAAGGCAGCTTATTGAGAAGATGGATGTCTTAGTCATTGATGAAATATCAATGGTACGAGCGGACCTGCTTGATGGTATAGATACTGCTTTAAGACGAAATACCGGCAATGCTAAAATACCTTTTGGAGGAAAGCAACTTATCCTGATCGGTGACCTTTTTCAGCTAGAGCCAGTTGCGCCGGTTAGAACTGGAGCCTATGATATCATTTTCAGAAATTATGATAATGCTTTCTTTTTCTCTGCCTATGCCTTCAAGGCTGTTGACTTTATTGGTATTGAGTTAAAAAAGGTATACCGACAAGAAGATGAGTCGTTTATCAGTCTCCTTGATAGTGTCCGGAAAATGGATGTGGATGAGGAGGAACTGGCATTAATAAACAACAGGTTTGATCCAAATATTTCATTAGATGACCATCGATTTACCATAACGCTTGCAGCAATTAACAGGGCTGTAGATAAGGTAAATAAAGCCCAATTAGCAAGATTGCATTCAAAGCAAATTGTATATCACGGGAAGGTGATCGGAGATTTCTCTCCTGATCGGTTTCCAGCTGAAATTGATCTTCGATTAAAGGAAGGTGCGCAAGTTATTTTTGTGAAAAACGACACTGAAAAGCGCTGGGTCAATGGCAGCATAGGTCGGATTAATACTCTTGATGAAGAATTTATTGAAGTTGAACTAGGAACAGGTCGCATTGTTTTTGTGGAGCCTGTTGCATGGGAAAATATTGTCTTCAAATATGATAAAGCAGAGAAAAAAATAGTTGAAGAGGTAAAAGGTACTTATACACAATACCCATTAAGATTAGCCTGGTCGATTACGATACACAAAAGCCAGGGCATGACGTTTGACGATATCATTATTGATCTTGGAAGAGGTGCTTTTGCAGGGGGGCAGACTTATGTAGCGCTTAGTCGATGCAGGACCCTGGAAGGCATCAGGCTAAAGACGCCAATTCGATACAAGGATATCTTTATAGATCCTGCTGTGATTGAATTTGCGAAGACTTTAGACAATAACAAGTAAGATTTTTTTATTCACGCAGAGACGCAAATACGCTGAGAATTAATCATGGAAAGAAAGAGATTAAATGAAATTAGTCACTCAATTATTGGCAGTGCGATTGATGTTCATCGGCACATGGGACCGGGTCTACTGGAATCAATTTATGAGGAATGTCTTGCTTTCAATTTAGCAGAAAAGGGATTGATAGTAAAAAGGCAGGTGAAAGTTCCCCTGGTGTTTAAAGGTTATCAATTAAATAAATATTTCTTTCTGGACTTAATTGTTGAAGATGAACTTGTGCTGGAAGTGAAGTCGGTCGAACGACTTTTACCGGTCCATGAACTTCAATTGCTATCCTACTTAAAACTAACAGATAAACGACTTGGCTTGCTTATCAATTTCAATGTTACACAATTAACAAAAGGGTTAAAAAGAATAGTCAATAACTTCTAGCCCAAAACCCTCTAAACAAAAATAAACCTTAGCACCATTGCGGCTTCGCGTGAGAAAAAATGCCTAACAACGCAAACACACTGCTAATACAGACTCTCAATAACAGCCTCCTCGGTTACGCCATTTGCTTCTGCCTTGTAGTTTCTAACGATTCTGTGGCGGAGAACATACTTTGCGATGGCTTGAACGTCTTCAATGTCCGGAGAGTATTTTCCGTTAATGGCAGCATGGCATTTTGCACCAAGTACTAAGTACTGAGACGCTCTTGGGCCAGCACCCCATGAAATGTATTCGTTAACATCGCCTGTGGCCATTGCTTTACCAGGTCTTGTTTTATTGGCCAGTGAAACTGCATATTCAAGCACATTGTCAGATACAGGAATCTTACGGATCAGTTGCTGAAAATACAGAATTTGTTCGCCGGAGAGAATATTTGATAAGTCGGCTTTATAGCTCGATGTCGTTTGTTTTACAACCTGTATTTCCTCCTCATAAGAAGGATAATCAAGTGGAATGTTGAACATGAAACGATCAAGCTGAGCTTCAGGAAGCGGGTAGGTACCTTCTTGCTCAATTGGGTTTTGAGTAGCAAGCACAAAAAACGGAGATGGGAGATGATGCTCTGTTCCGGATACCGTTACATTTCTTTCCTGCATTGCCTCAAGAAGTGCTGCCTGTGTTTTAGGAGGTGTACGGTTAATTTCATCCGCCAAAACGATATTTGCGAAGATCGGACCTTTAACAAATTCAAAATGACGATTTTCATCCAGGATCTCAGAACCTGTTATGTCTGAAGGCATCAAGTCAGGTGTAAACTGGATTCTTTTGAAATCAAGATCAAGTACCTGGGCAATCGTACTCACGAGGAGTGTTTTAGCCAGACCTGGTACCCCAACTAGGAGAGAGTGCCCGTTGCTGAATAAAGAAATAATAACCAGTTTTATTACTTCGTCTTGCCCGACGATTACTTTTCCGATCTCAGATTTAAGATCATTATAGGCTTTAGCCAAACCGTCAACTGCTTCGACGTCAGATTGATATTGCATATTAATTTTAGTTCAATTTTGTGTGGTAACAACGGGGCGAACCTTTGTTTTCAAGGAACGTGAAGATATAAAAAAATGATCATTTAGGGGTTTAACCATTTGTCCAGCAGAAAGCATTCCGTGTAAAACGGATCCACAAAAACATAGGTCTGACCAGTACGTTTACTGATCCATTCGCTTAGGTACATCACCTTCTTTTCTTCGAGCGCTGCATTCTGGATTTTATCGTAATCATCCTGCAAATTCGCCTGGTGAGGTTCGGTGCGCGATTGTAATAACAATAGTCTATACGTTGGGTCACCTGAGAAATCATCAAATTCAACAGGACCAGAAACATCGCCTATAGACATAGTGTCAATAGCAAAATAAACCTCAGGAGGTAGATCACCAATTTCAAATAAGGAGACACCAGTTTGAGGATTCATCATTCTGCCAGCATTATTTTTGCTTTGCTCATCTTCAGAATATTTTCTAACAGCCTGGATGAAAGTGAGTGAGTCAGTGAGTACAAGATTACGGATCGTATCCATTTGTGCGAGTACCAATTGTTTGTCGTTATCTGTAATTTCAGGCCTAACCAATATATGGCGTGCATTAACAGAGTTACCACGACGCTCTAGTAATTGTATGAGGTGATAACCATATTCTGTACGAACAGGTTTTGAAAATTCATTTTTGGAAAGCCTGAACACTGCAGCTTCAAATTCTGGAACCAGTTCTCCGCGTTTTACCCAGCCAAGGTCACCCCCTGTGGCTCTTGACCCGGTGTCGTCCGAATACTGTTCAGCCAAGGTGGCAAAATCTTCTCGATCTTCAACGATGCGTCGGCGCAAATTGGTAATCTTGGCTTCAGCTTTTGCAAGTTCTTCCTCATTCACCTTAGGCTTTAAAACCAGTTCAGCAATTTCTACTTCTGAATTGAAGTAAGGCAAACTGTCAATTGGTATTTTATTGAAGTATTCAACAACTTCTGACGGGGTTACGTTTACGTGTTCTACGATCTGGGCCTGCATCCTTTGAGTAAGGAGCTGATTGCGCATATCTTCACGGAATTTGTCTCTAACTTCAGAAACTGACATACCATAGTAGGCTTCAAACTGCTCTTCATCACCTCTCATTAAAGAAAGAATGTGAGAGATCCTGGCTTCTACCTGTTGGTTAACTTCAGCATCTTCTACAACAACACTATCTCTGTCAGCCTGCACCAACAATAACTGTTGTGTCATCATCTGATCGAGTACATAACATCTTGCATCAGGAGGAATGGCGCCTTGTTGTGCCTCGAAATAGGCCACTTGCTCTTCAATATCAGAGTGCAAGACAACTTTATCTCCGATTACGGAAATAACTTTATCAACAACTTTCGGCTGGGCCAAGGCATTTGATAAACCAAGGCTGCATAAGATCAAGGTGCAAAAAACAAAAATTCTGTTCATGAAATATTAAGTTTAATTTGAATACACTTCAACATTATTCTTACTGAGTTCGTTTTTAAAAATTTGCTCAGAAATTGTCTTCAGTGTTTCCAGTTTCTTCTTTTTTAATACAAGTTTCCCGAGGTCTTCTTTGATCATTAGGTAAGGAGAGGGGCTTCCTTTTTCAACATATCCGGTTACTTTTACGAAATAACGATAATCTTCATCTGAAGCGTAAAAGTCAAACCTGGAAGCCTGCAAATACCGTTCTTTCAACGTACTTTCAGGGAGTTTCGCTGCCAATTCATCTACCAGTATCCAGTCATTACCAAATGAAAATTCGATACCATGGCGTGCAGCATAATGAAGTAAATTATTAAGGTCATTATCCTTCTCTAATTTCATCCATTTCCTGACATCTGAAACATCCGGGGCAGACCTTGGGACTTTGAGATAATAACATCTTGCAGCGGATGTGGCTAATGGGAATTGGGATTTACTCCTTTCATAAAATTCCCTCAAAACCGTTTCACTTGCTGTGGTATCAAGGTTTTTCTGTAATAATGCTTCTTCGTATTTACTCAACACCAGAGAAGCTTTATAATCTTGAACCATTCTCTCAATCTCCTCATCAGCACTAACATTTTGTTCCGCCATCTTTTCCATAACCTTGTCTCTCACCCAAGATTGAATGTAGGCGTCTACGATTAAGGCACTATCAGCTGCACCTTCCGGAATAATATCAGCGATGTCAGATGGATAAAGATATTGAGTAAAGACCCTGGCCAAAGGCTTTTCTGGTTGAACAGGACCTTTCTCAGCGCATCCTGCAAAGAAGACTAAAGCCAATAAAATTCCAGATATCAGGAAATCGTCTTTTCTCATTTAATTCTTTATCGCTTCCCTACAAGAGAACGAAACACTGATTCGTCAACTTTAACACTATACATGCCTCTTAATTGCTCTACCCACTCATTAAGTAAGTGATCTTGGTAATCAGCTACCACATAGCCTCTAGCTTCTTTAAGCGATTTCGGCTCAGCTGGTAATATAGTCTCTATTTTGGAAAAGGTGGACGCTTCTTTGCCGATCTTGAGATCCGTAACAGTGCCCGCCTGCCAGGCCAATTTATCCAGTAATTCGTTCTTCCCCTGTTCAGATATTTCTTCTTCCACCAATAATACTTCTCCCTTTTTATTGATTTTTGAAAGTAGAGCCGATGTCGACTTCTTCTTTGCCAGCTTATAGGTTTTAGCTATTGTCTTTTCATCAGCTGTAGCTAAAGTGAAGTGGTTGACTTTAGCCCTTGGCGCCCACTTGTAACTCTCTTTGTTTTGGTTATAGAACATCTGTAAGCCAGTTGAGTCTTCATTGGCTTTATCCCATACCAACCTTTTGGTCGCTTCAAACAAAAGAATGCCTTCTTCGTACTCACGCATAAGTGATTTGAAGTCTGGATATTTCTTTTCCAACTGACTTTCTTCGTATTTGATCAAAGTTTTATCAGAAAAGTCTTTAAACATTTCTTTGCCAACATCCTGGGGTGAAGCCTGGCGGCCCCTTCTTACACGTAAATTTCTATTCCGATTGTTGTAAGCGATAAAATCCTGGAGAGAATAACTCATATCACCGATGCCAAAGACTTCTTTGTCCAGGTCTTTCGAAGGAACTTCCCAGTTAGGTGATACATAATCTTCACCCAAGTTGCTAAAAAAGTCATTGAGAAAAGCTGTGTTTTCCTTATATCCCGAACTTTCCTTAATACGAGCAACCATCGCTTCTTGGGCAATGGCATAACGACTATCTCTCTTTATGCGATTGATAAGGCCGCCTTTAGCCAGTTCATAAGGAAGGGGCTCCGGCTTTTCTATCCTTTTGATGATATGCCATCCCAGGCTACTTCTAACGGGGGAAGTATAGTCGCCATCATTTTTGAGCCCAAAAACAGCATTCTCAAAGTCTTCTTCGTATTTGTTGATCCCGAAAGTACCGATAAGTCCTCCGTTTTTACCCGTTGTATTGTCTTCTGATACACCTTGCGCCAAATCTTCAAACTTGCCCCCATCCTTCAATTGCTGATACACTTCATTTATGCGATTTTTTGTTTTATCAACAGTAGACTGGTCAGCTGATTTGTCAACCCTGATCAAGATGTGAGACGCTTTGATTTGCCCGCGTGCTGGTCTTTTGTCCATGACTTTGATAATATGGTACCCCAGTCGCGTTTTGATGATATCTGAGATCTGACCTTTAGGAGTGGTATAGGCCGCTGTTTCTAATTCATAAAAATTTGGTAATTCGAGAGCTGTGAAATACCCGATATAGCCGCCATTACTTTTTGACGGAGGGTGCTCTGAAACTTCAGCTGCTACTTTTTCAAAAGCTTCACCATTCTGGAGCCTTTTGAGTGCTTTATAGGCGTTTTGCCTGGCAATTTTTATTTGTTTCTGATTAGTATTTTTATCAGCCCTGAACAGAATATGACTTACTGCAACGTCGTATTGTGAGCGGTCGTAGGCCTCACGTAACAACTTTTCAGTTACTTCTTTATCCATCAAATAATTATTGGACAACTGGCGCTTATACCCGGCCAGTTCTTGTTGAAGCACTTTGATCGTATCTAATTTTAGATCACGGGCGCGCTTGACCTTGAGCTTAAAGTCTTTATAAAGCTCAAGATATTCCCTTAGGGAAGGTTCATCGAATTCAGCTTTCTCCCCATTGGTTTTGGTATAGATATATTCAAATTCTGAGACATGAACAGGTGTTCCTTCCACAATGAAAAGTACTGGATCTTCAGGTTGAGCAAAGACACTGCCTGATGCCAGAGTCAGTAAGGTGAATACCAAAATAAATATTTTGTTCGCCATGCTGTTAAAGTTCATTTTTCAATACTTTATTTCCTTTTGAAAAATTTGACGCAAAAATAGACAATTTATTATGCAAACACGAATAGAAACCACCATCCTTAAAGGATTTAGGTGCACCCAAGATTATTTTAACTTTTCCATCACATTTTGAGCTTCAGAAAACCTAACTTTGGGTAAGTTTTCAAATTAATTCGCATACATGGGGCGAAAAAGAAAAATCAAGATACTCGAAAATGTGGTTGTAACGGGAGTTGCCGACAAAGGAAAAGCCGTCGGGCGACATGACGGCCAGGTAGTGTTCATAGAAGGAGCAGTGCCAGGTGACGTTGTGGATATCAGAGTATTTAAAAAGCGCAAAGGCCATTTCCTTGGTCGTGTTATTGCTTTTCATGAATATTCAAAAGAGAGAATAGAGCCCGTGTGTGAACATTTTGGTGTTTGTGGTGGATGTAAATGGCAACACCTTAACTATGATTCGCAGCTTTTTCACAAACAAAAAACAGTGGAAAATGCCCTGGGACGAATCGGTGGTATTGATGTTTCAGGTATAAGAACCATCATGGGGTCTGACGAAACCGAGTTTTATCGAAATAAACTTGAATTTTCCTTCTCCAACAAAAGGTGGGTTACTGAAGAAGAAATTGCATCAGGAGAGGTCATTACGGATCGTGATGCATTGGGCTTTCACCGTCCAGGTGCATTCGACAAGATCGTGGATGTCAATAAATGTCACCTTCAACCTGATCCATCTAATGCCATACGGAATGCCGTCAGAGCTTTTTCCCTTGAAAACGGGTTAACCTTTTTTGATATCAGGGAGCAGAAAGGATTGCTTAGACAATTATTTGTCAGAGTTACCTCAACAGGTGAGACTATGGTAATTGTCAGCTTCTTTTATGATGACCAGGAAGCCAGGAAAGGTCTTTTGGATTTTCTGGCAAACAATTTTCCAGAGATTACATCGATCATGTATGTCATTAACGGAAAAAAGAATGATACGATTTTCGATCTCGAGCTCAAATTGTGGTCTGGAAATCCTTATCTCATCGAACAGTTAGGGCATGTTAAATTCAAGATTGGGCCCAAGTCATTTTTTCAAACCAACTCCAGGCAGGCAAAAAAGCTATATGATGTAGTTGTCGAATTTGCCAGACTTACAGGCAACGAACTGGTATATGACCTTTACACCGGCCTGGGGAGTATTGCTTGCTATGTAGCGTCAAACTGCAAACAAGTCATCGGGATCGAAGAAATAGAAGCAGCGATTGTTGATGCCGACAAGAATGCCAAATTGAACAGTCTTGATAATACCTTGTTCTACGCTGGCGATGTCAGACATATTCTCACAGGGGAATTTGTCGTTGAAAACGGCAAGCCTGATCTTGTGATTACTGACCCTCCTCGCGCAGGCATGCATGGTGATGTGGTAGCGGCTTTATTGGAACTTAAGGCTCCCCGAATTGTTTATGTAAGTTGTAATCCTGCTACCCAGGCCAGAGACTTAAACTTATTGTCTGAGGCTTATGAGGTTACGGATATTCAACCGGTTGACATGTTTCCCCATACACATCATATTGAAAATGTAGTTGCATTGCAGTTAATCCAATAAAAGTGTATTTTGGAATCCATTTAACCTAGATAAATAAGCTAATTAAAATTTGACCCAATGCCGCAAGAGCACGAAGTATTGCGCTCACTGGAAAGCGATCTGAATAAATACAAAAAGGTTTTAAACGAAGCTCTTCAAACCGTTCAGGATCAGGATGTTTCAAACTATCCAATACTGGTGGCTTTTAGAGAAGGGATAAATCTTGGACTTCCAATCCTCGAAATGGGCCCTTCCGGAGCTAACTGGTCATATAATGTTTCCACCCTGGAAGAATTTGTGACTAAAGGCCTTATCGAACGAAAAAAGGTAGACGCTTTCAAAAAAGTCTATAAAAATCCGAACAAAACCATTTGTCTATTCGTATGTGAAAAAGAAGATGCGCATTTTGTTTTCGCTCCAATGTGATACTAAATCTCACCCATGTCCAAGGAGGAAATTTCTGGATTCGACAGTGGCCTTCCCATTTTGCTTATTGAAGACAATTTGGGAGATGCCCGCTTAGTAGAGGTTCTGCTAGAAGAATATGAGATTAAGACACAACATGAAACCAATCTCCAGGAAGGACTAGAAGCCCTCGGCAAATTCGAATTTGGAGCGGTAATGCTGGATCTTCACCTCCCTGACAGTCGAGGTTTCCAGACAGTAGAAAAACTGCTTTCCCACTTCCCGGAAACCAATGTGATTGTTCTGACAGGATTACCCGATAAAGACCTTGGACTGAGAGCTGTAAAATCCGGAGCACAGGATTACCTTGTAAAAGGAGAATTCAGTGGCGAGGAATTAGCCAAAACTCTTGGCTATTCAATTGAAAGGAACCGAATCAAAAAACGGCTTGAAGAAGCCCAAAGGATTGCCGCCTTGGGGCATTGGGAGTTCAACCTGAAGTCTATGCACTTCTCGGCTTCAGATGAAGTGAGCCGAATTTTGGGCATGCCGAAAATGGACGGGTTTTTCAAATTTGAAACCCTGATGAACATAATTCATCCGGATGACGCCTACCTCACCAGAGCAATGGGGGAGCAACTCGAGGCCAATAACCAGGTAGAACAAGATATGCGTATCATTCGCCCTAACGGCGACCTGCGTTATATTACGGTTTTGTGCAAAGCCACCAGGGATTCGGAAAACCACCTTTACCGCTTAACAGGAATTGTTCAGGATATTACCGAAAGAACACTTGCTGCAAAAGAATTGATTCGCAGCCAGATCCTTTACCGGACCGTGTTTGATCAATCTGCAGATGCGATTTATATCAGTTCACAAGAAGGTTACCTGATGGATTTTAACCAGGCAAGTATTGACCTATTTGGTTATAGTGAGGAGGAGTTAAGGTCGTTAAAAACAGAAAAACTGTATAAAAACCCAGACGATCAACGCAATTTTCACGAGGCGATGAACAAAACCTCGTTTGTAAGGGATTTCCCCGTTGATATTGTCAGAAAGGATGGTCAGGTACGGGCCTGTTTGATTACTGCCAGCGTTTCTACAACTGAAAACTTCATGGGGTACCATGGTATTATCAGAGATATTACCGATCGGCGTCGGAATGAAGAACTCTTGAAGGAAAAAGAGATAACAGAAAAGACTTCCAAACTGAAGGAAAAATTTCTGGCTAATGTCTCTCACGAAATGCGGACGCCATTGAATGCTGTTCTCGGTATGAGTCACCTGCTGATGAAAACGCCGATAAACCAGGAGCAACACAATTACATCAGTACGATAATTGGTTCTTCGGAGCACCTTTTGGGGATCATTAATGACATTCTTGAAATATCTAAGTTGCAATATGGAGAACTTAAATTGCAGCAAAAATGCTTTGATGTAGAACACCTTATTACGGAGGTGTTTAACCTGATTTCATTCCAGGCTGCGGAAAAAGGTATACAGGCAGAACTCAGGATTGATGGCGGAGTCGGATCTCCGGTGATCGGTGACCCGCTCAGACTTAGAGAAATCGTTCTTAATCTTTGCACCAATGCCATCAAGTTCACAGAAAAAGGAAGAATCAGGATCACAGTGCATGTCGCCGATGAATCTGAAGATGCAATGACGTTGCAGTTTAAGGTCTCAGATACAGGCATTGGGATTGAAGAAGATAAACTCGATGTGATTTTTGAAAATTTCACACGAGTGTCAGACAATAAAGAAAAGATCTACGAAGGAGTAGGCCTTGGGCTGGCTATTGTGAAAAACCTGGTTGAATTACAGGGCGGAACGGTATCTGTTGAAAGTACCTTTGGTAAAGGCTCATTGTTTATTGTCGAAATCCCATTTCCGAAAGGAGAACCAGATGAAATTGAGGACACCAGCAAGAAGATCAAACCGCAGATTACAGGAAGAGATAGTGATGTAACGATTATGTTGGTCGAAGACGAAAAAGTAAACCAGCTCGTTGCTTCCAAGATTATAATGAAAGAATGGCCCAAAGCCGTCTTGATTGTAGCAGATAATGGAAAGCAGGCTATTGAAAAACTGGAAAGTGAACCCGTAGAGATCATCCTGATGGATATTCAAATGCCGGTGATGAATGGGATTGATGCTACAAAGTACATCAGGGAAAACATGGGCCCTGGAAAAGCAGAAATACCCATTCTGGCAATGACAGCGCACGTCAATATTTCAAAGGAAGGAAAGTATGAAGAATACGGCATGAATGATTGTATTCTAAAACCCTTTACTCCCGATGAATTATTTAAAAAAATTGGGATGTATCTCAATAAAAATATCCAAGCTAAAGACCAAACTATGAAAAGGGAAAGAATTCCTGAAACTTTCCAACTTATCAATATGGGCTACCTTGACCTGATGGCCGATGGTGACGCAGAGATGAAAGCTATTTTGTTGGAAATGTTACTAAAGGAGCCAGAAGAAGAATTCCATAAAATGGAACGCTTCGCCCTGGAGAAAAACTGGGAAGACCTTAAACAGGTTAGTCACAAAATGAAAACCACACTGCCTTATATTGGATATGAAAAGCTCATCGAGACCAATATCAAGCTAGACCGTTTACTCTGGGAATACCAGCAAAATAGCCATGGAGAAAATGAAGTTTCTGATAAAGCGCCCAAATTGATACAAGAGGTCATCCAGCTTTATGCCAATGCTAAAAAGGAGCTTGAAGTTGCTTTTAACAATGTGAAACTACTAGTTGAAAAGACCTGATTTAGTTTAATATCAAGGTTTTTTCTATCTTTAGAATTGCTCCATTTTTTAACAGCGATTGGTGTATCAAGTCATCTCCTTGATCATCCATTAAAAGTAAACGGCAATAATGAAAATTCTTATTTGTGAGGATGAGGAAATTATGCTCACGGCCCTTGAGTTTAGGCTCAAAAGGCAAGGCTTTGAAGTTATCAAGGCTGAAGATGGAGAAAAAGCTATTCAATTACTAACTGCCGAAGAGCCCGATCTTATTATCGCTGATATTATGATGCCTCACATTACAGGACTTGAGTTGATAAAGTATGTCAGGCATGAACTTAAACGTGAAACGCCCATCATTGTAATTTCTGCACTTGAATTGGATGAAATTGTTTTAAAAGCATTCAGATTGGGTGCTAATGATTTCATTACCAAGCCCTTCAAGCCTTATGAGCTTATTTTAAGGATCAGGCGCATTTTCCAGGAATTGGAAATCGAATTAGGCCAATAAGCTTTAACTACCACCCATATTTTTTCCAATCTTCTTCATGATCTACATCGGGTAGCTCTTCGAGTAAGGCATAGCTAATAGATTGGTTTTCAAGTTCTTTGCAAGTGATATCGAGAAGTAGGGGAGTGCTCCAGGGTTTATTATTGAAAATGGAATCTACCATTTCTGTCATGCCGAGGAGGTAATACCCGCCATCATTTGCAGGACCAAAAACTACTTTATGTTGGTTAAGACTTTCAAACGCCTGGTTGATAATTTCCGGGGTTAATAAAGGACAGTCACTCCCGATGATTACGACCTTATCGTAGGTTTTAAGTCCTTCTTCAAAAGCTGATTGCATTTTGTGGCCCAAATCACCGATAACCTGTACCTTTTTGGAGAATTCATCAATTGACCAACCGTCATTATCTTCGATGGAAGTGCTGTAATAAATCCAACGATTAGCTTCAATTTGACGTGTTACGTTCCGGGTATGCTTGAGTAACTCAAGGTAGATCCTTAATGCCTCGTCATCACCTGCTGTTTTGGCAATTCGTGTCTTGACGGTACCCTTTACAGGATTTTTTACAAAAATCAGTAGTAGAGACATATATCTATGACTCCTCTTTATCCTTGTCTTTTTCGTCTTTATCCTTCATGGAAACTTTCGAACCGTCTTTCAATTTCTTGGAAACAGCTGAATAAGGTCCGGAAACGATTTTGTCACCTTTTTCAAGGCCATCGACAACCTGGATATAGGAATCATCCTGAATGCCCGTTCTGACTTCGCGAGTGGTTACCGTATCGTTATTATAAACAAAAACGATTTCCTTGATTTCGGCTTCCAGATTGTCTTCATCTTCATCTTCGCGGGCTGTTACTGCCTGGATTGGTACTGTAATTACGCCTGCCTCCTTATTCGTCCTGATCTCAACTGAAGCTGACATTCCGGGACGGAAAGGAAATTTGATGCCATCACCCAGCAAGTCACCATACGAGCCTGGAAGAATACGAATCTTGACCACAAAGTTGGTGATCTGATCTGAATTCAATGCTGCCAGTGCTGCATTTGTAGATGAATTGGCAATTTCGGTAACGATACCTGTAAATTTACGATTGAGATAAGCGTCAACTTCAATATCGGTGGTGTCTCCGAGTTTTACCCTGAGTACATCATTTTCACTGACTTCCACCTGCACTTCCATCTTGTCCATGTTTGCAATACGGAGAATCTCGGTACCCTGCATTTGTAAAGTTCCTACTACGCGTTCCCCTTTCTCTACATTCAGCATTGATATAATGCCACTGTTAGGTGCAAAAATGGTGGTTTGAGAAAGGCTGTTTTTGGCCTCTTTTACAGTAGCATCAGAACTTTTAACGCTATATCTGGCTGCTTTCACAGATTCTTGTGCAGACTTAAGGTTGGCTTTCATTGATTCGAGATTGGCCTCTGATGTTTTGAAAGCTGTTTCGGCTGCTTCAAGATCGACGTCAGAGATTACACCCTGGTCGTGAAGCGATTTCTGCCGATTATAAATGGTCTCATTATTCTCCAATTGGATGCGGGTCTGAACCATTTGGGCATTTAACTGCTCTTCATTGGCAATGGCACCAGAGAGATTGGCTCTTGAGGTATTGGCTGCTGCCCTTGCTCTTTCCAGTGCAGACTGATAGGCATCTGGCTTAATCCTGCAAAGTAATTGGCCTTGAGTGACGCTGTCACCTTCTTCAACAAGCAGTTCGACGATTTCTCCGGAGACATCGGAACTGATCTTTACTTCAATTTCCGGAAAGATCTTGCCGCTTGCTTCTACGGTCTCAACAATGGTGCGTGTTTCGACATCTTCAACATCTACTTCAATTCCTTCATCCTTGCCAAAACCTCCACCTCTGACGGCCACTACAGCGATCATTATTGCTACGATGCCAAGTAATATCCAGAGGAGGCTATTTCCTTTTTTCTTTTTTTTCCCTTGAGTGCTTTTTGCCATGGTTCGGACTTTTTTGTGAGAGAGTGCATTTATTGCTCCCGAATATCAAATCGGGTGGATTGATATTAGTTTATTAATCAAGTTTGATTGGTCTGCCTAAATAAAAATCGAGAACCTTCATCTTGAAAACATAATCGTATTTGGCGAAAACCTCGTTTGATCTTGCAACGTCAAAGTTGTCTTTTGCCAGGTTATATTCGAAGGTGTTGATAGCGCCAAGGCTATAACGCTTCTCCGCGTTTTCGAATGACTTTTGTCTTGCTGTTACAGTTTTTTCACTGGCTTCGAGCTGGTCATAAGCTGCTTTTGCATCAGTGAGCGCTCTTTGAATATCAGCTTTCAGCTGGGTGCGGGCCAACTCGTCAGAGTATTGAGCACTCAAGACCTGAAGCTGTGCCTTTTGAATAGCTACCCTGTTAGTGTGTCTATTATATATGGGAAAGGCCAGACCAAGACTAATGCCCTGGTTGAAGTTGTCATTGAGTTGTTTGAAATAGGGCCTTTTACCAAATTCAACAACTGGATCAAGTACTGTTAGAATACCTTGCTGACCGCCTGCTTCTACGATAAGATCTGTTCTGTCAAATTCACCGGTGACATTGAAGTTTTCAAAATCACGAGATATACTTGAATACCTGGTACCTATATCTCCAAAAACACTAAGCGACGGATGGAGTGCCCCTTTTGTTATTTTGACGCCAATTTCAGCGCTTTCAATGCGTTTTTCGTTGGCATAGATCATTGGCTGAGTTGTTAGTGCTGTCGAGAATAGCTCCTGCATAACGTAGTCATCCAAATTTCCTTCTACCGGAAGCAAGATGTCTGGTCTGACGATACTCATTTCTGCAGCTGGGTCGAGATTGAGTAGTTGTTTTAAACTAAGGTATGCCAGTATCAGCCCATTATTTGCTGCTGTGAGTGTTTGATCGTCAGAAGCTAATTGTGCTTCAAGATCATACCTGTTGGCTTCGGGCAAAGTACCTGCTTCGATCAATTTATTTGTTCTGTCAAGTTGGTCTTCCGTTTGCTTTTTACGGTTTTCAGCAATTGCAATCTGGTCCTGAGCCTGTAGTACACCCAGGTAGGCAGCGGCAACATTTAAACCAAGGTCATTCACTGCAGCTTCCTTATCTGCTTCTGCAGCTTCAATATCGAGAGCTCCTGCCTTGATGCCATTGCGAATAGTTAATCCACGGTAGAGAAAAGCCCCTCCCTGAATACTATAACTCTGTGACTGAAGATTCTGAGACCTGAACTCGTTAGTAGTAGGATCGATAGAACGGCCAAAAGAAAATGAATAATTTGATTGAAAATCAAGATTTGGGAGTTGAGCCATCTTATTCTGTGTTTGGGTCAACTTTGCATTTTCAGTATTAATATCCGCTTGTTTGAGGGTAATACTATTTTCATTGGCATAACGGATACAACGTTCGAGATCCCATTCTTCCTGGCCGAAGCCAATAGTAATCCAGAACATCGCCAATAGTGGAAGGAATAATTTTAGTCGCATAACTACTGTTTAATGATTTAAAAATGCAGCGAAAGAGGCAATTGCACTTATTGACCCTAAATTTTTCCAGATCTTCTTCGATCAGGAATTATTTATGGTGATACAATAGTAGTAATGTCATCTACGAATAACGAAATTTTTATATTAAGGTCTTTGAATTATGGATTAACATAGAGCATTGGTAGATTTAATTTTTTCTATTCCTATCAATATCAAGGCCTGAATAATGATGAAGATATTTACCGACGAGTATTTTATGAAGGAAGCGCTCAAAGAAGCCAACAAGGCTTTTGATGCCGGAGAGGTGCCGGTTGGGGCCATAATCGTGTCTGGAAATAACATCATAGCCAGGGCCCATAACCAGACAGAGTTACTAACCGATGTAACTGCGCATGCGGAAATCTTAGCCATCACGGGGGCATCAAATTACCTGGGCAGTAAATACCTGGCAGACTGCACACTTTATGTCACTCTTGAACCATGCCTGATGTGTGCCGGCGCCTTATACTGGTCGCAACTCGGCAAACTGGTGTTCGGCGCTGCTGATATCAAAAGGGGATATTCGAAAATGGGCGAAAAGGTCTTACATCCCAAAACCCAAATCGTCAGGGGAATTTTAGAATACGAATCAGCGGATTTGCTGAAACGATTTTTCGAAGCTAAAAGGCGGTAAAGTTTAAGGAGCCAAGCGCTCAATAACCCACTTTCCATTTTCCAGTTGGCGATACCTGATGCGATCATGGAGCCTGCTTGGCCTGCCTTGCCAAAATTCAAATTGATTAGGAATCAATCTAAACCCTCCCCAGTGTTCTGGTCGGGGCAACATGTCATCATTTTCGAATCGGACATTTAAGCGCTCTACATTTTGCTCAAGTACAGTTCTGTTTTCTATTACCTGGCTTTGTGGAGAGGCGTGGGCACCTATCTGACTTCCTTTTGGACGGCTTTGGAAATAAGCGGTGCTTTCTTCAGGACTAAGTTTTTCTACCTTTCCCTCTATTCTAATTTGCCTTTCCAATTCGTACCAATAAAAAACCAATGATGCGTATGGATTCTCAATGAGTTCTTGGCCTTTCCGGCTTTCATAATTGGTGAAGAATGAAAGACCATTTTCATTAAATCCCTTTAAAAGAACAATCCTGGCAGAAGGTATTCCATCCACGCTGGCTGAGGCAAGGGTCATCACATTGACTTCGTGCTCAATGGTTTCCAATGCTTCATCAAACCAAGTTTTAAATTGCTCAAAAGGACTTTCACTAACATGGTCTACATCAAGAACATGGGCGATATAGTCTTTTCTCAGGGAGGCGAGTTTGTCTGAGAATGTTTTCATACCACAAAGATAAGGGTTGGGATAAAAAAAAGGAACCTCTGCTTCAAAACAGAGGTTCGACAAAAAACAAAAAACAAACTATAAACCCACTATGAAAACTCAAGTTGATACATGTCTGAAACCACCTTTTATTTGTAATACAGATCACCTTTGGAGATAGGTAATCTGTTAAAGGAATTTTCTGGTTTTTCGGGCATGCCGCCATTTGGCGTTTATGCTCTAAAAATGCAGATGAAAAGCAAAAAGGCGGGTTGAATTTTATCGCTTTTGTGACATTTAAATTTTAAAAAAATACCATATAAAGCCCTATGATCGGCAACTTTATGGCTTTTAGTTTCATTTTTTTAATAAAAAAGGCCCCGTGGTGTCACGGGACCTTTTCATATTGCGACAAAAATTTGTTTAATGTTTATTCCTTTTTTTAAAGCACAAACTACTCCACCATCAGCTTTCCACTAGTGAATTGTCCATACTCATTTTCCAAGCGGTATATATACATGCCACTTAATAATTGCTGTCTGTCAATAGCAAAGCTTGGACTGTTGATGTCATTAATCCTTCTTAATTCTCTGCCGATAAGGTCGTATAGCACAAAATTAACGGTTCCCGCATCGGGTGGTAACTCTACAATGGATGTCTCTGACATTGGATTTGGATAAACCTTGACTTCTTGTAGTGGATTGTAAATTTCCTCAGTAGAGGTAATCACACCTGTTGTGTCATTCATATACATAATTACCATTACCATCATTTCATCCTCTGAGGTCGGCCCCCAACAAACTGTGGAGTTGCCATTATTGACATAACTGGCTTCATGGATCAACCCATTTTGGAAATTCATGGTTACTGGTAAGAATGGTTCATAATAGCGCATCGGGATATGCTGGTAGTCAAAATATGGAGATGCACATCCAGGCTCACCAAAAGGACATGCAGCATCGTAGATCAAAGTAGATTGCTGGAAACTTTCTCTCAACCAAATCTTATAGCCAGTTCCCAATTGATGGGTGTGGCCCATCAAGCCCCAAACGAAAACATCCCCGAAAGGGTAGTTGATAATCTGGTCAAAGACCGTCTCATCGCCGTTTGGTGCTACACAAATATTAGTATTGGCCAAAACCTGGGCTTGCATTTCCTGGGCTGCATTGCCGGCATCCTGGTAATAAATGTTAAGGTACACTTCTGCTGCATAGGGCACATTCCCTACGTAATTAATGTAGTGGGAGTTGAAGTCAAGCACATGGTCATGGTCCCAGAAAAATGCTGCTCCCTGCGGAAGTTTCAGGTCGGTAGGTTCCTGGATGGCTTTCACCACACCAACATTAATATGATCCGGATTAAAACGGAACCCGTGATTCTGCCCGCTGGCGTCCGAAGCTGAGTTGTAATCATAAAGGATGAAATGATGAGAAAAATTACTCATAAAAGTTTCAACCCTGGTTACTTCCACATCATTCGGGAAATCCATTTCGTATTTCTGAAAGACCTCAATATTGGCATTTGGTACATCAGGCACGAAAAACGGTCCCATTTTTATCTGGATACCCTCCGATGGGTCTGGTGCTGGAGGTGGGCCAGAGGGAAAACTCTGTAAGCCTCCAACATTATAGTAGGTTTCAAGGAGAGATTCTTCCACTACTTCTGTGGTAAGCGGTGTCCCCCAAAGAATCCATTGACGGATCATTTCTTTTTCAACATCGGTAAGGCCAGCATCTCCATGAGAAGGCATTTCACCAGCTTCCAGGGTCAATGTCGGTTCGAGACCTTCGTTAATCTTCCTGAAAAGGAAGCTTTTATCTACCCTTCCGGGATACAAAATAGAATTACCGTTGCTGGCCGCAGTTGCGTTTGTCGGTGCCTGAAATTCCAGGCTACTTTTTAAGGAAGCCAGGCGAGTCAAATCGTTTGGGCCTGTGCCTTCTAGATCAAGTCCACCTGCTTGAGCCGCGCCGGTGTGGCAGCTTGCTGTTGCACAATTTGTTTGTAAAATCTGGTACACTCTTAATCCGGTTTGCTGTGCATTTAGATGAACATAAACTGAAAGAGCAATGAGAAGGAGTAAGGTTCTTTTCATGATATTGGAGTTATTTTTCAATACTTATGTTGTTATATATATGAAAACGAACAGGAGGAACGGAAAGTTACAGCTTTCCGCCTACTACAAATGTTTCTTTAAATCGCGATACATTCCCGTTAAGGTCAAAAACTTCAATAAACATAACGTAAATGCCTAACCTTGCCTTAGTGCCTTCATCAGTGACGCCATCCCACTGTTTTGTACCTGTAGTGCCAAGCAATTCGTTCCTGGCAAGGGTATGTACTTTCCTTCCTTTTGCGTCATAAATCCAAATGTTGGCTAAATAGCCTGGTTGGTCAAGATCGTATTGCAGAAGCAAAAAATCCTTGAATCCGTCATTGTCAGGGGAAAAAGAGGGATCGGGTATTTCAAACAAGCTGGCAATGGGATTAAGATTACCAAAGAACTGCGAGTTTTCGTAAGCTGGTGTGGCAAATCCGACATCTTCTGCTGCAGAATGCCAGTTGGCAGGATCCTGGCTTTCTCCATCAAAACGAATGCGTTCCAATGAGACACCGTCATCAAAATCCAGCAATTCGTAGTGATAGTCATCAAGATAACTGAACTCGTCAATTACTTCACTGCCAATTAATGCAGGCCTGGCCAACACGACATCTCCTTCGGCATCCGAATAAGTTGGAAGCCCGGTTTCAAGGAAACCATTTGGATTAGTGGTGGCATACAGGGTTTTAATATTGACTGGATCAGGTGTAAAAACCATATACTCCCCAGGAAAAAGCAGACAATCGCCTTCTACCGGCGCCGTTTGATTAATATTGCCAGCATCATCTCTATTGGCCATGATCAGACCATTAAGATTAATGACCTTTTCAGAAACATTCACAATTTCAACAAAATCAGAACCACCAACATAAGGGTTGAATAAAACCTCGTTGATAATAAGGTCACCCGGTTCAACCTGCTCGGCTGCTGCAAACCTGGCGGTATTCATTACCCCGACTTCATTGCCAACACAATCATTAATGCCGTTGACAGTTACTTCATAAATCGTCCCAATGATAATTGGGTTGTTGAGACTAATGAGCACCGAATTGTATGAAGGTGGTTCTAGAAAGGCGAAATCAGCCGTACCAAGATCCCCGCTGAATGAATAGTTATTGACATCGGAAGCGTCTGCGGAAGACATGGCTTCTGAAAAGGTCAATCGCACTTCAAAGTCAGATACCGGGAATGCTTTAATGAGGTCAGGAAAGGTGACATCAGCGTCGGTTTCGATTATTGAGTTAACAGTTCCAGGTGTTCCTCCGGGCAGGTCGAGAGCTGCTCTCCAGTTGGTTTGATCATCACATGGCTTGTTGGGATTAACTCTTTCAATCGTCCATCCACCGTCATCTTTTGAGGTGTTTTGGTACCATGACATATCGTAAAAGACCGCATCAATTACCGTTCCCTGGTTCGAAATTAATGTTAGGTCATCTGATTCATTGCCCAGGCCAATAAAATCTTCCAGTGCGATAGTGTCTCCATATATCCCGTACCCCGGATTACCTGCCTCGTAAAGTATTACAAATGCCCCTGGTTCGAGTATGAAGTCTGGTAGTGAAACCAGTCCGCTTCTGTCTGAAAGGATGAAATCCTTTAGATTGATGTTTTTATCACTTCGATTAAAAAGTTCTACGAATTCCTTTTCAGGAAGGCCGTTTGATGGTGTCGGATCAGGATAAATCTCATTAATGATGATGTCATATCTGTCAGCAGGTAAAGTTTCTACATATGTAAATTCACCTGAATCAGGATCAGACACGGCGTTACCAAGACAATCCTGCACTGCAGGCAAAATCATAATTGTATAATCAGTACCATCGATGAAGGCGTTTACGAATGTCAGCAACACCGTGTTTTCTACAGGGTCGTAATTGGCCATATCAGGAGATAGGGCAGAGGGCCCGCCAGATAAAATATATTGATCAGGATCCTCAGCAAGATTGGCTTCAAGACTTTTGTCGAATAACAGCAAGATTTCCGTATCAGATAATTGAAGTACGCCGGTTAGTGCAGGTGGAATGTTACCAAAACCAGGGTCAAGAACTGAATTTTCAGCACCCGGAGTGCCGCCGTCCTGATCAACCGAAGGCCGCCAGTTTTCAGCGCCAAGACAAGCTGCTTCAGGGTTTACCAACTCAAGCGTAAGACCATTGGGGTCCATTCCTGCAAAAAGAGAAGCTGAGTAATTGACTTCATGGATAACAGTGCCGTCTGCCTTTTTCAAGGAAAATAATGCATCATCGGTGTTCGGCAAAAAGCTTGAGAAATTTGAAAGTCCCAATATATTTTCAGCATCTGCAAAGGACTCAAATAAAACGGCATTGGTAGAAGTACAAAGGATCACATGGGTTTGAGGCAGCATTAGTTTTGCCGGAAGGGTGCTTACTTTCATGCTTCCGGAGGAAAGATTAACCCGCTCAATGGTGAAGTTGGCAAGTTCAAAAGCAAAATTGGAGTTGTTGTACAATTCAATGAATTCTGCTTCAGGCAATCCAATAGACGGATTGTCATCTGGCAACATCTCATTGATCAGGATGTCAAATTCACTCGGTTCAAGGATGTCGAAAAAAGTAAAGGTTGACTGTTGGGGATTGGCCCCAGGAATAGCATTCCCATTAAGATCTTCCACCTCAGATGCTGATATGGTATAAGTTTGCCCACTCGTCATTGGCGGACTGATTACAAGATGCACAAGAGTAGGGTCACCACCATCCAGCGTAGCTGAGGTAATGTTAAGTCCTCCGTCAATAGCGTAATTAGCAGAAATCTGGGCTGAAGAGATGTCTACTTCTTCGTCAAAAGTAATATCGATTTCAGTAGAAGAAGCGGCTTCAACAAAAGAGAAAACTGGCGGTTCCATATCCATAAAGACTGGAGAGACAATCACGTCGTCAAAAAAGAATTTATCTGCCCTTGTGGTCGTATATGTACAGTGAAATCCGAAATATTCACCAGAGGGGTAGGTGTCATCAAAAACAGTTCCTTCCGATGTCAGGGTGTTTCCGCCTGAATAATCTGCGAGTAGTTCCCAATTGCCATTATTGTCACGAGTTAGACGTACGCGGGCTTCGGCTGGATCATTACCAACACCACCTTCTGTTCCTGTAAGCAAAGAAGTCGTTGAACTCCCATCCTGCCTAAACAACTCTAGTTTGTCAGTTGAACCGCTTTCCCCGCCAATCTTAAGGAAATAACCATTTAAGTCGCCATCAAGATCTGCCTGATCTGAACTGAGGTAAACCCTTGCGAAGTTGCTGGTGGAGGGCGCAAATTCGAGCCTTACATAAAAATCCCAAACTGTACTGTCGGCATGAGGTACTGCAGAATAGAGAAAAGAGACACCTCCTGCAACATCGTTCAGTTGGAGCTCGTTGGTGGCATTTATGATAAAAACCCCGGTATCTCCCAGCCAGGTAGGATCATCGGTGAAATTGCCATCTCCAAAATTATCTTCGAATT
Organism: Bacteroidota bacterium; assembly: GCA_039028895.1. GTDB lineage: Bacteria > Bacteroidota > Bacteroidia > Chitinophagales > Saprospiraceae > JAHDCJ01. Next base: position 19,664 of record JBCCHF010000004.1, on the reverse strand, counting down.
GTGCGGATGCACCAAAAAACATGACAATCGCAAAGATTGAGAGTAAGGTTTTCTTCATGACTTTAAAAATAACGAAGAATTCGGATTAAAATGGTTAAAGTTTGATGACCAAAATGTTTTTTCTGTTGATTGATTGAATTAAAGCCTATACCTTTGTCTCTTATTTTCTATTCAAAATATCAAAACCAAAGATGAAAGTAGCAGTAGTAGGTGTGACCGGACTTGTTGGCGCAGTAATGAGAAAAGTATTGGAAGAAAGAAATTTTCCGGTTACGGAATTTTTGCCTGTAGCTTCTGAGCGATCAGTTGGCAAAACCGTAGAATTTAATGGTCAAAGCTATAAGATCATAAGTATGCAGGATGCTGTGGATCAGCGGCCTGATCTGGCAATTTTTTCTGCTGGGGGCTCGGTTTCAAAAGAATGGGCACCAAAATTTTCGGAAGTCGGTACGACGGTAGTCGACAATTCTTCAGCATGGAGGATGGACCCTACCAAAAAACTTGTAGTGCCTGAGGTGAATGCGCACGTTCTTACCATAGAAGACAAGATCATTGCCAATCCTAATTGTTCGACAATTCAGATGGTCGTTCCATTGGCACCATTACATGAAAAATATACGATCAGCCGTCTTGTGATTTCTACCTATCAATCCGTTACCGGAACAGGTGTAAAAGCCGTTCGCCAGTATGAAATGGAAATGGCAGGAGCCAATGAAGTAGAAATGGCTTATCCGCATCCAATATTTGCCAATGTCCTTCCACATTGCGATGTTTTTCTCGAAAACGGTTATACCAGGGAAGAAATGAAACTGGTCAATGAAACCAGAAAAATACTTGAAGATGCCAGTTTGATGATCACAGCTACTGCTGTCAGGGTACCTGTGCAAGGCGGTCATTCAGAATCGGTCAATATTACCTTCGAAAAAGATTTTGAAATGGAGGAAGTGAGAAGCCTGCTTTCTGAAACAGAAGGGCTGGTTCTGGTCGATGACCCAGGGTCAAATGCATACCCGATGCCTCGCGAAGCCCACAACCGCGACGAGGTTTTTGTAGGCAGATTGCGTCGCGATGAGTCTGCCCCCAATTCATTGAATATGTGGATAGTAGCAGATAATTTGCGTAAAGGTGCAGCTACCAATGCGGTACAAATAGCAGAATATTTACTATCAAAAAGTATGCTTTGATCATCCTTTCTGAATAGTTGACGAATAATTACTATTTTTATAATAGCTTGGATAGGTTCCCTCCAGATTTTTGCAACCCATTGGCGGATTATTCAGGCTGGGTATTTTTTGTAGAATCCCATTAAAACACACACAAGAGCATACAGGATATCCCATGTTTTATTGAAAAACATGTATGGATCTGCAAGAGATTACGAACAGCTATCAAACCTAATGGATTATGAAGACTAAATTAGTACTGTGGGGCGCTGACGCCGAAGACAATAAGATTTTGATTGCTCTGCAACTCAGAGCCGAAGACAACCAGGTTGATGTTTGGACATTTAAAGGAGAAGATGCTTCAATGGATTTGCATAATCGACTCCTGTTCGAATGGCGAGAAGGAAAAGAAACTGCATTCCCCGAATCAGGTTACGAACACCATGAGATGGAATTGACCATTTCTGAATCAATCCTACCTGAACATATTAAAACCGATAAATCAGATCTCATTAACAGGGCGAAAACGGAGTGGCACTTCGTCGTACTTTCGTCTAAACTGTATCGCGTTTACCAGGGTGAACTGGATGACCTGCGCGATAAGGTTAATGAATTGAAAAGCTATGACTCTGCCTTGTGGGAAACACTTAAAGGTTTTTGGGATAAGGTGCGCGAACAGGTGCGTGAGCGTAATCTTTCAAGGCACCATGCAGACTCTTTGCGCGATCAGACCAATAAGCTGTTCTCTCGCATGAAAGAACTTAATGCCGTTTTGAATGAAGAATTTCATTCTCAAGCGCTAGGGATATATGAAAAATATGAGAAAACCATGAATGATATTGATCAACGGATCAAGTCAGACGATAATCTCGGAAGGGTTTTCGAAGAACTTAAAAACATTCAGAGAGGTTTCCGGAAGGAAAAACTCACCCGCGATCTCCGTACCAAAATGTGGGAACGCATCGATAACGCTTTTAAAGAAGTTAAGATCAAACGTTTTGGCCCAGAAGCAGTTGGCAGTAATTCCCAACTCGACAGGCTGAACCGCCGTTATAAAGGATTGCTCAACGCGATCAAGAAAATGGAAAATTCGATCTCCCGCGATAAAGACGAACTCAAGTTTCAGCAGAATAAAATAGACGATTCTGGTGCCGGCCAACTGGAAACCCAGATTCGCGAAGCCAAGGTACAGATGATCAACGAACGAATCAGGTCCAAAGAAGAGAAGTTCAGCGATATGAATGCCACAAAAACCCAACTTGAGAAACAGCTCGAACAGCTTAAAGCCAAAGAAGCTACCAAAGCCAAAGTCGAAGAAGAAAAACCTAAACCTCCTAAAGATGCTGAAAAGAAAACCGAAGAAACCGATACAGGATCAGCAGAAAACAAGGAAAATTTAACAGGTCTTGAAAAACTGGAAGAAGGATCTTCTGAGGAAGAAGAGTAATTAAACCTCTCCCTTGACCACAAATTTACTGCCTATATCAGGGTGCTCAGCAAGAAATTGCCAGAAATACTTACTGGCCAGGAAGGTAATATGATTACCGAAAGAACCTGCCTCCACAAAGTAAATTCTCGTCGGCCGCCACAACAGAAATCTCTGCTTTTCAATATGTGAAATATTGCTGTATGGGTATTTGTATACCTTGAAATAGTTGGTGACATATATGAAATGCTCATCCATGTCAACCCTTTTGAGGCGCATGAAAAAGTAGTAGAGAAACAATATTCCTAAAATGAAAATGGTTAGCATACCCAGTTTGGCCACCTTAGAGGCAGAAGGCCTGACCACGTCAGCGGTATCTACTCCTGTTTGAAGAAAAAGGAATAGTGTGATCGTTCCGAAGAAAACAATCCAGATCGTAGGGAAAAAAAACTTTAAGAAAAGCGTGGAGCTCGAAGAAACATTCTCCATAATAGCATGCTGTAAATTCTGCGCAAAAATAATAGGTTTTCGATAAAGCCCTAAAAAAAACGTGTTATCACAGTAGTAATAACACGTCTTTTATCTTTTAGGTTGTATGATTACAGATCGTTGGTCGGGGCTTCTTCGTCAGCCTGGAATGCGCCAAAATCAAATAGCAACGAGAAACGTAGTGTGTTATCTAATGGATTACGCTGGTTTGAAGTTGGAATAAGGTAAGAGAAGTTCAAGCCGAAAATGCTGTACTTAAGACCAAGTCCCGCAGTGAAAAACTTACGGTTACCTTTAGTTTTACTTTCATTATAGTGTCCAAAGCGAACAGCAAATTGTTTGTCATACCAGTACTCAACACCAATAGAGTACATCAACTCGTTTAACTCTTCCGCAAATCCTCCTGGAGCGTCACCAAACGACTTGAACAATCCTGCGATAATAGAAACCTGCTTGTAATCAGGGACACCATCTTGCGGATCATTATCGGTGAGCAACGGATCAGGAGTAGGCACTAAAAGTTTATTGATATCTACACTGATTGCAATTGAGTTATAATCGTCAAAGTTGATTTCAAGAGTATTCCCGATACCAAGGTTGGTTGGGATAAAATCCTTGTTTACAGAATTGGTATATGAAACTTTGGTTCCAATGTTTGAGATTGCGACACCAAGCGTATATTGCGCTTTCTTGCTGCCAAGTTTGATAGGTGTATTATAAGTGAAGCTAATATCACCTGCTATTGAAGTACCAGGTGTGATTTCCTGACCATTCACTGATTGGCCATTAGCCAGTTTTGAGTAAATAAATTTCAAGGTAATTGCTGCTGAAAACTTATCGCTAAGTTTCCTTGCATATGCACCAGCCAACTCAAATTCATTCGGGCGATCACTACCCAGTGGCTGACCATTTTCATCAGTAAACTGGATATTCCCCAATGAGAAATAACGCAGACTGAGTCCTACAGTTTGCAGATCATCAATGCGTTTGTATGCAGAAAGATATGCCAGGTAAACATCCTGAAGGCCAAGCGCTCTTAGCCATGGAGTGTAAGTAGCTGAAATGCCAAGATCTTTGTCAACGAATGCCAGTTTAGAGGCATTGAAGTGCATGGCATTTGGATCAGGGGAAATAGAAATACCTACATCGCCCATACCACCTGAACGGGCATCCGGAATAATTCTCAAAAATGGAACTGCTGTAATAATGGTGTTGACGCAGCGCTCTCCGGTCACCTGGTTGATGCCATCCTCGTTACATTCATTGATCTGAGCATTTGTATTTGGTGCCCAAAACAAGAGTAAGGCAAGAACAGTGGCGACAGCTTTTATACTACCTTTCATAATTGTTGATTTGTCCGTGATAATATCTGTTTTAAAAATGCTTATGGGTTGTTAAATCTCCCAATAGTAATTCCTTTTATTATGAAAAATGTTACCCTCTGGAAAATATCAAAAGGATTTTTCATACCAATAAGGAAGTCCCAAATGTTTAATTATATAAAGAGCTTATTGAAAGGTAGAGCTTTACGCCATAGGCATTTTTTAGTCAATAGAGATTTGAGTGAAGTATTTATGTGCTCTTTAAGGCATCGTTTTTACCAATATATCTTAGATGCAAGAAAGGCCATGAGCGTTGCAAATTTAGAAACAATTATCCAGATTATCGTAAAATTACCAATTTTTCGAATTTGCTTTCTGCTGCTTTAACCTCCTGTTCTTCAATTGAGGCTACAGATACTTTGTACACGTAAACGCCTCTTCCAATTCTGTCTCCATATTCATCTGTTCCATCCCAGGTCAGTGATGAGATGCGGTAGCCATCAGAGAATATATCTTCTTCGATTGTTTTGATCAGATTTCCTGAAACAGTAAATATCTGTACCTGGACATGTAGTGTCTGTCCTGGGAAATTATGTTCAAACTGAAAACTTGTATTTGTGGTAAACGGATTTGGGTAGTTCAATACCCGCTCAAGTGCCAATTCTGCTGATTGGGCAACTACAAATTCTGTATAATCTTCTCCTGAATTATTGGCGATATCCCATGCCTTGACAGAAATACTGTGTCGTCCATCTTCAAGGTTTGTCAATGGAAACCTTACCATACCCTGCCTTGAATTATCCAGCTCAGACTCATAGAAGTCATTGAGAATATAAGATTGTTGTGGATCTTCATCCAGAATGGCTGTGATATCGTGACCAATACCATTGCCGACAGTGTTGATGCCTCTGTCATCACTTAATTTTACAAGCAGAATCGGATTTTCATCGGTAATGCCTCCAAAAGCAAACTCCTCGTTGTTCATGAAGATCTTAACAACAGGGTCTTCATCATCAATAGGAGCAGTGGAATCAGAACCTCCAATGATGACACCATTATAATAGCCATTGGCGTCTTCAGACACACCATCGTGGGCATAATAACTGATCTTTCCGTTGCCGAAAGTGAAATTGATATCGGATGGCATCGTAAAAGTAAACGTGAATTCTCCGTTAGCAACTGTTGCAACCCCTTTAAAGATGATGTTGCGCTGTGTTGCAAATCCTCTGGGATCACTATCAGAATCATTACCTAACGTGAACTGGGTCTGTGGCTTGTCATAGACGGTAGGAAGAATCGTACCGTTAAAGTCTGTCAATATGCCTCCTCCAGGTGCTTCGATAAAACCTTTTACAGTCACTTCCTGAAGCGCCATAATCGTATCATTCCCGGTAACGGGCATATCATTGATCTCTGTAGTAACAACATTATATTTCGGATGTGATAACTGCATTGACGGATCACCTAACAAAGTGAATTTCCTTGTATTCTCTGTAAGTCCGGAGCCAGGACTGTTTTTTGATAACCTGAGGATTTCGCCAATAGTAGGTATTTCACCATTGACTTCTTCAAATAAATGCTCAAAAACAGCCTCGGTCAATTCGCGATTTGAGGAAGCAAATACAGCTCTCACTGTGGTATAAAGCGCAATGGCTCCACTGTTTGGCTTAAGCACCAATAACTCTCCAGCACTTGTAATCGATGGTTCATCATATGGGCCGAATGTGCAGGTCGCAGTTACAAAAAGCGGGAGTTTGTGCGTGTTTTCCCAGCTTTCGATCATATCATTGGTCAATACACGCTCCTGAGCCCATCCGTTGCTACCACCGTGGCCCATATAATTGACGACCATTACCCCTTTAAAAATACTGTTATCTATCGCTTCGCTGGCGTCAGGGTAGCGGTTGCCACCAGGGGTTGTAACTTGTGGATAGGCATCAAAATAGTTTTTCTCAAGATTAAAGACCGGATAGTTATTCGCCGCAGTCTGAGCGATATTGTCTTCATCATTAAGATGCAGGTTGTTGTCTTGGTCATCAGCATTAAAAAGTAACCTGTTTTTCCAAGAGCCCAACATTTGCGGATCCGTGTCATAACGAATGATCTTTTCTACGACCTGGCTGGCTTCTAATGGAGTACGAGCAGGAATACGTCCAATACCAATATCAAGGGCACCACTTGCGATAAATCCTTCATTAGGATCTAATAATCCAAAGTAGTCATCCGAAGGGTATCCTGAAATCGGGTGGTTTGAGCGATCTGTTTCATAAGTTGGAATAATGTTGTAATTGGTCTCATTGCCTTTGATGTTTCTGAAATCAAATGAAGCATCTCCGAATAGCAACAAATATTTGAAGTCTGGCCCCTGATCATAGAGATGCTTTGCGAAATCGCGGATCGCAGTAATGTCAGCCGTGCCAGACGAAAATTCATTATAAACCTGTTCAAGCTCCACGAGCGCAACACTAATGCCGGAAAAGTTACTCCTGTGGTTAGCTAGCTGCGCAGCAGAAGCTGCCATTTCAGGCGTGTGGAGGATTACCAGATTTGGAACAGCCATGGCATGGAGATTCTGGTTGGCGACCGAACCTACAAAACCAGGTGCAGGGAAATCACTGCCTTCAAAGGCCACAAAAGTTTTGAGCCCAAAAGTTTCTGCGCCAAATTGCAGGGCACTACCGTTAAGTTGACCCAATTGATGCCTGACATTTACAGGGTCTGAAATATCCCAGACCAGTACATTACTGTTGACACCGGCAATAGTGAAACTGGTAATGCTTTGTCCGACAGACATTTTATCTCTGAAAGTTAGCGCTGTGCCATTATATACTAAAGACAGACGAGCGTTCAGGGTAATATAATCAAGCCAGGCTTCTGCATTAGAAGTAGGCTGGTTATATGACATGGATATTGTTACATCATTGGTGGGACTCTGGAAAGCACCAGTCATTGTACGGATCTGAGCATAGGTCTGCTCGGTATCTCCAGTCACTGAACCAAGATTTTGCACGCTGATGTTATTACCATTTGCTGAAGCTGACATGATATGGTTCGCAGCCGAAAGGGAACGACCTGCAACAGAGGCCTCAAACCTGATGTCCTGGTTGGTCTGAAGATTGGGGAAAGTGAAATTAAAGTCTCGGTCATTAGTAAACTTAAACGTTTCGCCATACCAGAGTTTCCCGGTTCCAAAGGCATTGATATAATCATCGAGCAAGTTGATCTCATCAACTTCATGATGAGCAAGACCGTCTATTCCTTCTGAAACATACGTTGGGTTGGCAAGGCTTGCCTGTTCCGCAATGCGCTTGCCATCTGGTCCGCTGTTATCAATTTTGATAAAGTAATGGTAGTTATAATCGTAATAGTGATTCCTGGTGGAAAACATGGAAGTAGCCGTGTTATAAGTCCAGATAGAAGGCCCGTGCGCATAAAACAGGATATAGTCATTGCTGTCAAAAGAACCATCACCTTCTCCTGCTACAAAAATTGCATTCTCCTGCACATCTTCATATCTAAAATTATTGTTGGGTTCGGGCAACAAGCCGCCGGCATTACCATAAATCTTTATTTTTCGGGGATCAACAGAAGCTGCATCAACACCGAGCTGGCTTGATAAAAAGTTAGCGTCTATTTTATAAATACCTGATTCAGGGATGGAGATTTTATACAAATCACCTGTACTGAGATTTGAATCAAATGGTCCGTTACGAAGAATTGGCGTTACAATACTTTCAGACTGGTGTCGGATGGTCAGATCATAGGATACCAATTTCTCAAGACTACCAGTTAAAGGATTTTTCCTTATCGGAATGAACCATACGGACCCGAAAGCCTGACGTCGATCAAGGTCTACTGAAGTCTTAATGGTAATATCCTCCCTGATAAACTGATCGTCTGCATGTGCCTTTTTTGTGAGTGGCTCATACACTTCGTTCTTTAAAGTTACGGCAATCGTACCTGGAGCATCCAATTGGAAACGCTCTGAAAACATCGGAAGGGAAGGATGGTCACTAACATAGATTGCACCATCAAAATACAGATCGGCTTCAGAATTTTCATCTTGACTGGTCCATGCAAGTGTACGAGAAACAGTAAAAGGGCCTGTAGCCCACAAGATAGAACATACCAGGACGAAGCAGAATGAAAGCAGTACTCTTTTCATGTTATCAGGATTGGCTTAAACGTAGAAAAATCTTTAAACAAAATTAAACAGTTAAGGGTTGACCACAATTTTGGTGGCTGCCTTTTGAAACTCAATTAAAATTTTTGCGTAAAGATGATTTCAAATAGAATACGAAATTAAAACAGTTGCTTCAATTTTTTAATAAAGGAGACGACAGTTTATCAAGTAAAGAGCAGGTTTAACGTCTTTACTTTGGAAATGGTGGGTGGTTCTGTTATCTCGACGAATAAGACAGGATGTTATTTAAACTTTATAAAGTCCATTTCCGTCCACTAAGGTCGTATTTTTTTTTGGAAAAGGTTTAATTGCAAACTCTATAACCAACTCAGACACGATTTTTGCATAATGAACGTTATATTTATGGTTACATCCAGATTTTAGCTTGAACAAAGCCACTGGTTTTCCATCATGCGCACAACCTGAACGTACTGGATTTGCCAGGAGCTTTGACTCATTTTGTAAAAACCTTTTCTTATTATTTTTCAATACGGATAGATGTTGACAAGAAGTTTACTCTTAATCTCGATCATATTTTCCTCAATCGCTGGTGCTTTTGCCCAGGATGAGTTGTTCAGTCAATTCTTTGCTGCTCCAACTCAACTTAACCCGGCATTAGCAGGAACGACCTATACCCCGCGTGTATCTTTAAACTATCGCAATCAATGGCCAACGTTGCCCAATGCCTATATTACCTATGCTGCTGCCTATGATCAGTATTTTGAGCAGTACAGCAGTGGGATTGGTGTTTCTTTGATTTCAGATAATGCTGGTGACGGTCTTCTTAAAACCACCAAGGTTCAATTGGCATATGCTTATAATATCCAGGTTAGTGAGGCCTTTTTTATCAGGCTTGGTCTGGAAGGTGACCTTGTGCAGAAACGCCTTGATTGGGATCGCCTGATTTTCCTCGATCAACTGGATCCTTTTCTAGGCCCAATCGGTCCTGGAGGAATTCCTTTTGCAACGCTGGAAGAAAGACCTGCAAATTTGACCAACACCTACTTTGATGTCAGTACGGGACTATTGGCTTATGCACCATGGTTCTATGCCGGAATCACCGTAAAACATATTAATGCACCTGATGAAAGCTTCCTTGGTGACCCGACTGGAAATGGGTCTATCCCGATTTTGTTTTCATTCCATGCAGGTGCAGAAATAAATCTTGGTAACACAAACAATAAATCGAAATCCAAAGCGTTTATATCACCGAACCTGATCTATGCCCGACAGGGAGATTTTAACCAGGTGAATGCAGGTGCTTACATCGGAACAGGTATGATTTTCGGTGGCGCCTGGTTCAGGCACACGTTCTCTAATGCAGATGCTGCAATAGTTATGGCCGGTTTCAAAAAGGGGATATTCAAGATGGCTTACAGCTATGATATCACCGTTTCCGGCTTGAGTTCCAATACTGGAGGTGCTCACGAAGTTTCATTTGTTTTGAACTTTGATGAAACCGAAGCATCGAAAATCAGGAGAATGTCAAAACGCTATGGCGATTGCCTGAAAATATTCAAATAGTGCGAATTTATTTTTACATTTGTATGCCATTTTTAATTAAAAACTAGGTCTCAATTATGAAATTTCTGCTAAAATGCGGCGCTTTAGCGGTTGCTGCACTTTTCCTCCTAAGTTCCTGCGGCAAAAAGAAAATGTCCTCTTCAACCACTGGGTGGAAATACAATGACACAGAGTGGGGAGGCTTCGAAAAGCTTAACTATGTTGGCCAGGCTACTGGTCCTAATCTCGTCCTCGTCGAAGGTGGTACCTTTACTATGGGTATGACCGAGCAAGATGTAATGTATGATTATCACAGTGTCCCAAGAAGGGTAACTGTTTCATCTTTCTACATCGACGAAACCGAAGTTTCAAATATCAACTATCGAGAGTATTTGTTCTGGCTTGAGCGCGTCTTTAGCGATTCATATCCTGAAGTATACTTGAAAGCTCTTCCCGATACCCTTGTTTGGCGTGAGGAACTCTCTTTCAACGAGCCTTTCGTTGAAACGTACCTGCGTCACCCTGCTTACGACGACTATCCGGTTGTAGGTGTTTCATGGGTGCAGGCCAATGATTTCTGCAAATGGCGGAGCGACAGGGTTAACGAGATGATCCTGATTGAAAAGAAAATTCTAAATCCTAATCCTGATCAGAAAGATGAAGATAACTTCAATACAGAGGCTTACCTCGTTGGTCAGTATGAGGGCTCAATAGATAAGCAATTCAAATCTTCAACCGGTGAAGAGCGCCGTGTTAAATTTGAAGATGGTATCCTTTTACCAGCTTATCGCCTGCCTACAGAAGCCGAATGGGAGTATGCCGCTCTTGGTCTCCTCGGTAACCAGGCTTATGCAAAAGATGAAAGAATCACCGACCGTAGGCTCTATCCATGGAATGGTAGCACACTTCGCTATATGAAGCGTGGAAAATACCAAGGACAAATGATGGCCAACTTCAAGCGTGGACGTGGTGACTTCATGGGTATGGCTGGTAAACTGAACGATAATGCACACATTACCGCTCCAGTTCGATCATTCATGCCAAATGATTACGGTCTCTACAACATGGCAGGTAATGTAAGTGAATGGGTCGCCGATGTATATCGTCCAATGACATCCACCTCGTTGATCGGGACTGATGATCACGACCTTAACCCTTATCGTGGTAATGTCTATAACCAGAAGTTACTTGACGAAGAAGGTCGCCCGGTTGAGAAAGACAGCCTTGGACGTCTCCGTTATGAGAATGTTAAGGACGAAGACGTAGCGAATCGTCTCAACTATCAGCGTGGTAGCGTTATCGATTACCTCGATGGTGACCAGGAGTCAGAAGTACTCTATAATTATGGTGTAACATCTCTGATTTCTGACAAAGCAAGAGTAATTAAAGGTGGTTCATGGAATGACAGAGCATATTACCTGACTCCAGGTGCTCGTAAGTTCCTTGACGAAGATCGCTCTTCGAGATCTGTTGGTTTCCGTTGCGCCATGACCCGTGTAGGTAGTCCTCAGGGTAATGAGTTCGCCGGTGGTAACCAGTTCCCCGGAACCAAGAAGAAGAAAAAGAAAAAGAAGTTTAAATAATAACTTCGTAACATAATTGAAAATGCCTTCTGCTGATCCCTTTTCGGCAGAAGGCATTTTTTTTAATATTAGGCTGTAACAGGAACATATTGGCTACCTTTGGGTGACTTAAACTTAAAAAGGAGAAACCATTGAATCCAACCGACCAGATCAATTTTCTTTATGACGTATTTGCAAGGTCTTCCGGCGTTACGACAGACAGCAGGAAGATCAATGACGGTTCGATATTTTTCGCCCTTAAAGGAGAACGTTTTGATGGCAATCGATTTGCTTTAAAGGCAATAGAACAAGGTGCCATTTTAGCGGTTGTCAGTGACCCAAATCTTGCTGAAAATGATAACTGTTTCCTGGTAGAAGATACTCTTGTCACGTTGCAGCAACTGGCGCGACACCATAGACGTCAGTTTGATATTCCTTTCCTTGCGATTACAGGAAGTAATGGCAAAACAACGACTAAAGAACTCACCTATGCTGTGCTTTCGAAAGCTTATCAAACCTATGCCACAAGGGGCAACCTTAATAATCATATTGGCGTCCCACTTACTTTGCTTGATATAGGGGCTGACGCTGAGTTAGCGATTGTAGAAATGGGAGCAAATCACGTTGGCGAAATAGGTTTTTTGTGTTCAATTGCAGAACCAGAATATGGCCTGATTACCAATGTAGGTAAAGCACACCTTGAAGGCTTTGGGGGCATAAAAGGAGTAATAAAAGGTAAAGGAGAAATGTTTCGGTATCTGGAGGCTAATAAGGGTACAGCATTCGTAAATCTATTGCAACCACATTTGAGTGATATGGCCAGGGGTGTTGAAAAAATCATCGGCTTCGGTACAACAGAAAGCCAGCCTTACATAGTTAATCTCACCGACAGCTATCCCTTTCTGTCCCTGGAGTGGTGCTATAACTTGGAAGGAAAACAAGAAATACAAAATATCCAAACCAGCCTTTACGGTAAATATAACTTTCACAACATCCTGGCTGCAATTGCAGTAGGCTGGTATTTCAAGGTGCCTCCAATAGATATCAAATCGGCTATCGAAGCTTATGTACCCGCCAACAACAGATCACAAATTGCCAAACATGGCACAAATGTCTTTTATCTCGATGCTTATAACGCCAATCCGGTAAGTATGCGCCTCGCCCTTGAGACTTTTGGAGCATTGGAAGAGACTAATAAAGTGACGATCCTGGGTGATATGAAGGAATTGGGCCATGAGAGTACCGCTGAACACCAGGCCATTATTGATTTGTTGAACGAACTGACTGATTCAAAATTCCCGATTAGCAATACCATTCTTGTAGGAGAAGAATTTTATCAATTATCTTATTTCGTAAGTGAAAAGCTCAAATTTTATCGTGATACAGGAGCTTTAAAAGATTGGTTTAGCAAACAAAAATTCACGGATACCCACTTCCTGATTAAAGGCTCCAGGAGTATAGGGCTAGAACGTTTATTGGATGAATAATGTAGCATCCTTTATTTAGTCGAACCGTTTATAGGCATTTAATAATCGGTCTGGAATTTCTTCTGTACAAGCCAGTTTGTAATCATTGAAAGAGCAGGGAATAAGCCGATGTCGAACTTGTTTTTTCCTATTGACATCCGGGATTTGTAACCACCACCGTTCACTTTTTTTACTTTTCCAGAAAACAAGGGAATAGTCGCTTTGCTTTAAGTCGACAACGTATTTGACAAATTTGGATGACCTTGCTGGAATATCTTTTGGCCGATTAGCGACACCTTCAGCAAAATACCAGATCATCTGCGCCATCACCTTGGCAGTTTGATCAGCATGATCTAAAGCAGGATGAAATCCGTACAAACCAAAGGAAGTAAGTTTATCGCTTAACCCGGCAAAATGAGCAACCTGGCAGGCTTCCTCCGAGAATATTCCTGAAGGAGAGGGAAGCATAACGCCCGGTGCATCAGCATGTTTCAATACGGAAAGATCAAAGCTTAAGAGATCCGCATCCCGAATGATGGGTTCAACTTCTTCAGCATTGCTCTTAATTGCTCCTAAACGGGCCAGTTCGTGATTGAGGTTATTTAATGTATTAATTGCTTTTGGATCACAAAAGTGAGATTGGTAGCCAAGTAAGGAAAGATGAAACATAAAGGATTGCTTGTCCTCTATAATTTTATTAAGAAAAAAGAAGTCTTTTTGTTTCTTTTTCTTTTCACAGGTATAGGCAATGCGCTCATTAAATATGGCAAGATTGACGAGTTGGTCACGATAGCTATAGGCTTTGTACTGCGCATAAGAGAATGCCTGGTGCGATCCTATAATAACGGGAATAATACCTCCTTCCAGGCATTCCTGCAAAACAGGAATCAACGATTCGGGATGAACCTTGATCAGATTTCCAAGATCCGCAGTTTTTAGTGTGCTACTCGGTGTTGTTAGTTGGTACAATTGCTTGCGAACCGTATTGGCAGCATCTGCATCGATGCCAATGAGGGCCAAACGCGTATTTTTCAACTCGGGCATTATTCCTTCATGTATATTGATGGTCTTGCCCCAATGGTGAGCTGAAAGGTCTGACCTCGGAATAATTTTATCTGATTCGACCGGTCGGAGCCAGTTTTCTAACATCTCTATTAGGTTTCAAGGTAAAATGATCGTCTGTTTTGACGAAACACGAACTTAAACCAATAAACCAAGTTCCCCAAAAAATCATCGGATTTCTTACATTTGCGAAAAGTTAAAAATGCTACCACTACTTAAAGAATACAAATCCCAGAAACCCGAAATAGTTTTTGAATGGAATGACCCGGAAACAAGCGCCAAAGGATGGGTGGTGATCAACTCTTTGAGAGGTGGTGCAGCAGGAGGCGGAACCCGTATGCGCAAAGGGCTCAACAAAGAAGAAGTGATCTCCCTCGCTAAGGTCATGGAAGTGAAGTTCTCAGTTTGTGGTCCGCCAATCGGTGGCGCGAAATCGGGTATCGATTTTGACCCAAGAGACCCCAGGAGAGAAGCAGTACTGCGTAGATGGTACAAAGCCGTTTTTCCAATGTTAAAAAACTATTATGGAACGGGAGGCGATCTCGATGTTGATATTCAGGATGTAATTGAGATAACCGAAGAACTGGGATTGTGGCATCCGCAGGAAGGCATTGTAAATGGTCATTTCAAACCCAATAAAGGCCAAACAATAAAAATTTTAGGTGACCTAAGGAGTGGAGTGTCCAAAAAGATCGAGACCCCTGGATTTATTCCCCCAACGACTAAAAAATATACGGTTGCTGATATGGTTACCGGATATGGAGTGGCCGAATCCGTAAAGCATTTCTACGATCTTTATGAAAATACTTCCGTCAAAGGTAAGAAAGTGATAATCCAGGGTTGGGGGAACGTGGCATCTTCAGCAGGGTTTAACCTGGCCAAAGCAGGAGCAAAGATCATTGGGATAATTGACAGAGTCGGTGGGATAATAAATGAAAATGGATTGTCAGAAGAGCAGGTTAATCACTTGTTTCTCAATAAAAAAGGAAATAAACTCCATGCAGAGCATTTGATCCCATTTGAAGAAGCCAATAACAGGATATGGCATCTCGAGGCCGATATTTTTATCCCGGGAGCTGCTTCAAAGTTGATAACGCGAGAACAAATTGACGGGTTAATAGACAAAGGGTTAAAAGTCATGGCATGTGGAGCGAATGTTCCATTTGTTGATGACGAAGTATTTTTCGGTCCAACAGCCAAACATACTGATGAACGCATTGCTCTAATTCCCGATTTTATTGCTAACTGTGGGATGGCAAGAGTGTTTGCTTACCTGATGGAATTCGATTCAGAAGCCTCTGACGTCGCGATTTTTGGAGATATCTCAGTGACGATTAGAAAAGCACTCGAAAATATCATAGCCATTGATACTTACCCAACAGGGTTGTCCACAAAAGCACTCACTGCAGCATTGGAAAAGCTAATGATTCGTGAAACCGTATAAATGAAGACTTCCCCGGAAATAAACCAGACCATTTGGCTCTCAAAAGAGAGTGATAAAGTAGTCTGTATCATTGATCAGCGATCTCTTCCTCATCAAATGAAAATAGCAGAACTTCGTTATGTTGATGATGCAGCGAGGGCCATTCGGGAGATGTGGGTAAGAGGTGCACCATTGATCGGAGTAACAGCAGCATTTGGTGTGTACCTGGCTTGTATTGAAGCTTTAGATGCGCAGAATCCGGACAGACATATTGCAGAAGCAAGAGAAAAGTTATTTAGTACACGACCTACAGCTGTAAATCTCGGATGGGCTCTAGATCGGATGTTAAACCTGATCGCTCCAATCTCTGACCCTCGTCAAAAGTGTAAGGCAGCCTTGGCAGAAGCTCAGATTATAAAGACCGAAGATATTGAGGTATGCCGAATGATCGGCCACTGGGGGAAACCACTCATTGAGCAAATTGCAAAACAAAAAAACGGTGAGCCAGTCAATATTCTTACCCATTGCAATGCTGGTTGGTTGGCATGTGTGCAATGGGGGACGGCCACCTCTCCAATTTACCAGGCCTTTAACGATGGTATTAATGTTCATGTCTGGGTAGATGAAACAAGACCCCGAAACCAGGGAGCGCGCCTTACTGCATGGGAACTATCCAATGCTGGCATACCCCACACCGTCGTTACGGATAATGTTGGAGGTCATTTAATGCAACATGGTATGGTGGATATGTGTATTGTAGGCACTGATCGTACGACATACACCGGCGATGTTGCGAATAAGATTGGCACGTATTTAAAGGCCCTTGCTGCGAAAGATAATGATATCCCGTTTTATGTCGCGTTACCTTCAAGTACGATCGATTGGGCAATAAAAGATGGGCTTACCGGTATTCCTGTTGAAGAACGTGGACAAAACGAGGTCCTTTTTGTCAAAGGATGGAGTGAAGGCAAGCTCCGCGAAGTCAGAATTACTCCTCCTTCCAGTACAGCAGTAAATTATGGGTTTGATGTAACTCCAGCCAGGCTGGTTACAAAATTGATAACAGAACGGGGTATTTGTGATGCTTCAGAAGCTGGCATAAAAGCATTGTTTAGATAATATCTTTCGATATGGACGAAGGGTATATTAAATATCAATGCCATTGGCAACTCACGCCAGCACTTCCCTCAGCTTATATTGATGGTCTTAATAAAACACGAAGGGAGTTAGTCCTTCGCAACTGGGTTGGTGTGTATCCGGAAAGCGGTATAGGGTATGGGAATCTAAGTTCGAGACATCCTGAAAAACCTGGTTGTTTTATCATTTCTGGCACTCAAACTGGAGGTATTAAGCAATTGACGGGTTATCACTATGCGATTGTTACAGCTTGGAATCTAGATAAAAATGTCGTACATTGCAAAGGCCCTTTAAAAGCTTCATCAGAAGCCTTAACCCACGCCGGGATTTACGCACTTAGCCCTGAGATAATGTCAGTCATCCACATTCACCATAAAGGATTATGGGAAAAGTGGAAGAATATCTTACCTACCACGCCTGAAAGCGTCGGTTATGGAAGTGTAGAAATGGCAAAATGGATGAAAATTCTTTATCAGAATAGCGACCTTCGTAATGTCAGGGCTCTTGTTATGGGGGGGCATGAAGAAGGGCTGATCGGATTCGGAAAAACGAATGAAGAAGCACTTCAAAATCTGGTCAAAATTCATGAAAAATAAGGCTCATAATTTTAAGCGGATTTGGGGTTGAAACATACTGAAATTAAACCTTTCAGAGATAGTGGAAATAATTTAATTTGAGCACTTGTGAAAATGACAAAAAAACTTCGAAAACATTTGCTTCGATTGAAAAAAAGTATACTTTTGTAGTTGACCCTTATTATATTGCATTTTAAGCGCTCATAATACTTACAAAATTTTTTTAATTTAAAAAGAAAACCCTATGACAAGGAGACTTAACTTTTTCTGTGCTATCATCCTGGTATCGCTGTTCAGTACCATGGCGTTCGCACAAGGTCAAAAGACCATCTACGACGATGATGTTGTCCAGGATCCGGATGGCCAACATAAGGAATGGAAGAAAGGGGATCACAAATACCCTTCAAAGCCGAAAGACATGTGGGAGCTTGGTATCCACGGTGGTGCTTTTTTCATTGCTGGTGATGTTGACCCACAATTCGGATGGGCTGCAGGTCTTCACCTAAGAAAATCACTTGGTTACACATTCGCACTCCGTCTTAACGGAATGTACGGTGTAGCTCGTGGTCTTAATGCTTCACCAAGTATGGTTGGTGCATTCAGAAACACTCAACTTAGAAATGTTGGTGGAACTGGTTATGGCCGCAGTGGCAACTCAGGATCAGGTCTGCCATGGTATCACAACTTCAAGAACACATACATTGAGGTTGCTGTACAAGGTGTACTTACACTTAACAACCTTAAATTCCACAAGGAGCGTAACAAGTGGGATTTATTCCTCATTGGTGGTCTTGGTGCCAACTTCTACCAGACTAAATATGATGCACTTCGTGACGAAAACGGTTCGACATATGCCGAGTTCGCTCAGATCGCTGCTTCTGGTAATGCCGATACCCGTAAAGGCCGTAAAGCTATTCGCGAAGATTTGCGCAGTGTTCTCGATGGCGACTACGAAACTGATGGTGAAAAATGGCAAAACCTATTCAACCTGACTAACGATCCTAACGATCCTGCTGATGGTCGTATGAACGTAATTGCTAACCTTGGTGTTGGTCTTGGTTACCACCTAAGCAGCCGCGTTACATTGACGCTTGAGCATCAGGCTACTTTCGCCGATGATGACCTGCTTGATGGTTATCGCTGGGCTGAGCAGGGAGACTTTACACGTGACGTTGATGTACCTCAGTACACTAACCTACGTATTAACTTCCACCTCGGTAGCTTCAAAAACCGTGTTGAGCCACTATGGTGGTTGAACCCGCTTGATGCACCATATGAGCAGATTGCTAAGAATACGAAGAAAGAAACCGGCGACAGACTCGATGATGATGATGGAGACGGTGTTCCAAATAAACTTGATCGCGAGCCTAACACTCCTGCTGACTGTCCAGTTGACACCAAAGGTGTAACTCTTGATAGTGATTCAGACGGTGTTCCAGATTGCGAAGATGAAGAGCCTTACTCACCTCCAGGATACCCAGTTGATCCTAATGGTGTAGCTCAAGTTCCAGACGACCTGGAGCCACGTGTAATTGAAATCGGTGACAGAGAAGGTTGGAGTTCAGGCCCAGTTGGCTGTTCAGATGACTGGTTCCTGCCAATGATCCACTTTGATCTTGATAAATTCTACCTCAAGCCAGAATTTTACCCACAATTGCACCAAGTTGCAACTGTTATGAAAAACTGTCCTGAGATTAATATCGTTGTCAAAGGTCACACAGATGTTCGTAAACCTAATGCTTATAACGATGTGCTTTCATACAAGCGTGCTAATAAAGCAAAAGATTACCTCGTATCCTATTACGGTATTGACGCAAGTCGCCTTATCGTTCAGTATGGAGGTGAAGAAGCACCTTTGATTCCAGGTCTTGCTGACAGTCACGTTGGTACAAACCTTGAAAAAGAGCAGGCTCAGTACATGAACCGCCGCGTTGAGTTTATCGTTGCTACTGGTGACGATTCTGAAATGGGGCAGCCAGCTTACGATGGTGACATCGAGAAAGTTGGAAAAGATACACCACGTTCATCACGTGGAAGCAAAATCTACTCAGGTAACGGAATCTACTAGTAGGTTTAGCTCAATCCAAAATACTAAGAAGGCTATCCAAGCAATTGGATAGCCTTTTTTACTTCAACCCTAACCCTTCTCCTCAAAGAGAAGGGAACCAGAGGCCTACTGGGGAACTAAAGCAATCCCTCTCCTTGAGGAGGAGTGGATCTTTCCTGGCACTACAACTGGAGTGATTCCTCTCTTTGAAGAGGAGTGGATATTTTCTGACACTACAACTAGAGTGATTCCTCTCCTTGAGGAGGAGTGGATCTTTTCAGGCACTACAACTAGAGTGATTCCTCT
>JBCCHF010000003.1:0-282480 GCA_039028895.1 Bacteroidota bacterium | reverse complement strand
GGCCCATAAAATTTAGCCTCCTTTGAGGGGTTTCGAAAGCCTGCGTAACTCCATTGGCAATTTTTATCCCTGGATGGGCATATTCCTGGTCAAGAATATTATTGGCCGTCAGTTGAATCCGTAAACCAGGAACGAGTTCACGAACGGTTACCGCGCCACTGAGAATGAAGTGTCTTGGAAACGCACCTCCAGGCTGTGGATTAGCTTCTACAGTTGTTCCTTGCCCTGTTCGTCTTTCTCCTACAAAATTCAACCTCATATTCACATTAAGCTTATCCTGCAGAAAAAGTCCGTTGAAGCCAACATTAAAGCTGTTAATCGAAATGTCCCCGACTCTTTTATACACATCAGTGGGCTGTCCGCTTTCATCAAGTTTCGCCTGGTGGGGATCGACATAGGTGTAATTACCATAAACCCGGTATTTCCTCAGAAAATTATATCTAAAATGGGCCTGAATCCCCCATATCTTCTTTTTTCCGACACTTTGGATCTGTGCGGTCGTTTGACCATTGGGCAGAACAACCGGCACTTCAGTCAAAACACCAGTATAATGCGCATTAAAATAAGTGCCTTCAATATGAAGATTTGGAGATGGTGCATAGCCAATACCAATGTCAAAATTTTCTGTTCTTTCAGGTCTTAAATTAGGATTATTCAGCAATCTTGACGGTCGTTGAATTGAGTATTTATCTCTGTTGGATGCGTCTTCGAAGGCGCTTGAAAAAACAGCTTTCAGGAAAAAGTCTCCCGGAGTAACGATAATCGCAAAACGAGGGTCAAACACAGACCCAAAGCCTCCCGTAGCTCTGACCTTCTCATAATCATATCGTCCTCCTGCAAACAACTTGACGACATCTTTTACATTATATGCCACCTGGAAGAACGCACCAATATTGGTTTGGTGAAAATTATTGCCGCCAGGAAAACTGTCCAGAGAACTTATCCCGACCTCACTTGCCGAACTGTCAGGATTAGTAGTTACATAAAAATCTCCTTGAATAGCGGCATCTCGTAACTCAAAACCACCAACCAGTTCAACATTTTTTGCAGGATTGTATATCAGCCTGAATTCATTCCTGATTTGCTCCGAATGTTGAAAGAAATATTCAGTGATCCAATTTGAGGCGCTATCACTAACCAAGTTGGCCAAATCAAGCCGACTATTGCTGTAATCCAATAAGGATACTATCCTCGATTGATCGTGTATTCCAGTAGTTCTGAACTGGAGGATATTATGCAGATATAACTTGTAAGGAATTATCTCTTTTTCATAGTTGGCAAACAAAGCCGTCTGCTGGGGCTCCCATATGTTCCCGTTTTTAGAACCGGCTAACGAATTATCTGTCCCGTTATTGGAATCTCCTTGTCTCAGAAGCCACGACTGGTATCCTAGCGTAAACTCCTTGATCTTCAGGATACCTCTGATATAATAATTTTCAAAGTGATTGGAATATCCAAGTGGTTCATCATTCAATACAACATCTGTTAAAGCATCTTTATCGAATTGTCTTGCAACAGCCTCTCCGGTATCAGAAAGCACTATTGAGTCCACCTCATTAGTACCTGGATTTCTAAAAAGGGTATAATATGGATGTGTTTCTGGTAAATTATTATCAATGGCATATTGGTTAGCACCTTCCGTAACCGACATGATTGGCTTATAGTCTATGTCATCAAAGTCATCAGGATTAAAATCGTATTCAGCAAAACTGGAAAGGTCGCGCTCGTCCGACACAAAAGCTCTTCCCGTAAGAGAGAGATACATATCTTCCTTTAATCGGGCTGTTATCGAAAGGTCTGCAAAATAGGAGTTATAAGTACCATATCCGATATCTGCCTCTACACCTATATTACTGTCTCCGACCATTTTTTCCGGGGCTTTAGTCAAAACATTTACACCTGTAATGGCATTGGCCCCGTACATTGGTGTTATCGGACCGTAGATAACCTCTATGCGATCAACATTTGTAATGGGGATTTGTCGAGACCAGTAAACGAAATTGCCCCAAAAATCATTTTCTTCTATTCCATTGATCATGAATAATATCCGATCAGTATTATTTGACCTGTATCCCCTTGGATAAATATTAGAGTATGTTGAACCATAGGTGCGAGCAATGTCAAACCCTGGCAAGTCATTAAAAACTGCTTCAAGATCGACATAACCGGCATCCTCAATTTCCTGCCTAGTCACTACCATGACTGTTGCAGGAGTCTTGTGAATATCCTCCGTCCTTTTCGACACGGAAGTAATTTGGTAAACGGAGGCAACTCCTTTCATCTCCGCAACCAACCGCTTAAAAACATAAGAATCATCCACCCGTGGATCGAAATTTGGGTTTAATGCCAGTATCAAACGGATGTATTCCCTGGCTTGCTCCAACTCATCTTTCGCGATATAAGTGTTGGACATTATTCTATAAGCATCAATCCTCAGATTGGCATTGGTAAAGCTACCAGATTCGATGCAGCCCTGGAGACTTGCAATCACTCTGTCAAAAAGTCCTATATCAAAATTATCCTGTGCAAGGGCGAGCGTTCTTGCCCCACACTGTGCATTTACGCCTGTCTTGATCGTTGCAAATATTATTAACAAAATAGCAACCGTGCGGATAAAAATTTTCATAATTAAAGCAACTTTTACTTTTGAATGAAAAGGTATTACTGGAAGTCCCTGACAGGAGATTCAACTGGAACGAAGAATTCATCCTTTCTGGACAATTCACAGATTATCTTTTGTATATAAATGAGAATAATGCCATTGACAGGGGAACTGGCATTAGGAGGAAAGTACCTTTTGAACAAAGATTTGGCTGATTATAAATTTACGAAAATTTTTTCTTATTTTATGTTTGTTTTTCAAATCCGTTCGATTGGGTGTTCCAAATTTTCCCATCCCCTTTGCAATTCAATTTCAGGTTAATTTTTTATGTACAAAAAATTGGATATGAAGCCATTTTGCATAGCATTATTATGCCTGGTATGCTCCCTTTGTTACGGACAGGAAAAGCAGCCGCCAATAAAAGCACCAATTGTCTTGGATCAGGAAAACCTGACGACAAAATTTTTTGGTACCGGCAAACTCAGTTACAACTTTGAGGCCGGAGATGAGTACCAATTTAGCCTTACCATGCTAAAGGGTAAAAGGCTGAAGAAGGTTGAAATCCATGCTCCTTCAGGACTAGTTACCAAAATTAAAAAACCCTCGACAATTACCAACCAGGGTTACAACTCAGCCGAATCGGGCCAGTATTTATTCAAATTCAAAAACAGGAGGATTCTTCCGCTTTGGAAAAAACGTTATCAGTTTACGTTAAATAAAATCCTCACCGTTGAGCCAGAAGAAGAAAAAGAGCTAAAGGATATTGTTGTTCTCGACACCTCTTTTATGGAGATCGAAGAAACTGAACTGGCGCGTGAAGACACCCTTATGCTACAAATGATCGACACCTCCTTTACTATCCATCCAAGAAAAAACTTCTTTGAAGAACCTAGAAAGTTTTTTGAGATCATCCTTCCAGAAAAAACCGAAGCCTGGGCTTATTGGATCGGGGTCGGCCAGGAGGCACAAACCGCATATGCCATTTTAACAGAAGGACTTCCACAAGAATGGGGAAATCAAGACGCTGCAGAACCCATGCATGCCTATCTAAAAAATCTGCTTTCCCAACTCCCAACTAACCCCAGCGGGGAAGATCTCACATATTACTTTACTGACCTTGAGGGGAAAGAACAATTTATGTTAGGCAGAGGTATTGACAATATTATGTCGGAAGGCGAATATGTCCTCACGAAGTATGGAAAGTTCCAAAACAGAGAACCGGATGAGCCGTTCAATTTCTTTGTCTGCCTCGAAAATGACAACCAAAACAGTGATATTGAAGTACACCTGAAAATAATTAGCCTGCTGGTAGAACGGGAGTATAAAACCGAAACCAGGGATTCAATGATCGTTCAAAGAACCGTTGTTGACGTCAATGAAACCGATGCCCGATCTCTTAACGAAGCCAAAAAGGAAGTCACACAAGAACAGGAAGACCTTTATTATGCAATGAAAAAATTCCAGGATGATATGGAAGAAAGACAGACAAGGCTTGATTCCATAAAAACGCTCAGAGAAAAAGAATTTGCCCTCTATCAGGAAAAATTAAATGTCGAAAAACTAAAGGTCAAAATCCGAGAAAGGAAAAAAGAAATCCAAGAAACAGCTAACCTTTCGGAAAGAGAAGCCAGTGCGAAAGCTGAACTTGAAGCGCTTCAACAACAACTAAAAGCAGCAAAGGAAAAGATCAGTGCGCTTAATAAGCAAATCGAAGAAATTCGTAAAATCGCAAAACTGCCTAAGCAACAGGTCAACCAACTCGGGAAATTCAAAGATAAAATACCTAAAGGTCCAAAGCCAAAAGGCGGTTTTCTAAAACTGAAAAACTAACTTAAGCCTTTTATTGAGTTTACTCTTTGGATATTTTCCTGACTTCATCTGCGAGATCATCCATCGAAGTGAACCATAAGGTCACCTGCCCATCTTCACTGGCGGAAACGAGGTACTTGCCATTGGTACTGACTCCCCCCTTGTAAACCCATTTAGTGTGGCTTTTAAACTTTAGAAAATCTTCATTTGATTCATCGGCAAGTACATCGGAAACGTCCATCAGTGACAATGTCTGATCAAACCCTGATGAAGCCAATTGCAAATAAGTATCAAAATTGTGGAAGCTAAGACTTGAGACCAATGACCGATGTATTGGAACAACCTTCGACCTTATAGTCTGGAAGCCCGTACCCAACTCGTTGAGCACCAGAGTCCCATTCACAAGACCGACTGCAAGAAATTTGGATCTAGCATCCAATGCCAGTGAAGTGATCGTGGCATTGGTGGAAATCGTAGCCGAATTTTTTAAAGAAATGTCATTTTCATCAACCCTGTAAACATGGCAGGTCTTCAGGTCGCCAATGAGAATATGCTTACCTCCCTCACTTATCCCCATCGCGCCAATATGCGAATGGGAAGCTTGATCGACAATCCTGATTTGAGCTCCCTGAACTCTCACCAGGTAAACACTATTAACTGTCGTCAAAGCCAGGTAATTACCTGCTTCGGTGTTCAAAAAACCGAGATTTTGAATTATTGCTCCAAAACTGTTTCTCACCACCTCGGTTAATCTCCCTTGTGTTTGCCGATAAATGATCAATTGACCACTAACCGTCCCAAGGGCTACAAATTTACCGTCTTTGCTATAATCAAGGGTCCTCACTCTTTCGTCCTCAATTACCATACTGGCTCCTCGCCTCAATTTTCCATCTACAATGCGCAGAACATGAACAGATCCATTTTCGCAACCTGCAATAAATTCAGCGCGCTCGGGATGAAAAGCTATATCTCTCACCCCACTTTGCAAACCAGAATTATAGTCGTCTGACTTTGCAGCAAACAAGGCTTTGAGTAATGCATCATATACGTTTTTATTTAACCTCGGTCCATTGATCCTTTTATTCAGTTCATAAGCCTCCAACGCTTTTAAAGCGCCTGTTGACAAATCACCACCTTCAATCAAACGGGCAGACTCCAGAGACTCCGACCTTGATCGCTCAAGATCATTCATCTTCTGGACACGGTCTCTTTCCAGTTCTGCCTCCCGGGTCTTTTCCTCTGCTATCAGGGTTTGCTCCCGTGCGGCAGCCTCACTTTTAATCGCTTTAAGTTTTTCTCTTTGAGCTACCGTCAGGTTTTCCTGGGCAATTTCTGCCAAATCGATAGCTCTTTGTTCTGAGACCACGGCCCTTTGTTGATTCGCTATGGCTATTTGAGCTTGAGAAATTGCTGTGTTACGGGCTTCTTCAGCGATTCTCCGGGCTACTTCTGCCTCCTCGCCCCTTCTTTTGGCAAGGTCGGCTAGGTTTCTGGCCTCTTCTGCATTCTCTTCTGCTTTTTGCTCAGCAAGACTGGCTATATAAGAATTGTACTCTGCCTCGGATTTGGCTTGTTCGGCTAGATTGGCTTGAACTTTTGATTTCGCAAATAATAAAATAGATACAATGGCTAACATAATTCCAATAACAGCAGCAAATCCAACGACACGATTAAACGCTCTCGCCCTGGCAAGTTGCAACCTCCGCTGTTCTTCCTTTTGAGCTATAATTCTATCGGCTTCTTCCTTACTTTTGAAAAGGAAATCAATGGCATCGTTAAAATTTGGATTATATCGTTGTGCCCAAACTGCATTGGGACTGGATTTATTAAACCATTCAAGGCCAAGGGCAAGTTCCGGATCTCTCCAGAAATCCTTTTTACCTTCCCAAAATAGCATAGCATCTGCAGCCAGCCGTTGATAAATTTCAGCTGAATGTAACTCCTCATCTACCCAAACAGACAGCCTTTGCCATACCCGCATAAAACTTTCATGGGAAATATTTACGTAAGTATAATCATTGATGACCTTTCCGGCACCTGGCTGCAAAAAACCTCTGCCCTTTTTGCGAAAGACATCGATGACTTCCATTAACTCTTCTGGCTGTGCTTCACACAACTTACACAACACCCCAAATTGCACTGGACGTCGTACGCCCCGGCCCTCAGATGATTTGTCTGTTAGAGCCTTGAACATACGCTCACAGAGATAAGTCTTTCTTGGGTACTCGGAAATTTCCTCATAGGCTTCTTCTGCATGCCACGACAGCGCATTTTCCATGGTACCTATAGCCTTATAGTGCTCAAGGTCCAATGGGCCATCTGACTCAGAATCTGCCCAATGATCCCACATACGCATGAGTGCATGTTGCATAATTGGCAACTGGTCATCGCCTTTGCTTACATCGATAAGAATCTGGCTCCTGAGCCTCGCAGTTATTGAAGCTCCAGCTAATGTAACCGGTCCTACTATCGCTGAGCGAATATCTTCCTTTTTCATTCTTGGGATAAGATATTGCCCTTCATTTATGGCTTCTGGCAAACCAATAAATTCCGTGGTATCGCCAAGGAAGTCAGAACGCATCGTTAGTAATATGTATATTGGAACATCTCTTTTTTCACTGGTTGCCAAAAGTAGGTTCACAAAAGAAACCGCATCAGTAAATCCTTCGTTCTCTGACTTTTCTCTCTCGTGATATTTAAACAATTCCTCAAATTGATCTACAAAGATCAAGAGATTCTTTTCCTGAACGACTTTTGATTTTCGAAATGCCCGGACTAACCCCATACTGCTTCGGCGAAGTGTATCCTCAACAGACTTCGGATATGATGGCTCCATAGGCTCATCAGGATGAAAAACATTAGGTTGTGCAAGGGCCTTCGCAAGATTGCCAATTGGATCATATCCGGGTCGAAAAGTAGTAACTACCCAGTCGTTTCCAGCCTGACCCATAAAACCATCTTTCAGAATTGGTATTAGTCCGCTTTTTACCAAAGATGACTTTCCACTTCCAGAATTACCAATTAAAGCTAAGAATCTGGAAACCCTGATTTTCCTTAATAATTCGTCAATTTGGTCATCCCGACCAAAGAACAAATGACTCTCCTCAGTATTATATGAACGCAGACCAGGAAACGGATTTGCAAGTATGGCTGTCTCCATCATCCGGATAGATATTTAAGTTTATACAATAAATTAATAAGAAAACCCTAACCAGGAACAATGGTCACGGAAATGAGTGCTCGCCAGGTGGCAAAAGCCTAAATTTTTCTGCAAAGAGGTCCATCAAGATACAATAAATTTTATGGTCCTGTCAAATTTTACCATATAAAAGTTTTATATCACCATAAATTTCATGTAAGATGCTGGAGTACTTGACCATCCACATTTTATTTTATATATTTACGAACCCCTTCTGTAATATTTACCATTTTTAGCCAAATCCGGAATTCATTTCCCCTCTGTTCTTTTGTCGAAAAGAATAGCAGGAATTTTCATGTCTGATAAGGTCAAAACATCTAAATCCGGACCCCAAAAGGCTAAGGCTAATGCGCACCATTCCAATAAAAAAGGTGCCGCTTTGGACGCGCCTCAACACCAGTTGAGTGCCAGCGAATGGACAGAGGATGGCCTGAAAATAAAAGAAAAAGAATCTCCTGTTCAGAAAATGGCGCCCGGCAACGAGCCCCCACCAAATAACAACGTCCCAACAGTTCAGAAAATGTCGGACGTAGAACGCGTACAATTCAAAAGGAAACCCGGGGTCGTCCAGAAAATGTCGGACGTAGAACGCGTACAATTCAAAAAGAAACCCGGCGTCATCCAGAAAATGTCGGACGTAGAACGCGTACAATTCAAAAGGAAACCCGGCGTCGTCCAGAAAATGTCGGACGTAGAACGCGTACAATTCAAAAGGAAACCCGGCGTCGTCCAGAAAAAATCTGCTAAAAGTCTTCCCGTGCAAATGATGCTAATGGGCGAAGACGAAAAGTATGAAGATGCCACTCAGTTAAAAAAAGTTGAGTCCGCGCCAGATCCCAGAACACCTGCCCTCAAGCCAAACAAAGCTCCTACAGACCTGGAGCCACCAGTTCAGCAGAAAAGTAAGGACCAAAGCGGTAAAGAAGCTTCCCTGTCTGATAACTCAGTCACCCAGAAAAAAAGTAGCAGCCCAAATAAAACAGGTTTGCCAGATAATGTAAAGTCGAAAATGGAAACCTCGTTTAAATCTGACTTTTCCGATGTTCGAATACATACCAATAGTAAATCAGCCGGCGAACTTAACGCGTTAGCCTATACCCAGGGCAATGAGATCCACTTTGCAAAAGGCCAATATGACCCTTCCACTAAAATCGGGCAATCCCTTATCGGACATGAATTAGCTCATGTCGAACAACAGCGTAAAGGAAAGGTAAAACCAACCACTTTCGCTGACGGTATTCCGGTAAACGACAACCACAACCTGGAAAAAGAAGCTGACGTTAAAGGGAAGAGAGCTGCAGAGTTCAAAGCACCAACAAAAAAATCAACGCCTAAGAAATCCAAACCAAAGTCGAATAAGAAGAAAGCAAAGCAGAAAAAAGCAGCAGCTAAAAAAACAAAAAGCAATGAAAATGCTGCCTTTATTAAAGGAAACAGGGCCAATAACATCCAGAAAAAAGAAAACAAGCAATCAGCTTCCAGCAACCCCATTGTCCAGGACCTTCAGGTCAATCCGACTTCTTCTTTAAGAGACATTATTAAAACTAACTCCAAGCATGCTCCATCTGCCGGTGCCCTGGCGAACATGAAGGTGAAAGACGATTTCCCCCTAAACTCACCCGCTGAGTTTGATGTGGAAATGAAAACCCGCAAAAAACGGAGTAAATCGGGTAATGAAAATATTAACGACCTGTCCAGCATCCAAAGAAAAGGAAATAAACCCTTGCCGGGAACAGAAGAAAAGTCGGATACATTACCTGTTCATAGCTCTGCCAGCCTGGGTGATATCGTAACACACTTTAACCAACACGGCCCCACGCCAATGGGCGTTAAGGAAAAGGCTGATTCAGGCAACCAGGAACCCGCTCCAAAATTCAACCTTACGCTAAAAGAACAAAAAGCACCTTCCTCAGGAGCTGAAGACAACGAATTTTCCGGCATCCAAAGAAAAGCTAACAAGGGATTAACTGAAAAGGACCCACTGGCCGGATTGGGAGGTGAGAAAACAATGGGACTTGGTGGAGCATCAGCCCAACAGCAAGAATCTGGCCTTCAGGGCAATCAAGGTGGAGAACAATCAAAAGACGAAGAAGCTAACACCCTCCAAAGCAAAGCGGGGAAAGCCGTTCAGATGAAACGCAAAAGGAGGAGGTCTCGCAAAAGACGGAGAAAAAGAAAACCACAAAACCAGTCAAAACCCGAACCTAATCCGGAAAGTCAGAAAGAAGACTCCGGAGGAGCCAAAAAGCAACAAAGTCCACCGGGAGATCACCAGGGGAAACCCAAAGGAGGCAACGAGTCTAAAGCAAAACAAGACGCCAAAAAGGAACAGGACAAGCAAAAACCTGAAGGAGGGGATAAACCCCAGGAGGATGGAGGGAAAGAAGATAAATCCTCAAAACCCGATCCGGAAGCAGCCACCCCACCTAACCCTTTTACTGCCGGAGATAACGCCTCTGGTGGAAAAAACGACAAAAAGTCCAAAGACGGCGACAAAAAATCCGAAGAAGAAAAGAAAAAAGAAGCAGCTGAAGCCGGCGCAAAAGCTGCCGAAAAAGAAGAAGCAGAAGGTAAAAAGAAAGACGACGAGAAGAAAAAACGAGAAGACGAAAAAGCAAAAAAAGAAGAACAAAAGGACAAAAAAAATAAAGGAGATGGTGGCGATGAAGGCGGCGATGGTGGCGAAGGAGGTGACACAGGAGCAGAAGGCGGTGGCGAAGGCGGCGGTGAAGGTGGCAGTGAAGGCGATGCAGGTGGTACCGGAGATATGCCAGTTGCCCCACCACCCCCACCGGTAGGAGGCGATGGTGGTCCAAAGATTAAACCTAAGGGATCTAAGCAGGTTACAACGGATTACTTTTCCGGCTCTCTTACTGATGTTGTCAAAGGTGCTGATTCGGTTGGACCAAAGCTGTCTCAATCACTCGAAAAAGATCAGGAGAAGTTCAACAAGGACATGCCCGAGCTGGAAGCAGTGATGGATGACAAGGTAGTTCCTGAAGCAAAAAAAGAAGCAGATCCCACTGTATCTCCCAAAAAAGAATTTAGTCCCGCCCCTAAACCAAATAGCGGGAAAGTACACGATAAGGTTCCGAAATTCAAGGCCGAAGGTGATCAAAACCCCAAGATCATCGAGGACGAGACCAATTCCAAACTCCAGGGAGCCAAAGAGAAACAGACTCAAAAATCCAAAGAGATGGCGGATGAGCCCGGTGAAGAACTGGCTCAACCACAAAAAATCGACGAAAAGGTCAAGACCAAAGTCCCTATAGAAAAGGCCGCGATCGAAACAAAAGGAGAAAATAAGGATGTCGATCATTATATCAATGCCGAGATTCCACCTGAAGTCAGACAGGCCGTAGACAAAGAACTCAAACCTGATATGGACAAGGCTCTTGCTCCTACAAAAGACCAGGTAGAAGCAAAACTCAAGGAAAGAGATGAATCCTACAATGAAAAGATCAATGAGGCCAAATCCAAAATGGACACTGAGTCAAAGATCGCCACAGACAAACAAAAAGCACAGGTCGCAAAGACCAGGAAAGAAATAGGGGACAAAAAGCAGCACAGCATAGCCGAAGGTGAAAAGAAAATGAAGGACACCACCGGCCAAATGAGCGCAAAAAGGGAAGCCTCCCTTCGCAATATCAAAAACAAAGTTGAAGCCGGTGAGAAAAAAGCAAGCAGAGACCTCGACAAAGGGGATCGGAAAAGAGACAAACTCAATAAGGAAAAAGACCGCAAAGTAGCTGCTGAGAAGAAAAAGGGTGAAGAGAAAAAACGTCGGGCAAGAAAGAAAAAAGGCGGAAAAGCCATTCAACGATATAGTGGTCAACCCGTTCAACGCAAAAAAGGCAAAGTCGTCCAGGGATTTTTTGGCGCAATTTTCAGAGCGATCAAAAAAGCGATTAATGCGATCGTCGAAGCTGTAAAACGAGCTATAAATGCCGTTATTGAAGCAGCCAAAAAAGCGATCAAAGCAGCTCTTGAAGCGGCTAAGAAACTAGCAGAAGCTGCTATGAAGGCGGTCGTGAGTTTTGTAAAAGATGCGATTAATAAATTCAAGGAACTCGCTAACAAACTCATTAGCGCAGTTGTTGATGCGATTAACAAGCTAAAGGATGCGCTGGTCAGCTTTATCAAGAGTGCGATTGCCGCTATCAAAAGCGCACTGGAAGCGATTGGCAAGGCTCTGCTTGCTGCCCTCGAGGCAATTGGCAAGGCATTATTGTCTGCCCTAAAAGCAGTGTTAAAAGCCATAGGAGAAGCCATCAAGTTCATCATGAAGGCTTTAATGGCTGTCTTGGGTCCTCTCCTGGGAGGCATCATTAAGAAAATTTTCATTGCGGGTTGTAATCTTATCGGCCTACCTGGTGAAAAACTTTGGAGTACACTCATGCGCGCCAAAGATGCCATCTGGGATATTGCAAGTGATCCGATAACCTTCTTCAAAAATCTTTGTAAGTCTGGAGTCCAAGGTTTCAAGATGTTTATCAAAAACATCAAAAAACATATTATTAAAGGTCTTATGACCTGGCTCCTTGGCGATGTGGCTGAAGGTGTGGACCCTCCATCAGAATTCAGCCTCGAAGCACTTGTCAATTTCGTACGCCAGGTATTCGGCATCGACAATGAATCAATAGCCGCCAGAGCAGAAGAACTGTTGAGTGGTTCAATAGCAGGCCAGGTAGCCAATGCAGCCGGCGGGGGGAAAGCCACCGAAGGAGAGGATGATTACGATGAAGAACCTGTACAGGCTAAAATGAAATCAACACCAATGCCTGTAGTTCAAAAACAGGAAGCCCCGGCAGAATCGGGTGGTGGTGGTCAGGAAGCCGAAGCCGCTCAGCAACAAGGAGGAGGCCAGCAAGGACAAGGTGGCGGAGGACTCGTGGGGGCTGTAGTCGCCGCTTTTGGCGAAATGATCGCAGACCCTGCCAAATTATGGGAAGCTTTCAAACCACATCTCGGTGATATCAAAGCCATGATCATAGGTGAGGTGCTCAAATTTGTGATCATTCAGGTTGTAACCAAAGCGACTGTTAAGATTATTGCCATGCTCGTCCCGGGTGGTGGATTCCTGACCGCCATTAAAATGATCTTCGACGTTCTGATGTTCCTTATCGAAAACCTCGATGCCATCCTCGACCTCGCCAATACCATTTTGGATGCTATGGGCGACATCATGTCGGGCAATATCGCAGGTGCAGCAGCACAGATCGAAAATGTATTGGCGATGACCATTCCGCTGATCTTTAAATTCCTCGCCAAACTAATCGGCATCGGCGGTATCCCCGCAAAGATCCAGAGTATCATTGAAAAGATCCGAACGCCAATGGAAAAAGCGCTTGATGCGGTTATTCTATCCCTGGCAGCTTCAGGCAAAAACATCAATCAGTTTACGGGAGGTCCAAAAGAAGAAGCCTATGATGAAGATGAAGGCGATTGGGATGATGAAGATGAAGGTGATTGGGATGATGAAGAAGGCGACTGGGACGAAGAAGATGAAGGTGATTGGGAAGAAGAGGGGGCCGTTCAAACCAAGAGAAAAAGAAGACGGAAAAAGAAGAGAAAAAGAAAACCAAGAGGAAAACGCAAAAGAAGAAGAAGGCGAAGAAGAAAAGGTAAAGGCGGAAGAAGAGGCAGAGGTAAAAAAGGCGGTGGTAAAGGTAAAGCTAAGGCCAACAAAAACACCTCTCCAGCACACGAACCGACTAAACCGAAAGATACAGCCGCTGGAGGAAAAGCAGGCAAAGGTGGTGGTAAATCTCAAGGTGGTCAGGATCCTAAAAAAGCCGGAGAAGAAGCTTCAAAGGACGATAAAAACAAAAAAGGACCTGGACAAGAAGGCCAGGATCAAAAAGGAAAAGGGGATGATCCCAATGATCCGAATAAGAAGAAAGGACAGGACGACCCCAATGATCCCAACAAAAAAGGACAAGACGATCCGAATGACCTGAATCGAACAGGCCAAGGTGACCCCAATGACCCTAATAACAAACAACAGGGAGACCCAAACGACCCTAATAACAAAAACCAGCAAGACGACGACCAGGGCAGCAAAATGGATAGTTTCCAGCAAGGCATGGACGCTATGAATACCGGCACTGGTGGTGGTGCAGGTGGTGGTGGTGGCGACATGGGAGGTGGCGGCGATAATGGCGGCGGCGGAGCCGGTGGCGGTGGTGATGCTGGCTTTACCATGGATCCTGCCATGGCCAATATGTTCTTCGAAATGTTTGGCTACTGGCCGGAAGGAATGGCCCCGGAAAGCAGTGGCGGCGGGGGCGGCGGTAGCTTCTCAGGAGGTGGTGGCGGTGGCGACGACATGGGTGCTGACGAAGGCGGCGGTGGCGGTGGTGGAACCGGCGGTGGTAACCTTTCAAGCGGATTGAGTACCTCCGCAACAAGATCTAATGATCAGCAACAGGATAACGACAATAATAATACGGGCCTAAAAGGTGATACCAACAGGCAGGATACTGATAACGACCCAAACAAAAAAACAACAGACAATAATCAGGATCCTAATTCAAAAAAAGGGACAACAGTTGACGGGAAAGACGCCAATGACCCAAATGCCAAAAAAGGAACTGAAACTGATGCTCAAAAAGGCAATCAGGATCAGAAAAAACAACAAGGCCAGGGCAATAAACAAGGACAAGGCGGATCCAAGCGAAGAAGACGTGGAAGAGGAAAAGGAAATAGTACAAGGCCACGAGGAAAAAGAAGAGGTGGAGGAAAAAGAAGAAGCAGACGAAAAGGAAAAAGAAGAACAAGGCAACGGAAAGAAATTGCAAACAACAAAACTAACCTTTCGGTAAATGCCAACAATGGAGTATTCCATGCGAGTCAGGCCGATGAAGCCACTTTCGTTAACCAGTTTAAAAAAGGTGCCTTCAAGGGGGGAAGTAATGCAGTCAATGCTGCCGGACCAGTTACACAGTTCGCAGGCGGTGCATTCAGTGCAATGGCAAAAACTATGAACACAGGCGCGCTTCCTGGCAATTTAAAGTCAAAGAAGTCAAACCCTATGAATAGCCTTTATAAAGGACTTGGATTCGGTTTATAAACCGCTATCCTCGGAACTAATTGAAATTAATTTATCAATGCCTCAAACATCATAAGTTATGGCAAAGGTCAGAAGAAGACGTAATCGACGCTATATGGGCAGCGGTTATCTCAACCAGCAAGAATTAAAGGACAAGGAAGCCCTTGACGGGAAAACTCAGGAAGATAAAGGAAAGGAAAACTCCAGGAATAAAGTCAATAAGTCTGGAGGCTTCAGCATTAATACGCCAAAATCAGCAGC
Source organism: Bacteroidota bacterium (assembly GCA_039028895.1). GTDB lineage: Bacteria > Bacteroidota > Bacteroidia > Chitinophagales > Saprospiraceae > JAHDCJ01. The sequence continues at coordinate 267,558 of JBCCHF010000003.1, read as the reverse complement.
AGGCAATACACAGGCCAAACGTAACAACAACAAACCTGTCACTTCTGCATCAGAAAAGACAGGCAAGGAAGAGATAAAAGAGTCCGATGACCTGACCCCTTTCAGCTTCAGTTATGCCGCAGGCTTGTCAAAAGGCAGTTCAGGTTCTGGAGTAAACCCGGAAAACAACAAAAAGGGTAGTCCATTTTCGATGACTACAGGTAAGGCTACCACTCAGAAGAAAAGTAGCACTGCGGTTCAGTTAAAACCATTTAACATTAATGGAGCCTCCGAAAACGCAGAAGGTAGCGAAGATAATGCCGGAGGAGAGCCAGCTCAGAAGAAAACAGCCCAGCTCAGAAGAAGACGTAAGGGCGGCGGTGGCAATAGACGACGCAGAGGTGGTGGCGGAGCAAAAGCCAACGCTGGTGGTGGCAAAAGGCGACGCAGAAGACGCAGAGGCAAAAAAGGCCAAAACCAACAGGAAGATCCTAACAAGCAGGATACTACACCAAAAAATAATGCCACCCCCGACCAGCAAGACCCCAACAAGCAGGACACCACACCTCAGGACGAGAAAAAAGGCATCCAAAACTCAGGTCCAGTCCCGTCAGCCGATGAAATGACTGGAGGAGCTGGCCCCGAAAACACCGGAAGTGGTGGCGGTGGCGGTGGCTTCATGGATAAACTTACCGGCGGAGATGGCGGTGGAGGACTTCTAGGAGGACTTGGCGGAGAAATGCTCGGCGGCATGGGAGGCGACCTTCTTGGAGCAGGGATGGAAATGGCAGGGATGGACCCTGAAATGGCCAACATGTTCTACGAAATGTACGGCTACTTCCCGGAAGAACTGGGTGTTACCCTTGGTGGTGGCGGTGATTCCGGCGGCGGTGGCGGCGGTTTTGGCGGCGGAGGTGACCTCGGTGGTGGCGGTGACATGACCGGTGGTGGCGGCGGAGCCGGTGGATTGCTCTCCGGTGGTGGTGGCAGTGGCGGAGTTGGCGGGGCCGACAAGCAGGAAGCTGATCCCACAAGACAGGCACCCGATACCGACCCAACCAAAAAAGGTCCGGAAGATGATCCCAATGCACCTGCCAAACCAGGTGGCCCCGAAGAAGAGCAGAAACAACAAGGGAAAGGCCGGAGAAGAAGACGTCGACGCGGTAGAGGTGGAAGAGGAGCAGCTGGTGGCGGTGGCGGAGGAGGCCGCAAAAGACGTGGAAGAGGCGGCCGAAGAAGAAGACGCTAAAATAGTAATTGTCAGATGGCAAAATCACGTAAAAGCAGGATAAACAGGCGAAAAAGCCGTTGGCACATGAAAGGCAATGCTTTTCAGAGCATGGAGTCTATGGATGAAGGACTCATGGAAGGCCATGTCCTCGATGAAAAGGAAAAAGACGCTGTAAAAACCAAGGAAGGTAGTAATGATTTCAATATCAATACTCCTGTGGCAAAGACGCCTGCTGCTCAGACAAAAACCAACAACCATACTAATAAAAGCAACAAAAAGAACAATAATAACCAAAACACCAAATCCGAAAAAAACAACTCATCAGAGCAACCACAAAATGTTGAAAGTGCTGAAAGTGATTCAAAACTATCGTTCGGAAAAGCATTCGCGCCAGCTAAAAACAAAGGCAAGGAAAAAAATGAAACCGGATTACCCGATGCATTTAAAAACAAAATGGAAAATGCTTTTGATTCAGATTTTTCAAATGTCAAAACGCATTTCAATTCCAAAAAAGCTGACGAACTCAATGCCCAGGCATTTACACAAGGCAACAATGTCCATTTTGGGAAAGGATTCTTCGATCCCACAAGTTCTAAGGGACAAAAGCTGATTGCACACGAATTATCTCATGTCGTACAACAACGCAAAGGCAAGGTCAAACCAACTAAAAACGTAAATGGCACACCGCTAAATGATCAAAGTTCGCTGGAGACCGAGGCTGACATTCAGGCCGAAAGAGCCGTTTCTTCCAGGAAATCGGAGCATTTCCCTTCCGCTAAAGGGGCTATTGGCGCTTCGAAGACTATCCAGCGTGCCATGAAACAAGGAACCATCATCAAGCCGGCACATCTGAGAAAAGTTCAAGGTGGTAAAGTAAAAACCGGCATGTTTAGCGGTAAGGGTAAAAAACTGAAGCAAGGTGACAAAATTGAAGCAGATGAGTCCGATACCAGCCTGGGCCAAGGATGGATTAAAGCAAAAAACCCCAATGCATCAACAGGAGAATTTGCTATCCGTAAAAACAAGATTTCCTTCGAAAAAATAACAAAAGGAGGTAATATAGACGATCATACCAACCGAAGAGGGCATGATTATGAAGGTGCTGCTGAGTTATTGACAAGCCACACGAAAGAACCGCTTGATAAAACCTCCGAAGGCCTCGAATCCGGATGGATAAAAAAACACCATACCTCAGGTGAAAAAGACGGTAAATTCGCAGATAGAGCTGACAAAAATGAAACCGTCGAGAGTGCAAAACTTGGTCTCGATGCAGGAGCTGGAGGACTAGACGCTTTGGGAGGCCTTGCCTCTATCGGCCTTATGGGTATAAAACTAAAACAAGCTAAATCTTCCGGAACCTGGGATTGGTCTAAAGCCCTGGAAGGCAGCATGACAATCCTGAAAGGAGGAGCTCAGGCCATCTCAGGAGGCGCAAAGGCTATTGACGCTGCCAAACAGCTTGGAAGTAAAGAATACAGACAAGCTGATGATAAAGGATTTGACAAAGCCTCGAAAGAGTTTAGCCTCGGAGCAGACGGGATTGGCGCACTAATGGATTTTAAAGATTTTCTTGCCACGACTTATAAAATATTCTCTCAAAAGGATATTAGCCAGACTCCCGAAGGTTTACAAAAGCTTGCAACCGCTGTTCAGAGTGGAATGAAGATAACCAAAACATTGATGGAGTTGATTGGAGGGGATGCCACCACAGCAGTAGTCGCTTCAATACCAGGAATCGGAGTTGTGATTCATGCGCTCAGCCTAGTAATGGATCTTTCCAAATGGGTTTCTGCCAAAAATGCGAAAAAAGAAATCGCCGGAGAAGCAGAAGGTGGCTTTGCGACCATTCTGAATTTTTTGGACCTTACAGAAGAACAGGCTGTTAACTCCAATGTTTTTGAAAAACAAAGCCGGGGAAGTTTTGGCGGGTACCAAAAATACTACCGATTGACAAAAAACTTCAAAGAGCAATTTGACCTGCTTGTTGCTTCATTACCCAAAGATGGTGACTACAAACTGTCTCCGGATGAGGTCGAAGGGCATTGTGCAAAACTGAAACAAGAAGGCGTCCCCCAAAACTTCATCGACAATATCAAGTTGGATCTTACCAACTTAACACCAAAAGAAGCCGCCAGGAATATTCCGGATTTTGAAGCAAAAAAAGAAGGCAAATTCAAAACTGCCAGAAAAATCCTACTGGAAAGAATACCCGAAAGCGGAGAAATTCCTCCCGGGAAAGAGCAATTTGCTATCGCCAACTTTAACTATGGTTTAGGACAGGCCGCAGTCAAAGAAGGTGATAAAGAAAAAGGCTCTGAGCAGCAGGTTAATAAGATGAGTGGATATGGTAATGATTTGAAAAGCTTACCCGGCATCCTGAAGATCCAGGATGATCTGAGCACAAGGAAAATCGTAAGTTACGAACAGTTAATAGAAGAGATCAAACGAGTACTGCCTGATGAAGAAATCAATCCTAAACCTGGTCAGGTCCTGTCCGAATTGAAAGTCGCCCTGGCTGGTGAAAAAGGGAAATTAAGCCATAATGATATGGTTCCTATTCACATCATTGTTAATCGCTTAACCAATAATGCTGCTGCAAAAGAAGCTATTATTAAAAAGGTTAAAGAAGGGAAAACCGAAGAGATATCCAATCTGTCAAATCAACTCAAACACTACGAACTATCCAGCAAACTGGAGGAAATCAATAAGAAAAAAGAAACCAAAGGCAAGGAGAATGTAATCTACGATGTGGTCAATATTACGGGCGAAGTCATGCATTTCATCAGTGTATTTACAGGGGGCGGAACGGCAGGAGTTGGTGCAGCACTTAGAAGTGGAACCTTTGCGGCAAAAACAGCACATGGAGCAGGCGAAAAATTTGAACAGGTCTCACGTAACCGCGGATGGTTTGGTGCCGACACGAGTCGTTCTAAAGAGGAGAAACATAAGGAATATGTCAACCATGCCAAATTCATTATTGATTCCTGGATTGCCGGAGCTGAGCAGACAGAGCTTGACACTAAAGCTGACAAAGCTGACATTGGCTCGAAGGATAAGTTAGCAACCGTGAAAAAATATATTGAAGCTATGGGTTTATCCCCTGATGAACTAACAGGTACAGATCCATTATTTGTGCCTGACAAACTTGTCAATGCGATGAAAGAACGATAAAAGAAAAATACCAAAATGATAAAAGTCAAACCAGAAATAAAAGCCAACCTGGAACTGGCAAGGATCGGTGGAATTTTCGAAAACCTTGGGTTTACAACCAAGACCATTGAAAAGAATGCGCTTGTACCTTTTCCGATATTATTACTCTATTTCCCGGAATCTTATTCTAAAGGTATTTCCGAAGTCGGGTTTTCCTTTATTCCAATTACTTCAGAAAATGAATTGTCGGTAAAGTTGCTTCAGATGACAACAGCTTTTGAGTTGGAATTGCCATCAGAAAGAAAAGCACTTCTTTTTGAAGTTTTACTTGCCATCAATACACGCACCCCTTTGGGTAGTTTTTCGGTAAATGGCAATGGTGAATTGCTATTCAGGTATGTCCATTCAATGCCAACTTATCAGTTTATCGAGGAAAAACCATTTCTGGATACGCTAAACTTTTTCGTTCATACAATAGAGGCCTTCCTCCCTTTGATTAAACGCCTCATCAAGGGGAACATCAATCGGGAAGACGCACTAAAACAGGCACTGGAGGGTTGAATTTTGTAATGTAAAATATGTTCATCATCCAAAATAAAAGCGCTTGACAAAGCTGAGAATCAGAAAACTTGGAAAAAAATTCAAAAGTAACAGCCTTTGACTCGAAGGTCTCGAGATCGCAGGTGGTAGAAGATAAATTGTGAGAGAAGGTGATTTCAGACTACAGCATAAAAATCAAAATCAAGGCCAGCTGGCATCAGGTAGCGTTCCTTGATTTGTGAAAAGGCCTTTTCCCGCCGCTGAACATGACGCAAAAGTGTGTCATTACCAACGGCAAGGGCAAATGCTTCTACTTTATCAGCAGAAATTTCTTCAGGTCCTTGAGTGGCCAAAACAAGTAAGCCTCCAAGGTCCATAGGGTCTTTTCCAAGAATAGGCATATGCTTGATAAAGTCTTGCTGATCAGGTGAGACAAAGATCATCTCAACCTGGCCCTGGTCTTCGAACCGTTTGGAAAGTCGTTCGAATTCCCTGACCATGTTGTTATTCATGATCACCATATAAAAAACGGCAATATCACCTTGTGCTGAAAGTTCGTTCGAAATGCGCACCATAGCGAGATAGTCCATCTCAAGTTTGGCAGCATTTTCGGTAGCAACCGAAAACTCACGAACAACGATGCCGAATATATGGCGCATACTTAAAGCGTTGGTATGATGATAAATGTACAAAAGATTTTAACATCATTAATATTTCAAGACAATCTGGGATTTACAGACAATACAAACAGGTTTTAAATGACAAATCTGGTTGAAAAATAACTTATGGCAAAGTTTCCTAAAATACGACGGATTAGACGCAAGAAGTCAAAAGCTACTGACCTGATGGGGTTCCAGGAAGAACAGGGCCATGTGGAACAGGAAGATAAAATCCTGGAAGATGTTGAAAAAAATGATGAGAATGCCCTTGTCGGAAAATCACAACAATTCACTACAGCTTCAAGAGGACCAGTGCAGAAAAAAGAAAATAAAACCGGAATACCAGATGGGGTGAAAAATAAAATGGAGAAAGCTTTCGAATCCGATTTTTCTGACGTCAAAATATTCCCAAATTCTAAGAAAGCTTTTGATTTTGGTGCAGAAGCTTACGCTCAGAACAATCAAATCCATTTTTCACCAGGAAAGTTTAATCCAAACACACAGAAAGGCCAGGAATTAATTGGACATGAGCTAGCACATATTAATCAGCAAAATGAAGGAAAAGTCAAAGCCACTTCTGTCATTAACAGCACCCCGTTTAATGATCAGAATTTACTCGAAAAAGAGGCCGAGCTGTCAGGTAAAAAAGCAACAGTGACTGGGGCTGGTGGGATTGGCTCCAAGAAAAAACAAAAAGCAAAAAGAAACAATAGCAAAGTACAACCTGTTCAAGCAAACAATTTCCAACTTACTGATGATGAAGTTACTGACCTTTCGATGTATCAAGATGATCTGCAATCAAGTCAGTTTGTCTTATCTCCTTTCAAATCGGAGGTAGGGGAAATAAAGAAAACCCTTCAAGACATCATTAATAAAAGAGCCTTTACTCCATTACATTATGATGCGATTGAAAAAATCGACACAAAGATCAATACCGGAGAGGAAAGTGGAAGTAGGCAAAAGAAGAAAAAGAAATACGACACTCTTGACAATATCTTGAAGTTGTTAACAAAAGTAAGATCCAGAGATGGCCTTACGCCTGCACCAAATCCGGGAGCTGGTGATGTGAGGAATCCGGTAACTCCACCCCATCATGCCATAGCAACAGCAACAACAACAACAACAACAAGCCGGCCCGCAAGCGCACGAACAGGTGGGTTTGGGATGATCATGCACCCCTCTCCTCAAACTACTATCCCAACTCAAACTAACGATGAAGAAGATTTATCTGACACCGCAGTTGGTTTACCTTACATGTCTCCTCCTTCGGCATCTTTTGGAAGACTCGGGAACACATCAAGGCCACCATCTGCCAGAACAACACCTCAGCCACAACCACAAAGGCAGCAGACTGTAGCCACTCACCTACCTGATGAAGGCAATTCATCTAATACTGACCTTGCTGTCTTTGGCCCTACTGCAACTTCCTCATTGGTTCAGCACAGGCCATCAAGCAGACAATCTCAACACGCTGAATCTCCTCAACGACAACCAGACGAACCCACAGAAGGAGTTACAGCGCCAACTGGCACTCAATCGCAACCAAGTAGTTCTGCCGCCAGAGAACAAGCTCGTGAATTGCCGGAAAGGCCAGGATCTGCACTAAAAGGCTACGATGTAGTAAAAAATATAGAAGGCAAATCATTGGAAGGCGATGATTTAGGAACATTCATCAACGTAGTCAGAGAGGGGTACTATAGAGTATCAGGACAATTTGAAAGTTATCAGGAGAAATTGAGAAAAGTCGGCTCAACCTTTACAGCCAAACAACTTGATGAAGAAAAAAAGAACCTCAAAAATATTATCCTGGATAAAATCAGAGTAAATCAAAGAGGCCTTAAGCTAGTTGCTGGGTCAAAATCTTCCCTCAGAAGTGAGGTTATTGAAAAAATTAACGAGAATCTCGTAGGATATCGATCAATGTATCAAGAGCTCGCAGGTATTTCCGGCAGACCGGGTCAAACCAATGTGACTGGAAATAAACCCGAAGCAGAATTAAAAAAGGATATTGAAGCACAGGATTCTAGTTGGTTCAAGCTAAGAGGGGCCCTTGCGTATAAAGATAATGGAGAAGATATGGATGAGTACCTGAAATATCGACTGGCTGTTATGGAAAGATATGCGCAGGCAACCGTTGATAAAGTTGGAGCAGATATGAAAGGTAAAGTAAAAACCGATGTTTCTATAGCTAATAAGCTTAATGACGTCCATAAAGACATCTATTATGCTGCAGGTGGCAGTGAAACCCCGACTTCTGATATTGACCTAACCTTCGCTGTCCCAGAATACCCTGAATTTGAGATAGAGGCAGTTAAAACTTTCAATGAAAAATTTAGAAGTGATTTTAACGTCACCTCTGGTCGATTTTTTGACCTTAATGCTTATTCTTCCGGCTTCTTGCCTTCAGGTCAAACCAAGGGGGCACTGGACTCACCTTCCAAATTAGGACTTGGATCAATGGGAATGAAAACAAAGGACCTGATTAAACAAGGAAAACTGGACGATGCGGCTATTAATGCGATAAAAGATGCGAAACACGAAAAGCATCAAACTCAAATAGCTCTGTCATATGTTTCTATCCTACAATTCTATTATCAGAAAAGTGGAATGTCTCTCGATCAATTCAATAGCACTTATCCCGAATGGGGTGATTTTGAAAAAGAATCTAAACAAAATTTTCTCAATTACTTCCAGTCACAAGCTGGGCTTGAACAATTCGCACAAGCGGGGCACACTGATTTAGAGCAAATTTTTGTTAAGGCGAAAAAAATTTTCAAGGATACCCAAGAACAGATTGAACAAAAGATAAAAGACACAGAATTGCCGGAACATCTCGGGATTGCTGGAGGTGATAAATCCAAAGAGCATGAGCTTAATGAGCACAAAAAAGGTCTGGCAAAAGATGTATTGTACGAAGATAAATTGACAGAGGTTCAGATAGAACTTAAGAACATTAATGATTTGACGAAGGAAATATTCAATCTTCAAGAAGCCAATCAAAACATTAGTGCAAAAATTAAGGAAAGGGCTGAAAGGGTCCAGGAGTTTGAAAGATTGCAAGGCGAAGCACTCATTTATTCCAATGAAGCATATTTCAGCAGCGGCCCTGTTTTCCATGTAGTTAAGGGCATGCAGGGAGGAGGAGAAATGAAGGTAGGAACTCAGAAAAAAATTCAGTCACTTTTGATGAATATTGGATACAAGTTGCAACATTTCAAGGAAAACTACGAAGAAAGAAATGATGAAGGAGGGGCAAAAGCTTCTTTGGCTTCCGCCAAATATAGCCAACGCATCCACAACATTATTGGTGATGCTAAAGAGAACAGTCCGGAAAAGGATATTCAGGATCAATTGGGAAAATCAAATGTTGTAGGTGACCAAGGCATAATGGGATTCCTGAAAAATGAAATTGAGATCGTTGAGAAAATTAAAAAAGGGAAAGACCCGGAAACCGGAGAGCGAATCAAAAACGAACCCGCACCTCAAGAAGCCGTTAATGAGCTAAAAGGTGCCGGAGACAAATTTGACAATAATAAGGATCCAGAAAAAAATACTGCAGTTGCACTCGAGATTGCTAAAAACATCCTCGGTCCTTACTACAAAGAACAATATGATAAATATGTGAAAGAAAACAACGAAGCACCCAAGGAAGAAAACGGAGGCATGATCAAAAACATGGGTTGGTAACGTTTATAAACTTGGACAAATAAGACATAAAAAAATTGAATTAATAAAACAATGGCAAAATCTCCCAAAATCAGGCGCATTAAACGCAAGAAATTAAAATCAACTGACCTGCTCGGATTCCAGGAAGAAACCGGATATGTAGAGCAGGAAGGAAACGTTTTTGACGAAGAACAAAAATCAGAATATGATAATGGCGTTAATCTGGATTCCAAAAACAAGATAGTGACCGCATCTGGAACAACGATCCAGAAAAAACAAAACAAAGAAAATAAAACCGGGCTGCCTGATAAGGTGAAAAATAAAATGGAGACTGCTTTTCATGCTGATTTTTCTGAGGTAAAAATGGTAAAAGATTCTCCAAAACCGTTTAAAATTGGCGCTTTAGCCTATGCTCAAGGCAATGAGATCCACTTCTCCAAAGGCAGTTTTCAGCCCGACACAATTAAAGGACAAAAAATTATCGGCCATGAGCTTGCACATGTGGTACAGCAAAAAGAAGGAAAGGTTTTGCCAGCGTTCAAGGTTAACCAGGTAGATATAAATAACGACCCAAAACTAGAAAAAGAAGCACAAGTCCAGGGAGAAAACGCAGCAAACGGCACTCTAAACAATAAATCGCAACAAAAGAAAACTACAAAATCGGTAAAACCTAAACCGGTTGCGCAGCGGATTTTACCCGGACAAGTAGAGGAAGAACAAGGATCAGATACTTCAACAGGTTCCGGAAAAGGAGTTTCGGCGTACATGCCAGAGAAAAAAGTAAAAGGGCAGGGTATTGCTAAACGAACCTGGGGAAAGTTAAAGGGTGCTGTAACCAGGGATAAAAGTAAACCACCGAAATATGATAAACCCAAGACCATTTTGCCCACTACGTTCGAAGGAGATGAAGAACAAGGCCCAAGGGAAAATGTAGCGCCCGAACAAAACCCCAGGGAATTGGTCCCAGCCCCAGCAAAAGAAGCTATGAAGATCCATAAAGATCAAATGGCAACAATGTCAGGCTCGTATAAAGAACATGGTGACAAAGCTGCTATGTTAAACAAATCCAGCGACCTGCTTGGTGTCGTTAGCGCTATTGCAGGCACGGCCGCAAATATTGCCTTACCCGGTGCAGGCGAATTTGTCAAATATGGGTGTGCATTGCTTAATGCAGCTATCAAGGAAGCTGAAACTTACCAGATGCTCCAGCAAATAGAATCAATAACGCGCATACTTAAATATGTCAAAGATGCCGAAGGAGCAGAACGCTTCCTGTTAGAAATCGAGCATATTGATTTCTTGGCTAAAAGAGCACAGGTTAAGGTTATGAAAAGCTTACTTAGTCCAGTGATTCCAGGTGTGGTCGGTGCTGTTGAATTTGTCGGATCTATGGCACTGAAAAAAATAAAGGCTCAGGAACTTGGTGAGGCAAGATCTCACGACCTTGACATAATGGAAGCTTACGATAAAGGCCGAAGGCAAAAAGAAAACAAAGAAGGCGTGGAAACAACAGCAACCAAAGCCATGGGATTGTTTTCAACAGAGAGAAGAGAAGAAATGGAAAAGAAAAACGAAGAGCAAAAATTTAAAAAGCAGGGCTTTTTAGGGATTGAAGAAATGAGAGAATACGAGACCTGATGTTCATACACATCAAAATAATCGTAAATTTAATAAATCATCATTTTAATGAAAGCATTCTCAGTAGTCAACCGCGACTTCCTTATCCTCACAAAAACCTTCCTCCAAAAACTGGAAGGCAACTTCAAATTTGGCGGCCTCGAAACCAAACTCTTCGACCCGTCAGAACAGGAGAATTTCTATAGTCTTGTGGTCAGGTTCTTCGTTCCACCGAAGTTCAAACAAATGGACCTCCAGTTCAATTTCATTGACGATCTGTTTGAAGGTGGCAACCGTTTCTTTATTCTTCAGATCTACTACGGTATTTCAGATGAAGTCCCTAAAGAAGCGATGCCTGAAATTAACGAATTATGCAAACTCATCAACTCGCGTGTACCCCTCGGGCAGTTTGGTCAAATGGAAGAGATCAGTAACGCATATTTCAAACACAACATAATACTGGATTTCACTTACGACGAAAACCACAATGTCGAAATCGTAGAAACCAGCACCAAGATGATCCTCAATATCCTTGAAAACTTCAGATTAACCTTTTCACAGGTTTTAGAAGGTAAACAGACAGCGGTAGAAGCCCTCAAAGAGAGCAAATTCGCGTATATGTGGTTTTCATAATATTAGCATTTTTTGTAACTTATCATTATGGGTAGAAAATACTCAAGGCGGCTTAGAAAACGAAAGAAATCAAAGGTTACTGACTTGGTTGGTTTACAACAGGAAGGTATTGCCGAAAGTGTAGGAGGTATTCTTGAAGAGCAAGAGCAACAAAAAGAGAAAACTATTGGAGAAGAGTCCCAAAACCCAACAACAGCCTCCAAACCCACCGCACAGAAAAAAGGCAACAAAACAGGTATGCCTGATGGCGTAAAATCAAAAATGGAAACAGCTTTCCAGTCCGATTTCTCCAACGTAAAGATGATTCCCAACTCCAATAAAGCTTTCGATATTGGTGCACAGGCTTTCGCCCAGGGCAATGAAGTCCACTTCGCCCCTGGGAAGTTCAATCCCAACACCCATGAAGGACAAGAGTTAATAGGCCATGAGTTGGCGCATATCAATCAACAGCAGGAAGGACGTGTGCAAGCTAACAGTCAGCTCAAAGGGCAACCATTTAATGACCAAAGTAATCTGGAAAAGGAAGCTGAACAATCCGGAAAAAAAGCTGCAAGCGCCAGTTCCGTGACTAAAAATCCAGCCAAGTATAGAGGAGGATCGAAAAATAAACCTTCAAATACGATCCAGGCAGCAACTGCAACTATTAAACCCAAAATCCAATCACTTTTAGAAGACAGGGCAAATTCCTTAAACACGGAAAAATCGGGCTTTATTAACAAGCTGAAACCAGCTTTTTTAGATGACATCTCCAAAATAAAAAAACAGGTATTAAAAATTGCGAAAAGTGGAGATGTAGACCTTGAAGTGCTGGAATCTCTTAAGAAGAAGATTACAAAGTTTACAACCAAAAAAGGGACTGCTGAAGTAAACGAACAACCGCTTATTTTAATTCTTAACCTTTTGCAAAAAATCGACAATCCTGATGGGGCAGCTACTGCCAGTCCAGAAGCTGATCATGAGGCACAAGATCAGACAACTACAATCTCACAAGCACCCCCAGCGTTAGGAGATGACTTGGATGAACAAGTCCAGGAAATGCACGCTCAACAGGCTCATGCTAATCATGAATCAGAACAAACAGAACCTCCTTTAACACATAAAGGTCTTATTGACAAAAGAGAAGAAGTTTACGATAGTCAAATAAGTGATCACATACAAGAAAGGGAGAAATATAGGGATCCAAAAAACCTTCAACAAGGGAAAGCTTTTCGTGCTAGACGTGCGCCACATAATGAAGAAATCAAACGGTTAACTGGAGTAAAAACTACTTTACCCTATATCCAGGAACCTGATACAACAAAACCAGATTCCACAGACTTACCAGATAAGAAAACCTTCGACAAAAGAATCAAACACCTTGAAACAAAAAAACAGGATATTATCAAGGGAGAAAGGAACTTGGCAGAAGCCAGATCAAAACGTGATCATGTAGAAAAACTAGATAAAAAAATAGTTGCTCTTAAATCTCAAAGAGACATTCTTACTTCAGAAGAAAAGACCGCGTCCCTACTAGATAATTTTGATCAGTGGTTAGCTCCAATCGCAAAAACCAAAGGTTATGAAGTCCTTTTCTCAGGCTACCAAGCGTTAAAACCTGCAGAAAAAATTCAGGTATTGCGAAAGGCAGCACCTGGGTTCGGCGACATCGATGATATAAAAATAAAGCTCTCAACTGCCCTAGGGAATTTTATTGGCATCTCCGAATTGGCAAATTTAATCGATTGGGAAAAACTCGCAACCGCAATAAGAACTGTTACTAATAATCAATTACTCATTAACCGATGGTCAGAATTTATGGCTGCAAAGAATAGTGGTAATGAGGAACCCGATCAAGAACTAAACTCCAGTGGGAATGCCGGTTTAACTCCTCCTTCGAAGTTAGGAAGAGTAAAAGCCTCTGAAAGAGGGGCAATGGGAATGATGGCACCATTCTCTACAGCACAATCCTCTAAAGCAGCAGATGGGTTAGCCGATAGGATGGCCCAAATGAAAGATAGTGGGGCAGATGCTTCAGAAACGGGAATTGCAGAAGTCGGTCAAATAGGTCAAGCAGCTAGCCTTGCCAGTGTCGGCATCGGTTCAGCCACTGCTATTATGAATATCATTAATGCCGCAAAGGCATATGATGCATCCACACATACTGCTCAATTTGAAAAAGACTTGAATTTTCAACTTGCGCTTATTGAAAACCTATGCAACATTACCGAAAAAACAGGGAAAACCCTCGTAACTGCCAATACAATTGAAACAGGGAAAACCGCAGCAAGTTTGGCCTCAGAGCAAGGTCTTGAATCGGGAATGTCGGCAGTAGGCTTGGCTCTTGGAGGAGTATTTGCCATTGGAACTGGGTTGATAAAACTTTTTGTTGGGTTCAGACAAGCCAAAGGAGCTGAAGCCAAAAGAAAAAAATTAGCAGAACTTGATGAAAAACTGAGCGAATTTTCAGCAAAAACCACCGCACTAAAAATTGCAGCCGAAAGAGCGAGTGCTGGTCAGGAGTTAAAGAGAAATGCAGCAGTTGGTGGAATGGTAGTCGGAGGTGCTATGGTAGCTGGAGGAATTGTATTATTAGCTGCTGGTCCGGTAGGCTGGACCATCGTTGGAGCTGCAGCTACGCTTGGGGGAATTATTGCAGTTTACAAAATCATTCAGGAAAAACGAGATGCGGTAAGATTCACTGACTATATCCTGAGACTTGTTATCAAAAATGTAGCCTCACCTTCAATGGATGACAAACCACTTCATGAAGAAGAACGCAAAGGCCTTTTGGGCAGTTTAGGCTTTGCAGATCCCCAAACGTTCCATCATGAATTCATGTCAATAATTTCAAATTATGTTGCTGACGCCGCTAAGAATCCAGAGGATGAAAACACTCACCAATTCTTACACGCTATTGGATTAACAGCATATGACAAAGAAAAGGGAGACATACCTTCACAAAAAGAGATCATGACTAAAATCAAGGCCAAATAGCCAAAAAAACTCCCCAACCCACTCCAATTTCGCAAAAAAATATAGTATTTTTAATCAGCAATCCACCCGGTAAAAACTACCCCTTGTTTTGCCAGGGATTTCAGATTTTCCGTGTTTGTTTTTGGATAAAAAATTGAATCCGAACAAACGTTTTATCATTACCTACCCGGTAATCCACCTCAAAACGAGCCTCAATGCAGATCAAAAATATCAACCAGTTTCGTCTCGAATGGAAAGACGAACAAGGCTATGAAATGGCCAATTGGGACGAAAATTTCATCGGCGCTACTCACGATACCAAAAGCGGGTTTTACAAAATGGTCAACGGTATTGTCAATAATATTAAAGCTGACCTCACACCCAAACTTCAGAACGCACAGGACGAACAGGCCATCTACGAATTCCTCCAGAACGCAGCCGACTGCGGTTCAACAGAATGCGCCGTTATCTACGATGAAGAATTCTTCATGGTGCTCAATAACGGGCAACCCTTCACCAATAAAGATGTAAAAGCCCTGCTCAATACCTTCCAGGGCACCAAAGCCGACAAGACTAAAGCAGAAAATTGCGGTAAAATTGGTCGGTACGGTATCGGCTTCAAGCTCGCTTACCGACTCCTCGGCAAATCAGACGGGGTAAACGAGCTGCTCAACGACCTCGCCGGACCAACCATCTTCAGTTGGACCAATAAATCAGAAATCGAGAACCTTAAAGCCTTTTCGCCTGATGACCGATTCACAATTGCCAATGATGCCAGCGACAACACCCCAGCCCCCTGGCTGATGAAAGTCATTCTCGCATGCTTCCCCTCCATGCCGGAAGAAGTCGTTAAAGATGTCAACTACGAAGAACGCATCGTTTTCGAGATGCGCGAGATCAATAACCTCGTCAGCTTCCTCAACAAACACAAACACCTGCTTGAAAATCTCGACCTCAGTCGTGGCTCGCTGTTCTTCCTCAAATTCGGTCCGCGAAAACATGAAAAACTTAAAGAATCGCTCCTAAATCTTAAGTCGGGCATCGGTTATGCGATGAATACCCTCAAAACCCTCGAAAAAGTCGTCCTGCAAGACGAAGTGATCGAGAAATATCCGGTCGATTTCGAAAAATTCGCGATCCAACCGGGAACACCGGATTTCAAGAAGATCGATCCCGAATATCCATTCTGTCCAATTGAGATTGCTTTCGGCTTCCCAACCAGTATCGAACAGGCAAAAGCTCTCAAAAAGTCGCCAAGCATTTACCAGTTCTTCCCCATGCGAAATGAAAGGCATAATACCGCCTTTTTCATCCACGGCACTTCGTTTGCCAAGATCACCGACCGTACCCGACTCGATGACCAGGGAGAAGCCAATAAGGAAACCTTTTCCTTCCTGGTAAAGGCATTAATTCAAAATCTCGACAACTACAAAAAGACCAATCCAACGCGATTTGCCAATATCTACAGGGCATTCTTGTTGTCAGATCGGCCAGACAGCTACAACAGCGAACTGATCAATGACTATCTCTACGAACCGTTGCTGGCGTATATGCGCAACAACATCATTTCCAATAAATCCAACTTCTATCCGAAAGACCTGATCGTCTTGAAAGACACCTTACTTCCGGTCGAACCCATGAGTTTCGGCATCGGGAAAGAATGGTTTTACTGGACCCAACCCGAAGTAGAATCAGACCTGATCAGTGAAGCGGCTAATAACGCCAAATTGGGGCTCCGCAGATGGTCCATAAAAAGCCTGATTATGGAAGGCTCCATCCACCTGATCAATAGCTGGATCGAAGGCCTTGGTATAGAAGATTATGAGATTTTCATCAAGGAAATGATCGCCGAAGACATGGATGAGGCTTTCCTTGAAAAACTAAAGGAAGTCAATTGTTTCAAATTCGTGGATAGTAACGACCAGACGCATTATTATTCCATTGAGCAACTGGCCAGCAAGGAAAACGTTTTCCTGATCAATCAGAAAACAGCACCGATCAAAGACGCTATCAAAGCTCTTGGCCTGGCTGTACTCGAATTCAACATCCAGGATTACGAAGCTTTACTTCAACAGTTGATTGGTCAAACAGCGTACCTGACTGATGACAAAGCACTTTTTCAAAAATTGTCGGAAATAACACATGACAATGATCTTGAGTCAAAGCACAAACAAGACCTTTTCACCCTGTTTACTGCGTTAAAGGGGCTGAAAAAAGAGGATCTGAAATCGGTAAGATTATTCAAAAACCAGTTAGGCAAGATTCGTCCGCTAGAGGAGTTGATAAGCATCGAACTCGAACTGGAGCCCTGGCTCGATTCCTTCAGAATAGATCCATCAGAAGACTACGAAGCGCTTCAGGGGTACTACGTCCATGAAAGCAAAGAAACGCTCTTTTATAATGTGATCGCCAATAACTGGACAGACCTGAGTAAAGACATTGACAGCAGTTCTGCCTCTGACTTTTATCAAATGGTCCAGGAGTACAATAAGCTGAGTAACAGACGAAAATCTTTAAAGGAAGTCCCGTTCATTTTCATAAATGACGAAGTGGGCTTCGTTGATGAAAATGCTACTTTCTACCATAAAGTTCTGTCTGAGCTCGACAATTATGACACTCTGGCCAGTGGGATACACAAACTGACTGGGAAATACTTGCCGTTTCAATCCGCATTGCCTGTTTTTGAATCCGAACCCTTCAGGTTGTCTCCTGTAACGGCGAGCAGGGACTGGCGTACTACATTACAGAATTTGTTGTCAAAAGCTGCTGAGACGGACCTTCTTCCTGAAGAAAAAGCATCAGTATTCGGCATCCTTACCAGGGTCGTTAGGCCTAATGAATTGACAAAACTCGTACTGTTTAGTAATGAAAGAGGAAATGCCTCTTTGTTAAAAAACCTATTGCCTTCTACGACTGAAGTTGACGATTGGCTCATGCCATTCCGCATCAAATCTGATGAAAAGAATGATGCGCTTGGCCCTTACCTTTCAAAAGAAGAGGATATCTATGCCAATATTATTCACCCCAATTGGCAACGCCTCACAGAAGACACCTCCATTATTGAAGAAATTGGGCTGTTTTATGAAAAGGTCTTCAGCTATTTCGAGTCTGGCCGGTTTAACAGGCCACTTACTCATGCCAATTATATTTTCATAGACGAAGCAACAGGGTTTGTTTCCGCAAAAGCAACCTTTTATCATCCGCTACTGAAATCCGTTAAAAAATATGATGATCTGAAGCAAGCAGTTTATAAGTTGACCAGTCTTCACTTACCACATCAGGAGGTTTTACCTTTCCTGGAAAAGAATCCTTTTAAAACCAATATGGGCAAATTGACCAGGTCGCTGATTCTTAATCAAGATGAGCTTCCGCAAAATGCTCTAAAAGCCTTATTGCAGTTTATGGATGAGGCTATGGAAGATCTTTTCAGCTACTATTATATCATTGAAAGCGAAACTAAAAAAGTCTATACCATCGCCAGGCGAGAAAAATTGGTGCCCTATTTCCTTGAAAAGAAAAAAGCAACTTTACACCAGTCTATAGCCGCAGCATTCGGCGACAGGTATCAACCACTGCCGCAGGAGTTGTACTTCCCCGACCATCGCAACCGGGGGCTCGTCAAAGGCAGCGAATTATTCAAAATCCTCAGCAGATCCAATGATCCGGAATTGATGTCGGCCCTGCTTGTCGAAAGTGGAAATACGGATATCAAAGAACAAGTGTTTGAAAAATTGGATAAGATCACGCTCAAACTAGGTGCAATCTATGACCAAACTACGCTTGAGCACCAGTCGCTGCAGGTATTCAAAAAGAAGGATGCTAACCGACAGACACTCATCAAAAAAATCTTTATTGAAGATGCTGAAAATAAGGTTTGGAACCTGGCCGATATTGGATTTAACCCTGAAGTTATTTTCGAAGTAGAAAGAGCAGGCAAATACATCTTACAACTCGACGAAATATTGCCGGAACTCAAGTCGGTGTTCAATATGCTTCACGAACTATCCACCCAGTTCCCAGACCTGAAAAGTCCGGAGTGGTTGATGAAAAAAGTCTTTTTTGGACCAGAACAAAAAGATAAACGCCATATTTTCAACAAATTAAAACAAGGTGATAAAATATTAGGCAATGCACATCAATTGGCCTTCCTGCTATTGATGGCCAAAACCAATAACAATAGCCAGTGGTTCCGTGATTTCAGCATTCAAACCCTTGGCGGGAATGCTGAAATGCATAAATCGGATTTCCTTTACGTCAATCCAACGCCATTTATTGAACCAACTGCGATTATAGATGCTTCTGTGTATTCTGGACTTGATGCCTTGCTGAAGATGGACAAAAAACCCATTTTCAGATATCACAATAACGCAATCCTTCTGGATCCGTGTTTCGACAAATCAACCTTCATCGCTACCCCGCTCAAAGCCGAAGAGCCGGATGATGTTCTGTTTCGTAAAACGCTTGACTTCATTTACATGAAATGGATGGAGGATCAGAAACCAGGTATTGTTTTGAACACCGGGCCTTTTAAAGGATTCCTCTGGGATATTAACTTTGTCGATTACGTCTATCCAGACGATTATGCGCTTGAAGCAGAACAGATTCCCGATTGGATGCGAGAATGGCTTGAAGTAGGGCAAACTGGTGACAAATTCGCCTTCTTGCAGGCTGCAGGTCTTCATGGTTCTGAATCCAGCAACATAGCCTTCAGAAAATATTTCCTTACAAATGAAGGGGAAGTTAGTCGGAAGCAGATAAATGATATGTCAAACAATGATCCTGCTGCGATCAGGAAAATGTGCCACTGGCTGCATGAAAGTGGCATTGAGTTGTCAAGCAACGATGATCGCATCGTTTGGTTGCGCTCACTCTACTCCAAACTGGATAGCCTCAAAGATGACATCCCAGTACCGTTTATCTCAAAAATAGAAGAGGAGATCTTCTATTACACAGTCGCCACGGTCCCCAGGGATACTATTTTTGCTTTTGATGACAGTAAACTTGCTATACTGACTGACACCTACGGCATTCCAGTCAATGAGCTGTTTGAAAAACTTTCGGGCGAAGACCGATACCTGATCAATGTTGACATCAAAGGTCTGCAAGCAAAAACGACAACAGTAGAAAAAGTTCTGGACAGGGAAACGCTGGAAGCTCAGGCACAGGAATGGGGCGCTCCATACTACCTCGAATGGAAGGAAAACAACAACTTCGAGATTTACCTCTTTGACGGCGAGATTCCCTACAAAATCCGCTTCCTTGATGTCATTGTTAAAGAATTTTCAAAAGGCAATGCTGTACTTGATGGAGAAAGGGTCTTTGTCAATAACTTCTGCGATAATATCGAAAAGGAACTGTTGTCCATAACAAATCGCACAACAGGTCTCACTGAAGGTCACCTCTTCCCGTTACTCAGAATGAAAAATGACCTGGTCGAACAGATTAATCCGCATAAGGTCATCGTCAAGGAACCGATTGAACCGGAAATTGAAACCTTCGACAATCCGAGTGTTCAGGAAATTGAGGAACAGGCCTATATCAGTCAGTCCGGAAAACTCAATATCGAGTTCGACATCAAGGATTTAACCCCCGAAATGCTGACCCAGTTGAGTGAGATGCTGACAGCGGCAAAATCCGTGCAGATGAAGGTCAAAAAAGCACCAGAAGAAGACGCTGTTAATTGATATCAGGAAGCCTGGTTTTTTTGAACTAATAATGTCAATTTTCTGTTTAAAATAATAGAAAATTCAACCTATTGGCATTCAACCAAGGTTCATCAAAACCTAAATTCTAATATCATGAAAGCCAGCCTCTTATTTCACCAATTTGATCGATGGAACATCCTTAATATGCGCAAATATGGCTACGGCATGTTGCGGTACTCTATGGCGATCATTTTCATCTGGTTCGGTATCCTTAAACCCTTAGGTATCAGTCCCGCCCAGGATCTGGTCATCAACACCACTTATTGGTTCGCTGGCGAATGGTTTGTCCCTGTTTTGGGATGGTGGGAAGTAGCCATCGGCATCTTATTGCTCTTTAAGCCGACTATTCGATTCGCACTCCTGCTTTTATTCCTGCAGATGCCCGGCACATTTCTTCCATTAGTGTTATTACCGGAAGTGACCTTCACCGAGTTTCCATATGGTTTAACGATGGAAGGACAGTATATTGTCAAAAACCTGACATTGATAGCAGCGGCAATTGCTATTGGAGGAACGATTTCAGTAGCTAATGAGGAAAGGGTTGATGGTTGATGGTTGATGGTTGATGGTTGATGGTTGATGGAAACTTAATAAGTTTCTACTTTTTCCATTTCAAAAACAAGTCGTTGGTTGACATAGTTGATATAATCCATTTTGACAAAGCCAAGGTCCTCGTGGAAATGGAATACTGCTGTTGATGTACCAAGATCAAACTCGGACTTCGCTTCAATTACCCAACATTCGAGTTTGCCGAAAGGCAGACTAACCTTTTCCTTACTGGAAATTTCATAGGTAGACATGATATCCATACCATCCCAATCGCCCCAACCACCAAGGCCTCCGATACCTCCTGCCCAGGTTTTACCAGTCTCGAGAGGAAAAATCACCTCAGGAAAAGGAGCCACTTCTGTAAAGATGTATTGATTATGCCTGATAGGGTGGATCCAGACCGTTTCATCGTTTTCGATAATTCCTTCCCAGGTCTCGTCTGTCCACCGATTAGCATGATCATAAGTTTTATTGACAGGATTGGCAAACACTCTTGCCATTTCTTCATTTGTAGAACCAAATTTTAACTGTACAACATCCTGCAAATCAGGCTGCATATCCCAGCGCTCTCCTGTTGGAATAAGGTCAACGTAGTTGTTTGAAATCACTGTATTATCAACATCGGTGTAAACTGCATGATAACGATATGCCACTCCCTTCCTGAATATCTTTCTGACCTTGTTAACCGATTTATTACGATAGTTGTCAGACAAGGTGTCAAGCGTTAATGGAATTGGAGGATAATCTGCTGAAGGATTCGAAGAGTTACAGCCAAGAAAAATAAATAGGGGCAGAACGATAATTACACTGACTTTTTTCATATTGACAATTTAAACTATTCCGAGATGAATTCTTCGGGGCAACACTTACAGTGACCGGAAATCTTCTAAATTATTGCGTCAAAACGCAGCCCTTTGAGAATTCTCTTGTCTTTTGAGTTATGCAAATAACTCATCCGCTCCAACTTGACCAGCCTGTTGGCTTTTTGCATTCCGCAAGGGATAAATGGTTGTTTATCATTTTTATTAATGTCTTTACCCCTGCATTCCTGATTGCTTTTCAGCCTTTCGGGGTCAATAATTACGATCCTACGCAAAGTCTGGATACGGTCTTCGTATTGGCTATGATCTCATTCGGAATTATTAATGGATGTGTAATGACAGCTAATGAGTTTTTGGTTTACCGATCTATTTTCAATAGTCCGATGACGCGTATGCAACTTCTGGCATGGCTCCTGTGGAACCTGGTGCTAGTTTCCGGATCTTCCTACCTGTGGTACAATATTCTTGGCAACTTCCATGATTGGTCTGGCCTAGGTTACCTGAAATTCATGAGAGATATAGGCATGATGGGTATCTTGCCAATGGCAGGGTTGATCTTATATTTTCAAAATCAATCTGCCAAAGCAGAAATAAAGTCTTTGGTCAAATTCAAGCCGATCAGGTCCGCTGGTTCAAGGATGGTATTTCTATCTTCCGAAAATGGTAAGGATAAAATAGGTATTGCCCTTAACCAACTACTTTACCTCGAAGCACAGGATAATTATGTCGCTGTTTTTCATCTTGAAGGAGACGTTATCCGTAAAAACCTGTTCAGGAACACCTTAAAAAATATGGAAGCCAGTTTTCATGAACTACCCGTTGTCAGATGCCACCGATCCTACCTCGTTAATCTTGCCAACATTCAAAGCATTGCCCGAAAGGGTCGTCAACTAAAACTCTATTTGACTGACCTTCCTCATCCTATTTCCGTCTCTCGATCCTACCTTGAGGATTTTCTGAAATACCTTGGTTGATCATTCACCCCAAATAGCTGAAATTCACCCCAAACTCTTATCAAAACTTGATTTGAGGCGAGGTAAGCGACTACTTTGCCTTTAAAAATTTATGGTAAATCTGACTGCGGTTCGGCCTTCAAACTTGTTGTACAACGTATTGATCACCATCGTGGGATTTACGTTTATGTTAACCTGGCTGCCCTTGCTGAGGTGCATGTTTGACGGCAATTCCTATTCATGGGGTACTTTTTATTTCGGCAAAAGTTTTCAAAGCGTTGGCCTTCAGCCAGACTACCTGCTCAATGTTTTTAGCCTTCTGATTTTCATGGCCCTGTATTACGGATTTTACCACTTGAAAAACAGGAAAGTATTTTATGGATTATTGGGCCTTTGGTTCATCCATATTTTCGGCAATTTCCTGTTAGAGATTGCGCTTAAAGGTGATGTAGTATTTCATGGTGATACGATGGGGGTCCAGGTGTCATTACTAACTATCGTACTACCTTTAGCTATCCTGGCTTTAGTGTTGATCGGGCTGGTTATCAAGCATGATTTGCAAACCGAGCCCAAACAAATTCCATGGAGTAGATTGAATACTATTAAGGCATTATTGATACTGGGCCCGCTTCCGCTTCAAGCCATTTTCTTTGCAACGGGAGAACCGCATGATATGACTGACCAGATTGCTGTGGTGATTGCAATTATCCAGTCTATTGTGATGGGGTGGATTTTTGTGCCTGGAAAGGATTTCCCAAAGCACTAAAACAAATTTAAAAGAAGACAGGATTTATTTTGATGTAAGTCCTGCCTTCTTAAATCTCTTTCAGCTAACCACACTTTGAATACCCACAACTCGAGCAAGTCAAACACCCCTCCTTATACATCAATCCCTCAGGGTCACCACATTCAGGGCAGGTGCTGGCAGGTACTTTCGTGCCATCAGGAATGAATTGTTTCAAGGCACGGACCACACCATTTTTCCAGGTATTGATATAATCATCTTCGACATTGAGCCCTTCGATCAAGTCAACGACATGAACGATAGGCATCCCATGTCGGATAACTCCTGAAATCAGTTTTGCGTAGTTCCAGTATTCTTTGTCGAAACACCGTGAAAGCCCTTCGATAGTAATCCGGTAGCTGTCTTTATCGAGAAACTGGAAGTCGTAACGATTTTGGTCGGTTTCATCTTTTGCCTTTACCACCCATCCGTCAGTGACGTAAGAAGGCAGCTTGAACATATCTTCTGACTTACCGGTAAACACCTCGTAAGGCTTTCCGTCGTACAAACCAATTACGGCCATCCATGGCTGGTCTTCATTCATAAATCGGACGACCATGGCATCCAGTTTTTCCGGACGCTTAGGCGGCATCGACTCTTTGAAACCGATAAGTGCTTCTTCAGCTTTATCGTCGGAAGAGATCAGCACGCCAGAGCGGGAGCCATCACGATAGATCGTACAACCCTTACAGCCAACCTCCCAGGCGGTTTCATAAATCTTGCGTACCATTTCCACTGTCGTTTCAGCAGGTACGTTTACAGTCACGCTGATCGAATGGTCGATCCACTTTTGGATGGCACCTTGCATCTTGACTTTTTGTACCCAGTCAACGTCGTTGGCAGTAGCGCCATGAAAAGGTGATTTGGCGATGATCTCGTCCAACTCATCTTTGGGCATGGATTCCACCTTCTTGACATCATAGCCTTCCTCTTGGAGCCAGGTGATAAAATTGTGATGGAAAACATTGTATTCTTCCCAGTGATCGCCGACTTCATCAACGAAAGCGACCGTAACTTCTTTATCGTTAGGGTTTACTTTACGTCTCCTGGTGTAACTGACCATAAAGGCAGGCTCAATACCCGAAGTTGTTTGTGTCATGAGACTGGTCGTACCGGTAGGAGCAATGGTCAATAAGGCAATATTTCGACGGCCATATTTGACCATATCCCTATAAAGCTCGGGAGCTTCTTGTCTGATGCGCGCTATAAACGGGTTGTCTAGTTCGCGTTCTGTATCGTAAATCGGGAAGGCCCCTCTTTCGCGAGCCATATCGACAGACGAGCGATAAGCGTTTACAGCAAGTGTTTTATGTACCTTAACGGAAAATTCAATAGCCTTGTCGCTACCATAGCGCATACCAAGTGCAGCCAGCATATCACCTTCAGCAGTAATCCCTACTCCTGTTCTTCGGCCATTGACACAGGCAACGCGAATTTTTTGCCAAAGTTCCTTTTCAACTTTCTTGATCGTATCAGATTCAGGATCTCTTTCCAGCTTATGGAGAATGTGGTCGATCTTTTCAATTTCAAGGTCGATGATATCGTCCATTATCCGTTGCGCAAGGCGTGCATGTTTTGCAAATTTTTTGAATTTGAACTTGGCTTTAGGTGTGAACGGATTGTCAACATAACCATAAAGATTGATCGCCAGCAAGCGGCAACTGTCATACGGACAAAGCGGAATTTCCCCGCAAGGGTTAGTTGAAATCGTCTCATAGCCAAGATCGGCATAACAATCAGGCACAGACTCGCGAATGACTGTATCCCAAAACAAGACACCAGGTTCTGCAGATTTCCATGCGTTGTGGATGATTTTATTCCAGATTGCACCGGCATCCACTTCACGCTCAACCTTGGGGTTTGCAGCTTCTACAGGATATTGTTGTTTGTAGGGCGTGCCTGACATAGCTGCCTTCATGAATTCATCATCGATCCGGACAGAAACATTGGCGCCTGTTACTTTTCCTTTTTCCAGCTTCGCATCAATAAAATCGCCTGCATCAGGATGTTTTATTGACACAGAAAGCATAAGTGCCCCTCTACGGCCATCCTGGGCAACTTCGCGAGTTGAGTTGGAGTAGCGCTCCATGAAAGGAACAATTCCGGTTGAGGTAAGTGCAGAATTTTTTACCGGGCTGCCTTTAGGTCGAATATGGCTGAGATCGTGCCCTACACCTCCACGGCGTTTCATTAGTTGCACCTGCTCTTCATCGACCTGCATGATACCGCCGTATGAATCTGCACTATTCCCAATTACAAAACAGTTGGACAGAGAAGAGGCCTGGTAACTATTGCCTATGCCGGACATTGGTCCACCCTGAGGAACGATATATTTAAAACCTTTGAGCACATCGTAGATCTCTTCTTCTGAAAGGCCATTATATTTCTTTTCGACTCTGGCAATCTCACGGGCTAATCGGCGATGCATATCGTCTGGCGACTTTTCGTAAATATTGCCATGAGAATCTTTGAGGGCATATTTATTGATCCATACATTGGCAGCCAGTTCGTCGCCTTTGAAGTATTTAATTGAAGTTTTTAATGCTTCTTCATAGGTATATGTAACGGCTTTTTTACCGTTTACACTGAGCTCAGTCTTTTTTACTGATGGAGTTTCCATTAAATCGAATTTTAGCCTTTATTTTATTTCAGTGGGATAGGAGTTTGCCTTTGAAATTGGCATGTTTAAAGTTACTAAAAAAGCCCTGACGATCAATGACCAATCAGGGCTATTTAAAACATTTTTTATTGATATTATGATTTGTCTACCATGCCGAGTACCTGGCCTACTACCGCTCCGGTGAGGCCTCCCATAATTGCACTGATTACAGCATCTGCCATTACAGCTTCCATAGAACCAAGGTTAGTAGTTGCATACATAATCATACCATAACCGAGTCCCATAAGAACGCCAACAATAGCACCACCTTTCAGGCCTGTCATAAAGGTTTTAATGGCAGCCCATTTGGTAAAAATAAAGCTAAATAGGAGCCCGTAAATAAGATGACCGACAATTAAGGCCCACCAGACCATTTCATCATCAGCTCGCATTGACCCTGCCACATTGTTATGGCTCGCAAAAAAGTCTGCAAGCAACAAACCGTAAAAAAGAAAACCAACAACAAAAGCAGTGACGCCACCGGCGACACCACCAATTAACCAATTTTTGACATTCATAGTGTTTTGGATTTAAATGATAAAATAGATTGCGAATTTGCTGATTACACAGCTAATAAAATTATAACGGTGCTAATTTGAGCACAACTTTAAGATACACAATTGTTTGCACATTTATTTTAATGGCTATATACCTAAACTGGTGAATATTAATTTTTTACGACAAAAAATCACAATTAAATATTCTGAATAGTATTTGAATTATATTTTAGAGGTAAGTAATGTGCTTGAAAACTGGTTATATTTCTCATTTAGGGCTGTAAATTGTGAAACCTAAACTCAGTTTTTCTAGTATAAAATAAAAAAGGCCTATGAAAGCTCTTTCATTTTCCACAAGTTCTCCGGAGGATCTTAAGTCGAAAATGACCTCTGCTTTATCAGAGATCAATCCTACCATTGGAATAGCATTTTCTGATCCTGATTTTAAGATTGAAGCCGCTGTTGAGTTATTTAGTGAGCTTGGCATCCAGCTATTTGGTTGCACCACTTCAGGAGAGATATGCAATAGGAAATTAGTTGAAAAATCGTTTACCCTATTGTTGGTAGAGTTGCCAGAAGACAGTTTCCTGATCCATAGCATTGATGGTACCCCGCCTAACTATATTGAACCTGGAGCCGTCATCGGAAATAAAGCAGCAGAGTCGTTTGAAAATCCTGCAATACTCGTTTACTCCGCAGGCGTAGGTGTAGATGGCGAAAGTATTGTTAAAGGTATCAAAAGCGGTATCAACAAAGAGATTCCTATTTATGGTGGACTCGGTGGCGATAATTTCAAACATGAAAATATCAGGACATTCACCGATCAGGTCATCAGAAAAAACGGCCTAGCTGCTTTGATCATTGATTCAGACCGCGTTGCTGTTAATGGAAAAACTTATAGCGGATGGAATGAATTAGGAAAAACTCATACCATTACCAAAGCCGAAGGAAATGTATTGCTTGAAGTTGATGACAAACCAGCGCTCGACCTGTTTAACAAGTATTTTAAAGGTGTCGAATACCGTCAAAATGAAGGTTCGGAGAAGCTTTTTACTGTGCCGGCAATTTATCCGTTGAAAATCAAACGTGAAAACGGGGTTGAATTTATGCGTTCCACGCTCATTTATGACTTCGAGAGGAAGGCATTGATTCTGGCAGGGGCGGTTAAAGAAGGGGATCGGTTTAAGTTTTGCCCTACACCAAGCTTCGATGTAGTGGAGGCCACTGTCGAAGAATTTCAACGGTATGCAAAAAGAGATATTACGCCATCCGCACTTATCATGAATTCATGTGCTGCCAGGCACTTTGCTTTCGGTCCTATGTTCGATGATGAAGTTGAGGGTATATTTAATATCTGGAAGAAACCCATGATCGGCTATATGGCCTATGGCGAAATCGGCAATACAATGGATGATGAGCATTGCGAATTCCACAATGTGACCTGTTCTATTGTCTTCCTTTCCGAAAACAGACAGCATGCAACCTCTTGATCTTCTTGCAGAAAAGTTGAAAAACCTGGATTTGACGGCTGAAAGCAAAGAGGAACTTTCCAGTCTCCTGGATGCATTGAAAAAAACAATGGTTCGGAATGAATTTGCGGTTCACCGTCTTCAATCTGACAAATTGATCACAGAAGATTTTCTGAATACTACAATCATTGAACTCGAACAAGCCAACTCAGCGCTCAAGGTTTACCAGCAAAAAGAGCTGGAAGAAAAGGAAAAGAAGATTCGCTTCCAGGAAAGTCAGCTCAAGCAGATCACCGATGCTATGCCTTCATCACTTGCATTTGTCGACAAGGATTTTAAATATCAAACCAACAACAGGGTGTACTATAATTGGTTTGGGAAAAATACCGGTGAGTTAATAGGTAAACATGTAACAGAAGTTTTGGGAAAAGAGGGGTTTAAAAAAAACAAGCCGCTCATGCTTCGTGCCATGAATGGAGAAAAAATTGAGTTTGAATTTAATTTCGTTGACAAATCCCAACAGGATCTAATCCTTCAGGTCACCTATACACCCGCTTACGACGAAGAGGGTCAGATTATTGGTTTGTACGTCTATGGTCAGGATATTACAAGGATGAAGCGCAACGAGAATGCAATTGAAAATAAAAATAAAGAACTTCAAAAATACATTGAGACCAACTTACAGCTTGAAAATTTTGCTTACCTCGCTTCTCATGATCTCAGATCACCACTCTCCAATGTGCTCAATTTTGTAAAACTGCTTAAAACATCTGCCGGGCATAAGCTTTCAGAAAATGAACTAAAGTTTCTGGAATATATTAATCAGGGTAGTGAAAGAATGAAGGAGTTTATTGAGGCATTACTCGCTTACTCCCTGTCTACTTACAAAGAGATCGAATTTTCAGTGTTTGATATGAATGCGTTGGCGACCGAAGTACTGTCAGACATTGAACTTACCGTGAGACAAAGTGATGCAAGGGTTAATGTTTCGAGGCTGCCCAAAACCATTATTGCTGACAGGATCTTATTGAAACAACTTTTACAAAATCTGCTGACCAATGCCATAAAATTTGTAGATAATGATGTCACACCCGTTATTGAATTTTATTGTAAGGAAAAGAGCAAAAGTTATTTATTCGCAGTCAAAGACAATGGCGTAGGTATTGCCAAGCCCTACCAGGAGGTGATCTTTGGTATTTTCAAGAGGCTACACACCCGCAGTGAATACCAGGGAACAGGCATTGGGCTATCGAACTGTAAAAATGCTGTAGAAAAACATGGAGGGACCATCTGGGTAGAAAGTGAAGAAAACAAAGGCAGCACTTTCTATTTTACGATCCCCAAAATTTCACCGAAAAAAATCACACGAAAGGGCGATTAATGAAAAAATTCAACTTGATTATTTTTATTGACGATGATGAGGCCACTAACTTCTATCACAAGATCGTGGCAGAGCTTGCAGGGGTTAGCAAGGAAGTCATTTTTTACCAAAAGGCTTCCGAAGCACTTGAATTTTATAAAAACCTGACTAAAGAAGATCAACTTCCCGAAATAATATTCCTTGACATCAACATGCCACGTATTGACGGGTGGGAATTCCTCGAACAATTTTCTAAAATTGAAATGGAGGAACGCCCAATCATTTTCATGGTTTCTACCTCATTAAACCAGCGAGACCTCGACAAGGCTGAAGAACATCCTCTTGTAGCCCGATTTATTCAAAAACCAGTTACAGAAGATCAACTTATCGCGCTTCGAAAAGAAATTTTGCTCCAAGATTGAATTCGACTAGATGTCAAACTTGATGCCTTGTGCCAATGGTAATTCTTTACTGTAATTGATCGTATTGGTTTGACGGCGCATATATGCTTTCCAGGAGTCTGAGCCCGACTCGCGACCTCCTCCTGTTTCTTTTTCACCTCCAAATGCACCTCCGATCTCGGCTCCGCTGGTACCGATATTGACATTGGCAATTCCACAATCAGAGCCTCCTGTTGACAAGAAGTATTCTGATTCACGAAGGTTATTGGTCATAATCGCCGAGGACAAACCCTGAGGAACATTATTCTGAATAGCCACTGCTTCAGACAGCTCTTTGTATTTCAACAGATAAAGAATGGGGGCAAAAGTTTCATGTTTAACCATGGCCATTTCAGGGGTAACTTCTGCGATACATGGTTTGACGTAACAACCACTTTCATAACCTGCTCCTTCCAACACGCCACCTTCTACGATCATTTTACCGCCTTCGGCTTTGATCTTCTCAATCGCATTTAGGTAGGTATCCACTGCTGCCTTATCGATTAATGGTCCTACATGATTGTTTTCATCAAGTGGATCACCAATCTTGATTTGAGCATAAGCACCTACAAGACTGTCTCTAACCTTGTCATAAATGCTTTCGTGTATGATTAATCTACGTGTAGACGTACAACGTTGTCCGCAAGTACCCACTGCCCCAAATAAAGCACCAACTGTTGTAATTTCAAGGTCAGCACTTGGTGTTACAATTATTGCATTATTACCTCCAAGCTCGAGGATTGTTCTACCGAGTCTACCTGCAACGACAGCCGCTACCTGTTTACCCATACGGGTTGATCCTGTGGCTGACACCAAAGGAATGCGTGTATCATTTGTCATCCACTCACCAACCTTGTAATCACCCGTGATAATGCATGAAACGCCTTCAGGAACATCATTCGCCTTCAACACTTCTTCCAAAATCTTCTGGCATGCAACTGAACATAGAGGTGTTTTTTCAGATCCTTTCCACACACATACATCACCACAAACCAGGGCGATCATGGCATTCCATGACCAAACAGCTACCGGGAAATTGAACGCTGAGATAATCCCGACAATCCCTAATGGGTGCCATTGCTCATACATCCTGTGGTATGGGCGTTCTGAGTGCATCGTCAAACCGTACAACTGTCGTGACAAACCCACTGCAAAGTCGCAGATATCGATCATCTCCTGGACTTCACCGAGTCCTTCCTGGTAACTTTTTCCCATTTCGTAGGAAACGAGTTTACCTAGTGGTGCCTTATACTTCCTGAGGGCTTCTCCGTATTGCCTTACTACCTCGCCGCGCTTGGGAGCAGGAATCTCACGCCATATTGCAAATGCCTTTTGGGCTTTTTCAATAATAGCATCATACTCTTCACGAGTGGTCTCACTGACTTTGCCAATTGACTGTCCATCAACAGGTGAAATGGATTCGAAGAGGTAATGTCTTTCAGGACGGATCCAATCCAAACCAGTGCTTGTTCCGGAGTTGATTTCTTCCAAATGCAGTGCCTTCAGGATATCTTTCATGCGTTTCAGTTTTTTGGCTTATGAAGGCAGTAGTTTGTATTGGTTCGTTTGCCTTTGTGCCGATTTAGAAATTCTCCGCAAAAGTACATATTTAGCGCCATATTTCAAGGGTAGAAATTGGAATAGGAATACGTAAGATATTTCATACAAAAGCGCTAATCCCGATAGTCATAGGGAGCCAAAGAATGTACACTTTATTAAACGTGGAAAAGATGTCAGTTATGAGGCGAAGATGGAGGCGTCGTGTTTGAAAGACTTGAATTCGAGGGCGTTGCCGCTTGGATCAAGGAAGAACATGGTGGCTTGCTCACCGATCTCTCCTTTGAACCGGATATAGGGTTCGATGATAAAATCGATACTATTCGCTTTTACATGGTCGGCTAGTTGGTGCCACTGTTCCCATTCCAGTATTACACCCCAATGTAGAACAGGTACAGTTTTTCCATCGACAGCGTTGCCATCTACCCGCCGTGTTTCGGATGGCTTGTGGTGGGCAGTGATCTGGTGGCCATAGAGGTCGAAGTCGATCCATTTTTCTGAGGCTCGGCCGATCTTGCATTGCAGGATTTCCGTGTAGAATTTATGGGTTTCCTTAAGGTCGTTCACTGGGAATGCTACGTGGAAGGGGCGGATGTTCAAAGCCATTTGGTGTTTTTGTTTTGAAAGATAGTTAGACTTTTGGTGGATTGCAATTTGAGGTGGCCGGGTTGGATAATTGTAATTGTTCACGCAAAGGCGCTAAGGCAACGCAAAAGACGCAATTATTATTAAAGGTGGGAGGGAGGAGAAGCAACTAGTTATTTTCCGCGGAGCGGAGTTAGGTGAATAAGGAGTTTGCTTTGTGGTGATATAAACATTCAGGGGGATAGGGTTAGTCGCTTTTGTTTTCCTTTAATTTTGAATCGTTTCAGTGCTCGTTGGAGCGTACGGGTATTGTGGACTCCTGCAAAGAGGTCGATGTAAGGTAGGGCGGCTTTCATACCTTTTACTTTTGGCTTGTAGCCAGGTTTCCCGGCAAGGGGGTTTAACCAGATCAGGCAAGCGGATTTTCTATTTATGGTAGCCAGGCTTTCTTTTAGTATATCGGTATCACCATTATCCATACCATCGCTAAGAATAACGACCACCGTTCTTTGGGTCAGCATTCTTTTGCCGTAATCATTTACAAATCCATTTAGGCTTTCGCCAATGCGCGTTCCCCCCGACCATTGATTAACCTCATCTGATAGCTGTGTCAATGCTGTATCGAATTCATTGGTTGCCAATTGGCGGGTTACACGCTGAATCGTTGTGCTAAAGACAAAGGTTTCAATATTGCGGTAAGTGGATTGAAAGCCAAACATTAACTGGATGAGAAATCGGCTATAAAGGTCCATTGACCGACTGACATCACAGAGGAGTACGATGTTCAGCTTTTTCTGTTGAGGCTTCCTGAATGAAAGATGAATGATCTCACCTCCTGAGCGCATATTCCTGCGCAATGTGTTTCTTACGTCGAAGGCTCCCGGTGTTTTACTTGGTCTGTATCGCCTGTTGTTTTTTGTCGCTAATACCCGTGCTATCTCGTAAATTGCCTGAATGATCTCTTCCAGCCCCTTTCGGGGAATACCGGACAGGTCTTTCTGACCAAGGGCTGCTCCGGGACTGTAAACCGCCATCTCAGCCTGCTCCGTATTTTTGTTTCCGAAGAGCCATTGTTTTAGTTCGGTTAAGGATGGTGGCCTTTTGCGAGACGATTTTCCTTTAGTATTGGAGGTTTCGGCAACATCTTTGGTTTTCGAATCAACAGCTTTTGACAATTCTTTCCAATAGTTGGCGTACAATTCGTCAAAACGTCTTCTTTCTTTTTGACTTTTTGTCAAAACAGCTTTTAATGCTTCCCTGAAAAGGTATGGATCATTTACGGCCTCAAGTACCAGTATTCCGTTGAGAGCATCTGATGCCTCACCAGGACCAATGGTAAACTGGTGCTGCCGGAGATGTCGGCAGAATCCGACAATATTTGCAGCGAGACTGGTTTGTCTGGAGATGGGCATGATTGCTTTTTCGTCGATTTTGGGGTTACCCAAAATTAAGGTTAATCCATTTTTGATTTTACACCCACACGTTCAAAAAGCTCTGACAATGAATCCTGGACCTGGCGTAGGTCCTGCCAATCTTTTAAAACGATACCAAGTGTACTTTCCACCACTGTTTTGTCCAAATGCTCAATGTGGAGTTCGGCAAGAGCTGTGGCCCAGTCGAGGGTTTCGGCAATACCCGGGGTTTTATCCAGTTTGAGCTGCCTTAGTTCCTGCATGAACCGACAAATCTGGTCACCAAGTTGTTGGTTAATAGCTGGCACCTTGCTCATGATGATCTCCAGTTCCTTTTCGAATTCTGGATAATCGATCCATAAATACAGACAACGTCTCCGAAGTGCTTCTGACAGTTCCCGAACGCGGTTACTGGTAACGATGACATGAGGAATATGGCTTGCATTAATTGTCCCCCTTTCGGGAATGGTTATTTGCCAATCAGACAATACCTCAAGAAGAAAGCTTTCGAATTCTTCATCGGCACGATC
Organism: Bacteroidota bacterium; assembly: GCA_039028895.1. GTDB lineage: Bacteria > Bacteroidota > Bacteroidia > Chitinophagales > Saprospiraceae > JAHDCJ01. Next base: position 233,810 of record JBCCHF010000003.1, on the reverse strand, counting down.
AATCTCATCGATTAAAAGTACTGGTGATTTGTGATGGGTAATGGCTTGTAACAATGGGCGTTTCAGCAAAAAAGCGTCACTAAAAATATCTTTTTCCTTCTCTGCCAAAGATTTACCAGACTGCTCTTCCATTTTGAGGTGTAGGAGTTGCCGCTGGTAGTTCCACTCATAAAGCGCGTGTGCCGCGTCGAGGCCTTCATAACATTGAAGCCGGATGAGGTCTGTATCTAGAGCCGCTGCCATTACCTTGGCAATTTCGGTTTTACCTACACCTGCCGGCCCCTCAACAAGAAGAGGTTTTGACAATTTCATTGAAAGAAAAACCGAAAGGGATATGCTTGCATCGACAATATACCCCTGCTTACGCAATGATTCGCGCAGCTTTCTCACTTCACTATTTTCCATATTTAAATCTATAGACCTGCTGCAGCCCTAATCGCTTTTTTAGCATACACTCTAGCCAGGTTTCTTCTGTATTTCTCTGAAGCAAAATGGTCCGTCATCATTTGTACTCCCTCAGCTGCCAGTTGGGCGGCTTCATGAATGGATTCTTCATTAATGGCTTTCCCGACGAGGGCATTTTCAACCCCTGTGTCGCGGAATGGCGTACTACTGGCCCCGGTAAAAGCGATCCTTGCAGAAAGGCAATTCAGCCCATCCAATTGCAGGAAAGCAGCGCATCCGACGATAGCATATCTTGATGCTGGGGAATGAAATTTCGCATAAGCAGAATGGGCCCCATGTGGCGGAGCTGCAATTCTAATCTCAGTGATGATTTCATTATCGTTCAGCGCGGTAAAAAACAGGCTTTTAAAGAAGTCTCCTGCATTTATCTGACGTTCTCCGCCTGGGCCACGTACAACTATTACAGCATTTGCAGCAAGCATTAATGCAGGCCAATCAGCAGCAGGGTCAGCATGGGCAAGGCTACCCCCGATCGTCCCCACATTACGTACATGTGGGTCACCGATCATATGACCAGCCTGTGAGATCATTGACATATGGCCTTCCACAAGCGAAGAGGTGGCAATGGCATGGTGGGTACAACCTGCACCTATCACCAGGGTATTGCCATCTTTTCTTATCGACTTCAACTCTTCAAGTTTGCTGATGTCTATAAGTGCATCTGGTTCAGACAATCTCAGTTTCATTGAAGGCAAGAGGCTATGACCGCCAGCAAGCAATTTGGCTTCACCGTCGGTTTCTGATAACAACCGGATGGCATCTGCTACTGATCCGGCTTTTTGATATTTAAATTTTGATGGTATCATTTTTGATCATTTTTTGACGTATTCATAATTCAGTTTTACAAAATGTGTTTCCGAACTACGAATTCATTGCATTCCAAACTCTTTCAGGCGTACAAGGCATTTCAACATGTTTGATGCCGAATGGTCTCAGAGCGTCCATAACCGCATTAACTACCGCCGGAGTAGATCCAATGGCACCAGCCTCGCCACACCCTTTAACACCTAGAGGATTGTGAGGACAAGGCGTAACTGTACGGTCAATTTCAAAATTAGGCAGGTCATCTGCTCTTGGCATGGTATAATCCATGTATGAGCCGTTGGCTAATTGCCCCGATTCGTCGTAAATCACTCCTTCGTACAAGGCTTGTCCGATACCCTGAGCCAAACCACCATGGATCTGCCCATCGACGATCATTGGATTGATTACGTTTCCGACATCATCCACAGCGATGAAACGCTGGAGTGTAACCACACCTGTTTCGCGATCAATTTCTACAATAGCGATATGCGCCCCATAAGGGTATGTGAAGTTGGCCGGATCGTAAAAGCTTGAAAAGTCGAGTCCGGGTTCGAGGCCTTCGGGATAGTCGTGAGGCACATAAGCCGTTAATGCTACATCGCCAAAAGCGATAGACTTATCGGTTCCTTTTACGGTCCACTGGCCACCAGCGTATTCGAGATCTTCAGGAGATGCTTCAAGTTTGTGGGCAGCGATTTTTGCGCCTTTTTCAAGTACTTTTTCGATACTTTTTACAATAGCTGAACCTCCGACTGCAAGGCTTCTTGATCCGTAGGTTCCCATGCCGAAAGCTACGGCTTCTGAATCACCATGGACTATTTCAACATCTTCGAGAGCAATCCCGAATTTGTCGGCCACCACTTGTGCAAACGTTGTCTCATGACCCTGTCCGTGCGAATGAGAGCCCGTATACACACTCACTTTTCCGGTAGGTTGAATCCTGACCTGTGAAGATTCATACAATCCTGCCCGGGCACCAAGTGCACCGACTACTGCTGATGGCGCAATACCGCAAGCTTCGATATAAGTAGAAAATCCAATTCCCAATAGACGGCCTTCTTCGCGGGCTGCTTCCTGTTCCTTACGGAAATCTTCGTACCCGACCATTTCGAGTGCTTTCTCTAAAACAGTATGGTAGTCGCCACTATCGTACTGAAGAGCCACCTGGGTCATATATCCTTCCTGGTTAACTCCGTCGAAAGGTGGTATGAAATTCTGGAGTCTCAATTTCGCAGGATCCACATTCATCTCAAGCGCTGCTGTGTCTAGCAGTCGTTCGAGCAGATACGTCGCTTCGGGTCGCCCGGCACCGCGATAGGCGTCAACTGGTGTCGTATTGGTGAAAACGCCGGTTACATCCACATTGATCTTGGGTGTGGTATATAAACCTTGTAGCAATGTACCATGGAGATAAGTAGGTACACAAGGAGCAAAAGTTGACAAGTATGCCCCAAGGTTTGCGAATGTGTTAACTCTCAGTGCGATGATATTACCTTCTGCATCGAAACCCATTTCGGCTTTCGTTACATGGTCACGACCATGGGCATCGGTTTTGAAACTTTCGCTGCGTTCGGCAGTCCATTTCACCGGGCGTTCTAATTGTTTTGCGCACCAGGTCATTAATGCTTCTTCAGCATAGTGGAAGATCTTTGAACCAAAACCACCGCCAACATCATAAGAAACGACACGTACTTTGTGCTCTGGAATGCCAAGTACAAAAGCGCACATTAACAACCTGATCAAATGAGGATTCTGAGTAGAGGTATAAAGTGTATATTTTTCTGTCGAAGGATCATAATCGCCAATAGCGCAACGTGGTTCGATGGCATTGGCAACAAGCCTTTGGTTGACAAACTCAAGGGTTGTTACATGGTGAGACGCTTCGATTGCTGCATCTACTTCAGCTTTCGGGTTACCGAGTTCCCAATCAAAACACATATTACTTGGTGCTTCGTCGTGTACCTGGGCCGCGCCTTCTTCTACTGCTTTGGCAGCATCAACAATTACACCCAACGGGTCATAATCTACAACTACCAGCTCTGCTGCATCTTTTGCAGTTGCCTGATCTGTAGCAATAACAACGGCTACTCCGTCACCAGCATACCTGGCTTTATCAGCAACAAGCAGTGGATGGGGTGGCTCCTTCATGGTATCACCATTTTTGAAATCGACCTGCCAGCCGCAAGGTACGCCTCCTATACCAGAATCAGCGATATCCTTTCCAGTAAAGATGGCGACTACTCCAGGATGGGCGAGGGCTTTGGAGGTATCAACGTTTTTTATTTTCGCGTGAGCAAAAGGGCTTCTTACGATTACCGCATAAGACATTCGTGGAAGGACAATATCGTCTGTGTATTTTCCTTTTCCTGTAATAAACCGCTTGTCTTCAACTCGTTTTACAGATTTTCCAATTAAGCTTGCCATAGTTTTACGCGTTTAGTTTTTCAGCTGCAAGCCGAATGGATTTAATAATATTATGATATCCCGTGCAGCGGCAAAGATTACCTTCCAGTCCTTCTCGGATCTCTTCTTCAGAGGGATCCGGGTTTTTCATAAGGAGGTCAGCTGCAGACATAATCATTCCCGGCGTACAAAATCCACATTGAAGACCATGCTCATCTCTGAAGCTTTCCTGTAAAGGATGCAGATCTCCGTTGTTGGACATGCCTTCTATGGTTGTTACTGAGCAGCCATCAGCCTGAACCGCAAGCATCGTACATGACTTGACGGCTGTTCCATCAACTAACACCACGCAGGCCCCACAACTACTGGTATCGCAGCCTACATGGGTCCCTGTCAGTCGTAAAGTTTCTCGTAGATAATAAACAAGGAGAGTTCTGGGGTCTACCTCATGGCTATGCTCATTGCCGTTGACGGTTACCCGAATAGCGATTCCCATAATGATGGATTTTTGAAGGTAAAAAAATATAAAATCGGGTCTTTGACCCTGAAGCTAGGATTGCCTCATAACTGAATGACAATAAAAGATATTAAAAAATCGGAAATAATCAAAAATGACAAGTCAAGCATTGTCACCGACTTAAGGAGCATTTTAATAAAAGATATAGCTAATTTAAGGATGGGCCGCAACCCAGATTTCCCCATCTTCAAAAATCTCTTTTTTCCAGATGGGTACGGTCTCTTTTAAGGTATCAATGGCATATTGACATGCTTCAAAAGCAGCTTTGCGATGCGGGGTGGAAACCGCAATGATAACAGGTATGTCGCCTATTTCCAACACACCAACACGATGTTGGATAACAACTGAGGCAGCTCCCCATTTTTGCTGGGCGATTCTGGCTATTTTTTCCATTTCGGAAACTGCCATTGGTTCGTAGGCTTCAAATTCAAGCCTAATCACATTTTTGCCCTTGGTTTTATTCCTTACCGTTCCAACAAAAATACTGACACCTCCTGCAGAATCATCACCGACCAATGCCAAGCAGTTGGCCACATCAAGTGGCTTATCTGACACATTAATATATATCGCCATTTATAGAATAGTTACATTAAACGAATTATTCCGGAAAGGAACACCATTAAAATTAGCGATTCTCAAATAGTATTTGTAGTTTGTAAGCAACTTGCCTCAAAATTTTTTAAGAATCTAGTTTAGTCTAATTCATTGTTAAAGTCTATGAGCGGAAAAGTAACATTTTCACTTTATCCTGTAACAAACAAATAACGCATATTGATTAAACTTTAACAATTAAATCCTACACCTATGAATTTTGGTGTGAAACTATTGCTTGCTGTTTTTTTGGCCACTTGTTTTTTTGCATGTGAGAAGAGTGATTTACCTGAGGTAGACCTACCATTCACCCTTGTTGGAGAAAAGATGGCTTCTTCCAAATATTCCAAGATTGTCGAGACTTCATTAAAAGATGACTTTGGATTTGATGATTTCGATGATAATTTCCTCGGCACCTGGCAAGTACTTGAAGTCATTACCCTCAATCCATTAGGGCAGTGGATTTATCTCGATTATTCATTATTGGATCTTGAATATTCTTTTTTCGAAGACTGCCGTTATTATGAGCAGGGAGAAATGTTGTGCAGATTTGAAAGCACTCATGAAGATGACCCATCAGGTCTTTTTGAAGTAAGAATAGAAAATGGTGTTCAAAAACTTTATTTACAATCTGTTCTTTCCAACTTAACCCTTGATGACAGCTACTGGGGAGATGTATTTCATTGGCCCGATACAGAACTGATGGTTATTTACAAACCTGAAGCGCCATTCTGGATAATTTTGGAAAGGGTTTTTGTTGAATAATCCTGCTGTCTATCCTCCACTAACGGGAGGGATCAACACCACCTCATCACCTTTTTCCAGGAGGTAGTCATCCTGTACATAATCACTATTTACGGCAAATCTCAAAGACGCTAATTTGCTAAAATCAGGGTATTGTCTTTCAAGAGAATTTCTTAGTTCACCTACCGTTGATCCGTTTTCCACTTCTAATTTCAAATTGGCCTTTTTGATGATATCTTTAGCGATGCCAAAAGCCAGTATCCTGATTTCCATACTTAATAGTTAACGTGGTTCTTCTTCGAGGATGGATTTGATGTCCACAAGGTTGTTTCTCAAATTATCCGGGAAAAGTCCTTTTTGTTCTAGGAAGTTTAAATCTCTCAACATAATTTTGGCAAATGAGTTGCCATCGGCATCAGTCATGTAAAGATTTTCGAGAATAATCTTTTCCGCTTTGGTTGTTTTCTTGAGTAACAGGTAACTCGCGGCCAGAAGGGAGTGAGCTCTCATATGACCACTGTCAAACTCAATGGCTCTTAAACTTAAGCCTTTCGCTTCCTTTGGCATATTTAACCGAAGGCTTTTCCAGATACTCAGCTCGTAACATTTTGACAGGCGCTCTGCCAGAAGTTTGTCTTTGGGCATCTGTTTCACTACTGATTCCAAAAGGTCTGCTGCTGCATTCATATGAATCAGGCTTTCCTCGGTTCCTTCTTCCAGACCAGCTAGTGACTCATAAATGGCCGCCAACTTTTGGGTTTTATCGATGGTGTGATCCAGCGCTATCCAAGCCTGCAGGGTGCTTGTTGTTCTGAGATAGTGCCCTTTGATCGCCATTTTTGGTGCTCTTGTATCGTGAAGGAGTTTGGCATAACGCTCAAATGTTTCAACCTGGTATTGTAGCGCCAATTCCTTTGAAACTCCCGTTTCTATAATTCCTTTGCGAATCAATATGGCAGTATCCAGCAAAGAAAGGCTTTGCTTCTTGTCCATGGTCTTTTGAGCTGTTTCTTCATACCGGAAAGCTTCCTGAAAGAGAGCGTCGACATCGGTAGTATCATGATGCCGTGTTTCAAAAGGCTGTGGTTGCGATGCCACTTCAGTTCCTGAACATAAAATCACAAATACAACTACAGCTAATATCCTTTCCATCATTATCAGTTTTTACCGATGACTTTCAAATAGCATTTTCAGGTTGTCGAGTTTCTCTTTGTAATCAGCCGCACCAGGTGCTTCAGCATCAAGGCGATCTTGAGCATTTGCGATCACTTCCAGTCCTTTTGTTTTATACTCGGGTTTGGGGTCTGAACTCATCAACTTAAACAAGGCGATGCAATACTCAACCTTCAGATCCATCAAAAAACTATCTGAAAATATCGCACTTCCTGAATCTACTTGTTCGGTCACAAGATTTAATGCCCGCTCATAATTTACAACTGCATCATTATATGCTTTGGTGACAGTGTTAAGTTCAGCTAATTTTACCAAAACCTTGGGCAATAAGTCTTGTGAGGTTTTCGCTACTCCAGGTTGATTCAAAGTTTCAATTGCTTCATTAAGATAAGCTTGAGCACTGTCGAAATCACGAACCACCGATTTGAATCGGCCATAATGACTCAATACTTTTGCATGACCGGGTAGAAATCTTTTGCTATCTACCGCAACACCTTTACGACTTAAATCAAGTGCTGCATTATAGGCATCATCAGCCTTTTTCCGGTTGTTAATGGATTCAAAGGATTTGCCAGACTTCAGAAGTGCTCCGATATGACTGTCAATAAAAGCTGAAGGGAATTTTTCTGAAAGCTCTTCAAAATGAGCCAGTCCATTTTCAAATTGTTCTGTTGCAACATCGTTTTTGTCGGATTTCATATTGGAAATACCTGCGTATACCAATGCCTTACCCAGATGGGCCTGGTAGCTCAACCAGTCTTCCAGGAACAATCTATTCAAAATCTCGATTGATTCTGTAAATTGCTGGTCAGCACCAGAGTTGTCACCCATTCCTGCCTTTGATCTTGCGGAAAGTCGAAGTGCGATTGCGCGCAGCGCAGCTTTATTGTTCGCATTTGCAGAAGACAGATGATTGACAGCACTCAAGGCTTCACTGGCTTTTTCTCTGGCCTGCATGTATTCCTCCTTACTGGCATGAAACTGGCCAAGCCTGACCAATGCTACTGTAAGGTCGTAGGATTTGCCGGCTTTTCGTAAGCTTTCCACTGCAGATGGCAAGTATTGAGCACCCTTTTGTTTTGCAACTATTGCCTTACTGCGATTTCCTGCCGCGTTTTGAATTGCGGCTAACGCAAAATATAATTCAGCTTTGTCATTATCTGAATTGGCCTTATCGATTTGCCCACTGATCAGATTCACAGCCTCAGTATTGTAGCCCAAAATCACTTTCACCCATGCCGCTTCTTTCCATACCCTAGCGTCATATTTTCGGCTACTTAAAGCAGCTTTATAAAATTTATCGGCCTGTTTGAAATTACCCACAAGCCAATATGACCGTGCGCCAAGGAGTTTTGAATCAGCCGACGCGTTCAGTTCGCCTTCAACACCTGATTGACCTAAAACGGTTTCGAGATTTTTTATGCTACCATTTGCCAGACTTTCTGCCACTCTACCCGAAGTATTTCCTGATACTACCATGTCCAGCAATGCATCACATATTTCAGGTAAGTATTTAAATTCAGCGTAAGCATTCTTTTTCACATTATATTCGCCTTTGGCATCTCCTGGCTGGATGGTTTGGAGTTTTCCTTGCATGCGGAAATCCACATTACTAAGTGCTTCATTATACAGATTGGCCTGAACCTTTTCTTTATGCTTGCCTGACATGCCCTTTTGGGCAAACCCAGTAGTTATCATCAATAGGGCTGATAAACTTAAAAGCCACTTCTTCATCTATTCATATTTTTCGTTGGTCAAAAAAAGGGGATACGAAATTACTAAATAAACTATTTTTGTATCCTATGCAACTCAAAAACAACAAATTACTTTCGGAGGAGGAGAAACTCCATATCCTTATGGATCGGGTTTCTCATAAAGAGTTAGTAAAGACGGCCCAGCGTGTTGATCAATTCTTCCATCATTTTGATAAGCGATTCGTAGACAGGGGAGATTTGACGCAAATGATCAAGCTTGGGATGGTGACCAAGAGCCATACCCTGTTTTATGGCGAGCCTGGAACCTCCAAGTCAGGTTTTGTAAACACTTTGCTCAATAATATGACCTATTCCCAGGATTTCAGGATTGAGCTTAATAAATTCTCCAAGGCTACCGATTTGTTTGGCGGTTATGACATACCAAAATATCGGGAAACAGGAGATCTTGAACATAAATTAAAGGGGACTATAGCCATGGCAGATATGGCCTACGTTGGCGAGTTTTTCAATGCTCACCAATCACTCCATGGCACTTTACATGCCACTCTCAACGAACGCGAATTGGTACGCGGCATCCAGGTCGTCAACCTGCCTTTACATATGGCAATTCTTGACAGCAACATTAGTCCTGAAGATTATCTGAAAGTCAATGCTAATGGATGGGCTATTGTAGATCGTATTGCGTTGATCGGGCATGTTCCGGGCATAAAAGACCATGGTAATATGTACCGGGCTATGATGAAATTCCAAAAGGGATTGCATGCCAACAACCCTATGGACGTCCAATTAGACTATCGCGATGTCTTAAGGTTGACAGCTTATGTGGTTTACCCTGATCACCTCTTCACCAACCCGCATTTATTACAAATATATTCACAGGCAGCTATTGAATATCGAGACAGAAGGTTGGAGGAGTTCGAAAACAGGCGAAATGAAGGCAATCTTGAAGGTGCTTTCTTCCCGAATATTACAGATCGGCGGATCATTCTTTCTTCGCAAATGGCGGAGGCATTCGCTGTGCTTTATGGACGAACTCATGTAGAACCAGCCGACCTGGTTGGAGGTGGTCATATGCTGTGTAGTTGTAAGTGGGAGTGGGAGCTTTGGATGAAAGTAATAGAAGACCATCTGAAGGAGATCGCAGACCTTATGAAAAACAAGAAGGACATGATGGTCCATGACGAGCTGTTTAATATCAAAGATCAACTAGAAAAAATTGATGTTGATGGGGTTGAGTCCAATCCTGAGGTAACCTCACTCCTTGAAGCAAAAAAGAAACTAGATGCATTGCTGGACCGGATGGGATTTGTGCAACCTACCAATATACAATTGGAAGATTTCAAGAAAACCCTGATCAAATCAGCAAAAGGAATGCACGACAGGCTCCGCGATATGAGTCCAAAGGTTCTCGGTTTCGGAATCAACAAATTTGAAGAGGAAAACGATCTTTAATGGGATTCCTTACCGCTTTACTGTCTTTGATTTTACTTTGGGGCTCGGCTGTAACCATAGGGCTTCTATCGTCGTACCTTAAACTCGACCTGGAATCAAGGAGCATTAAAGATTTTTTCCTTTGGCTGCAAGACGGAAGACCACAAGACTGGCGAATAAGCGATGAACCGGGGGTGCCGTGGCTTGACAGCACCGGAGAGTCTCCAAAAAGCAGAAAAAAGTCCGCAAATCTTTATGTTGACGATATCATTAATAATGCTGGTTTCTCAAAAGCCAACGTCATTGAGGTATCAAAAAAGATAGGAGAGGAAGAAATAGAAGTTGGCTATCCGACCGGAAATTTTGAGATCAGACCAATCCAGTCAATGGATGAGATTCCCGATCTGCTCCACGAACAACAAGCCTATCCCGATGATATGTTTTTCGAGCAATTGGCGCAGGGTGAGCTATATGTACAAAAAGATATCGAGTCGAAAGAAGTTTTCTCAAAGGAATACTCGGCACTCAAAAAGCATCGGGTAGTGGTCGTCGACTGCTCAGGGTCAATGCTTGGTGACAATTCTTTCAGAATAGATTTTACCATAAAGCTAGCGAAGGCCTTTGTTCAAAATGCACAAAGAAATAAAGCCATTTCGACCTTGATCTTTTTCTCTTCAGAGATTCTCGACACCTTTACAGCACAGTCTGCCGACGATTACCGACTCATGTTAGCAGCATTGGATGATGCAGACAAATACCGCGGAGGCACCAATCTAGACAAAGCCCTGATGCATGCGCTTGATCGATTCGAAACTTATAATATGTATGATGATGCGCAGGTTATTATGATTACCGATGGTACAGAAGGGATTAACAGTCGCGCGACAAGAGAACGAATGTCGCAATTTGGCGTAAAGCTTCACACGGTCTGTGTCGGGAAATACCACCGACAGTTACATCGCCTTTCGGATGAATTCTATCTTTTCTATGATGAGCATCTAAAAATGCGCTGATCGACCAGCAATCTGACTTTTTTCTTACCAGCCTTTCTAAAGCGCCATCACCGATTCTTTATAAATCACATTGAGCACCGTTTGCCCTACAGCCCTCAGTGTGTTTTTGTCAATAACATCGATATTATCATTTTGGGTGTGCCAATAGTCGCCAAAGCCCGTTTCTGTGTGCGCCGGACGATTAATGATGTCGATGGTTGGAATCTTTGCAATTTCATTTACATAAAGATGATCATCAATGATCTCTCTTGTCCGGTCAAGCACGAAATAAGCGCTGTATCCGGAGCTGCGGGCCTCTTTCCAGACTTTGTTCATAATATCCGCAGCAAACTTCATCGATGTCCCTTCTTTTGTGAATCGTGCACCTCTTGAACCGACCATGTCGAGCAGAATGCCATAATTGGCTTTGTAGCCTGGCACATGCGGATTTTTTGACCAATACTGCGAACCAAGGCACCAAGTATCTTCTTGCATCGGGAACCCACCGCCGTCACTTGGTTGTCCATGGTCCTCAACATCAAACAGAACGATATCAATGCCCATATATTCCAGGGGGTACTCGTTTAACAACCTGGCGACTTCCAGGAGAACACCAACGCCACTACCGCCGTCATCTGCGCCAGGAACAGGTTTATTATAATTTTCAGGACTAGGATCGTAATCCGAGATATGTCGACTGTCCCAATGTGCACAAAGCAATACTCTTCTTTTCTTATCAGGATTATAGGAAGCTATAATATTTTTCATATTCAGCATTTCTCCTGTATAGGCTCTCACCTGATCTTCCTGAACAATTACTCTTGCACCGAACTCCCTGAACTTTTCAGCCATCCATGCTGCACAAGAATCCTGAGCAGGTGTATTAGGCACTCGAGGGCCGAAAGCCAGTTGGGTTTCAATGAAATTGTAAGCATTATTAGCATCAAATGTTGGAATATCCACAGTTATTTCAGGGTCTTTCCCATTCTCTGGATCATTATTTCCTGTTTTGCACGCAGTCATTGAAAGAACTGCAATCAAAATAGTAACTGACAATAAGGGCAATCTAAACTTAAGCTTCATTTTAAATTATACTTTTTTGGCAGCCACCTCGGCTACAAAATTCTTTAATAATTGGGCAACCCAGATTTTTTCTTCTTCTGTCCCATAGTCCAGGATAGTCTCCTTTTTATTCCCTTCATAGGTGATCGTTGGCACCGTAACACCAACATTTTTCTTGATCTTGATACCATTTTTGTCGTAAAAAACCATATTGGTAACCTGTTTATTGGCAGGCAGACCTTTCATTTCAATTGACTCGATATCCATCAGGTCAAGTACAACTTCTTTAGAGTTTAATATCCTGGTTTTCGTAATAGTCATCGTATTTCCTGATAATTCTATCTTTTGTTTTTCGAAGGCTGTTTTGGAAAAGCCATAAATCATACCAAACCCTACGACCCAGAACGGTATTGAAAACAAGGCGAAAGCCCCGCCTAATGCCCAAGCACCGGCTGTCCATACACCGACAAATCCCAACCAGAAACATCCAAATCCGAGGGGCGCGAGTTGAGATGCATTTTTTATTCCTTTCCTTGGGGAAGTTATCTCCATAATGGAATCGCTGTAGCGAAAAACATCAAGGTCACTATTAACAGGTGGCACAATCATTAATTGTCGGCTCTCACGTAGCTCGATCAAACGACTGGCTTTCTGTACGTGCCCACATTCCTTACATTTAGCAATATCCGCTTTTACATTGATTTCGTCAGCTTCAACCTTATTACCGCAATTTTCGCAAAAGAGATCTAAGTGCTCCATATTTTATTTTTCAATCTGCAATCTGCAATCTGCAATCTAGTAAATAAGGTAATAGTATACTGCTGCCATGCCTAACAGGTTTAGACCAAGAAATGTCCAGAACCTGCCGAGGCCCGCATTTAATAGTTCGTCTTTTACGTAGTCATCAACTTTGTCGAATACTTTATTGCTGATTTCATCAATATTCTCGGTTTTTAGTTCAAGGTCTGTAGTGACTTCACTCAACGTTTCTGTCAAAGGAATACGATCGAAAAATAATCCAACGACCCAACGCAGGATCAACGGTAGTTTTTCAGTTCTTTTGGCCAGACCCGCTGCACCATTTACCAGTTTATCTGTAATACTTGTAGCTTCTTCGTCCTCATCATCATCAATCCGGTTGATCACGGATGTAGTCGCTGATTTGACCAGGCGTTTTATCAAACCTTCGCCGCCAATATAAACCTGCCTTATACCAATCGTAACGGCTTGTCCTCTTGCCTTCCAGATATAATACAGAGGAAGCACCCCCAGGAACATGACCAATAATACGATCTTCAACGTATAGGTTGCCGATGTTTCGGAAAATAAAAGGAATAGGCCAAACAGGACGTTCAGAATAATGCCGACTGCAAGGAAAAACAGTATCCTGAAAATGATTCCCAGGATAATCCAAAGGTTACCTGCCGGTTTTTTTTTGATGGTTTTTGACAACGGTAAATGGGTATTAGCGTTAGGCTATATTGTTATTCAATTAGTTTTTGCTCCAGGTAGTGCCATCTTTGCCATCTTTTAGCTGGATCTTGGCATCATTAAGCACATCCCTGATCTTATCTGCTGTACCCCAGTCTTTTTTCGCTCTTGACTCTTGCCTGATGTCGATGATTAACTCCATCAGCTTGTCGAGTGTGACATCATCGCCATTAGCCGCAAATTGGGTTTCGTCCTGAAGTCCAAAAATTTCAAAAATGAAATCATTGAAAACTTTTTTCATTCTTTCCAGTGTCGTGCTTGCGATGACTGATATCGGAATTTTCCCATTAGCAATGGAATTGATCTTGTTGACCAAAACAAATAATCTTGACAAGGCTTTGGGGGTATTGAAATCGTCATTCATATCGGCATTTGCCTGATCCAGAAGACTGTTAATCTGTTGATTTTCATCGGTGAGTGACTCATTGCCATCATGTATCATGGCTTGGAGCGTCCTATTGCCTTCCATGAGTCGTGCATAACCTTTATCTGCTGCCAAAAGGGCGTCGTTGGTCAGGTTCAGTGTACTTCTGTAATGAGTCTGCAACATGAAAAACCTGATGACCATCGGGCTATAGGCCTTTGAAATCAATGGACTATTACCGGAAAAGAGTTCGTAAGGAGATATGGAATTACTAAGCCCAGTTTCTGGGTCAATTGATTTACTCATCTTCTTTCCGTTCATTTCCAGCATATTACCATGCAGCCAGTATTTGGCCGGTTGGCAACCGCAGGCACCATAATTTTGTGCAATTTCATTTTCATGATGTGGAAACTGGAGGTCAAGACCACCGCCGTGAATATCAAAAAAGTTGCCCAGGTATTTCGTACTCATGACCGAGCATTCAAGGTGCCATCCCGGAAAGCCATCGCTCCATGGTGAAGGCCAACGCATGATATGCTCTGGAGCAGCTTTCACCCAGATCGCAAAATCTGACGGGTGATTTTTCTCGCCCTGGTTTTTAAGATCATCGCGCGTTTCAGATAACAGATCATCTAGTTTTTTGCCAGACAACTTTCCGTATGCACCTTCTTTATCTTTGGCAAATTTTAACGTATCGAAATAAACGGATCCTGCTTTTTCGTAAGCATAACCGTTTTCCAAAATATCCTTAACCATTTCGATCTGCTCCACAATATGTCCGGTAGCACTTGGCTCAATACTTGGTCGGAGTGTATTCAGTTTTGCCATTATTTCGTGGAAGCCATTGGTGTAATGCTGCACGATTTCCATAGGCTCCTTTTGTTCGAGCCGGGCTTTCTTTGCTACTTTATCTTCTCCTCCGATATCTACATCATTCTCAAGGTGACCAACGTCAGTGATATTACGAACATACCGAACCTTATATCCCAAATACATGAGATACCTGTAAATCACATCGAAACTGATGAATGTCCGACAATTACCAAGATGCACATCACTATATACTGTAGGGCCGCAAACATAAAGACCTACGAATGGGGGATTAATCGCTTCGAAGCGTTCTTTCTGTCTTGTTAAACTGTTATAAATCTGTAGTTCTGAATTTTGCATCCGCCAAAATTACAAAACTGTTGGGGAGTAGTCAAGGAACCAACTTTAAAGTACTGACCAGGGGGTAATGGTCAGAATATCCTTTCCGGATAATTTTGTGGTTCAGTACCTGGAACCCTGGATCTGTCAGGATATAATCAATCCGTTGTAACGGAATGGGGCCGGCGTAGGTAGTGCCCAATCCACTACCCTTTGATTTAAAATTATCTTTCATCCCCGTTTTGATCTTTCTGTAAGTGTAGGACAAAGGGGTATCATTAAAATCTCCGGTAACCACAACTGGGTGAGGACTACTGGCAATATGCGCTGCTGCGATTTCAGCTTGTTCTGCTCTTTTTATCGAAGAACGCCAAATTTTGCTAGCAACCCGTCTAATCCCTTTCCATGACCTCTTGGATTCAGGATCTTCAAGGGCGATGGTTTCGTAGTCTCTTTCGGCAAACTTAAGGCTTTGCAGGTGGAGATTATATAGTCTGACTTTTTCGCCATTGAAATTAACATCAGTGAAAATGGCGGTATTGGCAGTTTCGTCAAAATCAAGTTTACCAGAACCTGTAAGCGGATACTTTGACAGGATCTTGATTTGACTGTGTTTTACACGATGCAGATGTTTTAGTCCAATTTCAGTTTCTAATTTTTTGAGGACATCCTTTTCAAGAGCTGAACCGGTTTCCTGGAGGCAAAGGATGTCTGGTTTTTCCGTAAGGATAAGATTGACGATGCGATCCATCTCCTTTACGCGTTTCTCGGTTTTTTCCTTTTTATCACCTGGGTGCAAATAAAAATTGAAAAAATGCACATTATAGCTCATCACCTTCAACTCATTGGTCGCATCGCTGCTACCACTACCAAAGCCAGTCCCCAAAACGCTACTTACGTGCGACCAACCAGCGATGATGCACAATAGAGAAAGTATGAAAAATCGTTTTTTGAAAAACGCCCAGAAGACAATAAACCCGATATTTGCTGCAAATAGAATAGGATAGCCCAGACCAAGAAAAGGTACAACCCAGCTTTTTTCAGGGTGGATATATGGTGCCAGGTAAGCACCAAGCGTGAGCAGGACCAAACTAATGTTGACCCACCTCAAAATTTTCGAAACGCCTTTCCTCATTCGTTCTTACTCGCCCGGAACAAGAAGTCTTTTTCTTCTTCGGTGAGACTTTGATAACCCGATCTTTTGATCTTTTCAAGAATCGAATCGAGTTTTTCCTGATCAGAAAGTCCCTCCTCATCAGATTTGTGCGAAGGTTTCCGCCTTCTCATCCTGCTTTTGCTTTTGTTTTTCTTGGGTGATCCTGAGTCTTTTCCACTAAACATATTACCCAGGTATCTGAAATAATTCACGACACCTTCGAGAATATTATTTACCCTGACCGACAGATCATTCCCACTTCTCAACTGGGTAACGAAATAATAACCCATTAAGGCCCCTCCGATGTGGGCAAAATGTCCGCCCGTATTCCCCTTGGGCAAGCTTATGATATCAAGAAGGAAGATAATAGCCGCCAGATATTTCAAAGCGACAGGTCCAATGAATATTAGGTGAAACCTGTAATCAGGAGCAAGTGTTGCCGCTGCAACAACAATGGCCATAACACCAGCGGAGGCGCCCAGCATGTAAGGCCCTACATAACCGGGGAAGAGGTAATATGAAAGTACATAAGCTACAAAACCTACCAAGCCACCTAAAAGGTAAATCGGCAAGATCCGCTGATTACCACCAAGATCTTTAACCACACGACCAAACCAGAAGAGGAACAACATATTCATCAGAATGTGCCACACCCCTTCATGCAAAAACATGTAAGTAATGATCGTCCATGGACGGCTCAAGTTATGCCACCAGGTTGGCCCTGCTTGCAACCAGGTCATTATTGCTTCGTAAATTTCACGGCCCGGTTCTCTCAGAAACAGCCATAGAAATACGTTGAGCAGGTTGACAGCAAAGAATATCCCCACATTGACGAGGATGATCCTGATGAGCATGTCACCATAAGTAAATTGTCGTTTTATATCTTCCCAAATCGAGGAAACCATCGTCTTAATCTTTAATAATCACTATAAAAATAACATATTTTGAAGCTGGACGGTTTAATCGTCTACAACTTCGAGCCATATCGTTCCCAATACAGCACCAATAAACCGCCTGCAAAAACACCGCCTAAATGGGCAAAGTGTGCAATTCCAGTGCTTCCAAAATGCCCGAATCCACCAAAAAGATCCAAAGCAATTAATGCCAAAGCAAGGTACTTGGCCTTGACCGGGATCGGCGGAAAGATCAGCATCAATTGCCTTTCAGGAAATTTTAGGGCAAAAGCCGCTAAAACACCCATAATGGCCCCTGATGCTCCCATCATCCATGACCCTGCTGCACGCGGATTGCCAAGGAAGTTTATTTCAAAGAAAATTATGGTCAGGTACAATAATAACGCGCCAAATCCACTAAAGAAATAAAAGAACAAAAACCTTCTTGCCCCCCACAGCGACTCCAGTGAAGACCCGAAAATGTAAAGCATAAACATGTTAAAGATCAGGTGAAAAAGATCAGCATGCATAAACATATGGGTCACCAGTTGGAACGGCTGAAATTCTTTAAGCGCGGGGTAAAACATAGCCAACACGCCCCGGTTAAGGTCCATGAGTCGTCCGGAACCATCGAAAACTGGTTCACCCATTAACATCAATGTGCCAAAAAACATTAGCACGTTGATAATTATCAGGTTCTTAACCACTTCTGTCATTCTAACCATAATCCTGTTCTATCCGATGTGCCTTTTGGCTCCTATTAAGTTCTGGTAAATTATTGATAAAGTAGATTGATACAAACCAGCCCACTTTCCGGCATATTTTATCGAAAATGCCGATTTAGCTACGGAATCACAAATATTTTCTATTAACAACTCCATCTGCCAGACAGGTTTACCCCTTGAATCTTTTATTCAGATCATCAAGATCATAAGTTATGAAACATGCCCGTCCGTAGGGCGACTTGTATGGCACCTCACAGGCAAAGAGCTGATCGATCAATTCACGCATCTCTGCTTCTGCCAGTTCCTGACCACGCTTGATGGAGGTACTTTTAGCCAAGGCACGCGCAAGATTATCTCTTAAGTCAAGATTGAGATCAACATTTTTTCGATATTGCTCTACCAGTGATTCGATGACCGCTTCTTCCTTACCACTTTTCACATCGGCAGGAATTCCGTGTATCACGAAGGTATCCTTTCCAAAGTCTTTCAGGTCAAAACCGAGCTGATTGATCTGGGGTAAGATAGAATTTATTATTTCCGCATTGGCAACGGAAACTTTGATCGTTTTTGGGAAAAGTTGTTGCTGGGTAGCGATCTTACCACTTTCAAGTGCTTTCAGGAAACGTTCATATTTGATCCGTTCATGAGCAGCCTGCTGGTCAATCAGCATAAACCCTGACTTGATATGACTTACGATATACCGATTGTGTACCTGGTATGGTTTGGGTTGTTGTTTCGAGAAACTGCCCTTGTTGTCGTCCAGCTTTGAATCTGTGGGCCATTCACTATCAATGGTGACCGCTGCATTTTCGACCTCTTCCGGCTGGTCCGTTGCTTCCAATTCATTATCAAAGGCTTCAATGCCTTCATAAAGATCCTGCCAGTTTTTGTTGTTACTGGAGATCCTTTCATCATCCTCGTTGAATTTACTGGGAATCGTGACCTTGTTCACCTGCATATCAGAAGATACCAGCTTGTTGCTCCCACCTGACATGCCTTTGTTAAGATTTTTGGTAATGCTCACTTCCTGTTCGAAATCGAGGGTTGGCGTTATGCTATATTGCCCAAGTGCATGCCGAACGGTTACTTTGAGGTAATTATAGACCAGTCGTTCATCCTCAAATTTGATTTCCTGCTTGGTAGGATGCACGTTGATGTCGATCCTCGAAGGGTCGATTTCAATAAAAATGACATAAAGAGGAAAGGTATCCTTTTTCAGGATGTCCTCATAAGCGCTCATCACCGCATGGTTGAGGTAAGGACTTTTTATGAAGCGACCATTTACAAAAAAAAGTTGCTCACCCCGTGTTTTCTTTGCAAACTCAGGCTTTCCAACATACCCACTAAGCTTTAGTACGTCGGTCTCTTCTCCGATAGGGACCAGTTTTTTATTGTATTTGTTACCAAAAACGCCGACTATGCGTTGCCGCAATTTCGACGGATCGAGGTGAAACATTTCGCTGTCATTATGGTGCAGCGAGAAGAATATTTTCTTGTTGGCAAGTGCAATCCGTTGAAATTCGTCAATGATATGCCGCATTTCCCTGGAATTGGACTTCAAAAAATTTCGTCGGGCAGGCACGTTGTAAAACAGGTTTTTCACTGAAATCGTAGTCCCTGGTGCACATTGACAGGGTTCCTGTTTTTTTACATCTGAAGCTTCGATGACGATGCGGGTGCCTAACTCGTCTTCTTTACGGCGTGTTCGCATTTCCACTTGAGCGATTGCGGCTATTGAGGCAAGCGCTTCTCCTCTGAAACCCATTGTTTTGATGGCAAATAAGTCATCAGCCTTCCTGATTTTTGAGGTGGCATGCCTTTCGAAGCATAACCGCGCATCCGTCTCGCTCATCCCACAGCCATTATCGACGACCTGGATGAGGGCTTTACCCGCTTCCCTAATGACCAACTGGACTCTTGTCGCACCTGCGTCTATCGCATTTTCCATCAACTCCTTGACAACACTTGCAGGCCGCTGGATGACTTCTCCGGCAGCAATCTGGTTGGCTATCGCATCAGGTAAGAGTTGTATAATATCTGACATTATGGTTATCGTGTTTCTTTGTCCAAGTCTTATCAATCGTAAAACTTAGATTATGTTGGGGATTTGTTTTTGGATGTAAAAGAGCCAGAAGATAAATACCCAACATACCCTTAACGACTAGTTAAACCACGACTCTATAAACGGCTCGAGGTAGTTATTCAGGAATATCCAGGAGAAGAAGATCAATACCGACAATACGACAATGAGGATCATATTGGTTCGAATGGCACCGCTTTCAGAGCGATTTCTTCTGTCTTTATGTCTTTTTAGACCTTTAGCTATCCTGAGTTTTGATCCTTCAGAACCGGAACCATGTGCTTCGAACAATTTCTTGCGGCGCTCTTTACGTTCCTCTTCTTCAGGATCGAAATACCTGGGTTTATATTCAAATTTGCGAGCTTTGGGCAATCTTGAACGGGTCGGGAATAACATATTTTAGCTTTTCTTGTTGTTTGTTTCCTAATCTTCAGTCTTTGGAACAAAAGGTCTAAAGCATAAGACCTGAAACTTCAACAGTTATATAATAAAGGTAACAAAAATTACACCATTCAGTTGACTTTTAGATAATGATAACACTTGATAAGGCGGTCGCAAGACAACTATATTCGCTTCTGATAATTATGTGAAAAATTCTCTCCAAAAAGCTTACTTTTGTAGTTTCAATTTTTCCCGATAAAAAGGCTTTCGCTGCATGAGCGACCAGATCAAACATGAATGCGGAATCGCTCTGATCCGCTTACTTCGTCCACTCGAGTACTACCATAAGAAATATGGAACTGCCCTTTACGGCCTCAACAAAATGTACCTCTTACTACAGAAGATGCGTAATAGGGGGCAAGATGGTGCAGGCATCGCAACAATAAAACTCGATCAAGCGCTGGGCAGGCGCTACATTAGTCGCTACAGGAGCATTCAGCCAATGCCGATCAAAGATATTTTTGACCGTGTTTATGGCAGATTTAATGATCTTTCACCAGAAAAGATGAACGACCCTGCCTGGTTGAAGGAGAATATGGCATTTGTAGGCGAAGTCCTACTGGGCCACCTGAGATATGGGACTCATGGCAGCAACAAGATTGATAATTGTCACCCGGTTATGCGGCAAAACAACTGGATCAATCGCAATCTCATCCTTGCCGGAAATTTTAACCTTACCAACGTAGATGAGCTATTTGGCCACTTGGTTGACCTCGGACAGCACCCAAAAGAGAAATCAGATACCGTTACCGTACTTGAAAAGATCGGGCATTTCCTGGATTTTGAAGTAGAGCACTTGTTCGAAGGATTTAAATACGACGACATTTCAAAACAGGAAATGTCTCAAAAGATCAACGAAAATCTCAATCTCCAGAGTATCCTTTCGCGATCAGCCAAAAAATTTGACGGTGGATATGTCATGGGTGGCATGCTGGGTCATGGTGACTCCTTTGCAATGCGCGATCCGGGAGGCATTCGACCTGCTTACTTTTATCACGATGATGAAATCGCAGTAGTCGCATCAGAAAGACCCGCTATTCAAACGGCAATGAACGTAAGGTATAAAGACGTTGAAGAATTGGCCCCGGGTCATGCCCTGATCATTAAGAAAAATGGCGTGATCAGTCATGTTCCATTCATAAAAAGTGAAGAGAAAAAAGCCTGCTCGTTCGAACGTATCTATTTCTCCAGAGGGACTGACCGCGACATTTACCTTGAACGAAAAAAACTAGGAGAACAGTTAGCCAAGCCCATTCTCAAAGCGGTCAATTACGACTTTGACAATACGGTATTCTCCTTCGTTCCCAATACTGCGGAAGTCGCCTTTTATGGTTTAGTAAAAGGGCTCGACAAACAATTGAACAAACAAAAGAGGAAAAAACTGATTGCCCTTGGCAATAAAATAACTGATGAACAGATCGAGCAGATTCTTTCTACAAGATTCAGAATGGAAAAACTGGTTGTAAAAGATGCTAAACTGCGTACTTTCATAACAGAAGGGGCTTCACGGGATGAACTGGTTTCCCATGTTTACGATGTTACTTATGGAATCGTTAAAAATGATGTTGACACCCTTGTCCTTATGGATGACTCTATTGTGCGCGGCACCACGCTTAGAAAGAGCATTCTTAATATCGTTTCCCGCCTTTTCCCAAAAAGAATAATTGTCGTTTCGTCGGCTCCGCAAATTCGCTATCCCGATTGTTACGGGATCGACATGTCAAAGATGGGCAACTTTGTAGCTTTCAAGGCGCTCGTCTCCCTGCTGAAAGAAACCGGGCAATGTCATTTAATGGAAGAGGCCTACAAAAAGTGCGAGGCACAACTCTCCAAACCACCACATAAGATAAAAAATGAAGTTAAATGGCTGTACAGTCATTTTTCATATGAAGACATCTCAAAAAAAATTGCTGAGATCGTTACGCCTAAAGGCATTAAACCAAAAGTCGATGTAATCTACCAGACTTTGGATGGCCTTCACAAAGCTTGTCCTAACAACCTTGGTGACTGGTATTTCTCCGGAAATTACCCGACTCCTGGAGGCAACAGGGTAGCTAACCGCGCTTTCATGAATTATATGGAAGGTAAGGACGAAAGAGCCTATTAATTCACCCCTCCAGATAGACTCTAAGGATAATATAAACCCCAAAAACAATAAGTCCGATACCGCTTATGCGACGCACCCAAACCAGATGGTGGACCTTCAGAAAATCGCGGATCTTTTTAGCCAGATAAGTCTTCAAAACGTCAATAAACGCAACTGTAAACATGATGCTGCAGAAATAGATCAGACACTGCTCACGACTCATGTCTCGGTCAATCATGGCTGTGGTAACACCGATCCATAAGAAGAAAACGAACGGGTTGACGGTATTAATTGCCACACCCTTCATAAAGTAACTCCAGTAGTCCTTCATACTGCTCTGGTAATCAGCACCAACTTTAACCTTGCTGACAATCATGCCAATACCAAAAAGCATAAGGATTGATCCCCCAATAGTACCCATGACCACTTTAAAATGTGGTCCGTCAGCGAACTGCTGTAACCCAAAATAAACGACGAGAATATAGGCAACATCACTTAACCAAACCCCCAAATTTAGCGTCATCCCAGCCCTGAATCCTCTCTCAATTGCCAATTGAGACATCGCAAAGAAAATTGGGCCAACCATAATGCTAAGCAAAAGTCCAAGTGATATCCCTTCAAGTATAAGTTTCAAGAGCCTGGCTATTTAGCTAATTTTGTTACAATGCCGCAAGTTAAATGAATTTGAGAACAAAAAAACACAGCAGGATTTTCATTAACATAATCTTAGGGATCGTATTTGTCGTTGCTATTTTGTTAAGCTTTCCCTCTATGACCTACCATGTATTCCTGTATTTTCTTTACCAGGATACTGTCGAACAAATATCGCCAGTTCCTGAACTGGCTGACAACTACCTGATTTTGGATACCCGCGAACAACACGAATTTGTTGTAAGCCATATCAAAAATGCGGTTTGGGTTGGATATTCAGACTTCAATCTTGACCAAACCTTACATTTTCCGAAAGACACGGCCATCCTTGTTTATTGTTCTGTTGGTTATCGGAGTGAAAAAATAGGAGAACAGTTGCTAAAGGTCGGATTTTCAAATGTTCACAATATTTATGGCGGTATTTTTAATTGGAAGAATAAAGGTTTTCCCGTTTACCGGAATGGTATGGAAACAGACAGCCTGCATGTATATGGAAAAGGTTGGGGATTTTTTCTCCGTGAAGGAAAAAGGGTTTTGTAATTTTGCATTATGGCTTCTTTACCAGAAATATTCAAAAAATATACCGGCATACTTCGCAGTTTCCGGGGCACCTACTTCATTAACAACTTACTTAATGCTCAAAAGCTAAAACGCAATAAGGCGCTTTATGAAAAACACGGTCTTAAGAAAAGTATTTTTGGCAGTATCTCTTCTTCAGATTTTAAACAATCAGTCGGCGAGACCCCTTGGCTTGACCGACCTGATGCCCTGGTCAAACTTGAAGCTCACCCTGAATTTGCTCAGTTCGACGATTCGGTAAAAAATCAACTCAGGCAGTGGGTCGATAAAGGATATATCATCCTCAAAGGGTTTTTCACCACCGAAGAAGCAGAAGCCTTGAATACCGAAGTTGACCAAATCCTCAACCATGGAAAAACCGATTTCAATTACGGCAATAGGGTCATGGATGCGCACAGAGTATCGGGGCTTATCGACCAGCAACATTTCAGGAATAAAAAGATGTTGTATTTACTCAATTTTATCATGGGTGAACCAATTCATCCATTTCAAACGATAAACTTCATCGAAGGCAGTGAACAGAAAGCCCATTCAGACTTCATACATATGACTAGCGAACCCAAAGGCTATCTGATTGCCACCTGGACAGCGCTTGAAAATACAGATGCTGGTAACGGCCCTCTTTTTTACTACCCGGGCAGTCACAAATTGCCTTATATCATGTCGGGTGATTTCGACACTGGGCATGGCCGTTGGTTTCTGGGTAACAACACGTACAAGCACTACGAAGACAAGATTGAGGAATTGATCAAGCAGCATCAGCTTGAAAAGCAATATTTCCATGCAGAAAAAGGAGATGTCCTTATCTGGCACGCAAATTTACTGCACGGAGGCAGCCCAATTAAAGAACAGGGCAGAACACGAAAAAGCATGGTCGCCCACTATTTCTGCGAGAATGTGATCAGCTACCACGAGATCTCCCAAAGGCCCGCAATCCTCGACAACTAAGGAATGTACCCCTTTCTCACTCTTGACAAATCACTTAAAGATTAGGCAATTTTCTAATGTCACAATTTGTTACATAAAACAATTGCTCCATGCAACAAATTAAAGAACCTTTCCAGTCAATATTTAAATATAAAATAACACTATCAGCCAAATAATTTCACAAACGATCTTCAGCCTGGAGTCTATCATCCAGAAAAAGGTTCGATCAAGAGAAAAAAGGATCAGTATTAATGCTATGTCTTTCTCTTCTTCAAGCCAGGCTGACCCGAATTTAGTTCGCGATAACACCTACTTTCAGCACAAACGGCTCCATGCTGCAATAGACGAATGTCAGGAATCTATTGAAAAATTGTTGGTTATGGGTGAATCATTGAATACCAACAACTACATGGCCGTTCGCAAATTATTGCGGGCAAATGCTTTTGACCAGTTGTCAATGGAGAAGATATTAATCCTTATTGAGCGGCCATTTGATTCGGGGCAGCGCAACCTAATGTTTGCCTAAATCAGGATTACACACGAGCCTACTTATTGTGTTTCTTCTGTAAAGCCACATCGTAAATACGTGATGCTGCCCTGCGACAATTGAGATGGTGAGCTACCTCACCGATAACCAACACCAAAATACTTAAAACAAATACGACTCCTCGCCAAAATTCTGCGAGGCCTACAAATTCGTTGTAGTATGGCTGCACCAGTAAAATATTAACAACCACCATTACGACCGACAAAAGGTAAAGGATAACCCCGAAAGCAAACATTCTTTTAACGACTAGAGGCCGCTGTCTGAGGAGGCTTTTCAGCAATAACTTACGAAAAGGTTTATAGTTAGGTTGAATATTGATCAGCTGTTCAAGTGAATGCTGGGCAGAAGGATAGTCATGCGTATACAGCTGCGCCGTGGCTTTCTGAAATAATGTTTTCAGATAAATATCCTCTCCTTGATGAAACTGAATATTGTAGATGATAGAATATTGAAGCATCTGGTCAGCATTTGCCAATACTTTTTGGTAGATTCCGATCTCATGTAATGCATTGATGTAGCTGGCCAGTAAAATGAAATGCTCTTCAATCCCAATTTGAGCAATCTCTCGCTCATGTTCTTCATAAAAATGTACAACAGCATGATAGTTGTCCTGGTCCAGATTTTTGAACTCCCGGAGTATTTTTGCTGAATATGTTGAAGATTGTTGAAGCATGATAAATCGGTCATTACAAATATAACCTAGAATAGGCAAGAATCAAACCCTGCTCAGTCCGGGGTGAGGGCATATAAGATTGGCTTGCTTGGACTGACATCCAACTCCAGGCTGGCAATTTGAATGTTTAACAAATAAATACCGTCTTTGATCATTTCCGGAACGAAAATAAGTTCTGAAATCGTACAATTTGTTCGTAAACTACCTTCGTAATTCCAAAAAGCTTTGTGTGAAGCAAGAGCCCCTTCATCTTCTTCCCTGTCAACAGAAGGCAGGTCGATCAACAAGTGGTCAACACCCTTCCTGACCAGATAGGCCGTGGCTTCAACGTCAAGATAAGGGGGATTTGCCCCGGAATAATTGATTTCTTTTTTTAGTTCGTCGTTGGGAAGCGTCCTGATCACTAATGCGGGGGTTCCTCCATCAAATAATGCCTCCACCTGGTCTTTTGTTATTACCCTGTCTCCATTTCCGTTTTTTGTGGGCCAGACACTTATTACCGTTGCCGGGAAAATATAGCGGTCAAGACATTCGTTAATATAATAGCGTTCCTTTGTGATATGCCCCACGCATTCGGTATGAGTACCATTCCCATGAGGATTGATCTTTATATTGAAAAAATTTACGACGCCTCCCTGCCGGGTATCCCCGATAAAATTTCCCGCTAATACAGGGCTGAACTCAACAGGTGGAGCGTAAAAACAGTTTACATTTTGCAACCCATCCCTTACCGGAATAGAAATATCCAGAGGATTGGAAAGATCGCAAGTATATTCATTCCCGTCAAGGGTCAGTTTTATTTCCATTGTTTAGCGATATTCTAAATTGGTTAAACCGATCTTAATTCGAAATTTTGATTTGCTGATTAACTTGAAAATTAAGACTTTTGCGCCACAGAAATTCAAGCCAGAATGACGCCATCACTTATTCCACTAAAAGATTTTTTTCGCAACCCGGAGCAGACTGCCTTCAGGCTCTCTCCGGAAGGTACACACATTTCATGGAAAGCGCCATACAAATCACGCATGAATATACATGTCAGACAAATGGGGCAGGACAATGAAAACGATGTTACCAGGATCACCGAAATAACGGATCGTGATGTATCCGGATATTTTTGGAAAACCAACACCAGACTACTTTACGCCCGTGACTTTGACGGTGATGAGAACTATCACATCTTTGGCGTTAACGCCGACGGTACTAATAATCGCGACCTGACACCATTTGATGGGGTGAAGGCCAATATGATCGACGAATTAGTTGATGATGATGAGCATATCATTATCGGCCTTAACAAAAGAGACCCGCAGATATTTGATCCTTATCGATTAAATGTGACCACAGGTGAATTGACCATGCTCGCTGAAAATCCTGGTAATATCACTAACTGGATGACCGATCATGACGGTAAACTCAGAGTAGCCATAACGGCAGATGGTGTTAATACGACTTTGTTATATCGCGACACGGAGCACGAAAATTTCAAGCAAATACTGACCACTAACTTTCGGGAAACCCTGAGTCCTTTGTTTTTTACATTTGACAACAAAAACGTCTATGCCATTTCGAATATCGGCCGCGATAAGTCCGCCGCAGTTATTTTCGATATCGCAAACGGGAAAGAACTAGAAGTCATTTTCGAACATGCAGAAGTTGATGTTTCCGGTTTATCATGGTCGCGAAAACGCAAAGTGTTGACTTATGCGTCCTATACCACCGAAAAGAGCCAGTATCAATTCCTTGACGATAAAAGAGCAGCATTACAACAACGTCTAGAAAAAGACCTGCCAGGCTATGAAGTGATTTTAGCCGGACACGACAAAGCTGAAGAAAAATTCCTGGTCAGAACTTTTAGTGACCGCTCTTTGGGCACTTACTACTTTTATGACCAAAGCATTGATCGGCTTGAAAAAGTAACTGATGTCAGTCCTTGGTTAAACGAAGATCACCTCGCCGAAATGAAGGCGATTGCGTATGAGTCAAGAGACGGCCTTACCATAAATGGTTACCTGACCCTTCCCAAAGGGCAGGAGGCGCGCAATCTTCCCGTGGTTATCAATCCACACGGTGGACCATGGCACAGAGACGTTTGGACCTTCAACCCTGAAGTACAGTTTCTCGCCAATCGGGGATATGCTGTTATGCAAATGAACTTCAGAGGCAGTACTGGCTTTGGCCGAAAATTCTGGGAAGCCTCATTCAAGGAATGGGGTTTAAAGATGCAGGACGACATCACAGACGGTGTAAACTGGTTAATAGAACAAGGCATCGCCGATCCTGACCGCATTGCTATTTATGGTGGGAGTTATGGTGGCTATGCGACGCTCGCCGGGGCAGTTTACACACCTGACCTGTATGCCTGTGCAATAGACTATGTAGGGGTTTCAAACCTATTCACCTTTATGAACTCTATCCCCCCATATTGGAAACCGTATCTCCAAATGCTGAAAGAGATGGTGGGTGATCCTGACGATGCCAAAGACAAGGCCAGGATGGAGGCAACTTCTCCTGTTTTTCATGTCGATAAGATCAAAGCGCCCTTGCTGATAGCCCAGGGGGCCAAAGATCCACGAGTTGCCCAATCCGAATCAGACCAGATGGTGGCGGCACTCAAGAAAAGGGGTATTGATGTAGAGTATCTTTTAAAAGAAAATGAAGGGCATGGCTTCAGGAATGAAGAAAACCGCTTCGAATTTTATGCCGCACTCGAAAAATTCCTGAATAAACACCTCAATTAAAGTGGAAAATCCCACAAGCCGACTTACTTTTAACGTCAACACTAAAACATAATAATATGATTGATGTCCAAAAATGGATCGATATGGCAATTGAATATTCGCCAAAGATCCTCATGGCCCTTTTTGCATGGATTGTAGGTTCCTGGATTATTGGGTACGTTGTCAATATCCTTAAGAGCTTACTCAGCAAAAGAGGGGTTGACGAAACCGTTCGACCTTTCCTGACCAACCTTACAGGAATTCTGCTAAAAGTTGCGTTACTCATTTCCATTGCCGGAGTCTTAGGTATTGACACCACTGCATTTGCTGCTGTTATTGCAGCGATGGCCTTTGCTGTAGGTATGGCTTTACAGGGCAGCCTGGGCAACTTTGCAGGTGGTGTGCTTATGCTGGTTTTCAAACCCATTAAAGTGGGTGAACTTGTTTCTGCGATGGGATATACCGGGGTCGTAAAAGAGATCCAGGCCTTTTCCACTATCCTGCTGACGCTGGACAACAAGACCATTATTTTGCCCAATGGCCCATTATCCACCTCACCTATCGAGAATATTTCCAGAGCGGGTACGATCAGGGTTGACACCGTTTTCGGTATTGGCTATGGCGACGACATTGATAAAGCCAGAACCGTTATCCAACAAGTAATTGATGCTTGTCCGGTAGGTTTGAAAGATCAACAACACGATATTTTCGTTACTGAACTTGGTGACAGCTCAGTAAATTTTGCCGTCAGAATGTGGGTAAAAAGCGAGCATTACTGGGATGGCTACTTCTACCTTCACGAGGAAATCAAAAAAGCATTCGACAGGGAAAACATTGGTATTCCATATCCTACAATGGATCTGAATATTACCAAGCAAAACTAGGAGGTTAACCCGTCAAATTTTAAAGGGGAAAAGACCTTAAGCTTTTATCTCAACATGAGGCCTGTTCTCGAATGTTATCTTCGAAGAAAATTCTTTGAAATCGCCCATTATCTTGAGATAATCCTGTTTGTCTTTAGCATCGATCGTCAAATCGTATAAAGGATTGGCGTCAGCAGGCAGTTGTTTAAAGTCAGGTTCATCGTACCCCGTTTTGAACGGTGCTTCATACCATACATTATTACGCATCAGGTACCGATTGTCATTAAACAGGAAGCAGATCTGGTTGAACTTGTACTTTTCAAGGGTTTTGTTTCTATTGTTGTACCAGTAGGACTGCATAATCGACTTCGAACCTTCCGGGTGATGAACCATTGACGGCCCTTCTGTGGGCAGGCCAACTTCATGCAGGAAGCTATTGAAGATATGTCGTGTACTTACGATGCTATGCTCTTTTCGAGGCGTCTCACCATTGGCTGGCAACCAGAACATAGGCACTTTATTTCCAGCGTCAGTGATATTACTAAAGTGGTAGATCCAGCCATGCTCGCCAAAATTTTCACCGTGGTCTGAGCCGAAAACAACAAGGTTGCCTTGATCTTCGTGCATCTCCCGGCAAAAGTTATCGATATTGGGAGCCAGTGATTTCCACGCTGTTTTTTGCCGATTCTTCAACACTTCCATCATATCCGGCTTGATATGCGTACCTTTTTTCTTCAGAAAGGTCTGGTTGGCGTAATGGAACATCGAGATCACTTCTCGCACCTTTTTTATGATCCCATCGGTACTTAACTGGAATGTCGGCGCCAGGTGATATGGAAAGTGAGTTTCCATCAAGTTGAGGAAGATGAAACTACTTTCTCCCTTTGCTTCATTTTCCTTGATGATTTTCCGGCATTCGTTAAAAATATCATCGTAGGTGAATTGTAACCAGGTTTTGGCCGACTCAAGATCTTCAGTCATACGCTGCATCAGCATATCTCCCGAAATCAGCTTACGACGTAACCGTGGTTTACCGACAAGGGCGATTAACTGCTGAAGTTTGTTGAATTTGGGGTCAACCAGTTTCCATATCCGACGTACTTCATCAAAACCACGATTGAGGCCGAAGATATGTGTTGTCGCGACATTCGCAGTAACCTGGTAGGTCTTGTAGCCCGCAGATTTCATTTTTTCAGCAAGTGTTGGAATGCCCAGATGGATTGCTCGGGTCTGGGAAGTCGCTCCATGTTCGTGTGGCATAAGTCCTGTAAACATAGAGGCAGTAGCCGGGAGCGTCCAGCAGCCAGCAGCTCTAGCCTCAAGAAATTCAATGGAGTTTTCCTGGACATAAGGCATGCCTACGCCGATATCGTAAACGCTATCGAATCGAAGACTATCAGAGATGAGAAAAATGATATTCCTCGGTTTATCAGCCATTTTTCTTAATCGGGTTTCAATTTCTGCAAATGTGTTTATCCGGCACAGTCTTCAAAAATTGGGGGTGTTTATCAAGACATTTTTTGCCAGAACTGCGCAAAGATAAGTAATTTTTGGTGCTTGGATTAGCTGGAAATGCCCTGTATTTCCCATACAGCTATGATATTCTGTCTAAGTTAGAGCGACATTCATCCGAAATTAAGTCCTGTGTCTCTAATTTTGCGACAGCAGGCAGGAATTGCGCTTTAATTCTCCGTAATTTAGTGTGGTCAAAATATGGATCACCAAAGCCAATTACCCTAATTGAATCTCGCTGAAAACATAAAGGTCGCCCTTCGCTCTGTCAGAGCTAACCTGCTAAGAGCTGTTTTAACATTCATGATCATTGCCTTTGGCATCATGGCGTTAGTAGGTATTCTTACGGCGATTGACAGTCTGAATTCCTCAATGGCCAGCAACTTTTCAAGTATGGGGGCCAACACCTTTAATGTTATCCGGAAAGGCACAGGCATCCAGGGCGGGCAGGGGCCGAGAAAGATCGGACCATCGATAACTTTCCGCCAGGCTATGGAATTCAAAGAACGCTATGTCTATCCAGCTATTGTTTCAGTGTCTGCACTTGGCACCTCATTCGGCACTGTTAAGTTTGGCAACGAAAAAACCAATCCCAACATCATCGTTTACGGTGGTGATGAGAATTATTTACAGGTAGCTGGTTATGAGATAGAAATAGGCAGAAACTTCACTGAAACAGAAGTACAAAACGGCCGTAATGTAGTTATTCTCGGAAAAGATATTATTACCAACCTTTTCCCCGACAACAAGGAAAAAGCGCTTAATGCAATTGTCAGCATCGGTAATGTCAAGTACAAGGTTGTCGGTCTGTTAGCCGAAAAGGGATCATCCGGCTCTTTTAGTGGTGACCGACAAATATTCATTCCACTCCTCAATGTCAAACGACAATTTGGCTCACAAACCAGGAATTATAATATTTCAGCCCAGGTGATTGACCCTCTGGACATGGACCCTGCCATAGATGAAGCAATCGGAATATTCAGAAATGTCCGCAATCTTAAGGTGGTCCAGGAAAATGATTTTGAGATTTCTAAAAGCGATGGCCTTGCTAATATGTTGCAGGAAAACACAAAAGAAATCAGGCTGGCTACCATCTTCATAGGCATCATCACACTTTTCGGTGCTGCGATTGGACTGATGAACATTATGTTGGTTTCTGTTACTGAGCGTACCCGTGAAATCGGCATTACCAAAGCGCTAGGCGCTACTAGGCGAAACATTTTGGTACAATTCATTACTGAGGCAGTCGTAATATGTCAGATGGGTGGCATTCTCGGGGTAATCCTCGGCATTCTGATCGGCAATCTCATGAGTCTCATTCTCAAAGGTGGTTTCATTATCCCCTGGGCATGGATCGCCCTTGGCTTCCTTTTATGCTTCATTGTTGGCGTCATCTCAGGCTTATACCCAGCCATGAAAGCTTCTCGCCTTGACCCAATCGAATCACTCAGATACGAATAACTAATTAATCCTGCTTAATCCTGGCTATTATAGTCGTCGTAGAATAACCTTCAAGGAATTTTAGCGTCTTTACTTCGCCTCCTCTTGACTTCACATGATCTGCGCCTACGATTTGGTCTAATGCCCAATCACCTCCTTTAACAAGAATGTCTGGACTTAAGGCCTTAATTAGGTCCAATGGGGTGTCATCCTCAAAGACTACCACCATATTTACATAGCCGATAGCCGCTAACATGTGGGTCCTGGTATCAATGTCATTAATGGGTCGGCTTTCACCTTTCAGGCGTTTGACCGAAGCATCTGAATTTAAGCCGACAACTAATTTGTCACCAAGGTCGGCTGCAGCTGCGAGATAATGAAGATGCCCGAGATGAAGGATATCGAAACAGCCATTTGTGAATACCACCTTTTGGCCTTCGTTTTGCCATTTATTGACGAGTTCAACAGCTTTTGACACGTCGGGTAGTTTTTGGCTGAGGGCTTCGATTCGTGTCATCAGGCTTAGACGCTAGGTGAATTTTCCTGCTTTACAGGAAATTTTTGATTCCAGATTGGTAAAACGATAAACCCAATAAGGCCGAATATCACATTACAGGCCGAGATAGTGACGAAGGCGATCAAAGAGAATGAAAAAGCATCATTTTGATTAAGCCCATAGATCATCAACGCTGCAGTTACCAGGTAATTATAACTACCCATTCCACCTGGAGACGGGATAACGATCCCAAGGCTACCAAACACAAAAACTACCAGGCCGATCATCATCGTCAAATCAGAGGTAGGCTCAAATGCAAAAAAGCAAAGCCATGTCATGGTAAAGTACATCAACCATATAAAGACAGAATGTGCAATAAATCCGGGTGTATTATCCAGTTTGAATACTGTTTTTATCCCTTCCCAAAAACCAAGGACAATATTCTTTAGTTTTTCATAAAAGGTACTGGCCATTATCCGTTTCCGGAAAATGAATAATCCCACGAGTCCTGCAACAGCAATACCGCCTAATATCCATAACACGATGCCGAAGGTGCCTGTACTTTCTCCACCACTGTCTTGAAAAGCATTTTCACTAACGTAGGTCCAAAGTACATCAAACTGTAAACTGAACGCCAATCCCATTACCAGGGCAAGGCAAAGAACATCCATCAGGCGATCCACTACAATTGTACCCATCAACTTTTCCAGTGGTACTCCTTCGTATCGGGCTACTAGTCCGGGCTTGACCACTTCACCCATGCGCGGGAGGGCCATATTGGCGAAATAGCCCGCCATGGTTGCCCAGAAAGTATTGAAAAAGCGCGCATTATAACCCAATGGTTTGATTAGCATATTCCACCTGAGTGCTCTGCTGACATTACTCAACAAAAAGGCTGTCATCACCATCGCAATCCAGAAATAGTTGGCATTACGGAAGTCGTTGATGATCTTGTCTATGAAACTACAATTGTGATTTGCCAAAAGGGTACGACAAGCGGATTCCGTGCTACCACCTTCGAGACAAGCCTTCATGAAATCCATCTCGCATTGTTCGAGATAAGCTTTTTCAGCTCCTTTGAACACATAGTAAAGTATTACAAAACCAACCCCGAAAAACAGGACGAATTTGATTATATTGACAATTATCTTTTTCACATTACTTGGTTGTTCTCAATTGGTGGTTGATGGGAAACATGCTATCAACAGACAACTGTCAACCATCGACCAATAGTATATTATCTAACAATCGCACTCCTCCCACTCGAACAGTTGTGCAAATGACAATCTGCTCGGCATCTTCAAAATGCTCTATCGGTTCAAGCGAAATAGCATCTGCCACTTCAAAGTAATCCACTTCCATTCCTGGTAAAGACAGCTTTTCGATCGCTCTGGTGCGCATTTCCTGTAAAGAAAACAAAGATGCTTCTTTTTTAGCTTCAAACAAGGTTTTCGAGATGAGCGCTGCTTTTTTCCGGTCTTCCTCTGACAATCTCACGTTGCGCGAACTCATGGCCAGTCCATCCGGCTCTCTAATTATGGGGCACATAACCAGCTCTGTATTCACTCCCATTAACTTAAGCATCTTTTTAACGATGGCTTGTTGCTGATAATCTTTTTGGCCCATGTAAAGCAGATCAGGTTCGACAATCTGAAGTAACCGTCTTACCACCTGTGCCATGCCGTCAAAATGGCCCGTGCGATGAGCCCCTTCCATAATCGTGGCCATTTTGCCAAAATCGAAAGGATTGGTAGTGTCGAGCCCAGGTGGGTAGACTTCCTTTTCATTGGGCATGAATAAAATATCAGTTTGTTCCGAACTCAACATCTCTATATCTTTCGGAGCGGTACGTGGATAAACTGCAAGATCAGCAGTATCATCAAATTGAGTCGGGTTAACAAAAATGCTCACCACAACTTTAACATTATCTTTTTTTGCCGCTCTGACCAGTGATAAGTGGCCTTCGTGAAGTGCCCCCATTGTTGGTACAAACCCAATGGCAGCGTTTTCTTTTCGGAGGGCGTTCAGATAGTGTTTTAGCTCTTTGACATGTTTGAACAGGTACATCGACGGATTAATCTTTTCGTTTTTCAACAGGCTTAGTGGGCTTGTTCAGGAATAACTGCGTAAGGCCCTGTAATCCATATAAATTGCGGAAAAGTCTGATTTTTTTTGTAAATTTGCAACCAATTTTTGATTTATCCGGGATAATAAATTCTCAATACAATTTTTATGGAAAAAAAACGAGTCCTGATCATCACTCAGGAAATGAAACCATACACCGCTTTATCTGAAATTTCTGAAATAGTTCGTCAGCTTCCCCAATACGCGCAAGAGAATGGAATGGAGATCAGGGTTTTGATGCCGCGTTATGGTACGATCAACGAAAGAAGACATCGTCTGCATGAGGTAGTTCGCCTTTCAGGAATGAATATTATAGTTGATGACGATGATTATCCTTTGATCATTAAGGTAGCATCAATACCCGGTGCTCGCCTACAGGTTTATTTCCTAGACAATGACGATTTTTTCAAAAGGAAATCCGTTTTCACCAATGATAGTGGCCAGCCTTTTGAAGATAATCCGGACCGTATGGTCTTTTTCTGTAAAGGCGTGCTCGAAACTGTAAAAAAGTTTGGCTGGCCGCCTGACATTATCCATTGCCACGGCTGGATGACTAGCCTGGTGCCTTTGTACCTTAAAACTGCATACAAGAATGATCCAATCTTCGCTGGGGCCAAAGTTGTGTATTCATTATACGACAGCACCTATGAAGAGTCTTTCGACAATGACTTCCCTCAGAAAGCTGCGATAAACAATCTTTCAGAGGCCGATCTGTCGGAATATACTGGTGACTCAGGGATTACCCTCCACGAAGGAGCGTCTAAATTATCTGATGCCGTCATTCTTGGTAGCGACAACCTTAATGGGATCACCGACAAATTGAGTGAAATGGGCAAACCCGTTTTAACTTATCAGGGTGAGGAAGACTATCTTCCTGCTTACCTTGACTTTTATCAATCCTTGTTGGAAGAATAATTGGAAAACGAAAATTTGGGAATGAAAAACTTGGCAAGAAATTTTATCCTCTTGGCAGCAGGGCTGTTTTTGTTCAGCCACTGCAATAATTCAAGTGTTATCGGTGGCGAAATATTGCCTCCTGGCGACAATGTCAATGTTCTTTTCATGGACACGATTTCCATCAGTTCATGTGTTATTACCGGAGATACGGTAAGAGTTTACGATCCTGATTTTAGAAATCAGCTAAACGTATACCTGGCCGGAAGAACAGACGACCCTGATTTTGGAGAAGCAACTTCAGAAATCTATAAGCAATATCGTCTCGCGACCACAAATCCTAATTTTGAGAGTACCGAATTTGACTCGCTTGTGCTGTCTATGGCTTATGCGCTTGATGGTCATGTCGGCAATGTCGATGAGCCGCAAACCTACTATGTTCACAGGCTTATCGAAGATATGGACAATACGGAGACTTATTTTTCCAACCAGACATTCATGACTGGGACGCAAATAGGGAGTATCGAAAACTTTATCCCCAGAGTTGAACCGACGGATAGTGTGCTTGTTGACACGACCTTGCAGTTACCCCAGTTAAGGATAAGGCTCGATGATGCGCTCGGCATGGAATTCATGGAAGACCCTTCCATGAATGATAGTTTACTCTCAAGCACATCCATGTTCCTTGACGGGTTTAAAGGAGTAAGAATTAGTCCTGACCCTTCAAATACTGCAATGCTGCTTTTTGATTTTACCGTTCCGGAAACAAAAATGACCTTGCACTATACATTTGTAGAAACAGTGAGGGTATGGGATGAAAATCTTATGGATTCAGTTGATGTAGAGCAGCGCACACCACGGCTATTCAATTTTATCATCAACTCCCAGTCCGCAAAGACCATGCATTTTCAACATGATTATACCGGAAGTATTGCAAAAGAGTTTTTTGACAAAACCATAGATCGGCCTGATAGCCTGGTTTATCTGCAAGCCATGGAAGGAGTAGAGGCCCAGGTTACTTTTCCTTACGCAGAAAGGCTTGATGATATCATTGTAAATAAAGCAGAGCTCATTCTTACTGTTGCAGATACATCCAATATTGAAAAATTTCCACTCGCACCTCAATTGGTTGTTCTTGAAGATGGAGATGACAACGACAAAGTTTTGATTGTTGATGTCATTGCATCTTTCAATGTAGCAGGAAGTGGGAGTGAAAGTTTTAATGTATTTGGCGGTCAACCCGAAATGTTTACTGAATCAGGAGGCATATTCTATCGTTACAATCTCAATATTTCCGGTCATTTTCAGGATATTGTAGATGGTGTCGTCGGAAATAGCATATATATTACGATCTTCCCGAAAGAAGAAACAGCCGATCATGTCATACTTGGTGGCGGTGTCAACCAGAATTTTGGCATGAAATTGAATCTTACTTATACAGAACTCTAAATGTTATGTGTGGAATAGTTGGTTATGTCGGTAATAAAAACGCCTACCCTATATTAATCAAAGGCCTTCAACGCCTGGAATACAGAGGTTACGACAGCTCAGGGATGGCAATCCTCAATGGAACACTGAATATTTTCAAATGCAAGGGAAAAGTTCAGGACCTTGTGGATCTTACAAAAGATAAAGATACTAATGGGGTCACAGGTATGGGCCACACCCGTTGGGCAACCCATGGTGAGCCTAATGATATTAACGCACACCCGCATCTTTCCGGTAAGGGAAACCTGGCTATCATTCACAACGGCATCATAGAAAACTATGCCTCAGTGAAAGCCGCACTGCTGAAAGAAGGCCACACATTCAAAACAGAGACCGACACTGAGGTACTCATCAACCTGATCCAGGAAATAAAAGACAAAACCAAGGTTTCGACCGAAGAGGCCGTTAGAGTTGCCCTCAATAAAGTCGTAGGCGCATATGCCATAGTGGTACTTGACAAAGATGATCCCGGCAAACTGATCGGCGCTCGCAAAGGCAGCCCGCTTGTGGTGGGTATTGGAAATGGAGAATATTTCCTAGCATCCGATGCCACGCCAATCGTGGAACATACCCGAAATGTCGTTTATCTCAACGACGAAGAAATTGCAGTTATTACAGCCAATGGCGATCTGACGATCAAGACCATTCACAATGAGATGCAAACCCCTTTCATCGAAAAGCTCGACCTCGAAATCGAAACGCTCGAAAAAGGTGGATATGAGCACTATATGCTCAAAGAGATCAGCGAACAGCCAAAAACGATTGCCGATGCCATGCGTGGCAGGCTGAATGCTAAAACCGGCGTTATCAAGCTCGGCAGTGTAGAACAACATTTTAACCGTTTAATGCGGGCCGACAGATTCATCATCGCTGCTTGTGGTACCTCATGGATCGCAGGAATGATCGGCGAATATCTGCTCGAAGATCTTGCGCGGATGAACGTTGAGGTAGAATACGCCTCAGAATTCCGTTACCGGAATCCTGTATTGAATGAAAATGATGTCGTGATTGCTATTTCACAATCAGGTGAAACCGCCGACACCATGGCAGCATTGGAATTAGCGAAGAGTAAAGGTTGTTTTACATATGGTATTTGCAATGTTGTAGGTTCCTCTATTGCCAGGATTACCGATTGTGGCTCTTATATCCATGCCGGACCTGAAATTGGAGTGGCTTCAACAAAAGCATTCACCGGACAGGTGTCAATACTGACATTGATGGCGTTGCACCTTGCCCACTCTAGGGGAACAATCTCTGAAGCTTATTTCCAACAACTTATTAACGAACTGGCAAATATTCCTGCCAAAGTAAAGCAAGTGCTGGAAAATGATGCGAAAATCCGGTATATTGCCAATATATTCAAGGACTCCACTAATGCCCTCTACCTTGGTAGAGGTTATAACTTCCCGGTAGCCCTCGAAGGGGCACTCAAACTCAAAGAGATTTCCTACATTCACGCTGAAGGATACCCTGCTGCCGAGATGAAACACGGTCCCATCGCCCTGATTGATGAAAACATGCCTGTTGTGGTTATTGCTACCAATAAATCAGCGTACGACAAGATCGTCAGTAACATTCAGGAAGTTAAGGCCAGGAAAGGCAAAGTCCTTGCGATTGTTACCGAAAAAGAAGAAATAATCAGCGAAATTGCTGATTTCACTATTGAAATTCCGGATACGGAAGAACCTTTTACGCCACTGCTTTCTGTAATTCCTTTGCAGTTATTGGCTTACCATATCGCTTCTATGCGGGGCTGTAACGTCGATCAACCAAGGAACCTTGCGAAATCAGTGACTGTGGAATAACCCACTTTAATAAACAGTTATGAATTATAATACTTCTCTGAGCAACCTTGTTTTGCCTGAGTATGGTCGTAATGTTCAAAGACTTATTGAGCATGCTAAAACCATTGAAGATGCCGAATATCGGCAGGCATTTGTTGAAAAGATCGTCAAACTGATCGACCAAATGCACCCGCAGAATAGAAATGTCGAGGAATACAGAGCTAAAATTTGGGGCGAAGTGCTCCTGATATCAGGGTACACCCTTGATGTTCAGACACCAGAAAATGTCAAGATCAATCCAGAAGATGATCATAATAGACCTGCAAAGGTGCCTTATCCGAAGATCAAATCCAGATTCAGACATTATGGTAAAAATGTACTGAACATGATCCACAAGGCCATTGAGATGGAAGACAATGAGAAAAAGACTGCCTTCACGGAAGTAATCGGCGCCTATATGAAAATGGCCTTCAAAACCTGGAATCGCGAGAATGTAAGTGATGACCAGATCCGACAAGATTTGCTGAACCTTTCACAAGGTAAACTCGAGCTCCCTGAAGGTGCCAACCTTGAATCCTTGCTCCTTCCAAGTAAAAAGCGTCATCGCAATAATGGCCACGGCAAAGGATCTGGTAAAAACAACTCCGGCAAAAAGTCGGGTAACAAGAATTACAAGCGCAGAAAAAATTACTAGACCCCCTGAAAGCCCCCCTTATCAATGGCAGCTGAAGCTTTTGAAGTCATTGGTGGCAAAAAACTAAATGGCAGCCTCACTCCACAAGGAGCAAAAAATGAGGCATTACAAATTCTTTGCGCCACCCTACTTACCACCGAAAAGGTCACCATCTCTAATGTCCCTGACATCCTCGATGTAAACAGGTTATTAAACTTGCTCAGAGGCATGGGTGTCGAAGTTGAAAAAATTTCGAAAGGTACCTGGTCATTCCAGGCTAAAAACATTAATGAAGACTACTTCAAAACCGAGGACTTTCATCAGCAAGCAGGTCGCATTCGTGGCTCTGTAATGATGATAGGCCCTCTGCTAGGTCGACTTGGCATCGCTTACCTTCCTAATCCAGGTGGTGACAAAATCGGTCGTCGTCGGATGGATACCCACTTTCTTGGTTTCCAGAAACTTGGTGCTGACTTCCGGTACGATACTACGACTCGCGATTATGTTGTTGAAGCTAAAAAATTAAAAGGTACATACATCCTCATGGATGAAATTTCCGTTACCGGTACGGCCAATGTTGTAATGGCTGCTGTCTTGGCGGAAGGAACCACTACCATTTTCAATGCAGCTTGTGAACCTTATTTGCAACAACTTTGCAGACTGCTTACCAAAATGGGGGCAAAAATCGAAGGGCAGGGGTCAAACCGATTGACCATTCATGGCGTAGACTCGCTTGGCGGAGCAGACCATGAAGTGCTACCAGACATGATCGAGATTGGCAGTTTCATAGGACTGGCCGCAATGACTCAATCTGAAATAACTATCAAAAACTGTCGTGTCCCAGAGCTAGGTATTATCCCATCTGTTTTCAGAAGGTTTGGTATTCAGTTCGAAATCCAGGGTGATGACATCTATATCCCTTCCCAGGAAAGCTACGAGATCCAGACTTTTATTGATGGCTCAATTCTTACCGTTTATGACGCACCATGGCCAGGGTTTACCCCCGATCTAATGAGTATTTTGCTCGTCATGGCAACCCAGGCCAACGGATCTGTTCTGATTCATCAGAAAATGTTTGAAAGCAGGTTGTTTTTTGTTGACAAACTGATCGACATGGGAGCTCAGATTATCCTTTGTGACCCTCACAGAGCTACAGTTATCGGGTTAAACAGGCAACATCAATTACGCGGGATCTCTATGAGCTCACCTGACATCAGAGCGGGGGTCGCCTTGCTGATCGCAGCCCTTTCAGCTGAAGGCAAAAGTACGATCTACAATATCCAGCAAATTGATCGTGGCTACCAAAATATCGATCAAAGATTACAGGCGGTTGGTGCCCAGATTAAAAGGATTCAAGTAGATTAGCTGCGGCAGTTATTTGAGCATAGTCTCTCCAAGAAGAGCCCTGCATAAAAAATAACAACTCAGAATCTCTTTCAGGAAACCCTGCTGAAACATTAGAAACAGTAATTAACTTTATTCTTTTCTTATTGTTAATTATTCAAATGAGATCTTCAATAAAAATTGCGACTGTACGAGACATTCCGATCTTCATCCACTGGAGTTTCAGTCTACTCGTCATGTTTGTGGTTTATCAAAGCTATAGTGAAGGGCTCAGCTTTATTCACATTCTCTGGTCTGTAGCTTTTTTGCTTGTCATATTTTTTTGTGTAACCTTACATGAGTTGGGGCATGCGCTTGCTGCAGAACGCTATGGCATTGATACTCAAGACATCACCCTACTTCCAATTGGAGGACTCGCACGATTAAAGGCCATGCCCGAAAAACCGTTACACGAATTCGTTGTAGCAATAGCTGGGCCGCTTGTCAACGTTGCCATTGCGGCGGTCCTGACGATCTATCTATTTCTTTTTGAAAACTTCGAAATAGGTGATGAGGCCTATCCGACTAGTGAGAACTTCATTTTCTTTGTTTGGGCAGTTAATCTATTTCTTGTTGCCTTCAACCTGATTCCGGCTTTCCCAATGGACGGAGGCCGAATGCTCCGGGCATTACTCTCGATGCGATTTTCAAAAGTGAGGGCTACCCAGGTAGCTTCTATTCTAGGGCGTATTCTGGCTATAATTTTCGTTCTGTATGGCCTTGGACTCTATCCCGGAGGTAATTTTGCAGATGGTAATCCCTTTCTAGCACTCATAGGTGGATTCATCTACTTAAGCGCCAGCAGGGAGTATCAATATGAAAAACTGAACAGCAAATTAGCTGGGTTAACTGTACGTGATTTAATGACCACTAATCTTCCTTTACCAATCAATCCAGGCACATTGAAGGGGTCTGGCAACTACAAAGTCAGAGCCACTGACGAACTGAAGTATATCTACCTGGTCATGCAGCAAAAACGATTAAAAGTATTGCCTGTGATTGATCATGATGAGTTGGTCGGCATTCTGGAATACGAAAAGATCAAGGTTTTTATCCAACAGAAATAAAAAAGAGCAGACCGCTAAAAGCAGCCTGCTCTGATATCTATTATTTCTTTAACGATTCCTTGTTAGGGAATGCTCAGTTTCTGTTTCACTAAAGCAAGGATGTTATCGCTATCCTCGGCATGCAGTAGAATACCAGCTGAAGAGTCGAAGATCATGGTGAAACCATTTTCCTTGGCTACATTCTGAATAGCGGTATTGGCTTTATCAAAAATTGGTGAATACAATTCTTCACGGCGATCAATTAATTTCTGTGAAGCTTGCTGCTCGAATTGAATAAGCTCCGCCTCCTGTTGCTTGAGTTTTGCTTCCTCAGTAGCTTGATCTTTAGGCGTGATTTCTCCATTTTCAATTTTTGAATAAAGGGCCGCCAGGTCTTTCTCAAGTTTATCAAGCTTCTGTTGTCCCTCTGCAGTAAGCTGGTCTTGATAAGTTTTCAGGCTTGCATCAGCTGACTTTGATTCAGGCATAGATGCCAACAACTCTAAAGAATTAATATATCCGAGCTTGGCCTGGGCATTGGCAAATGTTGAAGCCATTAGACCGATGGCCAGGGTGAGTAATGTTAGTCGTTTTAAAATTCTCATCGTTTAAATATTGAGTTTAATGATTTTCATTTCAATTATTCCTTCCAGATGGCACAATGTTCCAGCTTGAGGGATTCGTCATAAAATATTCGCGTCGTTTCTTCAAATGATCTGGTATAATCGGTCACAAAGAAATGATGCGGATTTTGCTTTTTGTCGTTGAGCAGTCCATGTCTTTCCAGCTTCTCTTTCACGGCACGGGCCACGACATCTGTCGAATCAAAAACCTTTACCCGACCCTCAAAATAGGCTTCGATCTCCTTTCTGATCAGCGGGTAATGCGTACAAGCCAGTAGCAAGGCTTCAATATTTTCAAATTCGTGATCACCTAAGTAGGATTCTATGATCCCTTCGCTGATCTTGTTTTTGAAAAACCCTTCCTCGATCATTGGCACTAGCAAGGGTGTTGCTTTCGAGCTGACTTTCAATCCCATTTGTTTTTCAAGCAATTTGGTCTTGTAAATGCCAGAGCGTATGGTTGCCTTAGTGGCTATAACCCCGACTTTTTCGAATGACTCTTTTGTTACAGCTTCGACAAGTGGGTCGACAACATTGACAAAAAGTACTTCACCTTCAAAAAAATCGAGCAACACTTCATATGCAGCTGATGACGCCGAATTACAAGCAATGACGATCATCTTGCACTTTTTCTTCAACAAAAACTTCGCAATCTTTATCGCGTAGTATCGGATGGCATCGGCCGATTTATCGCCATAAGGCAAATGAGCCGTATCACCCAGGTAAATTATCTCTTCTTCAGGCAGGTAATTAGCTATGGCACTGGCTACCGTTAGTCCACCAATCCCAGAATCAAAAACCCCAATCGGATCAGCCGGTTCAGCTTTTTTCATCTGCCTTTGGCTTACAGGGTAAGCTTGGCTTTCACAAGCTCGGTGACGTCAGTTGTTTCTTCGGCATATAGAATACCGTTGGTTCCTGCGTCAAAAATGTAAGCATAGTCGTTTTCCTCTGCCACCGCTTTGATGGCTTCTGTAACTTTATCGAGAATAGGAGCGAAGAGTTCAGAGCGTTTCTTGGCCAGATCTTCTTCAGCTTTTACACCGAATTTCTGGATCTCGATCTGCTCTTGCTTCAATTCTGTTTCGATAGCTGCTACTTGTGTAGCTGTTAACTCTCCTTTACGCTGCTTGTCCTGAGCGTCCTGGAATTTATTCTGCAGTTTGGTAACCATTGCTTCACCTTGTTTTGAAAGTTGTTTTTCAAAAGCTTCAAGGCGGGCATTTGCCTGTTTTACTGCTGACATTTCCGAAAGGAGGGCCAATGAATTTGTATAGCCAATCTTCTGGGCTGTGGCAGTGCCGAAAGAAAGCACTACTGCAAGCACCATAAACAGGCATATTTGAACGATTTTTTTCATTTGAGTTTCCTGCTCGCAGGAGCCATTTAGAGTTAAACGGTACTACGAGTCCTGTTTTTGGTAAAAAAATAATGTTTAAAAACGGGCTGCAAATTTAGAGTTTTTTACCCAAATTTTACAGCTTAATTCAATCCCAGTCTCTTTAGGATATCATCTGTACGGTCCATTTCAGGGTTGGCATAGAGCAACTCTGCCCCTGAACCACGGTTGAAGATAAAATCAAAGCCACGATCTTCAGCGTAACCCTGGATAGCGTTATAGACACGCTCCTGAATGGGCTGAACAAGTTCTTGCCTTTGCTTAAACAGGTCGCCTTCAGGGCCAAAACGTTTTTTCTGAAGCTCACGCACTTCTTTTTCCTTATTGACGATTTCATCTTCACGCTGTTGGCGGACAGTTTCGCT
The DNA here is from genome assembly GCA_039028895.1 of Bacteroidota bacterium. Lineage (GTDB taxonomy): Bacteria > Bacteroidota > Bacteroidia > Chitinophagales > Saprospiraceae > JAHDCJ01. Next base: position 189,341 of record JBCCHF010000003.1, on the reverse strand, counting down.
AAGCAAAACCTGCTCTGCCTGGTACTTGCGGTACATGTCATCAATTTTCGTGTATTCCGCGGATATCTCCTGCTTCCACTTAGCAGCTAACTGATCAAGTTGTGCCTGTGCAGTCGCGTATTCAGGGTCTGTATTGAGAATACGATCAACGTCAACAAAAGCAAATCGTTGAGCGTGGGCAGACAGGCCCGTCAACACTACCAGGGAGAGGATCAGGAAAAATTGTTTCATAATTGAATTTTATAGTCGTGATCTAATTAGATTCTGAAAAGGCTATTGCAATACGTTTGCCAATTTTTTTTATCAAGAATCGCCTGAACGGACAATTCCTTCCTTCCTTTCTGATAATCAAGGAAATATGGAGGACAAAAATAATCCAAAATTGTAATGATCCAGCTGGATTTAACAAATTTTTAACCCCTTCACCGCGGTGACAGGAATCAAAACCCCGACAAATCAAACACTATTCAGGCTCGAAACCAAGGATGATACTAAACCTTCCGTACTCCCCAGCTTTCGCTCCAGGCGCAATATTTGGTTTATCAAAGCCAAAGCCATAATCAAACCCAAGTGTACCAAACATCGGCAGGAATACTCTGAGGCCAAAACCTGCTGAACGCCTCATATCAAGTGGATTATATTCTCTGAATGAATTCCAGACGTTTCCACCCTCAGCAAACCCTAGCAAGTAGATCGTTGCAGAAGGGTTTAGTGACAATGGGTAACGAAGCTCAACAGTAAACTTGTCATAGATAACTGCTCCACCTGGTTCGTTGGCAGGGAGGTCACTGACTTCATAGCCACGAAGTGAGATAATATCCTTACCCTCAATTCCAAAGAAATTGGAGATACCGTCACCACCTAACTCAAACCGCTCGAAAGGCGAAATACCTATTTCATCATTATATGATCCAAGGAAACCGAGTTTGGCTGAAAGCTTAACTACAAATTTGTTGAATACCTGTGTATACCATTCTGCGTTAAATTTCCATTTGTGATATTCAACCCACTGGAATCTCTCATCCGGAGGTAATTCCGCATAATTGACATTCGGGCGCAATAGTGAATATGGTGGTGTAAACTGAATCGACAACGTAAACCTTGATCCTCCGGTAGGGAAAATCGGACTATCTATTGAATTCCTTGAAATCGTCTGATTAATACTTAGGTTACGGTATTTGCCATCAAATAGGGTCTGACCATTATCAAGCGTAAATCCTTGCCAGTTGATAATGTCGATATTCTGAAAGCTAAAGGTAGTCGAAGAAACAAAAAAGTCATCAGGCACTTTGAGCCGCACGCCAAGTCCTAGCGACAATCCGCTAATCGACAACCTGGAAAACCCTTCACTGTTTCTGTCAATTCCGTTCGTTGAACGTGTGTGGAAAGCACCGACTGTGAATGAATTCGGCTTCTTACCTCCTAACCAAGGTTCTGTAAAAGAAACATTATAGGATTGATAAAAACGACCGTTGGTTTGTGCTCTCAAAGACAAGCGCTGTCCATCACCTTGCGGAAGTGGACTCCAGGTCTTCAGGTTTGTCAAATTCCTCAATGAGAAATTGTTGAACGTAACACCAAGTGTACCGATTACACCACGACCCTGTCCACCCCAACCGGCGGATAACTCAAGCTGATCGGATGGCCTTTCCTCTACTATGTATTCAATGTCTACCGTTCCCCTTGAAGGATTTACAGGGGTATTGATCTCGAGGTTCTCCTGGCTAAAGTACCCCAAAGCAAGAATCTCCCTTTGTGAACGAATAATATCTGCTCTACTGAATTTTTCACCTGGCTTGGTGCGAAGTTCTCTTCTGACTACATGATCGTGAGTACGGTCATTGCCCTTAATCACCACTTTATCAATAGTCGCCTGAGGGCCTTCCGAAATCCTGATTTCAAGGTCAATTGAGTCTCCGACGATAGAAGTCTCAACTGGATTGAGCTGGAAGAAAAGGTAACCATTGTCGAGATACAATGAACTCACGTCACGCCCATCAGGACTAAAACGCAGACGAGTTTCGAGTAATGTCTCATCGTAAATATCCCCTTTTTCGATACCTAAGACTTCCTCCAATCCTTCTGAGGTATAGATCGAATTACCCTTGAAAGTGATATTTCTGAAATAATACTGACCACCTTCTTCTACGGTAATGTCAAGTACCATATTGTTGCCATCGCGGTAAGCGCTATCTTTCACGATCTGGGCATCGCGATAGCCAATAGTGTTATAATATCCAATTACAGAACGCTTGTCCTCTTCAAAATCCTCTGCGATGAGCTTGGAAGCCTTGAAAATAGCTGCTTTCTGTTTTGTATTCTTCATCAGCTTCCTGACTTTCTTGTCGGAAACCTCTTCATTACCAATAACATTGATCTCTTTGATCTTTACCCGCTTCCTGGTGTCGATATCGAAAACCAGCTGAACTGAGTTATCGAGTATCGAGTCTTTAACTTCCCTGGCCTCTACTTCAACATCGAGGTAACCTTTTTCTATAAAGAAATCAGAGATTGCATTTTCGCAATTCACCTTAACACCTTCAGTTACGATGCCTCCACGCGTGGCGAATCGTTGAATTTTCCCGTTAAGGTCTTTATGAAGTCCTTTTTTGATACCGGTATAAGAAAAACGGGAAAGTCTCGGGCGTTCTTCGACCCTGATAGTCAGGAATGCTACATCACCGATTGTCTTATTGAGCAGGATCTCAACATCTGTGAACAACTTAATTCTCCACAGCTTGCGAATGGCATCTGCGATTTCCGGACCTGGGATCCTGATTCGTTTATCTACTGCAAGTCCTGTGAGAGCGATGATAGCCTTTGGGTCACTGTACTTTGCACCGTCAACGGTAATTTCTCCGAGCGTATATTCTGCCTGGTCGCGATAATCGATGACTGAGGTATCCCTTTGGGGTCCTTGTCCGAATGTAATCGAGACAGTACAGAAACAAAGGAGAAAAAGAAGGGCAAGAGCCTTTTTCATTGGCATTATTTTTTACTGCATAGAAACAAGCACTAAACGCTATTCCAGGCAGTTAAGCTGCTTAATGATTTGTTAATTCGTGGTTCGGTGGTCGCAATCTGTGGTTCGCTTGCGTTTGCCGCAAAGGCTAAGAACCACGCAAAACGAAAAACGAACTACGTTAGTTGTTCACTGATTTTTCCAAACCTGCGTTCCCGACCCTGGTAATCAAGAATAGCTCCGTAAAGGTGTTCTTTCCGGAAATCAGGCCAAAAGACTTCGGTGAAATAGAGCTCAGCATATGCAATTTGCCAAAGCAAAAAATTACTGATCCTGGTCTCACCACTTGTTCTGATAAGCAACTCAGGATCTGGCATGCCAGCTGTACTCAAAAAACTTTCAAAAGTATTGGAATCAATATCCTCCACATTAAGATTACCATTTTTCACTTCGCCCGCGACTACTTTCACTGCTTCAAGAATCTCCCATTTTGCACTGTAATTCAGGGCAAGGACTAATGTCATATGGTCATTATCCTTGGTGCGATCAATAGCTTCTGTCAACTCCTTATAGCATTTGGGTGGCAGACGTTCAATATCGCCGATGGCTTTTAGGCAGATCTTATTTTTCTGAAGCGTTTTCAACTCCGAACGGATCGTCCTTACGAGCAGGGTCATTAGTGCGTTGACTTCTGCCGGTGGGCGGTTCCAGTTCTCAGTCGAAAAAGCATAAAGCGTCAGGTACTTAATCCCCAACTCTGCTGCTGCTTCTGTAGTTTCTCGAACGGCTTTAACACCATTTTGATGGCCGAAAATCCGGATTTTACCGAATTGTTTTGCCCAACGCCCATTTCCATCCATGATGATGGCTATATGCTTTGGTAAGCGGTCAATATCGATTTGTCCTTTGAGATCCATTCCCTAGTCCTTGGATAAGGTCTGTTAAAAAATCACGCAAATTTACGAAAGTTGCTTGAAAACAGGGAATTTAAGTGTTAAATATGCTTTAAGATGAAAGCTAGCTGACGATTGAGGTTGGGATACTCCAAAATATTGATCGGCAGTACGTTAAAAAGTTAAAATTTAGCAGGGTTCCTGAAAAGGCGAACAACGATGCCTCCAGTATTTTGTTCTACGACCAATTCCCAGTTTTTATGCAACATGTCATAGGTTTCGTCAGGCCAATCATTTGAAATATTGCTGTAAAGTGCATATGGGTATTTCGTAACGTCCACCTCATCATGATCCACCATTTTCCAGTCTACAGCTTTAAGATTGGTATCCATGTAGCGATACTTTAAAGGCGTCCCGGCAGTTACACTATCCGGATTAATACCCTGCGCTTCGATATAAACATTTATCTGTTCCCTGGCTTTAAAATAAGAAACATGCGCCAGGGAGGCTTCCCACCCCTGAGAAATTTTATCGGGATAAATCCAAAAGTGCCCGGCAAGCAGAGATACAACGATGAAGGAGAAACAGAGGTTTCGCGCTGACCTTTTCTGAAAGATCTTTAACCCATAAACGATGGCCAGTGAAAACAATAAAAATGCCGGGATCATATACCGATGTTGTAGTGTGGCTATATACCTGGTAATCACCGGCCCAAAAACGAGTACCTGCGCAGCAGCAAATCCAATAAGCAGCATGAGGTGTTTATCGAATTTCGACTTTTCTCTCAGCATTTTCATGCAAATGAAAAGAGCAACTAGCCACAGAGCCACCCGTCCAAAATCTAGGAACCGCCACCCCAGTACAGCCCAATTTCTAATAATGCCTTTAAAATTTACTGGCTCGAAGGCGGCCGCCCAGGGCATTTCTGCCCGATTATAACCTATCCACCCTTTCTCAAAGTAATGGGCACCGAGCCATGCCAGTACAACTAACCCAACCAACACATATTTCCAGATTGCTTTCAGCCTGGGTTTTCGATCTTTCAGCAACCAAATAATCATCAACTCTGAAAGAAAGATCACAGCAACCAGCATCGTGCCTCTTGTATTGAGTAAAGGCATCACACCCATTGCAAGCGCCTGTAAGCCATTTCGCTCATATAGCATACTCCTTACCGACAAGAAGAAGAAGAAAACAAGGGGTATATCCGGGGTAACCTGCGTTGACATGGCCAGCAAGGTTGGCTCTAATGCCAACAGCACCATCGCAAAAACCAATAAGGCGTCTTTCATGAAAAATCGGGCAACCAGGAAGTAGTTCCAGGCAATGCCGAGTAAAAATGGTAGCATCGCCACATGGCTGACCCCTAAAGATTGTCCAAATATTTTCCACCAGCCGGCCAGGTACATTCCCCAAAAAGGAGGATGGCCCGGATTGCGGTCTTCAGGAATGAAAAAATAGCGAAAGTCATTGTCGAAAAACCACTGTGCAGCAATCGAAGACTGAACAATGCCATCTGAAAAGAAAGGAAGATGTAGGGATAGTATGGTCACCACCACATAAAAAAGCATGCTGCACCCCAATAGTCTCTTTTCGAATGTGTTTAGTGGCTTCAATGTTGTTAGATCGTGAGTTGATTAGTGTTTTTGACCGCACAGTTTCACAAAGGTATTCACAAAGTAACACAAAGAACTCTTTTTCGCTATGGAGCTTTGCGAAATGCTTGGTGCTCTTTGTGGTGAAAACTCTACGCTCTCTTCTTCTCAAAAACCCCAATAAAACGGAGATAGGAGCCCGGATGCACTTTTTTGAAATTGCGGACACGGTAAATCGTCAAATCCAGCCCAGGAGCAGCTTCAAGAATACGCTTTTGAAGTGCATTGACATCATAATGGCGCGAGAAGTATTGATACCAGTTACAATACCTTAGCTTGGCAACAGGGTCAACCTTGGGTTTATGTCCTTTGATGAGATTGAACACCGGATCGAGGTGGATCGTGTATTCGTCGGCGATATAAAAAGGCAAAACCACAACCCGGCCGCCCGGTTTGAGTATTCGTTCTGCAGTTTGAAAGAATAATGTATCCGAATCGCCTTCGAAATGTTCCAGAGAACAATGAAGGGTAATGCCATCAACCGAGTTATCCTCAAGCGGTATCTCGTGTGCATATCCTCCGATGCGATCATTATCAACGCCTTTTGGAAAAACGAGATCTTGTCGGTAGGTGGTTTTGACACCGTAGATGGAGCGAATATTTTCTGAAAACGGGGATGTACAGGCTGCAATATCCACAAATACTGTTTCAGGCATAAAATCGATAAACTTGGTTGACACGTAATGCTCAAGCGTTTTTTCCACAAAATTTTGGGAAGAATCAAAGCCACCGCCGTAGTAGCTTTCAGGATATTTGGCAGCAGCCATATATGCTTCGTATCCAACTTTTTCAATGTAAAAGTCTTTAACCCTGATTCCTGCTGAAACCAGGTTGTCAGACAATTGGTCATCTAATTGCGGATTGGCTAAATGCTCTGCCGAGATATGGCCCCTTGGGATTTTCTTACCCCCCTGTTTATTCGGGAATAATGGATTATAGTCAATCGTATCAAACAAGGTGTCGTGAACGAAATGATAAATGGGTTTTACTGCTTTTTTGACTATTCCCGGCAAGGCCATGGGTCCTAAAACTTGGTAGGGCACTTGATGCTGGCAAAATTATAGAGAAGAGAAATGCCAATCAAGTTGTAAGAATCATTGTCTTTGGAATTACCACGCTGTCTGCCTGGTTCTCCAATCTGGCTTTCAAATACCTGATAAGACGGATCGGAAAGCAATACTGCCAGATTACCCCTTTGTGTAGCAAGATCATCGAAATCAGGATAGACACCACTGACATCATCAAGGAAGTCTGTAAATAGGTATCGTCCGCTAACTTCAAAATTAATACTCCATGCGTAGTTAAGGTCAAACTTAAGGCCTCCACCAAACGCAAATGCTGGTTGAGTTCTTGAATATTCGCTGTTTTTGGCCTGTCCTTCTGTCCCAAGCGGCTGGAGAGCTACCCACTCATCATTGAATTTAGTGCGTGGGTTAAAGTAGAAAACAGTCAGGCCTCCAAAAACGTATGGCGTCCAAAAATGATCATCACTTCCGTGTTCATACTTCAAAAAGTTGAACTCAAGCTGGAAAGTACCTTCAATGATATGAGATGAAAAGTCGAGATTTCTGGTTCTTTGGAAAACAAAAGGAGAAAGCGCGTCGTCATAACTGACATGTGCGTAACTCGCCGATGCCTTTACGGCAACCCTCGGGTTGAAATTATATCGACCAACAATGCCACCAGCAACCCCCGGGCGTTTAAAACTGAAATTTGTATTTAGATCTCCAAAATACACCGAGGTCCCCAACCAGCCACCTACTTCAAAGTCTTGCGCCTGAAGCGATAAGGTTGAAAATGATAATAAAATGAAAATAAAGACTTTTTTCACAAATCTGTAGTTAAAAGATTTTCAATCTAGTCGGTGTAAAAAGAGGAAAATAATACCTCAAAAATTGTTCCGTTCGTGCTCAATCAGGCTTATTCCAATTAATAAAACGGAATTTTTAGGGGGATGTTGTATAAGCTTCGTTCTAAAACTCGAGTAATTGTTACACATGACGCAAACAAATTTTTTAATTTTTCAAAAATTAATTTGGTCAGTGTATGCTGTACATTTTTTAGTTGATAAATCAATTAGGAAATCAGCAGCATACCGCAAAAGTAAGAGAATTATGTTACACATAACGCAAAATGGTTTTGGAATTTCCAAATCATTCTGCTCAATATATCCCGTATATTAAGAAGGTTTGGAGCCATAAACCGCTAAATCGTCGGTATACTTAATTACGGATATCTGTTCCCCAGAATAGTTTTTGCCTGATCGTCGTCAGGAAGTTCCTGTTTTGCATTCGAACCAGAGACACCGTAAAATCTGCTTTCCTGATAGCCAGCCGATGGGCAGAGGTGATCTGTTCATATCTCGAATCCAGTGTACAAAGAAAGTGCTCAGCCCTCCCTTCAATCTCAAAAGAAACCACACTGTCATCTGAAATGACGAAAGGACGGACATAAAGGTTGTGTGGAGCAACCGGAGTTATGACAAAATTTCCCGAATCGGGGTAAATAATAGGGCCTCCACAACTAAGTGAATACCCTGTTGAGCCAGTTGGTGTAGCAAGAATTACCCCATCGGCCCAATATGAATTTAAAAATTCTCCATTCAAATAGGTATGAACGATGATCATAGATGATGTTTCTCTTTTCAAAAGAGTCAGATCGTTCAATGCGAAATGATTGCCTTTAAAAATTGGCATATTTGACTCCAGATGTAGCAGTGTTCTATTGTCTAGATAAAATGCTCCCTGAACGAAGCTTTCAACTGCTTTCCTGATATTTTCCTTCTCGATAGTTGCTAAAAACCCCATCCGCCCCAGGTTAATCCCCAAGATGGGAATATTAAGTCCTTTGATCAGAATTGGCGTGTCGAGAATGGTCCCATCTCCGCCCATTGTAATCAATAGGTCTGGCTTTTGAGCTTCAAGGTCTTCCCTGGTATTAAAGACATCGTGACCTTTTTCACCTTCCAGTTTTTTGAAGATTTGTTTATAGAATGGCTCTATGACGGTGACCTCTCCACCAAGCCCCCCGATGACATCGAATAGCTCCTGGATATAAGGCAGGTCTTGTGGTTTGAATAAACGACTGTAAATGGCAAAACGCATCAGAAGGGAACGTTGAAATGTAAATATACTCCTTTTTCGTTTAAACGATTGATGCTGTATTCCAACTGAAAAACGAAGTTGTGATACAGCACCATATCAAGCCCGAGACCACCTCCCCAAAGGATCGAATTAGACAAAGGCTCTATTGCCGTTGAGAATGGATCATTAACATATCCAAGGTCGTTATTGAGCTTCAGGTAGACCCTGAAAGGAATGATTTTCATCGCTTTGAGCGGAATAACTTTTGAACCATTAAGGTCTTTGTGAATGAGTTCAAACCGGATTCCGGTTTTTAAATAGGTAAAATCTTGTCCGTCAATGACATAAAATTCATATCCTCTTACAAAGTTTTCTGAAAATCCTAATGCCCGTCGTTGGGTGTAGTAGGGCTGTCTGTCTGTTATGAGATTTTTTCGCCCACGAGCCAACACTTCGAAGCTGAATTTCTTACCCGCCCTCCAGTATTGGCCAAATGAGCCGGTCAGGGATAGATTGTTCACAACACCAAACAACCCTAAACCATCTTTTTTCAGATGCACCTGGAAATAATTCCCACTTAACGCATAAGACCTCCTGTCGCGACGATCAAGCGTGAAGCTGTATTCGAGGGAAAGAAATTGTTGTTTAACCCTGTTGTCAAGGAAGAAGGTAGGATTAAGTTGGGTGATGGTGTCAGCGATGATATTATGATGGTAGCTCATGCCCCATTCGTGAGTACCTAATAGCTTTGGGCGGTAGATCATTTTAAACCCAGCTCGGCCCCGCTTTAGTCCAATTTGGTCATCAAGTCTTAGGAAGTCCTGGCGATTGGTCGTATCGTTGGTTTGATAGGCGACTTCCCGGTTTCGCGTATGTAGGCCATTAAACGACATGCCGAGCGATTGGCCTTTATTGAACCAGGGCAATCGATATTCCAATTCATATTTTTGGGTGTACCCAAATTGGGTTACGACTTTCAGGCGATCATTTCGTCCGGTAAAATTTTCATAATAAAACCGGACCCCAAAATTAATCCTGTCCAGAGCGCGATTTTGTTCGACCCACCAAACATTGAAATTTCGATCAGCCAATTCAAAGATCAGCAAGGGATATATGTACCAGGCTTCGCGAAGTTCCACCCTAACATCAATCTTATCTTCCCTGATATTGATAATATTCAGTTTGGCATCGTTAAACAGTCGTGTATTAAGCAATAATAACTCGTTGCGCTCCATCCGGCTTGTCAGATCTGCGAAAAGCAAACTATCTCCTTGCCGGAAATCGAGTTCCCTCAAGACTACGCGGTCTTTTGTCCGCTTGTTACCAAGGATGTAAATAGAATCAACCTGGACATACTGACCAAAGCAGGAAGAAACGACCAGAAGACAAAAAAAGGCTGGCAAGACACCTGCGACAAGGTACCTCAAACGGGTTTCAAATGGTTTGGTATTGAAATAGGTTTTCAAACATTCAGGTAATTCATCAAAGCGTCATAGCGCTCTTTGAGTGAATCCATATAATCCGATTCCTGGAAAGAAGCCTTGATCTTATAGCCAAACCGTTCGAAAGTGGCAACGATGTGTTTGATCGCCTGACTATTCAATTTAAGCGTAACTTCCATTAGGGAAGACTCGGGAAGGGATGTGACGTAGGTTGAAAGCACACTCGCAGATTCAGATTCTACAATGCGGGCAATTTCGGCTAGCGAATAATCACGTTTTTGCATTTCAAGCACCAAAATCGTCCCCGGATCAACCAGTGAACCCGTCTGTGCAAAATACTTTAACAAATCTTCAAGAGTGATCACGCCGAGATAGTCATCATCAGCATCCACTACGGGCACAACGGTGAGTTGCTTGGTCACGGCCATTTTGATCACTTCGTAAAGATGTTCATCTTCATGAACGAAAGGACGCAACAGCGACAAAGAATGGCCACCAATCGGTTCTTCCGGGCTGTTAAAGTTAAGGACATCTTCCTCAGACAAGAGGCCAAGAAATTGTTCATTATTGACAATCGGAAGATGGCGTACGTGCAACACATTCATAAAATGCATAGCCTTCTGCCCTGTATCTGATGTTTTCAGGGGAGGTACACTGTGCGATATGAGTTGTGATGCGATCATTCGAATATTGCTTGTTATTAGGAAAGGTAATAATAAAATACCTCCTGCAAAATAAAAACGGATTCCTTAACCAAAAGTTTCGCAAATTGGATGCCATTATAAAATAGTGTCTAAATTAATGGCAGGAGAGAAGGGTAGGGAATTCTTTGCTTACCAGTTGGGCCTTTTTGAAATACCCTAAAGAAAATCATGAAATGAAGCGGAAAGATAGCTTTACTGTTTGACGACCGTAGGGAGGAGTTTTAAGCTATCCGCGAAATGAAATGATCTTTAGGTATTTCAAAACTCCCGATAGCTATCGGGATGAATTTTTGGTTCTTTTTCCATTGATGAAAAAGAACCAATGCAGGAAATGAAAAATACCCCATCCAAATCAAATGATTCAGCAAGAAATAATTATGTTCAAACTTAGAATTACGCCGGATTAACAGGCTCTTTGTCAGGCGTTGTGGCCACTTTTTCAAGGAATTTTTCAAGTGCTTCATTGAAAGCATTGGGATCTTCCATCATTGGAGCATGACCGCATTTGTCAATAAGCACCAATTCGGAGTTTTCAATGTGTTTATTGAATTCTTCTCCAACGAAAGGTGGTGTTACTGTATCTTGTTTGCCCCAGATCAAAAGCGTTGGCACCTTGATCTTTGAGAGTCTTTCACGCACATTATGACGGAGTGCTGAACGGGCCGTATATAACACCCGTAGTGCTTTATTACGATCATTTACAATATCAAAAACCTCATCTACCAAGGCCTTGGTGGCGACTTTAGGATCGTAGAATGTATCTTCAGTTTTCTTTTTAATGAATTGATAATCACCTCTTTTGGGGAACGTACGGCCAAGGGAATTTTCAAAAAGACCAGAACTGCCGGTAAGGGTAACAGACTTCACTCTTTCGGGGCTGTCGAGCGTATAAAGTAAAGCAATATGACCGCCTAAAGAATTGCCAAGTACATGGACGTTTTCATAACCTTTGTAGGAAACAAATTCTTTAATATACTTGAGTAGACCGCCAAGAGAAACTTCTTTGATAGGCATTTCAAAAATAGGCAGTAGGGGGACAACGACCTTAAACCGCTTGGAAAAGTATTTGACCAGGCCCTCAAAATTACTCAAAGCACCAAAGAGGCCGTGAAGCAGGACTAAAACCGGACCATCACCGATTTCAAGGTATTTAAACCTGCCATCGTCTTTAATTATTGGATCCATTTTTTGCCAATTTTTTCAAATTTAAAATTTTTTCTTGTCAAAAAGGGCTTGCGCACTCCGATTTGAACAAGATTAACAAAAATTTTACTTCAGTACAGAAGAAAAATTTACCGGATCGTGTGACAAACTTTTCTTTACTGGAATAGTTGACACCCAATTCGCGAGGCAATCCTTACCGTAATCCGTTAAAATTGATTCGGGATGATACTGTATCCCAAAAAGCGGATATTTGGAATGGTACATTGCCATAAGTTCATTCTCCATGGTGTAGGCTACCGGAATCAGTCCGGTTCCATCTAATGACTCAAGTATCAATGAATGGTACCTCATCACATTAAAGGTTTCTGGCAATCCTTTATAGACAGGGTGCTCTTTTCTGGTGATTAAGGATGTCTTTCCGTGAACCGGGATACTTGCCTTAACGAGTGTAGCGCCAAAAAATTCGCCTAGCGCCTGGTGGCCAAGACAAATACCGAGCATTGGCAGCTTATTATGAAAATGTGCGATCAAGGGCATTAACAAGCCTGCGTCGGCAGGTCTTCCCGGACCGGGAGATAATACAATAGCGTCGGGATAAAGGTTGATGAATTCTTCAAGCTTCAGCTCGTCATTCCGGTAAACGGTAACTTCTACACCTATCTGCTGAAAATAATCACTAAGATTGTAGGTGAAGGAGTCGTAATTATCAATTAATAAAATCCTCATTTCTCCGTTTTCTCGAACAACTCCATTACACCGTCAATCAAATCTTTAACATAGGGTGAAACCTGTTTAAGCCATTCTGCGCCTTTTGCTGGCAAGTTTTCGATATAAGGGAAGACCTTGGAGGCGTTTTTAGCATTATCACTCATCAATCCTGCAGCGTCAACAAACTGAAGAATGGCACTGATGAGAATAACGCATACCAACGCAAATACAAGTCCGCCTCCGGTTTTATTTAGAATATTGATATTGGCTATTTTCAGGCTACCCTCGATCGTTTTTGCGATAAGCTTGATGATAATCACACTACCGAAAAACAAAAGGACAAAGGCTATCACAGGCATATAAGCTGCTGCTGCTGTGAATGTATCGGCCAAAAAGATGGTCAGGGCAGGCGTATACCGCAAAGCGATCAACCCACCAACGATAAAAGCAATCACGGCAAATACAACCCTGATGATTCCTTTAGAAAAACCATATAGGAATGCCGAAAATGCGATGATGCCAATAAAAAGATCTAAAAACATGGTGGTTTAATTATTTGTGACCTACAACCTGAAGGTTCATGATTGCAAATTCGATATTTTTTTATGACAATAGTTGTCTTACAATAGTCGAAATATCTTTCCCATCAGCTTTCCCTGCAAGCTGCTTCGTTGCTGTGCCCATAACACGGCCCATATCTTTCATTGAACTGGCTCCTAACTCCTCAACTAAGCTTTTGAGGGTAGTCTCCAACTCTTCACGGCTCATAGCTTCTGGCAGATACTTCGAAATGATCTCAATCTCTTGTCTTTCCGTTACAGCCAGGTCTTCACGACCTTGTTTTTCGTAAATCTCCAGTGAGTCTTGTCTTTGTTTTACCAGTTTTTGAAGCAATTTCATGCCCACTTCATCTGTAAGCTCTTGCCCACTTCCGTCGGTTTTGGCAAGCAAAATGGCTGATTTGATTGCTCTTAGTGCCCTCAATGCATCTTTGTCTTTGGCCTTTATGGCCTCTTTTAGGTCATTATTGATCTTGTCAGTTAAATTCATTTGATCTTTCGGTTTTCTAAAAAATTTTGGGTTCACCATGCATAACACCTGATTTTGCCTGGCTGTTCCCAATGCAAGAAAATAATTTATGTTGCAAATACTGAAATTTTTCGATGAATAGGCCCATCATTGGGATATACACAACTTGTCGGCCAGGTTGCACCACCTCGGATAAAACATCATTTTCTGTCGCCCAGCCGTTACTAAAACGTTAAATGGAGGGGTCTGGAAGTCGGAACGGCTCGAAATTTGTAATTTTACTAAGCTGTTGAAGCAATATCGTTCTTGGAAAAAGGTCTTTATTGTTGAATTGTTTACCCTACGGGTATTGTTTTGACAAATACATTTCAGCCAATTCAAACAATCATAGCAATGTTGCCAAAAACAATAAACAATTTGCCCAATCAAAAGCAATAGGCCAAAGGCCAAAACAATTCGCGACCAAAGGGAGCGAAATAAACCAAAGCACCAATAACTTACAAAGAAGATGAAACAAATCTTAGCATTCCTTTTTTGCCTGCTAGCTGGAACATCATTCATCCAGGCAGAGGGCATTGAATTTTTTAAAGGCACCTGGGACGAAGCCCTTGAAATGGCAGCCGAGGAAGAAAAAATAATTTTTGTTGATGCCTACACAACATGGTGTGGCCCTTGCAAACGCATGGATAAAAACATTTTTCCACTTGAAGAAGTCGGAAATTTTTACAACACCAATTTCGTCAATGTGAAACTCGACATGGAGAAAGGAGAAGGGCTTACATTTCGCTCCAAGTACAGGGTGAATTCCTTCCCAACCTTTCTTTTTATCGATGCGACTGGCAAAGCAGTTTTGACGCATATCGGTGGACTTCCTGCAGACCGATTCATCAATCTGGGTAAAAATGCCATGTCTAAAATCGACTACAGTGTAGAGTACGCAGCAAAGTATGAAGAAGGAGATCGCACGCCAGACCTGCTTTACAATTATGCCATGTCATTAGTCAAGTCGAAAAAGCCTTCGCTTAAAGTAGCGAATGAATACCTGCGCACACAGGATGATATGACCAATGAAAAGAATCTCAAGTTTATCTACTCAAATACGATTGAGGCAGACTCAAGGATATTCGACCTGATGGTTGATAATAAAAAAGCGATTGAAGCTCTCATGGGGAAAGAAAAAGTGATTAAAAAGATTGAAAAGGCTTGTGAGCAAACCGTTACAAAAGCCATTGAGTTCGAATCAGACTTCCTGCTCGATGAAGCCAAAGAAAAAGCAAGGAATCACTGCCCTGAAACAGCTGAAGAATTAGCGGCTTCAGCAGATTTGCACTTCAACTTAAATATGGGTAACGCTGATGAATTCATTAAAGCTGCAGAGAAGTTTTTCAAGAAAACGACAAGTAGCAAAACGCATGAAATGTCACATGTTTCACTATTGGCCCTCGAGGAGTTTTCCGATAACGAGAAAGTCATGCAGTCTGCTGAAAAATGGACCAAAAAAGCCGCTTCAGACAATGACTCAGGCCATTTGTACAACTATGCTGTAATCTTACTGCATAATGGCAAAGACAGCCAGGCGCTCGATACTGCAAAAAAGGCTTTAAAGATCGCCACTGAAAAGAAAAAACCATCCAGAAAAATCGTTCAACTCATCAGTGAGATTGAAAGCAAAGCATAACTAATCCCTTGTATAACCTAAAAAAGTTAAAATGAAGAAAATTATTGGACTGTTCCTCATCCTGTTTGTAGCCGCATACGGTTTTGCCCAATCAGGGATTGAGTTCAAGACAGAAGGCTGGGAAGATGCATTGGCAGAAGCCAAAAAAAGCGACAAACTGATTTTCCTTGATGCCTACACATCATGGTGTGGCCCTTGCAAGGCAATGGCCAAAAATGTTTTTCCTGTCGAAGAAGTAGCTGATTTCTATAACCAGAACTTCGTTAACGTTAAACTGGATATGGAAAAAGGAGAAGGCATTACAGTTGCAGAAACGTACAGTGTTCGTATGTATCCAAGTCTTTTGTTTGTTAACGGCTACGGAGACATTGTTCACCGTTCTGTTGGCTATCACGATGTTGCCCAGTTTGTAGACCTTGGCAAAGAAGCACTTAACCCAGCCAGTCAGTTGATGACACTTGCTGCCCGTTACGAAAAAGGTGAACGTAACCAGGAACTCCTGAAAAGCTACACCAGAGCTTGCTATAATACCTACGAAGGTGGTCATGGCAAACTTGCGATGCAGTATCTTGAAACGCAAGACGACTGGAGCACCGCGGATAATATGGAATTTCTGATCCAATATGTAGAAGAAGCAGATACCAAACCTTATAAGTACCTCATTGCTAATCGTGCTGCATTTAACGAGATGTTTGGAGAAGAAAGAGTATCCAACAGGATCAAGAATATGGTGCAAAGTGCCGTCTTCTCCGGTCAGGGTGAACCAATCAGCCTCTCAGATGTAGACCGCTATTATGCGGAAGCCTTTGGAGCAGATGCCGGCCAGCATTCTAGCGAATTCAGAATGATGTACTACCAGCGCGCCCGCGATTTTGCGAA
Organism: Bacteroidota bacterium; assembly: GCA_039028895.1. GTDB lineage: Bacteria > Bacteroidota > Bacteroidia > Chitinophagales > Saprospiraceae > JAHDCJ01. The sequence continues at coordinate 173,144 of JBCCHF010000003.1, read as the reverse complement.
TTATGCATCACAAGCTGTTGAGCATTATGGTAAATATGACGCCAAGCACTGGAATGAGCTTAACGGTGTGGCATGGACCTTCTTCGAAGTAGTGGAAGACAAAAAAATGCTGAAAAAAGCATTAAAGTGGGGAAAGGCCTCCGTAAAGATGGATAACAATGTTTACAATAACGATACTGTAGCAGCCCTGCTTTACAAACTGGGTAAAAAAGGTAAAGCAAAGAAACAAGCTGAATACACCATCGAATTGGCTAAAGCCGAAGGTATAGACTACTCGGAAACTGCCAACCTTCTGGAAAAGATCAAGGCTATGTAATCATTGACCACATAGTTGCAATTAATTAGGTCCTGGGCTTGTCCCGGGACTTTTTTTTATCTTCAAATTAAACCTTTCCGGTAAGGAGACAGTCATAGAAAATGTTTGATGGTCAATTAGGATCAAACAACCCGAATTTTAAAAATACCGAGTGGAGTCAAAAAAAGTAAATAGCCAGACAGACCAACAGATCCTGGCAATGATGGGCGATGACCGTACCAGGGAACAAGCCTTCCGGCTACTGGTCAAAACCTACCAGGAAAGACTCTACTGGCATATCCGGAGAATGGTCGTTGAGCATGACGATGCCAACGATGTAGTGCAAAACACATTCATCAAGGTTTTCCGGAGTATTGGAAAATTCAAGGGCGATTCAAAATTATATACCTGGTTGTACCGAATTGCCACCAACGAATCGATCACATTCATCAATAAAAAAAAGAAAGTGGTCGCAACTTCGATCGACGATGAAGACCTCGGACTCGATCGAGCGCTAAAAGCTGACAGCTATTTCGATGGAGATGATGCGACAGCCCAATTAAAAGCGGCAATAGCGACGCTGCCTGAAAAGCAGCAACTCGTCTTCAACATGCGCTACTACGACGAAATGAGTTATCAGGATATCTCCGATGTACTGGGCACTTCCGTCGGTGCTTTGAAAGCCTCATATCATCACGCAGCGAAGAAAATTGAACATTTTTTAAAAGGACATTAAACCTTTAACGACTTCATAAGTCATAATAAAGGCATCATGGATAAAAACAAAGAACATATCAACAAAGAACTGGAGGAAATCGCTCCTTTGCTTTCGAAGATGAAAAAGGAGGAAGGGTACAAAATACCTTTCAACTACTTTGAAAAGATGGAGGACGATATCATGAGCCAACTCTTCCCTAAAGAAGAAACCGTTGGCGCTGTGCCGCAAACTTCCTGGTGGGAAAATGCGATCCAGTCCCTCGGAATTTTATTCCGCCCCCGACTTGTCATGGCAGTAGCTTCTGTCACCGTAATCATACTTGCAGGTTACTCTATTTGGGGTAATATTTTTACGCCTGGAGTTGATTGCGACAGTGAGCCAGTTGCCTGTATTACACTCGAAGACATAGAAAGTTACATAGACAATAACATCGATGATTTTGACATCGACATGTTAGCTGAATCCAAATTCAATGAATTTTCGGAACCAGATTTGATTGATATTGATCCCGAAGCCCTAGATCGGTATATCGATGAAAATATTCTGGAAACTATAGATCTAAATACCCTAGAGGAATTGTTATGAAATCTAAAATGTTAATAGCCCTGGTCTTTTCCTTTTTTGCCCTAACTGCTTTTGCCCAACAAGGAAACGATCAAAAGATTAAAGCATGGAGAGTCGCTACTATTACGGATAAACTTAATCTTACACCTGATGAGTCGGCAGCATTCTGGCCGATCTACAATGAGCGTGAAAGCAAGATCCAGGCACTCAGAAAATCACTTAATGCCGAAAAACGTGGCATCGCCAATAAATCAGATGAAGAGATTGAGGCGTTCATCCTCAAGCAGCTAGAAACGCAAAAAGAAATCGTGGATATCAATATTGAATACTTCCACAAGATGAAGGATATCCTGCCGATGCGTAAAATCGCCAAATTGCAAAATGCAGAAAAGGAATTCCAGAAAATGCTGCTAGAGAAAATGCAGGAAATGCGTAAAGAACGGATGCAGAACCGTCAAAACGGATTTAACAAAGGCCCGAGGGGCTAATTTCGCCCCTTCTCCATAACACCTATACCGAATAAGGCATAATCGTACTTCACAGGGTCTTCAGGATCAAACTCTCGAAGGTTTTCTGTCAACTCGAGTACGGTTTGCCAATCGGTTTGCTTTCGCGAAATAAGGCCTAATGAACGTGCCACCCTATCGACATGCACGTCAAGCGGCATTAATAACTGGGCAGGCCTGATCCTTTTCCAAATGCCAAAATCTACGCCTCTGTTGTCGTTTCTCACCATCCATCTTAAGAACATATTCAAGCGCTTACAGGTGGATTTACGTTCTGGTGTCGACAGATGCTTCCGGGTGCGCTGAGGTGCGTTTTCCAATGAGAAAAAAAGCTGGTGAAACCCCTTTAGCGCTGACTCTATAGTATCATCTTCTTCTTTCAGGAATCGCGTAAAACCAAATTCAAGGCTATCGTTCTCTTTATAATAGGTTTGAAAAAATTCGAGGAAATAGAGGGTGTCAATGGCCTGAAAAGTCCTATGCTTGAAATTTAAAAATGGTTTTCGGTCCTTTTCTTCATGGTTAATTATAAAATCATACGGCGCCCCATCCATCAAATTAATCAACTCGTTGGCTTTGTTGATTATTGTTACTCGTTGTCCCCAGGCAAGCATAGCCACCCAAAACCCGATAATCTCAATGTCTTGCAATTTGGAAAACTGGTGGGGAATAGATATTGGATCTGCCTTTATGAAATCGGGCTGATTGTAAAGGCCAACTTTCTGGTCGAGAAAACTCCCAAGCTCCTTTTTATTCCTGAATCTCTTATGCAATGTCCTGGCGTTTGAAAGTCAATAATACATGATAATCCCACAACCCTTTTTTCAAGGCTCTGTATTGCGCAATACCCGATCGATAATGAATTTTCGAAAAAGGGCTGGCATTTTTAAACAGGTTATAGGTTTTTGTTCCCAACATCCCTAACCACGATGCCTTGTACATGCGTTTTGAGGAAGGGGTAATGGCTTTTGTCCTATTCAGTTTTTTACTGACGAAAAATCCATTTCCAGCTAATAATTCTTCAAAACCTGACAGCGTCTCAAGGTCGGATATCGCCCATGCATTTAACCAGTTTTTCATCACGGGCACCTGATCTATTGGTGCTTCAAAGGTTTTAAAGTAATCGGCAATCACCATTCTGCCGCCTGGCTTCAATAGGCGATGTGCCTCTTTTAGGAAATTTTCCTTATCGGATGCTGAACCCACCGATTCAAGCGCCCAAACACAGTCAAAACTGGCATCCTCAAAACCGGTATCACAATAATCTTTTTTGAAGAAAGTCGCATTCGAAACCTCGGAGCGTTCAGCATTTTTGACAGCACTGGCGACTTGTTTTTCGCTAAGGGTGATCCCTACCACCTCACATCCCAATTCCGAGGCAAGGAATATTGAAGAGCCGCCGACCCCACAGCCAGCATCAAGCACGCGGTCTTTTTTCTTAATACCAGCTAAAATGGCCATTTCCCGGTTGGTATTCTCTAATGAAGCCCTGAAATCCTGTGTTCCAGGTTTCCAGAAACCATAGTGTAGCGCTTTGCTTGTGTTGAGGTCCCAGAAGTAGCGATAATGGATTTCAGTCTGATCGTAATAGTCGGAAATATCTCGGTTTGAAAAAGAGGATTTCATAAAAAAAGCGCTTGTTTATAAGGGATTAACGCTTAAAAGTTTTTTCTGCGCGTTCGAAAAATATATTTGGTGAATGTCGCAAATTCTTGGTAGCTTGAAATTGGGGGGACAGGGGATTTATTCCCCCGCGAGCCCAAAAGAGAAAAAATAGTCTTGCGACCACCCCCAAAAGAACCTCAAAAACCATAATTACTCAGGATCATAATTCAATACCGGTGCCAGCCATTTTTCAGCTTCCTGTACAGTCATAGACTTCCTTTTGGCATAATTTTCAACCTGATCTTTCCCGATTTTTCCAATTGTAAAGTATTTGGATCCTGGTAAGGCAATATACCATCCGCTGACAGATGCAGCCGGGTACATGGCGAAGCTTTCTGTAAGGTAAATGCCTGTATTGTCCTCCACATTCAACAGGTTGAACAGGGTTCGTTTTTCTGTATGCTCAGGGCAGGCAGGGTAACCAGGTGCTGGTCGAATACCGACATATTTTTCAGCGATTAGGGCTTGATTATCCAATTGTTCTTCTTTTTGGTATGCCCAAAACTCTTTCCGAACACGTTCATGCATCCTTTCTGCAAAGGCCTCTGCCAATCGATCTGCCAATGCCTTGAGCATAATTGCACTATAGTCATCATGTGCTTCTTCAAACCGCTTGACATGTGACTCGATGCCAATGCCTGCTGTTACTGCAAAAGCACCTATGTAATCCTTTTTTTCGGAGGACTGTGGCGCTACGAAATCAGCAAGACACAAATTGGGCTGACCATTAGCCTTTTTCACCTGTTGTCGCAGCTGATGAATGACAGATTGCACTTCCTTGCGCTCATCACTTGCATAAACCGCGATATCGTCTTCGGTCGCATTGGCTGGGAAAAATCCAATTACCGCGCGCGCCTGTAACCACTTCCCGTCAATGATTTGACGAAGCATGCTTTGCGCGTCTCTTAACAGTCTTTTTGCTTCTTCACCTACAACAGGGTCTTTAAGAATTTTGGGATATTTCCCTCTGAGCTGCCAGCTTAAAAAGAATGGCGTCCAATCAATATAATTTGACAATTCTTCCAAATCATATTGATCAAAAACCTTAACTCCTGTGAAAGTAGGCTTTGGCGGATCGTAATTGTCCCAATCGAAAGCAAATCGCTTATTTCTTGCCTCTGCAATGGCTAGATATTTCTTGGATGATTTTCGGCCTTTTCGGCTTTCGCGAATGGATTCGTAATCTGCTTTGGTCTTCTCTACGAAGGGCTTTTTACCGGTTTCGCTCATTAGAGCTGTTGATACTGAAACCCCTTTCGAAGCATCGAGTACATGCACTACAGGAAAATCATATTGTGGCTCTATCTTTACGGCTGTATGTGTCCTAGATGTCGTTGCTCCTCCGATAATCAATGGAATATCAAACCCCTGTCGCTGCATTTCCTTGGCAACAAACACCATTTCATCCAGAGATGGCGTGATTAATCCACTTAACCCGATAATGTCAACGTTTTCTTCTTTTGCTACCTGCAGGATTTTCTCTGCCCGCACCATTACACCAAGATCAACGATCTCAAAATTATTACAGGCAAGTACCACTCCAACAATATTTTTTCCAATATCGTGTACATCTCCTTTCACCGTCGCTAACAGAATTTTGCCTTTTGAAGACTTACCACCTTTAGCTTTCTCGGCTTCAATAAAAGGGGTAAGATGAGCTACGGCCTGTTTCATGACACGAGCACTTTTCACCACCTGCGGCAGAAACATCTTACCAGAACCGAACAACTCACCCACTACATTCATACCGTCCATAAGCGGACCTTCTATGACATCCAGAGGCCAAGGATACTTAAGTCGTGCTTCTTCGGTATCTTCAACAATAAATTCAGTGATACCCTTTACCAGGGAATGGGCCAAGCGTTCTTCCACAATCGTTTCCCGCCACGACATATCCTTGACGATCTTTTTCCCGGTGCCTTTTACTTTTTCCGCGTAAGCGGTCAATGCTTCGGTGGCTTGCTCAGACCTGTTGAATAGAACGTCTTCAACCAGTTTCAGCAGATCTTTAGGAATATCTTCATAAACTTCGATCATGCCTGCATTGACGATCCCCATATCCATCCCAGCATTCACCGCATGATAAAGAAAAGCAGAGTGCATGGCTTCCCGGACAGCATTATTCCCTCTAAAAGAAAATGAGATGTTGCTGACACCGCCACTGACGTTCACCTCAGGCATTAATGTCTTTATTTGACGAGTTGCTTCAATGAAGTTGATAGCATATCCATTGTGTTCCTCAATCCCTGTCGCTACCGCGAAAATATTCGGATCGAAAATGATATCCTGAGGTCTGAATCCTACTTTTTCTGTTAAAATGCGATAGGCACGATGACAAATTTCAACCTTCCGGTCAATGGTATCTGCCTGTCCTTCTTCATCAAATGCCATTACAACCACAGCTGCACCGAATCGCTTGCAGACTTTGGCCTGGTGAATAAATTCTGCCTCACCTTCTTTTAGCGAAATCGAATTCACTACAGATTTACCCTGACAACTTTTAAGGCCTTGCTCAATGACTTCGAATTTTGAAGAATCGATCATGAAAGGCAATTTGGCGATATCCGGCTCTGAAGCCATGAGGTTAACAAAGTCTTTCATGACCTGCTTCGAATCGAGCAAACCTTCGTCCATATTGATATCGACGATTTGTGCGCCACCATCTACCTGGTGTTGGGCTACTGTCAACGCCTCCATGTAATCACCATTCTTGACGAGTCTTGCGAATTTTCTGGACCCAGTAACGTTGGTCCGTTCGCCAATATTGACGAAATTGGAGCTGGGTCGTATTGTCAAAGCTTCCAACCCGGACAGCTGTGTGTAAGGACTTGGTTCAGCTGGCTGTCGACTGGGTTTGATGTCTTTTAGCAGTTCCGCCATGCGTTGAATGTGTGAGGGGTCAGTACCACAACACCCGCCAACGATATTGACAAAACCACTTTTGACAAATTCTTCAATAAACTGGGCCATCGTATCAGCATCCTGGTCGTATTCGCCAAACTCATTAGGCAGACCTGCATTTGGATATGCGCTGGTATAGCAATCTGCCAGTTTTGACATCTCCTCAATGTATGGTCGCATTTCTTCTGCACCAAGGGCACAATTGAGGCCAACGCAAAACAGGTCAACATGATTAATCGAGATCCAGAAGGCTTCCAGGGTTTGCCCGCTTAAGGTTCTGCCAGAGGCATCGGTAATTGTACCGGACACCATGACTGGCCATCGGCGGCCTGATTCTTCAAAATATTTATCAAGGGCATACAGTGCTGCCTTTGCATTAAGGGTATCAAATATGGTTTCTACAAGGAAAATGTCTACTCCGCCATCGCCTAATCCTCTGATCTGCTCGTAATAGGAAAGCATCATTTCATCAAAGGTAACCGCCCTGTAACCTGGGTCATTTACATCCGGAGAAATTGAGGTCGTTTTATTCGTGGGTCCTAAGGCACCAGCGACGAACCTGGGTTTGGATGGGTCTTTTTCAGTAAAGGACTTAGCGGCTTTAGTTGCAATTTCGGCAGAAGCCTTGTTCATCTCATACACCCAGTCCTGGGTACCATAGTCTTCTTGCGAAACCACGGTAGCGTTGAACGTGTTGGTTTCGATAATATCTGTGCCTGCTTCCAGGTAAGCACGGTGGATTTCTTCGATGATACCCGGTTGGGTAATGCTCAGAAGATCGTTATTACCCTGAAGATCATTTTCAAAATCTTTGAACGTTTCGCCCCTGAATCCTGCCTCATCCAATTTATACGACTGAATCATAGTACCCATTGCACCATCGAGAACAAGAATTCTGTCTTCGACTGCTTTCAGCAATGCAGGAGCATTGGGTTCTGTGTATTTCACTTGGTTTTTCATATAGCGGGTCCAAAAATAAGACTAATACCCAAAAATATTAATCAAAATTACGGTTCGCATCAATAAATTCTGACGGATCGATCCAGCCGGATTGATTATCGGAATAACCAAGACCAACCCTTCCCCAGGCCCTGCATTCGGATAACCGGATTTCAAAATGTAAATGGGCATAATAAGGCTTGCTATCTCCACAAGGATCACGGCCATCGCCAATATGCCCAATAAGTTGTCGACGGCTTACGGTATCTCCACTTGTTACCAAAAGATCTTTAAGGTGCGCATATTGTGATTCAACTTCACTACCATCAGGCAAGCGATGCCTGATAATAACAACATTTCCCCATCCAAATCCGGCGTTATTCGCGTATACAATTACTCCGGTTGAAATAGCGTATACTGGTTCATCACAATCCGTGTTGCCGCCCTGTTCACCGTTCCAGTCTTCTCCGAGGTGACGATCATTGCCAAAATCATTCGCATCATACCAACCATCTCCATCTCTTGATCCAGTGATTCCTTTTTCCGGCCCGACCGGATAATCAAAACCATTAGACACTGGAATTTGTTGTGGGGAGAATGAAGTTCCATAAAAACAGCTCGTTAAAAGAAATATTGGAAAAAGGAATTTTGTCATATTATATTAATTTTGCAGCCCAAGAATAGACAGATGAAGGTAACTGAACATATTGAGAAAGCGAAAGGTGAAACGCTGGTTTCATTCGAGATATTGCCACCCCTTAAAGGTGGTAGCATGGAAAGCATTTACGATGTACTGGATCCGTTAATGGAGTTTAAGCCACCCTTTATTGATGTAACATACCATCGTGAAGAGTACATCTATAAAAAACGGGCATCTGGATATTATGAAAAAACGTCGATCCGCAAGCGCCCCGGCACCGTAGGCATCTGCGCGGCCATCATGCATCGATATGGCGTTGATGCGGTGCCACACCTTATCTGCGGTGGTTTTTCGGTTGAAGAAACTGAAAATGCCCTGATCGATCTCAATTTTTTGGGTATTAATAATGTTTTAGCCATCAGGGGAGATGCCAGAAAATTTGAAGGCAAATTTGAACCGAATCCCGGAGGACATTCATATGCCATTGATCTTGTCAGACAGGTCGAGAACATGAACAAAGGCTTGTACCTTGACAATACCATTGTGAACGGTTGGCAGTCAGACTTTTGTATAGGCATTGCCGGTTACCCGGAAAAACACTTCGAGGCGCCAAGTCTTAAATCCGATATGCATTGGTTAAAGGAAAAGATCAAAGCGGGGGGTGATTATATCGTTACTCAAATGTTTTTTAACAACCAAAAGTATTTCGATTTCGTCAAACTTTGCCGCGACAACGATATTAATGTCCCGATTATTCCGGGCCTCAAACCTATCACATCCAAGAAACAACTTACCTCCATTCCCAGAACCTTCTTTGTGGATCTACCGGATGATCTTGTAGATGGAGTACTTTCTGCAAAAGACAGCACTGCTGCGCGTAAAGCAGGGGTTGAATGGTGTATCCATCAATCCAAAGAGCTCAAGGAGTTTGGTGTGCCATGCCTGCACTATTACACGCTTGGTGCTGTAAGTTCATTTGTTGAAATCGCCAAGGCTGTCTTCTAAATCTGGCCCCATATGGCGTAATTTGTCTGTTCTGTTTAACGTTTTTTGCAAAAAACATCATTATTTTTAGACAAAATTTAAATAATCATTAAACCTTTTGATAGGCTTCGTGTTAGGTCTTCGTCGCTGACAACTATACTCTCCGACTATAATTATTTGGCTATTAACCTTTTAAACAATTTTATTCTTGGCTGTTTACTCCATACGAGATCTAGAAAAACTCTCGGGCATAAAGGCTCACACCTTGAGGATATGGGAACAGCGCTATAAAATCATCGAGCCTCATCGTACTAATACCAATATTAGGAAGTATTCAGATGCCGATCTGAAGTTTATATTAAACGTTGCACTTCTGAGGAAAAATGGTATCAGGATCGCTAAGATTGCCAAAATGAGCCAGGAAGAGATAGCAGAAAGGGTCTTAGCCATATCAGAGGTCAATTTTGAACACGATACCCAACTTGATGCACTTACCATTTCCATGGTCGAAATGGACGTCTACAAGTTTGACAAGATCATTTCCACTAATATCGATCAAATAGGTTTTGAACGGACAATGATTGAAGTCATTGCCCCTTTCCTTGACAAATTGAGCGTACTTTGGCTCACAGGCTCGATCAATCCGGCCCAAGAACAGTTTATGAGCTGCCTGATCCGCCAAAAAATCATTTCGGCGATAGATCACATTCCATTAGTTAAACCGACATCTGCCAAAAAAGTCGTTGTTTATGGTCCGGAAGGGGAAGATCAGGAATTGAGCCTTCTCTTTCTTCATTACCTTTTGAAGAAACGTGGATTCATTGTCGTTTATCTTGGACAAAACATCCCGCATAACGACCTGAAAACAGTGCATGACATTCACCAACCTGATTTCATGTATGCGATGGTTTCTACAGCCTTTACACTGGAGCCTGTTCAGGACTATATTGACAGGCTATCGTCTTACTTTCCTGACTGTATACTCCTTTTCTCAGGGTACCTTGTAATCTCCCAGATAATTGAAATGCGCAGAAACACCAGAATACTGGAAACACTCGGCCATACTATTCAATTTTTCGAGGAAAACGCCTAACTGCCTTTTTATCTTCCAGGCGACCTTTCACCACTACTTTTTTGTTTAAGTTTCATTAATCAGTAGACAAACAGCCAAAACCCTATAAACGCTGAATAATCGGCTAATATAGGTTTTATCTATGGCGTCATAAGTTTCAATTATTTTTGAAAGTTGTAGAATTCATCCAAATAAGAGCGAAATGATAAGATGTTGACAATCAGCAATTTAATTTTTATTAAGAAAAGATTAACTAATTTTGTTTAACTTTTTGAAAAAAAGATTCAACAAAAGCTTGCTTTTTGTTTAATCTTTATATACTTTTGAATCAACAACACAGAAAACCTATAAAATCATCGCTTATGTCCTCATTAGATTTCAATCGGCAATTTGACAGCATGTCTCATCTTCTTCATTCTTTTGCCTATAATCTGACAAAAAATGTAGAGGATGCTAAAGACCTGTTTCAGGAAACAGCATTTAGAGCAATCACTAATAAAGAGAAGTTTAAACCGGGCACTAACTTTAAAGCCTGGCTTTTCACCATCATGAAAAATATCTTCATCAATAATTATCGTAAAAAGATGAAGGCCAATACAATTATCGACTCAACAGATAATCTGTATTATATCAACTCAGGTTCAAACTCAGTAGGTAACAAGGCAAACTCTAATATTATGATGAAGGAGTTGGCTCGAATTATCGAGAGTCTCGATGACAGCACTCGCATTCCTTTCATGATGCATTATCACGGTTATAAATATCAGGAGATTGCAGACCATCTGGATTTGCCACTCGGAACTGTAAAGAGTAGAATCTTTTTTGCTCGTAAAGAATTAAAAAATGTAATTAAGACGCAATATCAGGAAAACGAAATGGCTGATATCGTCAAATAAAGAAGTAAGGTTCATAGTTGAAATGGGAATAAATCCTATTGGGTCCTGGAATAAGTTCAGGACCCTTTTTTTATTCCTTTACTTCCTCGTATTCAATAAACTCTCCGCCATCATAATTTTTCTTATGCTGGGTATTGTCCTGACGGATCTTCGTTTTTTCCTTTGGAGGTTCCAGGAATCGGGGCTTAATAACAAACCGATAAGTAAGATAGGCGCTTAACAATAATAACAGGAGTCCAAAATCAGTCATACCACAAATTTAGAAGATCTTGCATGTAACCACGGCAACATCATCAGGATATTCAAATTCTCCTCTAAACTCATCGATAGTCGATAACAGTTTCTCGTTAAACGATTTCACAGAAAGTTCCTGGTACTTTTCAAGAAAGTCATGAAGCATCTCAGTGTTAAAGAATTCATCAGCTTCATTCCGAATATCAGTCAGGCCATCTGTGTAGGCGACCAGCAAAGAATCAGGGCTAACTCTAATTTCACCGACATCGACACTTGGAATTTCCGGGAAGATACCCAATATCGTACAACCATCACGAAGGTAGGTTACATGATCTCGTCCATATAACAGCGGTGGATTATGGCCGGCATTGACATAGGTCAGTATCCGGGTTTCGATATTATATCGTGCAATGAAGAAAGTAATGAACTTGTCTCCTTTGGTTATGCGTAAGACCGATTCATTTAACAACTCAACCATTTGACGCATTGAAATATCTCTTCTCACCAAAAGCTGAAGATTAGCCTGGAAGTTTGACATCAAAAGAGCTGCAGCGACTCCCTTACCGGAAATATCTGCAATACAAACCACAAACTCTTTTTCATTTAACTGGATAAAATCAAAATAATCTCCGCCGACCCCTAGGTGGGGTTTATAAATACTATCGAGCTCAAAATGACTATTTGACGGTAATGTATTGGGGATCAAGAGTTTCTGCATTTGTTCTGCCAACTCCATCTCTTTCTTCAAACGTTCTTGTTCTAATTGCCGTTTAAACAGCCTTTTATTCTCAATGGCAACTGAAATAATATTGGTTATGGTTGTAACAAATTGGATTTTCTCGTAGGTATTATCGTGCTCATCCAATCCGCCAATGAACGTGAAAGCGATCGGATAGTCCTTGTGATAAACAGGAACGACGATGTCAAAATCCTTGAGCAAAGGGTGGTTTTTTTCATCCAAGTTAGCTACGCGCTTGTATTTGGCGAATACATCTGTCAAATCCACTTTGGTTAACTCTGGTTCAACATCAATACTGGTAACACATTGCCATTCGCCAAAGTCCTTAACAAACAGGATCATTTTCTTAATGCCCAATTCCCAGTTAAGTGTTGACTTATAAATGTTGTATAGGTTATCAACCGACAAATTGTTGTTGATCGCCTGAGTCACATCCAATAGACGGTTAATCTGTAGCTGTTTGAGGTACAGATCCCGTTCCAGTAGTTCAATATTCGTTTGCGAATCTTTCAAATATCTATGCTGTGTTATTTTTCTGGTTTTTACAGGGTTATATAATTCAATTTACTATCCGGTGCCCAATCTTGCTTTAACATCCAGGGCGTCTCTAAAGCCATTCCCGACAAGGTTAAATGCCAATACCATTAACATAATGGCTATTCCTGGTACAATAGCTGGAAACGGATTGCCTCCCATCAACAGGAAACTATAGTTTTCAGACAACATCGTACCCCAGGAAGGTTGGGGAGGCTGTATCCCAAACCCCAAATAGCTCAATCCTGCTTCTATCAGGATAGCCATAGCAAAATTAGCGGCAGCAATCACCATTACAGGTCCTAAAATATTTGGCAAAATATGTCTCCGAATAATCCGACCTGCGCTAAATCCAAACCCCTGGGCTGCCTCTACATACTGTACATTCTTTAATGACAATACCTGTCCGCGAACAATCCTCGCAACATCAACCCACATGGTCAGTCCAACTGCTGTAAATATCTGCCAGAAGCCCCTGCCCAAGGCAAGTACCAAGGCAAAAACAAGCAAAAGTGTGGGAATAGACCACATCGTATTGATGATCAACATGATAAAATCATCAACCCTGCCACCGAGGTATCCGGCGACTGCTCCCATAAAAATACCAATTGAAAGCGAAATTATTACAGCAACAAGGCCAACAGATAAAGAAATTCTTACACCAATCAACAATCTGCTTAATAGACAGCGTCCATATCCGTCAGTTCCAAAGTAATAAACATGAATGTAAATGGCCTTTTTTTCGATGCGTTCCCGCAATTCTGAAACAGGAATATCCACTGAAGTGCCATCTACTGTTGAAAACCTGAATTGATTGTCTACATATTCAATTTCCGGTTTTTCAATTGATGTCGCATACAGTACATCTACCAGGTGATATTGCTCAGCTTTTCCCGGAGCACCTTCACCTTGATACACCTTAATATAAATGGAATCCTCATTAATTTCATAGGAGTTGATCGGTACCAAACGGTTAGGATTTGGTTGCCCAAACAATATCGTTTTTAGAAAGGATTGCTTTTCGATTGAACGATTCTTGCGAACCTTTAGCAAAGTAATATTAAAGCCTGGTTTTTTAAGGGCCACTTCACTAACCTGGTCATTGGCATCCGGAGTAGAATCAGGGGTGATCCCATAGCCAAGCAAAGCAATGATTACTGCCAGACAAATAACAAATATCCCGAATATAGCCGACCGATTCCTTAACAGGCGACGTATTGCTTTCTCATTTGGTGAGAGGGGCTTGTATTTTTGGTCTTCTGACATCCTGAACCCTTTGTGGGCAAAGGTTTCCTTGAGGTTAACTCCCACCAAGATAGGCATTTTTATACCATATTAACTCCAGCACGCTTTTTTAACATTTTCATAATCTTTAGCTTGCACTTACATATAATATGGAGATGAAGATCACGATACTGGAACCATTTTTCGCTGGAAGTCATAAAAGCTGGGCTGAGGGCTACCAACAACACAGCCAGCATGACATCAAAATCCTGTCTTTGCAAGGCAGGCACTGGAAATGGCGCATGCATGGAGGTGCCGTAAGCCTCGCCAATCAATTCCTTGAGTCCGCCGACCACCCTGACCTCCTGCTGGCATCAGACATGCTTGATCTTTCTACATTTTTATCGCTTACGCGAAAAGTAACTTCCGAAATTCCTGTGTCTGCCTATTTCCATGAAAATCAAATTACCTACCCCTGGTCAGACCAAGATCCTGACAGGCTTCATGGTCGGGATAACCATTACGGATTCATCAATTTCACGTCAGCATTATCCGCAGATGCTATTTTCTTTAATTCAGACTTTCACAGGGAAGCATTTCTGCAGGCTCTTGGCCCGTTCCTCAAACAATTTCCTGACCACCAGGAAGCGGATAGCATTGACAAGATCAAAGCAAAAAGCGAAACACTACACCTTGGCCTAGACTTAAAGAGGTTTGATCCATTCCGGAAGGAAAAAAACAACACACTTCCGGTCATATTATGGAACCACCGATGGGAATACGACAAAAATCCGGATGACTTCTTTAATGCCTTGTTTAGGTTAGATGAAGAAGGTATTGCGTATGGGCTCATTGTCTTAGGAGAACAATACGCCAAATTTCCACCAATTTTTGCAGTTGCTTACCGCAAACTTAGGGACAGAATCATCCACTGGGGGTATGCCACCAGTTTTGAGGAATATGCCCGGTTGCTGTGCTCGGGAGACATCGCCCTCACAACCAGCAAACAGGATTTCTTTGGTATTTCAGTCATGGAAGCTATCTATTGTGGCTGTTATCCGATCCTCCCAAAGCGATTAGCCTTTCCCGAGCACTTCGCAGGAGAAACCCACGATCCATACTTTTATAAAACAACTGAAGAACTGTATCAAAAACTAAAAAACCTTATAACAAATCCGGCCAGAATTAGAAACAGCACTTACTCAAATATCCCGGAAAAATATGACTGGAACATAATGGCTGGAAGCTACGATGCTAAATTTGCGAACCTGTTGAAATAATTTGCCAAAATGTCGCCTAGGAAAGTAACGTGCTTTTTTTAGCAAATTTTGTTAACTTTTATGAAAATTTGTTGTTCATTGTTTAGTTTAGTTTCCCCCCTCACTAAATTTCAACTTCAAAACTTTGGATTCCATGAGCGATCAAACTTTGTGGTTTCTTGACAACATAGATGTTAATGCCATTTTTTGCCCAAATAAAATGGCCCATGCTGATCAAAACCAGGTCCATAAAACTTATAAGAAAGGGGAATACATCTACCTTCCTGATGAACATGCCGACCGCATCTACTTCCTGACCGAGGGATCTGTCAAGATCGGCACCTATTCTGATGATGGTAAAGAAATTACCAAGACCATCCTGACCCCAGGCCGTGTTTTTGGTGAGCTTTCACTTATAGGGGAAGAAAAAAGACGAGATTTCGCTATTGCCCAGGAAGTCACCGAGGTGTGTATCGTTACCGTTCAGGAGATGAAAGGCCTAATGAGGGAGCATGGTGCACTCAATCTTTTTATGATGAAAATGATGGGGTCACGACTTCTGAAAATGGAAAAGAGACTTGAGTCCCTGGTATTCAAAGATTCCAGATCAAGGATCATCGAATTCATAAGAGACCTGGCTAGTGAGAAAGGCCAGCGCGTTGGTTATGAGACAGTTGTCAGAGGGTTTATGACACACCAGGAAATTGCTAACCTTACGGCTACTTCAAGACAAACAGTTACAACAGTCTTAAATGATCTTCGCAGCAAAAATTTGATCACTTTCAACAGAAGACGGCTCCTGATCCGTGACCTTGAAAACCTCGCATAAGATTTACCTCAAAGTTCATTTTTGACACATCATTTTTGTTTGGTTCTTTTTTCCAATATCCTTACCTTTGCGCATGGAAAAAGAAAAAAGTACAAACAAATTTCTGGGACAAGCTTATACCTTTGATGATGTCCTATTGGTTCCTGCCTATTCAGAGGTTCTGCCCAGAGAAGTCGATATAAGTTCCCAACTCACACGCAACATCAGGCTAAACGTTCCAGTAGTTTCGGCTGCCATGGATACTGTTACCGAGTTTAAGCTGGCCATTGCTATTGCAAGGCAAGGCGGCATCGGTATTATTCATAAAAATATGAGTATCGAAAAACAGGCAGAACAGGTCAGAAGGGTTAAACGTTCTGAGAGTGGTATGATCCTCGATCCGGTAACGCTAAGTCCCGAGTCTACAATTGCTGACGCACTTGAATTAATGGAGCGTTATAAAATTGGTGGTATTCCAATCGTCAGCAATGGAGGTGAGCTGGCAGGCATCCTTACGAACAGAGATCTACGATTCGAAAAAAGAATTTCCCGCCCGGTAACAGACCTGATGACACCAATCCCTTTAGTAACAGCACCGGAAGGTACAAATCTGGAGCAAGCACGACAAATCCTCCAAAAGCATAAAATCGAAAAACTTCCTGTCGTTGATGATAATGGAAAGTTGGTGGGTCTTATTACCTATAAAGACATCATGAAGGTCCAAAGTTACCCAAGCGCTTGTAAAGATCGTTTTGGTCGTCTTGTTGTTGGTGCCGCTATTGGTGTAACATCTGATATGTTTGATCGCATCCAGGCGATGGTTGATGTTGGCGTTGATGCCATTTGTATCGATACAGCACATGGTCACTCAAAAGGTGTTCTTGATGCCGTACGAGAAGCCAAAAACCAATTCCCTAACCTGGAAGTTATTGGCGGCAACGTAGCCACTGGCGCTGGGGCCAAAGCCCTTGTAGATGCTGGAGCAGACGCTGTTAAAGTGGGGGTAGGACCTGGCAGTATTTGTACGACAAGAGTTGTTGCAGGTGTTGGTGTTCCTCAGCTATATGCTATTTATGAAGCTGCAAAAGCAGTGCAGGGTTCTGGTGTCCCAATTATTGGTGATGGTGGCATTCGGTACACAGGTGACATCGTCAAAGCCCTCGGAGCCGGAGCCAGTACAATCATGGCAGGTTCCCTTTTCGCTGGCGTTGAAGAGTCTCCAGGAGAAACTATTATTTATGAAGGCCGGAAATTCAAGATCTACAGAGGAATGGGATCGATTGGAGCAATGAACAAAGGCTCAAAAGATCGTTATTTCCAGGATGTCGAAGACGATATCAAAAAACTGGTACCAGAAGGGATCGAAGGAAGAATACCTTTTAAAGGCACACTTGCTGAAGTTATGGTCCAATATGTTGGAGGCCTTAGAGCCGGTATGGGATATTGCGGAGCAAAAGACGTAGAAACCCTTCAAAACACGGCATCTTTCGTCAACATCACTTCAGCGGGCATCCACGAGAGTCACCCACACGATATCACCATCACTAAAGAATCACCAAATTACTCACGCCGCTAACCCATTAATAAGTAAGCCGAAGGCAACAAAAAGTAAGTGAGTGAAACGAACGACAACAATCCTGGCAGCCCTGATAGCCTTTACCCTATTGTCTCTAAGCTGCAAAGCGCCTGTAGTAATTGGCTCGACAGGAAAAATGGACTGCTACTATCTTCCAAAGTACGGTGATGCGGCATGGACCAAATGGTCAAACAAGGCACTCAGCAAATACTTCATTGAAATGAGGACCACCGAGCAGGATTGCCACCGTGAATTTAACAGTGACCTCCACATCGCCATGCAAGTCTGGAGGGACAGGGTAGAAGAAGGCACCAAAGGTTCAAAAATTTCCCTTCTTCTCGGAAAGCCCGATCTGATCCTTTCGAAGACAAACATCGCAAAATACACCCCACCCAAAGACGAGGTTCTGCAAACCGCAATTTCTGAGATCTCACAAGACCCTTCTGTTGAATATCATATCTATTTCTGGCGTGGATGGCAAGACTACCTCTGGTTTAAAACCGATGGAGAAAAGGTGATTAAGTCTGCTATGTATTACGCGTATGAATAGCTTTTTTTACCTTTACGGGAATTTTTTTGAAGGCTGATTTGTAATTACCTAAACTCAGTCAATCCAACAATAAAGCGAAGCGACAACAATGCTGCAAAGCAGTATTGCGATGGCGCGAAGCGACAAACAATAAAAAATGTACAGATCACACACCTGCGGAGAATTAAGACTCGAAAACGAGGGGCAGGAAGTCACGCTTGCCGGATGGATGTACCGAAATCGCGACTTTGGAGGCATGACCTTTATCGACCTGCGCGACAGGTACGGTATCACCCAATTGGTATTCAATATGGAGACTGACCAGGGCCTTTGCGAACAAGCAAGAAAACTAGGTCGAGAATTCGTTATCCAGATTGTCGGAAAAGTCAGAGAACGCAGTAACAAAAACCCCAATATTCCAACAGGAGATATTGAAATTGAGGTAAGTAACTTGAATATTCTAAATGAGTCAAAGCTCCCGCCATTCACTATCGACGATGAAACTGATGGTGGCGATGATCTCCGGATGAAATATCGTTATCTCGACCTGCGCAGAAACCCTGTGCAGCAAAACATCATTTTCAGAAGTAAACTGGCCATCGCCACTCGCAAATACCTGGCGGATCAGGGCTTTATTGAAGTTGAAACGCCCAATCTTATCAAGAGCACCCCCGAAGGCGCACGTGACTTTGTTGTTC
Organism: Bacteroidota bacterium; assembly: GCA_039028895.1. GTDB lineage: Bacteria > Bacteroidota > Bacteroidia > Chitinophagales > Saprospiraceae > JAHDCJ01. The sequence continues at coordinate 154,363 of JBCCHF010000003.1, read as the reverse complement.
CTTCAAGGATGAATAAAGGGCAGTTTTACGCATTGCCCCAATCACCACAAACCTTCAAACAGCTATTGATGGTTTCTGGATTGGACAAGTATTTCCAAATCGTAAAATGTTTCCGTGATGAAGACTTGAGGGCCGATCGTCAGCCTGAATTTACCCAGATCGACTGTGAAATGTCCTTCGTTACACAGGATGATGTTCTGGAAACCTTCGAAGGGTTGACCAAGAACTTGTTTCAAGAAGTAAAAGGCATTGAACTGCCAGACTTTCCTAGAATGACATACGACGATGCCATGAGACGCTTCGGATCTGACAAACCCGATATGCGATTCGGGATGGAATTTCTCGAGATGAACGAACTCACTAAAGGAAAAGACTTCGTGGTATTCGACTCAGCTGAATTGGTCGTAGGCATTTGCGCCCCTGGAGCTGCAAGCTATACGCGCAAACAACTTGACGGCCTGGTTAATTGGGTAAAAAGACCACAAATCGGAGCAAAAGGGTTAGTCTATGTCAAGTGCAATGAAGATGGCAGCTACAAATCAACTGTAGGGAAATTTTTTAACGACGACGAGCTGAAAGCATGGGCGGAAGCCTTCGGTGCAAAACCGGGTGATCTTCTGTTAATCATGGCAGGGGAAACCGATCGCGTACGCAAACAATTGAACGAACTCCGGCTTCATGTCGGCGACCAACTAGGTCTTCGTAAACCAGGCGATTTCAAACCGCTCTGGGTTGTTGATTTCCCATTACTGGAATGGGATGAAGAGTCAGGACGTTTTCATGCGATGCACCATCCTTTCACTTCTCCAAAGAAGTCTGATATGGACAGAATGCTCACTGGCGACCATGAGACGATGAAAGCCTTACGGGCTGATGCGTATGACCTTGTTATTAACGGCGCGGAAATTGGCGGTGGCTCTATCCGTATCCACGATCGAGCGTTACAAAGTCGCAATTTTGATCTCCTTGGATTCACCAAAGAAGAGGCCGAAGCACAATTTGGCTTCCTGCTGGGTGCTTTCGAATATGGAGCGCCTCCTCATGGTGGTATCGCATTCGGTTTTGATCGGCTTTGTGCAGTAATGAATGGACAGGAGTCGATTCGCGATTTCATCGCTTTTCCTAAAAACAATATGGGGCGGGATATGATGATCGATGCTCCATCTCCAGTCGATCAGGAACAGTTAGAGGAACTTGGTCTGGAGATTGATATCGATGAGGACTAGACGACTTTAGATTAGATTTTCAGCGGAGACGATGAGGCCTTTGGCTCTTATGGTTCACGCAAATGGCGTAAAGGACTCGCAAAGAATTATTTTTACGGCCATAGATGAATGAATTCATCTATGGCTTTTTTAGTATAAAAATTCTCTGCGGGCCTTAGTGTCCTCTGCGCCTCCGCGTTGAATAATTCTAGCCCACTGGGTTACTAGCCAATGGCAATCACCAAATTATCGTAAATTAGTAATCCACTCAAAACTCAACCAACTCAATTTCAATAAACCACATTATGATGGGAAAGCTACTATCCAAAGCTTTAATGGTTGTGTTATGCATACTATCTTCAGTTTCGCTTGTTTCATCACAAAACGAGAACAACAACTGGTATTTTGGCCGCTTTGCAGGACTTAGCTTTAATAGCTCGCCTCCAATCGCCATCACAAATTCAGTAATGAATACGCCCGCAGCTTCAGCAAGCATTTCAGATGAAGAAGGTAATTTGCTGTTTTATACCAATAGTGCAACAGTCTGGAATCGGTTTCATATCCCAATGGAAAATGGTACTGGCCTTTCAGGGAATACTGTTTCTACGCAAGTCAGAATTGTGCCTTTACCTGACAGCGACCATCTTTATTACATCTTTACTGTCGACCGACTCGGTTGGCCACAGGGACTAAGATATTCCATTGTTAATATGAATGCCGGAGGTGGGCTAGGAGCAGTTACGAGCAAGAATATCCTGATGGAAGCACCCGTCTCAGAAAAACTAGCGGTCATTCCTGCCTGCAATGAATTGGACCGATGGATAATCGCGCATGGCGTAGCGAGTAATCGCTTCGTGACCTACCTTCTAACCCCAAATGGTCTTGAAGGGGAAGCCGTCGAAAGTTTCACCGGATCAACTCACCAAAATGGGCCTGGCGCAGTAGGATATATGAAAGCCTCCCAACAAGGCGACAAACTAGCCGCCATTACGCGCATCGACGAAGAGATCGGCCGATGTGAAATCTTTAATTTCAATCGAGCGACTGGAGAGGTTGCTTCATGGGTATTGCTCGATTCGCTGAATCATGATGTCTATGGTCTTGAATTTTCGCCAGACGGCAGCAAACTGTATTTCGCTACAGGCACTGATATTAATGGCAAAGTTTTCCAGGTCGATCTTAATGCATCGACTCTCGTAGCCATTCAGCAGTCTGTTTTGGAGATTAGTGGTAACATTTCGCTAAACAGCCAGGTTTCTGCCCTGCAAATCGGGCCTGATGATAACATCTACCTTGCAAAACGCAACAACAGTACTCTGGCAGTCATACATGCCCCTGATCAATTAGGACTAAGCTGCATGTTTGAAGATAATGCGATTGATCTCGCCGGAAGAAATTCAAAATCAGGCCTGCCCGACAGAACGGTCAGCAGGAAAGATGACCCTGAAATTGTTTTGATTGAAAAATCATGTGCGGGCATGACCAGTCTTTTTCAGGTCGATAACCTTGACCAGGTGGATTCTGTACGATGGCACTTTGGTGACCCCAATAGTGGTACCAACAATACATCTACCCAATTAAATGCAGAACATAGCTTCTCCAGCAGTGGTCATTTCAAGGTTGCTGTTGATGTGTTCCATCCATGCCGTGATTATCGGCTGTCTTTCCAACTCCAAATTGACGGTTTGCCCGAAATAGAAATTCCTGAAAGCATCTTGTTATGCGATGATGAAACAAGTACAATAGACCTTTCCCACGTTAATGCAGAACTTACATGGCATGACGGTTTTGCATTCCCCGTAAGGGAATTTAAAGACCCAGGAACTTTCACCCTTACTGCTACCAACCATTGCGGAAGCATAAATTATTCCATAGCAGTCGAGACTTTCGCCAGTCTTGATTTGGGCCAAGGGCGATCTGTTTGTCCGAATGAACCTATAGTATTACAACCCACATGGCAGGGGCCACAAGGGCTGCTGGAATGGCAGAATGGCTTTTCGGGCCAATTTTTCGAAGTTACCGAGCCAGGAACATACACCGTGACTGCTACTTTCGAAGATTGTGTACTTATAGATGCTGTGAATATAACCGAAGGAGACTGTGAATCAAACTGCACCATTTCTTTTGTCCCAAATGTCTTTACTCCGAATTATGATGGTGTGAATGATGAATTCAAGCCATTTGGCTGCGTTAGCGGCAACTATCAACTCCTGATTTTCGATCGCTGGGGAAGCTTGATCTTTGAATCCACGGCTATTGACGAAGGATGGGACGGCACTTTCCACGGCCGTCTTGTCATTGAAGGCATCTATGTTTGGATGATTGCTCATGAAGACAATGAAGGCAATCCAGCTTTTCTCAAAGGTGACGTTTTGGTTTTGCGATGATTTTGATCTGTGTCAAAGGAATTATTCCTTATACCGGTCACCTTTGTAGCAACTTAAACGACTAAAATATTCCAATCATGAGAGACAACACATTTATCTGGACTGACCTTTCCTGCTACAATCCCAAAAGTAGTATCGAATTCTATCAGTACATTTTTGGATGGCATATACACGATAGTGTTGGCTACCATGTAGCTTATAAAGGAATGGAGGAGATTGTTGGCATCTATGAGACGCCTGAATTTTTCAAGAAAATCAAGATGCCTCATTTCTGGATGAATTATATCAAGGTGGCTGATGTCGCTTCGACTGTTGAAAAAGCGAATCAACTGGGCGCCAAGGTTGAAATAGCAGATGCAGAGTTTTATGGAGGCCGTATAGCCCTAATCCGCGACCCAATGGGTGCTGGATTTACGATATACGACGGCAACAAGCTCCGTCAAACTGAAACTGCGATCAACGGATTGGTCGTTGGTAGGGAGTTACAGGTATCCAATGCTCAAATAGCGATGGACTTTTATGCTGGATTACTTGGTTGGCATTTCGTCCAGGGGGAATCTTCCAACCAGTTTAACGCCTTTTCCGATGATGAAAAATATATTACTTCGATCCAGGAAATCGATAACGCAACCAAAGGCAAGTACGAATACTGGGTCACGATATTTGGAGTGAACGATATGAAAACAACGCAAGACAAAATTCTGTCAGCCGATGGCTCCTTAATTTCTGATGAGGGGAACAGGATGTTATTTACTGATTGTTTTGGTGAGGCGTTTTTTTATGTGGAGGGGATATAGTCAATCATATATGGCTCAAAATCAGAATGTAAACCAAAGCACATTGAAAAAATTATAGAATATCAAAACCCTCATCTGATGTTTTTTGATTATATTAGACCATAGGGCCAAAGGAGGATTTTCATTGAAATTTACTGCCTGACCTGTCAACATTTTGATCAGGTTGAGTTTGAGTTTATATAAATTTTACCCCAAGAAATGAAAACTAAAGTAAATCATCAATGTCCGCCCAAGGTAGCTGTTCAAAGCAAGCCATTTTTCCAAAAAATTACAGAACCAAAATTTTTCTCTCCTTCCCCTGATAGCAATGCCACTTTCTTCAATCCTTCACCAGAATTATCTTTACAAAGTAAAAATGAAACCCCTTCCGGTTCTCCGGCACCTATCCAGCTTAATAATGAGGGCAACCATAATTTGAAGTCTGAAAGATTTGCAGGAGACGAAGTGTTGGAAAAAGTTTATGACAATGAAGCTTTAGTTGCCAATGGCCACCATGGTACTTATGTTCAAAAGTTGCAACAAGCACTCATCGATGCTGGTCATGCACTCGCCCAATACGGCGCAGACGGAATATTTGGGAGTGAAACGCAACAAGTTGTTAAGAATTATCAAACTTCAAAGGGACTAATCGTTGACGGTGTAATCGGCTTTGGCACCCTTGGTGAAATGGACAAACAGTTCGCCAATCAATCCAAACCACCACCCATAACACCTAATATTTGCACCGATTATACCAATAACTCTATACTAAACCACACCGTTCAACTAACCAGCAGAGGTGATAACGACAATCAATCGGAAGATGCGAATATACTTGACGAATATTGTGGCGATCAACCTGCAAAGCCGCTGGCCAAGAAAGATTGTAATACAGAGTGCGGCAATCCCCCTCTTGATAAAAAAGGGCCTCCTGGTTTAAAGAAAAATGATATCGTTTCACCCAAAGCTGGTGCCACTTTTGCAATAGATGGGACCAATAACTGTGAATGTGCCTTGACCGGTGATGTTTTGAGAGTCCTTTCAGAACCTTTTTCAGGAGGTACAGACGCAAATGGGCATCAATTGATGTGGGTCAAAGTACGTATTTGTAATGCAGGAGGTCAGATTCAGGACAAACTCATTCAACATCGTTTTTTAAACAAAGAAGGATACCTATCGCCAAAGATAACAGGACCTGAAGAAGTAAGGGTTGGGGAAAAAATCACCCTTAAAGTCGAGGGCGTACCTCGTCTATTGAATCCCGAATGGGTAGCCTCACAACCCGACGGGAAAAAAATCAAAATGAAGAAAAAAGATAATGATTTCAGTCTCGATATTCATGGAATAAAGAAAAGTGTTAAGCGTGAAATCACCATCGCTGTAAAAGTGTGTGATGAATGGGACACTAAACAAATCACAATCTTATCAAAAAACAAGGACCTAAAAGATATTATAGGTCGATTGAAGAGAATAACGAGAACGATCAAAACCAAAAACCAAAGAAAAAGATTAGAATGTCTGCTTGATATGGTCATGGACCCAAAAAAATCTGACCATTATATCAATGGAAAAGACTCCAATGTAAAATTGCTTGCAAGAGGAAAATTCCCCAAAATGAGTAACGAAGATTTTGTTAAATACGTACTGAAGGAAAAAGTTCGAAGGGATCTGACTGACCCAATCTTCACCCCTAAGGACGACAATCTTGTAAAGGAAAACCTGAAATCTCTTGATTTACGAATTCTGTCCGGAATAAACCTTATTAACCATCAACTTGACAAAAACAGTCATCTGAATTTCAAAAATCCGATTTTGGAACAAATGCATGAATATGTTTCAATCCAACAGAAAAACCCTGAAAGCGTTTACTACTGCTACGGAAGCGGTCAATAATCTCACACCAAATAAAATATTTAACTTTTCCAGAATTAAAAAACCATAAAAATCACTCTAAAATATCCCGGATTGGTCATACTTTCGCCCCCTTTTAACCAACCAAACAAGGGATATGAGATTAAGGAACATACTGGCAATCTTTGCTATTACACTTTTCACACTTTCAGCCAATGCTCAATTTTCAATCGACACTATTGAAGTGGATGCTGTACGCATTCCGCTGAAAATCAATGAGACAGGACGAAACATCAGTGTCCTTGATGCTAAACAGATCGAAGCACTTCCAGCTAGTTCAATAGATGAGTTATTGAAAACAATTCCTGGAATAGAAGTACAGGCCAGAGGTGGTTTTGGCGTACAGGGTGATATCACGATGAGAGGCTCCACTTTTACACAGGTTTTGGTGCTGATTGATGGTATAAAATTAAACGATCCGCTTACCGGGCACTTCAACAACTACCTACCAGTAACCCCAGCAGAAATAGAGCGTATTGAAGTCCTGCGCGGAGCAGCGGCTGCCATGTACGGTGCTGACGCTGTGGGTGGGGTGATCAACATCGTCACAAAAGCATTTTCCAATACTAAGGAAGGCATAAATCTGAGCGGTGCACTGAATTATGGCGAACACAAGCTCGTAACTGGCTACCAGGGATTTTCTGTAAAGAAAGGCAATGCTACATTTGGAGGCGGCTTTTCCATGAACCAGTCAGAAGGGGAATTTTTCCCGGAAACGGTAATTGACAGTAACACCACGCTGAGTGCTTACAACAACTTTTTTGACATCAAGACTGTAGGCGCATCATTCGGCTATCAATTTAATAACAGCGTATCTCTGAAAATGAGGACTTCTTATGATTACCGGGACTTTGGCGCTCGTTATTTCTACACAACCAGCACATTTGACAAGTCCGAAGAAACCGTGGCCAATTGGTGGAACCACCTCAGCATTGGGGTAACCGGACAAAATAGCTCGACAGACTTTAACCTCGCCTACAAGTTCAATACCGATGAATTTGTATTTAGTCCTGATTTCCCGTCCACTAACAACCATAAAACCCAACTCCTGAATGCTACAATCAACCGTTTGCAGGTGATCAATGATCAATTCACGCTTAAAGCCGGACTCCAGGCAGATCACAGGCGGATCGAAAGTAACGACAGGGGCGATCACGATGATATCCATATGGGAATTTATACGATGGGTGTTTACAGAAATAACGGTCTCAATCTCTCATTGAGTCTGCGTGCAGATTACGACAGCAACTACGACTTCGAATTTTCTCCGCAGTTGAATTTTTCATGGGTGTTCCCAACGGTGACGATCAGAGCATCAGCGGGCAGAAGCATCAGAGCGGCAGACTACACGGAACGCTATGTTTCCAACAATTTACAAAACCTGACCCCTGGCCGAAGCCTTGGAAATCCAGAACTACTTGCTGAAAGAGGGTGGTCTGAGGAAATTGGCCTGGATTATACGGTCCTTCCCAACTGGCAGTTGAAAACAACAGTTTTCTCTCGTCAATCCACTAATCTAATCGACTTTGTATCCACTAACCAAGCGGAGATTGGCAGCGTCAGCGAGATAGGCAGCTTGCAGGAAGGAGCAGACTACTTTTTTGCTAAAAACATCACCAGGGTCACCACCACAGGTTTTGAGGTAGAGTCGGTCTTGAGTCATAATTGGGGGAATCGTGGTAGAATTGACTGGCATCTGGGTTACACATTCCTGAATACAACGAATGACGAAGATGTAATTTCTGTCTATATCTCAAGTCATGCCAAACACCTTGTGACGAATAGGCTTGTTGTCGGTTGGGATCGTTTTGAATTGGCCACCACAGGCCTGTTTAAAGTTCGTGATGCAAGGGTAGCCCCTGGTATTTCAGCCGAGTTGACACATAGTTACTCCGTTTGGAATATCAGTGGAAGTGCTGACCTTACGGAAAATTTTGGGCTTAATATCCAATTACGGAATGTTTTTAATACCCAATACCAGAACATCTTGGGTGCGCGCATGCCTTCGAGGTGGTTTATGGGTGGTATTACCTGGAATTTATAAAAGCTGAACGGTTAGGAGGGAGGAGAACTATTACTCCTCCTCCAGCCCTAACATGTCATCAATGCTCTCGTCGTAATCCGTAGTCGATTCATAATCGACAAATGGCTCTAATCCGGTGTCTTCGGATGTTTCAGATGACGTGGTTTCTTCCGGTGTGGATTCCTCTTCAGGCGGAATGTAATTTGGGGAATCTTCGTTAAATGGCGAATTATCCTGGTGCTCTTTGATCAACTTTCTTGAATAATAAATTGCCAGGTAAAGCGAGACAAAGGCCAATAAGGCCAACGCCGGTAACATTTGCTGGAACAAGAAAAAGTCATAAGCACCATGAATGAGGATCGCCCCTCCAAGGCCCTTGGCCATGAGCTGCACATGGTTTTCTTTATCAAATTTGGCTAGCCCCACATAATACCCCATCACTACAGCAAAAGCTGCATGTGCAGGAACCGCAGTAAACATACGCAATAAGCCGGTTTGCAGTCCAAAGTCGAATACGTAGAAGATGTTTTCGAGTGTAGCAAACCCCATGCTGATCATTACGGAATACACAATCCCATCAAGCGGTTCGTTAAATGAATCTCGAGCATATGGGTAAAATCGTAAGGCCAGGAATTTGACCAATTCCTCGCTGCCCGCAACTACCACAAAGGCAAAGATGAAGGTAATTAAAACACCTTTCCCGACATCAAAGCCCATATTGACACCAAATTCCTCCAAAACGATTGCGGGAAAACAAGTAGCCATCCCAAGAAAGAAACATATAAGTAACACCCGATGTGGTTCTTTTTCGTGCTTATCCTGCTGATAGATCCACCAGCTGATCGCCAGTCCGGGAAGAATTGCCAATAAAAGGTATAGTACAGGCATGTTCGATTATTGTTGCTTACAAAATAAGCTAAATAATCCCTTTTTGCCGCACCATTTTCATGAATTGATCTTTCTGTCGTTTGCTGATCACTAATCTGTGTCGGTCGATAGTCACCTCATTACCCGAAATTTCCGATACATGGCCAAGGTTGATAATATGTGATCGATGTATCCTGATGAATTCTGAAGATGGCAGGTGTTGCTCCATAAAGGCAGTAGTCTGAAGCGCCAGTATCACATCATCGCTGGTGTAGATCTTCACGTATTCACCATAACTTTCCACGAAAAGGATATCTGCGTAAGCGACCTTAACCAGCTTTCGATTGGTTTTCACAAAGAAAAAATCAGTCTTGTGTTGCGCGCCTTCAACAGTAGACATCGACTGCGGGATAGTGCCTTCATCTTCCTTCCGGAAACGTATGAGTTCAGTGGCTTTGTCAATCGCCTTGCAAAATCGCTGAAACGAAATCGGTTTGACCATGTAATCAATAATGTCGAGATCAAATCCTTCAAGGGCATACTCAGAATATGCGGTAGTAAATATGGTAACGGGTGGATTTTTGAGCGTTTTCACGAGATCAATTCCGGTAAGGTCATCCATTTGAATATCGCTTAATAAAATGTCTACACTACCCGTTTCGATTACCTTTTTGGCATCAAGTGCATTGCTTACGATAGCCTCCACCTCCAATTCTTCCAACTTTCCAGCATATACTTTCAACAAGTCTCTTGCCGGCTCTTCATCATCAACGATTAGGACTTTATACTTCATACTTATTGCTTTCTCTCAAGAGGAATATTCAAATTTAACCGATAGATGGAAGCTGATTTTTCCTCTGTGAAAATATGTTTGTCGCCATACTGCAGGTCAAGGCGCTTCCTGATATTGTCTAATCCTAAGCCGGAATACTTATCCTTTTTCAAAGATTGTTTTACTGAATTTGCGATTACCAATTTACAATGATCATTCTGGTCAACCGAAATTTTTATATCAATGAAACCTTCCGGGTTGGAAACGACATCGCTGTGTTTACAAGCGTTTTCTACAAAATTGACAATGATTAATGGTGCTATAAGGTGAAACCGTTTCACCCCTTCAACCTTGAGCCTGATATTACGCTGTTCGGAATTCTTCATTTTCTGAATCTCCAGTAAATCCTCTACAGCCTTCACCTCTTTGGCTAACTCTACCCTGTCTTCACTGCAGTCGTAGACCATAAAACGCAAAATGGAAGACAAATGAGCGAGCATTGGAGCCGTTTTTTCGTTGCCGCCTTGTGCGTAAGCGTAGATATTATTGAGTGTATTGAACAAAAAATGCGGGTTGATCTGGGATTTCAAAAAGTTGAGCTCAGCCTGTAGTTTTTCATTTCTCAGGCTGCTTTCTATTTCAATATTTTGGAACCAGGCCTCTACGAAATAGTACATACTTGTAACGGCCAACACAAGTGCATGAAGGCAGTTATAATAAATAAAGTTGCCCAGAAAAGGGTATTCCCAATCAGGGTCATACAAAAATGGGAGATCCCAATAATAGGAAGCGATACTGGCAGCAGAAATCAGGATGATGGTTAACGGAAAATACTTGAAATATTGTCGCTGGTTGAACAATGGGAGAATCAGGAAATAGTGGATATATACCATCGCCGCACTTATGAAAATGGCACCAAAACTATATAATGCAGCAATCCCGGCAGGAGCATAATCCCATTCCTCCATCCATAACACCATGAAGAAGATGAGCCAGACACCAATCTGAAACAAAAGACCATATTTTCTGAATTGTGACTTCTGCATTGATGATAAGATTACAAAATTTTACGGCAACCCTAAACTTTTTCCATTCAATCAACTAAAAGCTGGTATGAGTGGGATAGTTTACCCTATAAGTGCGTCACATTGGTCTGTTTTCCCGCTTATGCGGAAATCCCTCACATTGAACAGTAAGTTTTTGACACTCAAGGAAAATCCGAGCATTTAAATTGAGAATGGTCTACTATTGTAAACGAGACACAAAACGTCCAAAACGCAATATGAAAAAACTATTTTTATTTAGCTTCAGCCTTTTACTTTCTTCTGGTCTTTTCTCGCAAAGCCAATTATTTAATAACAACGTTTCTCTTGGATACCTAGCACATATGGGAATCCAGCCGGGTATCAAAATTGGCAGCGATTTTACTTTAAAAAGTTTCAACTCCGAAGGTGGGTATAAAGGATTATTTCTCAGTCCCCAGTTGGCATATTTCGTCAATCCGGAAATCAATAATAACTTTTTGTTAAATGTAGAATTCGGATATAAAACCCAAAAGCCTGGTAAAACTTTTTATTCTGCTTTCTCTATTGGGAGTGGCTATAAACTGCAGTCTTATATCAAGAGTGTAAATGTTGACCTTGGCTCCGGAGACCTATCGCAAAACCGCGAATTACGACATTACTTTGTCCCGACGATAAACTATGAATTCGGAATGGCCTTTCGGAAATCAACGGGGTGGTATTCAAAACTCACTTATGGGCATGAATATTTAGGGGCAGAAGGCACCTCCATGATAATTGCTATTGAACTCGGACTGAAAGTCTATTTTTCAAAAAATTAAAACCACTATAAAATGAACAGGAAAGAATTCTTAAAAAACTTCGCTGCTTTAGGTCTGGCGACCCCTTTTATGTCAACGCTTTTCGCATCCTGCGACGACCATAGCCCTTTATTCCCTGAAATCGAAGGTGGATTTAACGGGAAAGTGCTCATTATCGGGGCTGGTGCAGCAGGTATGACTGCTGGCTATATCCTTAAAAGGCAAAACATCGACTTTGAAATTATTGAGGCCTCCTCTGTTCACGGCGGAAGGATAAAAGAGATTTCCGGGTTCGCTGACTTCCCTATCGATCTTGGTGGAGAATGGATTCACACCAATCCAAATATCTTATCAAAATTGTTGAATAACAGGGATGCCAATGCTGACATTGAGATAATTAACTACAACCCTCAAACGATCAAGGTTTGGAAAAACAACCAATTGCTCAACCGAAATTTCGGAAGGCATTTTTATAGTGAGCATAAATTCAAAAATACCACATGGTATAGTTTTTTTGATCAGTTCATCATTCCTGAAATAGGGCACAAGATCGTTTATGATCAACCAGTAAACAATATCGACTATTCAGGCGACAAGGTAAAAGTCAACAGCATCCACGGCAATGAATATGAAGCGGATAAGGTGATTGTGACCGTGCCAATCAGCATTCTGCAAAATAATTATATCAACTTTCAACCAGCATTGCCTTCAGAAAAAACAGCGGCGATCAACAATATCTATATTCCTGCAGGCTTGAAGGTCTTTATAGAATTTTCTGAGCGGTTTTACTCTGATATTGTATTCGTTGGAGGTCTTAATTCTGACGACATCTTCTACGATGCGGCATTCAAAAAGGACTCTTCCCAAAATATCTTTGGTCTCTTTTCAGTGGGCGAGTTAGCAGAGAAATATGCTGACGCCGATTCCGAACAGGAAATTATTGACGACCTCCTACAACTGCTGGATACGATGTTTGATGGAAAAGCTTCTGAAACCTATCAAAAACACGTCATCCAAAACTGGTCCCAGGAGCCCTTTATCCAAGGCTCATACTCTCACTTTCAGGGGTCATGGGGAGCGACCGTTAGAACACTTCTCGAACCTGTTAACAACAAAGTCTATTTCGCCGGAGAAGCACTCAACCTTAATGGTGACACCGCAACAGTGCATGGTGCGGGAGAGTCCGCTTATATTGCCATGGAGGAGTTGTTACGGAGTTGATACCTACCTCCCCTAACCCCTCCTCCAGGAGGGGGACGAATTTCAGTTCCCTTCTCCTGGAGGAGAAGGGTTAGGGTTGAGGTGACCAAAATCAAAACCCCTAACATCAGTTCCCTTCTCCTGGAGGAGAAGGGCCAGGGTTGAGGTGCCAAACATACTCGCCCTTTTAAACTTTCAGCCAATCACTTATCACCCCCCTAAGTAACGTGTGGTCGAATGTCATTTCCTTGCCTTCTTCTGATTTGAGGTCATTCAAAGCCTGCGCAATGTTCAAATCACTTTGTGGATGTGTAGAAAACCAGCCATTTTGAGCAAGCCTGTAAGCCAAATACTCTTGTTCAGTTTGTCCGGGTGTAGGTATGAGTAGAGCGGGTTTGCCGATTTTAACAAGATCCATTATAGTGCTATAACCCGAACGGGCAACAATCAATTTTGCCGCAGACATTTTTTCATTTAAATCTTTAGCGGTCAAATAAGTTATGACCTCCAGGTTTCCCTCCTTTGTTATTCCAATTGGCGCTTTGGTCTTGCCACTTACCAATAGCGACTTCAAGTTTGCATGCTTAAGCTGGTCGATGAGTTTTTCCTCGAAAAAGGTGCGTTGAGGTTCTGGGCCTGACAATACGGCAACTACATCGTAAGTAATCGGCCTATCCAGTTTTTGCATTCGCGAAAGCGGACCAATATATTTGACATCCTTCAGCTGAACATCGTGTCCCAGTTCTCCTGACAGATTTGGAGCTCCTGCAAAATCTGGCACCCAGCATTCATCAAACATATTTATCATCATATACTGAATCTTCCGGACAAGGCCTTCTACAAATGGCCAGGGAACGCGTACATTAAGCTGGTGTGACAAGAATATCGATGGAACACCCTTTACATAACATCCATATCGATTATCTGAAATGATACCGGTGATCTTGTGGTCTTTTACCATTGACATGACAACCTTGTTTTCATGTCCAATTGCTTTTCCAATCGACGGTAATTGTCGCGCGATACTGAGTACCATGCCGCCTTTCCCGTACCTCACGTTATACCCCGGTAACTCAAAGGCATCAAGAGCCGGGTACTCTGCTTTCAGCAAGGCCAATGAACCACCATCAGAAGCTAGCAAAACTTCCGCACCCTGTTTCAAGAGCTCCTCAATCACAGGCATACAACGCGTCGCATGACCGAGCCCCCAGTTTAATGGGCAAACTAAAATGCGTTTTTGTGCTGCCAAATACTTTATCTTGAATGAAAACGTTTAATTTAGTGCAACTACTTCAAAACAATCAAACAATGTCCGCAGGACAAAATTTTCAAACAATGAATGTAGCGAAAACATTAAAGAAAGTTCTGGCAATTATGCTCATCTTTGGTTTCCTTGTCAGCCTTTCTTCATGCAATAGCAGTAAGTGTAATTGTCCGAAATTCTCAATCGAGGTACTGGATTAATCACTACTGACAAACATCGCTGAAAGTCCAAATGAGCGCCAGATTTACCATCCGCATTAGCCTAATGGCTTTACTCCTGGTTGTTTCAGGGCTTTTACTGGTTTCCGCTATTTCAGGTTCTTTTTACCAACCTTATCACCAACATGATAAAGAAGATTGGGGGTTTTATGGACATCGCAAGATCAACCGCATGGCAGTTTTTACCTTGCCTCAGGATATGATCCCTTTCTTCAAACAAAACATCGAATACATTACCGAACATGCCATTGACCCTGACAAACGGCGTTATGCAACCAAACACGAAGCCGTCAGGCACTACATCGACATCGACCATCATGGCACTTTTCCGTTTCCTGACCTTCCTCGAAACTGGACCGCGGCATTGGCTAGGTACTCAACTATCCTTGTTGTGCCCCCGGGAGAAGACACGATAAAACTGGTTACCCCGGAATTTACTCGATTCTCCAGGGAGGAAGTGACTCTCAAAGGCCCCGGAATCAAAGTTGCCCTCAATCGAGATAGCCTGGTTATTCCAAAAGTCGACTACCTGGTTTATTTTAAAAATAATGTATTACCACAATACTATCGCGATGATTGGAACCTGAGTTGCACCCAACTCGATACCCTGCTCGGTTTACCCGGAGTCATCGCCAGTTGCCCGCAAATCTTTATTGAGGATGGTCTTTCTGAATTTGGCATTATTCCATGGCATCTCAACAAAATGTATTACCAACTGGTCAATGCTTATCAATCTGGCAACCCCAAAAGGATATTAAGGACCGTTGCCGACTTTGGCCACTATGTCGGAGACGCCCATGTACCACTTCACACCACCACCAACTATAATGGCCAATTAACGAATCAACTCGGCATACACGCATTCTGGGAAACCAGGCTGGTAGAGTTATTTTCTGATGAATACGACTATTTTGTCGGTCCGGCCGAATACATCGAAAATCCGAATGAAGTCATCTGGGAAACGATTCTTGAGAGCCACATCCTGGTCGACAGTGTGCTGGCTATCGAAAAAAGACTAAGTAAAACTTTCCCGCAAGATCAGCAATTTTGCTTTGAACAACGCCTCAGCTCAACCGTAAGAACACAATGCACCGATTATGCCCGAGCCTTCCACAATGAACTCAAAGGCATGGTGGAAGATCGGTTCTGCAAAGCCATCAAAACACTCGGCGATCTCTGGTATTCTGCCTGGGTAGACGCCGGCCAACCCAATCTACTCAAAACCGACGTCGCTGAACCAGACGACATCCCCGAAGAAGACCTCGACCAAAAAGTCAGGGAAGGAAAACCCTTGGGTCGACAACATACCAACTAATTACTGCCAGGATTAAGCAGGAGTTTCTGAAGTTTACAGGAGTTTTGTTCTCTCCAACCGTCAACCGTCAACCGTCAACCGTCAACCGTCAACCCAAAATAAATAACTCCGAATATTCCGCATCAAATAAGCCAGTCGTCTGCTATCTTTGTTCACTATGAGCATTTGGCAGATATCGATCGACACCGGAGGCACGTTTACCGACTGTATCGCTTATGCCCCTTCCGGGGAAAAAATAAGACGAAAGGTATTGAGTAATAGCACACTTAGAGGAGAGATCATAGCTGTATTTCCTGGAAACAGATTCACCATTCAAACACAATGGGAAGTTGAACATGATCTTTTCAAAGGGTATGATCTGCAACTATTGGATCATGATTTTTCTGCTAAAGTAATGGCTTTTGATCCTGCCTTATCTGAAATCGAGCTCGATACTCCTCTCCCAACAAAAATGGACCTTCCTGCTACATTTGCCATCACGGCCCACGAGGAAGCCCCTGTTTTAGCAGCTCGGCTCGTCACTGAAACTCCGCTTGACCGTCAATTCCCTCCTGTATTGATGCGGCTGGGGACAACGAAGGGTACCAATGCCCTGCTTGAGGGTAAAGGTGCCAAAACAGCATTCTTAGTCACCAGGGGATTTAAAGACCTATTGGAGATCGGCACCCAGCAACGTCCTGATATTTTTGCCAAAAAAATTATCAAGAGGAAACCATTGTACAGCTCCGTTGTAGAAATAGAAGAGCGACTCGACAGTGACGGCAATCCTATTATCCACCTGACCCCCGATGACTTACAAAATGAAATTGAGATTTTAAAGGCAGAAGCTTATGAGTCAATAGCAGTGGCTTTGATGCATAGCTATTTAAATCAAGGTCACGAGCAAAAAGTAAGCGCTTATCTTGCTAAACAAGGATTTGGTAGCGTTTCAACTTCATCAGAACTAGCACCAAGAATTAAGCTTTTACCAAGAGCGGAAACCGCTGTAGTCAATGCCTATCTCGAACCAGTGATGAACGCCTACATCAGTAACGTCAGAAAAATGGTCAATGGCCAATTACTCATAATGACCAGCGCAGGAGGCCTGCTTCCTGCTGATGCCTTCAGACCCAAAGACAGTTTGTTAAGTGGTCCGGCAGGAGGCGTGGTAGGGGCCGCTATGGTTGCCGAAAACGCCGGATTTACAAAAGTCATCTCGTTCGATATGGGCGGCACCAGCACTGACGTTGCCCGCTATGATGGTTCTTTCGATTATCGATACGAACAAGTCGTTGGAGATGCTCACCTTTTTGCTCCAGCATTACACATTGAAACGGTGGCAGCAGGTGGTGGATCAATTTGCAGCTTTGATGGACACAATCTTAAGGTAGGCCCTGAAAGCGCTGGTGCATTCCCTGGTCCCGCTTGTTACGGTGCTGGCGGACCACTTACCCTGACTGACGTTCATCTTCTGCTGGGCAGACTCGATTCTTCACTTTTCAGTATTCCGGTTTACCCGGAAAAGGCAAAAGATAGATTAAAAGAAATTTTTGAGCTTGTTAAAGTCTCAAGGGGAGGAACGCTTGATGAAACCGACCTGCTTAACGGCTTTCTTGAAATCTCAAATGAAATCATGGCAGGTGCCATACGGAAAATCTCTGTTTCGAAAGGCTATGACCCTAAAGATCATTGCATGATGGCCTTTGGTGGGGCTGGTGGTTTACAGGCATGTAGCCTGGCTGAGCGGTTAGGTATAAAGACGGTACTCATCTCGTCGGATGGTGGCCTTCTAAGTGCAAAAGGGATTGGTGATGCCAGGGTAAAGCGATTTGCAGAACAACAAATACTCGAAACATTTGACCAAGCCATCCATTCCATAAAAGATCGCTTCGATTTAATCTCAAAAAACGCCACTGACTTATTGGCAAATTCCCAATATGATGATTCTGAAATTGAGATTACCGCCAAGTTGATCTTTCTTCGATTTAAAGGGCAAGATGCGAGTCTCGATGTGCCTTATCGGTCAGATCAGAAGCTAATCCTGAGTCTGTTCAAGGATAAATATGAACAACAATTTGGACATTGGCCTCAAAAAGGGACGATTGAAGTAGAGTCGATAAGAGTTATAGCTGCTGCCGGGAAACCAAAGCAACCCGACACATATGATTCGGCAGTTGTTTATACTCCAACCCCAACCAAATCCAGCAGCAGTTATTTCAAAGGAGAATGGTCTGATACATGGGTTTTCAACTTCAATGATTTACAACCCGGTGCTTTAGTATCGGGACCATGTATTATGATCGACCCCTTTTCGACAACCGTTATCGAGTCGGGTTGGTCGCTAAAGATGCTCGGAAACAGGACTGCTCGCATAGATCATGTTCAACAAGCTGAGCAAAAAGAGGAACATCAAATTGCTCATCTCGAACTGTTCACCAATAGGTTTATGGCTATTGCTGAAGACATGGGTGCCATGCTACAACGAACAGCCCTTTCGGTGAATGTCAAGGAGCGACTGGATTTTTCATGCGCACTTATAGATCCAGGCGGTCAACTCATTGCCAATGCACCTCACATCCCGGTCCACCTGGGTAGTCTTGGAGTGTGCGTAAGAAAATTAAAGGATCACATCTCAATGATGCCGGGAGATGTCATCGTCACTAATCACCCCAAATATGGCGGCTCACATTTGCCTGACATCACCCTTGTCATGCCTGTTTTTACAGACGATGACATATTGATCGGATATGTCGTCAACAGAGCTCATCACTCCGAAATTGGTGGTTCCCGGCCCGGCTCAATGCCTCCAAATGCAAAATCACTGGCGGAAGAAGGAGTAGTAATAGAACCTTTCCATTTCATCAAGAACGGAAAAGTAAATTGGGAAGAATTGGAATCCCTTTTAAGAAACAACCAGTTCCCCAGCCGTTCAGTTGAAGAAAACATGGCAGATCTTAATGCTGCATTAGCCGCTAACCTGCATGGTGCAAACGCCCTTAACATTTTGGCTAAACAACACGGACATGAGACCATCCTGCACTACATGACAGCCATCAAACAAAACGCCGCTGAGAAAATGCGAGCCAAATTGAAAACGCTTCCAGATGGTGATTTTCTGGCAACAGAATATCTCGATGATGGCACACCCCTGGCAGTAAAAACTACCTTAAAAAGCGATACCTGTACTATTGATTTTAGAGGATCCGGCACCGTTCATCCTGGCAACCTCAATGCTAATGAGGCAATCGTTAATAGCGTTGTTGTCTATGTCTTGCGATTACTGCTCGATGAAGATTTGCCTTTAAACGAAGGTTTGCTTGAGCCGATTGACATCATTCTGCCGAAAGGCATATTAAACCCTGATTTTCCAGATAATCATAGCGAATGTCCTGCCGTGGTCGGTGGTAACACAGAAACCAGCCAGCGGTTAACAGGTTTGTTACTAAAAGCATTTAAGCTAATAGCCGGTAGCCAGGGAACAATGAACAATGTCCTTTTCGGAAATGAGCATTTTGGTTATTACGAAACCATTGGCGGCGGCGGTGGGGCAGGAGAAGGCTTTAATGGCGCTTCCGCCGTTCACCACCATATGACCAATACCAGGATCACCGATCCGGAAATCATGGAGCATCGCTACCCGGTAAGACTTTGGGAGTTTGCGGTCCGCCAAAACTCTGGGGGAGATGGCAAATGGCCCGGCGGAAACGGCATCATCCGCAAAATTGAATTTCTTGAAAAGATCAAATTATCAGTCCTCACCCAACACCGAACTCAAGGTCCATATGGCATGAATGGTGGTAACCAAGGCAAGCCTGGACAACAATTTATTATTAAAGCCAACGGGAGTCAGGAAAACTTGGCTTCTGTCGATCAGGCTGATCTAGAGGCTGGTGATCAACTGGTCATCGAAACGCCTGGAGGCGGTGGATTTGGGTTTAGGGAAGATTAAGGTCAATTCGATTTGAGTAATAAATTCAATGGACTTAAGAAAGAAAGACTATTGACTTTCACCTAGCCCTGCAATTGAATTTGTATTTTATTCTAAACCCCTTTTCCTCTATTCATCCATATTTTTAATACAAACAGCCATTTCCTATTGCACCTTCATCCCTGATTTTGAATTTGTGCTTGTATTTGAATTTGAATTTTATTCTAAACCCTTTTCCTCTATTCTACCATATCCTTATTTTTTTTGAATTTAATTTACCTTTACCGCATGAAATCTCACATCCTCACTTTTTGCAAAGGATTAGCCATGGGTGCGGCCGATGTTGTCCCTGGCGTTTCTGGTGGAACGATTGCCTTCATTACCGGCATTTACGAAAGACTCCTAAATGCATTTAAATCAATTACGCCTAAGGTGTTTGGCATTATTAGTAAAGAAGGTATCGGGGCAGCCTGGAAGCATATTGACGGTACTTTCCTGGTGGCTTTATTTGCTGGTATCTTTGTCAGCATCCTGTCGCTGGCCAAAGCACTGGAATGGACAATCGAACATTACCCGCAACTGCTTTGGGCATTTTTCTTTGGTCTTATCGTTGCTTCTGCTATTTATATTGGCCGCCAGGTGGCTAAATGGGATAAAGCTGCGATCATCGCGCTATTGGCTGGAGTTATTATTGCGTATGCTATTACACAACTCTCGCCAGCTGAGGCCAATCCGACTTACCTGGTTATCTTTTTCTCTGGGGCCATTGCCATTTGCGCTATGATACTACCCGGGATTTCAGGCAGCTTTATTCTGCTATTACTCGGCATGTACGCTCATGTGCTTGGAGCCGTCAATGACCGCGATTTTCTATTTGTCGGCATTTTTATGGTCGGCTGTGCCATCGGACTCCTTACTTTTTCTCATTTCTTGTCATGGACCTTTAAGAACTTTAGAAATGTGACCCTTGCACTCTTAACCGGATTTATGATCGGTGCCTTAAACAAGGTCTGGCCGTGGCAAAATGTCATCAGCACTCGCGTTGACAGCAAAGGTGAAACCGTTCCATTTGAGATGCAATCCGTTTTCCCCGGCACTTATGATGGTGACCCGTTGGTTTTAATGGCCATCTTTCTGATAATAGCAGGATTCGGCGTTGTCTTCATCCTTGAAATGCTCGGCTTTGGAAAAGGTCATAAAGGGGCTGATGCATGAACAAGATTGGACTGATCGGCTACCCGCTTTCACATTCTTTTTCCAAAAAATATTTTACT
The DNA here is from genome assembly GCA_039028895.1 of Bacteroidota bacterium. GTDB lineage: Bacteria > Bacteroidota > Bacteroidia > Chitinophagales > Saprospiraceae > JAHDCJ01. The sequence continues at coordinate 133,422 of JBCCHF010000003.1, read as the reverse complement.
AAAAAGTTTGAAAAGGCTGGCATCGATAATTACCAATATGACCTTTATCCACTTAACGCAATTGAAGAGTTGCCTTCATTAATCGCGCGCAATTCAGAACTCGTTGGCCTTAATGTTACCCTTCCCTACAAAGAAGTCGTAATACCGTTTCTCGATCAAATTGATGAATCCGCGAGGTTTGGTGCTGTCAATACCATCAATATTAAAAATGGCCGACTCATTGGTTACAACACTGATGTTTTTGGATTTGTAAATTCCCTGAAACCACTTTTGCAGGATCATCATAAAAAAGCGCTTATCCTTGGTACCGGCGGGGCGGCCAAAGCAGTAAAAACAGGACTCCACAGTCTCGGTATAAAAAGCCGTTACGTATCAAGAAAACCGAGAATTGGCCAATTTTCCTATTCCGATTTGGATGCGTTCATTTTAAAACGGCATACGATAATTGTTAACACAACACCTTTAGGCACCTTCCCTTCTAACACTTTTCCAGATATTCCTTACCAACTTTTAACAGCTGAGCATCTTCTTTACGACTTGGTATATAATCCGGAAAAAACTGTATTTTTAGAACGCGGTGCCGCTCAAAATACCGCCATTAAAAATGGTCTTGAGATGCTACACCTTCAAGCCGAAAAGGCTTGGGAAATCTGGACCAGCGACCCAAAAACGATTCACATTATGAGTGATAAGTCAACGATCAAGCCCAAGGTTGATTTCAGCAATACCCAAATTGCGTTTTCCAGTCTTTCTAATGCTGAGCTTAAGAAAAAATCGTGGATGTTCAGTGTTATGAATCTTCCTGCGATTGTCAATGTCGGGTCGAGATTAGGCCTTTTAGCCTTTAAGCTTCGCCTACCGGTACAGCCGTTGATCAAAACCACGCTATTCGATCATTTTTGTGGCGGAAGAACTTTGGAAGAATGCCAGCCAACAATAGACCGTTTGTGGAAGCACAATGTGCAAAGTATACTGGATTATGGCGTAGAAGCCAAGCAATCTGAAAAGGCTTACGATGAAACCATGGTAACTACGATCAAAGCTATTCAGTTTTGCAAAAACAACGATAGTGCTCCAGTCGTAAGCACCAAGATCACAGGCCTGGGCCGTTTCGAGTTACTCGAAAAAGCCCATAAAGGCGACCAACTCACACCCGACGAACAAGCCGAATACGATCGTATTATTACCCGAATTGATAATATCTGTCAGGTTGCTCACGACTCTGGCAATACAGGCGTTTTCATCGATGCCGAAGAAAGCTGGATACAGAAACCGATGGACGATATGGCTGATCTTATGATGGAGCGATACAATAAGGAAAAGGTCTATGTGTATAACACTTATCAGCTGTATCGTCACGATCGCCTAGAGTTCCTGAAAGCGTCACATGAGTTAGCGCGTAAAAAAGGCTATTTGCTGGGTGCAAAACTCGTAAGAGGTGCCTACCTTGAAAAAGAAAATGCAAGGGCTGAAAGGCTCGGCTATCTCACGCCAATGCAGCCTGACAAGGCCTCAACCGATCGCGATTATAATGCCGCGTTGAAATACTGTATCGACAACTACGAAACCATAGCCTTAACTGCCGCAACACATAACGAAGAAAGCTGTCTGAAAATGGTAGACCTGATAGAGGAAAAGGGGTTGCCTAAAGCACACCCCCATCTCAACTTCTGCCAGCTTCTTGGCATGAGTGACCATTTGTCTTTCAATTTGGCGAAAGCCGGGTATTGCGTTGCCAAATACGTTGTGTATGGACCAATCAGGGATGTCATTCCTTACCTCATCAGACGCGCCCAGGAAAATACGGCCATTGCAGGAGGTATGAGTCGCGAACTGGGCTTTATTAAAAAAGAAGTAAAGCGTCGGAAGCTGTAAAATGAAAAATGTCGGTTACTCAAAAGTCGTTTTAGGCTTCCTATTGGCCGTTTATCTGTTTTCATTTTTCCAATTTGACCGATGGGGAAAATTTATCCGAGACGGAGGGGATTCGTGGGGTTATTATGCTTACCTGCCCGCGCTGTTCATTCATAATGACCTTGACAATCTGCAAACTACAGTGGATGTCAACGAAATTTACAACAAAAACAGGCGAACCAACCCTACCAACGATCTTGGTATTTATGAAGCCAATCCGGCTGATAATGGCAACTTTGTCATCAAGTACACCATTGGGGTGGCGACTTTGCAATTACCTTTCTTTTTCATCGGGCATACTGTTGCATCATTGAGTGCGTTCCCAACTGACGGCTTTTCAGATCCGTACATGCTGATGATCCATCTATCCAGCATTTTTTATGTTTTCCTTGGCTTGATCTTTCTAAGGAAAGTCCTTGTTAAGCACTTTGAAGATAACGTGACTGCTTTGACTATTCTTGTTGTCGGGCTTGCCACTAATCTTTTTTATTTCACAACGTACAATACCGGCATGGCTCACGCCTACCTTTTTTTCTTGTATTGCATGTTGCTCTATGCTACAGTGAAATGGTACGAAACGAAAGCTGTTCGTCATGCTGTAATGGTGGGACTGGCATGCGGGATGATTACCCTGATCAGGCCTGTGGAAATAATCTGCCTGATCATCCCGATTTTATACGGCATTTCAAATATCCATGAATTACAACAACGCTTGACGGACTATATCAAAAACTATAAAGGCTATTTACTAGCTATTGGTGTTTATATCCTTTGCGGAATATCCCAGTTGATTTATTGGAAAATCGTAACTGGTGAGTTCTTTTTTTACAGTTATACCCATGAAACGCTTGACCTTACTAATCCGAAAATAATAAAAGGGCTGTTTCAGTTTAATAATGGATGGCTAATCTATACCCCTGTCATGATACTGAGTCTGATGGGCCTGTTATTTTTATGGAAAAAGAAGCAATTCCTGCTATCAGTAGTCCTATTTATCGGCCTGCACATCTATATCATTTACAGCTGGTACAACCCGAATTACAGCAATTCCTTTGGCTCACGGCCAATGGTAGAGACTTATGCATTATTGGCTATTCCTTTCGCCATATTCTCTGGAATGTTATTCAAAAAGGTTTTGACAAAATTCCTGCTGTTATTGCTCATTAGCTTTTTTCTTTTCCTGAATATTTTCCAAACCTGGCAAACCTCGAAAGGTATCTTATGGCCAGAAGATGCAAGAAGATCATATTACTGGGCATCTTTTCTTAAAACGAAACTCACTTATGAAGCATTGATTGTAAATGACTTAAAAATTGGCTTTGCCGATACCAGTAACCTGAAATATGTTAATACGATTTATGAACAGGGGTTTGAAGATTCACTTTTACCGCAGAAGTCTTCGATGACCACAAACTCTGGGAATTTTGCCTTTCATATGAAACCTGATGATGTGTTGGCTAAAATTGACATCTTTGCACTTGAGCCATTTCAACTACAACCCGGTGACTGGCTTAAAGTAACTGCATTTTTCAATTCCCGGAAACCAATGTCATTACGCATGCATGGAACAAGGTTTGTTACCCGGTTTTTACGTGATGACGCTTCCTATCGGAAAACATATTTTGTTAGGGTAGAAAATAAATTAGGAGACCCCACGTATTCGCCTTTTTGGGGGGCAACAAACGTCTGGGACAGTATCTATTACTTTATTCCGGTAACGGAAAAAATTAATCCCCAATCTGACAATCTCGTCATCTATCTCGAAAATGACTTCCAAAACGAAATCCTTGTAGACGATATCAAAATCGAACATTGGATTAAGAAATAATTGATATAATTTTATTGATATAGGCGAATAAAAAAGGGATTTATCAAAATACCGAAATGGGTTATTATCTTTATCATAACAAAATCTACTAACCCATGAAAACTTTCCTTTCTGTAGCACTGGCGCTCAGTTTTTTAATGCAGGGATGTCCTAAAAATAACCAGGGGTCCTGCGATCTTACGGGTGTTGTTAAAGACTTTACCGGCCTTGACGGATGTAAGCATCTGATAATCCTTGATGACGGCACAAAGCTGGAGCCTGTATCATATCCAGCCGACTTTGTATTCAAAGACCGTCAGCAGGTCAAACTATCTTATGAATCGGCCAAAGATGTTATGACCATTTGCATGTCTGGCGAAACTGTTAAAATCACTTGCATTGAAGAAACGGGGATGGCCCCGGAGCCTACTCCCGCTGACCCCTGTGTAAAAGCGCCCGAAGATCCAATGAAAGTGCCGTGGATGAAGAATTTCGCCGAGCAACACAAAACCGAGCAGATCCTGACTTTCGAATACAATGGCAAGCCTGTGTATTTCTTCAAAATCTTGCGCTGTTGTGATTTTCAAAGCTTTCTCAAAGATTGTCAAAGTAATAACATCTGTATTGATGGCGGCATCACAGGTGGTGATTGTCATCCGATCCTCAGTCGTATCGATGAGGAGGCTATGACCTTGATCTGGAAAAACGAAGGTAGTGACGAATAGACTTCCTTGAATAATTTTCTTAACCTGAAAATCAAATCTCACTCGTATGAGAGTTTCTTCTGTAAAGCGTATGCTAACTGTTTTAATAGCGGGGTTAATTTTCCTTTGCGGAAACACGAATTTGAGCTTTAGCCAACAGCAAATCACCGTATCCCTGGTCTCAGAAACTGCCCAGGAAGGTGATCATTTTTTCGAAGAGGATGTAAAAAACGAGATTACCGTATTGCTATCTTCCAGGTACGACATTCAGTTCCGGGAATTTTATGCGGATAACGATGTGGCAGAACTAGCCTCTATTTTTGATGCCGAATTTGCTAATACCGATTCAGATATCGTGATCAGTATTGGTGCATTGGCTTCACATATTTTAACCACGAGGACTTCCTATTCAAAACCAGCCATTGCCGGAATCGTGATTGACAATGAGATTCAGGGGGTTGGCATCACCGATGAAGGCACTTCCGGGGTTCCTAATTTTACGTATATAGAAAGTCCATTCGACATTTTTCATGACCTGAGTCACTTGCATCGGATTATCCCATACACGAACTTGGGGGTCGTTGGTAACTCACTATTTGTTGAAGGTATTCCAAACTTCAACCAACTTTTTGACAGCTACGTTGAAAGCATTGGTGCAACCTGGACCTATTACCCTATTTTGTCATCTCCTGAAGGCACTGTTAACTCGATTACAGATGACGTAGATGCAATTTATCTTCTTCCTCATTTCAACCTACTATCCAACCAGGAACTGGAGCAACTATTGGGTCGTCTTGCAGATCGAAAAATTCCGGTTTTCGCGCTGCTTTCTGAACATACCATAGAGGCTGGAGCTTATGCAGCACATGAGACAGAAAACAATCTTTCCAAGATTCCCCGACGCATCGCACTCAACATTTACAAGATTATTGAAGGCCAGAATGCTGGCGACCTGCCTGTTGCTATTCAGACATTCAGCGAAGATCTCATTATTAATATGGCAACTGTAAGAAAGACAGGGCTCTATCCAGACTGGGACCTCATGGCAGAGTCGATCCTTGTTAATTTGTTTGCTACTGAAAGTGAAAATGTCGTCAATATCAGGTCGGTCATTGCAGAAGCTCTAATCGAAAATCTGGGCCTAAAAATCGCAGGACTTGATACCGAGATTCAGGATAAGGAAATTGCCCTGGCAAAAGCTGACAGATTGCCACAAGCGGATATCTCAACTGCCTTCTCAGTTATCGACAAATCATCGGCTGAACGTACTTTTGGCGCACAAGGCCGCATGAATTGGACCGCTAGCGGTGACCTTACGCAGGTCATTTTCTCGGAACCATTGATGGCCAATATCGCCATCCAGGAATTGCTCAAACAGACCGAAGCAGCCGAGTTCAATCAGGTAGAGTTGGATTTGATTCTCGAATCAGCGACAGCTTACCTTAATATCTTACAGGCCAAAAGTCTTGCTGCCATACAGATAGAAAATGTTAACCTGACCCGTGAAAACCTCAATATCGCCAAGGCCAAACAAGCAGTAGGTTACACTGGTGCAACCGATATCAACAGATGGGAAACCGAACTCGCTCTTGCCAATATTGACCTAAATGACGCTGTCGCCTCTGCCAAACAAACAGAATTCAACCTCAACTATCTGCTCAACAGACCCATCGCAGAAGAATTCACCACAGAAGACGTTACACTCGGCCAGGACCAGATTCTGCTGATCAGTAATCCGCAAATTCTTGGACTCATTAAGAACCCAGGCGACCTCGACCGATTTGCAGATTTTATGGTTAGCGAGGCGTTAAGGGATTTACCCGAAATACAGCAACTTGACCTTGGTATTGACACCCAGGAAAGACTAATGCTTTCGCAAAAACGTGAATGGTATCTGCCTTCTGTTGCATTTTCAGGCGGTATTGACCATATCATTGATCGATATGCGGTACCAGAAACGGGCATGCCATTACCAGAAAAAAATCCATCGTGGAACCTTGGCATTGGCGTAAGCTATCCCTTGTTCCAAGGCGGTAAACGCAAGATCAATGTGCAACAAACAGAATTAAAACTATTGCAGCTTGATCATCAAAGAAACGATCTCGTGCGGCAACTTGAATTCAGAGTAAGAGCAAATATGGAGACTGCCGGTGCATCATTTTCCAGAATGGAATTATCGGTCGATGCAGCTACTGCAGCAAGGAAAAACTTTGATATCGTTCAGGATTCTTATTCGAAAGGGTTAGCCAATGTAACGACGCTAATCGATGCGCAAAGTTCTGCCTTACAAACAGAGCTCAGCGCAGCAAATGCAGTTTACCAGTTTATTATTGACTTCCTTTCTGTGGACAGGGCGATTGGCTCTTATTATTTCCTGAAAGCGCCAGCTGAAAGGGAAGCTTTCTTCCAACGGATGGCGACATTTCTTAGCGACAACCAATAAAATATTTTCATCATGATAAGATTCTCATTCCTAATGTTTATCTGCCTTTTGATTCTGCCTTCCTGTAAAAAGAAAGTAGAGAAAGTCGAAGAGGTTTTCAGACCTGTACGTTATGGGGAAGTTGTACTCACAGGAGGCGGTGAAACCCATACTTTTTCGGGTACTGCACAATCCAGCAAAGAAGCTAAACTAAGTTTTAGAGTAGCAGGCACTATTCGCAGCCTTAACGTAAACGTGGGTGATCGCGTCAGAAAAGGACAGCAAATTGCTTCACTCGATGCTTCTGATTATACCATCCAATACGACCAATCACTGGCCCAGCAAAAGTCAACAGAGACGCAGATCAAATCAGCACAAAGCCAGTTGTTAACTACAAAATCGACTTACGAAAGAGTCGAAAAACTCTACGAAAACAATAGTGTCCCCTTAAGTGAGTTCGAATCCGCCAAGGCAGCCTATGAAGCGGCCCAAAGTCAGTACGACGCTGCGGTCGCCCAGGCAACAGCCTCCGAAAAGCAGGTTCAAGCCTCTCGCAACCAGGTTAACTACGCCAGGCTTACAGCCCCATTCAGTGGCGTGATCACTATGATAGACGTGGAAGAGAATGAGATCGTAGGATCTGGCACGCCAATCGCTCTGCTTACATCTGAGCAAAAACCAGAAGTCAGCCTCGGCGTCCCGGAGATCTTTATCGGTCAAATAACCCAGGGGCAGGATGTTGAGGTCAGGTTTTCTGTACTGACAGATCAGGTATTTGAAGGAGAAATAAGCGAAGTTGGATTTAGCTCAGGGTCGACATCAACTTACCCGATCACTGTCCAATTGAAAAATGCAAATAACGCTATCAGGCCAGGCATGGCTGCCAATGTGACCTTCACTACGACTGAAAAAAAACCCACAGGACAGGAAACATTAATTGCTCCTGTTAAAGCAGTTGGCGACGGGCCTGAAGGTAATTTCGTCTTCCTACTTGAAAAGTCCGAAAGAGCGGACATCTACACCGTAAAAAGACAAAACGTCAGCATTGGCACTTTGACACCATCCGGATTTGAGATCAAAGAAGGTCTGTCGAAAGGCGATCTGGTAGCGACCGCCGGCCATCGTACCCTTTTGAATGGTATGGAAGTTCGACTGCTCGACTAATCATTTTCGACAAGTTATGCCCGCATTGCTTAAATACAATCCAGACCACCATCGGGAAACCCAGGAATATCTTTATCTGCTGATATCCCTGGTAATGCTGATACTGATTCCCCCGATTGCCAGTTACTTCCAGGCTCAGGAAATTTCGGTTGATATCTTGTTCTCACTGGTTACAGTACTGGGGATTTACGTAACCACAGACACTGCTGCACAATTGAAAATTGGTATTTCACTAGGTGCTTTGGCATTGTTGTTTCGTTGGTTATGCATCTTTTTGCCACAACCGGGCTGGTTTCTTGTGCTTGGACAAGTCATTTTTGCCTTTGTCTTTTTAATTTATATTTCTTTCCATTTGGCCAAGTCGATCATCAACAGTCGCAACACTACCATTAGCACAATTTATGGTGCTATCGCCGGGTTTTTACTGCTTGGTCTCATCAGCGCCCAGATTTTTATGATGCTGGAGCTGTTCATCCCCGGTTCGCTTGTATTTAATGAGGGTAAATCTGCCATAGATTATATCTATTTCAGTTATGTCATCCTTACCGGAATAGGGTTTGGTGATATCGTGCCGGTTGAAGCTGTTGCAAAATCATTTTCTGTCCTAATCGGTATCTCCGGACAAATTTACCTGACTGTTTTAATTGCTATCCTTATTGGAAAATTCCTCTCAGAGTCAAACAAACTACCTCATGAATCTGACTAAAGCCGCTATAGAAAACAACCGCGTTACTGTAATGATCTTACTGGTCATCCTCGTGATGGGGTTAGTCACTTACGGACAATTGGCGCGCGACAGCATGCCTCCATTTACTATCCGCCTTTGTACAGTAGTCACCAACTTCCCAGGTGCTTCTCCTGAACGTGTTGAAGCATTAATTACCAGCAAGATTGAGGAAGTTGCACAGGAATTACCAGAGCTGAAAGACGTGACCAGCGAATCGAGAACAGGCTTGTCGGTAGTTTCCGTCGAATTAAAGGACGACGTGACCAAAGAAGGCCTTCAACCAGTTTGGGACAGGCTTAGGCGAAAAATTGAAAACATCCGAGACGAATTACCCTCCGAGATTAAAGGCCCTGAAGTAAAAGACGATGGTATTGGCGTCGTATTCGGTATCATGATCGGACTTGAAGGAGATGGTTTTGCATACCGGGAACTCAAAGAATACGCTGAAGACATCCGCGACGACCTTATCAAGTTGCCAGATGCCTCAGAAGTTTCGATAAAAGGTATCCAGGAAGAGCAAATATATGTCGAATTTGACAATGCCCAACTGGCAGACATCGGCCTTACCTCAGGACAACTACAAAGTATTATTGCATCAACCAACATCGTTTTCCCGGGAGGAGAAGTTAGTCTCGAAGATGAACGCATCATCCTTGAACCTACTGGGAACTACGAGGATATCGAAGATCTGAAAAACACCAATATTCCGATAGGACAATCAGGCGCAGTAATCAAGCTTCGCGATATTACCCGGATCGTAAGAGCTTACGAGAATCCAAGAAAACAACTTGTGAAGATCAATGGTCATGAAGGGCTTGCTATATCCGTGGCCTTGAAAGATGGGGCCAACCTCATCAGGCTAGGTGAAGAGATCGATAAAAGGATTGCATCCTATAATGCTTTCCTCCCTGTCGGGATTGAGTTAAGCAGAGCCGCCACAGGAGATTTGTTTGTCAACAAAAAAGTAGTAGACTTTACAGGAAATCTTCTCCAATCGGTGGGTATCGTATTGCTGGTAATGCTCATCTTCCTTGGCTTACGTACCGGGGTTGTTGTTGCCAGCCTTATCCCAATGGCTATGCTGATGGCTTTTTTCCTTATGGGCGTATTTAATATTGGCCTTAATCAGGTTTCATTGGCGGCCTTAATCATGGCCTTGGGGCTCCTTGTCGACAATGCTATCGTAGTATCGGAGTCGATTATGGTCAAAATGGAAAGTGGTGTGTCCGCCAAACAGGCTGCTATCGATTCCAGTAACGAGCTCATTATTCCGTTATTGGTTTCATCACTAACCACCTCAGCCGCTTTCCTTGCTTTTTTCCTTGCGGAATCGACGATGGGAGAGATCATGGGGCCTTTATTCAGTGTGATTACTATTGCATTGCTTTCTTCATGGTTACTGGCGATGACAATGATCACTTTATTGGCGGTGCTATTCATCAGGGTCAAGGTAAAGGATCCCGAATCTGAAAAGAAAGGTGTGTTTGACCGCTTGATCGTTTACTATCGCAGGCTATTGATGCTCGTACTGAAAAGGCCATTTATCTTTACGCTAATCATTTTGGGAATGTTTTTTGGGTCATTAATGCTATTCCCCAATTTACCTTTCATCTTTTTCCCGGATAGCGATCGCGATCTGGTGACACTGGATTTAAACTTGCCTTTGGGTACTAAAATTGAACGCACAACTGATGCGGTTGCTGTGCTTGAAAAATACATTGTCGACCACCTAAAAACAGGAGAAACAAGGCCGGAAGGCATTGTGGATTGGTCAGCTTTTATTGGTGAAGGGCCTAAGTCTTATGACCTTGGTTACCAGCCGGGGGAAGCCAATAGCGGTTACGCCCATATGTTGCTCAACACCAGCTCAGACATAATCAATCAGGAAGTGATCGATAAGCTGGAAGCCTTCTGTTTTGAAACTTTTCCAGATGCCGATGTCTCAGTTGGAAGGCTGGCTTCAGGAGGAAGTGGTGGCCCGGATGTGGATGTCAGAATTTCTGGAAATGACCCTAACGTATTGTTTAACATTGCGGAAAGCATCAAACAAAAAATGACCACAATCTCAACTGTTAAAAACATCAATGACAACTGGGGTCCAAAGATCAAAAAGTTCATTATTGACATCGACCAGGACAAGGCTCAAAGAGCAGGCCTCACCAATCAGGATATTGCCATTTCAATGCAAACCGCGCTTACCGGGTTCAACTCCGGAGATTTCAGAGATGGGGAAGACAATATTCCGATTATTATGCGGACTGAGAACAGTGAGAATATCGAGGCAAGAGACCTGGAAAGCATCAACATTTTTGCTCAAAGCACAGGCAACAATGTTCCTCTGGTACAAGTTGCCAACATTGTTCCTGACTGGCAATTTGCCAAAGTGCTGCGCAGAAACTTGTTCAGGACGATGTCAGTTACCTGTTCTGCCAAGGCGGGAAAAACCGCCACATCGATCACCTCTGAATTGGTACCCTGGCTAAAAGCCGAATCTGAAAACTGGCCGATCGGCTACTCCTACGAACTTGGTGGTGAGTCAGAAAGCAGTGCAGAAGCGATGGGTGCTGTTGCAGATAAACTACCTCTTGCTGGTTTCATCATCATCTTGTTGCTCATTCTTCAATTCAACTCCTTCCGGAAAACGACGATTGTATTGGCAACTATTCCACTTGGCCTTATTGGTGTAATCCTGGGCTTATTACTCTTTAAGTCCTACTTTGGGTTTATGGCTTTTCTTGGGGTTATTTCTCTTGCTGGGATTGTCATCAATAATGCCATCGTATTGTTGGATCGCATCCAAATTGAGCTTGAAGAGTTTGAGCGGACACCCCAAGATGCCATAGTTGCTGCAGCGGAACAACGTTTCCGACCCATTTTGCTAACCACAGCGACTACAACTCTGGGTCTGATTCCGTTATATCTTGGAGGCGGGTTAATGTGGGAACCGATGGCAATTTCAATCATGATCGGGTTATTATTCGCAACAGTCATCACCCTACTTTTTGTACCTGTTCTTTACAGGATATTTTTCAGGGTGGCCTATTGATCGATTACGCCATGCACCTTAACTATTTTCAACATCCAAAAACTGAAGCATGGCCATGATCATTAAATCGATGGTTGTTGCCTTATTAACGATAGTCTTTTTTGCGGCTTTTGGCTGTTATCATTTATCAATCGATTCTGCAAAATGGCAAATTAAATTTGACAAGAAGCAGTTTAAAGCGAAAAAGCTTTTTTACGCTTGATTTCAAATATTCCTTTGGCATCAATAAGTCGTTGTGGCGCATTTTCCGCACGCAAAGCCATTTTTATATGTTTGATTTCGGTGTGATTTTTTAAATTTAAAGAAAAACAAGGCTTTGAATCACCCCGTAAGTACTGTAGTGATCATCTTGATCATCATTCAGTCTGTTGTTTTGCAGGCACAGGAGAAGTCCGGACTTAAGTTAGTTGAGCAATTACTCGTAGCCGAAAAAGTCGATGAGGCTAACAAAGAACTCCAGTCTCAAGTCGAATTTTTCAAATCAGAAAACAATCTTGACACACTTTCTCAGTTCCCTTACTCTATTGGGAAAGTTGAAATAGCCAGAACAGACCAGACAAAGGCCGTTCAACGAGTCGAAGCGTTTATCGATGACTTGAAGGCTTCAGGAGCCACTTCGCGCCAGCTTTATGAAGCCTATATGAATGTCGTCCCGTTTTTCGACGAGGCTGGCCTTCCCCAACGATCTTACGATATTACGTTAGTTGCTCTCGGCTATGCTGAAAAAATGGCCAATAAGACCGAACGAGAAGTTGGATATGTAGAATATAACCTGGGCGCAAGCCAATTGACACTCGGCGATTTCGACAAAGCAGAATCACACTTCAGGCGGGCGTTAAACAAATACCTCAACCACCCGGAAATGCCGCCCACAAAGCTATCTGACGCCTACAACGCTATGGGTGCCATGATGTGGCTGTCTTCAAAGCTTGACAGTGCCACTTACTTTTATGGGAAGGCAGTATCAGCGCTTGACGACCTCAAGGATGACCCGGTTAACAAAGCCTATCTCTCAGCCATCGTGCAAGCCAATATTGGCCTTATAAACCTGAGTCAAGGCAATACCAATGATGCTATAAAATACATCAAACAATCAATCGACAACTACCAGGTCACGCTCAACGAATCTGACGACGAAAGCCTAAAAGTCAAAGCCAGCAAGTACCAGTGGCGCTCAATGGCGAATCTCGCCACTATCTTTAACGAAATGGGTGACTTTCAAACCACACATAATCTCTTAACTTATGTTTATCGGCAACATGTAAAGGAACTTCAGCCTAACGACCCTGAAATTCCCCACTCAAAAATGAAAGTAGCCCAATCGTATCTAAACCTTCATGAATACGAAAAATCCATTGCAATAATTAATGAAGTTTTAGACACTTACCAAAATATCGACGGCGACCACCTGTATTGGCAGGCTACCTCCTATTTCACAATTGCGAAAGCCCATGACATGCTTAACCAAACCGAGGAAGCCGAAAATGCATACAACCTGGCTGAGACGTTCTTTGAAAAAGCGCTTAATGGCGAATATGATAGAGAGTTCTTAAGTTTTCTGACCTATAAGGCTGAATTTTTCGCAAAAACAGGAAATGCCCTAAAAGCTATCGAAACTGCCCAAAAAAGCTATGATCTGGCCCTCAATATTAATGGGGAAAACAGTTTAATGGCATTCAGACATGGTACGACTATGGCAAATGTGCATTATACCCTCGGCAATTATAGCGAAGCAATTTCCTGGAGTGACCAGAACTTTGAAAAACTGGAAGGGTCAACTGAAAAGGCAGAGATGCAAGATTCTTTGATGATGGAATTCGGTAAACCTGGAGCTATTCTGGTGAGAGCCAAATCCAAGTTTCAACTGGAACAGAATAAAGACGAAGGTTTCCTCAAAGATATTCTTAACGAACTTGAAAGCACTATCCCCATTCTTGAACGGCGAAAATCTGTAAATAATTCTGCGCAAAATCTCAATCTACTTATTGCCGAAAACAGTGATTTGTTTGAGTTTATGAAGCAGGTCAATTTAGAATTGTACAACAAAACCAAAGAACAGGCATATCTCGACAAATTGCTTAGTCTCCACGAATCCAGCCTTTACTCAAGGATCAGGGCAAGGCTGAATAATCGTAATACCGGATTTAGCGGGGTACCAGAGGAGGTCATCGCTGAGGAGAACGCGATAAGAAGCAGGATCTCAGAAGCACTCAGTGAAGATGCCCAAGCCAGTCACCTCGAAAGAGTAGAGTCCTATTTTAAAGCAACTGAAGACTGGGAGAGATTCATGGCCTCAATCAAAAAAGATTATCCGAAATACTACAATATGCGCTTCCAGTCTATTGTAGTTCCACTGGATGATATTCATTCGAAGATTCCTGAATCCACTACAATTGTTCGATATTTCTTTGTAAACCAAAATCTGCTTGCTTTGGTTTTGAGTAGTGATAAAAAGGAAATCTTCCAACTGGATTTCGAGTCGATTGAGGGTCATATTTCATCAGTTGCCGAAAACCAATCCGATATAGACAAGTTGTCTCCTTTGCTGCTTGACCTTTATCAACACCTTTGGGAGCCATTAGCGCAAAGCATAAATACCGAACAGGTTATCATCATTCCTGACAAAGCTCTTTTTAATATCAGTTTTGGTATGCTCACACATGAAAAAGTAAATACATTCTCCGAATTTGAAGATAAGAGTTTACTTACCAGACATGCCATCACTTATGATTACAGTATGCTCCTCCTTGACAGGAATGGTGATTTAGGTAATTTTGAAGGCAATTATATCGCATTTGCTCCAGGATTTTTCGACAATATGAAAGATGATTATAAAGCGGGGCTAACAGATTCACTAAATCTTGATGAAGTATACCTGGGCCTGCTTCCTCAGCCTTTCACCAGGGATCTTGCGACCAGCATGAAACGACTTTTCAAAGGAACAGCTTTTTTTAATGAAAAATCAACTGAAGCTACTTTCAAATCAAATGCAAACCTGCATAAGATTATCCATATTGGCACACATGCCGAGTCAGACAATCTAAGCCCTGAATTATCGCGGTTAGTATTTGCCAAAGACCACAACAATCTTAATCAGGAAGAAGATAATTACCTATATGCATGGGAGGTCTATAATTGCGATTTAAAGTCAAATTTAACTTTACTAACAGCCTGCGAAACCGGGAAGCCAGGCTATCAGCCAGGTGAAGGCATGATTTCGATGGCCCACGCCTTTAACTATGCAGGAAGTGAAAGTATCATGACCGGGCTGTGGAAAATAGATGAAAAAGCAAGCACAGACATTACAGGTCGGTTCTACAAATACCTTTCGGAGGGGAAAGATAAAGGTGTCGCATTGCAACAAGCAAAATTGGACTATATTCGAAATGCTAATGGAAGAATCCAATCTCCAGAATATTGGGCAGGTCTTGTTTTACTGGGTGACACCAGTGCGATCAATATCGAAAAGCGTACCCCAATATGGTATTGGATTGCAGGAACAGGCGCTTTGCTCCTTGGCTTTTTATTGCTAAGACGACGCCAACTTAAGACCTATTCTTAGCGAAACTTTGCACACTCCTTAGTATCGCTTTGCTATAAAATATATCTTGTTTCTCACCGATGAGCATCGCAAAGGAACTTGTAGAGATTCACAATGCTATTATTCCTCAATAGCAATCTGGTCTGGCGCACTTGGAGAATTCGTCGGCATCGGTGCGTTACCTATTATTTTTCCGTTACCGGAAAGCAGAATAGCAATAAAGCGGGTGGCAGGGAATTCGGCTAATACGATGATCGCGATAACCATAATCGGCACGCAAAGCACCATACCCGCAACACCCCAGATCATTCCCCACAATACAAGCGACAGGATCACTACCAGCGGGCTAATATTTAACGAACTGCCCATCATTTTAGGTTCAATAATATTGCCGATCACAAATTGCACAGCTGTAACACCGAGCAATACCGCAATTCCAGGGCCGAAAGTACCAAACTGTACAAAAGCCAGCATGGCAGGAAAGATAGTTGCAACAAGGGACCCGACAGTTGGAATATAATTCAGCAAAAAGATCAGGAATGCCCAGAAAATAGCGAAATCAACCCCAACGATCAAGAGTACAATAAAACTCAATATTCCGGTAAGGAAACTTGTCGTTGTCTTAACTGAGATATAGGTTCGAACAGACTGATTAATATGTTCCAGAATGTTGTTTACATAATCAAGTCGCGAAGGCTCACTGAAAATAGCCGCCAGCTTACGCTGCAACAAATGTTGTTCTGCTAAAAGAAACCCAACGTAAACCATGATCAACACTGCACTACTCGCTATTCCGGAAACGGAATTTAATGCAATAGCGACGGTATTGGTAAGATCGATCTCATTGGCGATTGTGCTGAAATCCGGAACTGACTCAAACCCCAATGATTGCAGAAGTGGGCCCGTCATCTTATCGAGATTCATCTTGTATTCAGGGGCTGCTTTTGTCATAGCATTGATAGTGCTAACGATCAACTCCATAACTAAAAGAAACCCTCCCAAAATAGTTAAAGTAGAAGCCGTCAGGCAAAACCACTCCGGCATCCGCCTCCCGGATATGCTGATCCGCAAATAAAGATTTTTGAGGGCGTTGATCAGATACCAGATTACAATAGCGATCACAAATGGGACTAGTAATGACTTTGCCTCAACGAGAACAATCACGAATATTGAGGCGATTATCAACCAGCCGGCGACATTGATGGCTTTCATTTATTCAGGGTTTAATTATTTCGAATTAATAGTTACTTTACAAGATAAGTATATGGGTGACAATACTTTAAAAATGCATTCAATTTCATTCAAAATGACAAATTTTCCCAAAGCCTTTCTGTTATTGATTTCCCTATTCGTATTTACTCCAATAAATGCTGCCCACATAACCGGAGGCACTATTGGTTATGAATGCATTGGAAATGGAATTTTCAAATTTACAATGAAAATATACAGGGATTGTGCCGGCACAGGGTCGCCATTTGACAATCCGGCAGCTATCTCAATATATGATGATCAGGTTGATCTGATTTATAATCTTGATGTTCCATTAGGAACAGTTGAAGTACTTACAGAAAATGCAGAGGAATGTTATGGCACTTCTTCAGATTTTTGTTTAGAAGAAGGCATTTATACTTTCCAGGTCAACTTGTCTTTATTATCTTCATTTTATACCATTGCTTACCAAAGATGTTGCAGAATACCTGGTATTAATAATGTCGTATCTCCCGAGTCAACTGGGATTACGATAACCACTGAATTGACTTCACTTGCAATGTCCCAGTGTAACGACAGTCCTGAATTTAACTTTACTCCCCCATTCGTTTTTTGCAGTTCTGTCGATGCTCAATTCCCGTTTCCAGCGATAGATACAGATGGAGATTCTTTGGTGTATGCATTTTGTACCCCTTTTTCAGGGGGAGGTTTTGCTGGCTTAGGAGGTAACCCCGGCAGTCAAACTGATTGCGATGGCGTCAGGCCTGACCCTGCATGTCCTCCTCCTTTCACAGAAATTGAATTTGGACCAGCTTTTTCAGGATCAAATCCCCTCGGTGGTGCCCCACAGGTGACAATTGATCCTTTAACAGGCACTATTTCCGGAAATATTGTTGTACAAGGACAATATGTCGCAGGAATATGTGTAACTGAATTCCGCAATGGTCAAGTAATAGGAACCATAAGACAAGACATTCAGATCCTGGTGACGAATTGTCCGCCTCAGATTGAGCCCAATGCCAATATTGTCCAACCCACGGCTATTGGCGCCAATGATGGAGCAATCACACTTACACCTCAGGGAGGAACGCCTCCTTATACCTATGAATGGGAATCGGGAGAAACGACGAATAATCTTTCCAATCTCCCACCAGGTTCTTATATGATCACCGTCATCGATACGGAAAATTGTTTTTATGTTGGTACTTTCCAGTTGGATGTAAATCTTAATACTTCCACATTTGAAGAAGCAGATATTACCTTTTTTCCAAATCCAGCATATTCAAAATTTGAGATTTTCATACCTCCCCGAATCTTGGCTGACGAAATAAGGATTAGAGACCTTCGAGGTAAAATAGTTTACCGTCAAAGAATAACCTCCGGATCCAATTATGAAATCTCGTTGGAAAATCTTCCTCAAGGACTTTTAATTATTGAATTATTAGAACAGAACAGGATTTACAATGGTAAACTACTGCATTTTAAATAGGGTTTTCTAATGAATTATAATTCGTAATTTTAAGGCAATCTAAAAAGCCTGCATTTCGTGAATTAATTATTTAATGCAAGGTTTATTTTTCTAAAATGCTGAATCCTAATATTGATCCGTCAGACGACCATTTTTCTCCTGAAGAAAAACAGGTGGAACGTGCGCTGCGCCCTAAGCTCCTTACTGAATTCTCCGGCCAGCCGAAGATCGTTGACAACCTTAAGGTATTTATCGAGGCCGCCAAGCTTCGCGGAGAAGCACTTGATCATGTATTGCTCCACGGTCCGCCCGGTTTGGGTAAAACCACCCTTTCGTATATCATCGCCAATGAGTTGGAAACCAATATCAAGATTACTTCGGGACCAGTTCTAGAAAAACCTGGTGACCTGGCTGGCTTGTTGACTAATCTGAATGAAGGCGACGTGCTTTTTATTGACGAGATACACCGACTCAACAACATCGTTGAAGAGTACCTTTACTCAGCGATGGAAGACTACCGGATTGACATCATGATCGATAGCGGACCAAATGCGCGTAGCATCCAGATTTCGTTAGAGCCATTCACCCTAGTCGGGGCAACCACGCGTATGGGGTTACTCACTCCGCCAATGCGCGCCAGGTTTGGCATTACCTGCCTTCTTGATTATTACGATGTCATCACCCTGGCAAAGATCATCAAGCGATCAGCCAAGATCCTCGACATTGAGATCAAAGATGAAGGGGCCGACGAGATAGCAAGACGAAGTCGCGGCACACCAAGAATCGCCAATGCCTTGCTAAGACGAGTCAGAGAC
Source organism: Bacteroidota bacterium (assembly GCA_039028895.1). Taxonomy (GTDB): domain Bacteria; phylum Bacteroidota; class Bacteroidia; order Chitinophagales; family Saprospiraceae; genus JAHDCJ01. Next base: position 114,605 of record JBCCHF010000003.1, on the reverse strand, counting down.
TTCGCACAGATCAAAGGCGATGGCTATATTGATATCAAAATTGCCAAATTCGGCCTGGAAGCCCTAAACGTCGATGAGCATGGTCTTGACGAGATGGATAATAAGATTCTCTCAGCCATCATCCACAAGTTTAAAGGTGGCCCTGTAGGCATCAAGACAATCGCAACAGCAGTAGGAGAGGAAGCCGGTACGATTGAAGAGGTCAATGAGCCATTCCTGATTATGGAAGGTTACCTGCATCGTACACCCAGGGGTCGTCAAGCCACTACTAAGGCCTACGAGCATCTTGGCGTCGTACCTCCCGGAGGGCAGATGGGGCAGTTGTTCTAATTCCTCAACCTTCACATTCCATACAATCCAAAATTATATCTGAAAAGGTTCCGCTGTAATTCGATATGCCATCTGAAAAATTAAAGGTGCCAGATATTAGCATATGATCTTCGCCGATAATACCAAGGTCAAGTGCCCTGAATTCAGACACTGCAAATGATCCCGAGGTGGCAGAAATTATATTGCCATTTTCATTGATCACTGCAGAAGCATTGATAAGGGTACCATTAATATTGAAAGGTGTAATCCCATTGAATGGGAACGCTGTATCATCATCATCATTCAAAATAATCTGAATAGAGATATTACCACTAACATCTGAGGCGCTAATTGAAGCGTGCAAAACAGTAGTAGATTCATAATTGGAATCAATATCCCCGGAAACAGTTGTGAATATTTGAGATAACTGACCCGCTACAAACAACTGCAACTCAGGATCATCAAGTTGTTGTGTCACTACAATTTCTGTTTCTTTACAGGAACAAACCATTAGAATCGCCACCCAAAAGGTGAATTGGAATATCTTCCTTATTTTCATAATCATTTATTTTGACACCCTCGTGGCAGATGTCGTTTTGATGAAAAATTGATGTATCATAAAATCATCGTATTTTTCTCAAATTGTCATCATAATTTTCAGAAAGTTTAGATCATAATGGCTACCAAATATACTGACAGGCTACTTTCAGAACGATCGAGTTTGCTCCTGATGACACTCGGGATTGCGATCGTCCTGCTAATTGGTGGTTTTTTTCTCCTTGGCGGGGAAGCTGGCAACAACGACGGACTGAGCGCTGACAAGTTCGCGCATTTTGGCGAAGCCATTGGTGGTGTAGTAGGCTCTATCTGGGCACTGGCGGGAGTTATCCTTTTTTATATCGCTTTACGCGAACAACGTCGGTTTTTCGAAGAACAAAGAAAGGATTTCAAAACCAACCGGGAGTCTTTACAAAAACAGACTGCTGCACTCGAACTTCAGACCCAGGAATTCCAAAATCAAAGACAGGAACTGGAGCTTACGCGCAATGTCTTCGAAGAACAAAGTCGATTACTTGAGATCCAGCAATTTGAAGGCACATTTTTTAATATGCTCTCCCTTTTTCAGGATCTCATCGATTCCACACATGGTGATGTAAGAACGCCCGAAGGTAATCGGATAGCAAAAGATATTAAGGGCCGCGACTTCTTTGACAAGTGCATCACCCAAATGAAAAAAGAATACAACGCAGCCTGCGAAAAACGAGAAGAAGATGCTGCGGAGGGCTCACCTGATTTCCTGGAAAAGGAAAAAACATTTACGATCCATGTCTATGAAAACTTCTTTGACCGTCACCAATCTACAATTGGTCACTTTTTGAGATCCTTCTACAACATTGTAAAGTTTATCATGCGCAGCGATCTTTCAGAACACGATCGGCAAGTCTATCTGAGTATTGTGATGGCGCATATGTCCAACGATGAGATTGGCCTTATTTTCTATAATTCTATGAGTAAATTTGGCAGAACCCGGAAAGGTGAAACCAAGCTTTATGACTGGTGCGAAGAATTTGGCATACTCGAAAACATGTACCAATCCTGCCTTATGGCTAAAATGCATAAGCGCTTTTATCCTAAAACACACTTTCGGTTTTAGGTAATTTTCAGGGTTTTAAGCCCAAAATCGATACACCCAGCTCCGAAACCGCATAATTTGCATTTCGTCGAATAATTGTCATTATCCGTACCAAAAGAGCCATATATACGTTGAAAAACTGAACCCAGTCTCCCTAAAAAGTGTTATTTTTAAAAACCAGCGGTATGGTTGGAAGAAATTCAGAAGTAGAAATATGAAGAATCCGCTTAAATTGATCAGGCAGTACAAAGACAGGTTTTCAGAAGCTGAACTTTGGGAAAAGATCAAAAAATATGGCAAAAAAGCAGGTATAAAAACCGTTTACCCGGTACTCCTGCTGTACTTTGCATTTCTTAGAAAAGAGACTAATCCCAGAGCCAAAATGGTTATTATCGGGACGCTCGGGTATTTTATTGCCCCCATCGACCTCATTCCCGATCTCAATCCGATTATTGGATTTAATGATGACTTTGGTTTGTTGTCTTTTGCACTTGTACTTGTTTCGTGTTACATCAATGACGAAGTACGCGAAAAAGCCCGCAAAAAACTCAAAAAATGGTTTGGAGACTACGATGAATCACAGCTGGCTCCGATCGACAATCAACTCTGATTTTTCGTAAAAAATTTCTGTACACCAATAGTAGGGATCAAGGTATTTCCCAACGACGAATTACGTGTATGCGATATGTTTTGCATCTGAAGATATTGTATCAACAATTCAATATGATATCCTCCTTTCAGCAGAATATCGATTCCAGGACCAACGGCCAGGTTGAACATCGCCCCATCAAACCCAGACAGGAATTCGGCATAAGCTTCATTTTTGGAAGTATACCACAACTTGCCAAAGCCTGCGTTAATATCTCCAAATCCCTTGACCTTTCCATTGCCGATATAAACCCTGAAATATGGATTGGCACCAAGAGCGATAATCCGCTCATTAACTTCATTCCCATCAGAAACAGTTCCAAAAAACGGGCGGACTCCTGCCACAAGGTTTGCGTTCAGGAAAATACCGACATTGGCGGTCAAGGCACCACCATCAAGCGAATTTGAGTTTAAATAAATTATCGGAAGCCCTGAGATGCCAGCTTGAAAATCGCCAGCAGAATTTTGAGAAAAAACGGGCGATGAAAATCCGAAGAATAGTGTAATAAAAAGAACTGAAATTGTTGGTTTCATAGGTGTCAGTTTAAAGGTCAGACATAATCTGAAAACGACACTTCAATCTCAAACGTTGCTATTCAGTAAATTGAAAAATCTTTCCTTCACTACCCACCAGGAAACCATTCTGGCCATCTGACCATACCGCATTGAAGTCAATACCTGGTAAATTGTCAACGATTTTCCACGAGTCTGCTCCATCGTCTGTTATCCAAAGCAAGCCACGATCACCTGCGATGTATCCTTTATCAGCTGAAACAAAAAATACATCTCTGAACTGGCTGCCAGAGCCTATAGTTCTTGCTTTTCTCAGCTTATTCCAGGTCAGTCCACCATCTTCAGTTTTGAGGATCATACCGTAAACCCCAACGACATACCCAATCTGGCTGGCTGGAAAGCTGACCGCATAAAAGAAATCTCCATCAATAGGGTTTGGCGTCCAATTAATTCCGCCATCAGTTGATCGCAGGATTAGTCCATAACCAACTGCAATAACCGTCTCTTCTTCGATAAATGTCACAGCGCGCAACTCATTATCAAGTGGCATCGCTATCGTATCAGTATTCCCTTCATCATCGGAAAAATGGTAGATCACGCCAAATCGAAAGCCGCCACCACCGACGGCGACACCATGTGTGTCATTAAAAGCCATACCGTGGACTTCATCGCCGCCAGAAAGATTGCGAAATGACCAGAATGAAGCACCCGGGTCTTTATGGAGAAAATAGCTGTCAAATCCAGCGATGAACCCTTTTTGGTCGCTTGGTCTGAAGCAAATGGTATTCAGTCTTTTGTCTGCCAGAGTGTCGGATGTCCACGTTATGCCGCCATCACTAGTTGTTAATAACTCACCATGATCGAATTTGTCGCCACCGACGATAAATCCATTATCGGAGTCAGTGAAAGTTACATCTCGCAACTTGGCGTCAGTCGGACTGGTTTGCTCAGTTACGAGAAGACTAATCCGCTCCTTTTTACAGGAAACTGTCCCCAAAACCAGGGCCCCTAACAACACATATAACAGTAACTGTTTCATTTATTTTCTATAGACACGATCTAAAACGGTTAATAGCTGCTTGCAGGCATATCTGATTTCTTCCTCACTAATGACAAGTGGGGGAGCAATCCTGAAGCTTGTATTCTGAAAAAGGAACCAGTCGATGATAATTCCAAGTTCCTTTGCCCCTGCTATTACTGCCTGTAAGCGATCAAAATCTCCGACATCGACTGCCAGCAAAAACCCATGACCCCTGATTTCTTTGATCGCCGGATGTACGAGGAGCGATCTGAACAGGTCGGATTTTTCGTTTACCCTGGCCACTAAATCAGTTTCAACCAGCTTTCGCAATGTCGCCAACGCTGCAGCACAAACAACCGGATGACCTCCAAATGTAGTAATATGTCCTAAAATAGGGTTAACCCTAAACTGATCTAAGAGGGCTTTATCCGAAACGAAAGCACCAATTGGCATTCCGCCACCCATGGCTTTCGCCAATAACAGGATATCAGGCTCGACAGCAAATTGCTCGAATGCGAAAAGTGTTCCAGAGCGGCCATACCCAACCTGGATCTCATCAAGCACCAATAAGGCACCCGTTCCATCACATCGTTTTCTGAGTTTTTTGAGGTAACCATTTTCCGGAAGGATGACCCCAGCCTCTGCCTGGATTGTTTCTGCTACCACACAGGCTGTTTTCTTTGAGATTTGCGCAAGCTGCTCATCGTCATTAAAATCGATAAAACGGACATTCGGTAGTAATGGTCGGTAAGCCTGGGTAAAATAGGTATCGCTCATAATACTCATTGAGCCATGCGTACTCCCGTGATAGGCATTGCGGCAAGCAATAATCTCGGTGCGGTCGGTAACTCGTTTAGCCAACTTCATCGCACCTTCTGTTGCCTCACTTCCTGAATTACAGAAATACACGCTATTCAATCGGTTGGGGAGTTGATTCACGAGTAACTCAGCGAGCTCAACTTGTGGAGACATCAGGTATTCTCCATAGACCATCGTATGCATGTACTTTCCTGCTTGTTCTCGAACAGCAGCAACTACATCAGGGTCACAATGGCCCATGCTGCTAACACTGATTCCTGAAATAAGGTCGAGATATTTTTGACCATCTGGGCTATACAACCAAACGCCTTCTGCTTTTTCGATTTCAAGCATCATTGGCAGTTCGCTCGTTTGGGCTACGTGTTTCAGAAAAGTTTCGCGCAGTGACGTCATCAGGCAAAAATAAGGAACCGAAGTTACAATTTATATATCCGGTAATCTTCGGAATCGTGAAGCACTGGCAAGTTAAGGTCGACGAATGTACCAAAAGCTTGTTTCAGGACTACTACAAGTTTTGCATTCTTGGCTTTTAAGGCCTCCACCTGCTCGGAGTCTGTTAATTCATCATTCCTCAAAATCCAACCTTTTCTTCCTGAAAAATACATAGGAGTTGGATGTCCGCCGGAGTTAATGATGATAAGGTCTTCTTTACTGGAAAACTTGTCAAGATCTTTTTCGAGAGTCAGAATGCCGACTTGTTTTTTATTAATATTGAAATCATACAATTGATTGGAAATGCCTTCAACTGAGATCGCCAATAAGAGTAAAACCGCAAACCTGGCATCCTTGATTCTGGATAACCCATATCCAGCCACCAAGGCCATAATTGGCACGAATGGAATCAGGTAATACGAGTGAGCATAGAAGCGATCACCGGCTTTAAGGATTATGATCAAAAAACTAAAAAATCCTATGCAAAAAAGTTTTAAAATCAACCACTTCTTTTTGATGACTGCATAGATCAACCCTCCCAGGAATACTATAAAACCGCTGTACCTCAATGCCATGAAATAAAAGATCTCAGACACTGCGAGCAGATTATTGAAGATCGCTTTGCCGCCTACAAGTATCGATTCTCCCATAAAAAAATGCCAGAATTCATATTTCTCAACAAGGAAAGGCACCCAATAGAAGTACCAGATCAATGTTGGAAAAATAAAAACAGCAGACACACCAGCAAAAGCTGCTTTCCGGGCAACCGGAATAGTTTTCTTAAAAAAAGGTAATAAGAAAATCACCAAAATATAGCCAGTGGATATTTTTGAAAGTGTTCCAAGACCCACAAATACACCATAAGTCAATGCATGGACTGGCCTTCCGGGATTGGATTTGCCGTCAAGAAATTTTAGCCCGTAGTACACCCCAATAATTACCAGCGACATTGCAAAGGTTTCGGGGATAATCTTTCGGGAGTATCCAAACCATATCGAAACAAGGAGGATAAACGCCGAATAAAAAGCTACTTTTTCATCAAAATAGCGCCTGACCAGTTTAAAAAAGAAAAAGATGCCAATACTGGAAACAAGAAGGTTAATCAGGCGACCATACCAACTGTCATAGCCAAATACTTTGGAGACTCCATAGACAGCATAATTTAGCAATGGTAGCTCCATGCCGGTAATCCCTGTCTTATCACCTGCTATGTCTAGTCTTGGATACAGGATGTTATTATCGATTTCCACAAAATTACGGGCTACCATGGTCATAGTCGTTTGCCGCCAATTATGCAGAACTTCGAGAGGAGGGTTCGTCACACCTGTCAATCGGACAATAAAAAACAAAACGATCCAAAATCGGATATCAAGAAATAATTTTTGGAAGGACTCCATGCGCCAAAGGTAGGCATATCGAACTATTTGCGGGACATAAATAACCCAGTAAATCAAGAACTATTTGGGTAACACTACCTTATTGGAATAAAGTAAACTCTACTCTTCGGTTAAGGCCTTTGTTTTGATCAGAATTATTTGGATAGAGGGGCGATGTTTCACCAAACGGCGCAGTAACCAGGCGGTCACCCCGTACCCCTTTTCGCATCAAATACGCTTTTACCGCATATGCCCGTTCGCTAGAGAGTGCCATGTTGTAGGCAGGAGAGCCATCACTGTCGGTATGCGCGGTGATCAAAAGTTTATGGACATCACAAGCATTCATTACCTGGGCAATTTGATCCAGCGCTTCATGAGAAGATTCGCTGAGATTGGTGCTGTTGGTTTCGAAAAGGACTTGTTTTGCCAATTCTTCAAGAAAAACATACTGCTTTTCGCAAGTGATTTCTTCTTCTAAAGGCAGATAAGATGTTACGGGAGTAACTACAGGTCCTGTAGGCGGTACAGCCGCAATATCAAAGCTTGGACAACCACCATCTTTCGCTTCGCCATACTCCTCGGGACACGCATCTTCGCTATCTCGAATACCGTCGCCATCAGCATCAGGGCAACCGTTAGTTGTAAACAACCCAGGTAGTTCAGGGCATTCATCTTCGCTGTCAATTATCCGGTCTTTATCGGTATCAAGTGCCCTGTAAGGACAACCTTCATGTGTCATATCACCATATTCATGAGGACAGGAATCATCAGGATCAATTAGCCCGTCTTTATCAGAATCTACACAACCGACAAGGTTAGCAAAACCCGCTACGTCAGGACATTCATCGGCATCATCGAAAATACCATCGCCATCCTGGTCAGGACAACCGTTGCCTGCTGGCACACCAGCGAGGAAAGGACATTTGTCTTTGAAATCCGGAATGCCATCACGGTCGGAGTCGGTAATTGACTCGATATTTTTAAAAGGTTTCTTAATTTTTTTCTTGAAATGCACCAAAAGGCCGATGGAAGACTGGAAGTAATCTTCGCCTTCCTGAGTACCTACATTATAAGTGGTTTGTAATTCGAGCGATGAATTTTTCCCTAACTTGAAGTTAACTCCAACAGCAAGCGGGATATGTACACCAGTATTTTCTTCAACAGATGCCTTGTTGATACCTAGGCCAGCTTTAAGGAATGGTCCGACTACAAGATTTTCCGGAAGGATATAACCATTGTTAATCTTGTATTTGGCAAATGGCTGGATCGCATAAAAATTATCGCGTTGCACCTCGTTCAATTCATTGAGCCCTGAAGGGTGCTGTAAGTTTGCAAATGTACCTTCGATGCCAACGTCAAATGAATTATTGATATACCGCGCAAAGGAGAACTGCACACCAAAATCGTATTGTTTTCCACCCGGCACTTCGTCAACGTTAAGCGAGACAAATCTGATCATACTTGGGTGAATCCCCACGGACCATGGATGTGAATAGCTTTGTGACCTCAGATCACCAGAGGAAATCGACATGAATAATAAAACCAGGGCGGCACTAATTCTCATTGAAGCCAGGTTTTTTAAATTGGTTCAATTAATACTGAATAAATATACGGAAAAATGAATTGAGGGGTTATTGTAAAGATAGGGGTATTAAATATTATTTTTCCCTGCCGGGAGAGCGTTCATTTTTTTCATTCGCAAAAAAAACGAACCAAAAAATGCTTGCCAAAATAAACTCCTTCCGGTCGAACAATGTTTTGAAGGCCTCCCTCAGTCGTATAGACTAATGACAAAACCGACCTTTTTCAAATGTGTTTAGAAAAGAATACTGTCCGAGCATAGCGCGTTTATTCTTTTCAACATTTGAAAACCTGAAAGGCGTTAAGATTTGAAACCAGCCTTGATTTTTTGGTTCTTTTTCATCAAGGAAAAAGAATAACAAAGGAAAATATTTATTAAACCAACAACCCCTTCATATCAACCTTCTCACTGATGATTGATTCGATCTGATCTATAGGAATACGTTCTTGTTTTAGGCTGTCGCGTTCGCGGATGGTGACGGTATTGTCATCCAATGTTTCAAAGTCGACGGTGATGCAGAATGGTGTACCGATGGCATCTTGTCTACGGTAGCGGCGACCGATGGCGTCTTTTTCGTCGTATTGTGAAGCAAAAGAGAATTTCACCCTATTGAAAATCTCGCGTGCTTTTGCGGTCAACACTTCCTTGTTTTTCACCAATGGTAATACCGCGCATTTGACAGGTGCAAGAGCCTGGGGCAATTTCAGTACTACCCTTGTTGAATCATTACCTTTTGCGTCAGGTACGGTCTCCTCAGTTAGTGCGTGGCTCATGACAGTCAGGAACATACGATCAACACCAATTGAGGTTTCTACTACATATGGTACGTAGCTTTCATTCAATTCAGGGTCGAAGTATTGCATTTTCCTTCCGGAAAGCTCCTGGTGGCTGCCCAGGTCGAAGTCAGTACGAGAATGAATACCTTCGAGCTCCTTGAAACCGAAAGGGAATTTGAATTGGATATCTGTGGCCGCATTGGCATAGTGGGCCAAGTTGTCATGGTCATGCCAACGCAAGTTCTCTTGTGGTGTGCCTAACGCAAGGTGCCATTTCATGCGTTGTTCTTTCCAGTATTCATACCACTCTATTTCTGTTCCTGGGCGGATGAAGAACTGCATCTCCATTTGCTCGAATTCGCGCATGCGGAAAATAAACTGCCGCGCTACGATCTCATTTCTGAATGCTTTACCGATTTGGGCGATACCAAATGGTAGCTTTTGGCGAGTCGTCTTTTGAACATTAAGGAAATTCACAAAAATACCTTGTGCTGTTTCAGGACGGAGGTAGAGCTTACCTTCATCACCAGCCAGTACACTTAATTGTGTTGAGAACATGAGATTGAACTGGCGTACATCGGTCCAGTTACGTGAACCTGATTCCGGGCATGCAATCTCGAGCTCTTCTATCTGGGCTTTCATATCTTCCAGATCACCGGCTTTCATTGCATTGGCCAGGCGTTTGGCGATGCTGTCGATGCGGCTTTGGCGATCGATGATCCGTTGGTTCGTTTCGCGAAACTGCTTTTCGTCGAATGCATCACCAAAGCGTTTGCGGGCCTTGTTGATATCTTTTGTGATCTTGTCCTCGATCTTGGCAATGTAGTCTTCTACCAAAACATCTGCACGATAACGTTTCTTGGAGTCTTTGTTGTCGATCATCGGATCATTAAAAGCATCGACGTGACCAGAAGCTTTCCAGATTTTAGGATGCATAAAAATCGCTGAATCCAGACCGACAATGTTTTCGTGGCTTTGGACCATTGCCTTCCACCAATATTCCTTGATATTGTTTTTTAGTTCTGCACCATAAGGACCGTAATCATAGACCGCGCTTAGGCCGTCATAGACTTCAGATGACTGGAAAATAAAGCCATACTCCTTACAATGGGAGACTAATTTCTTGAATGTTTCACTCATGTTTGCCATAATGCTGCAAAGATAGCCGTTAAAAGGATAATTCTTAATGATGCATAATTAATTTTCATAAGGAAAAGTTCCATTCGGAGAATGTCAATCAGATGCCATTTTTTGCGATCATCGCCGCTCAGGTGTTTCATGACATTCTTTTTTTGGCTAATTTGAACCTACTCCCCAAACCTGGCATCCACTTCGTTATTTTTTAACCCAATCAAATTTTGCTATGAAAACCCTTTTCTACGTTTTATGCTTTTGCTTATTGCTTACTGGTGAAGCATTGGGGCAAACCCCAATTTTATCTTTACAAACTTTTGCATCTGGCTTTAATCGGCCTGTTGATATTGCCCATGCAGGTGACGACAGGATATTTGTTGTTGAGCAGGATGGTACAATCCGCATTATCGACGGTACCGGTACTGTATTATCCACTCCATTTCTGAACATAGACCCGATAGTGGGATCAACGGGAAATGAGCAAGGGCTTCTTGGCCTGGCATTTCATCCTAATTATTCGTCAAATGGTTTTTTTTATGTCAATTATACCAATAACAGCGGTAACACTCATGTTTCTCGATTTACAGTAACCGCCAATCCTAATGTCGCTGATCCGGCCAGCGAACTGATCATCTATTCCTTCAACCAGGATTTTTCCAATCACAATGGAGGTGATCTCAATTTTGGTCCAAACGATGGCTACCTCTACATAGCGACTGGAGACGGCGGATCAGGAGGTGATCCCAACAACAGGGCTCAGAATACACTAAATGCCCAGGGAAAGATGCTCCGCATAGACGTGGACAATCCTTCCGGAGGTAATAATTATGGCATTCCGGCTGATAACCCATTTGTCGGCAGCTTTTCTGTTCTCGATGAGATCTGGGCACTTGGGTTGCGCAATCCCTGGCGATTCAGCTTTGACAGGACAACGGGTGATATGTACATTGGTGATGTAGGGCAAGGCAATTGGGAAGAGATCAATTTTCAACCTGCATCCAGCAATGGTGGCGAAAATTATGGCTGGCGATGCTATGAGGGGAATAACGTGTTCAACACTTCCGGTTGCGGCCCAATTGGTAACTATACCTTTCCGATCCACGAATATCTGAGCAATTTCCCGACAGGTTGTTCAATTACCGGTGGCTATGTCTACCGTGGATCAGCTTTTCCGAATATGATCGGCAAGTATTTTTATGCCGATTATTGTGCCGGTAATTTCTGGTTTATCGAACCTGATGGTATGGGGGGATTTACCAATACATCACTTGCCAATTTGTCAAACTGGGAATATGCCTCTTTCGGAGAGGATGTCAACGGTGAGCTTTATGTAACAGGACTGTCAAGTGGCAATATTTTCAGGATAATCGACAATTCTATTGTGTTGCCGATCACTTTAAGTACATTCACAACTGAAGTCACCTCAGCTGAAGACGTATTGCTAAAATGGACAACAGTTTCAGAGACCAATAGTGCTTTATTCGACATTGAGCGGAGCTTCGATGGCCATACTTTTGAAAAGGTAGGGACGGTCAATGCTTTGGAAAGTACAAGCACTACAACAAGGTACCAATTCACCGATCAATTTCCTGTAAAGGGGACATCCTATTACCGACTAAAAATGATTGATCTTGATGGTGAATTTCGACATTCCGATATTTCGGTTGTCTATATTGAGCCCCTCCAAGATGGCCTCTTTTCGGTTTATCCGAATCCGGTCAAGCCTGGCAGTCGGCTTGAGTTGGCCATATCAGATTCAACTACACTCCCCGCAAGCATCAAAATATTTTCAGGAACAGGTCAGCTTATCGACACTCAAACTATTTCTGAAAACTTCGTTGATCTGCCTGGTGTACTCCCGGTTGGCCTTTATTTCATTTCACTTGAGTCTGCGGGAGGCAAAGCGGTTACTAAACTCCTGATTTATTAATAGCTTGTTCGGAATTTGTAGGATTTGATCTGGATTAGGCCGTATGTCGTCGGATAGACTGTGAATTTGTTGGGGAAAAGGGTAATTTAGGATTTCATTGTAATGGAAATTGTTGCTGATGGCAGACTTTAGTACTCCCGGTTTATTTTTTGAAGAGAAGCAGAAATTCAAACAGTCCTGGCTGATGTGGATTGTTGGTGCGGCGATGTTTATCTCAGTGATTCCTTTATTGTTGACGCTCAAAGGGCCAGAGTTATTTGTGCTAATCCCATATATAATTTTTTCAATCTTCATGCTTTTGTTCATGCGGGAATCTGGATTGAAGACCCAGGTCAGGGCAGATGGTTTTTACTACAGGTTTTTTCCATTTCATTTCAGGACCAAGTCCATTCCGTGGGATAAGGTTGAAGATTATGAGATCGTGAAATATAATCCGATCCTTGATTATGGCGGATGGGGTATCAAATACAAACCTTTCCAAAAAGACCGGGCCTATAATGTTTCGGGCAACCAGGGCATGAAATTATATCTTAAGAACGGGAAAAAGATCATGTTTGGCACTCAACAACCAATGGATCTCCAGGAAGCAATGCTTGAAATATTCAAACCTGATGGCACTGATAATACAGAAGATGATCAGGCCATTGAGCTAAAGGACCATTATGAAGTGGTCAAAAAAAAGATAAAACTGAAGGATGACGAGATAAACCACTAACTTCCCTTTAATGAAAATCCAATCCAAACTACCGGCTGTTGGCACAACCATTTTTACAGTTATGAGTGCCCTGGCCAATGAACACGATGCTATCAATCTTTCCCAGGGTTTCCCCAATTATCATAGCGATACGAATCTTTTAAAATTAGTATCAAAGGCCATGGAAAGAGGGCATAATCAATATGCTCCTATGTCTGGTTTGCCAGAACTAAAAACGGAGATTGCCAATAAGATCGCTTTTGTTTATGGTAAACAGGTGGATCCTGTTTCTGATGTTACAGTCACTGCTGGTGCTACCCAGGCATTGTTTACAGCAATCGCTGCTTTCGTCCATCCGGGTGATGAAGTGATTTTGATCGAACCGGCTTATGACTCCTATCGACCCTCAATTGAAGCGTTTGGCGGAGTGCCAGTGACCTATGAACTGGCTGCTCCTGATTATCAAATAGACTGGGAAGCATTTCAAAAACTGATCACGCCCAAAACGCGGATGATCATGATCAACACCCCTCAAAATCCATCTGCGTCTACCTATAGCAAATCGGATATGGAAAACCTGGAGCGGGTCACTAATGGTACGAATATTATCGTCGTTAGTGATGAGGTCTATGAGCATATCATTTTTGACGGAGAAGAACACCAATCCGTTTTCCGATTTCCGGATTTGTATAAGCGAAGTTTGCTGGTCTATTCTTTCGGCAAGACCTTCCATACGACTGGGTGGAAGATCGGTTACTGCGTAGGACCGCCAGAACTTATGGAAGAATTCAACAAGATCCACCAGTTCAACGTTTTTGCGGTTAACAGACCGATGCAACACGCCCTGGCCGATTACCTGAAAACGCCAGAGCATTACCTGGGGCTCAACGAATTTTTCCAGAAAAAGAGAGACTTTTTCACTGAGGCACTTGTCCAGTCACGCTTCAAAGTTATTCCGTCGAAAGGGACGTACTTCCAGTTGGCGGACTATAGTGCGATTAGTGATGAACCTGATACTGAGTTCGCGAAAAGGCTGACCAAAGACCATGGCGTTGCTGCTATTCCTGTTTCAGTTTTTTACTCCAGTGGGCGCGACGAAAAAGTGGTTCGTTTTTGCTTTGCCAAAACCATGGACATGCTCGAACAGGCTGGTCGGTTGTTGTCAAAAGTTTGATCGTAATTTACAAAAGACTACAGTGATCTAGCTTTAATTCGCTGGCGGCAGCATTGCACTTTTCTGCCATTCGCCAGGGGTCATGCCGAATTCCTTTTTGAAAATCCGTCCGAAGTAACCTGGATCGTTGAAGCCGGTATCGAAAGCGACTGCGGTGATCGTCATATCCGGATCTAACAACAGGTCTTTGGCTTTATTCAATCGAATGTACCTTATAAACTTTGTCGCCGACAATCCTGTTAATGCCACCAATTTGCGGTGAAGTTGGGAATGGCTTAATCCGACCTCTTTGCAAAACTTATCCATGGTGAAATCGAAATCGTCAATATGTGATTCGACATTTTTTTTGACTTTTTCAACGAACTGGTCTTCCAGCGCGGCTTTAATCCCTTCCTGCTCTAGTGGATTGACATGACCGTTTCCACTAGTTGTGCCAAGCACTGACAAGTACCATTGACGTAAGTTGCTGCGTAATTCGAGTAATTTCCTGACTCTCAGCAATAATTCTTCTTTATGGAATGGCTTCGCGAGATAGGCATCGACGCCTTTGTCGAGCCCTTCCAGCTTGCTTTCGACATCTGCTTTTGCGGTAAGCATTATAATCGGAATGTGACTGGTCCGTTCGTCGTTTTTCAGCGTGGTGGCCAATTCGAAACCATCGACATTAGGCATCATGACATCTGTGATGATGATGTCTGGGGTGATTTCCAATGCGATATCGATACCTTCCCTTCCGTCTTTGGCAACAGCTAGGCGGTAATCTTCGGCAAGGCAAAAGGCGAGGTACTGAACGACGTCTTTATTATCTTCTGCGATCAGCAATAATGGTTTCTTACTGTCACCATCAACTCCGTTTTTGATGGCCGATTCGACGCCATTGCCAGCATGGTCATTTTGTAATTGATAATTGTCAGCATTGATTTCTTTGGGAATTACAGGGGTCGGTGACTCTTTTGCATCGTGGTAAATTGGAAGGGTAATCTCAAATGTGGTGCCCTGTCCAACCTTGCTCCATACCTCTATGCTACCTTCCATCAGTTTGATCAATTCTTTGGTGAGCGCGAGTCCAATACCCGTACCTTCTTCGGATCTTTTCATCGAATTGTCAACCTGGTAAAAGCGGTCAAAAATAAATGGTAGTTCATCTTCAGGAATGCCTACGCCTGTGTCTCTCACTTTCAAGATAATAGTCCCAGTTTCCTTTTCAGATTTTGCTTTCTCTGAATGAATTGAGCAGTAAATATGGCCGCCTTCCGGGGTGAACTTAACAGCGTTTGAAATCAGATTGGTAACGATCTGCTGAATTTTTTGAGGATCATAATCCATAAAAATCGCTTCGGCTTCTGACAGGAAATGGATCTTGATATCCTTGCTTTCTGCAAAAGAATGGAAACTTTCAATCAGGTAGTTTAAATAAGCAATGATATCACCATGTTCGGCATTCAATTTCAGTTTACCTGACTCCAGCTTTGACAAGTCCAGCATTTGGTTCACCAGGGAAAGCAAGTTCTCACCGTTCCGGACAATCATTTTCATGCCATCATCAAGATGTGTTTCTGGTTGCTTAATCACCTGTCGGGCCATACCCAGGATTACAGTGAGTGGAGTCCGGAATTCGTGGGTTATGTTGGTGTAAAGTCGTGTTTTTACGTTATCAAGTTCCTTGAGTCTCTGGGTTTCTGCTTTTTGGAGTTGCTTTGACAACTGAGTTTGGTAGAAGAAATAAAGGAGGCCCAACACGCCAAGGGAGTACAGGGTGTATGCCCACCACGTCGCCCACCAGGGTGGAAAAATCCTTACAACTACTGTGCGCTCAGGAGACCATTTACTAACATTGGTAGCGCCTCTTACCCTGAAGGTGTATTTCCCTGGTGCCACCTTTACATAAGTAGCTTCGCGGTCCAATCCAGCCATACGCCAATCATCATCATATCCTTCAAGTTTAAACTGGTGCTGGTTTAAGTCGGAGTTGTTAAAATGCAAGGCAGCGAAGGTAAAACTGAAGGCATTTTGGTCATAATTTAATTTTATGTCCGAAACTGTTAAAGCTTCTCCAAAGACAGGTTTTATCTCATCCGACTCACTTTGTTTTTTTAGCACTTTAAAATCTGTAATGTGTGTTTCAGGCAAAGAGACATTTATGAATTCGCCTAGTCGTTCAGGATAAAATGCAGTAATACCATCAGGCTCAATGATATAAATCAACCCATTTGAGGCTTTGAATAACTCATTGTGCGGCAAGTCATCTATGACAATCCCGTCTGAATAAGAAGCATTAATATTTTCCGGATTTAAATCGTATACATAGAGTCCGTCACCAAGAATCCAGATACGGTCAGCATTTTCAAAAAAGAAATTGCCAAACATCCTTGCCCCAATGTCTTCCGCCAAAATTTCAACATCCGAGGAGTGCAATTCTATTGGCGCCGAGCCACCTTTATACAACTCAGGGTTTATTTTTTTAATGGCAGTTTCCGTGCTTATCCAGAGATTGCCAGCATCATCTTCCTGAATGGAACGAAGCAATTCGTAATTATTCTTTTCATTGGAAAACGGAGCAGTGATTTTATAATCAAGGAAGGTTTTAGTGTCAGGGTTAAATTTCTTGATGGTAACCGGGTGTTTTTCAATTGCAGTTTCTTTATATCCAACCCAAATACCGCCATCTGAGCTTAGTTCAAGTATTACATCAAAATCAGGATTTGGATACTCTTCAAAATCCCTGAAAAAAAATCGTTCAAAGGTATGGTCATCTTTATTGAGCAAATTAAGGTCACCACTGGTCGTGGCAGCCCATATCCGATCCTGGTTATCTCTCAGAATATCCAAGACGCTATATTCACCAATACTATTGTTTACTTCTGAGCTGTGAGTATAAATAATGACCTCTCCTGAATTCGGATTTAGTTTAATTAGTCCGCCTGTTAATTGGTCTTGTATAAAGGATTTTGCAGTGATATATAACCACCTTTCATCATCCTCTAGCACCTGAAGGATGGTATTACAAAGGTTAAAATTCAGGAGATCAATCTCTTTCCCTTCCGGAAATACTACTGGAGGTAAAAAGTTACTCTGATCAAAAAATTCCTCGTTTTGTGTGATCGGATCAAATTTCCTTAGACCGGCTGACGTTCCAACCCATAGTTCAGAATTCCTCGACTCACCAATACCGGTCACTACATCAGGGCCTGTGGCATAACTAAGATGGACTGCTGATTCTCTTATTTTAAACACTTCCGGACTTGTGCTGGTTGTTGTTCCCCAAATAGTACCATCCCTGGTCTGCATTATAGTCCAGCAATTATTTTCCGGAAAGCTTGAGGGGTTCTCTTCATCCATAAAGAAGGTCTGGAATTTACCTGATTCCAGATCATAGTATTTCAATCCTCCACTCCAGGTACCGATCCAAAGTCTGCCTTTATTGTCTTCAAAGAATACGCGGACATGACTGTCACCCTGCAATTCCCTGAATGGCCCGCTATAAGGAAGCGGATTGGAAATATTATTTTCAATGCGTTGAAATGTTCCGGATTTCCTGTCCATCAAATGCACGCCATCACCTGAGGTACCAACCCAGAAATTGCCTTTCGAATCTTCAAAAACGTCATGAACTTTACTGGAAATCAGGCTTGTTGGGTCATTCGGATCATGCTGGTACCTGACAAAGTCTTCCGTTTCAGGACGATAACGATTCAACCCACCTTCTGTTGATCCTCCCCATGCAAATCCACAACCGAACCACAGTGTGCCCTCCGAATCCTGGAAAACTGATCCACATGATGAATAAGTCAAACTGTTGGGATCATTTGGATCATGATTGAATCTTTTGAACTTTCCTGTGGAAACGTCCAGCCTGTTGATACCATTATGTGTTGTGACCCAAAGATATCCCTCTTTATCTTCTAGAATATCAAAAACAAGATCATCAGAAATGGTGGTGGGGTCAGCAGGATCATGAGTATAATGTGTAAACGTTTCGGTGGTATAATCAAAACGATCCAAACCTCCTCCCAAAGTTCCTATCCATACCGTACTGTCACGGGTGACGTAAATATATTCCACATAATTGGATGCAAGTGATGTGGAGTCAGTAATGTCTTCCAGGTATTCATCGAAAACATACCCATCCCAACGATACAACCCGTCCTGCTTTCCAAACCACATAAACCCAAATGAATCCTGGGCAATCGTCTGTGTACTGGAACCCGACTCAATGCCTGGCATGTCAAGAGTCTCAAACTGAAAATTCGGAAGTATCGATGACCCTAGTGGTTGAGTAGTTTGTCCAATACTGGCAAACGCTACCAACCAAAAACTGAAAATGTATGTGACCCTTTTTAACATAATTCTTTCATAAGATAATGAAAATGAAGCGGACAATATGGCCCGCTTCACTTCAATCAAACTAACAGTCTATCCACTGTTATTTATTTTGAGGTCAGCTTAACCACATCACGGCCAAGGTCGAGTCTTTGAAATTTACCAAGTTGTACATCTCCGTCTTCAACTGTAAAGAACTGCATTACTATGGTGCTTTTGTGGTGGACGAGAAAGTAGTATTCACCATTAGCTGTACTTTCCATGCTGAACTTTTTGGTCATTCCTGTTTCGTTTTCTACTGTTTGTGCCCATTGGCAAGAACCACGCATCTTGTTCAGTTTGATCGTCGCTATTTCTTGAAGCAGGTTAGCTAATTGCAGGGTTATCGCCTGATCTTCTGTCGTATTGATTTTTGTCATCAGAGGATAGGAAGAGGCTGCATTCCCACTTACTAACCTTGCCATCTGTTTGGTTTTTTCGTATTCCACCTCATCCTGAAAGAAGGCGACAACTGTCTCATTTTTGGCGAAAGCCTGCAAATAACTGTCTGCCTCGTTTTTCACGGAAAGTATATAATTACCTTCCGGAATGATGGTCAGGTTGAATTTCTTGCCAAAACCGGTTTCCTTTTTCACCACTTCTTTGTACCACAGCTTCCCACTGGTATCTGAAATTCTAACTTCAGTACGCAGATCGAGAAGGTTGGCCAACTGTAACTGTAGGGCATGAATATCCGTCTGCTCAACTTTAACGATCAACTTCCCTGAGTCGGGTGTATTAACTGCATAAGCTGAAAAACCTGAAATCATGATTATTGCCAGTACGATGAAAAAATTTCTTTGCGTATTCATTTTGATAAAATTTAGAATTAGAAAAATCTTGTTTCAAAACTTTGGTAAGCCTGTAAAAGCTCACAACACAAAGATGTGGTCATACTGGTCATCCGCTTTCGGACATTTCAGGCAAGGTAGCGGACAATTCTGTCAAATGCCCGGACAAGTATTGCATGGATAGGACAATTCTTGCATTTTTGAACTTTGGTATATTTACAGGACAAGTTTAATCCATGGAAAATCTAAGAGTTACAACCGTCCAGGCGGATCTTGTTTGGGAAGATAAAGTCGCCAACCTAAAGCGATTTGACGAAAAGCTTGAAGGTCTGGCAGGCAATACCGACCTTATTATCCTTCCGGAAATGTTCACTACAGGCTTTACGATGAGGACACATTCGCTGGCTGAATCAATGGATGGGCCATCATTGACCTGGCTGAAGGAGAAAGCCAAATCACTTAATGCTGCGATTATGGGTAGTCTGATCATTGGTGAAAATAATGACTTCTACAATCGCCTGATATACGTCACGCCTTCCGGAGACATTCAGCAATATGACAAAAGGCATCTTTTCACGATGGGCGACGAGCACGACCACTTCACACCCGGCGAAGAAAAATTGATCATTGAGTTACATGGATGGCGGATTTGTCCTTTAATCTGTTACGATCTGCGTTTTCCGGTCTGGGCGCGCAATGTTGAAGATTATGACCTGCTCATTTACACCGCTAACTGGCCTGAGCCCAGGAATTATGCCTGGAAAAGCCTCTTGCTGGCGCGAGCAATAGAAAACCAGTGTTACACAGTCGGCGTTAATCGGGTAGGTAAAGATGGAAAAGGCTTAAACTATTCAGGCGATACCTGTGTCATTGGTCCGATGGGGGATAAGCCTATCTACATCGACTCAAATGAAGAGGCCGTCAGAACTACCTCAATATCGAAGGTAGTGTTGCATGAAGTGCGGTCTAAATTGCCTTTCCTTGCGGATAGGGATGAGGTGGTCATCATACGTGATGTAAATTGATTCTCTTCAACTGAGCTTCGGTAAAATAAAATGCAGGTCAAAATTACTTTCAACCTGCATCGTATATTTTTGAAAATCAATAGTGACTAAACGGTCATTACGTCTTCTTCTTTTTTCTTAGCAAACTCGTCTACTTTGGCGATAAAGCCATCAGTCATTTTCTGGACTTTTTCTTCCATACGCTTGCCCATATCTTCAGAGTAACCGTTTTTCACGGCGTCTTTGATTTCGTCATTTGCTTCGCGTCGTGCTTTACGTATTGTAACCTTGGTGTCTTCACCAAGCTGCTTGACCTGTTTTACAAGATCACGACGACGCTCCTCTGTCAACATCGGTATGGTTATCCTGATGATATTACCATCATTTTGAGGCGTCAGACCTAAATTGGCAGCAAAGATGGCCTTCTCAATCGGCTCCAGCATCGACTTTTCCCATGGCTGAATGGTTAGGGTTCTTGCGTCCAGCAAACCTACGTTCGCTACCTGGTTAAGCGGTGTATCAGAACCGTAGTACTCTACCATAAGGCCATCAAAAATGCTTGGTGATGCCTTTCCGGTCCGCACCTTTGATAATTCGCGCTGTAAGTGCTTCATGGCATTATCCATCGATTCACTGGCCGCGTCTATTGCAAAATCAATTTCTTCTTGCATAAATAAAACTTTAATAAAAAATATTAGCAGTTGAACTGCTTTCAATAAATCCAACAAAAGCTGGACCAATTGGAGTTCCCTGAGCCGTGCAAATATAATAATTGTATTCTAACTTGTGGTTTGATCCACAGGGTCAACTTCCAAGTAAGCCCTGCTGAGACAGAACCAGAATGCTCCAGCAGGGCCTCTCAAAGAGGACCATGCGTTAACAATAACAGGAAAACAATCCTGGACCAAAAACGGCTGGATTCTGACCTTGAAAAGGTCAAATTATATTTGCTAATCACCTGTGCCCAACTATCCCGTCCTCATAGAGGTCGCATTATTTTTTTCTATTGTTCGACCTCGCTGAGGCCGGAAATTGAATTTTGGTCAATAAGCTAAAATAGTTTGATCGCTCTGCGGTCGGTAATTGGATATATGGCCATTTGCTAAATTAACCTGACTACCCTTCGATCATCGTTTGAATTTCTGATGCTCTTGCAGGATCTTTCAGAGAAGATATTGTTTAACGAATGATTTTAACGGCCAATAAGTACAAATGAGCTCCAATAACGTGGAGCTGCCGTTTTTTCATTGTTAATCGCTTTTAATTTGGCTGCTCTTAGCGCTTTTGAATATGTCTTTTGATCTGTCAGCAGCGACTTGTAGAAATCAACCATAAATCGACTGGTTGTGCGATCTGAGATACGCCACAAGGAGACTAAAGCATTTTTTGCACCCGAGAAGAGGAAACCCCGAGTAAGCGATAACAAGCCCTCTCCTTCAGCGATCTTCCCCGCTCCGCTCTCACAACTGCTCAATACCAATAGATCAGCTGATAATTTCAGACTAAAGGTTTCAGGAGTATAAAGGATGCCGTCTTCTGTTGAATGCTTTTCATTTTGGGCGAAAGCCAGTCCTGAAGATTCTGGATTCACAAAATCGACAAAGCTGTGTGAGGCAACATGAACAATGTCCGTTCCCTCGGTTTTAGACTTGAAATTTCCTTCAGAAGCTTCTCCGTAAAGGAACACCTCTGCATTGTCGTCATCCTTTGCGAATAATTTGGCGATTGACACCACCTCATCCTTCGAATATTTTAATTCCTTGAATTTCCGTTTACCGGAATTGGAGATGGCCCGCAGGTTGGAATAGTCGAGGTAATAAGTAGTATCCCTGAGGTAATCTTTGCTGTTCCAAACCCATCCATTGCGTAAACTATCATCGAAAACGGGGGCAAATCCTACGAATGTTTTTTCATTTTGAATTTGCATGAGTCTTGTTTCATAAAACAAACCAGCCGAATGATGATAGGATATGGTAAAATCTTTAATCAGGTATGGTAATTTATTGTATTTCACTGATTTGCCCGACTGTAAAGCTTTGGTCAGTAATGCTTCAAAAGGAATATTATGTAATTCTCCATCCGGGATAATGATTAGATGTTTCTTGTTTTTGAGTTTGCCTTCGATAGGATAGATCAATTTCTCGTAAAGGCTTCTTGATGATTTGATGAAAAGCTCTTTTTCGAATTTCCTGATTGATTTAGTATAAAACTGGATGGCATCGTCAAGTGCATAGGAAGGCTGGGTGTCAATTATTTTTGTGGGAACAGGAACAGTCTCTATATCCGGACCTTTCTTTTTTCCAAAAATGGTTTGATTGAAAATCTTGAACTTTGATTCAGGTTTATAGACTTCCTGGCCTTCAAAAATGACATCCTTGTCGTAGGTTAACCAGATAACTTCCTCAAGGTCTACGTAGAAAATATGGAAAACATCCGACTCAAGATAATAGGAGATCAAGGCATCATTTTTACCTAGCACTGATCGTAAATGCCCTAGTGTTACTTCGGTTTTCCGGTAACGGAGATTAAAATATTGAGGAAAGTCAGTTTCCATTTTGGTGATAAACGCTTCATAATCATTCCTGGTTGTTAACAGCGCTTCTGATAAGGTAGCATATTCCGGACTGGCTGGAGTCAAAAGGGCCTGTTGTGTTTTGAGTCTGTTTAGGCTGTTTTTCAGGGTATGTTCTTTTTGAATTAGATCTTCGGGGATGCCGCTTATTTTTTTGACCTGTACATCATGGACCAGGCTATTCAACACCTGTGCTTTACTCCTTTCAACTGTCTGGAATGCATTTTCAGATATTGCAGACTTTGATGTTGAGTTATTCCATTTCATCTTATCAACTGAAAGTGCAAGGTCGTATAATGACTGGTGTCTTTTGACAAAATTCATGCGATCCAACTCAAAAGAAAATCCCATTAAGGCATTGTCGATAGTTTTTAGACCATGCCGGATAATCGAATCTGCCTTTGTCAGAAAGTGAGCCTCACCAGAATTTGAAAAACGATCCAGGTAGATGTGGGCCTGTACTTCCCTTAAACGGATTAATTCATCGTCATGGCTTATCCGGTCACCTTCCCCCTCCGGGTTTTCAGTAAGCAAAGAAATTGCATCATTGCCAAAGCGTTCTGCCTGGTCTGTTTTTCCGAGTTTGAGTTCGAGAATGGCTAGATTGATAAGCGCCTTGGCTGTTTCAACATGATTCCTGCCGAACGTATTTTCGGTAATCTCCAATGCTTCGATCAGTCTTGATTCAGCCAAAGCGAAATCGCCATATGCCATCAGGGCTTTACCTTCGCCAGTGAGCAAAGGGATTAACGATTTGTCGTTGTCGCCAAAAGCTCTGACGAGTATGACTCGTGCATCTTCATATTCTATCGAAGCGCGGCCAGGCGAACCCTTGTCAAAATACACTGCACCAAGCGCCATTTTAACGAAAGCCACGTTATTGTCCTGATCAGGCAGAGTGGTAAAGAGGGTTAATGCACTATGATAGTTTTGAGTAGCTTCTTCATAGTTTTTAAGCCGATAATACCAATCGCCTAGATCTGCATATAGTCTTGCCTGGTTGAGTTCGTCACGATCATCCAGGGCATGGCGAAGTGCTTTTTCTAAGTATAATTTTGCCCGGGGAAAATGTCGCATCCGGGTATATATCAAGCCGAGGTGTCGGTAATTTTTGAGAAAAACAGACTGATCAGATCCTGCTTTCAGTTGCTCAGACACCTGGTTGTAATGAAGTGCGCTTTCCAGTTCGTTTTTCAGGATAAACTCGAAAGCCAGTTTATCGGCGATCTCCGCTTTCCCTACAGGGTCATTGGCGTTTTCACCAAAGGCCATTAACGCAGCCTCTAGAGCAGCGATGTCGCTTTCAGGCTGTGCGTTTCCGATGAAGGTAAAAAGGAGTAAGGTTAGTATCGATATTATCTGATGTCTAGACATTGTTACTTAATAGGGTCTACAAAAAACTTTCCAACATGGATCAGGTCGTCCTCGGTTTCCAGTTTCCAGTAATACAGCCCATGTTTTAACTCGCCGATCCGGTAGGGACTTACAGCGCTATTTCTCAGAAGAACAAGGTTGTTTTTGTTGTCGAATATTTTGATCGTAATGGTATCATCGCTGCCTCCTTCCCAAACGAGATTAACAATCTTACCAAAGGCAAAACGGGTTTCTAGCGGTGGGCTGATAATCTCAATGTCATCAGACCTGAACACTTCGCCAACCTGGTTTTCCAGTTCGTCAAATGGCGTAAAGTCCATGGCGATCAGCTCGGGTGCTTTAGTCGTTCTGTTGTTTTCGGGTTGGTTATCAGGTGCTGTCTCCTCCTGCAAAGGTTCTTCGTCTTTCAAATCAATGTCAATCGGAGGTGATGTGATTATCGAATCCCGTGGCATTTCTTCTTTAGGCTGAACAGCCTCTGTATTACCATCATGCTCATTGTTATTCGCGGAAGGGGATTCTTCTCCTTTATTTTGGTTTACAACCCATAAAACAGTGACGGCCAACAAAATCGCGAATAACCATAGCCAATTACGCGATGTCGGTTTTGGTTTATTTTGACCGTGGTCCAATACCGGATGATCGCCAAGATTGGAATAATCAATGGCAGAAACACTGGCATACATCTCAATCGCCTGGACATGACACTGTTTACAATTGTCGATATGCTCGACAATATGGTCTGGCAGCTTGTCGGTCTTATCCAGTTTTAACGCATCGACATAGAGGGCGAGGCCTTCAGTGTTTAGATGTCCGTTGTGATCAAAATGCTTCAAAATAGTGAGTGTTTGTTTGACGCGGGGTCTTTTTGAGGGATACTGCGTTTCTTTCTCTTTAATGTCTTATATGCACTGATAATTGTGAAACGGAAAAACTTTAAGACTTTTTCTGATTAAAATAAAAATCAAGGAGGATCCGTAATGTGTTTCTCTGGTAACTGCTGGTTGGTGGTTCGCCATTCAGGAGGTCAATAATCTTATCAATTTGCATGTTCAACCACTTCCGAAGTGAGTCGGCATCAGCATTTTTGTTTTCCATTTTATTAATGAATGGGACGATCAATCCGTAAACTTCTTTATCGTTCAGATTGTCATAGTCGTTAGAAAATGTGTTAGGGAAATCCTTCACATTCATTGACATACCTTCAGCCGAAGACAACTCGTTCAGATCATCGGAGGTGATTAGCTTGCGAGCATAAAGCTTGAGGCAAAACAGTAATTTCGCATTGCGGCGCCTGAATCCTTTTAGAATAGCTTCAAGTCGCATAAATTCATCGGCGATCAACATAGATTTTTCGATCTCAAGGTCATTGCCTTTTTTGAATTCAAGCAGTTCATCGCTCACCATTGTGGGTTTGCGACTCCTTGACCTTACCATTTCCAGACAACTGTTGTATACGACTTTTGAAAAATAGGTGGACAGATAGACAGAACCATTAAAGTTATCTCTGATCTTATCCATTTTCCCTTCCAGAAGTTGAAGGTTGATCGCCTGGATAATTTCATTTTTTTCGGAAGCATCGAAGAACCCCCTGGTAATAAATCGCGATACCGTTGCCCCAATGATATACTGGTATCTTTCAACCAGCATATTGGGGTCTTTATGCAGTAATTGTACTTCAATATCGTTTTTTGATGGACTCAACGGGGCACTTATTTATATACCCAAAATTTTTGAGGGCTGGATATAATTGCGCTTTTGGAAAATTCCGTTTTAACAGGTTGCATTCATATATGTAGACAGGAATGAGGCTGTTCACACGTATTTCATGCCTCAATAAATTGAAAATCTTTACTCACTAATTCTACTAAAATTATTTAACATGAGGAATATCCAGATATATATCGCTTTTTTTGTTACTACTTTATTTGCAACAGGCTGTGCCAAACAATTCACCACTGCCAGTTACGAAGAAGTCGCCTACCACCATCGCACCTTGGCAGTTTTGCCTTTCGAAATGATCTTTACGGGAAACTTACCCCGCAACCTGACACAAGAAATGGTAGAAGAAATCGAGGAATATGAAAGTGTTGCGTTCCAGGTTTCGCTTTTCAATATGCTACATCGGCCATCCAACCTGGGTCGCAATCCGATGTGGGTGACCATTCAGCACTATGATGAAACCAACAGGCGATTGCTGGATGAGGGGATTTCTATCAGAGAATCATGGTTTATGCCCACAGAAGAACTCGCCAGAATCCTGGGTGTTGATGCTGTTATCAAAACGCGCATTGAGAAAACCCGTTTTATGTCAGATATGGCGTCTTTCGGAATCGCTGTAATGGCTGATATCCTCAATGAGTTTCCAGGGGCTTTGCCAATTCCCGGTAACCAGACAGGTAGAGTCAATTTGACCTGTTCTATCCTTGATGGTAACGAAGGTTTTCCGGTATGGGTCTATAATGATATCGAACCAGCATATTGGAATTTACCAGCAGAACAGGCTATTGACGGGATTAACAGACGTGCAGCAAGAAATTTCCCTTACCGGGAACGGTATAATTGAGGATGCAAGTTGTGAACAACTTGTTGAATGTAACATGTAAAGGTAGCCTGAGCAGAGCTACTTGACAAAGGTACCCACGCGTTCACCTTCGATAATCCTCAGAAGGTTTTCCTTTTTATTGATATCAAAAACGATAATCGGGCGATTATTTTCTTTGCAGAGGGTGAAGGCTGTCATATCCATGATATTGAGTCCCAGACGGATTACTTCGTCGAAAGTGATATGATCAAAACGTGTAGCATTCGGGTCCTTTTCGGGATCAGCAGAGTAGATGCCATCAACCCTGGTGCCCTTAAGAATGACATCAGCATTGATCTCATTAGCGCGGAGGGCAGCGGCTGAGTCTGTAGTAAAATATGGATTACCCGTACCAGCACTGAATATCAAAACCCTGCCTTTCTGTAAGTGACGGATAGCCCGGCGACGGATATAGGGTTCTGCGATCTGTCTCATTTCTATGGCTGAGATCAGTCTCGTATATACACCTACGTTTTCAAGCGCTGATTGGAGAGCCATTCCGTTGATCACTGTTGCGAGCATGCCCATGTAGTCGCCCTGGGCACGTGGGATGCCAGACCCTTTGGCTTGCAGTCCCCTAAAGATATTTCCACCTCCAATAACGATAGCAATCTGGGTACCAGTGTCGTGTACCTGTTTGATCTCGCGTGCGTAGTGATCGAGCATTTCCGGGCTGATGCCGAAGCCTTTTTCGCCCATTAGGGATTCTCCGCTTAATTTGAGAAGGACTCTTTTGAATCGCATACTTGATGTTTTACCTCACCCTAACCCTCTCCTCTAGGAGAGAGAACTTTTAGACTATTCTCGTCCTCCCGAAGGAGGGCGAACTTTCACCTACTTCCTTCTCCTTGAGGAGAAGGTCCGGGGTTGAGGTGGTTACAAAAAAAAGGAGCGAAATAAATTTCGCTCCTTTTAAAATTTTTATCCTCCCAACGCAACGTGATGGAAGGCGGTGACTGTCAATTCGCTATCAATACCTTTCAGATAGGCACCGACAGTTTCTTTATTTTCACCTCTAACATATTCCTGGTTGAGGAGTGTATTTTCTTTAAAGAACTTATTGAGTTTACCCATGGCAATCTTTTCGAGGATTGCTTCGGGCTTACCTTCGTTACGAGCTTGCTCTTTTCCGATCTCAATTTCTTTTTGGACAACTGACTCGTCAACATCTCCTTTATCTACAGCTACTGGGCTCATTGCTGCGACCTGCATGGCAACACCTTTACCAGCTTCAACAAAATCACCTGCTTTGCTGAAACCTACGAGAACTCCGCGTCTGTAACCAGCGTGGATGTAAGGTACTACTAATGCAGCCTCAAGTCTTTGGTAATTTGACAATTCGAGTTTCTCGCCGATAACACCTACCTGCTCGGTCACTTTTTCGCCTACGCTCAACTCGTCATCATAGCTTAATGCTTTAAGTGCATCAAGGTCAGCTGGGAATTGGTCAAGTGCGAGATCTGCAAATGACTGAGCCAGTTTAATAAAATCTTCATTTTTAGCAACAAAGTCAGTTTCGCAGCTCAGGTGAACAACGATTCCTTTTGAACCATCTGCTGAAGTTTGTGCGATTACAACACCTTCATTTGCGTCGCGATCTGCACGCTTAGCCGAAAGTTTCTGACCTTTTTTACGTAGGATATCCTGGGCTGCTTCCATGTCGCCATTTGCTTCAACCAAGGCTTTTTTACAGTCCATCATTCCTGCTCCGGTTAATTTACGTAACTCGGCAACGTCTTTTGCAGAAATTTTTACTTCGCTCATTGTTAATTGCTATTTTTTAATATTGCGTATTGTTCCGTGTTTTAAATTTTGTGTTGTTTACAGTAGATTGCCTATAATCTTTAACACGGGAAATTTAACTCGGAATAAAAAATAATTGATGAATAATTATTTGGCTGATTCCTTTTCAACTTTCGCTTTCTTGCGTTCAGCCAACCCTTCCTTTATACATGCTGTGATGTAATTGGTCACGATCTTAACAGATTTTGACGCATCATCGTTCGCAGGAATTGGAAAATCTACTGTTCTTGGATCAGAATTGGTATCTACCATGGCAACTGTGCGCATACCCAGCTTGTTAGCTTCTGCAAGTGCAATGTGTTCGTGGTGGATATCTATCATGAAAACAGCATGTGGCAAACGGTTAAGTTGAGCGATACCGCCTAACACACGCTCCAACTTTGCTTTTTCACGAGTGATCATCAGTCTTTCTTTCTTGGTTACATTGGTCAATGTACCATCAGCCAGCATCCTTTCGTAAGTCTGCATTTTCTTGATCGACTTGCGAATTGTTGAGAAGTTGGTCATCATACCTCCTAACCAACGTTCAGTTACATAAGGCATGTTAACACTTTGAGCGGCTTCGGCTACGATCTCACGAGCCTGCTTTTTGGTAGCAACAAAAAGAATCTTTTTGCCTGACTTGGCAATCTGTTTCATTGCTTTTCCTGCGCGATCAAGGCACTCAGAAGTACGGTTAAGATCGATGATGTGGATGCCTTTACGTTCCATAAAGATGTATGGACGCATTGCCGGGTTCCATTTTTTCTTCAGGTGTCCGAAGTGTACACCAGCATCAAGAAGGTCTTTATATCCAGGTCTTTCCATTATATAGTGGTCTTAAGAATTTTAAAATTTGGTTCAAAAATCCAGCGAAAGCATTAACGCTTACTGAACTGGAAGCTTTTACGGGCTTTAGGCTTACCGTATTTCTTACGCTCAACCACACGGGCATCACGCGTAAGGAATTTCTTAGCTTTCAATGGGCTTCTAAATTCTTCATTCAGTTTGCATAGGGCCCTTGACATGCCAAGTCTGATAGCTTCTGCCTGACCTTTGAAACCACCGCCTTTCACGTTGATCTTGAAATTGTAAAGTGACTCAATTTCAAGTACTTTCAAAGGATCCACCACAGTGTGCTGAATATTTGCCTGCGGGAAGTATTCTTTGTAATCACGTCCGTTGATCGTAATCTTACCTTCACCTTGTGTCAGGTAAACGCGCGCAACAGATGCTTTTCTTCTTCCTAATGCGTTGATCATTTCCATAATCGGGAATTAAAATTTAAACGGTTCGGGCTTCTGAGCTTCATGTGGGTGCTCACTACCTTCGTACACAAATAATTTCTTATACATTTTGCGGCCCAGTTTATTTTTGGGCAACATGCCTTTTACGGCATTTTCAATCAGGGCATAAGGCTTTTTCTCCAGTAACTCTCTGGCTACGATTCGCTTTTGACCACCTGGATAACCGCTAAAGGTGATATACTCTTTAGCGTCCATTTTATTTCCTGTTAGTCTTGCCTTGCTTGCATTGATCACGATCACATAATCACCACAATCAACATGAGGTGTATATGAAGGCTTATGCTTGCCACGAAGAACATGAGCGATCTTGGAAGCCATACGGCCTAATACCTGGTTTTCTGCATCAAGGATGTACCAATTATGTACTACTTCCTCTTTTTTGGCAGATTTTGTTTTATAACTTAAAGTATCCACGATGAGTGTTTTTATTAAGTATTCAGTTAATTTGAAAAAGGAACATTATTATCCCTTTTCAATAATGCGCCTGCAAAGGTAATTTTCTTTTACCCAAAAACAAAGGTTTTCTTAAAAAAACTTCCTTTTATTTTTCATAACTCACTGATAAACAGTCGAAATTTCGCACACCAATTTCAGAGCATGACAGAAAACACGATACAATCTTACTTGGAAGGGCTCCAGTCTGGTGACCTTGAAACTACATTGGCCCTGTTTTCAGAAAACGCCATTATTCATTCGCCACTTTATGGTGAGGTTTTGGCTGGAAATTTCTACAAAGACCTTTTTGGAGACACTAATCAATCTGAGATAACATTACATGGTGTTTATATAGGCCAAAACCCCATGACAGCCAGCTGCCATTTCGAATATCGCTGGACATTGGCCAATGGCGAAAAAACGACTTTTGAGTGTATCGACTTATTTGAATTTGATGAAAATGGAAAGATCAAAATGCTAAAAATCATTTACGATACTTTTCAAACAAGAAAGGTATTCGATACACTTTAAATCCAAATCTTCAAGCTCAAAGAGAAAAGGAATAGTTTTTGTACTGACGTATTAAATTTTGTTTTACATGAAGTACGTTCTCCTTTTCTCTTTTTTATGTCTTTCATCTACTGCTATTGCGCAAAATGGTGGTCGGGAGCTTCCGCAAATGGCTTTTGAGGCTTATATCATTCCATCTGCTGCTGACTATAGTGATGCATCTTCATGGGCTGCCTTGCCGACAACAGACGATCTCGCTGATATTTGTCCGAAAGGATTAAGTGACCACCAAAATGATGCTGAAGTGGATATTTTTTTCGTTCACCCCACCACTTACACTGGGCTCGACAAACATCAGAACCAATGGAATGCTAATCTTGCAGACCAATTGTTGAATGAAAAAACCGATAATTCGACAATAAAGTACCAAGCCACTATTTTCAATAAAGCGGGCAAGATCTACGCCCCCAGGTACCGACAGGCCCACATCTTCAGCTTTTTCACTCCTGACACCTCGAGCGCCATGCAGGCCCTGAACCTGGCCTATAGCGATGTTGAAACTGCTTTTCAATATTATCTGGATCACTATAATAATGGCCGACCCATTGTTATTGCTTCACATAGCCAGGGCACAGTTCACGCTGTTCGATTAGTAAAAGAATTCTTTGACGGGAAGCCTTTACAGGAGAAATTAGTCGCCGCTTACCTTGTCGGAATGCCCGTTGAGAAAACAGCTTTCGAAAACATTGAGCCATGCGAAACGGAGGAAGAAACAAACTGTTTTTGCTCGTGGCGGACATTCGCCCAGGGTTATTATCCGCCAGCTCCATGGGAGGAGACTGCTGATGACAAATACTTAGTTACAAATCCACTCACGTGGAAAACAGATACGCTTATGGCTGATTATGGCCTCAACAAAGGCGGGGTTCTAAAAAAGTTCAATAAAGTCAGAAAAAGCGTCGTTGATGCCCAGGTTCACAAAGGTATCCTTTGGGTTAATCACCCAAAGGTATTTGGCGCAAAGTTGGCAAATATCAAGAATTTTCATGTTGGCGACTTTAATCTCTTTTATGTCAATGTGAGGGAAAATGCCGTGCTCAGAGTCTCTTCGTTTTTGGAAAACGATCAGGCAGGAGAAGCCTCAACGGACTAGCGTCAGGCCCACACTTTACAACCTTCAGTACAATTCGTACAAATATCGATCTGGTCGCGCCCTTTTAAAAGTTGACGCCTAAACTGGTTATAGGCATCTGATTGCCAAAGTGTGCGGAAATTGGTTTGTCTTAAGTCACCAAGTCGGTGTTGAGCGTCTTTATCGAAACAACAAGGGACAACTTTTCCGTCCCAGGTGATCACGCAGGAGTGCCATAGTTTCCAGCAATGGTTGAGCAATTTGTTTTTCACGCCCCATGATCCATCCTCTTTTTCGTAGTACCGGGCGTATTTTTTTATAGTAGGAATGAGGTCATTACCGTTTTCGTAATCATAGACCTGGGCAGTTTTGAGTTTAACTTCATCAATGCCGATTTCTTCGGCAAGTCGATAAATCTCTGGAATCTGATGTTCATTCGGCTTAACTACCAGGAATTGAAAAATGAGATGTGGTGTCTTTGACTTTAGTTGACGTTTCCATTTTACCATATTCCGGGCGCCTTCCAGTACCGTTTCAAGTTTACCCGCTTTCCGGTAATTCTCATAGACTTCCTGGGTCGTTCCGTCAACGGAAATAATGAGTCTATCGAGACCTGATTCAATGGTCTTTTTGGCATTTTCATCCGTCAGGAAATGCCCGTTAGTAGAGGTAATCGTGTATATGCCTTTGTCCCTGGCATATTTGACCATGTCAAGGAATTTGGGATTAATGTATGGCTCTCCCTGAAAATAAAAGATCAAATAGAGCAGGTCACGATAAAGTTCATCGATGGTTTTCCTGAAAAAATCAGTTTTGAGATTCCCTGTTGGCCGACTAAACGCCCGTAACCCTGAAGGGCATTCGGGACACCGTAAGTTACAAGCAGTTGTCGGTTCAAATGAAATGGTAAATGGCATCCCCCATTGGATTGGTTTGCCGCTCCATCTGGTCAGGTAATAGGACATTACCACCTTGCTCATATTCAGCAGGCGCCTGAGGCTGAGTTTTGATAAAAAATTCAGCGTATCGTTAGTGGTGATCTTCATGTCCTTTCGGGAACCTTAGCTGAGATATCGCTCAATCAAAACCTCTCGGTGATGGATTTCGTGGCCGATAATCACGTACAACATGGCCATTGCAGAAGCCGCATTATTGGAGGCAGTCCCTACACGGCTCAACATTTCATCATCGAAGTGGCGGTACATAGCGATTGTCAATTTTCGCATTGCAGCGAATTCTTTTAGCAGGCTTTTGATGCTTCTTTTTGAAACATCAACCCCTCGGACAAAGTCATTTTGATCGAAGCCGGGCAACGGCGTTTTGTCGTTTCGAGCAATACGCAATGCCCGATAGCCCATTACGTGTTCTGTATCAATAATATGGATTAAAACTTCTTTCAGCGTCCATTTCCCATCAGCGTAGGCATAATTGCCTTTTTCCTCATCGACATTCTTTAGTAACCGACGTGTTTCCTTAAAGGTCTGTTTTAGCAATTTTATCGCATCGCCTTTAGGTACCTTATTGGCGTAGGTCATGAAATAATCAGAAATTTCTCCTTCATTCAATGGTCTCATGATCTTTCTTTTTGAGCAAATGTACCAAACTTTTCAACCAGTTTTCAAATCTCATCCTGGTAGCTGATGTCGAATATTTTTTGGAGTTGCCAATTGGTTAGATTTTGAGGGGTTGTCTGTAGCATTTTATTTCTTAGCCATTTCATCATTGGGTTCTCCCAATGCGCTACAAAGCCTGCCTTCCATGAACTGCTGACCACAAAGTCAGCCTTGGTTTTCCTTAAGGCCTGATATCGACTAAAGGCTGACTCCAGAGCATTGTATTTTTTGAGACACTCAGAAAGGGTGAAGGCATCTTCTATAGCCTGTCCTGCTCCTTGTCCCATATTGGGCGTTGTGGCGTGAGCGGCATCTCCTATAAGGCAGGCATTGCCTTTGTACCAATGTCTAAGATTGGGATGAATATCACAAAGATCGCCCCTATGAATATCTTCAAGAGCTGTTGCCTCGATTATCTGATGAATCAATGGGTCGAATCCGGAAGCCAGTGCCTTCAGTTTTGATTTGAGTTTTTCGAGATAATCTTCGCCATTTCTTTGTGAGCGGGCTGTTGCATACCAATAAACTTTACCACGTTTATATTCGAGAAAACCGAAACGAAAACGGCCGCCCCATACTTCATAAGCACCGTCCCACATTTCTTCAGGAAGGGGGAATTGGCAAGTGCCTCTCCAGCAGGTTTGGCCACTATATCGAATTATTGAGTCGGGGAATAATGCCTGACGCAAAGCAGAATTAATGCCATCTGCCCCTATGATAATATCTGCAACACATCGATCGCCATCGCTAAACAGAGCCGTATATTTACCATTCTCATTTTCTTCAAATCCGGTGCAATGCTTACCCAGGATTATCGTGTCCGCTTCAAGTTCTTCCATCAGGATATCATGTAGGTCGGCGCGGTGAATATTAATACAATCAGGGTCATCAAACCGAGAGAATGGCTTTAGGTTTGGTGTACAGAAAGCGGCATTTATGACCAGGTTACCCTTTTTTTTGATGGATTCCGTCAAATTTAATTTCCCTAAAGTCTTAAGCGCATTTGGAGCCAGGGTAATACCAGCCCCAACAGGCTTGATCACTTCTGCAGACTCATAGACTTTTACATTTAACTTACTGTTTTTTAATGAATTAGCAAGCGTTAAGCCTCCAATTCCTCCTCCAATTATTGCGCACTTCATAGGTATTTACATATTATGTTTTGCCAATATATAGCAAACAACTTCATTGTAATTCAAATGTCAAATTAAAGATTTTTTGCATCAAATGTGTTATCATGACAATAGCATGAAAAAACCATCGTTATCTATTACGTTATTTGTAACCAATAGCACTCTATATTCCCGATTTACGCTTTTTTACACAAAACCTCAGGTCTGATTCTATTATTGAATCCGAGTTACACTTTTTTTTTCATAAAAACCAAAAAGTAATAGCAATGAAGAAACTCGTATTCGGCTTGTTGACGTTTTTCGTCATCGGGAGCCTTAGTTCCTGTGTATCCAACAGGGGCTGCAACGGAAGCTGGTATAACAACCGTAATGTACAGGTTGAACCGGCAAAACAACAATTGAAAAATTTCTATTTTAAAGAAGAGCTGTGTCAAGAGGAAGACACGGCCTACTCTGAGTAAGTAAGGAACTTACTCTTCTAACCCAACCCACTTTTAACCCGCTCTATATTTTTTGAGCGGGTTTTTTTATGGAATGAACCTATCAGTCTTTGGGCACGATTGAGAATATGCCATTATTTGCGCTTTGGAGAAAATTATCTTGCCCATTTACATCCCCGTTCAGATTAAAGTCACCTATGAAATAACCGTCAAAAAGGCCATTTTCCTGTTGCCAGATAAAGGCATCTGATCCGTTAATGTCAAATCCGGGAAAATCGTTTTGATCACCATCTGCGGCAAACATGCAAAAAACACCGGGTTCGACCTGTTTTTGGCCGAAGCTTGCAAGAGATGCATAGCTGTCCGTTTGCCGGAAATCATAATGTAATACACCATTTTGTACAGTAACGGCCGAGTCGGTCATTATCCCTATATGATTGCGATGTTCCACTACTATCCAATACGATGATGGACCAGAAGTCGTGAAGAGGCAAGGCTTTATGAACTCTACGTGTCCATCCTGAAATAATAATCCTGCAGCTTGGGCGACCTGATCATCGGCATCCGGACTGGTCCTGAAGGAAACTAAAACCCAGTCTGTGACCGCCTGACCCAATCCATTAACATACGGACCGATATAGGTTTCTTCGTCTGTTGTCCCTTCATAATTCCATGGAGCGCCTCGATAAGGATTGCCTGCGGGCGTAGGCTGCACCACCGGATTTGATGGTGTTTGACCTGGTAAAAGTCCTCTTTCTATACTCAAGGAGGCACTCATTTGGCTTTCGCCTGTTTCGTATGCTCCTTCGAGAAATAGCGCAATATCGATGGTTATGCAAATTTCTTCTACCATTTGCACATCAGCAAGAGCTACAGAGGCACATCCGGTTACTGGGTCAACTACGGTAAGAATGAAAGTTCCCGGATAATCAACAGTTGGATTTTGTTCCTGAGAAAAAAATCCGCCTGTACCTAACCAGGTATAAAGAACACCTGGTGTAGGGGAAGATCCTTGTAATTGGATAGTAGGTGAAATAGCTGAGATTGTTCCTCCTATAGCTTCAGCACCGGGTCCCACATTATCGGTAGTTACAATGGCCGTTGCTGTAGAGAAGCAGCCATTAGCGGGATTAGTAATCGTCAGATCATAATTTCCCGGGTCGGTGACAAGTGGACTTTGCGTTTCAGATGTAAAGCCATTTGGTCCTGACCATTGATAAGTTACCCCTGAAGTAGGAGAGCCCGCCGTCAAGAGGATCAGCGGATCAATACATGATAGATTTCCACCTGTAGCTGTGGCTCCTGGTGGGTCAGTATCTGCTTGCACAAAGGTAATCTCGACCGCGCTACAGCCTGAAACGGGATCAAATACAGTCAGGTAGTAAAGACCTTCTGTATCAACAACAGGGTTTTGATCAGTGCTGGAAAAGCCTGCGGGGCCAGTCCAGGAAAATGTTACACCGGGTGTTGAGGAGTTGCCCATCAATTGGACAGAAGAGTTGATGCAGTTGATTGTACCTCCAGTAGCTGAAACATCCGGGAATGACAATAAAAGGTCAACTTCTGCATCTGCACTTGCTTCACAGCCATTGGCAGGGTTGGTTACCGTCAGTGAATAAGTGCCCGGAAACCCTACAAAAGGTGCCTGTGCATTTGAAGTGAAGCCATTTGGCCCAGTCCACGAATAGATAGCATCAGGGACACTGGAGATACCAAATATTGGGACAAATATAGAAGAACAGGAAAGGGTTCCTCCTGTAGCCGAAACATCAGGAATGACCATGTCTACATCGACAACTGCTGTCGCACTGGATGATAATCCGGTTACCGGATCAACTACCGTCAATAAGTAGTTACCGGGTATATCTACAATTGGATTTGGCAGATCCGAAACAAACCCATTTGGGCCTGACCAAAGAAAAACCACACCCGGGGTAGGTGACGAACCTAGAAGTTGTACGGTGGAATTGACACAGGTAATACTGCCGCCAGTGGCTTCAGCCCCTGGATTCATAAATGAGCTGGGGCTTTGGTTTATCGGAATTATAGTTTTTCCATTAAAGAGTGGTGCGGCAACCACCCCATTTGCAAAAATGGAAAAACTCAGAATTAAGAAGATATGTTTCATATCCTTAATGTTGAGTCAACAGATTGGGTT
Organism: Bacteroidota bacterium; assembly: GCA_039028895.1. Taxonomy (GTDB): domain Bacteria; phylum Bacteroidota; class Bacteroidia; order Chitinophagales; family Saprospiraceae; genus JAHDCJ01. The sequence continues at coordinate 77,370 of JBCCHF010000003.1, read as the reverse complement.
TTAAGAGCTTGCCTGAAGCGTAATCAAAAATAGAAGAAATTAACTTACTCGGCAAGCTCATAGAGAGCAGAAAAGTTAGAAAAGTGGAAAGGGTTTACGGTTGTAAATGGGGTTATTAATAATTTTTGGCTTCAATCTTTCGGCACTGTTGACGAAAGTCCGTTATTAGCGTTAAACAATATATTATCGGCTCCATTAATATCACCGTTAAGGTCAAAGTCGCTATTAATGTATTTATTGAAACTACCGTTATTCATTTCCCACTGAATAATGTCACTTCCATTGATATCATAACTCGGCCAATCGGACTGATCAGCATCACCACTGAACATTGCCCAAACTCCCGGTGCTACTTCTTTCTGTCCAAAGCTTGAAGGGGTACTATAACTATCATCTTGCCTGAAATCATAAACAAGTTTGCCGACATCAATACTTACAGCTTCGTTAGTCATAACCCCCATATGGTTACGATGTTCGATGACAATCCAGATATCCTGTGGCGTTGATGATCTTAAGAAACATGGCTCGATAAAGCTGATACTACCATCTTCGTATAACAATCCAGCAGCTTTTACAACTTCTACGGAAGGATTTGAGCCAGTACGGAAGGTAACCAAAACCCAATCTGTAACTGCCTTTCCTTCCGGGCTAATGTAGGGCCCTATGAAAAATTCTTCGGCAAACGTCCCGTTGTAGCCCCATTGAGCATCCCTGTAAGGATTTCCCGGGGGAGTCGGTTCAACGTTTTCGTTAATCGGTATTTGTCCCGGTAAAATTGAATGGGTGATATTAAGATGTGTCGTCATTTGGCCTGTATTCAGATCGAAGGCGCCTTCCAGCCAAACACTAATGTCCACATCTATACAAGGTGCTGGTAGTACTAAAAGATATACCGTCCCTATATCACAGGCTCCTTCATTATTACAGACCTGGTATTCAAGCTTGTCTGAACCCGAATAATTAGCTGGGGCCAAATAGGTAAAAGACCCATCCTGTGTAATAAAGGCAACTCCTCCATTTTCAGTGAAAACTGAAGTTCCATCTGCATCAACAATTTCTCCACCCAGAGAAGCCACAGAGAACAGCTCTGATCCGCTTCCAGGCAAATCATTTGCTAAAAGATTTCTTGTAGAAGGGATTCCAGGTCTGGAAAAATTACAATCATCTACTGCTGAAGGATTTGAGAAGTTTTCAGCACCTGGCTCCAAAACAGTTACAGTAATTGCAGCAATATCGCAACCAGAAACGCCATCACAAATTTCATAGAAAAACAGGTGGTCAAATCCAGTAAACCCAGGTAATGGCGTGTATGAAAAAGTGTTATCTGGATTTAATGTCCAACTCCCTCCATTACTGGTGATTCCAGAAGAAGAAGGCACATTGATCGTAATTGGGTCATTGTCTGAATCAAAATCATTAGCCAGTATTTTCCCATTAAATGATGTACCCATCGCGACCTGGAAATGATCATCAATCGCTATTGGTGGATTATTGACCAATAAATCATTGACAACTTTTATGGTTAGTTTCGCACTTTTACATTGACCGGTTTCCGTATCACAAGCCTGGTACTCCATGGTCTCGGTCTCCCCTGAGAAACCAGTATCAGGTACAAACTCATAAGCCCCTGACAAAGGGTCAGTTAATGACAAGGAACCTTGCCCTGGGATTAGCACAAATTCTCTAAACGGTCCAGAGTCTGACACTCTTCTAAAACCTTCTAATACCAATTCATACCCTTGTGGGTGGTAATCATTAGTAAGTACTGACCCTGTCATGTTGGTACCTCTCACGGTAACATTTACATCATTTATCACTACTGGCTCCAATAAACAAGCACCAGGAACGGCCCCTACTGCCACTTCTTCGAGAGATTCGCATCCAGAGGTAGGATGGGTGGCGGTAAGAAAGTAAGCCCCCGGGGTATGGACTACGGGACTTTGATTCTCTGAAGTATAACCATTAGGACCTGACCATGTGTATTGAACATTCGGCGTGGATGAAGTTCCTGTTAGCTGAACTGCAGAACTAGAACAAGGAATAACACCTCCTGTGGCAGATACATCTGGTTCATCCAAATTGGCTACAATGATAACAAAATCATAAGATGCACAGCCTGTAGCGGGATTTCTCACCTCTAGTAAATAGGCACCTACCTCGCTTACTTCAGGATTTTGTTCACTCGAAATAAATCCGTTTGGACCAATCCAGGTAAACAAAACATTAGATGTTGGAGAATCTCCCTGCAGGGTAATGGTTTCATTGATACAAGTAAGTACCCCACCAGTAGCGTTTGCTCCGGGTTGCAATCCTTCACATTGACCATAGCCCGAAATAAAGGCGAAAAGCGCTCCGGTAAGTAGGGTAAATATTCGTGTCATTTTTGATGTTAGTTCTCCCATAAAAAAAACATCTTTTCATTCATTATACCATTATTAATTCCTGAACACATAAGTCAGGACAGAATAAAAAGATGTTTATTTGACAATGGGATTATCTCAATAATACCGAAACATTAAATTAAAAAATTTAATGGTCAATCCCAAGTTCGGCAAGACTTTCAAAAGTAATTATCCTTTATTTGAAAAAAAAGTAAGGACATTTTGATGCCAACAAAGATATAGTTGCAAAAATATTTATTTACCTGACAAATCTAACTGACCTCGGCAGGTCAGCATTATTCAGGAATTTTTACTAAAAAGCAGCAGAAAATTGCTTGAGGAAGCGGACATCATTTTCAAAAAGCAACCTGATATCGCTGATCCGGTATTTGAGCATGGCTTGCCGCTCAATGCCCATTCCGAAAGCAAACCCCGTGTACCTTTTGCTATCGATACCACAGTTTTCCAATACATTGGGGTCAACCATACCACAACCAAGTATCTCGAGCCATCCGGTACCTTTGGTAATCCGGTGATCTATTTCATCTTTCAACCCCCAGTAAACATCCATTTCTGCACTAGGCTCAGTGAAAGGGAAGAAAGAAGGACGGAGTCTGATCTTTGAGGCACCGTACATTTCCTTGGCAAAGTAATACAGGGTTTGTTTCATATCTGCGAAAGAAACTCCCTCATCAACATATAGGCCTTCTACCTGGTGGAACTGACAATGCGATCTTGCGGAGATGGTTTCGTTACGATATACCCTTCCCGGTGCAATAATTCTAATAGGTGGTTGTTTGCTTGTCATCGTCCGGGCCTGTACAGAGGATGTATGTGTGCGCAGCAGCATTTCCGTGCTGTTCATGAGATAAAAGGTATCCTGCATATCACGAGCGGGGTGATCCTCTGGTGTGTTCATGGCAGTAAAGTTGTGCCAGTCATCTTCAATTTCCCTGTCTTCAGCAACAGTAAAGCCAATGCTTTGGAAAATTTCAACAATTCGATTGAGGGTGATGGATACCGGATGACGAGCACCAAGAGCCAATGGCTCGGATGTTGCGGTCAGGTCTGGTATGTCAACCTCATTGGCCGACTGAGAATTTAACTGGGTTTTTAAGTCATTATATTTAGTCTCTGCCATTACCTTGATTGCATTGACCAATTGACCAAATTCTCTTTTCCGCTCATTTTCTATATGGCGGATCTCTCCGAAAAGGCTTTTCACCAGTCCTTTCGAGCCTATATATTTTATACGATATGCCTCCAGTTCGTCCAGATTTCCCGGACTTGCTGCTTCAATTTCCTTCTTCAGGTTTTCTGCTTTATCGAACATTAGATTCTGCTATTTGTAAAAAAAACGTGGATTTGAGTTGAAACAACAAAGTTAAAAGGAAAAAAGGTCAATTTTGAATTATTTTTATGCCATCATTTTCGAAGACGACCATATCATTATTGCCAATAAGCCCGCAGGTATTCCTGTTCAGCCAGATAAAACCAGTGATCAGTCCTTTATGACAAGTATTGAAAAAGGGGCAATGCAACCTCTTTTTCTGATCAATCGCATTGACAGGCCTGCAAGTGGTCTGGTGCTTTTCGCAAAAGACAAAGGCACTGCTGCCAAACTGTCGAATATGCTTGCTATCGGTAAAATCGAAAAAACGTATCTGGCTGTTGTCGGTCAAAAACCAGACCTCTCAAAAGGGAAACTTGTCCACCACCTGAGAAAAGAATCAAAAAGTAATCGAAGTTTTGCATTTAACAAACCCTTACATCACACGAAAAAAGCCATTCTGGAATATCGTGTACTGGCCTCTATCGAACGCTATCACCTTATCGAGGTCCAATTGGGAACAGGGCGGCACCACCAGATCAGAGCTCAGTTTGGAGCCATAGGTTCACCAATAAAAGGAGATGTCAAATATGGCTTCAGGCGTGGCAATCGAGATCGGTCCATCCACCTTCATGCCTGGAAGTTAAGATTCAGGCACCCATTGCGAAACGAAATTATTGAAGCCGAGGCTCCTATACCTCAAGATACGGTTTGGGCCAATCTCACCTGAGTTTTTTGAGGAAGGCTGAAACTGATACGGGTACCTTCACCATCGTGATCTTCTATCCATATCTTGCCACCATGGCGTTCAATTATTTTTTTACAAAATGCGAGGCCAATACCTGTTCCAGGATATTCGTTAATGCCATGCAACCGTTTAAACATTTCGAATACCTTTTCCCGGTATGGTTTCGGGATACCGATCCCATTATCCTGGACTGTTAGAATATGGACGCTTCCTTCCTTTTTTCCTTCAACAATGATCTCGGGTTTATCAGATTCATTGTATTTGATTCCGTTTTGAATCAGGTTAAAAACTACAATACCAACTTGTGTCGGATCGCCATAAATGTATTCCGGAAGGTGACGTTTGATAATTTTAGCATTGCGTTCTTCAATAACAAAGAACATATCCATCATCTTGTTATTGATCAGTTTCTCTGTTTTAATTTTTATCGGTTTGAGGGCTTCTTTGTTAACCCTTGAAAACAATAATATTTCATTAATCAACCGAGACATCCTTTTAGCAGCATCGACCGTAAAGTCTATAAGCTCCTTACCTTCTGCTCCTAATTGGGTTGAATATTTCCTATCTAATAATTGTACAAAATTCCCAATAATCCGCAAGGGTTCCTGGAGATCATGAGAGGCTGCGTATGCAAACTGCTCCAGTTCTTCATTGGTTCTTTTTAGCTCTTCATTGGAGTCGAGCAGGCGTATTGTACGTTCTTTTACTTTTTGCTCGAGTTCTTCATTTTTGATGGTTAATTGTTCGAGCAGGTCAGTGACCATATTTTGTCTTTTTTCAAACTCAAGGTCAAATACAAAACTGAAGAAAATCAAAAGCCCTAGCCCAATTAAAGAAACCAAAACATTATTAAAAAACGGATAATGCAAATTGGCCGGTCCGAAGAGAGGAGAAATGATAATCAAAATGATCGCTGCACTGAGTACAAAGTAATAGATCATTTTTTTTATCCGGCCAACAATGATGTAATTCACTAACACAAAGAGTGCAGCAATAATTATGGAATATGATGGCATCGGGCGGATATAGAACGAGGCAATCATTAACGAAATCGCAACGCCAGTCAATGCAATATCCTGGATCCAGTGTCGCTTTCCAAAATGATTAAACACGAGAAATGCCAGGCCTAGTACAATACAGGCTGAATCGCCATATACCAAAACCATATTATCCATAAAATAAAATGGGATGAGTACCAGGAAGCAGGGCACAAGAGAAAAGACAACTGCCAGGTTAAGTGCCCGAATACGTGACACTTCATCACCTTCCATACTGGAGCTAATGCCAATCTTGGCGAACGTTTCCCACCATTTTCCTAGCATGGTAACCATCAGGGCAGTAATTTAATGATCAGTTCAAGGGAATCAAGATTTCAAAAAATCAATTTCCATTTTTACATTTAGATGATATGATTTTCATTTTTTGGCCCGTTTATAGCGCTATCAATCAAAAAAATCAGATCCATGAAATATCTTCTCTTTGTCATTTGTATTTGCCTTATTGGCTTCGGCTGTGATCGTACTGAAGTTCCTCCTGGCACTGAGCCTGTATTAAAGATAAAACTCCAGTTTGATCCAATACAGGAAAGACTTGACAATCTTGGCAATCCTTCGATTATCCCTGCCGGGAATGCTGCACAAACCCCTTCATTTCGTTCTATGAGCACGCATTATATAGAATTGGTGCCCAATGAACTCACCCAGTACAAATCAGGGCAGGCACTGTATTCTGGTGCCGAAGTTGCGACAAGTGCTGCCAATCCACATAGTTTTACAACAGCAATTGACTTTGACAACGCTATTGTAAAAGGTGAGAACGAGGTGTTTTTTGAAATTCCAATCAAGGACCTCGCACCTGGCACCTATCGTCATCTACGGGTTTCGGTGTCATACCAAAATTACGATGTTGTTTACAACCTAGTTAATATCCCCGGAGGTCTTCCAGACCTTAATGGAGAATCTGGCACGATTGCTTCATTTCTTGGCTACTTCATGCGCTTGAATGACATAACCATTCGCAATATGTCTACGACAGTTGATAACGATGTGTTACAAGGATATTGGGCTTTTGAAACGAATTTGTCTGCTCCATGGGAAAATTTTAATCAATTATCATCCGGACAAGCACCTGAAGGTGCCACAACTGTGGTTAACCCGTTCCCTACTGCTATACCACCTGGCTCTTGTGTGGTTTCCGGTGATCTGGATAACGAACTGGTTATTACCGGTGATGAAACGGCCGATATTTCATTAACGCTTTCCTTCTCCATAAACAACAGTTTTGAATGGGAAGATGACAATGGCAATGGTCAACTCGATTTGGATATTGGCAATGGAACGATGGAATCTGTTGTCGACATGGGTCTCAGAGGGCTGATCGGCATCGTAGAATAGCAACATTAGCGACATTCATTATTGTCCAATAAGACCGTTCGTTTTTCGACGGTCTTAAATTCAACTTTCCCTTCCGGAATTTTGAAGAGATCGGCAAGCCCGGAAACACCCTTGGTGATGAATGTATTATCAAACATGCAATGAAATCGCGAAAGGTCCTGTTGAGGGTGATCACCAAAATATTGTTGCATCAGTCTTTGACGATATTGCTCAACCAGTTGTGGGGTAGGTCGATAAAAACTTAATCTGTAGTTGTCAGGGTGCCAATTTGAAAAGGTAACAAAGAATTGATCGCCTGTTCTAACTGGCACTCCAGCTGGAGTCAACAATCTGCTATCCCCGGTTGTCCTGAAATTATAATGGATATCGTAGCTTGCTCTTCTGAATTGATAGACGGCTTTGGCGTTATAAGTCTTTCCCAGGTATTGATGTTCTCCGATTGTAAAGGTGGCCGTGGTGATTAAGCCATTTCTGCGAAGGTCTTTAATCTTATGCATTTTGACATAGTTAAAGAAACCAATTACCATGACAATCAGAACCAGGCTTCCGCCAATAAAAATCAGGACACTTTCCAGGGAAGCTTTTTTTCTTTTTTTCTTTTTCCACCGATTAAGTGGGGTATCGACTTCTTCATCGATCTTGAATTCATAAGTAAAACCATTCCCATTTTTCCTTACTTCGACGATACATAATTCATCGTTGATAAAAAAGGTATAGGTTTTATCTTCGAAAACATCAAAATCGATCAACATCACCTTCTTATTGGCGAACATAATAAGGTTACCACTCTTGATCCCGTGCTTGAGGTCAACGACGCTTCTGATTCCATCAGGGCCAAGATAGGTCCAGGTAACGTTTTTCAATTCTAATGTTCTAGATCATAATTTCTAAAGAACATATTCAGAAATCACGAGTAGGTTGTTATAATAAGTCCTTCGCCTAAATAGACTAGATGACAGTCTATTTGGTTGCCATTGCTATTATAACGCGAAAGTCATATTTCGGCACGCTATTTTAGCGTGGTATTTTCACCTGGTAGGTGCGCCCTTCCCTGTTTGTCAGAGACGATTTTCTCAGCCATGGATTATAAACTTTCAACATACGGTAATTGGTACCATACTGTTGAGCAAAGTCACCCCAGCTTTTTACCGGACCGTCAACTGTTACTATCGAATAGTTATCAAGGGGAGCATAAAGTTCATCTTCTGCGAGATAAAAGCCGAAGTCACGGGGGCGTGTCATAATTTCTTTGATGGCCATTACCCTGAACACATAGCGAGAGGTTTCTGGATTAAGGTTAAGATGGTAATAGTTGGTTTCTTTTTGCTCTTGCATATTGCTCTTCAGCCTTGGCACACCCATATTATAAGAGGCTGCAGCCATTGTCCAACTGCCGAGTTCAGCTTTTGCATCTTTTAGATATTTACAAGCAGCGACTGTAGCTTTTTCGAGGTGATATCTCTCATCTACTTCATCGTTGATCACGAGTCCGTATGATTTCCCGGAAGCAGACATAAACTGCCATATCCCTCTCGCCCCTGCAGGAGATTTGACATTGCGCAAAGCAGATTCTGCGACAGCAAGATATTTAAAGTCGTCAGGCACGCCCTGTTCAGCAAGAATTGGCTCAATCACCGGGAAGTAGCGGTTGGCATTTTTGAGATATAATAAGGTGGAAGAATGCCAATAACTATTTACGAGAAACTCCCTTTCCAGACGTTCTTTTGCATCGAAATTATCCATTGGAAGTTCTTCGTCGCCAAGGTTGATGCCTTGAATAAGTCTGACCCCCTGAATAATTTGGGGAAGGCTGTTATTATCGGTTTGAATTTCTTTATCGAACTCCTGATCGGCCATACCGGCCTGTTTGTTAAGATTAGAGCTGAAAAACAGTACGCCACAAAAAACGGTGAGCACTAAAGCATATACTGAGACTGCTTTCATAATAGTAATGTAATTTTCAAAAAATTTGGCTTCCAATAAAGATATGATAAAATCATACCAAAACAAGATATTGGCCGAGTCTTAACAGGAAGTTCCGACAGGATTCCTTTACAGGAATTTTTTCGGATTTTGGGGTCAGTAATTATTTTTTTACTACCCTCGGCTTCTTAAAAATCGGCACTGTTGAACAGGGTTCTCCATACATAATGCTTTTTGCATAAGGACGAAGCAACCGGGTTAGGGTGAGGTAAGCTGATGGGGGAACAGGTTTCTGACTGCACCCTTTTATAACGATGCGTTTGTCATCGTATTGTGCACAATCAAGATCTTCCAGAACTTGCTCATAATGGCTTTCATAAAACCGCTGTTCGTCCCCAAAAAATATCTTAGTGGCGTATGGTGTCGCCTTGGAAGCCACAAGCATATAGGCCCAAACCGGAACGATAGCATCAGTTGAGCAGAACACAGCGAGATTTTTCCCTTCGTAGGCTGACCAATCCAAATCATTCAAAGCGGCACGGAAATCCTTTTCCTTGAGGATCAACTCCATAAACAGGTAATCCTTTAGGTCGAAAGCAACCAGTTCTTCTGCTGGGAAAAAATTTTCCAGGTTAATGGTGATGAGGCCCGAATTGGCCACGCGATTTACTAAAGGTTTTTCCATGATAAGAAAGGGAACTGTATTTATTATTTCAGAACCTGATTTAACAACAGTCATTGCTTGTTGTCAAATAACAAACAGGGTTTAAATGAAATGATTTATACCATTTAAACATCAAAACATGTAACAAAGTTCTTTAGCAAGTGCGTGCTAGAAGAAGCGTGCCCTGTTGTCAGTAATCTCAGCATTTTTCTTCATGGCTTCCAACAACGGGTTACCACCAAACTGTGAATTGAGAGCGTTAACCATTTTGCCGGATTCCTGCCTTCTGATAGTTGGAATATCATTTGCAGGTGTTGGTTCTGCCTTGCTGTTTACTCTTACAACATAAACACCTGACTTCCCGGCAATAGCCTTGGAATTTTGGCCAGATTCAAGGCTGAAGGCTTCTGCAATAACTGCAGGCTCATTATTGAGCGCAGAAAAGCCATTAAAAGACAAATCGCTAATCTCTTGTACTTCAACACTGTATTGTGATGCAATAGCATCAAGATCACTAGCTGTAATTGAAGCAGCCAGTTGTTCTGCTTTTTTCTGATTGATGATCAATGGTTCAACCACATCGCGAACATCAGCTACGCCTGCCATACCTTCATCAGTTATTCCAGTAAGGGCCACAATGACATACTTGTTGTTAAAAAATTCGACCGGATCTTCATAAGTGTATATCTCAGGGGATACATCGCCTATACTCGCTTTGTGCACCCATTTAGAAATATTACGTGAGGCATCGCCCATTCCAAGACCTCCAATGTTAAAATCATTAGGCCCTATATCTGATGCCGAACGCTTGTCCATCTCATTTTCTAACACTGATTTATTCAGCGCTTCCAGTGAGCGGTTATCACGAACAAACTGGTAAGCCTGGTTGTAAACATTTTCCTGAGTCTTTTCTGAAGGTACAATGATCTCTTCAATAGTAGCGATACGGACACCTACACGACCTGTGCTTTTCCTGCCAGTTACTTCTACAAGGTGAACCCCGAATGGGCTTACAACACTGTATAATGTATTCAGGTCAGCTTCGTAGAATATGGCATCGCGGAACGCAGGCACAAATTGCTTTGGCCCCTGCATGCCGAGGTCACCACCCAGCTCACTTGTACCGTCAGTACTGTGGTATTTAGCCAGGGTATCGAATACAGCGCCCTCGATTTCGATCAGATTTTTGAGACTGTCAACGGTCTTTCTTGCATTGGCCAGTCCAACCGGATTGGTTTGTGGATTTTGAACCGGGATAAGAATATGACGACTTTGCACTGAATCAGGAACAACTCTGCGATCGACCAACTTGGTCGCTCTGTAATATCCAAATGAGCTGTAGGCACCTGTACCAGATTCAAGATATGGACCTAGGATCGTACCAGGCTCTACTTCGAAAAGGGAGTCAGCGATCACACTACTCATTTCGTCCTGGAACACAAATTCCGTGTTATAAACACCGTAGTTATCAACGATAAAGGAGGAGTCAGATGCTGTAGATTCGCTCCATGCTTTGACCTTGTCGGCAATGCTTTTTTCTATTGTGGCAGAATCAACTACTGAAGGAGAAACATCGAAAGTCACATAATCAATTGAACATGTTTCTTCGTCACGCATGAATTGTGTCTTGTTTTCAGCGATATACTTCTTGATATCTGCATCAGAAACTTCAATACCTTCTTCAGAGGCTTCTGTCAACGGCACGTTCACATAGCTGATACTCATTGTACCGGAATTGCCTTTGTGTACCTCTTCCGCCATCCAGGTTGGTGTATAGATTGCCTTTGAAACCAGGTTATTCATTTTGGTCTCAAGCTGAGTTTTGATAACCCTGCTTTCAAGCTCATACCAATAATTCTTTACTTCGGGTGGAAGCGTTGCATATTCATCGATGAATTGTGATACCTGCTGAATGTTCTGACCAAATTCCTGGTAAATAATAGGACTGATGTTTTGTCCTACCAAAAGGTCACGGAGCTCCGTGGGGCTGACGCCAATACCTGTATTTTCAGAGGCTTTCTGGAGAATGGTTTCTTCCACGTAGAAATTCCAAAAATCATCTCTTTTCTGATATGGGTCGCCTGGCGCGTTGCCATAGAAGTTTTGTTCTCTCTGGAGAAACTTATCAACATATACTTTTTCGCCTTCAATCTTTCCTACCAGATTCTGCCCTCCCATAAGGCTGCTTCCGCGACTTCCACCGATCATATCCATAAAAAGGAATCCACCCATTCCCAGCACGAGGAGAACGATAAGAAACCATGAATTTTCACGTATTTTTCCTATTAATGCCATTATTTAAAATTTATCCTGCTTCAGTTTTGAGAAAATCTTTGCAAAGAAAGGGCATAAATGTCGAAAATTCAAGTAATTTAACCTTTATTCATCGCTGTTTGCCACCTTTCTCATCCGTACGGTTTCGATCTTGGTGTCGCTCATGGTTTCCATGATAAATTCAAACTGGTCAAGCTCGATACGGTCACCTTTTTCAGGAAGGGTTTCGTTGGTGATAACAATGTAACCTGAGAGGGTGTGATAATCACCTGTAGGAATGTTCATATCGTACTTTTCATTGATATAGTCAATTTCAAGACGACCGGAAAAGAGGAATTCATTGACAGCAATTTCTTTTTCAATATACTCTTCCTCATCGTGTTCGTCAGCAATCTCTCCAACTATTTCTTCAAGAATATCTTCAAGCGTACAGATACCTGCCGTACCGCCAAACTCGTCAACCACGCAAGCGATACTGATTTGTTTTTTGATAAATCGGTTCATTAGTTCGCGCGCTTGTAGCACTTCGGGCACGATAGGGATAGGCAGTATTTCTATACCTTCAATGCTTTCAGGGTTTTTCAGAATCTGTTGATGATGTACGTAACCAAGAATATCATCAAACGACTCTTTATAGATGATGATCTTTGACAACCCAGAGTCGATGAATGCCTTTCTCAATCCTTTTATACCTTCCTCATTTTCAATATCAAAGCCAATAATTTCGGTTCTGGGCACCATGCATGCTTTTACCTTTACATTGGTCAGATAAAGCGCATTTTCGAAAAGATCAGTATCGATCTCTTCATCATTATCTGGCGTAGCATCCTTAATAAAGTGCTCGAGATCAACTCGTCCAAACACTTTTTGGCTTTCCTCAATACGGCCTTTTACCAGGAGGTTGATCAAGCCGTAAGACAAGTTGACCATAACCCATACAAATGGCGTCAAAAAGAATTTAATTACCTGCAACGGATAGGTCAGAAAGTACAAGACCTTGGAAGGACTCAACCTGAAAAGCACTTTTGGTATAAACTCACCAAAGATCAACACGATAACTGTAGAAATTACTGTAATGAGGAAAAGACTGGTAAATTCCTGGAATTGTTCGGCAACTTGAGGCACCCATTTCAAAACAGGCTCTTCCAGTATTCTCTCAATCAGGATACCAAAAGCGACAAGAGCAAGGTTATTACCGACAAGGGTTGTCCCCAAAAAGTCGGAAGGTTTTTCGAAAAAAGACGCCAAAAGTTTACCACGCCTTGACCCTCTTTGTCGTTTCAACTCAACCCTAAGCGGATTAGAAGAGACAAAGGCAATTTCCACTCCGGAGAAAAAACCTGAAAGGAAAAGCGTAAGTATGGCTAAAGCGAATATCAATTTGGTGGTTTAGTCTTTTGGATATTAGAAAGCTCCTTTTAATTGGCAATCTTCAATCTCACTTCCGATTGCAGATTTGAGGTTGCCAACCAAAATTAGTTTTCCTCCATAATATGGTCAATTTCTACGAAACCTTCAACATTTCGTATTTCCCATTCTGTAAAATCCTGGTTGGAGATGAAGTTGCGACCAAATATTTCTTCTTTAGCAGTTCTGACACGAACGAATTTATCTGAGCGGATGGTTTGTTCATTTTCGTTCCAGATCAGTTCTTCGGTGGTGAGTCTTTCATTCTGGATATTCCATACGACTACACTGTCGCGAAGGATGACTTCTCTGTCATTTTCAAGGTGAACGCCAAACTTCGCTACCAGGTGGCTGGTTACTTGTTTATTGTCATTGAGGAATTCAACCAAAAGGCCATCAGGGAATTCGCGGCGCTTTTCTTTCTTCTCTGTGTAATTAACCATTGTTGGGGCTTTTACCCTTACCTTTACAATGGCAGAATCACTGTATAGAATGACTACATCACGAGCCCTTTCCATTGCCACTTCTTCGCTCTTGACCATCCTTTGCACCTCTGCAAGGTCGTTTTCACATGAAACGAGGCCCATTGCAGCCAATGCTAGCAATAACAGAATGATATATTTAACTTTAAAAACCATATTTTTCACAAATATCCGGAAAAACGATTAAAATGGCAGCTTATCTTTGCTTTGTTAATTGCATTTTCATGAAACCATTTATTTATTCGCTGGTCTTGGTTTTGTCTATGGCTTCCATCGCCATGTCTTGTAACCAAAGTCCTTCCGCTACATCGGAAACTACCCCCGAATACCTTGCCAGCTTTTATATCCGATATCTTCAGGATGAACGACAGTTTAAGGCTGAAGCAAAATTCAGACCCTATACTGCTGAAAATCGAGATTTCTGGGAGTCTGTCGACAATGGTGTCTTGCTTAACGGCAAATCATTGCCGATGCGCAATATGGGCTCAATAGGAACCGTATATACCCGCACCATTACCGGAAACCATGTGCCAAGCCATGAGTTTGAAGCTTTAGGACAAACTATAACTGCCTATCACCCAAAAACGACCGGGTTGAAGGTAGAAGGAGAAGCCTCAAAGAAAAATGGCTTCAGGCTATCCTGGGAGGGTCAACCGCTTGCAGATGATGAGACGCTTACCATTCTCCTTACTGACCGGACTGGAAAAACCTTTACGATGAACCGCCTAGGACCTTCATCCGCAGCCAACACGCCAATTCTGAATGAACAATTACAAGAAGCAGCCATTGGTGATGCTACGATTAGGGTAGTGCTGAAAAAACGAAAAGAGCTTAAGTTCGAAAATTTCGAAGGCGTCTCTCTCTCTGAGTACTATTCTGAGACCATTCCGTTTTCTTTGGTCGATTGATCTCTTTTTCCGTCAAGGTAATTCAACCCTAACAAAAGGAAGAAAATGTAAAAGGCCACACCAACTGCATTCTCAATAGTATTCTCGACCATAAAAGACAGGAAAACTATCAGGTGAAATGCCACAAATAAGCCATCTTCATAATGCCTTTTATAAAACAACGGATAAAAGACTGCACCCAGAAAAAGTACCAGGCCAATAATGCCTGTTGACACATAAACAAAAAGGTATTGATTGTGCGGAAGCATGGGTTGAAAAGACTGCAGGTTCTTTTCGTAATTTTTGTATACTTCTGTCTTAATATCACCTGCCCCAACCCCGATCAATGGTGAGTCTGCAGCAACGTCAAGGCCCACGGCATAGGAATAGATCCGACGAGTATCAGAGTAGTCTTGAACGTTGCCCTCCTTGTACATTTTATAGTTCCATACAATCAAGTCAATCTTTGTGCGAAAGCTGTGAATATATTGATATGCTAAAATAGGGATGGAGACCATGGCAATTAAAATCCCTACACCAAAGATCACGCGGCCTGACATCCAGATATAGCGCAAGACAAGAAAAAATGCCGCACAGTAAAGCGCAAACAGTCCGCTCCGGACAGAAAGAATATGGATAAAGAAAAAGAGAACAAAGGTACATCCAAAAATCAGCCATCGCTCCCAGGGATATTTCCAGTAAAACTTTCTCAAAAACAATAAACCGCCTGCCAAAATGCTAAGCGCAAGCAACAGGCTAAATCGGATGTGGTTGGTAGGTGTGGGCATTGCCCTGCTTTGTTTGATAGCAAGATTAATTTCTTCGAAATTGAGCGCATAATTAATGCCGACACCAATGGAAAACATAGTAGCCAGCACCACCATAAAATAAAACAGCGCATGGTAAGTCCGTTCATTGATATGTCCGATTCCTGCAAAAACAAAAGGCAGCACGAGAAATGGCAATTTAATCCTCAATCGCTCGAGCCAGTAATCCATATTTTCAGAATACAATCCACTGATCAAAACAATAAAAAACAGGATTGTAATCACCAGATAGGCCCTGTTTGCAGTGAAGCGACGCCATGTATTGGCCAGGTCAGACTTGAAGACAGCCGACGCTGCCAATCCGATCATGGCTATAGTTATGAGGAATTCTGACCAAAACAGTGACGAAATCAGCAGCATACAAAAAAAGATGACCAGGTCGTTTCGCGAAATGTTTTGGAGGACTTTTTTCATGTTGTAGCTTAATCTTCTTCGCCAAAACTCCTTGGCATTTTGGGGATTGGATTTTCTGGTAATTTAAACCTTACATATCGAATCTTTAGTCCATTTTCGAGGTGCATTTTCTCGTAATAGGTTTTAATATCCAATTCGGGAAGTGGTAGTGGTCCAGCATAGATATCGTGATTTTCTTCTTCAATAATCAGGTCGAGGCCTTTTACCACAGCCAGGGTGTACCCAAACAACTCAGGTGAATCCGTTTTTAAATGGATCGGTTGACCAGGGTTCATGATCTTTTGATAACGGGCAAGGAAGGCTGGTGAGGTAAGTCGCCTGTTAGCTTTTCCTTTCTTAAGAAAAGGGTCGGGGAAGGTAATCCAGATATCATCAATTTCACCAGGCTCAAAAAATGCAGCTATTTGTTCTATTCTCGTACGCAGGAATGCTGCATTGTCTAATCCTTCTTCAATTGCATGTTTAGCGCCTTTCCAAATGCGAGCACCTTTAATATCAATACCGACAAAATTCCTTTCCGGAAATGATCGGGCCAATCCAATGGTATATTCACCACGGCCACAAGCTAGCTCGAGGGTTATGGGGTTATTATTTTTGAAATGCAATTTATGCCATTTCCCCTTGAGGTTAAGTTCTTCGCCTTCAGAATTGGTAAGGATAGGCAATTTTACATCAAAATTCTGGTAGACATTGGGGAATCCCGCCATCTCACTGAATTTCTGTAATTTATTTTTACTCACGACTTAGCTACTTTGCCGGTAAATTTAAGGAATGTGTATCTGAAAGTTGCAAGGTGTTAAAATACAGAAGCGGAAAATGCAAAAGTGATCTGTTCTTACTTTTGCATTTTCCGCTTTCCGGTATACCGGGAAACAATTATTTAAACGGGTTGTAAGCCCTGATCGTGGTGCGTTCCTGTATCCAGCATGGTACAGTATATGATGCGCCTTCTTTCAGGTTTCTTTGGTGAATTTGCTCGATCGTCGGCATGTATTTAGTGTATTCTGTGATCTTTTTCCTGGCTTTCGTCGCAAATTCTGAATTAGGATTTATGTTTATCGCTTGTTGCCATTTGTCGAGGGCAGGCCATACGACGCGCTGGCTGTTCCAACCCGTACCCGTACCACAGTCTGGCCCACTCGAAGCATATAATTCGCCAATCATATAAATCGGCTCTGCGTTATTAGGCTGCATTTTTGCAGCAAGTTTGAAATATTTGCGGGCCGCTGGCTTATTCCTCAGATCACGATAATGGTGCTTCCCCATGATCATATTCATTTTGAATTTGTCATCAACGCTTACAGTATCACAAGCCATTCCTTTTTCATACCATTCAAAAGCCAGAACGAGACTATCTTTCCGCCAATTTTCATAGAAATAATCTGAAGGATCCATCCTCGATTTTCTTAGCGAATCCTGGTATCCTTTTTCACGGTTAACAAGCATGATCACCAGGGGGTCACTTTCATCACACCTACCATTGCGTAAGCGTTGTAACATCCCCATCCTAGCTTCACGGTCATAAATCGTGGATTTGTAATTAGGTTCTTCTTTTGAAACAAAATATGCACAATCAAACAACCAGTAAGCTACCTGGTCATATTTGCCTTGTACGGCTTGCCATGCCTTCACAAAATTCACAGAATCTTTACTCGTTTTGGCTTTGCTTACCCCGTATTTATAGATACTGTCAAGTTGTTCGTAAATAGAACGGGCTTCATCAGCGGAAATTACGCTATCACGATAAAGCGTCACCGCAACATGTGCATATGGATATATGACAAAGCTTTTGGTTTTAACACCTGTGATTTCCAGGGCTTTTTTACCAGTTTCATAAACCTGTTCGTAAGGAGCGCCTACAGTATAGAACAAATCAAATGACTTTTTCCCCAGCACATATCCCTCTTCACCGAAACATTCAATTCGCCTGTCGTAAAGTTCTAGCAGGTCGAGGCCCAATTGAACTTTTTTGACGGAGTCTTCTTCCGTTTTATAGAAGTGTTTAAGCATTTTCTCACCATCCAGGAAGTGTTTTTTGCTACCAGATGGTGCGTTTTGATAAACATACTCCCAGAAAGGAAAAGCTTCTTCATAATCCTTTTGTTTGAAATAATCACGATACAGCACGTGATTTTTAATGGCTTCTAGGCTATCAGTTCCTGACCCCCAACCATCACAATTGCCTTGAGCAAACAGGCTGAAAGGGCTGGCCATTAAGACGAGTACTATCAGTTTAATCAGGTTGTTCATAACTTCAAGTTTTTAGGTTAAGGGGTTAATTTGTAAGGATTTTCACCTTACTTACTATAGCATAAGACAAAAGGTTTGCCAAAAATAAAAAACGCCCATCTCTTTAAGGTATGAGATGGGCGCAGGGTTTTATATTGTCCCTTTCGGGAAATTGTGGGCGTCTTAGTAGCCTTTAACTGTTTTTACCGTGACGGTTTCACCAATCCAGCATCCTACTTTGTAAGATGAACCATCTTTCAGGCCTCTCTGGAAGCAGTCTTCACGAGTTGGCTTACTACTTGCGAGTCTTGCAATTTTCTTATTGGCATCTTCAGCAACTGAAGCATCGATATTTTTGGCGTAAGCATATTTTTCAATGGCTGCAAGCACTACCATACGGCCTTCGAATGCATCGCCACATGAGCGTGTGCTAGAAGCATACAGAGAACCGATCAACATATATGGCTTGCCCCAGTTAGGCTTGTATTTCGCAGCCTGGCGGGCATTAGTACGTGCGTTGGAATATTTCTTCATTTTGAAGTATGCCTGAGCGATTGCGTAGTGATAGTCGCCTTTTTTCGTAGGATCATCAGCTTCCTCGATTGCAAGGTTATAGTGGGTAATGGCTTGCTCATAATCACCTTCTTTAAGGAATTTTGCGCCTTTATTAGCATTAGGAAGCGCTTCCCAACGAGCTTCTGCATTTGCAGCATTTACTGTTGCGATATGTGCCTTCATTTTATTCTCCATCTCGAGAACGATAGCATCAGTCTCTTCACATCCGCCCTGGATCAACTTTGCACGAACGGCTTTGATCGTTTCATAGTCATCTGGATTAGCTTCATATGCACTTAGGTGCTCATCCTTGAAGTATTGGCAATCGAAAATATCAGTAGCAATTGCTTTAAAGCGGGTATTAAGTTGTGCCTTAGCTGCTTCGTAACGCTGTTTGTCGGTATCTTTTTTCGCATTAGCGATATTGTAATCCGCGATCTGGTTTAGGGTTTCGTGTACATTTCTTGCATCGTCAGCGGTGATTTCCTCATTGAGGTATAGGGTGACTGCCGAACATGCGAGCGGGTATAATACATTATATCTTGTGCCGTTTCCTTGAGCAGCTATGCAAGCCTGGGCGTCATCATAGACAGCCATGCGCTCTTCAACAGGGGTGTTGTAATATTTTTTCACGGCCATATTACCCATGACCTTACCCTTGTCTTTAGGGAAGCACTCCATATGGTGTGTATACAGGTCAAGTATTTTCTGGAAGTATTCGGCTTTCTTAGCTTCATCAGTTTCTTTATCCATCATGTGGCTATAAATGGTAATACCATTTGTAAAATGCTTAGTGGTTTTACCATTTGCAGCAGGTGCTACAGTATAAGCTTGTAGCCACAGCGGATAAGCCTCATCGTAATTTTTCTGTTTGTAATACTCGCGGTACAAACTATGATTTGCCAAAGCATCCTGGCCGTTCTCTGCTGAGTCGAAAGTGGCGCATTGCGCGTAAGCGGTGCCACCTATAAACAACACAGCCAATATAGATAATGTCAAATAACGCATAGGAGGTCGAATTTTTGTTCTATTTAAAGTGAATAACACAGGGGAATTAATTAAAGTTGGGTTTCAACTTAAATGAACCTGCAAAATACGGATTTTCGCAAAAAATTTGAAATTCATTTTCGACTTTAACGATCATTCCCAAATTGTGTAATTATTTTTTGAAATTGTGAGAAGGAAAATGCAAAGCTAATGCCAAAAAAATAAAACAAGCATTATCGTGACATGCAATCAGTTCACAATAGACTGAAAACCAACTAAATAATCTACAACAATATTTTTTGCGTATGAGCGCTTATCTGAACTTACGCTTAAAGAACCAGCTGTTATCATTAAACGTAAAGGCAAGGTTGAGCCTAAAGTAGTTTTCCATAATAAGATCACTATCTCCGAGCCTTCCAAATTCGAAACCGAGGTTAATAAACGATGGTTTTTTCTGGGGGTTAGCCTTCACTGGAAAGCCCATCCCAAATGTGACACCATAGGTAGTGAGTTGTTCGCCACCTACAACTCTCGGGTCAAGTGCATAGAAAGCGCCTGCCCTGTATCTTATTCTATAGAAGTAATTCTTAAATGATCTTTCGTTGGGAGTATATTCTCCTCCGATACTAACGCGCCAGGCATCTTCAAGCGGAGCGATCAGGTTAGGGTGCTCAAAGCTGCCCCAGCCAGACCAGGTAAAATCACCACCAATCATCCATTTTCCATCTTGCTTCATAGCAAGGCCGATGGAGACTTCAGCGGGCATCTTTGCTCTTCCTGTAAGTTCTTCCGAAAAGGAAATCGTATCGAGACCATATCCAAGCGCTGCTCTTTGGTAGTTCTGAACAGAGTTGGTTCTTACTTTATAGGTACCGTTACCTCTAAGTCCGATGAGCAACCGTCGCTTAGATCTCCTTTTTCTCTCTTCCTCCGGATCTTCAAGTTTGCCAAATACATATTCGTATTGCAGTCCAATATCGTAAATGAAGCCGCTGTGGTTAGTGTTGTCGTTCAGGTCGTCGAGAAATGCATTCACGAGGTCATCGAATTCAACACGGCGAAGTTGGCTCGTATTTCCAAAAAGTAATCCTATGTTAAACCCGGCTGAGAAGCCTTTATACCTGATACCCGTTCCGTAATAGAGCTTATATAATTGTCCGTTACCCTGGAAGAGATAATTGACCGTGCCGATAGAATCGATTTCGCCCGTTTGGGCAATATCGTATGCAACCTGGGAAAATGGCTTAAGTCCGAATGACATTCCCCAATCCACTGGTTTGTCCTTGGCTAGTGTTGCACGATTTAGCGGGTTAAATATTGGAAACCCAAGCGCAATGTATGACAAGTTGCCGGTATTGGTATTGACCGACCCGGCTTCTGAATTCACATTTGTGAATTTATAGTAGAGCCCCGCCTCAAAAGCCGTATAACTTAAAGCAGCGTAAGAAGCTGGATTTGATGGATTTAGATGGTAAAAACTGTTATAGGCGGTAGAAATTCCTCCCATCGCTCCTTGTGGTGCAAAATATTGTGGAAGTAAATTACCAATACCATATCTTGAGTAAGGCGAATTGTCCTGTGGGGGACTCGCTTGGCCGACTGCTGCAACGCTGATCAGCAAGCAAGCAAAAAGAACAAAAAATCTATTGATGTGCATGCGCATTATATTCCAAAATTTTATTTAATCCGATGTGGACCAAATTTGGATGTGCAAATATCTTACTTTTCAACTGAGAAACAAAATATTCTGTATCCCCTCCTGTAAACAGCACTGTTAAAGTCTT
This sequence comes from Bacteroidota bacterium, assembly GCA_039028895.1. Classification (GTDB taxonomy): domain Bacteria; phylum Bacteroidota; class Bacteroidia; order Chitinophagales; family Saprospiraceae; genus JAHDCJ01. The sequence continues at coordinate 56,085 of JBCCHF010000003.1, read as the reverse complement.
GAACTGGTCTGTGTACTGGTCGATAAAACCCTGTACTTCCAGGACTGCCCCTAGCTGAGCACCGATCCTCATGGATGATTCGGTATTATAACCAATGTCAGTTTCCAAACGCTGCCTGTTAACTTTCGGTAGCGAAGCAGTAAACTGGTTCATGGCCTTGAACCTCAATTTTATCCCTGGAGATATTGCACCACCAAGGTATTCGCCGTTTTCTAATATCAAATCATGAGTGATACAGGTGCCTGCATCAATAACCAGACAGTTGCTTTCAGGATAAAGGTGAAAAGCACCTGCTACTGCTGCAAGGCGATCTCGTCCAAGCGTTTCAGGTGTTTTATAAGTATTTACAAATGGAACCGGCGTATGATGGTCTAAAACCATCGCAAAAGGCAATTTTTCAAACCATTGCTCGAGAATTTCGGGCACACCCGCGACAGTAGACAAAATGGCTTTGTCCACGACATAATCCTCTAATAGCTCTTCAAGCCGGTTTTCGGTCACCCGTTTCCAGGTAAATCTTCTGATCACTTTATAGTCATCAACAACTGCTACCTTGGTTTTGGTATTCCCAATGTCTATGGTCAGGTTCATGCCTGCCGACTTTCATTTTCAAGGACTTCCCAATATTCTACAGCCCGGCGGGTATGTGGGATACAAATTGAGCCACCTACAAGGTTGGCAATTGCGAAAACTTCAAACACTTCATCACGGGTTACCCCAATTTCGAAACAAGTACCCAGGTGATAAGCGATACAGTCATCACAACGGAGAACCATGGAAGCAACCAGGCCAAGGAGCTCTTTGGTTTTTGTTGGCAACGCGCCTTCTGCGTAAGCATTCGTATCAAGGTTGAAAAACCGATTGAGCACCTTGTTTTTCTGTCCAAGGATTTTTTCGTTCATAACAGAACGATACTTGTTAAATTCTGCAACTTTTGACATGATAGTATATTCTGAGTTGATTATTCCAGGCTGTAGATAAGATAACTCGGCACCCGGTATAAATAATAAATATTAGACCGTTCCTCGGTTGATCTGGCGCCAGATTGAAATCAACATTCGAAAAGGGAAAATAATAGCAGTGATTACACTTCCAACGCCAAAAAACAAGGTTTCTTTTCTTAAAAAGGCATAAAGACGAAGTTCCTTACTCCCCGAAAGGGGTTCTTTTACATATTCCTCTGAAAACAGGATTTCCGGACCTTTTTCATCAAGGAATACCTGAAATTCATGAATCCCTCCAACCAATATAAAGACCAATGGGATGCTGGCAGCAATGAGTATCGCCTTCAACCAAATCATTTTAGCCAGGAAGGTGTGTTTTAATAGGAATATATACCTCGCCCAGGTGATAAATACGATAATGAAAACGATGTTGATGTTCAGAAAAGGATAATGATCAAATGTCTTCAAAATAGGGAAGAGGATCAGGGCGGCAACAAAGCAGGTAACTATCCACCAGATGATTTCCAGTATTATTTTAAGTTTTGTTGTATTATTCATAATAAAAAAAGGTCACCTCAATAAAGGTAACCTTCTATTTTGATTATTAACTGAATTCAGATCATAGGCAAATCAAACTGCAAAGCTTTCTCCGCATCCGCAAGTTCTTGCCGCATTGGGATTGTTAAAATAAAAACCTTTGCCATTTAGTCCTCCTGAAAACTCAAGTATGGTGTTACATAGATAAAGGAAGCTTTTCAGATCTGTTACCACTTTTACACCATTGTCTTCGAAAACCTGATCGTTGGGCTGGTCTTCATTGTCAAACGACATATTATATGTAAGGCCAGAGCATCCACCACTGGTTACAGACACTCTGACAAAATGGTCTACCCCCAGCTTTTCAGCCGTGAGTAGTTCTGTGATCTTGTCTTTTGCGCTGTCTGCTACAAATAACATAAGTTATGATTCTAGTGAACTGATTTATTCTCTTCTTCAAAAGCTGTGACGTCCAGGCCATTTTTCTCCTGGTAGTCTTTGATCGCTGAACGGATGGCATCTTCAGCCAATACTGAGCAGTGGATCTTTACTGGTGGCAATGCAAGTTCTTCAACAATATCCATATTGTCGATCGTCAAGGCTTCATCAATCGTTTTTCCTTTCAACCACTCGGTTGCAAGTGATGAAGAAGCGATAGCTGAGCCACATCCAAAAGTTTTAAACTTAGCATCAACGATTTCGTTAGTTCCTTCGTCAACTTCGATCTGGAGACGCATTACGTCACCACACTCTGGGGCTCCAACAAGACCGGTTCCAACTGTTTTTTTGCTTTTATCTAATGTTCCGACGTTCTTCGGATGTTTGAAATGTTCGAGTAATTTATCTGAATATGCCATATTGAAAATCGTTTATTATATAAACTTCTGTTATTTAGATTTAGTTCAAATAGTACAGCTGCAAGATAAATAATCCCTCGCAAACTGTCAAGCGCAGATTAGTGTTCTTGCCATTCTACAGTGTCAAGATCAATACCTTCTTTATACATTTCCCAGATTGGACTGAGTTCGCGCATATGGTTAACCCCTTCAGCAACCATTTTAATGGCTTGATCAACGTGCTCTTCCGTAGTAAAACGCCCAAGGCTGAAGCGAATTGAAGAATGGGCAAGATCGTCACCCAGTCCTAATGCTTTTAACACGTACGAAGGCTCAAGTGAAGCTGACGTACAGGCAGAACCTGAAGATACCGCGATGGTTTGGTTGAAAGTCATCATTAGACCTTCTCCCTCAACATGCTTGAAAGAGAGATTGGTGCAATGTGGCATTCTGTGCTCTGTTGAGCCGTTGATATACACTTCCTCGAGCTCCATTAAAGCATTTTCGAGCTTATCGCGAAGCAACTCTGTTCTTTTGGCATCATCTTCCATCTCTTTGGCAGCCAATTCACATGCTTTTCCGAATCCAACGATTCCAGGAACGTTTAGTGTTCCAGAGCGCATTCCTCTTTCATGACCACCACCATCTGACTGCGCAGTAACTTTTACTCTTGGTTTCTTCCGACGAACGTAGAGTGCGCCAACACCTTTCGGACCGTACATCTTATGTGCCGTGAAGGCCATAAGATGAATCCCCAGTTCGTTTACATCAACTGGTATTTTACCAACTGCCTGTGTGGCATCTGACATAAATAGCAATCCATGTTTTTTACATAGTTCACTGATTTCCTTCATTGGCTGAATAACACCGATTTCGTTATTCGCATACATGATAGAAATCATGATCGTTTTGTCTTTGATCGCAGCCTCAAGTTTACCCAGATCTACAAGGCCATCGCGCTCCACGTCAACATAAGTGACTTCACCACCCATTTTTTCGATATGGCGGCAGGAGTCCAGAACTGCTTTATGCTCTGTAGTAAGGGTAATGATATGATTGCCTTTACGCTTATACATTTCAAATGCACCTTTAAGGGCCAGGTTATCTGACTCAGTAGCACCTGAAGTGAAAATAATTTCACGTGGGTCTGCACCGATAAGGTTAGCAACTTGCTCCCGGGCATAATCAACGGCTTCTTCAGCAATCCATCCATATGGGTGGTTTCTACTGGCAGCATTTCCAGGATTTTCGTAGAAAAAAGGCAGCATGGCATCTACAACTCTTGGGTCAACGGGTGTTGTAGAATTATTATCTAGATAAATAAGATTATTTTTCTGCATCAGCTTTTATTTAGATTTTTTCTAAACGGGACGTAAAGGTAACGCTTTTTAAAAGAAAATGTTCGTAAAATTTAAGCAGAAAAACGCATATTTTTTTGATTGGCAGCGGGTTTAAAATATCAAAAACAGCCATAGGTAGACTCTATGCACCCATAGTTAAACTCTATGTCAGCCAAAATTAAGGAGAACTTGGCAGGATTTCATTTCCGCCAAAGCGGTAAACAGATGCTCGTTTTTGCATATAAATCCAAAGATAAATCCTGCCAAGTCCTATTAATCCTTACTAATCCGAGCCACTAGTGTTTTATGAACTGTTGCGCCAAGTAGCCTTCAGCCGTTCTAATCATCAGTATATATGTACCTGACTGAAGATTTGAAACATTGACATCATAGGTGCCTGTTGATATCTCGTCATAAGATTTTGAGTAAACAAGTCTTCCGGCAAAATCCAGGATATGAATGCCTGCATCTTCAATGAGATGATCGAGTTTGAGATCAACCGAAAGGCTGGATACCACAGGATTGGGGAAGATGTTCAATTCTGCTAGATCCTCTGGAAGTGGATCGCTGACACCTACAGCACCTTCTATATACAATACGATGCCAGGCATGCCAGTTCCCGCAAATCCATTAGCAAACCACGTTCCGGTTGCATCTCTTAGTACATCAGACCACCTGACCAGGCTTGCATCTCCGGTCGAGTTAACCTGGTCTACCGTATAATTCACAAGTGGATTATAGTTGCGGTCAGCGTTAATCCCAAGAAACAATTGTTGGGCTCCCAAATATTCGCAGGTCAGTAGATAATGCGTATCATCGCTCAATGGAGTACCCGGGTTAAAGGTGTTGAAGTCAAGTAATTCAGCAGTTACTACTTCAAGGTTGGCTTCATCCGAAAAAGTATGAAAGGCCACTCCAATTGGGGTCAATTCATCGTCGGAAAACAAGGCATCTTCATTACTGTCGTTCCATGCTTTCAGGAAAACGGTTACAGCCTCTCCTTCTAGCGTATTACCACCGCCAATTGAATAGGCAAATTTCACAGAATCAGCTGTGAGTCCTCCACCGAAAGGCATGTAAAAATGATACCCATACTCAAACTGACCACCCCCCACTACAGATGAACTGCTCGTAAATATTGGATCATCATTCGCATCAAGCGGTACCCGGGAATAGACATTATCCGTTACTGTAAATTCAGTGCCAGCAGCGTTATCTGCAGGAAAAGCGTCGGGATCATCCTGCGAAAGCGTATACTCGATATTGTAAGTCCCTTTTCCAAATATGGCCGGATCAAGAGCATCTGCTGGCAGGTAAAACATATTGGAGTCAACTCCTGCCAAAAGGTTATCAATAACCAAATTGTCGGCAAGAATATCATTTGACGTATTACCATTCAGATCTGTATAATCGACAGAAATATCAAGACTTACATTCGTTTGATCTCCTGACCCGATATTCGAAACCGAAGCGCCAAAAAACACAGGAATAACCTGGCTAAGCGGAGTCGCATAATTATGCGCAATCACAATACCGTCTTCAAGTGTCGTATTGCTGGATGGCAATTCGATGATCATGACGTCATCGATCAACCAATAATAAAAGTCTCCATCAAAAATGAACTTGACTTTTAAGGTACTGATACCAGCTGCACCCGGAAGCGATAGTAGCTTGATCTCACCATTGGGCGAACCATCATTGGGATTCAGGTTATCGTTTACATTCTCGGGGGTTGACCAGGTGGTGCCGTCATCCAGAGAAAAAGAGAACAAGGCCCCTCTTTCTGTATTTACTCCAGTAGCATTATTACCATTCAAGCCACGAAATGCCTGGTGAAACCTGAGCAATACTTCTCCTGATCCCGTAAGGTCAATTGTTGGAGAGATCAGTTCTCCTGTTACTTTCGGAAAAGGTGGTCCATCAGGGACATTGTCCGGGTCACCACCCGTCTGTAAAAAATCAGCATTATAAAGTGCTGCCCCATTTCCCGGGGTAAGTGAATTAATATGAAGTGCATCAAAAACACCTACGGTGACCCCATTGTCAGACCAGGTCCATAAATCATTGGCTCCGGATAGTCCAACAGTTGTCCAGCCATTTAGACCGCCTTCAAATTCTCCTTCGCCGGGGTTATTCCCCCAGATGATAACATCATTTTCCACATAAGCCTCCCCTTCATAAGCACAAATTGACAGGGTACCTGAGTCGTCATTAACCGACCCGCCAGACCACACGCGGATATAATAGGTGGTCGAAGGGCTTAAAAATGATGGATTAACTCTTATCGAGTCTTGAGTTCCATCGCCATTCGAAAAACAGTCCAATGGAATTTCAGCCATTCCACAGGACAAGTAAACAGCAAGGCCAACAGCAGGTACGTCATCTGGATCATTTCCGAAAAGAGCTTTTACAATCACCCCTCCTGGAGGTACAAGAGCACCTGTGGCAAAAGAAAACCAAACATCATCTCCAAACCAGGAGCCAGAACAAACGCTTTCAGGCGTTGCGGAACCTGTGGCATCGACGGTGGTTCCGCTTACCGGCACACAAGTGGCCTCTGAAAGGGCAACCGTTACCGGAATGGCATTGGCACAATTGTCATTGGACGGCTGGGCAAACATTGCAGAAGCAGCCAAAACACAGATAAAAGTTAAGACCACCGGGGGGTGTTTGAACATAGCATAAAAAGAACGCATAACAATAAATTTTTAAAAATGAGGAAATAGAAAATAACCCCAGGGGAGAGAGACCATCCGATTCCCGAAAGGGAAACATCTGTCCCGGGTGACTCTTTGAGCATGAAAAGTGAGTATGGGCTAATGGGAGAGACTATTCGACTACCATGGAGGGAAAATCATAACTTTCTAGGTAGCTGAATTTTCAATATACTATAATTGTTGCAATGATGCCACAATTTCATTTGCCTTTTCTAAAAGCCATTCCCTTTCTTCGAGATATTCGGCCTTTTCGATATCGGCTTTGAGTCGCTCTGTTTGCTGTTCTGAAAACTTGTCGATCCACTGCGGGAAACGCAATCGGTACAATCGCTTGGCTAGTCGAACGAAATTAGCATAAGCCAATCTGTTATTTTCCGACATCGCTCCGCTCCTGGTAGGACTAATATAAAACCTGAAAGCTTCAAGGGCATTAAAGATCAGTGATTCAAAATGTTCGGATGTCTCGGCGAGGCTTTGTTCGTAGTATAACTGGATCAAAAATATTCGGTAATAAAGTTCATAAAAAAAATCTTCCGGAGATCCGATCTTAAGCAAGTATTCGTGCGCCAGGTCGTAATTATTACTATAGAAAGCCAAATATGCACGCCCCAAAAAGGGAATGCTTGTTCGGTATGCAGGAGGCAAGTGTTCAGCATGGGCATCAATGAATTCGGCCACCCATTCCGCTTCTCCCAGAACAAGCGCATTTTTGATAATCAAAACGAAATGATGGGGATGAAAAAACTTTCCTATAAACCAAACTTTACCCGAAAGGGTTGACAAATAAATATCGTGCTTCTCATTGCGATACTGCGACTCTCCACTTTTTATTCGGGCATTACAGAAATTAAGGGCGAAAGCATTCATTTGCTGATTCTCTTCCGGAGAAAATACCCCCTGGTACTTAATCAACAGTGACTTCAACTTTTGGTATTGAATGTCAGAATCTGTGTTTTTCAACAAGAGGAGGATATTGTGGTAGACATCGATTAGGGGAACATCTGGATATTCTTTTTGCCCTAAGTGCAAAAGCAATTCATCCATCATCGGATAATCATAACTCACCCTTAAGATATTCTCACGATTTATCGCTGCACAGAAATAGCGAAGCTGGTTAGCCAGGTAGTATTCATGGAAATGCTCCAACACCTCTTGGATACCAACCCGCTTTGATCGATTGTTGGTTAACAGGTTATAAAAAAAGCCCGTCTCCTCTGTGCGATAACACTCGTAGTAGTGGTCGGGGTCTTTAAATTCCTGACGTTCTTCACTTTGCTTTAGCTTTTTCAGCAATCCCGGAACGAATTTATACAGCCCCCTGTTGAGATATATACGTGCCAGCATATTTCGTTTTCGGATCGATTTTTGCTGTAAATCTTCATGAATGAAAAATTCCTGGAGTGCCGAAGTGAGATGATTCATCCCGTACCTCAAACTTTTATCTTCTTCAGAAGTTAACCCAGACTTTCCCCCTACAGGCACTTCAGAAAATAACTGACTGTACAAAACTCTCTTGTCGATGACATTGGAGAATTGCGGGTATTCGTTTTTTAACAACTCGAAAAGCCTGATCGCAATCTCCTGATGTTTAAAGAATGATGCATTAAGGTAAGCTTCAAATCTTGAAATTTCCCTTTTACTCAATGTCTTTAGCATTAAGACAAGCTTGGAATCATTGACTGTTTTTGTCGTATTCATTGCGCGGAATCGGTTAAAGCATCGCCTTATGGCCTAAAACACACAATATACTGATATTGACAAATTAAATCAATTGCAAAATATTTTTATTTATAAAAATCTGCCAATCAAATATAAGATTAGCTTTAACTTTAAAATTAAGAATAAATGCCTCAAAAATATCATGACAAATAACTCAAGATGCACCTTTTAATTAACATAGTCGATGTCTAAATTTGTGAGAGAAGCTGACCACTTCTAAAATTTCATCGGCCAATTAAACTCGAAAATTATGATTGGATTTCACCAGTTCGTTAAACTAGCCATAGGCTGCCTGATACTAGCATCATTTTTACATATCCCGGGTGTGGTTTACGCCCAGGAGAAAAATGACCTCAAGCTTGATCTGTTTGACTTTCCGGTCTCACCAAATCAACTTTTTTCCAATGAAGTTGACAATGTCCGTGAGTCCGGGATGTTACCGGCAGTGGGCATTTTGCCAATGGCTGCTCATCAGACACACACCCATGTTATTGTACCTTACATGCTGTACAATATTGAAGATCACGCAAATGTGATCATACAAGTCAATCCGGGAAATGGAGTTTTCACAAACCATGAAACCCTGATTAAAGACGAAACGGAAAACAACCAGGTACAACACACTTTGATTCGAAACACTGCATTGATAGGCGACAACATGGAGCTTTGGATAAATGCCTGCCAGGAAGGACTGACGAATTGCACCAGCGTTGTGATTATTGTTACCGTTGACGGAAGACCCCCGAAATCAATAGCCCCAACCGGCAACTGACGAAGACGACTACCCCCTTAAAGCCGATCCCTGTTATACCCATAAGAATGCCTGTGAAAACAGGCCTGGAAAACTACACCCTGGTATTAACCATAGTTAAATTAAAATTTCAAGTTATGACAGTGATCTACCAAAAATTCGAAGGCATAAATACTGTGATATGGACCAGCCTTTGAGCATTAAAAACCCTCCAAAGCAATACATGTATCTCTGTGAAGAGATGACGATATAAAGAATTTTGAGTATGATGGGATGAAAAGCAACTTGCCGGCAAAGGCTGGCAGTTGCTTTTTCATTTTTGTGCTTCCGCAATTCCTCATTAATTTTGAGGATGCGAAAAATTGAACATATCGGCATTGCGGTTAAAAGTATTGAAGAAGGGAATGAAACCTACCGCAAACTTTTTGGCAAACGCCATTACAAAATAGAGGAAGTACTCAGCCAGGGCGTACTAACTTCCTTCTTCAAAGTCGGGCCCAACAAAATCGAGTTACTAGAAGCCACCAATCCCGACAGTCCAATCGCCAAATTCATTGAAAAAAAAGGAGAAGGCATACACCATATTGCATTTGCAGTCGACAATATCCATAAAGAAATGGAGCGATTACGTAAAAAAGGCTTCAGGTTGCTCAATGAAAAACCCGTTGACGGAGCCGACAACAAGCTGGTATGTTTTATCCACCCCAAGTCTGCCAATGGAGTTTTGGTGGAGTTATGCCAGGATAAAGGCTAATCATGGAATGGTACTATTACCTGATCGCTGTATTGGGCGGAACGCTTGCAGGCGTATTGAACACCCTTGCCGGAAATGGATCAGCCATTACGCTCAGTATCTTGACGCTAATTTTCCAACTTCCTGAAAATACAGCCAACGGTACTAACAGGGTTGGCATCATGCTTCAAAGTCTTGTTTCAACCAATACCTTTTACAGAAAAGGCAAGCTCAATATACGGCGCAGCCTGCCTTTCATTATTCCCACCGTAATCGGCGCACTTCTGGGTGTCTGGGCAGCCTTACTTGTTACCAATGACCAGTTCCGGTTTGTATTTACAGTGTTAATGGTCGTTATGCTTGTAGTCATTCTGGTAAAACCGAAACGCTGGCTGCAACCAACGAATCTTGATGTTTCAAGACCGCTTTGGATCATCATTCCCGTTTTCCTTGCACTTGGATTTTACGGAGGGTTTATCCAAATGGGAATGGGGGTTTTCTTTTTGGCAGCGATGGTGCTGGGAGCCCGTTATTCCATTATCGAAGCTAATGGTGTCAAGATTTTTGTAGTTGGCCTGTATACCATTGCCGTACTCGCCATCTTTGCCAGCAGAGGTCTTGTTGATTGGCGGATTGGCGGCATATTAGCAGCAGGCCAAGGCATTGGGGCATGGATGGCAGCCCGCTTCGCAACGGACCACCCAAAGGCAGACGTATGGGCTCACCGATTATTGGTTATTGTGGTATTGGCGGCTGTATTAAAGCTTATCGGTATAGGTCAATGGTTTTCTTTGTAAAACCACTCAAAGCTTCCATCAACCTTCTCTACGATCTCTTCAATCCTGAACCCTTTGAATACGCCTTTGGCTTTCTTCTTCTTTTTACCTGACTTGGCTGTACTCAATAATCTTCGGAAAGTGATGTAGCCAGGGAATGGTCTTTCCAGTGGATTTAAATATTGATCACAAACGACGAATGCCTTGGTATTTGTTGAGCTGGACTGTTCAGTACGGCCGATATAAGTCATGTAATAATCACGACCTTCAAGTGACAGTGAAGGATCAAATTCTCCATTTTCATTATAAAAATAACCGCTCATTTCCTTGTTGGCAAACCGGGCATTGCTCGTATCATACATAAAATACACTTCCGAAAAATCATAAACTTCACCGCCAAAAGCAGATATCAAAGCATTATTTACGGAATCTCTTTCATACTTTTTTGCGACGAGCTGTTCTTCTAATGTCTCGCGCAATTTAGACTTTAAATCACTTGATGCGAGGGTGCTCTCCAAAGCCTCGATTGATCTTTGCTTTGTAGCCAGCCTGACTACGAGAATCCCATCTTTCAGTTTCTTGATATGATTGGCAGCAGCACTTTTTACGGAAATTGAATCTTCCGATTGCGACAAGGCCTGTTGCGGAACACTCACAGCAAATAAAACCATGAAAAACAAGGTCGCCAGACCTTTGGGTGCCATCTCAGTTAACAATTGGTTAAAAGAATTCATTTAGTTCTAGTTTGAACCGCCAAAATGTTAATTTAGCGATGTTTTTTTTGAATGTTTCCCCTTTTAAGGGGAGCAATTAAGACTCATGCTGAATACTTAGCAAATACTGTGCAACAATTATGCAAACTTCTATTGACATACAAGCATTAAACGAAAAAATTTATATCGAATCTGCATTTCTTGAAACTTTAAATGCAGAAGCGGCCAAGCTAATTGTCGGTCAAACTTACATGATCGAACGGTTACTCCTGGGGTTACTTGCCCAGGGACACATCCTGCTCGAAGGATTGCCCGGGCTCGCCAAAACATTAGCCATTAAAACGATTTCAACGGCCGTTTCCGGAAAATTCAGCAGAATCCAGTTCACCCCGGATCTTTTACCTGCTGATATTATCGGGACAATGATCTATAACCCTACTAAAAATGAGTTTACCGTAAGGAAAGGGCCCATTTTTGCCAACTTTATTCTCGCAGACGAAATCAACCGTGCACCAGCAAAAGTTCAATCTGCACTGCTCGAAGCCATGCAGGAACGACAGGTTACCATTGGTGAAAACACCTACAAACTGGAGGAACCTTTTCTCGTCTTGGCAACGCAGAACCCGATCGAACAAGAAGGTACGTACCCATTGCCAGAAGCCCAGGTTGACCGATTTATGCTAAAGGTCAAAATCTCTTACCCCAATAAGGAGGAAGAACTGCAGATCATCAGGCAAAATATCCTTGGGCTCGCATTCGAAACCGTAAACGCAGTAGTCAAAGCTGAAGACATCCTTAAGGCACGACACACTGTACGCGGCGTTTATATGGACGAAAAGATCGAACAATATATTCTCGACATCGTTTTCGCCACCCGAAATCCGGAAGAATACAATCTCGACAAGCTCAAACACCTGATAAACTATGGTGGTTCACCAAGGGCATCTATCAACCTGGCTTTGGCCTCAAAGGCCTATGCATTCCTAAAAAGGAGAGGATACGTTATACCTGAAGATGTAAGGTCGGTCTGCTATGATGTTTTGCGACACAGAATTGGCCTGACCTATGAAGCAGAAGCAGAGAATATAACCCAGGAAGATATTATCAGTGATATTCTGAATACGGTCGAAGTACCATGATGAAATAAATGAAGTCCCGTTAACACCTTACTCCTGACCTTGATTGCGGGGCCATTAAGTCAACTTGATTTTTGACGGCGACATGCCGGCTACCCCAAACTTAATAATAGCGAACTTAGACGATAACACGTCATACATGCAACCAAGAATTGCTTTTTTGCAGGTCCTTTTCCTGGCATTTTTTGCCTTTTCTGTCTCCGCTCAAACGGTTTCAAGTGAGCTGGTAACGCCATTTTTGTATAAAAATGACAATGCGTGGTCCAGAAGCTACGAAGGCAACATCAACGGAATCCACGACATCATTCTTTCCCTCGACTCAAATGGTGACGATTGTTGGGGCACCTTGCAATACAAAAAAAGTAAGGTGACCCTGAATGTTGAGGGTGTTGTCGATGGCACAAAACTATTACTCAACGAAACTGATTTCCTGGGTAGAAAAACTGGAAATATTGCTGGCCTCATCACACCGGATGCCATTACCGCCGATTGGAGCAATAACAACAACACCATCGGGGCACGCCTTTCTTTAAATGCAATAATTCCCGAAAAAGAAAACGCCATAAGCCGGAGCCCATCCCAATGGGTCAGAGCATTTGAGGGAACACACCGCGACCGCAAAGTTTATCTGATCCTTCAGAGTGACCCTCAAAAACCGCTCATGGCCAATTTTTATTTCCCCGAAGAGCCTCGGACTTATACCGGAGAAGCAGTTTATGAAGAAGAAAACAACAGCCTGCATATTGCACTTGCCGATGAAAACCGGAAAGATGGCGGAGTTATCAAGATAAACTATGTTTCTCCAGACAGCCTTTATTGCATTTATCAAAACTCCAGTGGTTATAACAAATTCTTTTCCCTGAAAAGAAGTTTCTCCATTGATCCTGGCCTTTTCGAATACGCTAGCTACGCCAGCTCGTATTATGCCGCTTTTCCTTTAGTGAACGGCGAAGATCATTTCAATGAAATTATTATGGAAGTTGTCAACGGGTGGTCTGAAAACGCGCATCAACACTACAGCTCCATTGTTTGGGAATTAACTCAACCTAAACCTGAACACCGAAATGCTATCAGGGGCTACATTTGGTTTAATGTAGATTTCCTTTCGGAAGACCTGATTAGCGGAAGCCTGACTTATTCCAACACCTGGGATCGCGACTATAAAGTCTTTTCATTCAATTATCATTTTGGTCAACAAAAGTTACTTGACCGCTACGATATCATTGAAAAAAATTCCGGCTATGGACAATATGTTCAAAAACTGATTCTTGAAGACCTTGCCAAACGGCCTTTCAACGAAGACCTGCATTATTTTAACTGGGTAAAAAGACAGGATTTCGATTATTTCAATATTCGCAAAGAAGGACTGGTATTCAGAACAAATTACAGCCCAATCTACGGCACACAGGAAGTGACAATTCCGTACACCAAACTCAAGAGATTTTTCAAAAAGAACAACCCAATCAAAGCAATTGCCAAATGAGTGTCTTCTTAAAAACTTTTTTTCACAGCATCCTTGTTTCTGCTGTGTTAACTATAACGGCCTGTTCTGCACCGAAAGAAATTGGCTTTGACGGAAAAGGCAACGACGCCCTTGCACTGTTTAGCGATCCGTCAACTGTTAACTGGGGCGCACTTTACCTCGGCACAAAAGACGGCACTCATCCGGTCGAACTCTCCATTGCTTCCGACGGTAATGTTTACAGAGGAATCATGACCTACCAGTCTAGCCGCGAAGTATTCGTGCTCGAAGGGCCAGTAATCACAGACCCAAGAGAAGTGCCCGGGTTGGTTAACCCCGATGAAGTAGCTGGTGAAATTGTTTATTCCACAGCAGATGACGGGCTGACACTACAAGGATTTAACGGTGATATTTTTGTTGGAAAAGGTAATCCCGCTCACCTGGTGCTCAATGAGTTTTACAAAGGCACCCTTTCCGGAAAAACGATCAGTGTGTTTACCGGAGATGAGATCGTCATGAATTATAGTGCTGATCTGGCCCCTGTTGGTGCCCATTTTCATTTCAAAAAAGTCAATAGTCTAGACGATAAAAATCCCCTTACCGGAAAAGAGTGGACAAAAGCCTACGAGGGGCTACCAGGGAAATCAGACACAGACGCAAGAGTCATATTTGCTAAAACCGGAGACCTCACTGGCTTAATATTTTATAACAAAAAATCCGGACTGCGGCTTTCCAGCGATTTTAACTTCAGAATAGATGAAAAGAACAGGGTACTAACTGCTCCCCTTGATGATATCAATCAAGAGTCGGTAGCAAAGGCGATATGTTCTTTTTCGCCTGACTGGAAAAACCTCACCATGGAATACCAGTTGATAAATGGCCTTTCCGAAACTCTGAAATTCGAGGAATCGGTAACACTCCAACAGCATTCGATGAATCATATGAATTTTTATTCATGGGGCAGCATGGATGTACCTTTTAAGAAGGATGACCAACTCTTTAACCAGCTTATGAACGACATGGCGACCGAGTGGATGGCAAAACATACAAGTCTTGTTGACTCAGTCAGGAATACAGGCACAAACCTTTATGCTTCTAATCAGCGATTCAAGTTTCGCAGTTACATCTGGAACACCATTTCATATCTGTCTGACGATTTGGTTTCTGTGAAGTTAACGCGAAGATCAACCCATATGTCTTCAGACGAGGTGCAAATCAATTATAATTTCAAAACGCGCCAGGTGTTTAACCAAAACGACGTATTCAGAGAAGGCTCCAATTATGAAGAATTTCTTGAGGAGTTTTTTGACCAGGCTATACTGGATTTGCCTTACGGGCAAGATCCTTCTTTCAAGGAAATCATGAAAGACTACCCCTTCAGGCACATGGGCATCAGTGATAACGGATTGTTGTTTTCAACAGACTTCAATGGGGTTTTTGGCTCAGTGGAAGTGATTGTTCCTTTTGAAAAGGTACGTCCTTATCTTAATGCTGATGGCCCATTAAATTCATTTTTAAATTAGTCCAAACAAGAAGCGATCATATTTATGGAAGTCAGTGAACTGTTAAAGAAGGTCAGGAAGATTGAGATCAAAATGAAAGGGCTTACCAAGCATATTTTCTCTGGAGAATATCACAGTGCTTTCAAGGGTCGTGGTATGTCGTTCAGCGAAGTGCGTAACTATGCCTATGGCGACGATGTAAGAAATATCGACTGGAACGTTACCGCACGATACAATGAGCCTTTCGTAAAAATATTCGAAGAAGAACGCGAACTCACCGTTATGGTCATGATCGACGTGAGCCCTTCCGCATACTTCGGGACGGTCAACCAGATGAAAAATGAAATGATCACTGAAGTTTGTGCGATCCTGGCGTTTTCGGCAAATATGAACAACGATAAGGTTGGCGTCATTTTCTTTTCTGACCGTATAGAAAAATACATCCCGCCAAAGAAAGGAAAGTCTCATGTTCTAAGGATCATCCGCGAGTTAATTGATTTTCAACCGACAGGTAAAGGCACTGATTTTGCCGAAGCATTACGATTTTTTAATAATATTGTTAAGAAGCGGAGTATTGCCTTTGTCCTTTCCGACTTTTTTACCGCAGAATACAAAGATGCACTGCGGATCGCTTCCAAGCGTCATGACATAACCGGCATCCATGTTCATGACCCTCGCGAATATGATTTACCATCGGTTGGACTCATCAGGGCACTTGATCCTGAAACTGGAGAACAGTTATGGATCGACACCTCCAGTAAAGCCGCTAAAAAGAAATATCGTGAGTGGTTTGAGCAAAATTTGGCAGACTTCAAGAAAACTTTCTTTCGAAGTGGGGCTGATGTCATTAGCATTCAGACGGATGAATCCTATGTTAATGCTTTATTAAAATTCTTCAAAAGACGGCATAAAACCTGATGTGCATGTATTTTTGTCAATACGACCCAACTACAAATTAATGAAGCTTGCCCGCAAATATTTCTGGATGTTCTGTTTAGGCTTTGGCCCACTTTCCTTGTCGGCCCAGGTAACGGTGTCGGCTGTCTTGGATTCAGCACGCATCCTGATTGGCGACCAGACTGACCTACATTTGAGTGCCAGTCATCCTCCCGACATTGACTTAAGATATCCCACACTTGGAGAAGCACAACTGAGTGGTCTACAGATCATTAAAATAGGCAAAATAGACACTATTGCCACCTCCCCTGAAATAATGACCAAACAGGATATAACCATTTCTGCCTACGATTCAGGCTATTATGCTATCCCGCGTCTGGCTTTTATCTACAACCTGGGAGGAGGCGGACCAAAAACAGAATACACACAATCCCTCGGTCTTGAAGTGGCTACTGTCCCGGTTGACACAACCAGCATTGCGCCGATAAAACCCATCATGCGGGAACCTGTCAAGTTTTCTGATGTCTTGCCTTTCATCTATGGTTTGGTCGGCGTTTTCGCCCTGTTTTTTGGAGGGTACTTCCTTTACAGGAAATTCAAGAAGGAGCCTGAGATCGAAGAAGCTCCACCAATAGTACTGCCAGCCCATGTTATTGCTTTCGGCAAATTGCATGAACTGGAAAAAGAAAAACTTTGGCAGAAAGGAGACATCAAACTATACCAATCAAAATTGACCTATATCATTCGTGAATACCTCGAGAAGCGGTTTAAAACACCCGCCCTCGAATCAACCACTGATGAAATACTAAATGCATTAAAAAACGAAGAATTTTCAGGTGACCTGAAAGCCAATTTGAGAGAAATGCTCCAAATGGCCGACCTTGTAAAATTCGCAAAAGCAAAACCTCCAGCCGAATTCCACCAGGAGATGATGGACAAGGCTTACCAGTTTATAGAAACAACAAAACTCATAGAAGAACCCATAGTCGAAGAAACAGAAAACGAACAACTTGATTCCTAGTTTAACCAATATACACCTCGTAAATCCGGAGTTCCTCGTTCTCCTGGGGCTGCTACCACTTTTAGCTTTCCGCTATTGGGTATCCAGGAAGCAACGATTTGCCGATTTGCGCATGTCTTCACTTGGTGCGTTTGAAGGAGCAAGTTCACTGAAAGGCCGTTTGAGAAATGCACTGCCAATTCTAAGGGCTCTGGCCTTCGTCGCACTGGTTGTTGCACTGGCCCGACCACAAGCCACTCTGAAAGAAGAAGAAATAACGGCCGATGGTATTGACATTGTACTTGTAACTGACGTGTCGAGTAGTATGCTTGCCCGCGACTTCAAGCCTGATCGACTGGAAGCCAGCAAACAAGTTGCCATAGAGTTTGTAGAAAAAAGAGAGCACGACAGGGTAGGCCTGGCCGTTTTTGCAGGTGAAGCCTTCACCCAATGCCCACTCACAACTGACCATAAGGTGATAAAGGAATTTTTGTCTACACTAAAATGTGGCTCACTTGAAGATGGTACCGCCATTGGACTTGGGCTCGCCACAGCCGTCAACAGGCTAAAAGACAGTGAAGCCAAAAGTAAAGTAGTTATCCTGTTAACAGACGGCGTTAACAACGCCGGTGAATACATTATGCCACTAACCGCAGCCGAAATAGCTCGCGAGTTTAATGTTAAAGTTTATACGATCGGCGTCGGTACTACCGGCGATGCTTATGCCCCAATTGGCCGCCGTGGTGATGGCGAATACGTTTTCGGATTCGTACGAGTAGAAATTGACGAAGCCCTTTTAAGGCAAATCGCAGACATGACGGGCGGGAAATACTTTAGAGCGGTTAACAAAGAATCACTGCAAAACATTTATCAGGAGATTGATCAACTGGAAAAAACAAAGATCGACGTTACAACCATCAAGCGGTACAGCGAAGAATTTTATCCTTGGGTATTCCTGGGTATCTTTTTGCTCGTACTGGAATTATTTTTGAGATATACAATTTTTAGAACTATACCCTAAACTCAACTTCACCAGGCATTTTCCTGGCTATGAATAACGATAAACATGTTTCGTTTTGAGCAAATAGAACATCTTACCACTCTCGGAGTCATCCCGGTGTTAATGGTGTTTTTCATTTTGATGATGCTGTTCCGCCGTCGAACGATTAATCGATTTGGAGAGCACCCACTCGTTATGCGGTTGATGCCTGAGTTGTCAAAATATAAGCACGCGGTTAAGTTTTCCGTGCTTATGGCAGCTCTTATTTTCCTGAGCATTGCATACGCTAATCCGCAATGGGGTACAAAAAAAGAAAAGGTAAAAAGGAAATCAGCCGATATCTTTATTGCGCTTGACATTTCTCAAAGCATGTATGCTCAGGACATTTCGCCAAACAGGATGGAGAGAGCCAAACAGTTCACACAAAAACTGGTAACTGGTCTTAAAGGCGAACGCATTGGTTTGATCATCTTTGCAGGAAATGCATACTTGCAGATGCCTTTAACGACAGATTATGCGGCAGCATCGCTTTTTATCAAATCTGCTGATCCTACATTGGCACCAACACAAGGTACAGCTATTGCAGAAGCCATCGACCTCGCCATGGAATCATTTGACGAAAGCAATAAATTCCATAAAGCACTGATCATCATAAGCGACGGAGAGAACCACGAGGCTGATGCCATAAAGACAGCAGCCGATGCCAACGACAATGGTCTTTTGACATTCACCATCGGGGTTGGCACCAACCAGGGAGGCCCTATTCCGGTAACGGTAAATGGACGATCAGACTATAAAACCGATAGGGCAGGACAGATCATCCACACCAGGCTCAACGAAAGCATGATGCGTGAAATCGCTGATGCCGGAAAAGGCAAATATTATAATATCAGCAATGGCGACAGGGTAATCGAGTCGATGCGCGAACGGATAGACAAACTCGAAAAACAAGAATTCGAACAACGGACGTTTAGTGAATATGAAAGCTACTTCCAATACTTTCTCGCTTTCGGCATCTTGTTGCTGATCGTGGAGTTTTTGCTGTCTTATCGCAAAACACCATGGCTAAAAGAAAAAGACATTTTCAAAACATAAAATATCAAAGGAAATGCTTCGATTAATCTTACTATGCGCAATCACACTTTCTTGCTTCACAGTTTACGGGCAAAAAGATCATAAGATGCTGCGTCAGGGTGACCGCGAGTATGAACAGGGCAACTTCACCGAAGCAGAAGAAAAATATCGACGCGCCATACAGGAAGAAGCCTATTCTGTCAAAGGCAACTACAACCTGGGCAACTCGATCTACGAGCAAAGTCGTTTTGAAGAAGCTGTGGCTCACTACGAAAAAGCAGCTAATGCGGCCAGGGAAGATGAAGCAAAAGCCGCCGCTTACCACAACCTCGGCAACACACATCTTCAAATGCAACAGTTCGATGAAGGGATAAAAGCCTACATCGAATCGTTAAAATTGAACCCTGATGACATGTTGACCAAGCACAACCTGGCTTTCGCTTTGCGTCAGCAAAAATTGCAGCAACAGCAGCAGCAGCAACAGCAACAACAGCAGCAAGAACAACAGGAAGAACAGGAGCAACAAGAACAACAGCAGGAGCAAGAACAACAACAGCAACAGGAACAGCAAGAACAACAGCAACAAGAAGAGCAAGTGCAGGAGAATGAAGACCAACCACAACCTCAGCCCCAGGATATGAGTAAAGAGGAAGCCAGACGACTGCTGGAAGTTATGGAAAGAGAAGAACAAAAAGTGCAGGAAAAACTGAAGAAGCAAAAAGGTGATAAGGCAAAACCGTTGAAAGACTGGTAACAGTCGACTAAAAACGACTTATCTTTGCATGGAAATACCCCATTTAATAACGATCCAAAAAACACGAATCTCCGTGATCTTTCACGGCAACAGCTAAGTAAAAAACAAACAACTAATGAAGAATCTGATAACCATTGTCCTACTCTCACTCACAACTTCACTATGGGGGCAACAGGAAATCCGGTTTTATGCAGAACTCAATCACGACTCTACTATTGTAGACCAACCCGTTGAGATCAGCTTTCATATCGAAGGCACGGACTACCGTGATTTCCAGTTACCTGATTTCGGATTATTTGAAGTTGTTGGTGGACCGTTCCAATCAACGCAAATTCAATATACTGATGGAAAGATGACGAGGAAAACTTCCTACTCATACTTATTACTCCCAAAAAGCTCTGGTATTTTCCTGCTTGAACCTGCCAGCATTATGGTAGGAGAAAACAAAATGGAAACCGAGCCCGTACGACTCATCGTGACAGGAGAAACGGAACGCATCATAGCACCTACGGAGACCTCCCCCCCTTCAAAAAAGAAGAAGAAGAAAAAATCCAAAGGCAAAATATACACGATCTGATAAATTGAAGGCTTGAGAGCATTTTTAATCATCATATTGACCGTTACCGGAATGCTGACAGCCAAAGGCCAGCAAGGCGTTACTTTTACCGCTTCTGCTGACCCCCCACAGGTTGTAATGGGCAACTATTGCAAAGTCACTTTTACCTTGACCAACACGGAGAACGCCCGGATAACGCCACCGCAGTTCCCCAATTTTGATGTCATTCACAAAGAATCAGGATCAAGCTATTCGTTTGGGGCGGGTGGATTCACAAAAAGCATTACCGCCTCATATTACCTAAGGCCAAAACGACTCGGCACTTTTACCATTGGGTCGGCGAAAGCCAACGTGAACGGAAAGCAATTCAAAACCAAACTCCTCAAAGTTGCAGTTGTTCGTCCCGGAGACCCCGGCACTCCCGAAGACCTACTTAAGAAGATTAACGAAGGGGAAGGCATCTTTTTGGCAGCGCAGCCATCGACATCAAACCCTTACCTTGGACAACAGGTCATTGTCGATTATAAGCTGTACACCGCAGTTGGCCTTGAGCGCTATAACATTATCTCCGAATCAAAATACCCAGGCTTCTATGCTCAGGACATTCAGCGTTTTGACAACCAGGTTAAGATTGAAGATGTCGAAGGACAACAATACAAGACAAAAGTATTACAGCGCGTAGCCCTTTTCCCACAAAAAACCGGGTTGCTTACTGTTGACCCTATCAGGATGAATGTCAGTATTAAGCTGGCTAATCAGCGACGGGCCATTCGTCAAACGCTCGCTAGCGATACCCTGAAATTGAATGTCCGTTCCTTACCGGAATATAATCAGCCTGAAGACTATACAGGGGCAATTGGGCGATATGACATGCAGGTATTTGCCCAAAACTCTACCCTTACAACAGATGATGCGCTTGTCCTTGACATGATATTAACCGGCCATGGTGATGTCAAGCAATTGGATGCCCCAAAACTCGACCTGGGTGAAAATTTCGAAATCTACGAACCGGAAAGTGCCGAAAAAGTCTACCAGGAAAATGGGTTTGTAGCCGGATCAAAAACTTTCCGTTATATGATCTTGCCGCGCAAGCCGGGCAACTATGAGTTTACGCCGACTGCCTCATATTTTGACACCGACTCTATGCGTTATGTCCAACTAGCCCCTCAATCACTTAGTGTCGCAATAGGCCTGGGCAGAAATCCACTGCCTGATGAAGAAATTCCAGATGCGGAAGATCTGGAAAAAGAGTTATTGCCAAATCGCCAAAATGTATCATTGGCAAAAGCAGGTAACAGTTTTTACGGTTCCATTCCGTTCTGGACTTTGATGGTGCTTCCTCTTCTCGCACTTGGATTTGCCTTCAAGCGACGCCAAAATCTGATTGCTCATAGTCTTATCGACCGATCTGTACTCAAACAGCAAAAGGCAGCACAAGAGGCACAAAAGCGCCTTGAGCTCGCCAAAAAGCACCTCGAGAAGAAGGAAAGTAAAGCGTTTTACAACGAAATATCCCATGCCCTTTGGGGTTATCTCAGCGATAAGATGAGTATTCCTGCATCAGATCTTACAAAGAAGATCATCCGGGATAAATTGTCAAACCTACCTAATGGGAAAAGTCACGCTGACAGGGTGGAAGCCATGATTCAAACCTGTGAAATGGCGCTCTACGCATCGATGGATAATGCAGATGCCATGTTGCACACCTACGACGATGCCAGTAGTGTAATTGAAGACATAGAAAACTCCATACTAGGCGAATGAAGTGGACTTTAGTTATAGGAATTCTTTTTCTGGCTTTCGCCAGATCCTTTGCCGGGGAGCAACAGGATCTTTCACCTAAAGAACAGCTGGCTTTCGCCAATGAGGCGTTTGAAGCAGGGCAGGCCGATGTGGCGATTTTAGCTTACGAGCAATTACTTGATGCTGGACATCGGTCAGTTGGCCTATATTTCAATCTGGGCAACGCCTACTATGAAACGGACCAATTGGCAAAAGCCATTATCAATTACGAAAGAGCGTTATTGATCAATAGAAGTGAGGCGGATGTCGTCTACAACCTTTCAATTGCAAGAGCAAAGGCCGAGGATGAGATCCAACCGCTTCCACCATTTTTCCTCGTTTCATGGTGGCGGTTTGTGCGTGATGGCATTTCCTCTACCGTGTGGTCGATCCTGTCCATTATGTTTTTATGGGCCGCTGCGGGAGGACTCATTAGCTGGATGCTCTCATCTTCAAGAAGCCGTAAAAAGTTAGGGTTTATCATTGGATTGGGCTTTTTGTTCCTATCTGTCATTCCCATAATAATGGGTGCTCAACGTACCGTTACTGAACAAAAAAGCGATTTCGCCATAGTGCTTTCTGCTGAAATTCCGCTCAATGTTGCACCCACAGACATAAGTGTTGTGTTGCTCAAACTACATGAAGGCACAAAAGTCGAAGTACTTGACACCATCGGGCCAAAACCATGTGCAGCAGATAACGAGTGCTGGTACAAAGTAAGGCTCGCAAATGGCGAAATCGGCTGGTTACCATTCGGCGAGATTGAACTCATCTAGCGCAAGACAGCGCAATTCCTTTTTTTGTATTTTTAAGAACGGCATACCGAAGACCACATGGAGGAAATCATTGCATTGCGGCGTTTCTATAATGCTTCGCTTCACAAAGTGCTTATCAAGCTCGACAGGAAGCGGAAGACGATGATCGTCCTTTTTCTATTGTCCATCTTTCTTTTCATTGGCATTGGGGTGATAGTTGTCAAAACAAGCATGCCTGCACTGTCCTTATTCGCATGGATCCCGCTTGTAGCTTATGGTACTTTCTTATTCGCCCGAATCAGGAAATTCAAAGCGGCCTTTAAACCACCTGTCGTAAGTCTCATACTCGACTTTTTCAACAAGGATATCAAGTATGATATGAAGAATAAAGTGCCCAAGGATCGATTTCTTGGCAGCGAATTATTTGTAACCAGTGCGCCCTATTATAGAGGAGAAGACTATTTCACAGGCAAGATAGGTAATGTCCATTTCGAGATGAGCGAACTCGACGTCAGGCAACCGTCACGCGTACTCAGTGAAATGGAACAGGTGTTTCGAGGCATTTTCTTCCACGCCAATTTCCCCGAACCCTTTAAAGGGAAGATCCTTATTTTACCACGAGAGGACAAGCAATATCTCATGCGCACCATCAAAGGGATTACCAGAAAAGGTGGTTACCAGGTAAAAGCCCCAATCGAAGAATTTGAACAGGAATTCATCACCTACGCCAATCCTGATGTAGCCACCTCCAATATTCTTTCTCAAGGTATCTTCGAAACCATTTTAAAGTACCAGAAAAAAATTGACAAAAAGATTTTCGTCGCCTTCAATGAAAGTCATTTTTACCTGGCTATTGACGAACCTAAAGATATTCTCGAGCCCAATATCTTCCGCTCAAACGTCAATTTCCATCTCATCCGTGATTTCTACGAAGACATCAGTGACTTGATGCATATCGTTGAGGACTTTGTGCTTTATCGGTAATTATTGTCATTCGCTGCGCTCATTTACTTGTTGTCGGCTTCGCCTTTCTTATTGTCATTCGCTGTGCTCATTTACTTGTTGTCGGCTTCGCCTCTCTTATTGTCATTCGCTGCGCTCATTTACTTGTTGTTGGCTTCGCCTTTCTTATTGTCATTCGCTGCGCTCATTTACTTGTTGTCGGCTTCGCCTTTCTTATTGTCATTCGCTGCGCTCATTTACTTGTTGGCGCTCCTTGCAGTCGCTTACTTTTATTGGCTTCGCCTTACTGGCTGGGATGCATGATAAAGCTACGTGCAGCAAGTAAAAACAATTAAGTGAGCAACGCGAACGACAACACCAAGCCGAAGGCGACAGGGAGCTACATAGATAGACAACAGCGTTTATACTTTTCACCACTCCCACAGGGGCACGGAGAATTGCGGCCAACCTTTTTCCCGGTGTATCCGAACAATGATTTGAAAGCTTGTGAAAAGCGATGTTTAGGATCTTGCTGGAAGATGATGGTGAGCATTTTGTACAATTCGGGATGTTCTTTGGCCATATCTTGAGGATGTTCGAAAAAGTATTCGCTGACGACTGCAAAGAACTCTGCTTTATTGGTGAGACCGTATTTATTGATATCAGATTTACCTTCTCGTATTTTGACGGACTCTTCATGCATGAGATTGATCCAGGGTATCGTGTATTGTTTGTCAAGAAGAGAAGGAATGCCATCAAAGAAACCATCCTGGGCATCAATAAGATGGACAAATTCGTGGATACCGACATTATGGCCATCATTACTGGCTTCAAAACCTTTGTTTAACGCAGGTTTCGACAATATCATAACTCCACTCATGGCACCATGCCCGACCATGCCAAGTACAGAGCGGCCTTTTCCTTCTTGTTCAAACTGACGATTAAAATTGCCGGGGTAGAGTAAGACTTCTCCAAGGTTATCATACTCCCATTCCCTAAAGCCGAATATTGGAATGACTGCTGATGCTGCAACCAGGATACGGTCTTTATCGCTAACAGACGTTTTGATGCCGGTAATCCTTTTTTCCGCAAGGAAAATCTGGACTTCGTTTTCAAACCGTCTTTTGTCGTCCTCATTGAGGGAACGATAGAAAAAAACGTGCTCAAGGAGCAATTTTCGCCACGGAGCTGGAAAGGGTGTATCCAAAACCTTTGATCGATTCCGGAATTTGCCTGTAAAGGCTCGATAAATGAAAAAACATACCACGAAGCCAGCGATCGCAAATCCCCAAACAGATCGGCCATCGACATAAGCTTGAAGTCCGGCAAAGAAAAATCCGGACCCTATTATCATCGTAAGAAAGCCCGCCAAAATTTGATTAAGGCGGGCTTTAATCGGGGCGTTTTGCATTGTTTTTTAAACTGTTTTACTCCTTGCAGTCGTAATTGTTTTGCCTTCGGCATTGTTGTCACTCCCTTTGGTCGTTTACTGTTGTCGGCTTTGCCTTACTTGTTGTCGTTCGCTGTGCTTACTTACTTGCTGTTGCAGCTTCGCTGCATACTTGTTATGGTTTGCATACTCTATTTTTTATTCATCCTGACACCTTAAGTAGGAGTCGACAAAAGATGCAACTGAAATGTGCAAAACAATTAAGTGACTACAAGGAACGACAACAAGTTAAGCGAAGTCAAATCACTTATTCACTGAGCTCCCCGTCGTTTTCAATAATGATTGCATCTTTTGCTGATTCTTTGTCTTCCAGTGTTAGCGTATCATCGTTGTTTTTCCCTAGGTAATCAGGAAGCTCCATGCCAGCCATGTTAAACAGGTCGCTAAGCGGTGGAATGGATTTGTAGAGACCGGAAACGAATTTGGAGGTAGAGTTACCATCGCCTTCGTTTGTGCCGCCTTCCCATACGGTGACTTTATCGATCTTGAGATTCTTGATCGCATCGACCTGGGTTTTGACGAGTTCTGGTAATTTATCGGCGATCATCAGCAATACAGCATCGCGGGTAACATTACCTGAGGCATCAACGATTTTTTCAAAACCTTCCGCTTGTTTTGTGAGTATTTCATACAGACCTTTCGCTTCCGCTTGTTTTTTGAGAAATATCGCATCTGCTTCACCCTTTGCGATTCTTCTGATCTGCTCTGCTTCCGCTTCAGCTTCGATTTCTACCTTTCGTTTTTCGATTTCTGCCTTTACGATCTCGTCGGCTTCTTTTGTGGCTTTTTCCCTTGCGGCACGTGCCAACTCTGCCTCCTTTTCTGCCAGATAGGCTTCTTCAAGTGCCTTAGCTGTTTGAATTTTTTCGGCTGATACCGCAATCTTGAGGGCTTCCGCTTCTTTTAGACGGCGTTCTGCGTCTGAATCGGCGATAAGGATTTTCGCTTTGTTCTTTCCTTCCACTGCCGCTGCTTCCGCTTCTTTTTCACCGACTTCTGCGAGTGCTTCTGCATCTGCCACTTTAATACGCTGATCTTTTTGCGCTTCAGCTGCACCGATAGAACCGTCACGGTTTTTCTCGGCAACCGATTTCTTGGCGTCGTTGATCGCTTTTGCTGCGGCTTCTTTACCCAAAGCTTCGATATAGCCTGATTCGTCCTGAATGTCGGTAACGTTTACGTTGATCAGGTTTAGTCCGATTTTGCTAAGTTCTGAGCCTACGTTTGTGGATACATTGGAAAGGAATTTATCTCTATCCGTATTAATTTCCTCAATATCCATGGTCGCAACTACGAGACGCAGCTGTCCGATAATGATATTTTCAGCAAGGTGACGAATGCCTTTTGAGTCAAGTGCCAAAAGACGGTCAGCGGCGTTTTCCATAACACCCGGGTCGGTGGACACCCCAACCGTAAACTGGGAAGGTACGCTAACCCTGATATTTTGCTTACTCAAAGCGCCACGCAGGTCTACGTCGATTGAAATTGGCGTGAGGTCAAGGAATTGGTAATCCTGTATCACCGGCCAAACGAACTTGGCGCCACCGTGAATACATTTTGAGGCCTGGTTGCCTCCTGTTTTACCATAAACCACAAGAATGCGGTCAGACGGGCAACGCTTGTATCGTGATGCTGCCCAAATAAACATAAGAACAATTAAACCTAAGAGTCCGGCTCCTATAACAATAAATGGTTCCATAAAGATGTGTTGTAAGTGAGATAATATTTATTAAGATGCTAAAACTATTTTAATACTCTTTTCAAATCGGCAAAGCAATCTTCTGCTTGCTGATCATTCATATATAATTGAAGAATCGATTTCAGTTTTTCGGGGGTAACCCCATTAATAGAATTTGATTCGTCGGCAATGTTAATCACTGTGAGGTTTTGCAATTCCAATCCCAGGTTACGCAATTTTTCATTGCAAATTGCCTCAAGCGTTTCTGTAAAGGCAGATGCCTTCATTTCTTTTATCGTGATTTCGCCAACGACTTCTCGAAGTCCTGACGCTATTGTGTCTTCCACTACGGTTGCGACTTTGTCTTTGTCAACTTCAGAAAATCGTTGCACCGCTTTTACGGCTTGATAATTATCCAAACTAACTGAGTAGGTTGCTCTTATTTCAACATTCACCCTATTATTTTGGTTGGTGAATATCTTCTCATATTCCTTTTTGATTGGATCGAAAACAGTATCAAAGTATTCGAAATTTTGAATTATCGGCCAAATAAACGCTGACCCTTCGCTAAGCACCTGGATGCCGCCTGCATTTGTCTTGCCATAGATGACCAGCAACTTACCAGGCGGACATTTTTTAAGTCTTGATGCTGCCCATACCAGTTGGATAACCATCATTGCTACCAGACCAAAACCAATAATAATATGAGGTTCCATTGAATTTTATTCTCCTTTATTGTTCTTTTTTCCTTAGATGAAAAAAGAACCAAAAAAATCAAGGCTGGTTTGAAATCCCTAAAAATCATTGCATTTCGCGAAATGTTTTAAACTCCTCCCTTCGGTCGTTAAACAGTAAAACATTTTATACGCTTCATTACATGATTTTCTTAACGGCATTTCAAAAAGGCCGAATCTTGTTATTGTCTAGTTAGCTGTGGGAGGCCGTCAAAATACTGTTCGAACGGAGTGAGTTTATTTTGACAAGCTTTTTTTTGGTTCGTTTTTTTGAGCGAATGCAAAAAAATGAACTGACCGCAAACACCTAAAATGTAATTGGTATCCCACTTTTTTTCTATTTCAAAAATCCTATTCAATCGCCAGTAGGGAGGAAAGATGTCATTTCAACAGGTTCTACCAAAAGCAGATTATTTTCCAAAATATCAACAACGCGGATCGATGATCCGGTAGGTAATTCGATACCATCAGTAATTGCATCCATTTCACGGAGCGTGCCTTGTACCTTGACAAGGACTTTGCCCCGACCTTTTTTTGCAGAAGGTATTATTAGGTAGACTTCGCCTACAGCACCTAAAGCATTCTCTATTTGGAGCGTTCCGGATTGCTGTAATCTGAAGAATAAATACATGATATACCCCACCACAAACATCGCTGCTCCTCCAGAAGCGGTAGCTGAGAGCACTGCCGTTAAAGCCGTACCTCCATTCCCAAGAACCATTACGCCGGTCCAACCGAAAAAGGTCATAAAAGCGATAAAACTGCGAACTGAGAAAATTGTGAAACCTGGATCGGCTTCGAAATGGCCGTCAACGTCGCCACCCACATCAAGATCTGCGTCAGCATCAAAATCAAGTCCAAGGAGACTTATTACAAATTGAATGATAAAGAGAACTGAGAAGATAATGGATATCCCCCAGAAGAGTTTTTCAATATTAGTAAATTCAGCCCACCAGGTCATAGGTAGTCAGCACGTTAATAGTGAGAAAAAAATGTACCTAATTTTAGTGTTTATTTAGCAAATAGACCAATAGTTTCGACAAATTCCATAAACGAATAGACAGGAATTCGGCGAATGTCAAGAAAATTGGGGTAACCCAAACTAAAACAGGTTGCTACAAAGGCTTATCTTATCCTTACAATTTTCTGACTTGTGGTCTGTCCATTTGCGCTAAGTCGAACAAAATAAACCCCACTTCCTGCAGGGAAATTACTATTGTCCAATACAAAATGGAATGTGCCTGGAGGTTGTAACCCTTCTACTATAGTCGAAACTTTCGCGCCCAATACATCTACGATTTCAAGCGTCACTTCCGAAGGACGATCAATGGTCAACCTGATCGAGCATTGTTCTTCAAATGGATTTGGAAATACATCAAATGCTGACACTTCCTCTATTTCTTCAATGCCGGTCGAGATAAACGGTTGCTCCGTAAACTGGATAAAAAACAACATCATTTCATCGTCAACACTATTGCCCCAATAGAGGGTTTCATCAGTGTTATTGACATACTTCGCTTCGTGTATCACGCCACCGGTAATGCCCATGTCGACAGCTACAGGAGGATCGAAAAACCGGATAGGTGGATGCGACCAATCGTAATAGCCCTGGTTAAACTGATAGCTGAAGTCGTAAAACCCTTCGTAAAGCTGCTCTCCCTTTGTCCCATTAAAGTTGCGTTTATAGATATCGTAATCTGTCCCTCGTGCATGGGTATGCGATGACAACATCCAGATATGCCAGGTACCGCCCGGGAAAGGCAAGGGGAAAGGAAGGGGTGGAATTAACAAGGGTTCTGAAAAGGTGATTTCGTCACCGTTATTCGGAATTACAAGGCTCTCACCGACATTGCCATTACCAGTAATCACGTTACTGATATCTATAGGCACGATCAATGACCACATTTTCTGGTCGGCGGTTCCTTCATCCTGGGTGTAAATATTCACATAAACCTCAGCAGGCAAAATACCACTCGAGTAATAATTGACAAGATGATAGTTAAGGTCAAGTTCGGTACCACCCTCCCAAAGGTAAGCCGTTCCGTCTGGCAAGTCATAAGGATTATCATCCTGCCAAGCTGCGACAAAGGTATTGTTCAGCATCGCAAATTCCCCATCTTCAATATCGCGTAAACCTTCAGGGTAAAACTGTCCGGCACCCTGTTCCAATTGGTAAATGATAAAGTGATGAGATTCTATATTAAAATTAACTTCAATTTTATGGACTTCCGTGCCTTCATCAAGGCGAAGGTCGTGTTTAAGGAATATTTCCCTTTCCTGGAAAGGTGTTAAAAAGAAAGGTCCTAAGCGTAGTTGATACCCTTCTGAAGGGTCAGGTGCAGGAGGGGCTGTTACCCCAGGCAGAGCCATTCCGTTATCGAAAAAATCCTCAAGAATAGTCGGGTCGATCACTTCGTCATTAAATGGCGCACCGGCCAAAATCCACTGCCGGATCAACTCAACTTCTTTCTTCTCCAACGAAGGTTCGCCCAACGGCATTGGTGTACCTTCTCCCATATCGAGGCTGTAATAATCGTCCCAGGCTGAGTATGCGAGTTTGCGCATCAAAAAACTACGGGCCGGATAGCCCGGGTCAATCATTTTATCTCCTTTGGCCTGGGCAGTCGAATTGACCGGGTCAGTATCTACAAGATTAGCGTAAAGCGTGGTAGGGTCTAAAGATAGGTCAAGACCGCCTAGCGCGTCGGTAGAATTATGACAGGTGGTGCAATTATTTTGCAAGATCTGGTAGACCTCATTATATGTACTCTGCCCATAAGCAGACATAAAAAAAAATGCACTCAAAACGAGCGAAGTATAAAGTTGTTTCATTCTAGGAGGATTAAATTCGCTTGAAGATAAGGAACTGGGTTGATTTTGCGGTATTAATTTTGCCAGATTACGAAAACTCGACATAATTAATCGGCAGTTTTGATTTACCACAAAATCAAATTCCATCAACCGATGAATCCGGAATTTGTGGCAGATACTAATTGGAAGTTACCATCTTGTTCTGAAATTATCAAGATGCTTTCAGAAGTGCCGTCCTGGTAATAATGCCTGATTTTCAATTCAAGGAAATCTCTTCCCTCGTTATTCTTTACTTCGACACTTAAAACATCTTCATGGCCGCCTTCCGAATCCCATAAAAACTGGAGAAATCCCCTGTTCATTTCCAGGCGCCCCCCAAAATCGCCAAGCTCTTTGTACTTGACAAATTGGATCTTCGGACTACCTTTTTCATAAAACACCGGGAATGCATATTGGTCACACCCGGTCAGTCCGTCTTCATCTGAGGAGCCGATACTTTGATCGATGGCAAAATCGAACCTGTAATTGGTTCCATTCAGTTCATACTCCTTATCGGAAACACGACTGACCCATTTTTCCATTTCAGTTGAAAATAATTGGCCCGTTTGTGGTCGCACGTATAGAAACTTGCCAAAAACCCAGCCCTCCTTGTCATTTGCTCCGGTGGTATTATACCAATGGTAACCATAGCTGTCACAGAGCGGATCATCGCTTATGGACTCACGGTCTTCAGATATATCCAGCACATGCACCAAATCACCAAAGTTGCTGGTATAGGCGACACCAGAAGCCCTGTTGGGCGAAGACCTGAATCGTACACAATCGCCAATTACAATCGCTTCAAAATCCTTTTCATAATCGTACCCTGGCTTGGGTTTTGGAGTGTTTTCAGCATTGGTTTCAGAAGGGATATGCTCCATCCCTAATGTTGATTTCGGTTCATCAAATTCACCCTGGGGCAATTCCATAGCCTGTTGGTCGGGAGCAGGTGCTGAGGTGTTGCATGCTGCCAAAATGCACAAACAATAAATCAATACAATGGTAGTGGGTTTCATCGATTATCTGGTTTCCACGAAAATACCAGAAATACTAGGATTAGCCGGATTAAGTCAAGATTCTTTTTTGAGCAAAAAAAAAGAGCGGCAAATGCCGCTCCTTAAATCTTGCTGAGTCTTTCGACTTCAGTTTAGGTCCTAGCCCTAGTCTATTTTATCGATTTTGCCCTGGATGCCCTGGACGACACCTTTTTGTGCATCGATCTCTTTGGCTTTGTTTTCCTGGTCGACGATATTTTGCTCGATATCAGCTTTACGCTTTTCAATCAGGTCTTCTGCGTCAGCGATATCTTTCTCGTAACCGGCTTTGTCTTTTTGTAATTTGCCGAGGTCATTTTCGAGGCCTTTTAGAGTTTTTTCCTCTTCTTTCTTGAGGGTCTCGAGCATGTCGAGTGTTACCAATAGTGCAAAATCCATAATGAGGTTTTCGGCTACGATGGATTGGCTTTCGTGATCGGCTGAATTGAGGTACGCGCCACCAAGGTCGAACCAAACACTTAGGCGGGCATTGTCTCCTACCTGCTCAATCTGGGCGTAGATATCCATATCATTATTGCCCATGCGCTTGATCTTGCCATTGTCGGTGAAGAATTCGCCGGTCTTTTTGTCTTTTTTCGTCTTTCCTTTGAAGTCTTTGGCGTATTTCTGCCATAGTTTTTCAACATTCTTCTTGTCTGCCTCACGGAGTTCCATGGAAAATGCATTATTGTATCCCTGGCTCATGGAGCGATCACCTTCGCTGATCAATTGACCGAATGAAAAAGAAACGCTCATGATAAAGATGAAGGACATTAAAAGTATCCGCTTCATAGTAAAATTGTTATTGAGTTTAACGATATTTTTTTCTTAATTCTTGCTGGACAGATTTGGGAAATTTATTCACTTGTCTGCCTGCAACGGTTATTTAGACGTTGGAATTTTGATTCGTCACGACTTGGTATTCAATTTCTCTGCCAAAAATGGCTGTCCACTATTTTTCAGGTTGATTTTCACCCCTGCTTTCAGTAACTTAAAACCGTTCAATCACCTAATTTACTGTCTTTGGTTTGTTTAATTACTCTCAAATGCCAAAAATCTGAAAAACCATATTAACATTTCTTTTGCTGGCGTGTCCAATGACAGTATTGGGGCAATGGGGAGTGCATTTACTTGACAATGGATCCGTCCACATCGTTGAATTAGGTGATGCTGATAATGATGGTGACCTTGACATATTTGTCAATATCTCTGGCCTCCTGTACCTGTATGAAAACCAGGGATATGGCAACTTTGCCGAAGGAGAAGTATTAATTACTCTTACAGGATGTTGTTTTGGGCATCCTGAATACACTCCATTTACACTTGCCGATATGGATGGTGATTCGGATTTGGATATTCTCTATTTCTGGCATGAGGATGCGAATCCTCCATTTAATATGGAATTTTATACCCATATTGGATTGCTGGAAAACCTGGGTGACGGCACCTTTGGTGAAGAGCAGTTGATTTATGACTTCGGGTATAGTCCTACTGTTTTACCTTTTAGAAAAATAATAGTAGGTGATATTGATTCTGATCAGGATTTAGATTTTATTACTTACCAGAGCTTCGGTGGCTCCTCCTATTATAGCATAAACGTATATTTCAACTTTGGCTCAATTAGCAACCCCCAGTTCTTAGGTGGTTCAGGTCTATCTGATAATTGTCCTTTTCAATTTCCACAATTCACTAGAGATCTATTACTGGCGGATGTTGGATCTTCTTCAGATATGGAGGTTATCGTTGGTTGGAGTTTCAACCTTAATATTATTTCACCTCTCACCTCTGCGTGTAACACTGTCCTCCCATATGAGTGGCCTGGGGATGGTGGAACATACTATTACCCTTATTCTTTGGCTTTAGGAGATATTGATATAGATGGGGATGATGATCTTGTCGTAGTTACCGATGGCCCAAGTTTAAATAGTAACGGAGGTATATACTGGGCTGAAAAAACCGATACGAGAATCTTATTTGACACGGCTTTACCACTTAATGCTAGTGGGAAAAAACTGTACCTATCAGATATTGATAATGATAATATTGTGGATATTGTCACAATATTTGGAAACGACCACAATCTGGTTTGGTATCAAAATGACGGAACACCCTGGTTTTCTCCTGCAATGACAATCACGGATGAATATGAGGTGGAGTCTTTGGCAATTGGCGATCTTGATGGTGACGGTGACAATGATATTGTTTGCGTAGGAGCAGATTCGCAATATCCAATCGTTTGGTTTGAAAACTTCATAGGCAACCCTTACCGATATCAGGGCGAGGTTTTCTATGATGCCAACCAAAACCAGGTAAAAGACAGCACAGAACAGGGGATTTCATTATTTCCATTAACCATTTCTCCTGTTGGGGCTTATTCATTTTCAGATAATGGGGAATATGAGTTTGTTACTGACACAGGGCAACATACTATTTCACTGGTTATACCTCCTGAATGGGGCATTTCCACCATACCCACTTCGTATTCCGAAACAGTAACCGATAACGAACCAGTAATCGATAGCCTGGACTTTGGTGTCTTTCCCAATATCATCAATACCAAATACGAGGCTTCGCTTACAGGTGCCCCGCCCAGGTGTAACGAGGTTGTCCCTTACTGGATAACTCTGCTCAATATTGGCACCTCAATCCCAAGCGGTACGATTGAGTTGCAACTTGACCCCAGTCTCGGATTCGTATCATCTGAAGTAACACCAGATTCGATTTACGGGCAAAGTATCTATTGGCATTATGATGACCTTTTCTTTGGCGCTGATCTATCCATAAAATTATATGTTCAAATGCCATCTGAACAAAACTTGGGAGATACTATTGCTTCAACCGTTATTGTTAATGATCTTGACAATTCGGGAAATGTGAACTTTAGCTTTTCTACGCCTCTTGTTCAGGTAATTCTTTGTGCCTATGACCCCAATGACAAACTGGTTGAGCCGGAAGGTATGGGTGAGGAAGGCTATGTTCACATTGACTCTCTCGAAAACCTGGAGTATACCGTTCGGTTTCAAAATACCGGCAACGACACTGCATTTACAGTAATGATCAGGGACAAGCTGAGTGAAGCATTGGACCTGCAGACCTTCCAGTTCCTGGGGAGTAGTCACCCTGCTCAGATATGGATAGAGCCTGATAGAGAGATTGTTTTCCTTATGGAAGATATTTTACTTCCTGACAGTACGACCAACGAGCCGGAAAGCCACGGATTCGTGAAGTTTAGCTTAGCGCCTTTATCTTCAATCACAACCGTCACTCCAATAAACAATACTGCTGACATCTATTTTGATGCTAATCCTGCCATCCGCACAAATACAACCCTAACCACCTTACACCCTTGCAATAATATCCCGGAGTTAATCGAAGAAACAACAATCTGCCAGGGCGACGGTGTTTTGGTTTTTGGTGAATATATTCAGGAGGCAGGCTCATATTATGATTCTACACTTGTATTTCCTGGCTGTTATACCATTTATGAGCACAAGGTAATTGTGCTTCCGTTTGACCCGCCATTAGAGATTCTTACAAATGGGAACACCCTTATTGCGGCAGCTGAAAATGTTAATTACCAATGGATTGACTGTTTTACAGGTATGCCCATTTCCGGTGAAACCAACCAGACTTTTCATCCTGGGTCAAATAGCATTTATAGGGTGGAATTGTCTTCCGGAGATTGTTCAATACTAAGTGCTTGTTTCCCGTTTATCCTGACTTCTGTTCAGGAAAATGAACTTAGCCAAACCATTTCCATTTACCCCAATCCGGTTAGTGACTTCTTAATAATTGAGTCAGGAGAAGTCTTTATGGAAACTTTAGTGGAGGTTAATAACATTCTTGGGGCATCTGTAAAAAAACAGAAATTCCACAATCAGAGCCAATTCCAGGTTAATGTATCCGACTTACCAAATGGCGTATATATTACGACGATTACCGTCGGAGAGCAGGAAGCTGTTTATAAGATTATTAAATATTAACCTTTCCCTAGTTTCTCTGCCAAAAATTCTGCAGTGTACGATTTTTTGGCCTTTGTCATCGCTTCAGGTTTACCTTCGAATGTGAGATACCCGCCTTCTTCTCCGCCTTCCGGACCGAGGTCGATGATCCAGTCTGCATTTTTGATCACTTCCATGTTATGCTCGATAATAATGACTGAATGGCCTTTTTCCACCAGGGCATTCATGGCATCAAGCAATTTACGGATATCGTGAAAATGAAGACCTGTTGTCGGTTCGTCGAAAATGAATAAGACATGATCACGACTGCTTTCCTTGCCAAGGAATGAAGCCAACTTTACTCTCTGCGCCTCTCCACCACTAAGTGTGGAGGAGGATTGCCCTAATTTCACATAACCCAAACCGACATCGTTGAGCGGCTTTAGACGTTTTAAAATTTCCGGCTCATCGGTAAAAAATTCAAGGGCCTCAGCAACTGATAGCTCCAGGATGTCGGAGATACTCTTGTCTTTATACTTTACATCCAATACCTCATCGCGGAAGCGTTTGCCATTGCACTCGTCGCAAACCAATCTGACATCCGCCAGGAATTGCATTTCGACGATAATCTCACCTTCTCCTTTGCAGGTTTCGCAGCGGCCACCCTCAACATTAAACGAAAAGTGCTTGGGCTTGAAGCCACGAATCAATGATAATTGCTGATTGGAAAACAGTTTCCTGATCGCATCGTAGGCCTTGACATAAGTTACCGGGTTTGACCTTGACGATTTGCCAATTGGGTTTTGGCTTACCATCTCCACCTGCGTGATGCGCGAAACATCACCATCAAGTCCATCGAATTCTCCGATGCGCGTACCCAGCGGCTCACCCAGTGCTTTCTTGATCGCCGGATAAAGTATCGATTTTACCAAAGTCGTCTTTCCAGACCCTGAGACTCCGCTAACAACAGTCATCGCGTGAAGCGGAAAGGATACGGTAATGTCTTTTAAGTTGTGCATACGGGCCCCTTTAAGAATGATCTTATCGACCACTTTCCGGCGCAGCCGGGGTACAGGTATTTCCATGCGCTCACTCATGTATGCCGCGGTAAGACTATCAGGAGCGTCTTTGTATATCTTTTCATATTCACCCGCAAATACGACTTCACCGCCATGTATACCGGCATGTGGCCCGATATCAATCAGGTAGTCCGCATTTTTGATAATCTCCTCCTCGTGTTCTACCACCACAACGGTATTTCCGAGATCACGTAATGACTGCAACACATTAACCAGCCGATTAGTATCTCTTGGATGAAGGCCGATACTTGGTTCGTCCAGTATGTATAGTGAACTGGTGAGGTTACTACCCAAAGTACGGGTAAGATTGATGCGTTGCGTCTCTCCACCACTCAGCGTAGACGACAGACGACCCAGATTGAGATACCCAAGACCAACATCCAGCATAAAACTGAGTCGGTTGGTGATTTCAAGAATCAGACGCCGACCGATATGGCTGTCATATTCATTGAGATCAAGTTCTTCAAAAAATGTAATCAGATGCTTAATGGGTATATCTACGAGTTCGGTAATGCTCCTATTTCCAATTTTCACATAACTGGCATCTTTTCGGAGTCGTTTTCCGTCACATGATTTACAGGTTGTCCGGCCGCGATACCTGGCCAACATGACCCTGTTCTGTATCTTGTAGAGCTTTTCCTCCAATTCAGCAAAATAGTCGCTAATCCCATGAAAATACTCATTGCCACCCCAAAGTAATTTGCGTTCTTCGGCTGTAAGGTCTTTATAAGGTCGGTGTACCGGAAAGTCAAAATGATGGGCCGATTCAATCAACTCATTCAACCATCTCTTGCCTTTTTCACCGCGCCAGCAGGCTACTGCTCCTTCGTAGATGGATAATTTCTTATTGGGTACGACCTTGTCCTCATCTATGCCAATGACTTTACCATATCCTTCACAAACCGGACACGCTCCATAAGGATTATTGTAATTAAACAGGTGAGGGGTCGGTTCTTCGAAAGACATTCCGTCCAATTCGAACCTATTATTGAATAACTCTTCCTTGCCATCTTCACTGACGACCAGGCATTCTCCTTCCGCTTCGAAAAATGCAGTTTGGATGGAATCGGCAATCCTCTTTTTATTGTCTTCATCCTCCCGGTTTAACGCAAACCTGTCGATCAGGAGGTTAAGAATATCATTTTTTTCAGATTTTTTGCCACTTTTTCCCTTTTCACTTAGTCCTTCTATAACATCCTCAATCCTAAGGGTTTGTCCATTTTCCAACAAGCGGGTATATCCTTTTTGAAGTAGGAGTTTTAGAGAAATTTCGAGGCTTCTGCCAACTTTTAAGGGTATTGGTGCAACGATTTGAAATTTGGTCGAGTCATTAAAAGTGCATATATAGTCTACAACGTCGAAAACCTCATGTTTTCGAACCAATCGGCCTGAAACGGGAGAATATGTTTTCCCAATTCGGGCATACAGTAACCTCAGATAATCATAAATTTCGGTTAAAGAACCGACAGTTGACCGGGCATTACGGGTACTTACCTTTTGCTCGATAGCAATGGCAGGGCAGATACCCTTGATAAAGTCGACATCCGGCTTTTTCATCCGCATCAGGAATTGGCGGGCGTAAGATGACAAACTTTCAACGTACCTCCGCTGTCCTTCCGCATAAAGGGTGTCAATGGTAAGTGAAGACTTTCCAGAGCCCGAAACGCCTGTCACAACGACTAGCTTATTTCGAGGAATCGACACATTGATATTACGTAGATTATTGGCTCTTGCCCCTTTAATGAAAATTTCGTTCCGGGGGTCAATTTCAATAGTTTCTACTTCAGATTTAGATTTTTTACTCATTTTCCTTTCTTAAAAAGGGTGCGAACAAACAATTTTACACAGAGAGGAGAATAATTTTTTTCTTGGTACAGTATTTGGAAGTTTTCTTTTAATTGCCATTTTCTAACTCCCCCCAACTCAAAAACTAACTACTATAGCGGTATAAACTTTACACTGATTTTCCCAAAGTTACAAGTAAAATCTGTACAATTATGCACGTTAAGCCGCCTAGTGACAGAGAGCTTATCCAGTCCTACCTTGGAGGAGAGGAAAGAGCTTTCGAAGAACTGCTCAACCGCCACAAGAGCAGAATCTACACCTCTATTTACCTGTTCGTTAAAGACGACAATCTTAGTAACGATATTTTCCAGGATACGTTTATCAAAATCATTGATACTATCCGAAAAGGAAAATATAATGACGAAGGAAAGTTCCTGCAATGGGCTCTCCGAATTTCCTACAACCTTTGTGTAGACCACTTCAGACGCAACCGTCGTACCCCAACAATGGCGCCGTCAGAAGATTTCGACATTTTCAATGTCCTACAATATTCAGGTGAAAATGCTGAGGGCCGGATGATCCGTTCCCAAACGCATGCAAAGGTAAGACAATTAGTCGATCAATTGCCTCCAGAACAACGGGAAGTAGTGATCCTGCGTCATTATGCTGACCTCAGCTTTAAGGAGATTGCCGATCTGACTCGCGTTAGCATCAATACGGCTCTTGGCCGAATGCGTTACGCGTTGATCAACATCCGCAAGATGATTGCGGAAAAAGAAATATCCCTGCAGTAAATTGGGGTTACAGGATAAGATCAAAGCTATTGTATACATGACGCAAATTGGTTTAGGAAATCCAAAACCTGTTTTGGTCAGTACATACCGGACATTAATAGGTTTGGAGTCCCAAGCCCATTCATCGTCGGCATAAAATAAGGTATTCAGTGGCAGGGCAGAAGTGAAGCACTTGATGTTCCATGGCTTGTTTTTTATTACAAATAACCATGGAAATTAGGCTTCCTGCAATGGTGAGTTAGTATTGGCCGTTTCAGAGTTAGTATTTAAAAGCTGTTTCGGTTTTTCTCCTTTGGCGAATTCCGAACAAGCTCTAATACACAGGCAACCTTATTATCACCTTTGTACCACTTGCATCTCCCTGTTCATTATACTTATCAACAATCTTGATATCGGCTTTATGGCTGGCTGTATCTGCCAGGTCAAGGCGGGCCTTGGTGATATTCATACCAAGTGATTTTTTCTTCAACACCGATTGATCCTTCAGCGCCTTTGATTGAATGCGCCCGATACCATCGTCTTCGATTTCAATGGCGAGATAAGGTGCTTGTTTTTTTATGGAAAGCATAATCTTTCCCCTACTATCCTTGGGGTTAATACCGTGTAAAATGGCATTTTCAATATAAGGCTGCATGATCATAGGCGGTATCATCACTTTAGCTGCTTTAACAGTCGAACTCATCTCCACTTCAAAATCAAATTTATTTTCGAACCTGATCATTTCCATTTTGATATAAAGCTCAAGCAACTGTAATTCAGAATCAAGCGAAACCAGCTTTTTCTTTGAATGCTCGAGAATCATCCTGATCAAGCGACTGAACTTAGTGAGATAATCCGCAGCTTTTTTATTATCATTGGTTACAATGAAGTATCGGATAGAGTTGAGACAATTAAACAAGAAATGCGGATTCATCTGTGACCTGAGTGCCGCGTCCTGCACTTCACGCAACTGGGTTTCAAATGTTTGTTGGGCCTGTTTTTGTCTTTGAATAATTCGGTAACGAAAAATTAAAAACCCTAATAGCCCCATTCCCAACAATGCTAGCAGGCCCTTAACGAGATAAGCTTCTAGCCAGATTGTTACATCTACGATTATTTCAACCGACCCCGAATAAATATAAGTCTGGGAAATCTCATCAAAATATCTCGCCTGGAATATATATGAACCATTTTTCAGAATAGGATAAATTGCCGTTTCACCGGCACCACTTTGCTGCCAATCAGTGTCGGCACCATTTAACCGATATTCATACCTGATATTATCATAACTCAGTGGGTTTATGGCCCTGTATGTAAATTCAAGAGTTGAAAATCGGTCTTTGATTTCAAGTTTTTGATTGTCCCAACGGTTCATTCGCTGTCTGATATGAAGGCTATCCAAGCGGATGTCATTGATATAGATCTGTGCTGTTTTCTCAACCGGAGGTTCTCCATCGACCCGATATCTGCAAACATTTGCCCAGTGACCAACCCACAAATACCCAAGCCGATCAACCATAGCTCCAATTCCCCTTCTACTAACCTGGTTATCCACATTTACCGGAGTGAGATACGGTTCTCCGGGGGCCCATGACCCCATTTCCACCATTTCATGAGCTAGGAATATTCTTCCAGCAGTAGTTTCTGCTACCTGGGTATTCCCTCGTCGTCTGTAGGGTATCTTGTCTTTTTCAAAACCATAACTGGTTATCGAATCGGTACTTATATCAAGCATCATCAATCCCCCTCCCCAGGTTGCCATTTTGATTACATCTCCATCCAGTTTAATGTCATTAACCAAAAAACTGGCCCGTTCGCGCAGTCCATTTTCAACAACTCTGAAGTCAAGAGGATGAAAAACAAGTGAATCCTTTCCAAGATGGTATTGAAACAAACCTCCCATGCCGCCAACCCACATCGAATTGCGTTTGGGGTCGTATACTAATCTTCTAACCTCATTGGTTTTTCTTGGGCCAATATTCGGACTACCATAAACCAAAGCAGGTTGGATATGATTTATTGGATTGAGTTGTTGATCTACCTCCCATATTCCATTATCCCCAGAAAAAAATTGTCTTGAAACACTATCTCCTGTCACTAAAACATCACGTCCATATACCTGGATAGTGGTGTCTTCAATTGGGAAAAACACTTTCCTTAGAAACCAATCCTCCTTTGCTCTATAAATAATTACACTTGCATCGCGTGAAGCAAACCAATAGTCTCCATTTTCTAAAGGAAGTATTGTTCCTCCAGAGTGGTAGATCGGCCTTTCGGAGTCTATTGTAGGGTCAATAAACTCGATTTCCTTGCCATCAAAGCGAAAGTAGCCATCAGACCGCATAAACCAAATAAACCCATAATTATCTTCTACGATCGTTCGGGTTGGTCGTCGATTGAAATCCAGAAAGCAGTCCTCCAGCTGAAGATGCTGGGCGCATGCCAGATCCAATCCAGTAATCAAGAATAGCAGGATGTAAATTACCCGTTTTTTCATGGTAACGGATCTCCAGGGTCATATCAAATGACCAGGTTTTTCTTATTACGCGCGACTTTGGCCCGGTCACCATTAGAGAGCGTGACATAGCCACCGTCAAGCCTTGAATATGATCTGATGTGGTGCTTATTAATAATATAGGATTGGTGTATCCTGATAAAAACATTCTGGGACAATATGCTTTCCATATATTTTAGCGTTTTCGAAATCAGGATCTTTTGATCTTCCGTTATCACGGTAGTATAATTCGACTCTGCCTTGCAGTAGATAATTTCATCAGTTTGAAAAAACAGGATTTGATCACCACTTGGAATCTTGATGAATTCCTGGTTGTTGACATCGAGTTTTTCAAGCAAAAACTGAAGTTGGTTAAACTTCTGTGATTCGATTCTTTGGATCGCCTTTTTTACTGCGTTATCCAATTCTTCAGTATCAATAGGTTTCAGGATGTAATCCAGCGCATTGGCTTTAATGGCATCGAGTGCATATTCGGAGTAGGCCGTAACAAAAATGACTTGCATCCTATGGTAATTGACGGCTTTTAGCACATCAAACCCAGATTTTTTCGGCATCTCGATATCAAGGAAAAGGATATCGGGTTGGAGCGTATTAATGCCATCTATCCCGGACTCAGGTTCCTGGTAACTACCGACCACCTCCATATCCGGGTAGAGCGTATTGAGCTCTATTTCAAGCATTTTAGCTGCTTTGACTTCGTCGTCAAGGATGATTACACGCATAACTTTGTTCTATACTTATCCAAAGTATACGATTTTATTGAAAAAAAAAGGCCAAATGAGCATTTGGCCTTTATGACTTATTAAAAAATGGTCTGAACTTAGTTTTGATGGGGGCCTAGATGCCAGGCAGGCTCCGCATTGGGCTACCCATTTTAGAGAGGAGCTTTTCTGCCTGCTCCTTGTAGGCATGTTGTGCATTACGGGCCACTTTCCCTAATTCTTCCTTGGCGGAATTACGTTGACCACTACTCAGATAGGACAAGGCAAGAAACCATTCTGAAGGTTCTGCAAAACGGCTGTCATTATTATCTCTCACGATCTCAAAAGCTCTGATCGCCTTGGACGACAGTCCGTTTTCAAGGTAAATATTACCGAGGTAAAATTGGGCCGTTGAGTAATAAGGGTCGCCTTTAGTGATACCTTCGAAGTATTCCATTGCGGAAGCGTAATTCTTTTCGGAATAAGCCTGAACACCCTGATCGATCTCAGCAGATCCGCGGATACCAGTACCCGGATAAGTTTCCATGGCAGCAGCCACCAGGCTTGAATCAGAATATGTTGACCGAATACCAAACCATGCTATTGTTAATACACCAAGAATAATCGCTGCGGCAAGTGG
The DNA here is from genome assembly GCA_039028895.1 of Bacteroidota bacterium. Lineage (GTDB taxonomy): Bacteria > Bacteroidota > Bacteroidia > Chitinophagales > Saprospiraceae > JAHDCJ01. The sequence continues at coordinate 12,979 of JBCCHF010000003.1, read as the reverse complement.
AATAATGTTCTTTCTAATGGAGAATTTGTTCTTTTGTGAGCGTTGCTTTTCCATTGTTTTTAATTGTTTTTTAAGTTGAATTTGTACAAGAATGTCGAGAGCGTCAGTAGCTGACTGTGCTGCTGCAAATGCTTCAGCCAGGGCATTGTCTGTTTTCAGACGTGATTCGAAATCCTGCCTCTCTTCGGGCGACATGGAGCCGTCGAGGTAGGCTTCGATTTGTTCTAGATGATTTTTCTGACTCATAGCTTTTCTCTAAGCAGGTTAATAATATCGGGGTTGTCATGCACAATTTTCAGTAAGCCTTGAAAGCACTGATGTTTCTTTTTTCGGGCTACGCCATCGCTTTTGTAGCCCAATTCGGCAGCTATTTCTTTCATTGAGTAACTCAGTCTCCAAAGTGTGAGTACTTTCTTGCATGCAGGCCCAAGTTCTCCCAGCAGGTTGTCGATGATCTCTTCCCTTTCTTTCGTGACAATAAGTATTTCGGGGTTGACACCATCAGTTTCAACCACCTGAAGGGTTGACTTGTACTCTGAATGCCGCGTTTGTTTATTAAACTGCTTGAACCACAGGTTTTTACAAACACCAAAAAGATAGCCTTTAACAGAACTTTCGCCGCGATACTGCCCTTTTCGAATACAAATTATGAGGTTTCGTATGCCATCCTGGAAAACGTCTTCTGCATCTTCCTGGGAGCCTCCTCTCGACAAAACGTACCTAAAAATGTCTTTGCGATAAGTGCTTTCGTTATAAATGAAAGCCATCACAGTTTCAAGTTGTTGGCCGCCTTCCCGAATCGCCTCGATAATCTCTTGATCCGAATAGTTAGGCATGGGCTTCTGTTTTTAATGTTCTGTTACACTGAAAAATGTTACCGCACACTGCTTAAAAAATTTAAAAACAATTAAATACGGCTAGGTTACAGGACCAAAGATACCGAATCTCGGATTTAACCGGTAACGTTTTTAAGCTTATACGCCACAATCCAGATAAGGAAGATAATAATTGGCGCCTGTATGAATTAAACTGTCGTCAATGAAGAAACTATTTGTAAAATTCACTAATTTGGCAATCAGTTCCTGACTTGGTTTTACTACAATCCCCACCAAACAGCCTTATAGGCGCAAGGACCCTGCTTTGCCTGATAGTAAAGTGCGGTCAGGAATAATATATTTTAAAAAGGCAATATCATGAAAAACTTAACACCCCTGGTTGCAGGCCTTAGTCTGCTCTTATGCCTAGGTTTTCTTTCACCAAATCCACTCAAAAGTCAGGATCTGATGGGCGATTCTCTCACTCTTGTCGACCTGTACAACAGCACAAATGGCCCACACTGGATTGATAATGCCGGGTGGCTCACTACTGCCCCGGTTTCATCATGGTTCGGTGTTTTTGTTCTTGACGGACGCGTATTTGAAGTAAATCTGGATGGCAATAATCTACAGGGAGTCATTCCGGACATTAGCAATATGGATGTGCTTTCGATATTGAAAGTACGCGACAATTTTATTACTGATTTGCCAGTTATGCCTTCAATTGGTGAGACTGGTTCTATGGAAGAATTTGATTGTTCATTCAACCTTTTGGAGTTTGATGACATAGAAACTGTTTTTGGCAACGGCATTGGCAATTTGCTTTATGACCCCCAGAAAGAATATGGGGTCGAAGAATTTTTCTTTCGCGAACCCGGTGATGAAGTGACGTTTAGCTGCCCTGCCGGAGGCACTGATAACCTATACCAGTGGTTTTACCAGGGTATGGCAATTACCTCACCTGGTCCAGAGTCAACCTTGACCTTATCTTCTGTTACAATTGAGGACGCCGGCGCTTATTTCTGCCAGGTCACCAGCACTTCAATTCCATTCCTGGTGCTCAACAGCAAACCCAAAAACCTTACAGTTGGTGCATGTGAAGACTCACTTGGCGGTAGTTACAAATGCCAGGAAATGATCATTAGGTTCAAGCCAGGCACACCACAATTGGTGAAAGACTCGCTGCGTATGGAATATGGCGCAACCGTTATTGATTCCTGTCGTTGTAATTTCCTTGAAATCTGGGATATTCCCGATTCACTTGGACTTGAAGAGACCGTTGGGCTTGCCAGTAAAAAAGCAGACGTCGAGGAAACGGGGTTTAACTACGAAATAACCATTGGACCAGCATTCGATCAATTTGATCCGCCTGCCGTTCCACCATCTTTTTTCGGCAATCCACCCGGACCTGACAATGTACCGGTAGCAATAATTGACTCAGGTATTGACTGGAGTCATAGTCAATTATTCGACCGAATGTGGACAAATGCTCCGGAATGGCCGCTTAATACTTTTGATGACGACGGCAATTGCCTTAATGATGACTATCAGGGTTATGATTTCGCTAATGATTCGATACACCCGATTGATATTCACGGGCATGGAACCCATATTGCGGGCATAGTGGTTGATGGCACCCCTCCTGAAATCGAGGTAATGAACCTCAAAGCTTTTAACACCAATGGTTCGGGGAGTATTTTTGATGCTACTTGTGCAGTTTACTACGCAATCGACAAAGGCGCCAAGGTCATTAACATGAGTTGGGGGTATTATGGCGTGCCTTCCGATATTCTGGAATCGGCAATCGAAGAAGCCGCTAATAGTTGCGGTGCATTAGTTGTTACTTCTGCAGGCAATACTTCAAACGACAATGACAATACCGTCCACCACTATCCTTCTGACTACACGCTTGACAATGTTATTGCTGTAGCTGCATTGGATCTGCCTGAAGTCAACCTGGCTTCATTCACCAATTTCGGGATGGTCTCTGTAGATATTGCTGCTCCTGGAACGCAAATTCTAAGTACCGTTCCGGGCGATGCTACTGCTATAAGAAGTGGTAGTTCAATGGCTGCCGGATTCGTTTCGAAAGCTGCTGCTCAAATGTATAACACGATCCCTGGAGTCACTTACAGGGGTGTAAAAAATTGCCTTTTCAATTCCGTAAATCTGATCCCGGGCGGGGCTGACTCTTTATCAACCGGAGGGCAACTGGTTGAAACAGCTGCTATTTCCTGTGTCAATAATGATCCCTATGTTTTTGAATGTGATCCATTAATTGACTTGAAAATAATGCTTGAAGGGCCCTACGATTCAGGAACAGGATTAATGACTGACAATTACAGGACTGGCGGACACATTCCTACTAATCAACCGTATAATATTTCCCCATGGAATTATGCAGGGCCAGAGTTTGTCGAGTCTTCACTGTTGTTTGCATCCGGTTCGTTTGCTATCGTGGACTGGGTACTGGTGGCACATATCGATACCTCCGGAGTGGATACTTTGATCACTTACCAGGCGGGATTGGTGCGTGCAGATGGCACCGTCATAGATGGCTTTGGTGGCTTCTTGCGACCCCCGGTTAACAAGCCTGGCTTTATTGCTGTTTTCCACCGCAATCACCTTGCGATCATGTCAACTGACGAAATCGTACTAGACCAACAACCCACAACCATTAACTTTATCGATGGGACAATCCCGGCTATAGGAGGACCGTTTGCGATGAATTCAAATGCAGGGGTGAACCTGATGATATCAGGAGACGCCAATCGAGACGGGGTCGTTAATACGGTTGATAAAAACCTGGAATGGGCACTGCAGAACGGAACTGCCTTCGATTATTTTTTATCTACTGCCGATTTTAACTTTGATGCATTCATCAATGCTGTGGACAAAAACTTATATTACAGTCCTAATAATTCGAAACAGAGTCAATGCCCTTACTGCTACTGACGGATTTGCTTAAGCCCGGCTCATGCCTTCATCGTACAGGTATTTGGATAAAGCAATTTGTGGTAGTTCTTCTTTTTACGGTTTGCACCGGAATACCCTCCGCTGTATGGTCGCAAGACGATGCCGGATGGCTTGAAGCAGGACTTGGCAATGGAAATGAACTCCTTAGTGCCGGAAATTACAGCGCTGCCATTGACACTTTCAGCAATCTTGTCAGCAAGGCAACTGAATCTGCCATTCCGGAAACGGAAACCCTCGCGATGATCTTACACCGTAAAGGTGTTGCACTTTATCTCATCGATAAAAACCAGGCTGCTGTTGATGCATACCGACAATCACTTGCCATCAGGCGTAAATTACTGGGTGATAATCACCTTGATGTTGCGAGGAGTTACCACAATATTGGTACCTGCTTCGAATACATGGGAAAGCACGATGAAGCCATTGAAAACCTCAAAAAAGGACTCGACATAAGGCAACAGCATGATGTCAAAAAAGACCTTGCCTACAGTTATTTGAGGGTAGGGAAAAACTATTTTGAGACCGGTGATTACGACAGGGCACTTGAGTATTATGCGCCATCCTTGACAACCTATATCGATTTTTATGGCAATGTCCATCCCAGAGTTGCGGAAGTTTACAATCATTCTGGAATGGCTTATTTCCGCAAACTGGATTACACTCTGGCTGCAGAGAATTTTTCAAAAGCTCTTGACATCCTGTCTGATCCTTCGATTAACAATCTTGAAAGGCAGACCATCTGCCTGAATAACCTTGGTGCTGTATTTTACCAGGAAAAAAAATATAATAAAGCGCTTGAGTATTACAAGCAATCCATTGCCATTACCAAGAAACTGAAGATTGAAAACGAAGTCTTCGCTTTGAATCATATGAACATCGGATTGGCGTATAAAGGACTTGAGCAATATGATCAATCCGCTGATTATCTCAACACAGCGTTGGAGATTGGCGAACGCCTTTTTGGTGAAAATGATCCAAGGCTGGCCATATATTATGATAACTTGGCAGAATTATCTGCCGTCCAAAAAAACTACCAGACTACGCTAAATTATTACCAGGATGCCATACAACTACTAATACCTGGCTATGTTCCCCAAAACCAATTTGGCAATCCCGATCTTGACAATGATGATGTCATTGGCTCGAAAAGTCTATTGTTGACAATACTTTCAAACAAGGCCCGAACTATCAAAATCTGGTGGGATGAAGTGCCTGACGATGACTCGAAACTTGAACAAGCCCTGGCGTCGTTTGTGACGACTGACAAGTTAATTGACAGGATGCGTAGAGAGCATACGGCCAAAGGCTCAAAGCTGTTCTGGACAGGGCGGACCTTACCGATCTACGAAAATGCGATTTCAACAGCATTGGCACTTTTCGAAAAAAGTAAAGACAACCAATATCTCGAACAAGCTTTTTACTTTACAGAAAAGAGTAAGGCGATCCTTTTACTCGAATCATTAAAGGAATCTGATGCTAGACAATTTGCCGGCTTGCCCGACAGTCTTCTTTCGATGGAGGCCGAGCTAAAAGCTGAACTCACTAAAGCTGAACAAGCCCTATTTAATGAAACCCAAAAAATTTCACCGGATTCGGCGAAGCTAAAATCCTTGCAGAACACGGCATTTGAGATCAAGGAAAAAACCAGTAACCTCATTGCCCTGCTGGAGGAAAATCATCCGGAGTATTTCCATATGAAATACGATATGACGGTTGCCAAAATTTCGGATATCCAAGCTCTCCTGGAAGAAGGACAGGCAATGGTGGAGTACTTTGTAGGCGACCAGAATGTCTTTATCATTAAAATTGAATCAAGTGGTGTAAAGCACTACCAGCTAGGCAAGTCACCTGAGCTTGAAAACGATATCAGGGAATTGAGAGACAACCTTCTCAACTACTTTTTTATGCCAAATAGTGATGATGAAATGTTTAAAACAAGCGCAAAAAAATACGCTGATCTTGCGCATCAACTTTACCATCATTTACTAGGTCAACTTATTGAGGATCAACTACCTGAAACACTTTTCATAATCCCGGACGGCGCCTTGGGCTATTTGCCATTCGGGGCATTACTGACGGAGGTGCCAGAGGTGCCTGACCGCTTTAAATCGCACGCCTACCTGATCAATGATTACCAAATCAGTTACAGCTATTCGGCCACCTTATGGCGTGAAATGTTGTTAAAGTCACAAAACGAGGCAAAACGTAGTTTATTGGCATTCGCCCCTTCATTTGGCGAACAATCAAGCGAAGGTTCCCGGGGCATGCGTAACGAGGTAAAACTTGGCAGACTATTACACAACGACAAAGAGGTAGAGACGATCCACGATCTACTTGGAGGAAAAGCACTTTATGGTCAGGATGCAACAGAAGCTGCTTTCAGACAAATGGCTTCGAGATTCCGGATTATCCACTTTGCAACGCATGGTAAGGCCAATGACGAAAACTCAGATTATTCATTCCTTGCCTTTACTGAAATTGCCGATTCGCTGGAGAACGAATTTTTGTACGTTCACGATCTTTACAGCATGCGTTTAAACGCAGACCTTGTCGTCCTATCTGCCTGTGAAACAGGGATTGGCAAGTTATACCGTGGGGAAGGTATATCCAGTTTGGCAAGAGGGTTTTCTTATGCTGGCGTTCCTGCGATGGTCACCACGCTCTGGAGCGTCAATGATGCTCAAACATCCGTGATAATCTCGGATTTTTATCGTAACCTGAAATCAGGCATGACCAAAGACGCTGCACTGCGTACCTCAAAACTGGATTACATCCGGTCTAATGACAATTATTTAGCCCATCCTTTTTTCTGGGCGGCAGCCATTCCAATTGGGAACATGGAGCCCGTAAATATTTCGACCCCTACACCAATAGGATTATATAGTGGAATTATATTTGGCATTATAGCTTTATTCCTCATTTTCAGAAAGATCCGTCAACGGAAAGCATATTAACAGCGTCACAATTATTCATTTTTAACACACGCAATTTGCAGAAGTAGGCCTTTCTTTATATTTCTTAAGTAATCAGAACACGTTTTTTCCTTTTGAACATTTATGTTCAGTAAATCAGTCTTATGAGATCAGTTGTCATAAAAAACATTACCTCGGTGGTGATGGTCCTATTGATTTTCACTCCACAATCTGTCTTTAGCCAGAATTTAGTTCCCTTTGTAGACTTCCACAATTACGCCGTAAAAAAGGCGTTTGGATCGCGGCATACCTCAAGCTTCTCGGTTTGGGATAACATTGAACATGACTGCAGTTACAGATTCAATAAGGAGATTGTCAATTTTAACCTGCGTGCTGCCAAGCAATCACAAGCCAGCTTTTCACAGATGGTGCGGGCTAATATGCCATTCGCGTGTGTTTCTTACAATTCTATTGAAAAAGGTTTGCTGACTGCGCCTGTATTGAAAAAAGAAGAGATCAAAGGCAACCTGGCCTGTGTTGCAGGCTTGCTTTCAGTGGATGCGATCGCTTTCACCAATGACATAAATTACTTTGCCGATTTCGTTGACTATTATAACTACCTGTTAAGAGAAAGTCTTACTTCCTATACCCATCTCGGGAAAACTTATTCTTTTTCATTGATAGACAGTGGTGATGCGTTAAAGGAATCAATGAAAAAGCCTGACGATCTTGGTATCGTATTGACGCTTTCGGGAGGTCATATGCTTGGACATTCTGTTTTCATTGAAAGCAAAATAACCGAGTCCAAGGATTATGAAAACATGGTATTAAAAAATATTGCTCGATTAAAAGGAACCGAGCCACTTTTTGAGAATACTAGAGAATTTTTCCGACACCCGATCCTCTATATTGGCTTGGCCAGTTTATATGAAAATGGCATTGTCGGATCAGCACAACACTACACCAAAGATATGAGCAGAGTAATGGGTGCACCTACTCATATCGACCAGGGTTTTACCAAGCTTGGCAGGAAAGTAGTTAAATCTTTGTTATCCAATGAAAATGGAGGCAGGATATTGGTAGATGTGTCTGGCATGAGCTTACAGGCCCGTCAGCAGTATTACCAAATGATTGAAGAGCAGCAACTTATTGGTGAGCGCATTCCAATTGTCGCCAGTCATGTCGGTATAAGCGGACTCAGCTGGAGTAGTTCTCAGTACAATGAAAAAGATGACACCCGGAAAAACGAAAGAAGTTATCTCAATCACTGGCGCAAAAACCTTTCAGCAGAAGACATCATAGCTATTTACGAGTCAGATGGCTTAATTGGCATCTCCCTTAACCAATATTTATGTTCAGGCGAACAAGTAACACGCGATTACAATAAGACCGTTCCCGGGTCAAGGCAGGCAAGAGAGGTGCATCTGAAGTCCATTCTTGCTAATATTTTCAAAGTAGTTGAGGTCATTGGCAAACGTGATGCATGGGACGTTATCAGTATCGGTTCAGATTTTGATGCCACCATGCTCCCTTATCCAACGTATGCTTCTGCTAAAGATATGCCTGACCTGATTAATGATGTTTACGAGTTCTTATACGAGCCCGTTAATATTTTTGACCTGTATTCTGCAACGGACATCAAACGCATGATGTGGGGACTTACCCCTGAGATAATCGTGAATAAGATTTTTCATGAAAATGCGACTAATTTCGTTTCTACACATTTGCCAGATCAACCAGTAGTCAACCAATTCAACGGCAATCGCAACTAAGTTTTTGAATAAAGATATCGCTGACTTTCAGCAAGAAACCCTAAACTATGATCCCGGATGCGTTCCGGGATTTTTTTATTTCACGTAAGGCGGTATTTCTCCTACTTTTGGTGCCTTTTCCTGAACGATCTGGCACATCGGTACACCGACAATCTTGCTGTCGAGCCAGGCATCCAGGTCGAAATGGTCAAACATCCCTTTTTCGAAGGTATCTTTACTTAATTCATCAACCTGGCTTTTAAATTTGATCAACTCTTTTTGATAAGCTTCCCTATTCGGCTTATTCATGATTTTTTTGATAAAACTTAGGAAGAGGTTTTCCAGCCTGTAGGCACCTTTTCTCTTAAGCAGGTACCGATAAGTTGACGCCTGGATAGATTCGAGGATCATATAGTTGCCCAATTCCAAATGAGAGATCAGAATTAATATTTTTGAGATACATATAATGTCTTCAAGGTATCCCGTCTTTTCCAATTCATTGGCCTTTTCTAACCAGTTCAGCGCTTCATCGTAATCGCCTTTCATAAAGTAGATCAGAGAAAAATCAAAACTGATGATCAGCTGTTCAATGTCTGGAATTAGCGGCAGGTAGGTAAAATAATCTTCAATTATAGGTTGTATATCATAAGTGTTGTGAGCTCCAAGGTTAACTACGATAATTAGTCGTGATTCTGTGGACACCAAAAACCGCTTTGCCCGCTCTTGTAAGTCAGAAAACTTAAGAGCATCAAGTTTCCTCAACACCCGGAAGGCCTCTTCATAACGTTCCATTTCGAGCTGGATGCCCATCAGGTTGTTAATTACCCTGAGGTAACTCATAGCATTTTCACGAAGCATTTCAGGATGAGATTCCAGAAGGTCAACATGAGCCTGTCTGACTTCGTAAGATTTTTCCTGCTCCCCTGTGAGCCGATAATATTTCAACAAAATGTAAAATCGCTGTGCTTTTGCCTTTACAGAAAGGGGCAGGCTTTCTTCTGCCATTTTCGGATCATTTATCAGGGCTTCTACTTCTTTGAGATAATCTTCGTCTCTAATGTTAGAGCGGAAACGAATGAGTGAAAAAAACCGGATGCATACTTCCCGGAGTTGCCTGTAATCTGTCCATTTTTCGATCAATTCCCATTCCTTCTCAAAGCCAGAACCTATATATTCCCGCCAGCCGCTAAAATCTCCTGAGACGTGCAATAATTCTTCTTCCCACCTTTGCAGACTCATGTGAACTGTGAATTTTTCATGGTCCTCTGCCATTTTTTTTGCCTTTTTCAAGGTTTTGAAGGCGCGTTGATAAAGCCCTTTTCGGTACAAGATTGCCAGCTCTTCCAACATTTGGAAAAGCTTTGAGTCAACACTTGTGCCCCTGCTATATTCCAGCAAACTGGCCATAACAAGCCTAGACAGGTAATACTTCGCTTCTGAAAGATTTTTAAAGCCTTTGACCTTCCTCATTTTTTTGGTGATGGCCGCTTCATCGTAAGCTTCCAATTTATCGATGACATCAAACAACTTCAGGTAGGTATTATCCTTCGCTGTTTTGCCCTTGTAAGCATATTTTTTGAAGTAACCCTTTTCTGCAGGTGTTAAGGATTCGATTAATTGAAAAAGATCGTCAGAGCCAGCCATAAAAATCTATGTTTTGCGGGTAAAATTAACATAAAAAAACACCTTCCGAAACTCCATATAAATTCAATTATAATAATTTGATAATCAATATTATATGTCAAATTTTTAATCGTTTTTTATCCGCCAAAGCTTCAAAAAGCGTTTTAATTGACTTGAATAAGGGGGGAAACTCAGGCTACATTTGGGTAACAGATCGCAGAAGCGGCCCTAACTTATAATCGTGTTTTTGAATTGAATCCGGAATCAGTTTAAAATATGCCTTGCCGGAAATTCGCAATATGAAATTTTCCGTCATTAATCTGTTCAAAATGGCATTATTGCCGTATCGCAGTTTATGTATAAGGGTCCCGCAGATCTCTTCTTGAGATTCCGGGATATTTTTTTGCCCCTCTCCGATTGCTACAGTTCGATTGCAATAAAAATTTTCAAAAAGGTGGTAACGTTTCAACCTGCTACTAGTACGTGGGTATGTAAACATTTTGCTCAATCCTGATTTTTCATCCCCTGATAAAACGTAAAGTTGATTATGAAAAAATTCTTTCCCGGTTGTCAGAAAAGTCTGATCACTATGCTCACGCTTATGCTTTTATGGTGTACAGCAGAAGCCCAATTCAACTACCACAGAGCGTATAACCTGGGTGCCGACGCTCACACCCCAGCCCTTAGCTTAACTGCATCTACCGAATATATTAATGTAGGATTTTATTTCCCCAACCAGATCAACGGACAGCCGGTTTCGACTGCCCGTATGCCCATTTTGCATCTGGACGCAAGTTTCAATGTCAATTGGTCAAAGCTCTATGTTACGAGCAGTGAAATTCAAAATGACCTTTTTGATGTTGAGATGCGCGGCTTTGATGTTAAAGAAACTTCTGATGGCAATTTTGTCGTTTGTGGTGAGATCACAGAAACTGATATTGGTGGCGTTCCATTGAAGTACAGTTTCATCATGCTTACTGACAATACAGGCAATGTAACCTGGTTTAACAAATACTTCCTGGATGGCAACCTGAACAGCATTGTCGAAACTGACGATAATGGCTTTATGGCCTGTGGTTACATCGAAACCACTGACGGAGGAGAGGAGAATCGCCTTTTGCGCGTTGATGCAAGTGGTAACGTCGTTTGGTTGCGTACCTTTTTTGCGAGCCAGGGCAATGGCCCGCATTCTGCTTTCCGCGAAATTATCCGCAATGGGTCAGACAGCTATATCGTAGTTGGTGACTGCGCGCGACTCGTTGATGATTGTGGCCCTACCGAGGCTGATGTGCTGTTGGTACTTGTTTCAGAAAGCGGATCTACTACTTTCACCAATTACCAGGTCGGTCGCGGAACCAGCCCGAATGGCGACCAGTTTGCCGAGTTCGGTAATTCTGTAACCGTTAATGGACAGGGTAATATCATCGTTGCTGGCCATGTCGTAAAGTCAAATGTGAACAACTGCGACCCTGCGAGTAATCTCCAAGATCTATTATTATTCAAGATCCATCCGATGGGAACTGTTTTGTTCTCACATGAAGTAGATCTGATCAATGACGATATTGGAAGAGATGTCACCATCAACAGTCTTTTCTCAGAGATCTGTGTTGCCGGTATTGCCGACAATAACAAAAATGGATTCCTCTACACGACAGATATGAATGGAGGTTTCCAAAAATTGGAATTTTTCAACCATGCTGGTTTTGATACACAGGCCAAGGCTGTAGTCGAAAACGGCTCCGGCCTTTACACCTGGATTGGTAATTCTGAGGTGATCGGCACTGGATATAACGACATCTATTTGGTTGAGCAGGACCCAAGTACAACCCAGGACTGCCATGACTGGGACGAGTCTCGCGATCCTATCATTATCGACCTTGAAGTTTTGAATCCTGATGACATTACACTTGACCTTGGCAAAATAACAGTTGATGTTGAAGCGCTTGATTTGGAAGTAGTAGATTCAGTACTATGTGCCGAGCCCTGTGACCCCCCTGTTGCTGTTGATGATTTTGGTGAGATTTGTAAAGACGCTACAACTCACCTTGTTGTTAATGTATTGGCCAATGACACTTATTCCCCGCCGGTAACCATTCCAACCGTTTTTGTTCCTGATTATGGTGTTGTAACCTTTGGTATTAATCCTGGAGAACTACGGTATTTACCGGATTTTGGTTATGTAGGGCCTGACACCATTGAATATGTCATTCAAGATGCATGTGGCACTGATACTGCTCTTTTTGTAATAGAGGTAGTTGATGTTCCTGAGGCAGTAGATGATTTCACTACTGTTTGCGAAGGATCTTCAACAGGATCTCAGCTTGATGTAACATTAAACGACAACTATACCGGCACTGCGTCAATTTTATATGTTATTCCTTCTAATGGTGCACTCAACACATTTCCGCCGCCTACCCCTCCAATCTATTATCCAGATGCAGGTTTTGTAGGAAATGATACCATAGAGTATTATTTGACTGATGATTGTGGAACAGATACTGCACTTTGGGTAATAGAAGTTATAGAAGGACCCGATGCTAATTTCTCATCTTCCAGTGTCGGTACAACGGTTAGTTTTACTGACCTCTCAACTAATAATCCAACCAGTTGGTTATGGGACTTTGGCGATGGTGCTACCTCGATATTGCAGAATCCAACGCATAACTATGCCTCTCTGGGCACCTATACCGTTTGCCTGACAGTGGCTAATGACTGTGGAGAAGACATACACTGTGAAGACGTCAACACTTGTGATCCTGTAGACCCTGTAAACGATTTCCTCGCAGCATGTGGAGGAACAGGTGGCTCTATGAATGTACTTGGCAATGACTTTTTCACACCACCTGTTACTGTAAGTATTGTTTCCGCGCCGACGAACGGAACAGCTTCTCTGACGCTTGTC
>JBCCHF010000002.1:0-315737 GCA_039028895.1 Bacteroidota bacterium | reverse complement strand
TGGTATGCTGAAGGGTAAACCACTGAACCCGGCGGTGTTTGTCTACTTTGCTGAAGTGGAGTTCGTAGATGGGGTGAGTATTATGTACAAAGGAGATGTGACACTGGTCAAATAGATGAATAATAATGAGCAATCTGCAATCTGCATTAACATGGGGATGGCAGATTGCATATTAGAAGTTTAGAATTGCATATTAAAAAAACCTTACTATTTTTGCCTTCGAATAATCGCAACCTACTATGGTCTTTTTAGAATTTGAAAAACCGATTGAGGAATTATACGCTCAACTAGATAATCTAAAAAAAGTTGGAGAAGCTGGTGATGTGGATGTTTCAGATTCCATTAGTCAGCTAGAAACGAAGATAAAAGCTGCCAGGAAGGATATTTATTCGAGCTTAACAGGATGGCAAAAAGTCCAGTTGTCAAGACACCCTGACAGACCCTACACTTTACACTACATTGAAAAAATGTGTAAACGATTCGTCGAATTACACGGCGATCGAAATTTCAAAGATGATAAAGCAATTGTTGGAGGATTGGGAAGTATAGATGGGCAAACCATGATGTTCATAGGGCATCAGAAAGGAGTCAATACTAAAATGCGTCAATACCGTAATTTTGGTATGGCAAACCCTGAAGGATATCGTAAAGCACTCCGGTTAATGAAGATGGCTGAGCGATTTAATATCCCGGTAGTTTGTCTGATTGATACTCCTGGTGCTTACCCAGGACTGGAGGCAGAGGAACGAGGACAGGCAGAGGCCATCGCTCGTAATCTTTACGAAATGACATTGCTGAAAGTACCAATCATTTGTATTGTCATCGGAGAAGGAGCTTCAGGTGGAGCACTTGGAATTGGAGTAGGAGACAGAATTTATATGATGGAAAACACGTGGTATTCAGTAATTTCCCCGGAATCCTGTTCGTCGATTCTTTGGCGCAGCTGGGATTTTAAGGAGCAAGCTGCTGATGCCTTAAAATTGACGGCTAACCACATGTTAGAGTTTGGTCTGATTGATGGAATTATAAAAGAACCATTAGGTGGTGCACATTTTGCACCAGATGAAATGGTAAAACTTCTCAAACGTCACATTAAGAAGGAAATTTCGGAATTACAGTCAATTGATCCGGATGAAAGAGTTGAAATGAGGATTGAGAAGTTTGGGAAAATGGGCTTTTTCGATAAAGTTGATGAAAAAGGAACTTAATCTGCGAAAATTTCAGAAATTTGCAGCTTCTGTTTGAATACTTCCCCGACATTTGGGTTAATGAATTATGGTACAAGGTTTAAGGAGTTTGCGGGTAAATATGCACCGTTACATCCTCGGACAGAGGATGAAACATCTTAAAGTGCAAAGAGAATCAAAAAACTTTGCAGATGCCAGACGAATAGGTATCCTCTTTGATGCCTCAAGACCAGAGAATCAGGTTTTTGTCAATGAATACAGGGAAACATTGATAAAACAAGACAAAAAAGTTGAGATTCTTGGTTACTTTGATGATAAACAGCCACACAACAACGTCATCTTTAAATACTTCAATAAAAAAAATCTAACCTGGTTCTGGATCCCAAAAAGTAAGGATGTTGAAGCTTTTATTAATACACCTTTTGATATTCTAATCAGCCTTCATCTTCAACCCGCTCCTCAACTGGAATATGTTTCTGCATTATCAAAAGCTCATATGCGGGTTGGATTATTCAGAGATGATAAACAACATTGTTACGATCTTATGATCGATAACCCTGAAAGCCAGGACCTAAAGACATTTACCAAACAAGTCGATTACCTTTTAAACATAATTAACCGGGATGATCAATGAATTTCGTGGTACCGGAGTTGCACTTGTAACCCCATTCAGGAATGGGGAAATAGATTTTGATGGACTCGAAAAAGTAATTGAACATACCCTTTCCGGAAAGGTAGAATTCCTGGTTTCACTGGGAACAACCGGAGAAGCAGTAACCCTTTCAGAAAAGGAGAAACTTCAAATTCTTGAATTTACTGCAGTCGTTGTTAAAGGAAGAGTACCACTTGTAGCAGGCTTCGGTGGCAATAATACAGCCAGTTTGCTTGAAGCAGTTAAAGCATTCCATTTTAAAGGTTATCAAGCCATTCTCTCGGCCAGTCCCTCATACAATAAACCAACTCAGGAAGGCATATTTCAACATTTTATGGCGCTGGAGTCTGTAGCGCCACGCCCAATTATCCTCTACAATGTTCCCGGAAGGACAAGTTCAAATATGACAGCTCAAACGACTGTTAGATTAGCAAAAGCCAGCTCAAAGTTCATTGCAGTAAAAGAGGCATCTGGAGATATGGTGCAGTGTATGGAGATCGTTAGAGACAGGCCGGAAAACTTCCTTTTGCTATCAGGTGACGACGTTTTAACCCTGCCAATGCTGGGATTTGGTGGTGATGGCCTCATCTCTGTCGTAGCAAATGCATTTCCAAAAGAATACTCTGAGATGGTAAGGCATGGACTCGATGGCCATTTTGGAAAAGCCCGGCCAAACCATTATGCCTTAATGGATATTATCGATTTACTATTTGTTGATGGTAACCCGGGAGGTGTTAAATATGCACTTGAAACCCTAGGCATTTGTTCATCAGAACTTCGGTTACCATTAGTGTCTATTTCTGAAACCACCAAACAGGCCTTGCAATCAGCAATTAGTACCCTCCAAACAGCTAAGCCTCAATAAGCATGTCTTTCGCAAAATTGGACAAAGCTTTTTATACGAGTTCTGAAACTTTATGGCTTGCAAAGCAACTACTGGGTAAAGTTCTGGTAACAGAGACTAATGGAGAAAAAACCACTGGAAAAATTGTAGAAACCGAAGCCTATATCGGGCCGGCAGATAAAGCTAGTCATGCCTATAATAATCGAAAAACTGATCGCACAAAAGTGATGTTTGAAGAGGGAGGTTTAAGTTATATTTACCTTTGTTACGGTATTCACCAAATGTTCAATGTTGTAACCGGTCGAGCCGGAATACCACATGCTATTTTGATCAGAGGCGTTGAACCACTTGAAGGGATCAATGTTATGCTAGGCAGAAGAAAGATGAAAGAAAAGGCGTACAGGCTCACTGCAGGTCCTGGATGTCTGGCGGAGGCAATGGGATTAAACAGGGAGCACAACGGCTTATCTTTAACAGGAAACGTGGTTTGGATAGAAGATAGGGGAGTAGTTGTTCCAGAGAAAAACATTCTAGCCAGTCCCAGGGTTGGGATAGATTATGCTGAAGAATACATAAAAAAACCATGGCGGTTTAGGATAAAAGGATCTCCCTGGACCAGTCCGGCAAAATGATAATTTCAAATAAAACAGTTTTACTATGCTTCGAATAATATTTACACTCGGTTGTTTTATTTTTTTGACAACATTCGCCTTCGCACAGAGTGCATGGACACAGCCAAAAGGTGGCGGGTTCGCTCAGCTGGGATTAACATCCATACCAAAATACTCTTCCATCTACACACAAGATGGTGAATCATTCAATACCTCACGTGAGATTAGCGATAAAACCATCCAGCTTTATGGGGAGTATGGAATTCGCGATAAAACAACAATTATTCTTGCTGTCCCTCTAAAAATTGTCCAGGCAGGAGATTCATCTGATGTAGCGGATTTACCAATTTCTATTCAGGATGGCACGCTGTTTGGCTTTGGGAATATCGAAATTGGTGTTCGACAAAAACTGTACTCCGGAAAATTTGAACTCTCAGTTCAAGTGAAAGGAGAATTAGGAACAGGAAGTTTCGATCAGCCAACAGGATTAAGAACAGGATTCGACACATGGGGACTTCAATCATTGATAAGTATAGGAACCGGCATTGATGACGGGTACGTTTTTGGATATGTTGGTGGTGGGTTCAGAACAGGTTCTTACAGCTCATATTTTAAAACTGGACTTGAAGGCGGTTATACTTTCTTCGATAGAGTTACATTGGCCGTTTTTCTTGATGTCCTGACCTCATTTAAGGATGGTAACAGGTTTGATCCAATCCAGAATATTGAAACCGGACTCTACCTTAATGATCAACAATATGTCGCATATGGGTTTAAAGTACTCGGACAGATAACTGATCTTATTGGGGTGTCTGCAGCCTTCGGAGGTGCTGCAAGTGGAAATCTTGTTCCCAGGTCGCCTTCATTGAATCTTGGGGTTTACGCAAAGTGGGAATAAAGAACTAGCCAAGTTTTGTGTTCTGGAGATATTGTTGCAGATAACCTGCAATGTACTTCCCGATAATATCAAATTCGATATTTACGATATCGCCAACTTCCAGTTGTTTAAAATTGGTGTGCTCATAAGTATACGGAATAATAGCTACTGAAAAACCAACTTCATTTGGGTTAACCACTGTTAAACTAACGCCATTAACACAAACTGAGCCTTTGTCTACAAGAACCTGATCAGTTTTTCCGACATATTCGAAAGTAAATAACCAACTACCGTCTTCGTCTTTTATTGAGGAACAGGAAGCAACACCATCGACGTGACCTTGCACGATATGCCCGTCAAGCCTTGCTCCAGCTATCATGGCTCTTTCGAGGTTAATTTCATCACCTTCTGCCAATCCTTTGAAACTGGTCCGGTTCATGGTTTCGTCTACAGCAGTGACTTTATGCCATAATTCGCCAAGTTCAACTACTGTAAGACAGACCCCGTTATGGGAAAGACTTTGATCAATCTTAAGCTCATTTGAGATAGGGGAGGAAATCCTAATATGAAAATTAGTACCCTCTTTTTCAATTGCCTCTACTTTGCCAGAAGCTTCAATAATTCCGGTGAACATCGAGAAATATTTATCGTCCTCTGATTAAATGAATGTAACCACTTAAAGGTTCAGGTCTTCGACTAATACCATCGACGCGATCTTCAAATACTTCAGCCGTATAAAAATAAACTCCTTCTTCCAGTGGGTTGCCACCAATGTTGGTACCATCCCAATTAATGTCTGGATCTTCGGTTTGGAATACCAGTTGTCCCCATCTGTTAAAGATCTTCATCTCAATCCTGGCAATGAAGCGGTAAGGGAATGGTATGAATAACTCATTGGCATCATCGCCATTTGGAGTAAATACGTTAGGTAAAGTATAAATTGGACAGTTGTCCACACAAACGACATTACTAAAGATCGATTCATTGCCTACAGAATCTACCGCTGTGACGGAATAGCAGCCGGCAACTGTCAATCCAGGTTGATGTTGATACGTTGTAATATCAGCCGTTGGAATGGTCTCAATCAAACCAAATGATGCAGAAGGTGTCGCAGCATAATAGATATTGTATTGCTCAACATCAGATGCACATGTCAGGTTAGGATTGGTCCAGCTGAGATCGTTGAAGAAGTTTTCTACAGGTGTGCTCTCATCTGCGGTATCGCAGTTATTGGTTACCTCTAACTCGGGTGGACAAGGAGGAATAGTATCTCTTGGCGTTCCACATGTTTCCTGTGATTTATTTAAAATCGGATCAATTATCCCAGGCACACCCATTGTACCAATACTTTCTATATAATAACAGTACTCCTGACCATTGATGAGTCCTTCGTCTGAATAAGCCTGCACCTGCACCGTATCCAGGGATTCAAACATCATTGAACTTTCCTCAAACCTGAAGACCACGTAATCAGTATTTGTCCAGGGTACATTTTCTTCCCATGACAGGTTGTTTACCATATCACTGGAATTAACAGTAAGAAAAACTGAAGAGGCATCATTCGTGATACCAAGAGAGTCATCCAGACCAACTAAAAAAGCAACATTATAGGAATATGGCCTCTGTAAGGTGTTTAGATCCTGATCGACAAAATTAGTGTCATTAGCTTGCCAAAACTCATTGGCAACAGTAGTGTAGGCCAACTGCCCTGGAGGCGCAAAAGTTAATCCTTCTGATCGGTAAACTTTGTAAACGTAGGGCCCTGCATTTTGAATGGTATCAAGATCTTCCGGATTGGGTTTAGACCATTGGACAAATATTTCCCCTGTGCCAATGTCTGTTTCTTCGACATCAACATTTGTAATCAAGGGTAAATCTCGAGCTAACTGAACACATACAGGTTCTGAGGCCAAGGATTCCACAAAATTGAAGGGGAAACCGACATCATTAATCTCTGCCAGGTTGGCCAAAAGTCGATAACAATAACAGCGCCCACGTTCTACATCCGGATCAATGTAGAAATAGCTGTCCCCGCTGGATTCCAGATCCAGAATGTCTTCGGCAATAAGGGTGTAACCGGAACCTGCAAGACCCGTTTGACAACTGTCCGGATCAAAATTATCTTCACATTCCTTACGCCAGACAGAAAAACCTCTGAACCTTTCGCCCAGGTTTTCACAGGCATAAGGCGCATCCCAATTGATCGTAACTTCACCACTTCCTGCAACAGCTTCTGGATTTTCAGGAGGAGGAGCTATAACTTTAATCCGAACCGTTCTTTGGGTAGAAAGACCAAGTGAATCTTTGTAGTTATCCTCAGCTTTAAAGACAACTTGGTAATACTGATCCTGGATATGGTCGCAATCTGTTGCCCAAAAGAAGGTCCCCGTAATGGGGGGTGGCTGAAATCCTGGCGGAGCAAGGAACTGGGCGGGACTAATTGGCTCATTATAGGGTCCGCCAGTTGTACTGAGTTGGACCAATTGACCATCATCGGGGTCATCTGCAATGACATCAAATTCTACGGTATCTCCAGCGACTACACATATTTCCTGAATAGTTTCAAGTGTCGGAGGTCGGTTGTCTTCTTCCAGGATCGTAATTTGCATATCACGTACCACACAACTGATCAGCTGTTGATTGCGGTATTCTTCAATGAGAAAAGCAACGTTGTATTCACCTTTCTTCTGAGGAACTAACCATGAAAATTCTCCTGTAAACTGGTTCAGGAAAGTTTGGTTATCGGGGCCTGGGATAATCTCTTCAGGGTAAAAATAGGGGTCCACAATGGTATTGGTATCCATTAGGGGAATAATCTGCCGATAAGCGAGACTGTCTCCTTCACTGTCTGTAGCGTTCGGATTATGTATAAATGGTTCTCCGACATTCCCATTATCAATAGGTGGCTGCAAGAGGACAGGTGTATCATTAGTCCCCTGAAATTGAGGATTTAGAATGAACAACTTTGTAAAAAGATGAAACGGGATCTGATCAGAGTTAGGTGGATTGACATTTAATATGTCGCCATTCCTGTTGGGATCGGTCATTGACATCGTATACGTAGCCCTTGCAGGATAAGTATGTACGGCAATATACTGGTTGAATTTGATATTATTAGGTAGCGGTTCTCCTTGAGGAACCCCATTAGAGCCGGGAGCACCATTAACCCTTAATACCCATTCACACGATCCATCGCCCCAGCACAAAGTAAGACTATCGCGGTCTGCAGGAACAGAAGACGTTTTGGTATAGGTTGTAATTGTTGCCCTGAATGTTAAGGGGCCTAATTGCTCGTAAGTGATTTCACCTGCACGATTGTGCGTGCCATATGCATCGATCGCTAGCAAAGAAAGAAAAAGGATTAATGGAAGTAGGAGTTTCCTCATATTTGAAAATACCCTTGAAAAATTGAAAATAAGGTGATTCGGAAAACATCCCGAAGAATTTCTATTATCACTGTATCACAAGATAATAATTATTGCATTGTGTTGACAGTGTGAGTTATGATGGTGTAGTTTACTATTAATGAACGTATAACCTGTTAAAATGGTTGTTTCGTTTTTAATGAAATAGCAAATGCTGCCTGTAAACGACATATAGAAAATATATTGATTGTTAAGGCAAATTTAAATCTGTTGGCACAGTCCAATTTCTTGACTATTTTTGTGCAGCTTTTTTGAAAGAACTGTATGAGCTTTTTATTTCCAACCTTTTTGTGGGCCCTTTTGGCGATTGGTATTCCGATAATAATTCATTTATTCTATTTCCGCCGATTCAAGAAAGTCTATTTTACCAATGTTCGGTTTCTTAGAGAAGTAAAGGAAGAGACGAGTTCCAGAGCAAGACTCAAACACCTCCTGGTTCTACTTTCCAGAATTTTGGCGGTTACCTTCCTGGTGTTGGCATTTGCCCAGCCTTTTATTCCTCAAAAAGATACGGAAGTGAAAAGAGGTCAACAAGCCATTAGCTTGTTTATCGATAACTCGTTTAGTATGAGTTCTTTAAGCCAGGACGTCCCTTTGTTGGAAAAGGCAAAGCAGAAAGCCCGCGAAATCGTTTCTGCCTATTCGATTGATGATGAGTTCCAAATACTTACCAACGATTTTGAGAGGCGCCACCAGCGGCTGGTCAGTAAAGAAGATGCACTAGGCTTGATCGACGAAGTCATAATTGGGCCATCTGTTAAAGAACTTTCAAAAGTCATTGCCCGTCAGAAACAGGCTTTATACTCAGGGGGTGCGGAAAATCGATCGCTTTACATGATTTCCGATTTCCAGAAAAATATTACAGACTTCGATGACCAAACCCTTGTGGATACCACCTTTGAATTCAATCTGGTCCCTCTTCAATCTGTCCAGAAAAAGAATTTGAATATTGATACTTGCTGGTTTGAAGCCCCTGTGCAAATGCTTAACCAGACCAACAGACTGTTAGTCAAAGTGCGTAATCTCTCTGATGAAGATGTTGATGACGTCAGACTAACACTAAACTTGGATGGTCAGGTCAGGCCACTTGGGTCATTATCTGTAAAAGCAAGATCTGCAGCTTTTGATACCGTTAATGTTACCATCTTGAAAACCGGTTGGCACGAAGCAGAACTATCAATAACTGATTTCCCGGTCCAATTCGATGATACCTATAATTTTGCATTTAATGTAAAAGAGGAAGTTCGGATTTTAGTGGTCAACCAGGTCGCTTCAAACCCTTACCTCGATGCCATTTTCCAGGATAATTCCTATTTCAAGGTTAATAATGTCCAAAGTGGCCGAATTGATTACTCCAGCTTCAAGGATTTTCAACTGATTATTTTAAATGAATTGGGTTCTATTTCATCCGGACTTACATCCGAATTACTCCAATTCGTAAGAAATGGCGGAAATGTCCTGGTTTTTCCTGGTGAGACGTCAAACCTGGCTTCGTACAAAAGCTTTAGTGCTGCATTTAATGCCAATGAATTCGAGATGTTTGAGAAAAAAGACAGAACGGTATCTTACATTAATACCGAAGAATTCATTTTTAAGGATGTTTTTGAGAATGATAATGCCAATCTGAAATTGCCCGCTACGACAGCCAATTTCAAATTGTCTGGGTTTGGAAGTAGGAATGAAGAAGTCATTATGCGTTATCGCGATGGAGGAACATTCCTAGGGAAATACAGAAGAGATAAAGGTAATCTGTTTTTAAGCACTGCTCCCTTAAATGTCGATTTCAGTAATCTTGCCAGGTCAGGAGAGATTTTCGTTCCAATGATTTACAAAATGGCCCTTTCAAGAGGTCAGGATACAAAAATCGCTTACACGATCGGGAAAGATAATGTTCTGGAAACTGATAACCGGATCACCAGTAATGAAATGGTTTACAAGCTCAAAGGCAGGACAGGGGAGTTCATTCCTGAACAAAGAAATATCGGTTCGAAAGTTTTACTTGGGGTCGATAACCAAATTAACGAAGCAGGCTTCTTTGAGCTGTTTCTGGAAGATGACCAGCCTTTGTCAAACTTTGCTTTCAATTTTGACAGAAAAGAATCAGAACTGGATTATTTCACCATTGCAGAATTGTCAGGTTTTACCGGTGCAAATGTTGCTGTAATTGATGCAAGCACGGAAGACAACCTTACGCTTGAAATAGAAGAAAGAAAAAGAGGTGTTGTGCTTTGGAAATGGTGTATTATATTGGCACTATTGTTCTTGTTGATCGAAATTCTATTGCTTAGGTTGTGGAAAACCTGATTTCACACCTCAATTTTTATGTTGCTCAGCCTAAATGGAACCAAAACTCTTAATTAAAAACGCTCGCATCATAACTGCCTCCGGTTCC
Organism: Bacteroidota bacterium; assembly: GCA_039028895.1. Lineage (GTDB taxonomy): Bacteria > Bacteroidota > Bacteroidia > Chitinophagales > Saprospiraceae > JAHDCJ01. Next base: position 305,749 of record JBCCHF010000002.1, on the reverse strand, counting down.
CGGAGAAGAGGACAGTTTGATATCCTGATCGAAAAAGGAAAGATCGCCAGCATTGGGAAAGCTATTAAAGCTAATGTCAGGAAAACCATAGACCTGAAAGGGGCTTTCTTATCTCCGGGTTGGTTCGATGTAGGTGCGTTTACCGGTGACCCCGGTTATGAGCATAAAGAAGATCTGACCTCAGTGTCAAAAGCAGCAGCAGCAGGAGGCTTTACCGGCGTTGCTTGTTTACCCAATACCAATCCTGTTATACATTCCAAGTCCGAAGTCCTTTATGTGATAAATAAAACAAATGATCAATTGGTAGAGTTTTTGCCTATTGGGGCAGTCTCGCAGAATTGTGAAGGAAAGGAGATTACGGAGATGTATGATATGTATGCAGCAGGAGCAGTCGCCTTTTCTGATGGGTTCAATGCCATCCAGAATAGTGGGCTTATGATGCGCAGTTTACTGTATGTAAAACCATTCGATGGGGTGATTATTAATCAGGCGCATGACGATCATATCGCCAAAGGTGGTCAGCTTAATGAAGGAAAAGTGAGCACAATGCTTGGTCTTAAAGGTATTCCAGGTATCGCAGAAGATTTAATGGTCCAACGCGATTTATACCTTGCGGAATATACAGATTCCAGATTGCATTTAGCGAATCTCTCATGTGCCAGGAGTGTTGCACTGGTAAAGGCTGCGAAGTCAAAAGGGATCAGAGTAACAGCTTCAGTCAATCCAATGAACATTTCTTTCGAAGATGGGGCCTTGGTATCGTTCGATGCCAATCTGAAAGTGATGCCGCCAATTCGCTCAGAAAAAGATCGAAAAGCGCTGGTCAAAGGCCTTGAAGATGGCACTATTGACATGATATCGAGTAATCATATTCCTCAGGATAGTGAAAATAAGCATCTTGAATTTTCCTATGCAGGATTCGGGGTTATCGGCCTTGAAACCACTTATGCCGCAATGAATACGGCATTAAAAGGAAAACCCGGTCCCGAGTTTTTCGTCGAAAAATTAGCCATCCAACCAAGGAATCTATTAGGAATACCAGTTCCCAAAATTGAAGAAGGTGAGCCGGCTAATCTTAGTTTCTTCGATCCAAAAGCCACCTGGATATTCAGTAAGGCAGACATCAGCTCAAAATCCTCCAATTCGCCCTTCATCGGCCAGAAATTTTCCGGTAAGGTAATAGGAGTCTACAATCGCAGCAGGCTTTTCCTGAACTAGCTTTTCGACTAAATCATCAAAATTCTAGAGAAAGAAGGAATTAGAGACTGGAATTATATTCAGGATTCTGCTAATTTGCAACCGACGATTTTGTCCTAGTTGGCATTTATTAATTTCTATTAAAACTACTCACTATGGAAAACACCCAACCAACTCAAATGCAGGTCTCAACCAAGTACGCCTTGATTGGATCGCTTCTACTTATTATTGCCGGAATGGCTCTCTACATGATGGGCGTGATGAACAACACGGTATCCAATGTCATTAATCTTGTAGTCATGTCTATCGCCATTGTACTTGGTCTTAGGACCTATCGTGATGAAACACTTGGTGGATCATTAACGTTTGGACAAGGTTTTGGAACCGGTATGCTAATTTCATTGATTATGGGCGTGTTAATGGCTATATGGACCTACGTTTTTATGGCCTTCGTTGCTCCTGATTTCATTGAAAAGATTTTGGATATGTCAAGAGAGAGCATGATAGACAGAGGAATGGATGATGATACAATTGAACAGGCTATGAAACAAACCGCTGCGTTCATGACACCAGCAATGATGTCTGTTTTTGCTGTAGTCGGAACCTTACTTTTCGGTCTTGTAATCTCATTGATCTCAGCAGCGATTATTCAAAAGAAGCCCGATCCGGAATTACAATATGAAGAAGAAATTCTGGATTCAACAGATTCAGAATCAGTATAGTACTAAAAGATAAAACAAGAAAAAAGGCCGTGGATTCGTTAAGTAATCCCCGGCTTTTTATTTTTGCACAAAAATATACTTGATGCTCGATATTTCTGTCATAATCCCATTATTGAATGAAGATGAATCCCTTCCTGAATTGGAAGCATGGATTCATAAAGTGATGCAAGCCAATAATTTTACCTACGAGATTATTATGGTAGATGATGGAAGTACCGATAAATCCTGGTCGGTAATAGAAGATCTATCCAAATCAAATCCTAATGTCAAAGGCATTAAGTTTCGCACAAATTATGGTAAATCAGCTGCACTTAATGAAGGTTTTGGCGCTTCTTCCGGTGAAGTGGTCATTACCATGGATGCTGACCTCCAGGATAGTCCGGATGAAATTCCCGACCTGTACAAAATGATCAAGACTGACGGCTATGATCTTGTTTCCGGATGGAAGAAAAAACGGTACGACCCAATTACCAAAACTATCCCATCTAAATTTTTTAATAAGGTAACCAGTTGGATCAGTGGGATTAAACTCCATGACTTCAATTGCGGCTTGAAAGCTTATAATGGTGAAGTCGTTAAGAATATCGAAGTGTATGGTGAAATGCACCGATACATTCCCGTAATCGCAAAATGGGCGGGTTTCCCAAAAATAGGAGAGAAGGTCGTCTCTCACCAGGCCCGGAAGTATGGGACAACGAAATTCGGACTAGAGCGCTTTGTCAATGGTTTTCTTGATCTATTGTCTATTACCTTCGTTGGAAAATTCGGCAAAAAGCCAATGCACCTCTTCGGCCTGTTAGGAACTTTTTCTTTTGTGATCGGATTTGGTATACTGCTTTACCTGACAATCGGTGTCTTTTTCCAGGATGGTTATTTTACCCGTAATTTACCATTGTTGTTATTTGGCATAATGACCGTTATTCTCGGCACTCAGCTTTTCCTGGCTGGCTTTCTTGCTGAAATGATATCACGTAACTCTCCAAATCGCAATTCCTACCTAGTGGAGCAAAGAAAAGGTTTCGAGAAAGAACTTACGACGGTTTCCTACAAAAAATGATGTTTTCTTCGGGGTTAATCCCATGGTGCTTAACCTGATCCGGCTCGAGGTTCTTGCCAAATTCTATGATTTCAAAATCTAATCCGGCATCTTTTATTCTTGCAAAAAAATCCTCGCCATATGACCTTAGTCTTTCCCATTGGCTATAGGTTTGCATAGCATCAATACTCATTTCAGGGTGAACGATAGTCTGAGCATTCTTATGCAGGTCAGTTTGGATAATCAGGTAACCATTTTCGTCTAAAACCCTTTGTAGCTCAGATAAAGCAATAGTATCATCCTTTACAAATGACAAAACATGAGAACAAATGATAACATCAAAATGGTTGTCAGGATAGGGAATCTCCTGGATATCCCAGTGCTCCATAGCTAGAATGGAATTGAGGTCTGCGCTCAGATATCCTTCTTTATGAAATGTCTTAAATTTAGCCTGGGTACTGAATTCTGGAGAGAAGTGTAGAACCTTTTTTTGTGCTTTAAAGAAATTTGTTTCCTGTTCAAGAACCAGCATTAATAAACGATGCCTTTCCACCACACCACACCTTGGGCAAATGACATTTTCCCTTGTTTCAAATCCGTCCCTTTTGGGAAGGAATTTTCTGAAATTGCCATCACAGCAGGAACACTTGTATCGCTTGCCGACATAAAGGAGCCCTCTAATTTTCAAGAAAAGTCCAAAGCGTAACCACAGCCTGAAATGTGGAGGTAACACACGCTTTATGAAGGTTTTGATCATTCGGCTAAAGTTAGCACTGGATTTCGAAATTGTCTATCTTTAGCCCGGTTTTATGCAAAGAGAGATCAAACATATCATATCAGAAAGCATCAGTATCAAAGAACTGATTTTAGAGGATGACCACCTTTTGATGCAAATTGAAGAGGTCGTCAACATTCTAATAACTGCATTCCGGCAAGGAAAGAAAGTCCTTTTTTGCGGAAATGGAGGGTCTGCGGCAGATTCCTTACATCTGGCCACCGAGCTTTCCGGCAGATTCTATCTTGAACGTGCCCCTTTATTCGCAGAAGCCTTACCTGCCGATAATGTTTTTCTTACCGCAATAGGCAACGATTATTCCTACGAAGAAACATTTGCTAGACTACTGGAAGCCAAAGGCAGGGAAGGAGATGTCCTGATTGCGCTGTCAACTTCTGGTACTTCACCAAATATCATCAAAGCGCTTGAGCGCGCACGTTCCTTACATATGAAGACTATCGGGTTTTCCGGTGCTTCAGGTGGCAAAATGCCCGATTTATGCGATCTTCTGCTGAAAATCCCTTCAACAGATACGCCTCGTATCCAGGAGGCCCATATGCTCGTTGGTCATATCGTTTGCCAATTCGTAGAAGCGGCACTCGCTTAATGTCGAATTTGGCCTTTTTCAAATTAGTTTTTCTGCTTTCAAAATGTGTTAAAGAAGAATACTGTTCGAGCAAAGCGAGTTTATTCTTTTAATATTTTGAAGGTAGAAAAGCGTAAAGATTTGAAAAAAGCCTTGATTTTTGGTTCTTTTTCATCAAAGGAAAAAGAACAATAAAGAAAAAAGAATTATGAACACCCCTTCAATCACTATATTAGCATTTACATAGAATTATCTACCCCTGGTAGCCGCAAACGACATATTACAACGGAGGGACGAGATCCGACACTTCATCGCCATCAATAAGCTTGAGCAGGCAATCAAGCGATTAATGGATTTTATCAAAGACTTTGACGAGCAATATCAGGATGATGTTATCCTGATCAGTATGGATTACTACGACTGGAAAGAAGAAAAGGAATCTGGTGAGACTCAACGTTCCCAGATAAAAATGGAAAAAAGACGGTTAGCCGCCAGGATTCTTGACACTATGAGATTCGTTCTCGAAAAACTTTAGCCTTACCCTTGAGTATTAACAACATACAAAAAGAGGCTAAAGCCTTACTGCAGGAGGATCTCCTCCAGGGTATCACTTTCCTTGATAAGGTGATCCGTGAACACAGCCTTCCTAAAGACATGGAAGACCAGGTTCTGTTCCTGCACATGGAAATGACTGAGGCCAAATCAGAAAGTGAAATTGCCGAAATTCGGGAAGAAGCTTTTGATATGTTGGCTACAATGGCTGATCACTTTAATAGCAAGACAGTAGAACCTGTAGTTGTCGAGCCCGAAAAACCAGATCCAGGTAATGATAAGAAGAAAGTTGGTGAACTGAATCGGTCAATAGTTCTTGAGGCAAAAGAGCTTCATAAAAAGTATAATAGCGGCTTTGAACTGGCTCAGTTTAATGCAATATTCAAACTGGGTGAGATTACAGGTGTTGTTGGTGAAAATGCCAATGGTAAAACAACACTGTTTGATATCCTTGCCGGGAAAAAGGCGAAAACCTCAGGCAAGGTTATTTTTCCAACCTTCCAGAAAAAAGGCAGTTCCGATTGGCGCAATCTTAAAAAAGAGATCGCTTATGTTACCCAGGAGTTAGGCCAGCGTTTTGGCTCGCTAAAGAACCTCCTACACCATGCTTGTTCTGCTCATGGCATTTACGGAGAGGAAAATGACAAGCAAGTCAACTATATCATACACAGATTGGGGCTGTATGAACATATCAACAAAGCATGGGACGCCCTTTCAGGAGGCTTTAAACTCAGATTTGCCCTTGCTGAGGCACTGGTCTGGAAGCCTAAGCTTTTAATACTTGATGAACCGCTTGCGAATCTGGATGTCAATGCCCAGTTGCTCGTTTTGACTGATATTCTCAACCTGGCTAAAAGTCTGAAAAACCCGATTTCAGTAATTATCAGTTCCCAACATTTAATGGAAGTTGAAAGTATCGCTGATCGTTTGATTTTCCTCGATAAAGGGAAAATGGTTTTCAACGGAAGTATCGATGAAGTAGGTGCAGGGCGAAAAGAAAATATCTACGAGTTTTCTACCGACATACCAATGAGCGACCTTGAAGCAAAGCTGTCTAATATCCCACATAACAGCCTTGAATTCAATGGATTGAATTATATGCTATTCACACCCTTAACTGTCGAAAACCAACATGTTTTCAAATGGTTTACAGATGAGAAGATCGATGTAGGCTACTTCAGGAACATTAGTCATTCGATCAAAAAGTTTTTCGTATGAGGTGGATGAATATCATAGTACCAGGATGGCTAAAGAATATTCATCATCGAATTTTCGGAAAGTGGGACCACAAATTATTGGTCAATAATCCTGATTTGTGGCGCATTAAACCACATTACTTTATCATCTATTCTTTGATCATAGCAAATATCGTACTTGTTGGATCATATCTAATTTTCCCAGAACCTGAAATAATCAATTTCGGGATGACCATAAGCGGTTCAGAATTTTTGATGGCTGGAGCTGGATTGTTTGTCCTCATAATTTGGGCCATCTATCAATCAAGAACCGAAATTGTCGGTAATTCGCTTAAGTCCTCCATCATAACCTTGTTGTTATCTGCTTTTTGTGTATTGAGTGTCTCTGTTAATGTTGGTTTAACTTCATTATTAACCAATGCAAAGTACATGCTGGTGCAACCGGATGAAAAATTTGAAAGAGATTTCAAAGTATTAAATGCCTCAGGTTTTTTCCGCACACAATGGTATCACGATTATTTGTTTTCAGATGAATATGCTGAGTTCACCAGTTCCGCTTATTTCCAGAATATTCATCAATACCTGAAAGATGGAAACCTGTTTGCAGTTGGTTCGAGGGCAGATGAAATGGTTGAAGGTATTCCTGACCGGCTAAACCCTGATTATTCGTCAATCTATAGGGAATGGGAGCGCTTCGCTTATGTGGCTGAATGTTTTGAAAAGATGAAAAGAACCTCAAGTTCGGCATCTAACTTATTTCAACCCTTAACCAGCAGTATCACAATATTGCTTGCTGCTAATACTAACTGGTCGAGTTATAACGATCAGAGCTTTGCCATTTCACAAGCAGAAGGAAAAAATCACCCGGCTTATGAAAACTTCATTCCACTCGAACAGACAACTGATAATGTCGAAGCTTATTCTTTTCTCAAAAAACTGCAGTTTACTGGGGAAGAACCTAAATTTTATCGTGATAACAGATTTGAAATTGACAGTACGGACTTTTGGGTGTATAGATTTGGGTTTTTGGAGGATGTACCTGAGCAGGAACTATTACAATTAGGATATCATGTATTCCTAAAAGAGATGGAAGATCTGTTTTCTGAAGATGCCCTTTTTACCTTTTTCGATCAGGATACCGTAAGTAGACTGGCTTTTATAGAGGAAAACCGCTTACAAACCTTAATTGAAAGGAAGTTAGCGGAAGATCAAAGATCCTACAAACCAGAAATTATCAAAAGAGACGGCAGGTTTATCGGTGTTAAAGATTTTTATTTCGCTGAATCTCTGTACCGGAATTTCTCGAAGATTAAGGAGGCAAAATCACTTTTTAGCTCAAGCGAAGGGATCAGTCTTTATAAATTGATTTACTACGGGCTATTCCTCACTATGTTCCTGCCTACTTTATTAATCATGTTGACTTATACGCCAATTGTCAAGCTGATGTATTATCTGGTCCCATCAGTTATGCTTGCTGGTTTCTTTGCTGTCCTGGCTATTTACCTTGGTGGGTGGAATATCCTTCAGGGTGGGACAGAAAATTATATAAAGGTCCTAGTTTATTTCAGCGCCTTTTATGCATTTGGTTGGTTTCTGGTCAAGGGTTGGGTTAGAGTCGGGCATCGAACAAATGTGAAAGATTTTCTTGCTGTAGCTATTTATCTGGGTATTCCTTGTATAGGAATTGGTCTGTTCATATTTTATTTTGAGGAGTTAATGTTAACTGCAGCCTATCACCTGTCTTTGCCTGTTTTTCTAATTATCGTCTTGCTTGTTAATATTCTTTCCGGATTTTTTGCTCACGATTTCATAAGATACCAGTCCCTCCCTGAAGACTAATCACCAGTAATCGTTGATCTCCGTTCCAAGATAATATCCTTTGCGAAGTTTATGTTTCCTTAGCGTTTTTGCGTGAAATGAATCCGTTACATATGCTAAATGCAATTTGCAGTATAAAAATCCTCTTATCCAATTAACTCAATCTTTCATCTAAAAAATTCGAGCATAATTAAAGTGATGCCGACATTTAGTAAATATTCAAGACTCATTGAGAAACCATATCTTTAGTAATAGTTATTAAAACTACCTTTCCGCATTATGAAATTCGAATTCGGCGCTCAATTGATCAAAAAAAGGGCAAGAGGCACACGTACCATTCTCACAGGATTCTTCTCGACAATCCTTTTTGGATACTCCATGATCCAATTTTTTAATGGCGGTTTTACACCTGTCGACTGGGTGATTGATCAGCTAGGCCTTGATCCTTTTACCAATGTTGTTTATGCGGTCTGGTTCGGACTTTTATTACTGCTCATGATACCTGCATTATTTTACCTGTTCCGCAAAAAAGCGATAAAAGGTGGAACTATATATTTCGATGAAAAAACCCTATACCTTACCGATGGGCGCCAGAAGTATGAAATTCCCCAAAGCGATCTTGATGAATTGGTATTCGAGCTTAAGCAACTTCCGGATGAACAGAAGGTAAAAAAAGGACAGCTTTATGGTGGTAGTTATATGATCATTCCAATGGGTAAAAAGGAATACAAATACGAACTTCAACTTGAAAACGAACGCCAAAAAGAGCAACTCCTTAATATGGTTGAATTCCTGAAGATCCAGCACGATGTCAAGGTAAAAGTTAACGAAGCCAAAAAGTAGTTTTCAAACTCCTAAGTCACCTGGCACTTAAATTCAATAAGAAGTCTCAGTTCCTTTAGCCCTATGCGTTTAAAAATGCGAGGTGTCTATTTTTCAATATCACTTTCAAGGCACGTGTATTTCCTTGAACAGATAATCTAAGCCAAAACGAAAAATAAATTACCCCAACATTAAACTCCCGGATAATCTTAATCCCTTCCAGATTTTCCCACATTAATTGTCTACCTTTGCAGGCGATTTTAAGATCAGTGTTGAATCGTTAGAAATGAATATTAGAAACATAGCCATCATTGCCCACGTAGATCATGGGAAAACTACACTTGTAGACAAGATATTATACCAGTGCAACCTCTTTAAAGAACACGAAGAAAGAAAAGAGCTTATTCTTGATAATAATGACCTCGAAAGGGAAAGAGGGATTACGATTCTTTCAAAAAATGTGTCTGTCCAATACAAAGGTGTAAAGATCAATATCATTGACACCCCTGGCCACGCCGATTTTGGAGGAGAAGTAGAAAGAGTACTCAATATGGCTGACGGGGTTTTATTACTTGTTGATGCATTTGAAGGCCCGATGCCGCAGACTCGATACGTATTGTCGAAAGCCCTTTCGTTAAATCTTAAACCTCTTGTTGTCATTAATAAGGTGGACAAACCAAACTGTCGTCCGGAAGAAGTCCACGAAGCGGTTTTCGACCTGATGTTTGCATTAGATGCTACTGAAGAACAATTGGATTTCCCAACGATTTACGGATCTGCGAAAAACGGATGGATGTCAGATGACTGGCAATCTGAAAAAGAAGATATCTTATACTTGCTCGACCAGGTTATTGAACATGTTCCGGCTCCTGAATACAAAGAAGGATCGCTACAATTACAAATTACCTCGCTTGACTATTCCCAGTACATTGGCAGAATAGCTGTAGGACGAATTAACAGAGGTGACATTAAAGCCGGCCAGCCTGTTTCCCTTGTAAAACGGGATGGTAGAATTGTGAAATCCAGAGTAAAAGATCTGTTTGTTTTTGAAGGCCTTGGCAAACAAAAAGTCGAAGCGGCAAAATGCGGTGACCTTTGTGCTGTTGTGGGCATGGAAAACTTTGATATTGGAGATACTATTGCTGACTTTGAAAACCCTGAAGCCATGCCGGCAATCACTATCGATGAGCCGACAATGAGTATGCACTTCACAATTAACAATTCTCCATTTTTCGGGCAGGAAGGTAAATTCGTTACTTCAAGACATCTTCGCGAAAGGTTGTTTAAGGAAACTGAAAAGAATCTCGCCTTGAAAGTAGAGGAAACAAACTCACCAGATGCTTACACCGTTTATGGAAGGGGAGTGATGCATCTTTCTGTTCTCGCAGAAACCATGCGGAGAGAAGGGTACGAATTCCAGGTTGGTAAACCACAGGTGATTATCAAGGAAATTGACGGTAAGCGTTGCGAGCCAATCGAAGTATTGTCGATCGATGTTCCTGAAAATTTTTCCGGCAAGGTCATTGAAATGTCAACTAAACGAAAAGGCGAAATGACCATTATGGAACCTAAAGGTGATGTCATGCATCTTGAATTTGATATTCCGTCAAGGGGGTTGATTGGACTAAGATCAATGATCCTCAACAACACCGCTGGTGAAGCCGTAATGTCGCACCGCTTTAAATCATACGAGCCCTGGAAAGGAGAGATTCCTGGCAGATTGAAAGGGTCACTTATAGTTCTTGAAACAGGAACAACCATTCCTTTCGCTATCGATAAACTGCAGGAAAGAGGTCGGTTTTTTGTGCCGCCTGGAGTAGAGGTTTACGAAGGACAAGTAGTAGGTGAACACACAAAAGAGAATGATCTGGTAATTAATGTTACCAAGACCAAAAAACTTACGAATATTCGCGCAGCCACAGCAGATGATAAAGTGAAGATCCCTCCTCATGTGGTATTTTCTTTGGAAGAAGCTATGGAGTATATCGCTGAAGACGAATACGTTGAGTTGACCCCAGTAAACATCAGGTTGAGAAAGATCTTGCTAAAAGAGCATGAAAGAAAACGCTCTTTGAAAAAGGTATAATTAGCAAGCTATGAGCAGATGGTCAGGTAACGTAAAATAAAAAGTAGTACCATCTTTTCTCTTGGAGTGGTACCAGATCTGTCCGCGGTGTAGTTCCATTATTTTGCGACATAAGGCTAGCCCAAGCCCTGTGCCGGGGAATTTTCCTGAATTGTCAAGCTTCCCAAAAAGCATGAACACTTTGTCAGCATAGTTTTCTGATAGCCCCATCCCGTTATCCTTTATTGAAAATACATGGTGATTATCTCGGTATGATGCCTCAATAGTGATGGTTAAAGGTTGGTCTCTCCTGAATTTGATTGCATTTTCAATTAGCTCTTTAAATAATAATTGCATCAGGAAAGGATTGGCCTTAACCAAAGGCAGATCATTAATGATGACTTGGCTACCTGTCTCTTTTAGTAAAGATTCTAATTCCATCTTCACCACTGCAAGGACTTCTTCAGGTAAGATGGTTGTTGTTGAAGATTCCGCCTGATCTGAAAGAGTGATATAGAATAATAAGTCTTCAAGAAGTGCATTGAGGTGTTGCGCATTTGAAGCTACAAAATCCATAAATTCAACTTCCTTGGTATTACTTTTTTCCTCATACCCTTTCTGCAATAATTGAGCAAAACTACTGATGTTTCGAATGGGTGTTTTAAGGTGATGAGAAGCTGCGTAGTAAAAGTCTTCAAGGTCTGATGTCAGCATTTGGCATTTTTTGCGTTGCTTCATCAGTTTATGAGTATGGTAATCCAGCCGGGTTTCTATAGATTTTTTATTAAAGGAAAGTTGGTTGATTTGCTCTCTATAGTGGCTTTCTTTGGTTTTTAGAATGTTGATCTGCTTTTGTAGTTCCTTGTTGATCTCCTTTAACTCTTTAAGGCTTGTATCATTCCAACTTTCTTCTTGATTGTAAAATCCAGATCCTTTAATCATTTTGGGTGAATTGAATAATGAAAACAATAGGTATACCATTGACAAGCTCAGAGAATTTCTTCCAGACCTGTATCTTGACAGGTGATATTCCTGCCATGGCACTGCGTGAATTGTTTTGGATTTTTTACTTAGGCCAGCGTTGTGCACAATATAGTTTCACCCAAACATTCCCTTTTAAAAATTATTGGGAATATATGACGTTATTTTATGGCGAATTTAAAGGAATGTCCAGGCTTTACAGGATTTACACCTGTATTATTGTGACATCAGTCTTTAGGGATACGAATGCCAAAGTAATGTTGTTAACTGGTCTTTTTGACTTAGAGATGATTAAGTATGCTTTCTACTGAAGCTCTATTCCTGTAATCAATGTCAAACTGAACAAAACCAATAGACTTGTCCTGGTTGATAACATAAGTCGCTGGTACAGGCAGGTAAGCAGCGTCTGCACCGTTATGTGCTGCAATGTCCGTTTTTAAACGACTGTTCTTGATCCTGTCTACATAAGCATCAGTCACTTTGAATGTAACTTTATAAGCATTCATAATTTGAAGCTCTGTATCAGCAATTACAGGATAGGTAATTGGAAAGGACTCTATTGCCTTTTCGACATTCTCAGAAGTTTCAGGTGCAACAGCAATAACTTTTGCTCCTTTGGCTTCTATGAGGCTTAGTGAATCCTGGAATGCATTTAGATATCTGCTGCATACCGGGCACCATTCACCGCGATAAAATTGAAGGACGACAGGACCATCCTGTAGCATGTTTTCAAGGTCGATGAGTTCGCCTTTACTATCTTTTGCCTTGAATAAAGGAGCTTGTGCTCCGGTTGCCAAACCTTCAGGAATACCTTCTTCAACGTTAACCCCTAACTTGATGAAACTACTAATCAGTTCATCGTTTACCGGGTTCTTTGCTTCTTTTTCCACGTTAGCTTCTGTGGTAGTAGGTTTATCCTCAGACACGTTTTCAGTTTTAGGTTGACAAGACATAAAGCCTGCAAAAAAGACCATGCAGGCCGCAAACAAAAGGAAATCAGTTATCTTCATACTGTAAACTTAATTTTATTTTACCGGGAAACCTGTTTATAAGATGAAAAACTCTAAAATTGAAAGCTTGCGGACACCTTTATATTGGTTTTATAAATGGGAAGAGGAACAACCCGATCAATTCTTTTTCAGACAGCCGATTAATGGGCAATATCTTGATATTACCTGGAAGGAAGCCGGAGATGAAATCAGGCGAATGGCAGCGGCCATCAATGCATTGGATCTCAAGCCCGGTTCTAATATTGCCCTTGTTTCCAAAAATTGTGCGTGGTGGGTCATGTGTGATCTGGCCATAATGATGAGTGGTCATATTTCTATTCCGGTTTACCCGAATGTAAGTGCCAGTACATTGAATTATATTCTGGATCATGCAGAGGCACCGCTACTATTTGTTGGCAAACTCGATGATTGGGATAACATGAAATCAGGAGTGCCATCAAGTGTGAAAATGATAGGTTTTCCGCATTATTCTGAAGGAGTTGGACAGAATTGGAATGACCTCACAGTAAAACATGAACCTGTTCAGGGCAACCCAGACAGGGATATTAACGAATTGGCCACAATTATCTATACCTCCGGTACAACAGGAAATCCGAAAGGTGTCGTTCACGATTTTAAAAACCTGGCTTATGCCATCGAGAATGCCAAAACGGTGATAGATCTAGAAGGTGATGATGCCCGATTCTTCTCATATCTGCCAATGGCGCATATTGCCGAAAGGATGCTAATCGAAATGGGGGCCATATATCTTGGTAATACTATTTATTTCGCAGAAAGTCTTGATACATTTGCCAAAGACCTTGTTACTGCACAGCCAACGGTTTTTTTGGGTGTTCCAAGGATATGGACCAAGTTTCAAATGGGTATCCTGGAAAAAATGTCACAAAAGAAATTAGATCTGCTACTTAGCCTCCCAATTATCTCAGGCATCATCAAAAAGAAGATTAAAGGTGCTTTGGGTCTAGGGAATGCAAGACATTATTTCACAGGAGCTGCCCCTACGCCTCCTGCTTTGATCAAGTGGTATAAAAAGCTCGGTATAGAATTGCAGGAAGTTTACGGTATGACCGAAAATACCGCCTATTCTCATTTCACACGAAAAGGAAAACAGAAAATTGGGTCATGTGGCTTCCCCATGCCAGATGTCGATGTCAAGATTAATGAAGTCGGAGAGATCCTAGTGAAATGTCATTGCATCATGAGGGAATATTATAAGGAACCAGAACTGACGGCTAAAGCGGTTCAGGATGGATACCTGCATACCGGAGATGAAGGTGTTCAGGATGAAAATGGATACCTAATTATTACAGGCCGCGTAAAAGACATTTTCAAAACTGAGAAAGGAAAATACGTAGCCCCTTCGCCGATTGAAATGAAAATTGCCAAAAATCAGGAAGTCGAACAAGTCTGTGTCGTTGGAAGCACCCTCCCTCAACCTATTGCCATGGTTGTCCTTTCCGAACACGCATCCGGTCACGATACTTCTGAAGTAGCTTCCCGCCTTGAAGATGTCATCAAGCGCCTAAATCCGACACTCGAAAAACACGAACGTTTGAAAAAAGTAGTTGTGATAAAAGAGCCCTGGACCATCGAAAACGAGCTTTTGACGCCAACTATGAAAATGAAAAGGGGGCCAATCGAAAAAAAATATGCACAACGCTATCAGGATTGGTATGCGGATCAACATACCGTTATATGGGAATAATCAGTAAGGACTGACTTTCTGTAGGAATTAAGTTCAATTATATAAACCTCCTTTTTATCGGATCAGCTAATGTCGGCTCCTGAACAAGTGGGCCTATCCCCGCTTGGATAAACACCCCCTTAACTTTATCTTGCACGCTGAAAATTCCCGGTTACCCTGGCAAATCTGATAGAATGAAAACCTCCTCGCTATTTTTCGTCGCTATTTTATTATGTTTTGGCGCTTCACTTAATGGCCAATCTGACTTTGATTATTTTAAGTGTAGTCAACGATTGATCAACGTATTTGATGAACCTGATTATAACTGGATTAAAGTAAGGGTGATGTTGGATGACCAGGTAGATGTCAGAGCATTAGATCAATGGCTTTACAATGAAGACCTCCGAAACGAGGAAAGAGTATTTGAAGTACTGTCGAGGCTAAAGGAAAAAGCTGAAATTAGTCAAAGTGAATTTTTAAGTTACTTGTCTCAACTTGATGGTTATCAGTCAGATAGGCTAGTGAGATTGTGGTTAGTAAATGGGGTTGTTATTGAACTTCCCAAATCATCAATAAAGGAAATTACATTTAACCCATCCGTTGACTGGGTTGATCTTGATATTCAGCCTGTCTTCGATGAAATTGAGGAAGTAAAGCCTGAACCTGGCACAGAACTTCAAAAAGCAATAAACGGTATTGAACCTGGATTGGCCGCTGTAAATGCCCCTGCCATGTGGGATCTTGGATATACTGGATATGGCCAATGGGCCTTGATCCTTGACACAGGTACAGATGGCTTTCATCCGGCACTTGTAACCAAATTTCAGGGTTTGTATACGCCTGTTACAGACAGTTGGTTAACAGATGATGGCGCACCATATCCTTATGATTGTGCCGGAAATGGGCACGGCACTCATGTTGCTGGCACAACATTGGGGCTCGACAGATTTACCAATGACACCATCGGAGTGGCCTTTAACTCTAATTGGCTTTCATCACCAGCTATTAGTTGTGATCAAGTCAACCTTTCGAACCTTGAGATTCTGCAGTGGGCACTAAATCCTGATGCTGATATTATGACTTCAACGGATATGCCTACAGTAATTAATTGCTCATGGAGAGATCCTTCCGCGAGTGATTGTGATCCTATGTATGAAATGGCTTTAACGACCCTGGAAGCTGCGGGAATAGGAGTGGTCTTTAGTGCAGGAAATTCCGGTCCTAATACAAGCACAATAACTGACCCTAAAAACCTCAATACTGACCTTGTCAATGTTTTTTGTGTAGCTTCAGTAAATGGAAATAATCCTAACTTGCCAATTGCTGCAAGTTCATCAAGAGGGCCTTCCGTTTGTGGGAATATGGGGTCATTATTGATCAAACCAGAAGTTTCGGCCCCAGGTGTTCAGGTAAGATCAAGTCTTCCTGATGGTAATTATGCCTTCTACTCAGGCACCTCAATGGCAGCTCCCCATGTTTCGGGCTGCGCGTTATTACTTAAAGAAGCATTTCCTTCTCTTACAGGAACCGAGTTGAAATTAGCGCTCTATAATACGGCCATCGATCTTGGATCTCCGGGTGAAGACAATGATTTTGGTATGGGCATTGTCGATGTCGTTGCAGCATTCGATTACCTGGTGAACCAAGGACATACTCCACTCGATCCTTCGGTAGATACAGATGCACTTTTAGTTGGGATCCCGGGTAATGAAGACCTACTGTGCGCTGAGATATTTGAACCTGAGGTAGTAATTGAAAATAGTGGAGAACAAGAAATAAGCGCTCTTGAGATTTCCTATTATGTCGATAATCAACTTCCGGATGTTTATACCTGGAGCGGAAGTTTGGATGCAGGGGATAGAATGACCTTGGTCTTGCCAGGCATAGCTTTGGCAACTGGTCCGCATACCTTGTATGTTGACATCACCAGTGTCAATGATAATCCGGATGATCGTTTTTATAACAATCGAGGCATTAAACCTTTTCAATGGATTCAGGACGAACAAGTGACAATCAGTTCTTCAGGTCCGGTTTGTAATGACGGGGCTGTAGCTATTGAATATCTTGATGGCCCGAGTGGTGATATTTTCTGGTTCGAAGATAAATCATCACTTGTAGCTATCGATAGTGGAGAAGTCTTTGTTTCTGGAACGATTTCATCGGATACCACATTTTATGTTGATATAATAAATGATGCTCAGGTTGGTCCTAATGATTTTTCTATCGGGCCAACTCAGACAAATACTGCACTGACTAATTATCTGGTTTTTGATGCACTTCAGACGTTTACCTTAAAATCAGTTACCGTATTTGCAAATTCGCCAGGTGGTCGACTGGTAGAATTACGTAATTCAAATGGACTTATTATTGCCAGTAAACCTTTCCCTCTTACTCCTGGGGAGCATCGATTAGAATTGGATTTCCAGGTCTCCCCGGGAAGTAACTATCAATTGGGCTTAAACTTTTCAGCAGATCTGACTTTTAATTTTTTTGGAGGCTCCTATCCCTATACTGTTGATAATGTTTTAACTATTACAGGAACCAATAATGGGTTAAATAGTCCAACTTATTACTACTTCTATGATTGGGAGATTGAATATGGACTACCTTGCGGGAAAAGGGCTATCAGTGTAGAAGTTGGAAATGGAGAAGTAGAAGCTGCCTTTACGCCTTCCGAAACAGTAGTTGATTTACTTAATAACGAAGTTAGTTTTCAAAATACAAGTATTGGTGGCGATGAATTTCATTGGGACTTCGGAGATGGATCGACATCTGAAGCGTTTTCACCAACGCATGACTATCTTAGTCCTGGTTTGTATACTGTTGTATTAACAGTAACAGATTCAGAGGGTTGTACAAGCGTAGCTTCAGCAGATATTCAAGTTCTAATTTTTACATCAGTATTTGAGCCGGGTTCGGATATTGAGATAAGTGTTTTTCCTAACCCTGGAGATGGCATATTTTGGATAACCTCTTCAAAGGTAATAGATGCTCCTGCCTTGTTATCAGTTTATAACTCTGGAGGACAACAAGTAATGAAAAAATCCTTCAATCCAACTTCCAATGGCACGATTGAGCTTGATCTTATGCACCTTCCTTCAGGAATTTATTTTGTAAACCTCCAGGTAGAGGATAGAATCGTTTCAAAGAAAATTTTAAAAGACTAAAGCAAAAAATTTGGTTATTGGATTTGGTCAGATATTGTTTTAAATTAGCAATGTATTGGTCAGTTGTTAATGACCTGATTGTTAACCAATTTAAAAATTTAAATCCCGATTAATGAAAGTGAAGTATTACAAACATTTAATGCTCACCCTCACCGCTCTACTTTGTTTTTCTATTATGCAGGTTTCTGCGCAAACCTCTAAGAAAGAACTGAATCAGGCTCAGTTAGAAGAGCTTCGTCAAAAGATGCAATCTAACTCAGCCGAACGTACAAACCTCATTGAGACCCAAAAGGTAAAATCTGAATACCCGAAGGTGCTCGAATCACAGAAAAAGGCCGAACCAAAAGTCAAAGAAGTTGCTACACCTGAAGAGATAAATGTTTCAGGCAAGGCGATTAAAGTACAAAAGAAAGAACAGGCTGTGGATAACCAGTCTGGACCGGCTTCACAACCGAAAAGCCTGAACATAGGTAATTCTGTCAAGCAAAAAGAATTAAGACAGAAACAGTAGAATCATTTTTTTTCCTTCCGGAAACAGTTTTTTACTTCGCCTTACCGCCTAAATTCCAACCAGAGAATTTCTCCGGAAGCTACTTATTTATTGGATTTAATTAAAAAGATAAACTTTTTAACTATGAAGAATTTTACCCATTCTTTAATGGCGATTTTCATGGTGGTAGGGTACGTTAATTTTACTTTTGCCCAACCGCCAAATGATAATTTTTGCAATGCAACGGTACTAACTGTCAATGCCGGATTTTGCGGCAATGGATTGATTAATGGAGATAACACGGCAGGGTCAGTGGAAGCCGGAAATATGGAACCAGGAATTAGTTGTGGTTTCGATGGTGGAGTAGCTACGAATACCGTTTGGTTTTCTTTTGTACCAACCTCATCAGAAGTCTCAGTATCTACCAACTTCGCAGGAACTGGTACTAATGATGATACCCAGATCGTTGTTTATGAAAATAATGGCACAGTAGCCACCTGTCCATCTCCAAATTTGAGTAACCTTATTGAAATAGCTTGTAATGATGATATCAGCACAACCAATTTCCTTTCGGAATTGAGCTGCGTGTTTGTAACTCCTGGGCTCACATACTTTATCCAGGTAGATGGATGGAATGGAACCCAGGGGTCTTTCTGTATTGAAGTCTCAGATGCCATTCCTCCCTCAACTTGTGATGCTTCTCCCGATTGGGTAGACTATCCCCCGGCATTATCGCCTGTACCTGTAGTGTTCTGTGGAAATGATCCTGATGTAGGGTTTCCTATCAACGATGATCCTGCAATGATTTATATCCCATTAACCGGATTTCAGGGAACAGAAGACAGTTATGATATTTCAATCTCAAACGGAACAGGGAATCTCTATAGCTCAACGAACCCACCAATCCCGCAGTCTGACCCATTTGAAGGGGTAGGTGATGGTACCATAATGTGGGCAGGATTTAGCCAGGCTGATATCGACAATGCTCCAGGCGGGGTGACGACCTTCTCTTTTTCTTCTTGTGGAACCTTATGTTCTACATTTGATTTGGTTTGGGCAACCATCCTTAATGCCAACAACATCGCATTGATATGCCCTCCTCCGGTATGTGATCTGTTTGGAGAAGTAAGCCTCGAAACTACATGTGTTAGCTTGAACGATTTTACAGTAGATGTCGCCATTGGAGCTGGGGCAACAGGCACTGCATTTACCATTACAAACGACCAGAATTCGGAAACACTGATTGGAACAGGGCCTGGGATATATAGTTTTTCAACTCCTATAGCCCAGGGGACAAATGTGATAGTTACAGTGACTCAGAATATGCCAATGGAAGCTGGTTGTGAAGAGATGGTTACCATCACAAATGAAGACTGTATTTGTTTTGGCTCCGAGCCCATTAATAACGAGTGTGCTAATGCGATAAACATTAATCTTGCTTCTGATTCGTTAACCTGTGTTCCTGTACTTGTCGATACCCGATGTGCTGATCAATCTTCCGAACAACCGATTTGTTCTGCTACCTGGTTTGACGATGATGTTTGGTATACTATTGACATCCCTGCAGGATTTTCAGCCAATGGTATCAATATTGCTTCTCTTTTTGGAGCTGGAGACATGCCAATCACCAATAATGGGATAGCCGTTTATGATGCCTGTGGTGGAGATCAGTTGGGTTGCTATTCCGGAGGCTCAGAATTATATGTCGATGCTGCTCTTTTTTCACCACCAACAACGTTATTTATCAGAACATGGTCCGCAGGCAATACCTCAGCTGATGAAGGGACATATGAAATATGTGCTTACGAACTGAATTGTCAAATCACTTCAGTAACTGCAGGCGCACAGTCGGGGTGTAATCCAGTTGACCAAACCTATACTCAGGAAGTGATTATAACATATTCCGGAGTATCGGCAGCTGGAGATCTTTTTGTGAACGGAGAACTCTTTCCTGTAACGGGCAGTCCTCAAACGGTTCTTCTCACAGGGCTCCCGGCAAATGATGCTAACCCACCTGTGGATGTTATGGTAACTTTTTCTATTCCCTCAGGTTGTACAGCTATCTTTCCAGAGGTGTTTAATGCCCCTGCTACTTGCGTTCCATTGACTTGCGCTGATGGTCCATTTAGTTTCTGTTATGACAATTTTGCAATAGACCAAACGGTAGGGGAAGTTTGCCCTGAAAATCCAGGTGAAACGGTAAGAATAGCGTTTAGCACAGCCTCCATTGAAGATGGCTTTGACACCCTATCTGTCTTTTCAGGTCCTCCTGGGTCGGGAATAGGCGGTACATTACTGGGACCTCCATTGACAGGGCCACTTAATGGTCTTGTCTTCGAATCTGCGTCAGATGAATGCATTATTCTAGTTATGAATTCTAATCCTTCTGTCAGTTGTGGAGATGTGTCTTTCGATCCGGTTGTTTATGATTGTTTCCCTGACTGTAGCAGTTCAGATTGTTTTTTCCCGGCATGCGTGATCACTCAAATGCCATTAAACCAGTTTCCGGCGTCGTTGGACGAATTGGCATGGAGTGGTGTTTCTCCCGCAGTTACACCAGGGTTTAATAGCACTTTTGAAGTCTGTGGTGTTATTACTTATACGGGAACTACAGGAGAAGGAGGTACATTTTCACATATTGCGCTGTCCAATGAAGCAGGCAATATTGATGTTATTGAATGTGCTAACGGGATTACAAATTCAGATCTTTTCCCTGTAGGTGTCTTAGGTCCGGATTGTGCTAATCCTCTAACTCCAGACCCTGATGACCTGGACACCTATACAGGTTTGGTAAATGGCGATTCTTATGTGTTTTGCGTGACTTATACCATTATCGAAGACTTTACCAATCCTGATACTGATGGTGTGACTGAAGGAACGTGTAGTCTTTATGGAATTGGATTAGCTTTTACACCTACTGAATGTTTCGCTAATGCTGGTACTTTTACCAATGATCAACCCATTCAACTTATTTGCTTTGGTGATACAGTTAGTTTTGTGTCCAACGGTGATTGGGGAAATCCATTTGGATCTATGGCGGGTGACCAGAACTCTCCTGCAGGCGTAATTTACGGTTTATGGGAAAGCACAGCACCTTCAGGAAACTGGCCGCTTGATGATGCAAATTTCCTGGGGTCTGTGGGATCTGAGCCTAATGGTGGTGGTGGACAACTGGTAAATTCAATTGGAGGCAATGGTACCTTTTGGGTAACAACTATTGCTGCCACAAATGAAGATAATCTGTCCATAGGTACCGAAGATTGTTTCGATGTCAATGAAAATGATGCTGTGACGTACATTCTACTGGATGAAATTACTGCAGATGCATCGTTTGTTTGTAACACTGCATCGACAGGATTTGATATTACTATCAGCAATTTGACAGGAGGGTTTCCTGGATTTAACATGGCTGGAACCTATGTGGTCACTGATGATGCTGGAGGCCCAGGTGATCTGGCGGTTCCGATAGGGGGAAATTATTCGGTTCAAAATGCGGCCCCCGGCTCCATTGTAACATTCACGATTTCTGATGGAATTTGTTCTGAGCAAATCCAAATAGATATTCCTGACTTAACCGCACCAGCTATTATTGGGAACGATCCATATTGTATTTCAGATCCGGCTGACCTTATTTTCCTGAATGAACCTTCTGGCGATTACGGTACATTTGAGCTTACTGTCTTGTTCGACCAATTTCCGGAAGAATCTGGGTTCCAGGTTCTCGATAATGGTGGTGAAGTAGTTACGCAGGCCCTTCCGGGAGCCTTTGCAGGCGTAACCAATTGTGGAGGGTTTATTTTTACACTTGGACCTTTCCTTGTCAGTGATGGTCCTTTCGACCTGGTATTCATCGATGATTTTGGTGATGGCATGAATTCGAACAATGGGGTTTGTGGTGGCACTGCTTGTGGGCCTGGTGGATTTGGTTTGGTAGATACTGGGTCAGGTAATGAATTGATCACTCTTGCTTTATTCCCGGGAGAGGGTTCAGATGGCGATCCATGTGATGCCATTGATGCTGGAGATACGCCTGTTTTTCCTCAAAGTGTATCGGATATTGATGGCGACGGCGATGATGATCAAATCATTACATTTTCAAATCTCGTTCTTACCCCAGTTACAACTGCGGCAACATATTCAGGGCCTGGTATAACAGATAATCTTGATGGATCTGCCTTTTTTGATCCTGCCACAGCAGGTGTTGGAGTTCACCCTATTTTGGTTTCCTGGACCGACCTCCTGGGTTGTACAATAAATGCCACGGAGCTGCTAACTGTAGAAGCAATGTCCCAGGTTTCCGGTAACGGGATAAGTACATGGGGAGACTTAATGGGAGGTGGGCAAGCTTTCCCGGCCGTTAATCAACCTGATGGTAATTTTGATTCAGGCGTTCTGTCTAATGAATGTGTTCCCACACCTGGTGAAGGCATAATCCAGGGCTTGGTAGAAGGTAACAGCAACAAACCTGGAGAAGTTGTAGATTTATCAAAAGCTCCATGTACAGGCACTCTTTCCTTTAATAATGCCCCTTTATTCTACACATTGAGGACCGACCCAGTTGACGACCCGAATGATGGCCCTGGAGATCAGCTCATGGCAACGATTACACCAATAGCGAATGGCAATTTTTCTCAATTGAATATTGCACTTTATGGGCCTTTGATAAATGGCTCCAGGATGTTTCCTGAAGCGGGTGCTACTTTTATAGAATGTGAACAAGGAAACGGTACTTCACCTACTGTTTTAACTGCCGATGGACTTCCCCCTAATACACTCTATTTAATCATTGTGGATACGGATGGAGGAAACAGAGGCACAGGAAACTTCATAATCCAGGGTCAGGGTGCCGCATTGCCGCTCGAACTATTATCTTTTTCAGGAAGGCCAGCAAAAATAACAAATGTCCTTGACTGGAGAACAGCAACGGAGTTTGGTACTGCCTATTTTGAAATTCAACGATCATTAAACTCAATAGATAACTTTGAAGAGATTGGTAGGGTAGGAGCTGCCGGAAATTCACAGGCTGAATTATCGTATAGTTTCATTGACGAACATCCCGGGCTTGAAGGGTATTATCGACTCAAGATGGTAGATGAAGACGAAAACTACAGTTATTCGGATATTATTTTTGTCAAAAGGGAAATTTCAGAATTTATTCTGAATGGGATATTCCCAAATCCTGTAAAAGAAACAGTTACTGTCCATATTGAATCTCCAGTAGATGTAAAGTTATCTGTTTCACTGTTCGATATTCTTGGCCGTGATATAGCAAGAAAACCCTTCGAGGCTATTGCTGGAACCAATCATTTTGAAATTGAGATGCATGATTTAGCCTCAGGAGTTTACATGGTGGTTGTGGAAATTGAAAATGAAAGATTTACCAGAAAACTGATAAAAGAATAAATGCTAAAATCTATTTGGAATCAAAAGGCGCTCATGGAGTGCCTTTTTTTATTTAAAACGAATTTAAATGAAAACCTGATGGTGGATTATTTGTTTTCTTTTCAGAACTTGCAAACAGAAAATTTAATCGTAGAAAAATGAAATTTACTTTAAAGTTATTTTGCTTCCTTTTGGTAACGACTTTTGCATTTAATGCCTGTACATCAAAAAAGCAAGAGCGCATTGCCAAAGTTTCCGAAGTTATGAAAATCCACGACGATGTCATGCCAAAGATGGATGAGATCGTTTCCCTGCAAGGCCAGGTAAAAGCCATGATGACTGCCATCAACAGTGATTCAGCCAATATCGATAAAAGGCTGCTCGAGAAAGCAGAAAAGACATTGGATGACTTGAATAAAGCCGACGTTGCGATGTGGGACTGGATGAATGCCTTCAAGATGCCAGTGGATAGTGACCCGAGGTCACATGTGGAGATTATGGCCTATCTGGAGGAAGAACATAAAGCAATCGAAAAAGTAAGCGAAATGATGCTGACGAGTATTGATAACGGAAATGCTTTAATTAAAGAAAATGAATAATTTAAAATTGAAAATTGCGGGACGGCTGTTAATTCTGAGCTTGATCCCGATCTTGTATTTCAGTTGTTCTGACAAGAAAAAAACCACACTTCCTGTTCTAGGCATGCATGATTATATCGAAAGGGAAGAGGGCGGACAAAAAATTATTGATACCGTTTGGCACACCATACCGGAGTTCTCATTTTGGGATCAGGATAGTAACAAAGTGACAAAGACCACCTTTCACGACAATATTTACATTGCGGATTTCTTTTTTACTACCTGCCCGACAATTTGCCCAACTGTAAAAGGACAGATGTTAAGGGTTTACAACAAATATGCTGATAATGACAAGATTAAACTGCTCTCCCATAGTATCGACACCCGACATGATTCAGTACCTGTTTTGAAGGATTATGCAAGTAAACTGAAGATCGGATCTGATCGCTGGCAATTGGTTACCGGAGAAAGAGACCATATTTATAATATGGCTAGGTCGTATTTCATCGCAGCTGAAGAAGACTCAAATGCACCAGGAGGGTACACCCATAGCGGCGGTTTGGTTTTAGTTGATCCTGATTTCAGGGTTAGAGGGATTTATGATGGTACAGATGAAGAAGCGGTTGATGAACTGATGCAGGATATTGATTTGCTACTAAAGTTGACCGACAATAATGAATAAACTGCTTTTCGGTTGCATATTACTCATTGTTGTGTTGTATTGTTCTTGTCTTTCATTTGATTCCAATCCATACAAACAGGGCAAAAATCTTTACGAAACGAATTGCCAAAATTGTCACCAGGCCGATGGGCAAGCATTGGCGGGACTTATCCCCCCTTTAGCCGGATCCGATTATCTGGTCAAAAATAAGGATCAGTTAGCATGTATCATCCGTCATGGGCTGGAAGGAGAGATTTTGGTCAACGGAGTGACTTATAATCAACCCATGCCTGCCAACAACCTTTTGACAGAGATTCAGATAGCTAATATCATCAATTACATTAATAACGAGTGGGGTAATAAAAATGGGTATACTTCTTACGAAGATGTGATTGAAAAATTGAAAAATTGTAATGTGGAGTAGTAAGGTTTTGGCTAGGCCCTGAACTTGTCCGCTTTCATTCTCCCGGGGCATCTCTTACAACGTTTACCCTTCTTATATTTTCGGCAGCATTTCTTTTTATACTTGATCTTTGGAACTATGTCCAACTCAATCAAGGGAGAAATCTCCGGTAGTTCCAGCCAATCTATAGGGTCTGCTTGGAGAAGAGCTTCATTCATCACGAGGTCAAAGATAGATTTTATTTGTATTCAATCCAAATAAAGATAGGCCGAAATCACTCGTTAGATGATTCTTTAACCTTCTGGGCTTCCCTGACCATAATCTTATCAGAGTTTGATTCACTGATATGCGTATAATTCCCCTTGCCCAGCCTGGACAGTTTTCGTAACCTGTTGGCTTCCTCAGGTTTTTCGGTTTGGCTATAGTAGAAAACCGTTAACGAAATATTTTCTTTACCAAGTTCCCTGACCAGTTTTGATAATTGTTTGTCTTCGCTAAAAGCACCATCAGATGCCAATATGATTTTATTATTGCCATCATTGATGAAATGGCGCTTAGCCTCACTTTTAGCTGCCTGAAAGCCTTCAATTACCTGCGAAGTTCCCTTTGACTCCAGACTGTCAATGGCTTGGATGATTTTAATTTTTTCAACGGCTGATGTTGAAGGAAGAACGACTTTTGCATCACCCGAGTAAGTCACAATAGAAACTCTGTCTTGTGGCCGCATCAGGTTAACAAGGAACTTGAATGACGATTGTAAAAGATCGAGCTTTCCTGGTTTATTCATTGAACTGGAAACATCCAATAAAAATACCAGATTATTATAGGCATACCCTTCCAAAGAAATGGCACCTGGTACTGGAAGCGTAGTATCTTGGGGAAGCTTCTCTACAAAGGATTCCGGAATTTCGAAATCTCCAGGCTCAGTTGCTTTCATCCAGTTTGGTGCTTCGAGTATCTTTAGCATCGCTACATCGGTAGAGTCAACGTAATGATTGTATTGTAAGGCAAGACCCCTGCCAAACCTGTTGAATTGGTTGATCAGCCGATTATTATAATAGAACCATGAATTGCCGTGCGGTAATTTGTATTCAACATCGAATTTGTCAAGATAAGTTCTGGCATATTTGCGGAAATTATCAATTTGCCTCAAAATGAAATCATACCTGATATGTGGTTCCGGATTGTCATCGCCAAGGAATCTGACTTCATTCAACTGTTCACCAATTTCTTCGATATATAGTTCCCGCATAACATTCAAATCAACTAAACCTGCCTCTACGCCTTCGAGATCATCGGCCCTCATGGCTTCCATAATATCGGAACAAGGTGAAATGAGATTCAAAAGTAATATTGCTTTTTTGACAAAAGGGTCATTCTTGTTTGGTGGAGCAAACATCTCATAACCAGATTGTAATCCAAATTCCAGGTTATGAGTCAGTTCATGAAACTGTGTATATTGCTCTTCTGCCAATCCAAGAATACGGTAAGCCTCATTGATCCATTGGTCATTTTTTTCCAATCCGGAATTGACATGAGCGTCCAGTTGTTCTGAGACGGCTTCAATATTTTCAGTGCAACCCCAAATAGAGGTCAGAAAAGCATTTAACTGGTTAGCGACCCCATAGGGAAGATATGTGCTATTCTGTCTGGTTTTATAATAAGACTTCCACGGAAGAATTTTATAATCCTCATCTAAATGCAAAAAAGGTTTGTCTTTGAAGGACAGCGATGAACTTACTCTCTTCTCTGGCGTCATCTCCTGGTATTGGAGAAGTTCTTTATTGAATTTTGTGAACTCATTATGATAGTTCCATAAGGCATGGATGTTGTCGTTTGTGAATTCAACATACAAGTTAAACGCTTCTACTTGCTTTGAAGAAAGTGTATCTGATTGTGCAAGAAGGTAATAGGGTAGGAGAGCTGAACTTAATATTAAAGTCAGGATATGCAACATACTTTTGAAGTTTCTCCTCATTCCTCTCGAATAAATCATGAGCTCAAAATTACATAAAACAGGCTTGAAAAGGGATAATTTAATGTCATGTCACATAATATACTTTTTTCATATACTCTATCCGTTCATCTGGATTACCTTGTTGTCAGAACATTGAAATAAGCCTGTAGTCTATTATATTTCAAAACTAGGACAGATGAGTAGGACTGCAAGTGACATTATTATCACGGTATTATTGTCGTGGTTTTGCCTGCAAATATCGGCCCAACCAACAGTTGATGTCAATCCGCAGGTTAAATCCGCAATTACATTGGAGCAGGAAGCCATCCATAAATGGCTTCAAAACCATGTGAAAAACACATTGCTGGATAAGCTTTGGCAAGGCTCAAAAAGCTTCAAGGAATTGTCAGTAAAAAACTGGAGAATGCATCCTGAAACTAAAAAGTACCAGCTTCAGGTTGTTGTACTTTGGAAGGATGACAGATCAAATGCTACAATGGCAATTGAAGGTAAAATTGAGTTTTCTTATCCAATTAATGGAGATGCCGTATTTAAAACTGTTGGAAAGACTCGAAATATTATTGAGTTAGAGCAAACTCAGCAAATTAAAGTGCCGGGAACACTGGCACTGGAAAAGCAGTAAGTTAATCCGCTCTTACGACGACCCCTGATCGTCTCCTGTCTCCACTGCCTTCAAAGCTTTCACCACGCTTGGCAATGGTATGAACTCCTCCGAAATACATAGACTGTGTATCCCAAAGGTTGATGCTTGCCTCAATATTTTTCTTTATTTCTGTTGAAAAACCAGGTTCAAGGTTAAACTCCTTGTGCTCGAGGTGGGCTCTGTGGGCATGTACAGCCTCGTCGACAGTTAGCCCTTTGTCAATCAAATAATAAATAACTTGCAAGATTGCCCTTGGAATGCGACTTGCACCTCCTGATCCAAGCACATATTCAATCTTTCCTTCCTTATCAAGCACTAAACTTGGACTCATCATTGACGATAACCTTACATTCTGTTCCCAACTGTGAAATCCATTTGGCAATAAAGCGGATTCACCAAGCATATTGTTCATCATAATCTGCGTGCCTGGTACCATATAACCACTACCTTCTCCATTAGATGAGGTTATCGAAATAGCATTGTCAAATTCATCAAGAATATTTAAATGGGTGGTGCTTCCCCATTTTTTTGCGCCTGGTAAAGTAGTCACATTGAAGCTGACACCAAGCTGAGCCAGTTTTTCTGCCAGGCCAAATGGAGTTTTATCCTGGTTGTCCATGACTTTGAGGGTATCATAAAACATGGCTGTGTGCTGAGGAGAATGAAGATCAAAGCCTGAAGGAATATTTTCAAGATGTTTTAAGCCAATCGCCATTAAACTCCCTCCCATACTGGGCATAGGATTCGTAAGTATGGTTTTGTCTTCATAGCTGAAGCGGAGAGGTTCAAGGATATTGACTGAGTAGTTTTCAAAATCTGCCCTTGACAGGAAACCGCCTCTCGTTTGACAAGCTTCATCAACCATTTTGGAGATTTCACCTTTATAAAAAAGATCTTTACCTTCAATTGCAAGTACGTTCAGGAAATCGGCCAGTTTTTCCATTTTGATGAAACCTCCTTCCCGAACCAATTCCCCATTGGGAAAGAAAATACCTCTTGATTGCTGATCAACCTTTAAAATTTCCTGAAGAACTTTAAAGTCAAAAAATTGGAAATCATCTACCAATGCACCACCATTACAAACATCTATTGCCGGTTGCACCAATATATGCATCGGCAGTGTACATAGATGCTCGTGTATGGCATAAATACCTGCAATGGTGCCAGGTACCCCAATTGCCCCCATTCCTATATGGAAATCTTCAGTAGTTCCCCCAAAATCAACTGTTATTGGATAAAACTCAGCCTGGTCAACCGACTTTTTGTGAATGGGTGTCTGACAGAAAAAGTCAAACAGGTATGAATGGCCTTTACTTGTGAAAATATTGGCGAAAGCCCCACCTCCGGCAGAACTCATACAGCTCTCAGTGATAAATGTGGTGTACAAGGCGGCAACAGCGGCATCAAATGCATTACCGCCTTCGCCTAAAATTAGTTTAGCAGAATTGGCCGTCTGCGGATGTCCGGCTGTTATTATTCCTTTGGTTTTTGTCCTCATCAGGTGCTGGGAGTCAATTGGTCTGAACACCTAAGGTACAGACAAAAAAAAACCCATACAAAGGGGGTCTTTGAAACCTCAGAAAGACATGGTTGGAGCCGCCAAAGAAGTTCAGTAATCCCCTTGTTACTTAGCACTGGGTTAAGTAAGCCGGACAAGTCAACGGCTGAGGCCCGCCCTACCTCCTTTGAGTTAAACCCCAATTGGATAATTGTAGATTCAAAGACGATTCATTGTATGGGCAAAAGAATCTGTAGCTTGTTGCTTCAGTAGCTAACAGAGGCCTCAGATTCCTGCAAAAGTTGTTAAATTATCCTTTATTCAAAAGCAATCTCTTTAACAATCTTTTTTCTTTTAACAAATACAAGATAATTCTTGCAAATGTGTCTATAATAAGAACTTTGGTTTGCTAAATTAGTTCAACTTTTCTTTTTAAACAAGAATAGATTTGTTTGAACATTGATAATTGAAGATTGTTATGGATTTTTCATTTCCCAACTTTTTAACGGGAAAACCCTAAGCATATTTTTATGAAATACAGAAGACTAAGCAACGAGGAATTAAAAGAGCTTGAAAATGAGTTTATTGAGTTTTTGTCTGCCAATACGATCACTGGTAATGACTGGGAAAAACTGAAAAGCGATAACCCGGAAAAGGTAAATGCTCTGATCGAACAATTTAGTGATATTGTTTTGCAAAAAGTGCTGGAGAAAATTAAGTATCTTGAACTTCGGACGCCATATGACTGGAAAGTATTTCATTGTGGTAAAGCAAATATTAGCATGATAGGACTCTCCATTTCAGAATTCAGTGAACTTGATCTGACCAAGCAAATTACTACTGCCGATCTTTCTGAAAGTGGCGCTGAAATTTATTCAGGAGAAAAAGCATATCAAGGCGAAAGAGAGTCTGAAATATTTGGAATGCTTGATATTGGTTGCTCAATTGCTTCTCCCCAAGTTTTCGAAATGATGAAAAAACTAATGGAATCTTAATACAAACCTCTTATCCCAATGATCGATATTACAAATGCTTTACTGACAAGCAGAAGGAACAGACCCTTTCTCAGAGACCCCAAGAAATACTCAATTAGCGATCTGAAAGGGGTGATTGTACACTGGACCGCCAATACTTCACCTGGTGCAAATGCCTGGGCCAATCGCAACTATTTTAATACTACTGATCGTTATGCTTCTGCTCATTATATGGTAGATGATAGTCGGATATTAAGATGTCTGCCAGATAATGAAGTGGGGTATCATGTCGGTGCCAGAAGATATAAACCAATTGGCGAAAATATCCTTGAAGGAGACCGCAATCCCAATTATTTCCTTGTCGGAATTGAAATGTGTGTCAATGAAGATGGTGATTGGGAAAAGACTTATCAAAATACCGTAGATCTTACCGTTCACCTTTTGAACAAATACAATTTCACGATTTATCAACTCTGGAGGCATTACGATATTACCGGAAAAGATTGCCCAAAAATGATGATTGATGAAGAGCCATGGCAAAGATTCAGGAAGGATGTAAATGCAAAAGTCAACCTGCCGGTAGTAGAACCTGTGAAAAATGGCCGTATCATTGTCGATGACTTTTTGAATATCCGAAGCGGAAATGGCTCATCATATGATATTGTCGGCAAATTGATGCCTGGAGATGAGGTAAATATTTATGATCGAATCGGAAAATGGTATCGCATCGGAGATAACAAATGGGCTCACGGTAATTATATTGATGTCATCCTCAAATCAAAAAGTGGCGTAGTAACGCTTGAAGGAGACAGGCTAAACGTTCGGACAGGGCCAGGAACGCGCTATGAAATAATTGGAAAGCTCGAAAATGGAACAACCATTGAAGTTGCTGATTCAGCTGGGAAATGGCTGAGACTGAAAGATGACCTTTCCGGAAACGAAAGATGGGTTCATGGCAATTATGTGAAATTTACAGAAGTCAGAAATGGATTTGTGACTTCAGACAGATTGATCATTCGGGAAGGCCCCGGGTCCAATTTCGAAAAAGTAAAACGACTTACGAGAGGGGATGTCGTCCGCATTTTTGACGAAGAAGATGATTGGCTAAAAGTAGGAACCGACGAATGGGCCCACCGCAACTATATCGAAATAGTAGCGTAGGAAAACTGAATTTGGAGAACACCAATTAAGCCTTTCAGCAGGCTTACTCTACAATATCCAAAAGTTCAATCTCGAAAATAAGGGCCATGTTAGGTCCTATTTTCTGTCCAGCGCCTTGTTCACCATATGCGAGCTTAGGATGGAGGTATATCTTCCATTTCGAACCTACAGGCATAAGTTGCAGAACTTCTGTCCAGCCTTTAATTACACCTTTTAGTGGAAATTCTAATGGCTCTCCCCTTTTTACAGAGCTGTCAAATACAGTGCCATCCACGAGGGTGCCATGGTAATGCGTTTTAACTTTATCGTTAATGGTAGGGACAGGGCCGTCACCCTCCACCAGAATCTCATACTGAAGCCCGGATTCTGTAGTTTGAATATTATCCTTTGTGCCATTTTCCGCAAGAAAGGCTTCACTTTCTTCAAGGTTGCGCTGGATGGCCTCTTTTCTTTTATTCTGGATGTGGGCATTGACTAATTCACGGGATTCCTGGCCCTCGAACAAGAGCTCTTCACTTCCGAGAACGGCTTGTATCCCTCTTTTAACAACCTCCAGATCAAGATCATATACGCTTTCTGCTTTCAGGTTATGACCAAGTACAACACCGAAAGCATAACTTATAGAATCGGTATAGTTAGCAGGAAACTGAACAGCAGACACATCAGCATGCTCAGTTTTTTGTTTCTTTTTATTTTTTTTCTTTTGTGCAAAGGCAGTTTGCAGGGTACCGGCAGTCATTAAAAGCAGGCAGAACAATATTTTAATTTTCATCCTAGTAAGTTTATATCTTCGGGCTAGCAAATATAGGGCCTAAACCATTGGAGGTGGGCCTTGTTTCAATTTAATAAATTGTTAAAGTTGCCGAATTTGGCCTGTAAAGGTAAGTGATTTTAATAATTATGGTCAGACCACCGAAAATGGTTTGATTTTGGTTTAACCACAATTAAAAATACAAATGGTCAAAGAAATACTTAAAAACTCAATTGCCCCATTACTTTGTGTGTTTTTAACCTTCCATACCGGACTATCTCAGGTGTCTGATCGATGGCAGCAGCATGTGGATTATAAAATGGAGATCGATATGGATGTTAAAAAACACCAGTACAAAGGAAAGCAGGTGCTGACATACACCAATAATTCGCCTGATGAATTAAAGCGGGTATTTTATCATCTGTATTTTAATGCCTTTCAACCCGGTAGCCAGTTTGACATCAGGTCGAGATCTCTTCCCGATCCAGATCGAAGGGTAAAGGACAGGATATTTCACCTTGAAGAAGATGAGATCGGATATATAAAAGTGAAATCATTGCTGCAAGATGGTAAACCTGTGAAGTTTGATCATGTAGGTACTATTCTGGAAGTTGACCTTGCAGAAGCTATCAAACCAGGAGGGAAAACCATATTGGAAATGGAATGGGATGCACAAGTGCCAATTCAGATCAGAAGGTCGGGTTGGATGAGCCCTGAAGGCGTTGAATTTTCCATGACGCAATGGTATCCTAAATTGAGCGAATACGATTATCAGGGATGGCATGCGAATCCTTACATCCAAAGAGAATTTCATGGAGTTTGGGGAGATTTTGATGTTAAGATAACCATCGACAAGGCTTACATGATTGGAGGGACAGGCTATTTGCAAAATCCGCAACAAATAGGAAAAGGATACGAAGCACCTGGAACTACGGTTACCCAACCGGAAAGCGATAAGCTAACCTGGCATTTTAAAGCACCTATGGTACATGATTTTGCATGGGCTGCTGACCCGGATTTCGTTCATGAAACTGCCCAGGTGCCAGGTGGGCCCATATTGCACTTTATCTACCAACCCAGCGAAACGGTTTCAAAACGCTGGAAGCAGTTGATACCACTTGGTGTGAAAACTTTTAAATACCTCGAAGAAACATATGGAGCATATCCATACGATCAATATACCATTATTCAGGGCGGAGATGGTGGTATGGAATACCCAATGGCGACACTGATGGTTGGAGATCGGGATCTTGGCGGACTTTACGGGACAATGACTCATGAATTCGTTCACAATTGGTTCCAAAGCGTTCTTGCCAATAATGAATCTCTGTATGGATGGATGGATGAAGGTTTTGTCGAGTATGTTGAAGAATTCGCCAAATCAGTCATCATGAAACCTAATAAAAATCCAATCGCAGGAGCATACGCTTCATACTTTAATGCTGTGCAGTTTGGGTATGAAGAACCTATGAGCACCCATGCAGATCATTATGATTCAAATAGAGCTTATTATGTCGGTTCCTATGCTAAGGGGGCTGTTTTTCTACATCAGTTAAGTTATATCATTGGACAGGAAACTTTGGATAGGGGGTTAAAGGCATTTTATAAAAAATGGCAATTTAAACATCCCAACCCCAATGATTTTATCCGGGTTATGGAAATTGAATCCGGTTTGGAATTGGACTGGTATAAAGAATATTTTGTTTATACGACCAAAACGGTTGACTATAGCGTGTATAAAGTAGAGGAAGTAAATAGCAACGTGACCAGGATTATTCTTGAAAGGAAGGGTCTCATGCCAATGCCAATAGATTTGAAAGTCACCTATACTTCAGGGAAATCAGATATGATCAATATCCCGCTTGAAATGATGAGAGGAGCCAAAGAATCCGAAAATGATGAGGATAATTTCATTTTAGCAGATGATTGGCCATGGACTTATCCGGTTTATTCTTTAGTCCTTCCTGAAAAGAAAAAGGATATTGTGTCGATAGAAATTGACCCCAGCCAGCGTTTGGCAGATATAGACAGATCAAATAATGTTTATGAGAAAGAATCAGAATAGATGGTCTTTAAGACCTTCCATTTCTTCTGCAACAGCTTTTGATACATAATCGGATCTTTCACGTAATTTATGAATGATATTCTCAAAGTCTGTCTGGTTTCTGTTTTGACTCAGCTTGAAAGCGGCTTCTATCCTGTTAACTTTTATCTCGAATCCAACTATACCCCGTAATTGACGCTTGATCATGCCAATTGACATATCTTCCCATGCTAGTGGTTCTGGAGAGGGCCGCTCATATTTGCTAACCATTCTGTTGAGATGATCAAGCAGGGGGGCGCCTTCGATAATCTGTGGTATACCGTAAGCATGAACAGCCATATAATTCCAGGTCGGAACGTTATCATGATCATACCACCCGGAAGAAACATAAGTGTGTGGACCACTAAACACAGTAAGTGCCTCCTGATTTTCTTTGAATGACTGCCATTGCAAATTTGCTTTTGAGATATGACCAACAAGAGTCAATTTTTCCATTGATTCTCCTCTTGCCTCAATAGGGATATGCGTCGCAATTGGGCGAAGACCGTCAAAGGTGGTAAATGTGCAAAAACTGTATTTCCTGATAAAGTCAAGGATTATTTCAGGGTCTTCGACTTTGAAAAGCTGTGGTCTGTACATGCATATTTTTATTGGAAAGATCAGAAATTTTGTTCAAATCTTGAATGCGCTCAGTAAAAGGGAATATTTTTTATAAGCTTATTTTGGCTCATTGAATAAAAAAAAGCTGCTCATTCGAGCAGCTTTTATGACATCAGCCGGTGCCGATTGTTTCTGATTTTTGAGTTAGGTAGTCGACTGATGCTAATTTTGGGTTTTTAAGCGGTAAGGAGCCCCTTATAACTATCTTTATTCTTGAGTAGGAGATAAATGTTTAATCCAGCTGCAACAACGGCGAACAACATGTTTCCATAATCACCTGTCAGGATGTGGAATAGTAAGAAGTTAACACTGAGTGGAGCAAGCAAGACCAAAGCGAGCGGGACGTATTTGCCAACAAGCAGCATAAGTCCAATAATAATTTCCAAAACTCCGACTACATTCATCATTCCAACACCTGCGAGTGCCATGAAATAGTTTGTTGCGGCTTCTGGCCCTTCCATGGGAGGCATGAAGTTTGCAAATTTGTTGACACCCATAATTACAAGGAAAAGGCCGAGTAATAAACGGATTCCCATGTTTACTTTGTCATTCATAGTGTATGGTTTTTAGTGATTTAATTAATATTTTCCAATGACCAAATAGAGTGGTCAAGATCTTAACTTATCTAGCAAATCACTTAATGTTTCTGCCTCTTCAGCAGAAAGGGCACCAAGTTCATCATAAATCCTTTTCAACTCAGGTTCAATTCTATTGAGTATTTCACAGCCTTGATCCGTAAGTGTTATAGCAAGTTTGCTTCGATTACACGAATCGATTTCTCTAAAAACTAAATTCTTTTTCTGAAGGCGGTCAAGCATCCGGGTTAGGTCAGGACGTTTGTCGAGCATAACCTCCTTAATGCCCTTTGCGGTGTATGGAGTCGGATGTTTTCCGCGCAAGATGCGCAACACGTTGTATTGCTGGTAGGTTAAGCCAAATGGTCTGAACACTTTCTGTTGAATATCTACCACCCAGTTATTGGTAAAAAGGATATTGATAATCACTTTTTGATAAATGTTCTCAAACTGCCTTTGTTGTATCGCTTCTTCGATTCTAGCCATTCGTTTAAACAACACTTGTTTAAACAAATGTATTAATAATAAGATATATTACCAAAAAGTCTTTAGACAATATGGTGATAATGTAATAATTAGGACAAAAGAAACCCCTGGTGTACAAAGGTTAAGCACACCAGGGACTACTTAACTCTGCTAATTTTTGACTAGAACTTTTGATACCGAAAATACGCCTAGGTCAGTAAGGCCTTCGATTCTGTAAACATATGCCCCTTGAGCCAAATCTGAAAGATCGGCCTTCACCAGGTGCTCACCCCTGGCATAATCTCCACTGGCAATGGTCCTGATATTGCGCCCGGATATATCGAATAGGCTTAATTTCAGACTTGCTGACTGATTAAGTGAAAAAGAAATGTTGGTTTCAGTGTCAACAGGATTAGGGAAGTTGTGAGAAAGGCTTACCACTTCTGTTCTTTCAACTTCTTCGAAAGATGTCAATGCTTCTTCTGCCAATGGGGTTTGATAAATTCCATTCCCATGGGTCGCAACCCTGAGTTTTTGGTTGGAAGCAGAAATAGAAAGGTGCATTACCAAGGTAGCATCAGGCAAGCCGTCGGAATATAATTCCCATGTTGCTCCAGCATCTCTGGAAAGATACACCCCATGATCGTTGCCAACATAAACATGATTTGGAATGAGCGGGTCTACCACAACTGTATTTGTTGGGATATCCGGTAATCCTGAACCTATTCCATTCCAGGTTTGCCCTCCGTTTATAGTTTTCCAAACATGGTCTACGCCAAATCCGCCAAAAACGACATAAGCAATCTGATTATCCAAAGGGTCAAATGCGATGTCTAGTGGGTAGCGGTCTGGTAATTGCCATTGCCAAATAAAAGTTTCTCCACCATCTTCAGATTTATACACCTCGGGAGGAAAGCCATTTCTGTCAGATGTGCCTACATACAATACATCCGGATCGTCAAAAGCCACTGCGATGGTAAGTATGGGGTTACCATTGTCTACAAACCCGATTGACGTTGGTTCCCACGACTCGCCTCTGTTTTCTGTTTTGTACAACCTTTGTGCACCAGCATAAAGAATATCCTGGTTGGATGGTGCTATTTCGTAAGGAGAGCTAAAATTTCTAAGCTCATCGAATGCTCCTGAAGGGGAAGCCCCTGAAAAACTTAATCCACCATTATCAGACCTTAAAAGTCCAAGATTTTGGTAGGAACCATACATTACCATATTGTCGTCCTGGTTTATTGCAGATGACATACCATCTCCACCAATAACACGGGTCCAGGCATCGTCTCCGGTATAGATGGCTGTTGAATTATCCTGCATACCGCCGATAGCCAATAGTGAGTCGGTGTCAGAGTTGGCGAAATTGGCGTAAAACTGGGTACATTGGAATCCACCATTCCTGCCTTCCCAATTTTCACCATTGTCGAATGATACGAATACCCCTCCATCAGTCCCCAGGAAAACGGTATTGGGTTCGGTAGGGTGGTAGGCGACAAAGTGAATATCAGCATGGGCATAATCGCCTGGACCTTCTGGTCCGCCAACGGGTACTTGTCCGAAATACCAATTTTGCCACGACGTTTTTTTGTTTAGACTTGACCCACCATTTGTCGATTTCCAAACGTCGATTCCAACAAAAATTATAACTGAAGGTAAAATAGGACTAACAGCAATATCGTGCGAGTACCAGCCTTGCCACTTTGCAACATCCTCTATGTTGACCAGACTCCAACTTGCACCTGAATCTACAGACTGATACAGCCCCAGGCTATTAAAAGCATTAGCCACCGAAGCATACATGATAGATGGTGCAGATGGACTAATGGCAATCAAGGTTTTTCCGGTATAACCGGTCGGAAGATTCATCAAACTAAAGGATTGACCACCATTTACAGATCTGTAGGTACCACTTGTGGGTTCATTATAACTGCCATTTGTTACAAAAACCAGGTTAGTGTCCACCGGATTAATATCAATATCAACTGCCATCGGTACGCTGTGGATCAATGACCAGTTTTCCCCAGCATCATAACTCCGGAATAATCCCTCTGTGGTCGCCGCGTAGATTGTGTTCTCATCCAATGGATTCATGGCCATATTTTGAACACCAGTCATATCTGCGTATTCCCAATCGAGGACTTTTGACCAGGTGACACCACCATCTGTTGTTTTTAAAATACCTGTACCATAAGTCCCTCTCGTTATTCTGTTTGCAATACCAGGAGCACTAATAGAACTATTGTACACTTCACCGGTGCCGATGTACATTATGTTGGAGTCTAGGGGAGATATAATAATTGCTGGTACTCCAAGTACCGGAAATCCTGTAGCTACACGTTCCCAGGCATTTATTCCAGCTCCGGCAGTGTAAGAGCGCCATAAGCCACCACTGGCGGTACCTGCATAGATCGTATTTGGGTTTTGCGGATTAAATGCAATTCGCAAAGTTCTTCCACCAATATTTTTTGGCCCCATTGCTTCCCACTCGTCAAATCCAGGACCATTTTTTGTTTGTTGAAGTGCCTTCTTCTGATCAAAGGCAATGCGGTATTTTTCAGTTGAGATAGTTTTGTCAGGATAGGATCTTGAAGCGAACCAATGATCGAGAGATAGTCCGGCGCCACTCACATTTTCCTGTTTTGGGTTTTCATCAAAAGGAAAACAGACCAAAAATATCACTGTAAAGGCCGTCAGGGCAAATAGTAAGAGAGGTTTCATATTTCACATAATTTTATTACCGGATATCAAATAATGACATCCTGAAATGCAAGACATCCTACGGTAATCAGATTCCGATGGTGCCAAAAAACAGTTTAATGGAATATAACGGGGGGGATAAATGCAATTTACAATATCTGCCGATATAAGACATCGCATGAATATGTGAATTGCAGAATTTTTACATTTATCAATCAGTTAAAGAAGCTAAGGACTTTATCGATAACATAATTTTGTTGTTCTTCAGATAATTCATAAAATAAAGGCAGCCTGACAAGACATTCAGTAAAATGATCTGAATTTGGTAATGCCGATCCGATATATCTACCTTCATAGAAAGGACTTCTGTGTAAAGAGAGATAATGGAAGATTGCCCTAACGCCATTTCCATTCATATGCTTGATAAAGGCTGATCGTTGTTCCGGGTGATTAAGAACCAGGTAATACATATGCGCATTATTTGTAGCATAGTCTGGGATGAGTGGGGTTAGGATTCCCTCGTTTTCCTGTAAAGAAGAAAAAGCATTATCATACTTTTCCCAAATTGCCACCCGTCTGTTCTGAATATTTTTCAATTCTTCTAGTTGCGCAAAAAGAAAAGCAGCCACGGTTTCAGAAGGCAGAAAAGATGAACCAATATCAACCCAATTGTACTTGTCTACTTCTCCTCTGAAGAATGCTGCCCGGTTCGTTCCTTTTTCCCAAATAATCTCAGCTCGTTCGCTGTAAACAGGATCATTGATGACCAACATTCCGCCTTCTCCGGAGATGATGTTCTTCGTTTCGTGAAAAGAGAAAGCTGCCAGATGGCCAATCCCGCCAAGGGGCTGATCATTATAATATGAATCAATGGCTTGTGCGGCGTCTTCGACTATTTTCAAGTTGTGCTTTTCGGCCAACGACATTATTGCGCCCATGTCCACTGCGATTCCGGCATAGTGAACGACAACAATGGCTTTTGTCTTTTCTGTAATCAATGATTCTACGCTCTTCGGGTCAATATTCGGCAGATCATTGTAACTATCAGCGAATATGATATCAGCGCCTCTCAGAACAAATGCATTAGCGGTAGAAACAAAAGTGTATGAAGGCATGATGACTTCATCCCCAGGACCAATATCCAGTAAGATGGCTGCCATTTCGAGGGCATCGGTGCAGGAGGTTGTTAACAGGGTTTTGTGAAACCCGAAAGTCCCTTCAAAGAACTTATGACATTTCTGGGTAAACATCCCGTTGCCGGAAATTTTCCCCGAATGCACTGCTTCATAAAGATAATGCGCTTCTTTTCCTGTCAGGTATGGTTTGTTAAATTGAATCATTACGAAAATCTGATTCTAAATTTTTTAAGCGGAAAAATAGAAGTTCCGTCAGCTTCAAAGTTAGCGTTGATAATTCTTATCAATCCATTGCCGCAGACAATCACTGGCCTTTCATCTTTCATGAAAATGACTTTCCCTGGTTGTCTGATCTCCACTTTCACATCAGGGTAAACCTCAGCATCAGTTATTCTGATCATTGTTTTACCCATTATTGCCGAAGCTCCAAGATAGGGAAACCCAACGGCATTGATATGTCGAAGTATGGTTTCGGCATCTTGTGTCCAGGCTATTCTGTAATCTTCCTGGTCTCTCCAAAGACTGTAACTGGCCTGACTTTCATCCTGAATGTTTTCCTGTAGAGGGTGTCCTGTCTTTATTGACTCAAAAATAGTTGCTACCAGGTCAGCATATAAAATGCTTACTTTGTCGATAGCCT
The DNA here is from genome assembly GCA_039028895.1 of Bacteroidota bacterium. Classification (GTDB taxonomy): domain Bacteria; phylum Bacteroidota; class Bacteroidia; order Chitinophagales; family Saprospiraceae; genus JAHDCJ01. The sequence goes on along the minus strand of JBCCHF010000002.1, from coordinate 265,396 downwards.
CGTTGATTTTGAGGGGATAGTTTACTGTCGTAGATTTTTGTCCAATTACGGGCCCTCTGTCATACTCTTCGCTTGCATATAAAGCGGTTACGCCAATTTCTTTTTCTCCATTAATGAGTTGATTGACAAGCGGTGCGAAACCCCTGTATTTCGGAAGTAAAGAATCATGTAACACGATTAGCTTTGAATCAATTTCTCTTATCATCCAGCGCCACGAAATTGCAATGGCGTATTCACTGGTTACAGGAGGAATGTCTTTTCTATAATGCCATTGTAAATCAGCCTCTTGACAAAGGTCAATTAAAGATTGAGAATAATCGTTTTGAGTGCTGGAATCCTGTCCAATAACTATAGTGTCGATCAAAGATTGGAAACCGCTCTCCAGTAGTCTTTCAAGTACAGCATAGCCTTTCTTGGTCATGAGGAACAGTGATATCTTCGCCATCGCCTTAATCGATATTCAGTTTTTCCTGGATAATAAAAATAGGCCGCTCCTTTACTTTTTCAAAGGTCTTCCCTATGTAAATACCTACTATGCCAAGGATGAAAATTATGATACCAGCTAAAAACCAAAGGGATATAATTAAAGATGCCCATCCTTCAACATCAAAACCGCCAATAAAATATTGGATAAGATAAGTGAGACCTATTATTCCGGAAATCAAGGAGATAAAGAATCCTAGCTTAACTGTTAGTCGAAGTGGTTTGTCTGAAAACGCAATTATGTTATTGAGTGCAAGATCAAGGAGTTTTCCGAAAGTGTAGGAAGATGAGCCATGATCGCGTTTGCCGTGATCCACTTCCATGTATGCTTTTTTGAATCCTACCCATTGAGACATTGTCGGGAAATAACGAATGTAATCGCCCATTTCCAAAATGGCCTCGATAACCTGTCTTCTGTAAATACCAAAGTTGGCAATAGTTCTATCCTGAAAAGTATCTGTCAGATAACTAAACAGTGAATAGAAAATCCTGGAAGACAGCTTTTTCATAAAGCCATCTTTTCTATCTGATCGCCTGGCATAAACCAGGTCAAATCCACCTGACGCCTTTTCGTATAAGTTGGGAATTTCTTCCGGCCTGTCCTGGAGATCGCAATCCATAACCACGACCCAATCTCCTTTGGCGTGTCTTAAGCCGGCAGTAATTGCGTAATGCTGACCAAAATTCCTGCTCAGTTTTATGCCTTTTACCTTTGGATTGGATTGACAGTTTTTTTCTATTTTGCTCCAGGAATTATCAGGGCTACCGTCTTCCACGAGAATAATCTCGAATGATTGCCCAATTGTTTGAACAGCCCGTTCAATCTCTTCGACAAGTTTGTCAACGGTTTCTTCGGCTCGGTATACCGGTGAAACAATAGAAATATGCGGGTTATCTGGCATGCGATAAAGATAGAAATGAATTTGATTCACACCAAGGGAGCTCCAAGGAGAAATACTAATGACTAGGTCGCTCAGTCATAATAACGCATTTTGGTATGTGCTCAATACGCTGATCTGCGTAATTTTTTTGTTTTCTGTTTTCGCCAATATCGCCTTTCCATTACTGTGGAATGATGAATCTCACACCGTAATGCAGGCCAGGTTTACTGCAGAGTTTGGTTATCCAAAAATTACAGACGGGAAGAATATCGTTTATGCCTACCAGGTCAATCCTGATGGTTCATACAACCGTTTTAACGAAAATCTGCAAGCTTCTACTTTACCTATTTGGGCTGGCTACTATTGGTGTGTGCCGGCTTATTGGCTGGCTGAACTTACGGATAATTTTTACACAAAAACCCTGATCCTTCGAACCTGGTTTGCAGTAACGGGCATTATCGGTCTGTTTTTTATGCTCCGGGCATGTATATTCCTGGTTGAGCCTAAGCGGAGGCAAATAGCTGTTTTCCTGTTTTTATTGCTGTGTACATTGAATGTCTCATTAAGTCTGCACCTAAGAGAAGTGAGATATTATTCTTTGATGATCCTGCTGTCTGGATTAGCTTTATACTGGATTGTTCATCTTTATTTGGGAATGGCTAGAAGGCCGTGGTTAACGAAATGCTTGCTATCGATTTGCCTGGCATTGATGTTTTTTACCTTTCATCCATTGTACTTCATTTTTGTCGGATTTTTGGGATTGTGGTTACTACCTGGTTTGTTTAAAACCGTTACCGGAAAAGGTAAATCGGTAAGTGTCAAATGCAGGAAAGTATTACTCCGGCTTTTTCCAATACTGTTCAGTGCGTTATTGGTGGTGCCTACATTCGGATTTTTTCAGCCATTTGCAGAGTCTGGTATGACAGTGCCAATGCGAAAAAATCTACAGGAGATAATGGGGTTCCTGTTTACCTATGATTTTCTGATTCCGGCCTTATTTCTCAAACTGTGTGTAATCGGTTTTCTGTTGTACACAGCGGTGGAGAATAGCTTTTACAATATTGTAGACTACAGGAAAATGACTGGTACATTTTTCTTCTCACTGAACTTTATAGTTTACTTGGTTGTTATCTGCCGTTTACCGGAAAATACGCATCTGTTTACGCGCTACTATTTGTTGCTTTTTCCTTTAATGTATGCCTCAATAATTTTTGACCTGTTATTGGTATATGACTGGGCAGAAAGAGTTAAACTAAAGTGGATTCGGCCAGCATTGGGTATTGTTTTGGTGGTTTGTATTTGTGTATCAAGCATCCCCGCTAAGTTGGAAATCATTAGCGAACGAACCTATGAAATGATTCATCGTTATAAAGGACCATTGGATATTGTAATTCCAATGCTCGATGCTCGATTTGGCAAAGCAACAGAAGAGATGGTATTGGCAACAAATTACGAAGAGCCAGCATTTATGTACTACTTAGGAACCAAAACGACAGTTGGTTTTCTGGGAAACAACTTACCTGAAGATGGCATGTTGGTGCCTGATATCATCGTTTTCAGGAAACACTGGACTAAATTCAGCTCCATTTTCGAAATGTTCCTTTCTCAAAATCGATATGAGCGGGTTGCATTTCCTGTAAAGGATATTCCGGTTAATAATCTTCCGCAGTTTGACTACAGGATTTCTCATCGATTTATCACCCCGTTACCAGAAAACGCATCAGATAGTTTGGAGGTGTTTATTTTGAGGACGGAGTAGTTGTGGTTAATTTCTACCGTATTCTTTTTTCAATAAAAAGTGATGTTTCTTATTGAAAAAATTTAGTGCTTAATTAAAAATCCACTAATCGCAGTCTCAGGTGTTTTGGAGAAAGGACATTTGAGAACTTGCTATACTTGTGTTCATAGACTTTCAAGTATTCAAAAATCTTCCTTTCCTCAGCATCTTTCTCACCATAATACTTGAATTTCTGGGTATTCTTATCGTACAAGGCTCTTACCTTTTCACTTTCGCCTTCTTCATAAGCAGAAATATACAGAATTCCCCGTTCCAACTGAATAATATCGGGCCTATACTTATTGTTTGCTATTACAGGAGCAAATTTTGGGGCAGTCGGTTTTACCTCTTTTGTTTTTGTATTGATTTCGTAATAGCCCTCTTTGGTCAGTATAACATATCGGTAGCCGACGTTCGAATACTGCCCAAATCGAGGAAGATAAAATCGTTCTTCACCTATCCAGTTCCGAGGCTTATTTAAGGCCCACTCATAAAAATTATGAGAAAAAGAGGCGAGTCGTATCTCTGGCAGATCAATAGCTTGATGATCAGGGCCGTAAAGTACGGGGTTTTGATTTCTGTTAGTTGGATCCTTGATGTAGTAGCCGCTGCCGAGCCATAGAATTCTCTCCCCCGTTTTTTTGATGGTGTAAAAACCTGATAGTTCGAATCCTTTTTCCAATGCCGTTTCCAGGTTCTTGCCCTTTGACTCAAAACTGCTAAAACGCGTGTTGATCGAAGGATAATATACCTCCTCATTGGTCTCAAAATTGATCACTGTCCCAACCCTTTCTTTAAAATCCTCAATACTCTCCGGGCGGTAAACCAAAGAGTCGTTTATAAGAAAAATAGGAAAATCGGATTCAATCTGATATTTCTTTCCGGTCTTTATATTTTCAATGAAATACCTGAATTCACTTGAAAGAACAAAATTCTTTTTTGTGGTTAATCCGTATGAAACATAATTATCACTAATGCTGTACATGTCTGAAACATCTCCTTTCCAAACAATTGTCTTTGTCTCTATATTTTCAACCTCTACCTTGGAAAGTGTACTTTTAACTACACCTTCCCAATTAGGAGGATTTTGTTTTCGAGGTACATTATGGATTAATTCTGCCCAATTTCTCTGTTCTGCTTTGGTCAAATAGTTTTCAGTAGCATTTTCAGAAGGGTCTGATGATTCATTGTCATTGCTTTTATAAAATATGGCTACCATCGTTTCGTCATTGGAACCCGATTTTTGTTCAAGACTAAAGTAATAACTTATTCCGTCTGTCTTTTTCGTTGCATTAATTCTCAAGGCTTGACCTGTTCCCTCTCCAAAGGAGTTGGAGTTTGCAAGAAATTTGGTACTCTTATCAGGAAAAACTTTAGTTAGGGAAAAACTAATTGGGGGGTTTTTATATTCCTGAAAAGCAACAACTAAATATTGATTGCCTTGATGAAGATAAATTTCATTGGTAAAAGGCAAGTCCTCTGCATCAAAATTCCAAGTACCTAAGGGACTCCATCCATTTCCCTTAAGGAGCTCATTAAGCGATGCCGATAATTTATTCATATCCTCAGACTGACCATAAGAAAAATGGAAGGTTGCAGATACGAAAATGCTTACAAAGACTAAAAAGATATTTCTCATTGAAATAGGTTTTGAACAAAAGGCAAAAGCTCGGTTTATTAGAATGACACGATCTATTTAATTATGAATTCAAGTACTGACTCGTTAAGCAAAACCATCAGCTCACGCGATTGACTCGGGTCTTCCGGAATTTTGAGTTTCATTAAAACCGCTTCTTCACTTTTTTCCGGACGAATTGACCACAAGTGATACTTCTCTTCATTGCTGTAATGATAGTCCACCACTTTTCCATCATAATTCAATACTTTCGTGGGCTGGACAGGAATCTCAATTGTTAGACTTATCAAACTGCCATAATCCAATACTGTTCCGTCAGTGGTGGATAGAGCTATTTTACCCGCAGGAGCCTGGGTACTTCTAAAGTTTTCTTTTAATAAGGTATAATCCCATTTTTCTGAACGAATGCTAGGTTTTGTATTAGCTGATGAGGGTTTCTTGACCTCTACCTTTTGGGCTGTTTTAACATCTCCATTATTGGTGATGAAGGAATCATCAAAGGCTAAGGTTCCCACTTTCTTGCCATTTCTGTAGTAAATTTCCCGTGTATGATAATACGTATCAGAAAGGCCCTCGTAGTACTGCTGTAACCAGTTCCCGTTGTCGTCGTATTGGTATACATTTTTCGTTTTGCTACTCTCTTCTCCTTTGGCATTAGTGGAAGTATAACTTGTTTGATTGCCATAATTGTCATACAGAGTAAGCGTAGTGCTACCATTCAAATAGGTTTGGACCTTTTTTACGAGTACATTATTTGAGTATTCATTCTTAAAGCCATAGGTCTTGCCTTCCGGAGTATTAGTTTCCTTCAAAATCAGATTACCATCCTGGTAGGAGTATACAGTCTCGCTGGATTTGCCGTCTTTGTTTTTAATCGTGGCGGAGATTAGTTGGTCATTTTTATATACCTCTGTCAGATACCTATTGACTTCACTTTTGCCGTATCTATACTCTTCAACACTAGCTGTTGTTGCATTTCCGGCGTGAGTGTACTTTTCTTTTCTAAAAAAACTACCTGGCTTTTCTTCGTCTATATAGTGAACCATACTCAGCTTTTTTCCTTCAGAGTCATAAGTGAAAACTTTATATTCAGAAGTGGTTCCGCCGAATGTGTTCTGAGATGTTTTCTTCTTCTGCAATAGTTGACCCGAAGTATTGTACTCATACGTTGTATAGTGATCCTTGAGCCTACTGGGAGGAACACTTTTTGAAATCTGTCCTTTTAGTTTACCCTGGTAGTTATACAGTTCCATTTCAACCGCAATTTCCTCCATATCTGACACATTCCCGAAAAGGGCCATTTGTTGCTCTGTAGGATAGTCAATAAGCGTTTTACTCATTAAATTGCCCTCAGAATCGAACTTTTTAATGGTTTCTTTCTGAGATATAAATCCACCACTTTCCTCGTCCCATTTGAATTTGGATTCAATTACTTTTTCTATGTCCCCCCGAAGGTTCTCAGTATCTAATGTCTTGACTCCCAGCTGCGAATAACCATTCTCACTTAAGAAGAATATCGCTACGAATAAAAATACTAATGTCCTCATGTTCTAATTTTTATTTAATTATATGTTATCTGTTGGTTTCGAATTTCTGAATATCAAACTGCTCGAATTAGAAGTTTCTGTAGTTTAGTAATAAGACCTTTTACCTAGCTCTACCGAAGCATTTTTTCTTACAGCGACATTACAAATAATATGCCATTCAGATGCCTTAATTTTGTGGTATCTTATCTCTAATAGTTTTGTTTTTATATAAAGCTTAGGCCGATGACTATCGAAAGTAAGTATGAGCTATAAATAGATGAGAAGTTCATTTATTTACTCGACGTTCAATGCTGCTCCGAACACCATGCTTAAACACCGTGCAATGATAGGAGCATGCAATTACAATTAATATCAATATTGCCAATTTTGTAATCACCATAGTTTTTTATTATCCTCTAAAAAACAGAGTTAAAAGTGCTTAAATAGCTCATTTTTACCAAGTATGGACGCCAATATATCCGAATACATTGGAACTAAAAGGGGGTAGGGCGAAGAATTTTCCTTCCTTATAGTGTGGTCTTTCTTTAAGGGAATAGGAAAATCTGAACCAAAAGGATGGTATAGCCAAGTAAGGAAGATATTAGCCCGGGAAAGAGAATATGTTTTATATTGCTCCATATAAAATAAGTGAACACGTCTGGTAATACCCAGGGAGTTCTTCAATTTTTTCACATACACAAAAACGAAAACCATGCTCCTGGCTGATTTCAAGAAACTATCTGTCTTTTTTGTTCTGTTGATGCTTATTGCCTGTGGAGAGGAAGAGGTCATTATTACTCCACCAACACCAACGACCGCTTCATTGACAGTAACCGTGGTTTCCTGCGATGTTCAAAATGATCCATTTTGTGATAATACTACGCCAATAAATCAAGCTGAAGTAAAGCTCTATGAAAATGCCAATGACCGAAACAACGAAACTAATCCTATCTCATCTTGTCTTACCAATTCCTCCGGTGTTTGTAACTTTCTTGGATTGACCAATGAAAATCAGTTTATCCAAGTTAAAGCGTCCGGATTCGGTACTATGGATGAAGAAGAAAATACACCTGCAAACACAATTTCATTCCTGGAAGTAATTTTTTTCCAGTAAAGGACAGCTGTAATAGCAATAAATTCTGTTTTAAGTGAGCAAGTTCTCAGGCCTCGGGTTGTTTACGATATCTCCAAAGCAAGAAAACATACAACAAGAAACAACCAATAGTCAGCAATAGTGATATCAGGTAAAATGGCGGCTGGTAACTAAGTACAATCTCACTTGTTCCTGCATCAAGCATTATACCCATGAATCCGATGTTAACGCGTTCAATAGGGGTTGATTTTCCATTGACTTTGGCTTTCCAGCCACTATCATGGGCCATGGACAGGAATAACATTTTGGGCTGATCAACAGTGATGTTTCCTGCAATGCGGTATTCCTTGAAGTCGGTAATGTTAAGGAAGTTAGCCCGGAGTCCATTTATATCGTTTACCATGATATCCGGTGTATAATTTTCCGGATAGGTAGCAGCATCAATCCTGCTGAGGTTTGATCCAAACCGTTGAATCTGGTCTTCAGAAAGAACTACAGATCTAAACAGGGTGATATCCTTTTTCAGGAAGCCGTCTAAAGCGGTAAACTCGTTTTCAGGCATGTACTTGTCGTAGGTGAATCCGAGATTCACGAAATAACTATTCTGGAAAATATTTACATCACCAACCTGGTGAATTTTGGAATACCCCGGTAATTGGAATTGATCAGTTTTCAGTAGCCAATACTTGTTACTGGCCCAATTCAGCAGAAGAGGACGGCTTTTCAATCCAAGTGCCCATCGGGTTTCATTCTCGTCGGTAGGATCAATAATTTCAACATCCGTCAAGAATTTGATGTAGTGATTATTATTGAATGAATGGTAGGATGATGTCCCGAAATAACCTTGAATCCTACCATCGTTAATACTGGTATGAACTGCCGTTCCTGAGCTATAATCTTTTTCCATCCGGTAAAAGCCCTGATCGATGGATTTGATATAATCAACAGCATCAATTGTAAAATCATTGTATCCAACTTTACTTTCCAATTCCTGGGCAGTCACTACCTGGCGATTATTTACAGGAAATGAGGACATATAGGCCGCTTCAAGGCAAACCAGTGAAAGGAACCCGATTTGAGCCAATGCCTTAAAATTGGGCACAGTTAGCAAGAAAATGAGTCCCGCTTCAAGCACCAGGAATAAAGCTACTGAATTACGGATGGTACCATCGACTGTTACATTTTCGGCAAGGGGAACAAACAGTAATGCCAACAAGATCAGAAGTGTTACACCAAGGTTGACCAAATTGATCTTTCCGGTTTCCAGGATATGATGTAAGGCATGTAAGCCAAAATAGAGCAACCCACCTGCCACAACGAGAGAAAAGCCACGGTAATAGTCGCCGGCAAAAAGCCAGAAAGCATATCTTAAAAATGGCAAGATGACCGGAGCAATGAACATAAAGGCTGCAATGGCAAACAAGATGCGTCGTTTCCGGTCAAGGAAGCCAAATACCTGAGGGGCTAATAAGAGACTTGAAAGACCGCAATAGAACATTGGGGCTTCCAGGTAATTTCTGTAGCCAACGTACTCAGATCCCGTTCCCATAAGGTCATTAGAAAACGTACGCATTATTGCTGTTGCATAATGAAGAGAAGATTCGAAATTGAATTTCCCCATGAGGTCAGCAAAAAATGATACATCACCAGCAACGCGAGGGCTATTCGCCATTGCCACAAGTCCGCTTATCGAAAACAAGGCTGATAATCCAAAACCTATTAAAGCGTACAGAAGAGTACCAGCCATGAACTTTACGTATTGTTGCAAATTCCAACCCCTTTCTCCAATAAACCTGAAAAGGGAATAGAAGAAAATGAGCATGGCATAAGGGATGAAGTTATAAGCCATATAGCTCCCTACCAGGCAGACTGCAATCGGGAGAAGTTGCCATTTGCCACGGGAAAAGTACATCTCAAAAGCCAGGAATAGCAAAGCTGCAAAAACGGCTTCAGAGGAGAAAATATACCAGCCTCCGCCAACAATCATAAAACCCGTAAAACCATAAAGGATGGCACCCACAATGCTGGTGTACATGTTCAGGTTGAGTACCCGCAAGAACCCGAAAAAGAATAATCCTCCTGCAATGACCTTAAGGTATTCAGCATAAGCGATGAGGTAGGCGAGTGCGTGTCCACCTTTGAGATACATCAACCAGTTGAACGGATCTCCTGCGTTGTTTGGCAGAATATTTTGTCCCATTCCCTGGCGGAATGACCAAGTAGTCGGGAAGCCATATTCGCGGATATAATCTGCAATATGAACAAACTGTGGGTAAAACAGGTTGAGTGTATCCGACCCGATATCCTTGAAAATATAAACCTGCTGGAGGAGCAAGTACTTTCTGAAAACAACAAATCCGACAACCGTCAATAAGGCAGCAGCGATATAGACACCTTTCCCGGCGATCATCTTGTCAAAGGAAAAGGGAGCTGTGTTTTCTGATTTAGGAGTGGCTTTTTTTGCCGCGGGTTTAGTAGTTTTTTTGGTAGTTTTCTTAACGACTTTCTTTTTCGGTCTTTTGCTCATAGCATGAATTGTTGTTTGGGTAGTTATTCTTCCTCCATGACCAGTATCCATTGATCAGTAGCGTAGTTGAGGCACCTGATCATAAACCCCTGGTCTTCATGGGTCTCTATGATATCACTTGGGAATGTATTGGAAGTGAACCATTTCTGTTCTTTCTTCTCACCTATTTTAGTCATCACCAGAACATACTCGCCATTGATATATTTTAAAAAGGTGATTTTGTGATCTTTTGCCCAGAGTTCATTGATTTCCTCTTTAGGAAAATAGCTGCGCCGCATCCAGGTCTGTGTGTAATAGTTGTCGGGTTTTTTATCAAGGATGAGTGCATATAGTCCATCTCCATATGACATGTCAATTATGTAATAGCCCTGGTTCCATCCTTTTTCAATTTCTGTTTCCGGGAATTTAACCCTTGTGCGCCAACGCTGGAGTACCTCGCCTTCAGTACTGGTCATGCAAAGGAACCAAACATTATTATAATAATCAACACGTGAAATATCGTAATCCTTGTCCCAGAATTTCTTGATATCATCTTCCGGCCATTTTGCGCGTAATCGCATCGCCTGGCTAAGAAAGTTTTCACCTTTTGGGGTCATAACAACATACCACTGGCCGTTTGCAAAAACGGACTCCTTAATCTGGTAGCCACTGTTCCACGATTCTTCCAGTATCGGATATCCTGTTCGCTTAAGGATAAGATGATTATTAAGCCGAACTGATTTGGGATTTGAAACCTCCGGACCGGGAGGCAGGGCTACTTCTGGAGAAGGGGCCATCATGGTCAGGTCAGTCTCAATGGCTTTGGTATCTTCCCATCCGGCCTCTACCCGATTTATCCTTTCCGGACGTGTTTCAGTCCATTTATACGCTCCGCTTTGAGAAGCATTTGCGATAGCTGATTTGGTTTCCTGGATGGTCGCCCCCATTTTGTAAAGCACATGGCCTGCAAATCGATCAGCTTCTATAAATCTATCTTTACAAGTCCAGGCGTCTCTGAGTTCTTCAAATTGCATGGCACCAAAAATGCCAAGACTTAATTTGGTGACTACGGCCCAATCCTTATCATCTCCATTCCGTTTGAAAATAGCTGGATGGTGAATTAAAAAACCAGTTTTGGTTTCCTCATTGTAATGTGCTGCAATTTCATCAATGTCATTCGAGGCGTAAATCTCAAAGGTAGACCTGATGCCAACTGAATCCAAAATTTCGAATATCAAATCCTCTGTATCCTCATCAGACGACATTAACACTATCAATTGATCATGTTGGACTGAACAGACATCGTTCAGGCGAACTTCCGATTGACCTAAAATGCACCCAATAGGCAGAATGGTAAGCAGGAGTTGTAATATAGATTTTAGCACAGCGAGGCTGGTTTAAATTAATTCTAAAATTAAAAAAGTTTCATGATTTCGCTTTCTCTTTCTGTAGTCTTGATTAACTTTCCACAGTCAAAAGCCATAACCCCATGATACATGCCACTTTGAAAAGTAAATGGGATGAAGACATTTGTCTGATGTTAACCATTGATAATGACAAATGGAATTATCTCTGTGACTGTGGTTCTGCCAGTTTGCTGAAGCCAGGGGAATGCCTCAAAACCCGGGCAATCTTTATCAGCCATACCCATGTGGATCACTTCATTAATTTTGACACCATTATGCGCCATCAATTGGGGTTAGGTAAACTGAATTCGATTTGTGGGCCAAAAGGTATTGCTGAAAATGTTAGAGGTAAGTTGTTAGGTTACCAATGGAATCTTATTGAAACCGATTCCATTACTTACGAAATCAGGGAAGTAAACGAACAAGGCAGGATTGCAATCTACCATTTAAAACCACCGAAATGGGAATTGAATTTTATCAAAAACCTTGAATCCAATACCATTTTTAAGGGTGAAGAATTTTCAGTTTCCTACACTATACTTGATCACGGAATTCCTTCCATAGCCTATCTTTTCCAGGAAAATACCAAACTAAAGATCAAGGAAACCCCTTATGCTCCTGGGGCATGGATTAGCCTGTTGAAAAAGGCATACCGACAAAATCTGCCTGAGATGGAATTTTATATTGGAGAAAAGGATTTCAGAGCCAAAGACCTCTTTCACTTGCTTTACGAAAAACCCGGGTATAAAGTAGGATTTGTCATGGATCATTTAGCTTCATCGGCAAATCATGAGAAGATCATTGACTTATGCAAGGATGCTGATGTACTCTTTATTGAAGCTTATTATCGAAAAATTGACGAAGCATTCGCAAAAAAAAATTACCACAGTACAGCACAAGCTTCTGGTGAGGTAGCAAGAAAAGCCGGAGTCCAAAATGTGTATTTCATCCACCATTCCAGAAGATATAGCACAGAAATTGAGGACCTGATAGAAGAAGCCAGAGCCTCATTTGAAAACCGGGACCCCATTTTCAAAGATAATCCCATTGCCAGATTTTAATCCTCCTTTGTGTGTCTTTGCGCATCTCTAATCGCAACTTTGTGGTGATTATTTTCACTGCAAAGGATCACAAAGGACAATCACAGAGTTCCACAAAGATGTTGAATGAGAGCTTTTCTCTAATCTGGTTCATTAGTCTACAAATCTTTCAGTAATTTGAACTCCCATTCAAGCGTGCCTTTTTTCAGGTTGTGATTAAATAATAAGCCCATACTATCATCATGTCCAGACCGGACACCCGAGGCCAGAAAGTGGATGTCGTTTTCATCGAGATATTCAAATGACTTTACCTTTGCACCGATATCTCCTGCAATATTAATGACTTCAATGCCTTTGTTTTTTACTTCCAGTAACATTGGGTAAATATTTGAGTAGTAGTTGTTTGGGTTTATTCCATAACCGCAATGATCGCAAAATCCGGCATTAGGAACTGATTTAGCCTGAGTGGAGAGGGAATCATTGCCATAAACCCAAACCATCTTATGAGTAAGCACCACTAAATGGCTTGACCTGGAAATTGTGTCAGTAACTTGTTTCACCATGTCCAGTTGCTTGCCCAAAATACTGCAACTATCTTTTTGAGAATCTAGATTAAGGATTGTTATCCCATTTTTATGCGACGTGTAAAACAATGGTCTATTGGTTACTTCCGGAATCCACTCCGGGTGGTAGTCATAATCGTGATTGCCCAGAGTCCAGATGACATCAGGATCGGCAAATGAAAATATACTATCCAGGTAGTTTAAAGTTGGTCGGTCTTCTGTGGAATGCCCCATTAGGTCGCCACCTATCCAAATCATATCGTATTTAGTAAATTCGATTTTTTCTGTTTCAGGGTCAATCGTGTTCCCTTTTTCATAGAGTCGGGTATGACCGATATGTAAATAAGATGCTGTTTCTTCTCCGCCTTTCGGAATGCAAGAAGAAACAGCTAGTAAGAAAAAGAATAAAACCAAGTTTTGGGTTGTCCTGATAGTCATAACTTATTTCACCTTTTGAGGGCAAAGTAAGCAATTCTCTAATAAAGAATAACCAACCTTTCGTTGAGCACACTGCCGCCGGATTGAACCGTAACGATATAGGTTCCCTGGGACAGTTCTGCTGTATTCAACAGCACTTCTCTCTCTTTAGAACTTTTGAACACTCCTGAAAGGCCAGTTATTCGTTTTCCGTTAAGGGTATAGACATCTAGGTAGACATCATTGGTTTGGTCAAATTTGTAGGATATGTAGAGTTCCGAATTGGCAGTTGGATTTGGGAATACCCTAAGTGTCCCATTTATTGATGGAGCAATCTCTTCTAATGACGTCACCAGGCCGAATCCTTGTCCTTCAATGGCTTTATAAAAGTTCTCTGGCTGAACATCGGAAAACTCCTCAACCATTCCGGAAGGCCATTCAATGACCAAAGAGTCAATAATTGTAGCATTGCCTAACCCGAAATGAACTCTCAGACTGTTCATCCCATCAAAACTGGATTGAGCCGTGATCTCTCTTAATTGCCAAATGTCATTACCATTGACGTTAGCCAATGCATGTACACGTGCACCGAGAGCCGAACGATTTGAAACAGTTCCTTCCAGGCAAAGATTAACCCAGCTGTTACTATTGCCATCGTTATTATATAAACCTTTTAAGTTATTGTTTGGGCCATGAATGTAAAGGTCAAGAAAGCCATCGTTATCATAATCACCTGCTGTAGCCCCACGTGTGGTACCGAAGATATTTGAAAATGGTGTAGAGACAGTTGTGAACGTACCATCTCCATTATTGGAATACATCCTGTCAAAACCACCGTCATTGGTAACTACTGCATCTAGATCACCGTCATTGTCGAAATCTCCCCAAAGGTTGGTGAGCCAGGGCCCGTTGGTACTTACCATGCCCGCACCAACATCCGCATTGGTGAGCTTGACAAAGGTGCCATTATCATTGCGGTAAAAGTTGTTTGGGACATTGTTATTATAGTTGGTTACAAAGCCGTCCAGATCACGGTCATTATCATAGTCTATCCAATTCCAATTCTGACCATCCCTGAGATCATCAGCAAAATTGACACCTGTTAAACGATCCAGTTCGGCTGAACCATTCTCCGTAAGGAGGTTAATATAAATATGATCCTTGGAAGTGAATCCAACTTCGCCACTACCGATGAAGAGGTCGATATCGCCGTCCATATCATAATCTGACCAGTTGGCTACTGTGTAGGCTGCATTACCTGTGGTTACATCAGTACCAGTGATCTCGTCAAATGTGCCATCTCCATTATTTTCGAAAAAATAATTGGCGTGACAGGTACCAATAAAACCACAAGGGTGTGTGATCACAAGATCAATAAAACTGTCGTTATTATAGTCGCCAAATGCAGCGGCCCAACCGTTAACGCTGCCCCCAATATCGCCGGTATTGACATGAGAAAAAGTGCCATCCCCATTATTCATAAACAGTTTGGAAGCAGAATTGGCAAGGTAGACATCGATATGGCCATCGTTGTTGAAATCTCCCCAGGTGTTGCCATTGCCAAGGCCTGATGATCCTGTTATACCTGAATTTTGAACTTCAGTGAAAACCCCGTTGCCTTCATTTCTGAAAAGATTGGCGGCATTGACAAACAGATCAAGATCATCATCATTATCGTAATCAATCCAGCTTGCTCCTGCATAACCACCTGTTGGCGAGTCCGCGACAATAGGATTATTGATATCAGTAATCTTGGTGAAACTTTGACAATTTGCAGCTAAAGCAAATAACAAAAATGGTGAGAAGAGTACGAAAGAAAGAACATGTTTGAACATAGCCAAAATGATTTTGCGTTAATAAATGGCAGGGTTATTCAAACGCTAGAAGATTGGCTACACTGGCTTTAAATCTGGAAGATCTAACAGCCAGTATATCCCGACTGATAAAGCAAGGAGGGCATCCACAGCTTTTTGGCGTCGTATATACATTTCATTGTAAAAGGAGTCGGTAATTTATAGGCTTTTCGCTTTTCTGTCTATTTTTGGAATCCCCAATAAGTCACTTAATTTATCGACTTTACATTTCTATGACAAAATAAAATCCGCATAGAGCATGGATTACACTACACTCAAGGAACTTGTTCTCATTGATTCACCTACTGGTTTTACCGCTGAAGCCTGCAAGTATATCTTTGCATTGCTTAAGTCATACGGACTCGAACCAACATACACCAACAAAGGAGCAGTGCGGTGTGCGTTTGGTCCACAACCAACGTTAGCGATTGCAGCCCATACCGACACGCTTGGCGGCATAGTATCTAGTATCAAGAGTGATGGTACGCTTAGAATTTCGAAAATAGGCGGCCCTTCGCTAAATGCCTATGAAGGCGCTTATTGCAGGGTGTACACCCACGAAGGTCGGATCATTACCGGAACTTTGTTGCTAGATAATCCTGCAGTGCATGTCAATAAAGACCTATCCAAAAAAGACAGGATTCCAGACAACATGCATATCCGCCTTGATGAAAATATTGACGACAAAGAAGGAGCCGAAGCCCTAGGAGTCATGGCAGGTGATTTTGTTTGCTTTGAGACCCATTACCAGGAACTTGAAGGCGGATTCATCAAGTCAAAATACATGGATAATAAGGCAGGTTGTTTTGTGCTTTTTGAATTGGCCAGGCGTATGGCAGAAGAGGGTAAAACAACACCAGTCGAAATTTTCTTTTCAAATTATGAAGAAGTGGGACACGGCGGAACTGTTGGATACTCGGGTTCTGTCAGAGAGTTACTGGTAATCGATATGGGCGTGGTAGGGGATGGCTGTTCTGGTAAAGAAACGGCGTGCTCGATATGCGCAAAAGACTCCTCGGGACCATACGATTTTGAGATGAGGAAAAAACTGATTGACCTGGCCAGGAAATTTGAAATCCCGTTTGAAGTAGACATTTATCCTTTTTACGGAAGCGATGGCTCAGCGGCCTTGAGAGCAGGCAATGATTTCAGGGTAGGGTTGATCGGTCCGGGTGTGTCGGCATCACATGGCGTGGAACGCACGCATAAAAAAGGTATAGAAGCGACTATCGATCTTTGCTGGGCTTACATGTTTGATTCAATCGGCACCTAACCGCTATAGGTAAGTGAATTCCATCCCTGTGATATATTTTGAACTTTTGGTTTGTCGAAAAGGAAGGAATTGGGTGATACGATCTGTTTTGCGGTCGAGCTCTCTGGCATATTTTAATTCGAGGATCGCCCGGTCATCTTTGATCTTATACCTGGTAAACTTCGTGCCGTTCAGTAGGGAAAAATAAGTCATTGACCGATCAACGGTTATCCTGAATTTATTATCTGTAGTCTTGAAGTAAGATCGCAGGTAAGAATTCATCAGAGTCGGATAAAGCGGTAGGAAACTGCCAGACATTTTGTTGACATGATCCGTGGTTTTCCTGATGTCATCAAGGCTAAATTCTGGAATGGACTTGATAACTTTACTCCCCAGTTGATTGTCCTTAATCTTGATTTCAAATCTAGGTGACTTGATGGTAAATGGCTCGGCACCATACCAGCGTACCCTGTATTTCCTTCTGTTCGAAATTCCGGCCACATTATCGTGGTAGGCTATCAGGTCAGGGGTGTCAAAGTAGATATTGTTGATCCATCTGTCAGGATATGCTTTAACGAAGCCAGCAGGGTGTAGCGTAACAGCTTGTGTTAGCAGATTTTGACTAAGATTGTCGAGTAAATATTTTCTTTCGAATCGGAAATCCATGTTTAGCCAGGCATTTTTATTTCTGAACCAGGTTCTACGAGGAATAATGATTTGACGTTTTCAGCATTGTACTGAATGACTTCAATCGTTGCACCGCCAAATTCCGGTTTTTTCCTGTAAGCAGAAAACCCTGTCGTACAATTTTCAAGATCAATTTGCTCAATAATTGTTTTTGAGAGGTCTTTGGAGGCTACTCCTACAGGTGAATTCAGAATAGTTGCAGACTTTATGATGACCGAAGATCGTTCACCAACCGATATACCTTTGTCCCCCGTTTTATCGATATAACATTGTTCAATGGTCACCACAGAACCGGAAAGATCGAGACCATCATTTCCTGTATTTATAAATCTGGTATTGCTAATTAGTCCTTTGCAGAAATCAGCATCGAAGCCGTCGCTAAAAGTATTGGAAATGGTAGAATTGACCAGGCTAAACTCAGATCGGATAATGTTTAGGCCATCTTCACAGTTATTTGCTGTAAATGAGCTATGGGTAATATCCACATTTGATTCGTAAAAATTAACGGCGCCTAAAGTCGTTTTTCCGTTATCGGAAAAGGCATCAAGATTTTCAAAAATGGTGAAATTAATCTTTGAACGCTCTTGAACACTAAAAACAGAAAACCCTCCATTTTTACCATCTGAAGAACGGATAATCACTGGTCTTTCTTCCGTACCGCTTAAAATTACAGGGCTATAAGACACAATGGCTGCTCCCCGAATCAGGTCTATTTCACATCCGGCAGGAAAGGAAACCGCATTCCCTTTCGGAATAATTAGGGATTCAGATAATTGATGTTGTCCGACCTTGAAGGTGACGGTATTATTCTCAAAATGAAATAAATCATTACTTATAAGGTTGGATGCAATTTGATCTATGCTATTTTTCAAATGTTGTGATCCCGGATCGATTTGATTGATAGCAGCGACATAGATTTCTTTGAGTCCGGGGATTTTGTAGAAAATGTATCGGGCATCTTTTGGGGCATTGAGTACTAATGCCTCTGGAACAGTCCATTCCTTATCAGCATTAATCCAAAGATTTTCCGGAAAGGAAAAATCCATTCTGGATTCAAAACGACCAGTGCCCAAAAGTTCGAAAGGCAGAAACCAATTGTTGGTGACAGATATTTTGAGACTATCTTCATCAGGAGCCATGCTGTGAACGATTAAAGCTGAGGTATGGACTGGACGTAGTAATTCGCTGATTACCCCGGCATTGTTCTCAATGGCTTTTCTGTTAAAAGTATAATCCGGAAATTCTTTCCTGAGGATCTGCTCACGGCTTTGTAACCCTTTTTCGAGGTTAACAAGAACTTCATCGACATATGTTCTCTCGGTAAACGCGTTGAGGTAATAGATGTATTTGCGCATGAATTCTTTGTCGAGAAAGAGGTTTTTGTACATTTCCAGTCCGTCGTATTCGGGGTGAAATACACCATATCCAAAAAACGGCCTGTTTTTCCATTTGGTCAATCCGATCCCGAAACCGTCAAACGCAACTGGCTCTAGGTGACCGAGAACAGGGTTGAAATAAAACCTGAGATTATGCCAGATAATGGCATGGTAGGCGCCTGTCATATCGACTATCGCAAAGAATTTTGCCATTTTGTCGAGGTCAAATATCTCGGTAGGAGCTTTAGTATTGAATTTGAATTCCTGGAGGAGGCTTGCTGCAGCAATGAACTGGGCTTGTAACGTTTCGGAAGCTTTAACCTTATTTTCTGTGAAAGGCAGAATTTCGGCACTTTCAGTTTCGTTTCGATTGCCCTTGTTAAGGTCTTCTCCGAATACAGCGAGGTCGTGTCCAATGCCATCAAAGTAGGCAGCTTCTGAAAACCTGATGATGGGTCCTTCTCGCAAATTTCGAGATTCCACCAGTTGTTTTTCGAAATGCTCTTCCCAGGCATAGATGCCTAATTCCTTATTATTCAAGCTGACTGTTGCAAAATCATAGGCGGTTGAGAGAATCTCTTCTTTTTCCAACACCTGGTGAAAAAACCATTCATTAAGGTATTCCCTGGTAGCTGGATGTTGGACAGAAAAGGTTTTTAGTCCGTACCATGACTCAGGGTCTTTCACTTTAATGCGGAAAGACCATTTATTGTCTTTGAGGTGATCAAGAAAATCACCCTTTAGTCTCATCCTGATGTCGAGTTGTTGATCAGCTCTATCATCAAGGTGTCCATTCACCCAGTCATCATTTTCAGTTTTCAGGATACCTTTGTTTAGGGCTTCATTTCTTTTGTTTTCCAGTTTACGGGTGCCGACATCGTCAAGCCGAATATTTATTCTTCTGACATCTGCAATCTGGAAAGCTGAGTCGGCTTCAAAGGGAATTTCCCTGAGTTGAAAATCATCGAAGAACACTTTACCATCACCGGAGGCGAAAACATAGATCCTTATAGCCTCTACATTAATATGAAAAGGGGTTAAAAACTTGAGCGCCAATTTGTCCCATCCATCTTCATTTTCAATTATCGGGATTTTGGTCGTTTTGTATAATAGTTGACCACTTGGATCGCTGGCTACCAGCATACCTTCCCTGGTGCCGGACTGAAATCGCCATACAGAGGCTTCGTAGAATTTACCTGGTTCCGGATTGAGGAGATCGTATCGAATACCGTATTTCTGCTGATCGTTTACAAGACTGGAGTACTTGCCGGATCTTGCTTTTTCGTCTGATCTGGTTTGTCCATTGTAAAATAAATGCCTGTTATTTTTGAAAAGGATTTTTTGGCCTTTTTCAGATTCGACTATTGTTTCTGCATTACAAAAGATGCCGATAGTCCGGCCCATGCTATCACTCCAATACCAAAACCCTGTTAACATACAAAAAAACAACAGCAGGCCAAGAAGCGAAAAAACTCTCACTTTTTGGATTGACCGCGATTTTTTTGATTCGTAGATCAGCATTAAATGAAATTAAAAGCCAGTTGGGTTAAATCTATGGCGTTTACGAATTGTTATTCCTTAATTCTTCTGTCTTTCAAGATCAATTCTGATCCTTGTTCAATCCGGTGCAGGAATTTAACATTCTCTGCTGAATATCGACTGATCTCAATCTTTCCGCCACCGAATTCCGGCTTCTTCTGGT
Source organism: Bacteroidota bacterium (assembly GCA_039028895.1). Taxonomy (GTDB): domain Bacteria; phylum Bacteroidota; class Bacteroidia; order Chitinophagales; family Saprospiraceae; genus JAHDCJ01. The sequence goes on along the minus strand of JBCCHF010000002.1, from coordinate 245,198 downwards.
AGGCTGCGATCCCTTGTTGACAATTGACCAAACTTATTGTGTCAATATTCAGCATGGAAAGGTCTTTGGAAGCTACCCCGATAACTGCACCATCGACTTTTACGAATTTTACCTCAACATTGGCGTGCTCTCCAACGGATATACCTTTGTCTCCAGCATTTTCAACAATGCAATCTATCACCGTAATAACGGAGCCTGACATATCCATACCATCATTACCTGTGTTGTTGAAATAAGTATCTTGTATGATTCCAGTACAAAAATCAGCATCGAAACCATCTGAAAAAGTGTTAGCGATGATCGCATCTTTGAGCAGAAAATCCGATCGGATGATATTTAGGCCATCTTCGCAGCCATTATTTGTAAAATGTGAGTAGGAAATATCCACATCTGATTCGTAAAAATTGACTGCCCCGGTCAGCATCCAACCCCGGTCATTAAGTGTATTAAACTTGTCAAAATGGACATATCGCAATCTGGATCTTTTATTGGCCTGCAGCACTGTGAATCCATTTGCTGTACCATCTGAAGAAGAGATTTTTATCGGGTTAGCCTCTGTTCCTCCCATAAAAACGGGCGACCTGGAGATAAATTTGGCTTTATTGATAAAGTCCATATTGGTGCCTCCTTCAAAAGCAACGGTATATCCTTCCGGAATGATAATATCAGATGTAATGGTATGATTACCAGCTGAAAAAACGATTTGCGAGTCATTTTCCATGAATACCGCATCGCCTTTTGGTAGCCTTAACTGACTGAAGAGCTCTTGAGCTGGGGTCTCAGCATCAGGCCTGTCCCATTTAGAAATGGTAGAATGAAAAATTGAGTCAAGACCCGGCATTTTGAAAAAAGCAACTTTGGCGGAAGCCGGTGCATTGATTTCAGTATACTTTGGGACTCCCTTGTAGGTATTTGGGAAAAGCAGGTTAGAGTTTTCCAGGTTGACATCCATATCTTTCGGACTATCTCCAAAGCCAATAACCCTGATCGGCAAGAAATGGAAATTGGTAACACTAAGCGATTGTTGACCATTTTCTTTTTTCCCAGACTTGACTATCAGGTCTACATTATTGTAGGGTAGAAAACGTTGTCGTATCGTCCTGACATGTTCGCTAATAAATTCCCAGTCAAAAGTATAGTTTGGAAACTCGGTCTGGATAAATTTCTCTCGCTCTGAGATCCCATTGAAATTTTTGGTCAGGAAAGCTTCACTATATGCAACTTCTGAAAAGGCATATAGGTTAGCCAAATAGGCTTCAATAAAAGCTTCATCATAAAAGAGGTGATAATAAGCTTCGTCGTCTTTGAATCCGGGTTCTCGGGCATATACAATTTCTGCGATAAACCTGCCAGGCGGATAACTTGGTTTTTGTTCTCCAAATCCATCAAATCCAACAGGTTCTAGTTTCCCGGTAACGGGATTGAAATACATCCGTTGGTTGATCCACGTCAGGCCGTGATAGGCTCGGTTAACATCGACGAGTGCGTAGTACTTTGCTAGGCGTTGAATATCAAATATTTCTTCAACCGGCCTGGTGTTCCTGCGGAAATCTTCCATAAGGGACTGTGCGATCCTGAATTGAGCGGATAGGGTTTCTGATTCACTGGTTTTACCTTCTTTAAAAGGTGTGATCTCAGCAGCGTTAAGGGTTTTTATTTTTTGATCGTTGAACTTCCATTTATTGTGGATCTCGAATTCACGTTGAACTGTAAGCCAGAAACCATCTTCCACAAAACGAATTATCGGACCTTCACGGCGATTATTGTATTCTGGGATCTGCTTTTCAAAATGCTCTTCATAGGCATAAACACCAAGATCTTTCCTGCCTAGTTTTAGAGAAACGAAATCGTATCTGGGGGTCAGGATATCCTCCTGCAGCAAAAATTGATGGAACACCCATTCTCTCAGGTATGACCTGGTCCTGGGATTTTGAAAGGAGATCGTCTTCATCCGATTCCATGAGTGCGGGTCTTTTACTTTTACTCTGAACGACCATTTGTCGCCTTTCAGGTGATCAAGCCAGTCTCCTTTTAGTCTCAAACTTACTTTTGAAATGTCATCACCGTTTTGGATTCTTCCACTGACCCAATCCTCATCACTTGAGATGAGCATCCCTTTACGATAGGCTTCTTCGCGCTTTAATTCCAGTTTCCTGAATGCATTGTCTGTCAGGTCAAGATTTACCTCGAGAGGAACGAAGGTGTTATTGGCACCCAAGGGCTGAAGGCCTAATCGCTCTATTCGGAATTCATCATAATAAATGACTTCACCATGAGGCGGATTGTACACATATATGGATATTTCTTCCTGTTCGAGGTGCAGAGGGATATTGAAATACAATTCAACTAATTCCCACCCACTTTGATAACGTATTTTGGCTTTGGGCTCTGAAATGTAAAAGTCCTTACCAGAAGCTACAATACTTCCTGGTGTTTTCCCTTCCCGGAAACGGTATACGGAGGCTTTAATGGCCTCACCAGGAGTAAAGTCTTTAAGCCTGTAAGTCATTCCGTAAAGGAAATTAGTGTCGAGCTTGCAAGAGTATCTTCCTTTAAAAGCTTTTTCGCTGCTTTGGGTTTTGGAGCCTTCGAAGAAATGACCTTTAGTGACAAAATGAAGCCCCCTGACATTCTCAGCACTGCAATAGTAAACGGTGCCATTATCAGGAATAAACGGCCCAAAATACCAGATTCCCAAAACCGCGATAAAGAGTACGATCAAAAGACCTATTACAGATCGGTTGACCTTGGAGATAAGAGCACCAGCATTATTTTTGTCTCTAATAATCATTCATCTATGATTAGGAGTTTACCACGTTTTCTTGTTATCCCATTTTTTGCCTCATAGATGTAGACCCCATTTTTTAGAAAGGATATGTTTACTGTGAATATTGCGGATTCGGTACCTTCCCATATTGATTCATACATTTTTCGCCCCGAATAGTCATAAATAGTAAAGGTAGCTTCTTCAAGTATATCCTGAAAGCCAATATTTATGGCTTCTGAAGCGGGATTAGGGAAAACCAGAATGTCATCTTCTGAAAAGAATTTGACATTGATGATAGGCGAATACTCAAAATAGCCTTCATTGTGGAATATCTTCAGCCTGTAATTATTATTCCCAATTACAGGATTTTCATGAATAAACTGGTAATTACCATCTCCAGCCGGGACTTGTCCAACTGGTGTAAAGTTTAAGGTGTTTGTCGACCATTGAACTTCGAAGTGACTAACCTCTTCTTCAAAGGAGGTTGACCAGTCAAGCTGCACATTGCTGTTGACCGGTTTGCCGGAAAATTCGAGAATATCGAAGAATGGAGGGAAGCAAACTGGTAGTAGGGTTGCTTCTTTTACAGTAGTCAGGCCTCCGGCATCTGTCACCGATAGCCTGATTCTGTAATAGTAGACTTCCTGGCAATTCGTTGGTGAAATGATGGCTTCAGTCTGCCTGGTTGTATCGATTGGTTCCGCATGAAAATGCGAATTATGATGTAGGAACACCTGCCATTCGTAGGACAATTCACTTTCACTGTGTTCAAGATCAGTAACTGCAGCAATAAGTGGTAAAACAGTAGTGCCGTTATTGGAGTAATAGTCACCATCCTCAAAACTTAGGAATTCGATTTCAGGTGGTGTATTGTTTAATGAAATAAATTTCTGGATAGAAGCAGAAGCGCCTTCGTCATCAGTCACGGTCAAAATGACTTCAACTGCAAACGGATCGTCATCTGGTGCTGTGAATGTTCTGGAAATTTCATCTCCAGTTCCAGCTTCTCCCTGGCTAAAGGACCAGTTGAAGTCGAGATTCTCACTATTAGGGTCGAATGTTTCTTCAGCTGAAAAGTCAACGGAAAGGGGAGACGGACCATAATAGGGATCAGCACTAAAAGCCGGGATTGGGGCAGGGTTGCCACCATAGCATATTCTTTTGACCTTGTTTTGATAAGCTACAAAATAAAGACATTGATCTATTTCATTATAGGTCATATGAATTACATTACCAGGATCTTCATGAAAGGGGCTAACTTCAATGAGATTATCATTTTCATCGAAATGAAAGGCGTGGATCCACCCGGAATAATCCGCGCTGAGCAAGGCATTCTCAAAAGTACCGTTAAACATCTCTTCTGTTGCAAACACCCCCGGAATGCTGGAGAATCCCTCAAAACTAAATCCTTCAACTCCTGAAGCCGGATCGGTAATGTCAATCTGTGTTAATTTTCCATTTTCATCAAAAGCACCAACCATCGCTCTGGCAGGTTGATTCCAGAAGGTATTGCTCCAAACAATTATTGGGGGCTCATGAAGTTGACGGTAATCAGGGGTAATGTACATGCTTTCATCACATGGATTTACCCATTCAGGGGAACCTGTTTCAATAATGTTCTTTAGCAGATCTCTAAATGAAAAGAATTCATTTTCACATCCGCTATTATTAAATAAGGGGTTTGGCGTCATTTGATTATAAGCCACTGGATTTGTCCAGTATAACCAATTCAGTAAATAACCTTCGTAAATAGGCCAGCCAAAATTTTGTCCTCCAGTTGTTACCATGCTTAGTTCTTCCCAGTTTGAAAAACCCACATCCCCAACAAACAAATGACCGGGATTACCTTCTTCTGGCGTATGGCCTCCCGTTCCTGGTTTGAGCATAATTCGGTATGGATTCCGTAATCCCAATGCCCAAATCCTGGACCAGGGAGCAGTTGGGTCATCGGCATCGTAAAATGGATTGCTGCTGACTCCTTCGCCTGTGTCCGGGTCAATCCTGAGTATTTTTCCATTAAGAGAACCAAGATATTGCGCACGATAAGCTCCGACGTCCTGATCTTCTGAAATGATACCATCTGCAAGTGCCTGAGTAGCGTAGGCACCAAATTCATCACCACCTGCGTCTGGGCCTAGTCCACCACCGGCATCTCCAACTGAAATCAATAAAGTGCGATCCTCACCGAAAAGGATTGTCCCCATTCCGTGTGACTCAGTAAGAATTGGAATGCCTGTATCATAGGATTCGCCCAATAGAATACTGCGGCTGTTTTCGATTATGGTCCGGAAACCTGTGGCTGGATCACAGGTATATCGTGTTATCCTGCCAATTGAAGGTTTATGGGTAATGGAAACTTCAGGATCATAATCAGGTGTTCCAAAATTGAACAAATGGTGTCTGTCAACGGCATACAGCAGATAGATAAAACCATTATTCAAAAAGTTAGGGTCAAGCGCCAAACCAGTTAAACCATGATCTCGCCAATCAGCAACTTCCTCTGTGATATCAATTAATGGCTGTGGAAGAATTTGTTCGTCTTCTACTACGTGAACCAGTCCTTCTTTTTCCCAAACAAAGCCAAGTCCGTTTTCCGCAAAGGAAATCCCAATGACCCGGTTAAGGCCATCAAGTACGGTTTCCTCAAAAAAGTTTTCAGGCAGCGGTTGAGCCGAAAGCTTTTTTTCGCCTGCCAAAAAGAAGATCAGGCCTAATAATGTAGTATAAATAGAAATGATATTGATCCTAAATGTTGACATGACTAACCGCTTGTTTAACTCCTCCCAAAGATATTACATCCCTGACCTTGATTTCGGATTTTAACTTAAAATATTGAAATGGCTTATTTGCGGATTATGCAATCAGGTCAGGTTGATCGATAACTGAAAAAGTAGTTCCTTTAGATAATTCGCCCAGATCATTCTTCAAAGTGTTCAGGTCCTTAATTGAATCAGCTTTACAGATAAATGAGAGGTCAAGCCCATCAGCCATTTTGTCAAGTCGTTTCAATTCAACATAGGTGAGCGTTTTTGTAAGAATGTTTGTTATTTTTTCGAGATCATCGACATCAGTGCTGATGTTGATATACATCTTATCTTCTCGCTTGAAACCCCGTCTGCCATTGAATAGGTTATTGACATAAAGCAATATCACGATGAAGGTGAACGCGACAATAACCGCAATAGGTTGGTTCGCTCCGGTAGCTAACCCGATACCAATAACAAGGAATAGATAGGTCAACTCCTCGGGATCTTTAATAGCAGCCCTGAAACGAACGATTGACAAGGCGCCTACAAGACCGAGTGAAAGTGCAATAGAAGATTTAACGATTGTGATGATCAACATTGTCGTCAATGCAAGGGGAAGAAAGTTGGAGGCAAACCTGCTGCGGTTAGAAACCGAGTTACCAAATCGGATGTAAAAAATCCTTAAAATGGTAGCCAGCACTGCTGCAACAACGATATTTGCGAGGAAGTCCCAAAAATCAACTGTGTTTGAAAAATCCTGTAAGTATTGTTCGAATTTACCCATGTTAACCTCGTGGAGAATTTAATTTAACGGCAAATTAATAATAATAGATGCTTAATTCCAATTGACAAGAGTAATATCAAAAAGGAGTACCGCATTTTTAGGAAATCCAGGAGGAGGATTCGATCCATAACCTAACTCGGAAGGAATGAGTAAGGTCGCCTGACCATTTTTTTCCAGTAATTGCAGCCCCTCGATCCACCCAGGAATAAGAAAAGCAAGATCGAAGGTTACCGGAGTACCGTTGGTTTGATCGAAAACAGTACCGTCAAGGAATGAGCCTGTATACAGAACAGTAACTTCTGATGTGATGGAAGGACTACCACCTGTACCTTGATTATGTATAATATAATGCAATCCGGAAGCAGTTGATTGTGCCGTAAGATTGTTGTCCGAAAGGAAATCCTGGATCAAAAGCAAATCCTCCGCAAATTGATCTTTGCTGCATCCACTTGCTAGAAAACAGAATCCAACGATTAGAATAAAGAAATTCCGCATGGTTCAATTTTTTATATATAAATAGGCCGCACTACCGAAAGAGCGCCAAAATTACAAAACAATTTATTAGCTTCATCCCCGAAATGGAAGAAAATAAGACATTTGAGGACTTCAGTTTCAATGAAGACCTGCTGGATGGTCTCGATGCCATGGGCTTTCAAAAACCCACACCCATCCAAGAAGAAGCGATCCCTGTTATTCTTGAGGGAAAGGATCTGATCGCATGCGCACAAACAGGAACAGGCAAAACGGCAGCTTTCCTCTTACCAATACTCGACAAGATTTACAGTCAGAATGATAACGAATCAACTATCAATGCTGTTATTATTGTTCCAACCAGGGAACTGGCATTACAGATTGATCAAGCTGTTGAAGGTTTTGCCTATTTTATAAATGTAAGTTCACTACCGATATATGGAGGAGGGGATGGTATGTCATGGGAACAACAGAAAAAAGCACTGGTAGAAGGCGTTGATATTGTAGTTGCCACCCCGGGTAGATTCATCTCCCATTTAAATATGGATTATGTCGATCTTTCCAAAGTCAGTCACTTGATCCTCGATGAGGCTGATCGTATGCTGGATATGGGGTTTCTGGATGATATCGTTAAAATCATCAATTATTTGCCAAAGGAACGACAAAACCTATTGTTTTCGGCAACAATGCCACCAACAATCCGAACTCTTGCCAAGAAGATACTGGTCAATCCAGAGCAGATAAATCTTGCAATAAGTAAACCTGCTGCAGGGGTTTTACAGGCTGCGTACATGGTTTATGATGAAAACAAGATTGACCTGGTTTGTCATCTCATTAAAGGAAAATCAAGCTATCCCAGCATTCTGATCTTTTCTTCTACACGAAAAGCTGTTAACAGCATTGTCAGAGCTTTAAGGAAGAACGGTTTTCAAGCGGAAGGCATCTCTTCCGATCTCGAACAAAAGCAAAGGGAAACGGTATTACGAGAGTTTAAAAGCAGAAGAGTTCAGATCCTGGTTGCCACTGATATTCTTTCAAGGGGAATTGATATAAAAGACATCAGTTTGGTCATTAATTTTGATGTACCTTCTGATGCAGAAGACTATGTCCACCGGGTTGGAAGGACTGCCAGGGCAGCATCAACTGGTGTAGCAGTGACTTTTATTAGTCCCAAAGACCAACGCCGATTCTACAGTATTGAGCAGTTGATCGAAATGGAAGTTCGTAAAATGCCAACGCCTCCCGAAATTGGAGAATCACCAAAATATAATCCCGGTAAAAAAGGTAAAGGCGGAAAACGCAGGAATTTCCGTCATAAAAATCGGGGTAATCGCAAACCAAGAGGTAAACGCAAATGAGTTTCGATAACAAAATAGTCTGGATTACAGGGGCCTCTTCCGGGATAGGAGAGGGTCTGGCTTATGCTTTTTCCAAAGAGGGCGCAAAACTTATACTCTCAGCTCGACGACTTGATGAACTCGAACGTGTAAAGGCTAATTGTTCGGGAGACGGCACAAATATATTTTGTATCCCGCTTGACCTTTCTGACCATGAGGGTTTACCCGCAAAGGCCGATGAAGCTTTGAAGTGTTTTGGCAAAATTGATTACATGGTGCATAACGGTGGGATCAGTCAAAGGTCTCTCGCTGTCAACACTTCCCTGGATGTTGACAAAAAGATAATGGATGTCAACTATTATGGTACAATAGTCCTGACAAAAGCATTATTACCAGGCTGGATAGAAAAAAAGGCCGGTCATTTTGTAGTGATTAGCAGCGTTACAGGAAAAGTGAGTACCCCGCTCAGAACCACATATGCTGCCTCAAAGCATGCCCTCCATGGATTTTTTGACGGATTGAGGGCGGAATTGACACCCTATAACATTAAGGTCACTTTGGTTTGTCCAGGTTATGTACACACTAATGTTTCGCTCAATGCCCTTAAAGGTGATGGTTCTAAAAGCGGAAAGATGGATCCAACGACAGCGGCCGGATTACCTACCGATGTCTTTGCAAGGAAAATGCTGAAAGCTGTAAAAGGTGAAAAGCTGGAAGTCTATATTGGCGGAAAAGAAACTCTGGGAGTATACATCAAACGCTTTTTTCCTTCATTGGCTGCAAGGATAGTAGCAAAAATGAAATTCACCTCTTAGCCAAAATCCACCAAAGTTGACCCATCATAAACGACAGATCAACTTTGATAGTTGGGGTATTAATTCTTAATAATTTTCAAATGTCCAATTCCTGTCTCTGATTCGAGATGGATTGTGTAAAGTCCACTTGCATAATTAGGCGCGATCTCAAACTCGAGAACATTATCTCCCTGGTTGAGCCTTACGTCTTGCTGTTGAATCATTTTCCCTGAATTATCAATAATTGAAAGCACGAAATCATCAGCCTTCATCGCCTTGATCTCAAGCGTGAAGAAACGTTGCACTGGATTTGGATATGCACTGATTTTCATATTCCTTATCGATTCAAAAGGTAGGAGTTCAACAGAGACGGCATTTCGCGGCTCAGCAAAAAAGACGTTTTCCTGAATTTCGTTAATTGAGGTATTGCGAAGTATGATGTCTGATAACCTTGTGTCTTTGACTTCCTGGATCTGTTCGAGTGTCAATGACGGATCATTTTCATAATAATACCGATCGCCATCACGGAGATGTTGGAATTGTTCTCTGAGTATTAACTCAAGAGTTGAGCCGATTATGGCGTTTGGTAAGTGATCTTCAGCCATCAAACCTATCCATGGATCAATCTTATTGACATCACCCCCATAGACATTTGAAAGGGCATTGGCAAGATCCGTATCAGAGATAAAGTCTGAAAAGTTGGTAATTGCACTCAACCCGAAATTTTGCCTGATTGTGTTAAAATCTGGAAGTCCGCGGTCTCTTGCTCTTTGGATATTTGTTGCCAGCAGGTCGAGGCCACCAGCACCTGGAGGGCCAAAAAGGAAGTTGCGCAGATCATTCATGATCATAGGGTCAACAAACTGGTGTTCTTGTACGGCCATTCCGCGAAAAAACGGTTCGATCCCATTTTCGTCTGGAATAAGGTTGGTGTCGAAAAAGGCATCCCGAAGATTAATTGAACCAAAACTGATAGAATCACCATTTTCCTCTAACCGAAGCATACGGCCATTGACCATTGTGTGGCCAAATCGATAAGCAGCTGCGGAGAAGGTGTTGAAAATATTAGCATTCATTGAGGTGTTATATCCGGCATAGGGGTCCAGGGAAATTCCAATGGCAGGTAAGAACTCTTCGAAAGTTATTGCCTGGATGTAAGCGCCTACCATTTTTCGGGCACGTTGAAAAATTTCTTCGTCATTCCAGGCAGGATTGGCTGCTTTGATATCATCACAAAGCCTGTTATGTTCTCTTACCCAAAGGGTGTGGAAGCTGGTGAGCCCGGGCTGCTCATTGGCTCTGACATCTCCGGCGATGAAAAATTTGTCTGGCTCAACAGGGCCATCCAGTAACATGAAAGGGGCGGATGGGTCGATGGTAGATTCTCTCTCTCCGTCAATTGTGTTATAGGGCAGCAGGTTACCACTGGAAACCTTGAGTTTACCATCAACGAAAGACCTGATCCAGTTAACCCGATCATCGTCAATGCCATAAACCGCCGAACCGTCGATATATGCTGTGATCTCGTTGATAAAATGTCTGGGGATGTCGTTAATGCCTGTTAAAGGGTCGTAGACAGATCGCTTCATAGGGATTTCGACGGTTCCTGAGCTGCCAGGGTCAAAATCGACATCGCCTGAAGGAACCGGAATGGGTAATACTTCTGTTGGGTGATCATCATTAAGGTTGACATCATGATCGATGAATTGACCCCAACCCCAAATGAAGTCCGATAACCCTTTTTCATTGGCTATGAATTCATTTTGGTCGCCAACAGCATTACTAACTTCCCTGGCATTAGGTCGGTCTTGCCCTGAAGGCATAGACATTCCATCTTCAAATGCTGTCGAAACCACCCAATTGAATTCCCCAGTGGCTGCACCCCACTCAGGACTCGTGGTATTATTTCCGACACCATCAATAGACCTGTTTACCTGGGAAGACCCAAGGGTAAAACAAAAGCAAAATGTGATTAGTAAAGCAATGTTTTTCATATTAAAGCAATTAGTGTAAGTATTAATAGCTGTGATACTTTTGTGATACTTTTGTGATAAATCTGAGATAGAGTAAAGCAAAAATATAGTTTTAAAGTAATTTTTCAAGGAAAAAATGTCAACTAAAAGACAGAATTGCATTACAATTATAAGAAAAACCTATGGCCTATAGATTTTACTTATAGCATTAAAATATCCATTCTGGAATTTGATAAAAATTGTGCCGTTATTTGCTAATAATTGACTTTTATCCTGCTCTTTTTATGCTTCATGAAATTCATTTCAATTACCGCCCATGAAAAAAATATTCATTGATTTTTTGTTTGCCGGACTGTGTTCAATTTCACTGATTTCGGGTATGTATGCACAAACTGAAAACTCCCCTCGAAATAATAGCAGGGTCGATGAGAAATCATCTCCCTTCAACGAAATGTTGGCTCCTTTTTATCATGGCGTGGCTTCTGGTGATCCATTAACGGATGGGGTGATTATCTGGACCAGGGTAACTCCAGATATGGACCAGACTATACAAGTAGATTGGGAAATGGCCACAGACACTGGATTCGTAAATACGATTACTTCAGGATCAGTTATGACGGATATATCGAAGGATTATACGGTAAAAGTTGATGTTCCAGGCCTCATTGCCGGAACAACTTACTATTACCGATTCAATGCCCTAGGGACTCAAAGTATTATCGGAAGAACAAAAACCTTACCTGTAGGATCACCTGACCAACTCAAGTTTGGTGTTGTGTCTTGTAACAACTACCAATCTGGCTATTTCAGTGCCTTCGAAAGACTTTCAGAACTAAACGATCTGGATGCCATTATCCATCTCGGAGATTTTATATATGAATATGAATCAGGTGGCTATGGTTATGATGAAGACATCGGTCGAGGACACGAACCGGCAAATGAAATACTGAATCTTTCAGATTACAGAATGCGTTATTCCTATTATCGCCTAGAAGATGAGTTACGACGGGTAATGCAGCAACATCCTTTCATTTTAATTTGGGATGATCATGAAGTTGCCAATAACGCCTGGGTAGATGGAGCAGGTAACCATGATCCTTTGACAGAGGGCCTTTACGCTGATAGAAAAAATGCGGCTACACAGGCTTATTTCGAATGGGCACCGATTAGAGATAATACTGACAACCAGGTATTCAGGACCTCCAGCTATGGCGATTTGGTAGAATTAGTATTATTAGATACCAGGCACGAGGCGAGGGTAGAACAGGTTAATAGTGCTATGGACCCGACCATCAATGATCCATCTAGGGTATTATTAGGTGATGAACAGATGGTGTGGTTTAAAGATCGGTTGTCAAACTCAAATGCCACCTGGAAAATTATAGGCAACCAGGTCCTTTTTGCGCCTTTGATTCTTCAACCGTTTGAGGCCATCCTTCCAGGTGCTTCCAACTTGTTTCTTGATACGTGGGATGGTTATCCGGCCAAGCGAACAGAAGTTATCAACTATATAGACCAAAATAATATTGATGATGTGTTTTTCATTACCGGGGATATTCACGTTAGTATGAGCTTCGACATTACGCTAACCCCAGATGATACCATGACCTATAATCCCGTTACCGGAATGGGATCAGTAGCTGTTGAGGCGGTTACGCCCAGTATTTCCTCTCCAAATTTTGATGAACTATTCGGATCTATTGGTTCCAGCCTTATGGAGAATCTATTTCCCGGAGTTGACCCTCATGCCAAATACGTTGAATTTGATGAACATGGTTATTTTATTCTCGATGTAACACCTTCAAAAGCACAGGCCGACTATTACTTTGTACCAACGATAGTTAGCCCGACTCAGATCATTAATTATGAATGCAGCCTGTTTAGTAATTCCGGTGAAAACTATCTTCAAAAAACCAATGTTCCTTCACCTCCAAAACCTTTCCAGGATATTCCGGCACCTGATCCTACGCTTTTGATAACCTCTGTTCAACAGCCAGCAAACGAAGTTCTGGTAATCAGTGTTTATCCGAATCCAACTGCCTCAAACATTCATATTAACTATGCATTGGCGCAAGCCGGTAAAATGGAGATCTCGATAATAGCCGTCAACGGCCAGTTGGTGAAAAACGTTTTCTCCGGAAACCAATTTCAAGGAAATTATGGCTTTGACATTGATGTCAACGACCTTTCGCAAGGTGTCTATTTCATTGAACTGAGAACAGACAAGGGTGTTACAGCCCGACAGTTTATCAAAAAGTAGGGGAGCAAGCAGGCAAAAGTCTGTTTCTGAAAATGGATAGAAAATCTATCTTTGGATTGTTTCATCAATCATGATAAATATGCCATGACGAATGGCTATCGCATCACTCAATAAGAATAATCCAATGCCTAGTTTTATTACTCACCTTGAATCTGCTATCGATGGCACCATTTTGCCAGCCCGTCAAATCCAGACCATGCATGCTGGGAGACCGTTGTGGGTTCGTTACGACCTTGATAAAGTAAAATCAGTATTCAGGAAAGAAATGCTGCTAGATCGGGAACCGACTATGTGGCGTTACAGAGAACTACTTCCTCTTGAAAATGAAGAAAATCTGGTTTCATTGGGAGAAGGTATGACGCCACTATTATCTTGTCAAAGGCTTGGCGCAAAATTTGGCCTTTATGACTTTTGGATAAAAGATGAGGGCCAGTTACCAACCGGTTCGTTCAAAAGCCGGGGCTTGGCCGCTGCTATCACGATGGCCAACGAGTTTGGTGTCAAACGGGTGGCCATTCCGACTGCCGGAAATGCTGGTGGAGCAATGGCAGCTTATGCGGCAAGAGCGAACATGGAAGCCTTTGTTTTTATGCCTGCAGACACGCCTATGGTTAACCAGTTGGAAGCCAAGTTGGCCGGAGCAAAAGTTTTCTTGGTCAATGGCCTGATCAATGATTGTGGAAAATTTGTCAAAGAAGGGAAGGAAAAAGCAGGCTGGTTCGATGTTTCTACCTTAAAAGAACCTTACCGCATAGAAGGCAAAAAGACAATGGGCTTTGAGCTTGCCGAACAGTTTAATTGGGAATTGCCAGATGTTATTCTGTACCCGACAGGAGGAGGCACCGGCCTGATCGGCATGTGGAAAGCTTTCAAGGAACTTAGAGAAATCGGTTGGCTAAATTCGGATAAGATGCCAAAAATGGTTGCCGTACAATCTGATGGCTGTTGCCCAATGGTTAAAGCATTCGAAGACGGCAAACGGTTTGCAGAGTTGTTTGAAAATGCCGAGTCAGTAGCAAGAGGCATTCGTGTCCCAGGTGCAGTTGGCGACTTTATGATATTGGATACCGTGCGCGAATCAGGCGGTAAGGCTATTGCTGTTGAAGAGGGCAGAATTGGAGAATGGATGAAATTGGCAGCCTCAAACGAAGGTATCTCAGTTTGTCCGGAAGCTGCAGCTTGTATAGGTGCAGCAGAAAAATTGAGTGCAGAAAACTGGATAAAGTCAGATGACAGGGTCGTTGTCTACAATTGTGGCGCGGCACAAAAAAATATGGTGCCTATAACAGCAGATTTCGACGTACTTCAACCTGGGGCTTCTATTGACTGGGAAGCATTGTAAGTCTTTAATTTTTCTAGCATAATTACTCTGACTTTTTCTTTTAACTCCGGAATATCATCCTTTGTCATACCTTCAGTGGAAATAGGCGCTTCCCAGACTGCGATGATGAAGCCTGGTCTCATTTTGGCTTTGTGCGATTGCAGCAAATTCCCTGAATTGATTAGCGTTTGAACGAGAATGGGAGTGCCGGAGTCAATCGCCAGTTTAAAGGCCCCATCATAAAACTTAAGCAAAGGCCTATCAGTCAGGTTCCTCGTTCCTTCCGGATAGATCATTATTGAATAGCCTTCCTTTAAAGCATTGACCATGCTCTGGAAACTTTTAATTCGGGAAGCTTTATTGGAGCGATCAGTCAGGATGCATATACGCTTTATTAGATAACCAAACACAGGTGGCTTGGACAATTCAGCCTTTGCCAGGAATTTGAAGACCCCGGGAAAACTGGATCCATTGACAATCGCATCAAGATAAGATTGATGATTACTGACCAGAACATAGGACTTTTTTCTCTCGATATTTTCCTTGCCCTTTACTTTCACCCATACACCGGCTAAAAATATAGGTACTCTGCCAATTATGTTATAGCTCCACCACATCACCGGTCTTATAGCTCTATTGCCAAAAAATAGTAAAACAACGGAGATAAAAATTGCTGAAATTAATAGGAATACGACAAAAATCGTTAGGAAGTAAATAGCCCAAATCGTCTTCAGAATATGCACAATACTAAGATCGTTGGTTCGTGGGCAAAGTTAACCTTTCCGTAATAATCTAAATGTGTTATTGATTGAACCAGTTATTCTTCAGTGCGATTTGAACGGCTTCCACCTTTGAATGGACTTCAAGCTTTTTATAAATATTCTCAATATGATTTCTAACGGTTTTGGGACTGAGAAACAGTTTTTCAGCAATATTATTATAAGTGAGTCCGGATGCAACATGTTCGAGGACTTCTGTCTCCCGAGGAGAGAGCTTATAAGTTTCTGGAGTAGAGGCGGAGGGTGAAGGCGCTTTTCGCATCAAAGCAAGGCTTTTTGATGCCACCAATGGAGACATGGGTAAGCGTCCTTCGATTGCTTCTTCTATGGCTCCGACGATTTTGGTGGGTCGTTCCCCTTTAAGCAGATATCCATTAGCACCAGCCAGTATAGCATGAAAGATTTTTTCATCCTGATCAAAGGCGGATAGGATGATAATCTTGATATGAGGGTATTGGGCAGCAACTTTTGAAGTCGCTTCAATTCCATTCATTACATCCATTTCAATATCCATCAGGATGACTTCTGGGTCAGTCAGATTGCTGGCAAGTTTTTCAAGGCAATCCTTGCCATTTCGAGCGGTAAAGACGACTTCCACATTGTCAAAGAAGGACAATGCCTCGCTTAGAGACTGAATGAGCGGATATTGGTCGTCAACGATGGCAACTTTTATTTTCATCTGGCTAAGTTAGCAACTGGACTTATTCATTGCAATAGGGCAAATGCCCTGTTTTCGAGATTTATTTTCCTTTCAAGGAAATGAGGATTGTTGTCCCCTCTTTCTCTTTCGAGAAAATGTCAAAATCGGCGTTAATTTCTTCGGCTCTGTGTTTCATGTTTTCCAGTCCGTAATGTCCGGTTTTATTGACCTGGATATTGAATCCAATCCCATTATCTGAAATAGTGAGTTTAAGGTCTTTTTCTGTGCCTGACAACGCCACTTGATATTCAGAGGCATTTGCATGTTTGATCATATTATTGGTAGCCTCCTGAATGATCCTGAACAAGTTAAGGGCCTGGATAGGAGAGAGTTCAAATTGAATGTTGTCGTCTGCGATAACCTCCCATTCTTTTAAGGAATTACTGTCGGACAGGATTTTGGAGAAGTACTCTCTTACTTTTCTTGAGAAATCATCTGCAGAAAAACTTTCCTTGTTGATGGCCCAGATTGTTTCTCTGAGTTGTGTCATGGTACTTCTGGCAAACTCGCTTACTTTTTCAATTCGGCCAGAGAGATCACCGTCTCCTGATTTTTGAGATTTAAATTCAAGAATATCCAGGTTGGTAATGATATTCGTGAGTTGGGCACCCACATTGTCATGTAAATCTCTGGAAATTCTATGCCGTTCATTCTGTACTTTTTCGTGGAGCTCCAATTCCTTAAGGCGGCGTTCATATTTCTGTTTCTGATAAAAACGAAAGTAACCAATAGAGCCGATTAAAAGCAGTCCAGCAAATATCGCTGAGCCCCATGCTGTTAATCGCCTGTTTTTTTCAGCTTGTGCCAGGGCTTCAAGTCTGTGGCGCTCAGTCTCGTATTTAGTCTCCATTTCAGTGATTTGGCGACTCTTATTAACATTAAAAATGCTATCCTTAATTGCCGATGCTTGTTGCTTAAGTTCAAATGCATTCTGGTAATCACCCAGTTTGGTATAATTATCTGCTGCTGCATTCAGGGTATGTTGAATCAGGTCTGAATAGCCATTGGGAATGGATTCTTCAAGGCTGGCTTCGAAATAGCTAATAGCTTTTCTGTGATCACCAAACCTGGCGTACATTTCTCCAATGTTGTTATCGTTAACCGCTACCCAAAACTTATGACCTAAAGCTTTCCTGATAGCTGTAGATCTGTTAATCAGGGTAACAGCACTTTCATATGCCCCCCGATTCGCTTCACATTCTGCCAGGTTGTTAAGTACAAATCCAATACCGATACTATCCTGGAGGCGCTCACGCATGGCTAGGACCTGTTTAAAAAGGGGCTCTGCTTTATCATACTCACCCGTTTCAATATAAAGCAAACCAGTATTATCAAGTGAGGTGCTTATACAAATGCTGTCATTGGCTTGTTCACAAGCTTCCCGGCTTAATTTGAGGTATTCAAATGCCTGATTGTAATTCCTTTGTTTTTTTGTTAAAATGGACAGTTCATTATAAACAAGCCCAATGTTGGAAAAGTCTTTAGCTGACTTAAAGTGGCCAAGTGCTGCAAGGTAATTTTTTATTGTTTTTTCATGTTCTCCTTTTCCATAATTATTTCTGCCAAGAAATAAGTAGGTGCGACCAAGAGTTGTGGGGTTTTCCAAAGCTTCAGCTATGCTTACCGCCTTTTCCATTAGAGGTGTCTTTTCATCAATAGTTAAAACTTCCCAATTTTGGATTAAATAGTCAATAAAAGCTTCGTTCTTAAGCGTTTCCAGTTTTACGAGAACCGCCTTCGCCCTTTCGTCGGACTCTGCAATTAGATGGGATGGAGTTATTCCGAAAATGAATAAAAATAATACTGAGACTAGCCTGAAAATCATTGAGTTGAAAGCCTTTTTCTACAAAAATGAAAGAGGTGAAATAGCTATCTCAAATTTAGCATTTGCAGTTGATTTTTCAAAAAAAATGAGGCATTTGCCCTATTGTGAAAAAATATGGAATGGGTTAGTTTTGGGAAACTAAAAAATGAATTGAGATACAATTTTTATTTACCCTGTTTCCTGTAACCCCATTTTAAGTACAACATTGATCGAAAAATATGTTGACGGTCAATTACGTTCATTCTAAAAAAATGCTATGAAAAGGGTAGTCCTCTTATTGTTACTTTTTCTGTTATCCACTCAAATCCAGGCTCAATCGGCCTTGTATCCTTTTTTTGACAATAAATCAGGGCTTTGGGGATTCCGAACCATTGAGGGCGAAGTACAGGTTGAAGCCGAGTTTCGAATGGCCAGACCATTTAATGAAGGCCTAGCCTTCGTGGAAAAATGTCAGGAAAGACGAGGCCCGTGTCATTATGCTTTTATCAACAGGGAGGGAGAGCTGATTCTAGAATTACCCGGGCATTTAATGGTTTATTCCGCTAACCAATTTATTTCTGAAGGTCTTGTAGCGGTGCATGATAAACAACTTGGAAAGTTTGGCTTTATCGATTTAAGCGGGCAGGTGGTCGTTCCATTTGATTACGATTTGGCTTTTAATTTTTCAGAAGGTAAAGCGGTTGTTTTTGTTTGCCCTGAAGATGAGGATAATGATTATAGAGAGATAAACGAACTGTCCGATGCTTGTAAAAAGCAGGTTATCAATAAATCTGGCCAAGTTGTGTTGAATGTATCCAAAACCTATTTCCATGCGTGGGGCACCAATCCCCATGGTACACCCATAGCATACCATGAAGGCTTACTGAGGGTTATGCATTTTAAAACTGGGAAAATGGGATTTATCGATTCCAATGGAAAACTGGTTATTCCCTGTGAATATGATTATGTGGATAATTTTAGTGAAGGGTTGGCATTTGTTACTAATCTCAAAAACACGTACATGGATAATCCAGGAGGTAATATCGTGGGCTATATAGATGCCAAAAACCAACTCAGGATAAAACTGCCTGCACATCTGGCTGATCTGCCAAATGGATGTTATTTTCAAGGTACATCTTTTGAAAGTGGAAAAGCGAGAATGATAATCACTGAGAATGATGGAGATTGTGCGAATTGGGGGTATCTCGAAATTGACCATAAAGGTGAAATCATAAAAGAAAACTGGCAATAAGGATTAACTCCCGGATTATGAAAACAGCATTATTTACGACCCTTTCAATTCTGTTCTCATTAAATATTGCACTAGGACAAATAGCGGATATTTATGTTGACAAAGCAGAAAGAGATATAGCATCTGCAGAATATGAAAATGCATTGAAAATGCTGGATAATGCTTTGAATCAGCCGTTTACAATTAAGCAGGCCAATATTCCCAAAGCTTTTTACCTGAGGGCTAAAGCCAAACACCTGTTGGTTGCCAAAGCAAATGCTTTAGGTAATGTGAACAGTCTTATAGAATATTCCGACTATATATATTCTGCTTATTATGATCTTGTAGAAGGCACTTCTTACGATAATGGGAAATGGATCGATAAAATCAATGAACTGATCCATGCGCTAAAACCTCAACTGCTGACGGAAGGGCAAGATGCTTTTAACCAGGCATTAGCCAGAAATTTGCCAGCACCAAGCAAGGAAATGTTGCTCAAACAAGCTGAGAGTAGATTTATTGCTGTTGTTGAAATTGATGATGCATCTTTCAGAGCTTATGACTATATGGGGAAAATAGCAATGGAACGCCAACTCTATTCCGATGCCAAAACTTACTTTGAAGTTGCTATTGATAACTATGATCCATCTTCTAAAAATCCGGACTTCATTGCTGCCTATATGTATCTTCAACTGGCCCGGCTTTACTTCACTTATTATGTTGGATATGAGGATTTCAATACTTCTACAACTGAAGAAGATCTGAACAAGGCCTACGGTACGATTATGACAGGAATGGATTTCCTTGAAAGTGAAAAAGAAAAAGTAGCCAATCAACAACCGCCTTATTCTGGCGAAGCTTTGAGTTTGCTTGAGCAGCAATACGAAACCGTAAAAAAAGATCTCGATAACCTCCGTCTTGATATTCTTTACAAATCAACCCATAAATATGAATTAGCCAAAGAAGCATTAATGATGGCGATCTTAACAGACGAGTCAACCGTTGTACTAAGAATAGCCCTGGCATCAATGGTAGAAGAAAAAGAACCTGACTTAAGTATTGAATTGTATAAGCAGGTTTTGGTTTTAGACCCCATGAATGAAACCACAAATTTCAATTTGGGCAATGCCTATTTTAAGAAAGGGACAGTAGCATTAAATGAAGCTAATAATACGCCTAATCTTGAACTTTCAGCTCAGCTTAAAGAAGAGGCTTTAACATGGTTTGAAAAAAGCAAGCCCTTTTTTGTAAGGGTGATCGAGATCAATCCTGCTAATCAGGGAGCTGCAAATGTCATTAAACAGATCGAGTCGATAGAATAGCAGCTAACTCCAAATAACAACGAATTTATTCATTCATTAATCATTACCAAATTAGCAATGACCAGAACTTTATTAATTACCATCTTTTCTTGTTTTCTTTTCTCCACTTCACTTATTGCACAGGATCTTATCCTCTGTAGCTACCTGACTTCAAAAGGTGATTATTATGCCATCAATAATTATCGTGAAGAATATGGTTTGATGGATGGGAATGGAAAAGTAGTCTTGGAAGTGAAGTATCACAAATTGTTACATGTCGAAGAAGGGTTGTTTATTTTTCAAGATAAAACCGAAAAAAAATATGGATTAGTGGAGGTTGGAAAGGGTGAAATAGTCCCTCCCAAATACGATGAAATCAAGTCTTTTTCGAATGGATATGCAAGGGTCTTTACAAAGCTTGGATTTAATTATGATTGGGGGCTGATTGATAAGTCAGGAAAGGAAATAATTCCGCTTGGTGAAGAGAGCATGTTAGACTATGCTGAAGGGCTGGTACCAGTTAAAAAGGATAACAAGTGGGGCTTTATGGATTTGGAAAGCAATTGGATGATTGATCCCATTTTCAGTTTTGTCTCTCCTTTCAAAAATGGCTTTGCACCTGCCAAGTTTAATGATTTGTGGGGATATATCGATAAAAATGGTGAATGGACTATCAAGCCACAGTTTGCTGATGCCCAATCATTTAATAATGGATTGGCAGTTGTTAAAAAGAAACATTCGAAAGCTGAGTATTTGATCGATCGCAAGGGTAAATTACTTCTTGAGCAAGGATATTCTGCAATTTATGCATGGGGAAAACAAGGCCTTTGGAAGGTCCAAAATTTCGATGAAAAATATGCGATTGTAAATAACACAGGCAAGCCGATTTCAAAGTGGTATAAAAACCTTTACTTCCCGGTAAATGGATTTATTGAAGTTAGCAATGAGGGTTATAAAGATGGGTTAATCGATCTTTCTGGAAAAGAAATAATTCCACTGAAGTATGAAGATGTTGGATTTGAGAAATTTGGATTAATTGCAGTAAATAATGACTGGAAGTGGGGATATTTTGACACCAAAGGCAATAAGGTAATTGACTTCCAGTATGATAAGGCTTTTGCCTTTATTTCTGAAGACAGGGGCGTAGTCTTGCACAATAACGAAACCTTGTTAATTGATCGCTCAGGAAGGGTAATCGATAAATATCCTGTAATTGCGTACGGAGCTAATCTAAAAGGAACCACTTTGCGTCTTCATACCCGGAGTGGATTTTTCATCTTTGACGACCAACTGAAACTCATTAAGCAGCTGGACTATGATGAAATTGGTGATATGAAAAATGGTTACTCAACCGTAAAAAGCCAGAAAAATTACGGGATTATTGATCTGGAAGGAGAACTAGTTGTTCCTACTCAATACTCACAGATTATGGATTTTTCAGAAGGCCGGACAGCCGCTGTAATTGAAGGAGCTCAAACGGCCATTTTGATTGGAGAGGGAGGAAAGAAAATAGGAGATATTGCGACTTACAAATATTACGGTCCTTTTAAAGAGGGATTAGCAAAAGTGGTCACTAATGTTGGACCCGGTTACATCAATAAAGATGGAGAAATAGCATTCACAGTCGATAATTGTTCTAACATATCTGATTTTGCCGAAGGCTTGGCCTTCTACCAGGATCATTCCACCCAACTTTATGGCTTCATCAACCAGAAGGGAAAGAAAGTTATTGAAGCAGAATATCAGGAACTAACAGTATTCAAAGATGGAATTGCTATTGTCAAAAAGGATGGAAAATTTGGTGCGATAAATACGAAAAACAAAGCTGTTGTTCCACTTGAATATGACGATTATTCCCTCTTTTTTAATGACCATGCGTTTTTTAAGAAAAACGATAAATGGGGATTATTGGATAAAACTGGGAAAGTACTGCTCGATTTCCAATTTGAAGATGTGAGTACTGTGAGTAAAGGATCAGTAGAATTCCCAGTAGCCATGAAAAAAGGAAGTAATTGGGGGTTTGTAGATCAGAAGGGGGATTGGGTAACGGAGGCCATTTATACTGAGGTCGGAAATTTTCATGAAGGCTACACCTGGGTAAAATCAACCAATGGAAAAGTTGGCGTGATTAATGCTAAAGGGGAAAGTGTAGTGCCTAACATATACTCCGGTGGCCAAATGCTCAATGAAAAGTATTCAATTGTTGCTTATCAACATAACAATTCTGAAATCAGAGCTGTGATCGATCATACTAATCACATATTGGGTTTGCCATGGGTGCTTCATGCTGCGGGTTCCTATGAAAACCGTATTTTAGTAAAAGGAGATGCACTTCATTTCCTTTACGAATTAAAATAACCTCATTAATTCCCAATTTATGATGAAAAAATTTTTATGCTCAATCTTCGCTTTTCTACTGATCACGACTGGCATTTATGCAGGCTGGGATGAAGGTGTTGCCGCCTTCCAGACAGGAGATTACAAAAAAGCTGTAGTAGAATTCAAGGAAGTTGTCAAGTTGAATCCTGATGGCTATGATGGTCACTATATGCTTGGATTATCCCTTGAAGCAGTTGGCGACAAAGATGCAGCACTTACTCATTTGCGTAAGGCATATGATCTCAATCCCAACGACTTGTCTATCAAGGTAGCCTTAGGAAGAGCATTTTATGCAAAAGCTGATTACGAAAAGGCCATAAAAATCCTGACCAAATCGGCTAAAGATGATCCTATAAATGCTGAAGTGCAGAGTTTCCTTGGTTTCAGTTACCTGAAAATGGGAGACAAGAAGCTTGCGGAAGCGCATTTGCGTAAAGCATATGATCTCAATCCTAATGACCTCTCAGTTAAAAAAGCATTAAAAAGATTCTAAAAGATACCCCAATGAATTATTTGAAATTTCTTTGTCTGCTTTTGATTAGCGGGCTCTCCATCAGCACGTTAAGTGCATTAAACCCTTCGCGTACTTACACTACATTACCTGACAAATACGACATGGTCTACAAAGAGATCAAACTCAATACACTTGATGGTAAAGCCGAGATTAACGTTTGGGATTTTCCAGCTACCGTCAGGTACTCAAGTGCTTCTGTAGTTTTGATAGCCCACAATGGGGAAGGCAATATGGCCGATTACCTAAAAAGAGTAGACCAGTTTCTTAAACAAGGCCATAGAGTGATTATTTTCGACTACCGAGGGTATGGCTCCAGTAGTAAGTTCGAAATAGATAACAATATGTATATCTATCCACAATTTATTAACGACCTTGAAACGGCTATTCAATACGTTTGGCAAAAAACCAGGCAGCCTTTTAGCCTTTATGGTTGGGGAATCGGTGCTGGTTTGGCTGTTGGTGTAGGATACAACCATGCAGAGGTCAA
The DNA here is from genome assembly GCA_039028895.1 of Bacteroidota bacterium. Taxonomy (GTDB): domain Bacteria; phylum Bacteroidota; class Bacteroidia; order Chitinophagales; family Saprospiraceae; genus JAHDCJ01. The sequence continues at coordinate 221,549 of JBCCHF010000002.1, read as the reverse complement.
AAGAATCATTGCTGATACACCTTTCCTGAGCATGGAAGATCTTGAAAATCGGTTTAGTAAGTGGGACGAACCAATGGATGTGCCATTTGCTGGCTACAACAAACGATTTGAACCAATTCATGCCCTAAGTCTTGAACCTTCAAAAAACTTTGACAAGATCCTTTTCATAATTGGGTCTAATGATATTCTTTTCACTTCTACAGATTATAAGCGGATAATGCAATCTCAAAGTGATTTGAATGCATCCTTGCAGGTGATTGAAAATCCTGACAGGACAGATAATTTCAAAGCTGATAAGGCCGCATACATGAAAGCCGTAGGTAAATTCCTCGGCAGTTAACAAGTTAAATAAGACCAAAAGCAAAAGGCCTCCACTGGAGGCCTTTGCTTTTTAACGATACGTGTAAGAGTCAATATCTCCAAGGGCATATTCACCCTGGATTTCAAGAAAAGCAAAATCAATATGCCGTTGTTTGCCATTTGAAGAAACTGCATCAGGTAATAGTACCAAGACATTCCAAACGCCTTCCGATTCTCTTTCCTGGCTAAATTCTTTAATCCTGAATTTAGTCCCTTCCGGTAAAACTTTCTTTATGGCAATACAGGCCTGATTGACAATTTCGCGGTCTTCTTCTTTGGAGTAATCGATTAGGGTTTTCCATGCCCTGTCGGGTTCAGTCTTACCCCGGTATACAATATATGGAGCCACTTTAGAACAATTGGCATCTGGTGAGCAGGCATAACAGGCTTCCAATAGATTGTTTAGGACCAGTGCAACTTTGGCAGAATCTGTCATAGGAGCATCAGTAGATGAAGGGGCAGTTACCTTTTTGGTATCACAGGCGAAAATAACCATAACAACAAAAAAAAATAAAGGGATAAGTCGAAGCATTTCAGGGATTTAAAAATAAAATGAAAAGAATATAGTTTAAGTGCAAACCTTTTTTAAAACTTTCGTATCTATTAATGTAAACATTTTTTCGATCTTTGACCCTTACGGATATAGTATGAAGCTCCTCCTTACCTTACTATTTTTACCCGTAACAGTATTAACTGTTGTCGGACAAGGACCTGTTTTTGATGAATCCTGGTTTCCAGGTATTGGTGCCCAATTCGTCGGACAGTCTGCTTCTGGTGCTGGCGTTTCTGCTGCCCAAACCGGACCTGACCAGATGTGGGATTTTTCAAACCTTGCAGATTCTTCAAATCAAAAAGTTACGAGTTATATTGATCCAATTAGTACAGATAATGGTGTCTGGTACGTTGGTACTAACCTCGCAAGCTCCGAAGACGGAACATTCTCTTTTTTCGAAAAAACAGCCACCCAAGTCGATTACTTTGGCGAATACAATGATCTTTTTTCAGTAGTCTTAACTGATCCGGCCAACCAATTTCAGTTTCCTTTTTCTTACGGTACCATGTTTACCGACAGCCTTCAGGGAACGCTTGATTTTAGTGGGATTACACTTCATCGTTCCGGCGAGGTAAGTTTTGAAGCTGATGGCTACGGCACACTAATTTTACCTGATGGTCGAACCTTTGAAGATGTACTGAGATATCGTTACACACAGCATACGGTTGATGAGCATAATACACAGGGGGTTGTGTTTACAAGTTTTTCAGAGAGTTATGTCTGGATTAGCCCCATATGCCCGGAACCATTATTGCGAATCAGTTATTTTTCCCAGGATAATGGCCAATCAACATTTGCATCCAAGTCTGTTTTTTATTCGCTAGGTGTATTTACCAGTGTAGAAGAAAACCTTCAGGAAGAGATCAATATTTCTGCATTTCCCAATCCTTCTGAGGGGGTTGTAAACCTTAGATTGCCTGAAGGTCTTAGTGAAGACTTAGATTATATTTTGTTTGACCTTAACGGTCGAATGGCATCATCGGGGAAATTGTCTGGAGGCATTAATTTACTGAATTTCGACCATCTTCCTCAAGGATTATACGTCCTAAATGCTTCAACTTCAAATCAATCTATCAGTATCCGAATCTCACTTTTCTAGGTCAGGATTCCCATATTTTTGTCAATATCTGCTTTTCTTTTAAGGCATTTGCCCTATTTGACCGCTTACCAGATACCTGCAAATTTGTGTTACAATAGCAAATAAAGTTTGTCGTTAAAACTTTACTCAAAAACCTAAAAACACATCTATGTAACAAAGGCTACGCTTATTTAAATAAATAACGCTGACATGAAAAAAACCATCTTGAGCCTTTGCCTATTCTGGTTACCATTCTTCTCTTTTTTTGGGAATGCTCAACCAGTATCAAATTCTGAATCCTATACGTTCTATTTACACGTTGAACCTGCCAGTGAACCATCCACCATTCAAGATACCTTGTTAGGCATAATTCGATTACCACATCCTGATGTTTTGCTTCCGAAGGATAATATTCTACCACTTATTGAACCATACCATGTATTCAGCAGGGAAGCAGATCCGTTAGGTACATTTAAAGTCATACCGATAGAGGAAGATTATATATGGGGGTATTTCAGTCTGAACACAGCAGGTAAGGAGTATTATGACGACTATGTCATTGCAGGTAAAGCACTTGCTGAGGTAGAGATAAAATTTCCGGAACACAAAACAGGCAATATATTCTTTGCCATGTGCCAGAATGCAGTCCAATTTACTGATGTCTATGGAGAACCCTTCTATGATACTTGGGAGATACTGGAATATGGCAGTACAGAATACGACGATTATATCCTGAAAGATATGGTTAAGGATATCCACTTTACGGCGGGTGAAATGCGTAATTCAATGGAGTCGCCAATGATTGAAAGTGGCCGTTACAAGGGGATGGATCTATTTACTGCTATGGAATTTAGTTCAACAAAAGATGTCTTGAGCTTCTTGCGCTATGTGAAGGAAAGGCCGACCAAATACCGCGGCAATACCTGGAAAGTTTCGGAGACTTTTGCCACCTGGTTAGTAAGTAGCAGCCCGACGGTGAGCTATGATCTTTTAGAGCTGTTGGCAGGAGCATATGAAAATGACGAACTGTTCTACAGTTATATCCGCGATACAGATAATAGTCTTCTGGCGGATTGGTTAAATGACTGGAAAGAGGATGGCAATTGGGCAATGGATAAAGGAGATATGATGAAAGCCAGGCATATTTTTGAGGCTTGCGCCAAAACAGCCAGCATACTTGAAAATCCGGAAGAGGAGGCGTGGGCATATTATTATATCGCGCAGACCTTTGCTGATGATGAAGCTGAAATGACCAGGAACTATTATTATGAGGCGTTGGATCTGTTTCACCTGGCTGATGAACCTGCCGGGATCATCGCCGCTCAAAACAATCTTGGTTCTGTATTAAATGATCTTGGCGAATTTGAAGCTGCTACCAAGGCACTTACAGAAACTTTGGAATTGGAGTTAAAATACATTCCGGATCCCAATGAGAAAACAGCGGTTACTTTGGCATTGACATACCGATTATTAGGCAACAGTTATTTGGGGCAAAAAAAGTATAAAAAGGCACTTTCCCTTTATGAAGAAGGGCTTAAGTATGTGAATCATAATCGTGCATTATCCCTGAAAAGAAAGTCAGCATTGTATTTCCAGATAGCAGAAACTTATAAGGAAATGGGCCGTGATGATGACTATGCTTTTTATACTGAATTGGCTGTCAGTACCTTCAGAGATTATGAAGCCTTTACTGCTGAAACCAAGAAAATGTAGTACTTATCAATCGTTGTATTTCCTTAAATTTGAGTTGGGACCTCACTTAAATTACGGGAAATGACTTTCAGATATTGTATTGTGCTATGCCTTTTGTTCATAATCTGCTCATGCTCAAACAAGATTCCAGAGGAAGAGATATTGGCATTCACGCAAGACTTTTTGAAGACGATCCAACAAGAGGATGAAGCAGAAGATTTAACAGATTCTCCACTTTTAGCTTTTTATCCAGAAATAGATAGACTTGATGTGCCTTCAAGTAAAGTTGTTGATTTTCTGCCTGTTGTTGTTCAGAATAGGGACGGAGCCAGGGTTGAACTAATAGATCCATCAACAAATGAGGTAGGGACAATACTGTTCTTAAGGAAAAACAGCTCGTCTGGGAAACTGGAAATCTATGATTCAAAAGGTCTGAAGGGAAATACTGTCAATAAGTGGGAAACTTTTGCCCTGCGAATTGGGTGCTTGCAGGCGTCAAATGATCTGACTGACATCGAGTTGGCAAAGCTTCTGGCTAAAGCCAAAAAAATATTTGATGCACAACTAGTCGTCTCAAAAAAAGCTTTGGCAAAAAATTTGAAAGTTGAATCCTGGAATTGGTCTCCTGAAAATTCCTCAGGCTCCCTTAAAGTGGTGAATGATAACGAAATGGAAATTCAGGGTCTCGATTATTCGCTTACATTGTTTGATGAGCATAAAGGTAAGATTAAAACTATCACAAATAATCTAACAAACTTTCTCTTGGAAAAAGGAGATATATTTGAAGGAGAAATAACCCTTGATCAAACAATTCCAAGTACCACTGCTGAAATCCAACTTTACGTTGGTGGAGACTTTTTGTATAGGCTGACCTATTACCAAGAATACGCAGAACTGGATTGCCAGTAACCAATGAAAACTCAGAATTAGAAAACATGAGGAACCGACTTTTATCATATGCTTATTTTGTCTTTGCATTAGCGCTTGCAGGGTGTGGTGAGACCTCAGGTATTTTTACCAAAAACCAATACGAAAATGCCCGTTACATTATAGAATTGAATGGCAAGGTCGGATTTATCGATTATGAGGGGCAAGTTGTTATTGAGCCTCAATTTGATGATGCCCGTGAATTTTCTGAAGGTATGGCCGCTGTAAAAATGAATGATCGCTGGGGGTATATTGATCTTTATGGAAAGATTGTAGTCGAACCCTCTTTTGGCATGGGGACAGGTGAATTCAAAGATGGCTTAGCGCCAGCACGCGTGGTGGAAGGCTTGCATAACTGGGAGGGCCCAATGGGGTTCATTGATAAAGATGGCAGCTTTGAAGTACCTGCAGGCTTTGAAAAGGTGAAAAGACTTTCTGAAGGATTAGCTCCCGTCATGGATGAAAATGGCAATTGGGGAGCAATAGATCGCTATGGTATTTTAAAAATTCCTTTTGCCTTTGAAGATATGGGTGAATTTTCTGAAGGCCTTGCCTTTGCCAAAAAGGATGGGCAATATGGTTTTATTGATAAAAAGGGAGAAATTGAAATTCCGTATCAATTTAAAGACGCAAGCAACTTTGCAAATGGCGTTGCACCAGTATTAATTGCTTATGGTGAATTCGATCGTTGGTGGGCAATTATTGGAAAAAATGGAGGCATTATTATCGAAGATGGTGAAATTGGTAATATCCCTGCCAATGCCCCGGAAATAAATGGAGGGCTCATCTGTATTTTAGACCCTTCTACTTCAAGGTACGGCTATATGAATTCAACAGGAGAATGGGTTATTACACCTCAATTTGACTGGGCTTACGGATTTAGTGAAGGCCTTGCTTCAGTTAATAAAGATGGCAAGTGGGGTTTTATCGACAAGAAAGGGCAAACAGTAATCGGATATCGTGATTTCGAGGAAGGCAGTCGTTTTATTAATGGCCTGGCAGCAATTTCAATCAACGGAAATTGGAATAATTACATTAATAAAAAAGGAGAATTTGTATACCGGACAAAAAAATAATCAATTTCAAATATGAAAATGCGGATGTATGGCGTGGGACTAGTATTTATACTCTTTTATTTTGGCCCGCAAGCAGATTCAAAAGAATTTAAAGAACAGCAGAGATGTGCGGACCTTGTTGTCCTAAATATTGAAGATCCGGATTGGAACGCTGAATTGGCATCTACGGAGGTCAGGGTCACTTTCCAGAACAAGGGCAGGGGAGAAAGCGATCCGATGCCAGCAGTACTTTTCGATTTTGACCCGACAGCAAAAGAATTGAAAAAATTATCCTTACAACGAAGTTTTCGACTTTTCCTGACCAGTAATATTAAAGAGGTCACTGAAGATAAGTTTATAGCAGACACACTTAGGTTACCCGTTTTACAGCCAAAAGAAAAAATTACCATGACTTTCATCTTAAAGGAGCACTGGGCATATGATCCTTTTTGTGAATTAAAAGCTACGGTCAATTTTGATCGATCAGCAGACGAATGCAGATATTCGAATAACTCTAACCACTTCATTTCCAGTAAATAATATTTTATCATGACAATATTTAATCAGATAAAAGCAGTAATGCTACTGAGTGTTTTTTGCCTTGTAGCAACTTCATTTTCCATACTTGACTCAACAGAGAAACACCCCAAATGGCTTGAAGGAGAATGGGAGGGTGTTGGCCTTCAATTAAATTTCCCTTCCACATGGTCCATTGATTTCCTGGTCAAAGAAAATCAGTATATGATCATGTACCCTTCACTTGAATGTGGAGGGGAGTGGGAGTTGATTTCAGCTAACCAGTACAAAGCTGTATTCCGTGAAAATATACTGGAAGGGGTTAATAAATGTGTTCAGGGAGGAACTGTAGTGGTAACCAAGGTTGATGAATACCATATTTCTTACAGTTATTTTTCTCCGGATAGTGGCAAATTGGAAGCCACATCAACCCTGGTTAATAAAAAGGCGATCGACGTAAAGAAATCCTGAACGCCAGACTACCGTAGATTGATTTTAGGGCCGAAACTGGATTAAATTCTCCTTCCAGAAACTTTTTTTAAGGGAATTCGTTAAAAAATTTACATAACAGCGACACTTTGCTTCCTTGGCACACTTTTAGCTGTTGTTTACACTACTGATTACTTTAAAAATTTCCTGTATGAGAAACATTAACTTAGGCCCTGAAATTACCTTCCGGACGATGAGGGAAAAGAGCAAAGGAAAGCCGGCCATTGTTGGGTCTTCCGAAGTGGAATTGCTCTTTCACATTGATGCCTCAAAACTGCTAAGCGTTAAAGAAAAATCCATTTTGAAGCGAAAACTGAAAAACAGAATTACTGTTAATGGTTTTCTCTATATTTCATCACAAAGTGCTACTTCTTTGGATGCAAATAAAGAAAAAGCTATTGAGCAATTTTATGGTTTACTCAGTGAGTCACTTAATACTGAATCGGTTTTTGCTGCTTAGTTCGCCCGCTTTGGATTTCAATCCTCCTTCCCACTCCTCCCTTTTTGCAACCTGTTAGCCCTTATTCTCCTTTTTCTGGTATTATCACTGCCGGCACTTGATTTACGTCCCAGTCGATGACCATTCCCCTGGCGATTCCATCTGCTGCCTTTTTGCCGTACAGAAGCTCGGCCAGGTACATGGCTGCATCAAATGATCTTGCGCCTCCGGCAGAGGTAATAAATGGTCCGTCGTGTACAAATAGGACATTTTCTCTTACATCCAAATGAGGAAACATAGCCTTATATGGTGCGATGTCTCCGGGAAAGGTGGTTGAAACTCTTTCGTTTAACAAGTCTGCCTTGGCTAAAACAAAGGAACCATCACAAAGTGAGACCACGTATTGCGCTTTACTGCCGATGTCGTGGACAAATTGTATCATAGCCTCATCTTCGAGGTCAGTATCAAGATGGTGCTCTGCACTTGGTACAACCAGTACATCGATATGGGGTAATGTGTCTTCCAAATAATTATAATCTGGCAGAATACGAAGACCTTCAAATGTTTTAACAGGTTTATCTGAATTAGCCACTGTAAACACTGCCATTCCAGGATCAGCATGGAAAATTGTATGCTGAAAAATGTCCATAGGAGCAGTAAGCTCGGTATTGTAAACACCATCCATAATTAAAAAACCAACATTGAGGGTTTTTTCCGGTAACCGCACTTGCGGAAGTGTATAGGTTTTAGGTGTTGCTTTATCTTCAGTTCTCCCAAGGCAGGACATCAGGGTTATAGCAAACAGGAAAAGAAGAAGTTGTTTAGATTTCATGAAGTGGTTTTACTTTAAAGATAACAAGCTGCTTCCAGCAATACCTCATAGGTGTAAAAAAAGAAAGCCGGGAAACTTTCCATTAGAAAGTTCCCGACTTTTCACCCCAAAAATCAATTTTAAAACGAAGTCATTTAGACAACCGGATCAGATTGCTTTTACCATTTCCGGTTTATATATAAGTATGAACGTTTTTCAATACTAGTTCAGAAAAGTGCATTTGTATGTATGCTTTTTGTTTTCCTTTCGTTTATTTAGACGTGACACTGTTAAAAAGTAACAGTTTGATAAGTTTTTTTTTCTTCTTTTCAACTTATTTCTGAAATTGCTTGTATATAAAGCATACCAAATCTTTTTTTTCACTAAAGGCCTGGTTATGAATAAGCTTCTAGATGTATTAGTGGTCGTTGTGATTTTTATTTTCGCTACTCTACTTGTAATGGCATTAATGAAGGCTATGAAGAAACCGACTCCCGAAAAAAATGAAGCGATGTTGGAAAGCACAGTAAAGATGGGTGATAAGGGATCTGATGACACTACTGGGTTAGTGGATGATTCGGAATCATGGGAAGAAGAGATAAATTATGGCGATACCACAAGTTTCGAAGCAGATGGCTACAATCCTGACGATATTGAAAATCTTGATCCTGAAATGGCCTCAAAGTTGTCTGAAATAGGAGATGATGGCCTGAAAATGGAGAAAAAGAAAGAAGAGTCCACTGAAGATGCTCCTGACAGACTTAACGTAAAACCAATTGGAGATGAATTTTTTGTAATTGCCGGTTCATTCCAGGAGCATTCTAATGCAGATAATTTGGTGAAGCAGTTATCAGGCTTAGGTTATCCAGCTGAAGCTATTCAATTTAGAAATAGTAAACTAAAGTCGGTTATTGTAAAGCGGTTGGATAGTCGCGAAAAAGCCAGTGACCTTGTGGCCGAATTGAACGCCAAACACAAGGTCAGTGCTTATATTGTGAAAAGACGAGACAACTAATCATGGGCACTAATTGAGGCATTCCTTGCTTTTTTTACGGCTCCCAGAAACCCACAAAACAGTAATATTATTCCGATCAATAACATCAGTGTCCATTTCTCAGGCTTTGTAAAACTATCCGGAGTTTTAGCTATGTAGAAGAAATAAACAATTGTATACAAAATTGTACCTGCAAGATAAGGGTAAACTCTTGAATCCAGTTTCCATGAAAGAACCATCAAAATCGCTGCGGGAAAAATAAAGAAATGAAAATCTACAGGAATTTCAGAAATGAAGGTATGAGGGTAAATCACCACGAGAGGCAACCAAAACAGGATTAAGCCACCATAATTTTCACAAAAATCAAGAAAGTTGTCAATGAAATACCTCATCACGTAATTTAACTTTAACTTTATTTTTGTTTTTACGTTTAACTCATTGATGTTAAACTCAAATATCTAATAATTAATGCGACTTTTTCTCTTCTTATTCCCGATAATCTTTGTTATTTCTGGTTGTACTTTATCAGGCCAAGAGGTAAAAGAAATAGCAGTTTATAGCAAATTTGATGATTTCGAACCACTTATTCAACAGGATAAGGCTAATCTCTATATTATCAATTTCTGGGCAACCTGGTGTAAGCCATGTGTAAAGGAATTACCTTATTTCGAGGAGATTAATGAAAAGTACAAGGAAAAAGGTGTAGAGGTTATCCTCGTTAGTCTCGATGCCGAAAATCTACTTGAAAAAAAGCTCAAGCCATTTATCCAGGAAAGAAACCTAAAGTCAACTGTGGTAGTACTTGATGATACTGATTTCAACTCATGGATAGACAAGGTTAGTCCGAAATGGACTGGAGCAATTCCAGCTACCTTATTTTATAATAAAGAAAAACGTCAGTTCATGGAGCAATCTTTTGAGCTTGATGAATTAAACGATATTGTCGAAACCTTTTTAAATCAATAATCATGAAAAACCTTCTCTCCTGTTTGTTTTTGTCAGCAGTAGTCGTCAGTTTCTTTTGTTGTCAACCCAAATCAGCAGATACTACTGACACAGCAGAAAAAACCGAAAAGACCGAAGAAAAAAAGACCAATGTTAAACCCGAAGAAAAGAAATTATCGAAAACAGGTTACCAGGTAGGTGATGTTGTCGAAGACTTCTCACTGAAAAATACTAACGATGAAATGATCGCTTTGTCTGATTATAAAGACGAAGAAGGCGTTATTGTTATTTTTACCTGTAATACCTGCCCATATGCAGTAGCCTATGAAGACAGGATAATCGAATTGCATGAGGAGTTTAGTCAAAATGGCTTTCCTGTGATCGCTATTAATCCTAATGACCCTGAAGTAAAGCCCGGCGATAGCTTTGAAGCTATGAAAGTAAGAGCACAGGAAAAAAGATTTTCTTTTGCTTATGTCTTCGATGAAGCACAATCTGTTTACCCTAAATGGGGGGCGACGCGAACTCCTGAAATTTATTTGCTGAAAAATCAGGATGATGGTACGATGAAAGTTGCTTACACTGGAGCCATTGATAACAACTGGAAAGATGCTGCATCGGCTGATGAGCATTACTTGGCAAAAGCGATTAAAGCTGTGAAAACCGGAGTGGAGCCTGATCCTAATTTCACAAAAGCGATTGGTTGCACTATTAAAGTGAAGAAAAACTAGCTCAATTCAGACTAGCCATAAAAAAAGCCCCTTCCAATTGGAAGGGGCTTTTTTATTTTATGGTGATAGGGTTTCCTTTATATTTTGATAATGTAGGTCAGTTTTCCACATTGCTTTGATGGAGCGGTATAGTCCTTGGCAAACCTGTAACGCTTGGTATAGATTTCAGCCATTTGAAGTATTTCCTTATCGGAAAGTGAAGATTCCTCAGGAAGTACTTGAGCTGCAACAACTTTTCCATCCTGATTAACACATACACCGACCACTATTGTACCTTCTTTCTTTGATAATTTCTTGATATCAGGACGGTAGATCACTCTTCTTCCGAAAACTCCATCTCCTGAGAAATCAGCGATGTCGTCACCTTCTACAGCATTCCCATCTGTTGTGGAATTACCAGAAGTCCCTGCTCCTTCAACTGAAGACTCAGCTGGTGCCGTTGAAACAGTTTCAGTCACTTCAGGTTCAGCATTCGCCTGTGGTACTTCCGGAGTAGTCTCTGTATTTTCTGAGTGCTCTGTTGATTCAGGTAAAACTACGGGCTCAGGTTCTGGTGTAAGTACAACTGGCTTAGGAATTGGCTGAGGTTTAGGAGTAGGTTCGGTTTCTGTTTCAGGCTGTGGCTGTTCCAATTCAGGAGTTTCTTCCGGTTTTGGAGGTGCTTCAGCAGCCATTGACATTGATGCGTTCAACGTTTTGTCAGGAGAAGGAGCGAAGTTTATGGTAATCAGGTTGACCAGATCCAAATCTTCATTCTCTTCTGCAATGTTTGACATAAACGGAATGAGAAACAATACCAATACTATGGTGTGTACGAAAAAAGAAATCAAGAAACCTCTTTTCTTATTCTTTTCCTCTTTTTGGTTTTGTGTCCTCGAACTCATCTTTAATTATTTTTTGATTAATAAATTCAAAGTATACTTCCCTTAAACGCCAAAAGGATGCCAAAATTTTGTTCCAGGATATTTTGGAAATACAGAATTTATAACAAGTAATTGATAATCAGAGAGGTAGGAAAACCAATTTTATCAAAAAAAAGTTCAAATCAGAACTGGCTATCATCTATTTTTTCTAGGAATTCTTCGACTTCACTAATGACAGATTTGATACAACCAGGTTCAAAAGGTGATTTAAGATTAGCCAATTCTACGAGTTCCAGAAAAGCCATACTACCTCCAGCCTTGCATAATTTGATGTAATCATCCATAGCAAGACTAAAATCTTCTGTAGACTTTTTCCAAAACTGAAGGGCACATATCTGGGCGAGTGCATAATCGATGAAATAGAAAGGCATCTGGAAAATGTGACCAATCTTGTACCATATACCGACTCTTTCGAGGAAAGGGTGGTCAGAGTAATCTACCCATGGCATATAGTCTTTGCTTATCCTTATCCATTCTGCCTTTCTTTCTTTTGGGCTTGCAGAAGGATTTCCATAGACCCAATGTTGAAATTCGTCAACAGAACAGAGATAAGGAATATCACAGATCGATCCACTCAAGTGAGCATATTTATATTTTTCAGTGTCTTCTTTGAAAAACTGCTCCATCCAAGGATAAGTCAGAAATTCCATGCTCATGGAATGGATCTCGCAAGCTTCAAGGCTTGGCCATGCATATTCTACAAGATCAGCATCTCTGCTCGAATAAACCTGGAAAGCATGACCTGCTTCATGGGTAAGTACATCAATGTCTCCTGAAGTACCATTGAAATTGGCAAAAATAAAAGGTGAGCGGTAATCATTAATATAAGTACAGAACCCACCACCTGATTTTCCTTTCCTGTTCAGAACATCAAGTAACTCATTATTGAGCATGAAATTGATAAATTCTCCTGTGTCATCTGAAAGGTCCTCGTACATTTTCCTGCCATTTTCCAAAATCCAGTCAGGGTCACCTTTGGGATTGGCATTCCCGGAAGGGAAGCTCAATCTCATATCGTGGTACTTGAGGGTGTCGAGCCCAAGTCGTTTTGCCTGTTTAGCTTTTATTTTGCTGGCAAGCGGGACTATATCTTTTTTGACTTGCTCTCTAAACACCTTGACATCTTCTGCTCCGTAATCGGACCTCAACATTCTAACATAGCCGGGTTCAATAAAATTGGCATATCCCAATTTTTGGGCAATCCCATCCCTGACCTTAACCAGTTCGTTAAATATTCCGTCGTAATCAGCCTCATGCTTTTCATAATGAGACCAATATGCTTGGCTGGCTTTTAGTCTGACTTCACGATCGGGCGATTCCATGAATGGGATCATGGCTGGCAGTGTCCTCTCCTCTCCTTCGAAAAATATGGAAGCTCCAGCATCCAGTTTTCCGTATTCAGTACCGAGTTGATTCTCACGCAACAAGTCATCCAGAATTTCTGGTTTAAAAGAATTTTGAGCAAGCTCTGCAATAGTAAACAGCTGTTTACCCCATTCTTTTTCCAGTCCTTCTCTGAATTCTGCCTTAATAAGGGCCTGGTAATATTGATTAGTCAACTGTTCGTAACGAGGGAGTGTATTATCGAAGAAATCTTTCTCTTTTAAGTATTCCTCATCCACTGTGTTCATTTCATGCCTGATAGATGCAATTTGATGCATGCTGGCAAAGCTTTTACGGTAATCATTCATTTTCGCCAAAAGACTGCTCTGTTCCTCAAGAGACTTTGCATTGCTGAACTTTTCTATCAATAGCCCGAAAGCTGCTTCTACATGATCAAAATCTGGTTGTTTGTACTCAAAATCCTTAAACCGCATACTGCATCATTATTTAATAAGTGAGAAGGCAAATTAGGAACATCCAATAAATCATTCAAATTTTTGAATAGCAGTAATTAGAAATTCTGGAAATTTTACAGAAATCGTACTCGGTAAGACAAAAAAAGGCAGAGAAACAAGGTTCTCTGCCGTCTCTGAGGTGTGTTTGCCCAATTAAGGCTTAAGCTATTCATAACACTTACCCTATGAGCTTCTTGGAATCTAGGGCCGGTTTAGGTCTTTTTATAGAAGAATGCTGTCAGCAATAGTTTCATAATGGATTCCTTCCTAAAAAATACCGACCGACCCAGAAAGCTCCCTCAGAGGAAATCTTTTTCTGGTGTAAGTTTGCTCTAATTGTAAAGTCGGGTATTTTATACGTTAGGTTGCATTGTCAGATACAATACCACTAAAAGTGAAAAAATAAATTTTGAAAATTAGGGAGAAGGTGGGAAAGCAACCTGGAAAGAAAAAAGCAACCTGTGACTATAAAATCCGCAGGTTGCTAAACATAGTGAGAGAGAAAAAATCTAGTCATATTTACCATTAGCCACTTCGATCATCGCATCTTCCACTTGCTGAACAAGCTGGATAAATCTTGGAGAACGTTTTATTTCCCTGGTTCTGTGGAACGGTAAATCAATATGTATCTTTTCAACGAATTTAGAAGGAGCGTACTTCATGATGTAAATATCATCGCCTAAATAAACGGCTTCTTCAATATCGTGTGTAACAAAAATAATAGTTGAATGGAATTTATTCCATATTTCCGATAATAAATCTTGCATTTGCAAGCGGGTGTTGATATCCAAAGCACCAAACGGCTCGTCCATCAGCAAGATTTCAGGATTGGCTAAAAGACTTCTGGCAATAGCGACTCTTTGAAGCTGACCGCCTGAAAGGGTAGGGTACTGTGCATATTTCTTTTCATGACCTGCGAGACCTACCAACTCAATCATCTCCATAGCTTTTTCATTCCTCTCTTTTTTGGGAACACCTTTATAGCGAAGAGACAGAGCTACGTTATCCAAAACCGTCATCCAGGGCAATGATGAATATTGCTGAAATACCATGGTTACCCGGTCTTCTTCCGAAATCGGTTTCTCATGCAGTAATACCTGCCCTTCGGTAGGTTTTTGTAAACCGGCTATATATCTAAGAAGGGTCGACTTTCCGCACCCTGACATACCAAGTATGACCACAAACTGGCCCTGGGCTGGTTTATCTTCAACCAGGAATTCCAGGTCTTTAATGATCCAGTTTTTTCCACCATCATAGCTCTGGCTGATATCTCTCAGTTCTATGATGTTTTGATAATCTGGATTATTTGGGAAATCTACCATTATGATATTTCGAGTTAATTATTCCGCGTTGGTTATTCTGGGTTATCCATAGAAAACTCCGAACCCGGCATAAATAATAGTTTTGTTAATGCTTTTTGCCTTTATTCATATGTTTATGAGGAAACAGTTTCTTGTCAAGCCAGAAGAATAATTTATCCTGAAAAATTCCGATCAACACTATAATCACCAAAACAGCAAAAGCCTTATCCATGCGGCTTTGTCTCCTGGCGAGCCAAATCAACTCTCCGATACCACCACTTTTGTTCAATAATTCAGCAATGGTAATATAGGTCCATGAAATAGCTGTGAGCACCCTGATATCATCAAAAAGCCTGGAAAGGACAGAAGGCCAGTAAACGGTTTTGATCGTTTGCCAGCTATTTGCGCCTAATGTAAATACAGTTCTAAGATAAACGGATTGTACTTCATCAATTCTTTGAACCACAACAGGTACCAAATAGACTATGATACCAAAAGCCAGGAACGCTACCTTCATTTGGTTGTCGAAGCCAAACCACATAATGAAAATGCCAGTGACAGCTGTCAATGGTATAAACCTAAACGCATCAAAAGTACGATTAAACAGACCTCTGAAGAATGGAATCAGCCCAAGGGCAAAACCAATGGGTATGGAAACAGCAATAGCCAATAGATAGCCCAGGAAATTAAGCCAAATGGATTTCCCCGTGTTGACCACAAGGTAATCTTCGAAATGAAGCTCCTTAAATGATTTGATAACATGGACAGGAGAGGGAAGAATAGGATAAATCCGTTCTTTTTTTAAGCCATAAGCTGCTAATGTTTCACTCTCCTCTATCATCAACTGATCCATATGCTCCACTAACATTGAGTCAGATTCTGTATAAGTATCATCAACTATTTCAACAACTATCTCATCGTCGTCAAGAACAGAAATGCGTTCCTCTGAAAGAAAAAAGGCAAGAACAAACCAGATCAACAGGATCAATGCGATTCCGGCGATTTCCAGTATGAGTTTGGTCCTTTTGTCTAGTTCACCTCTAAGTTCGAATAATGACATTGGCAGGGAATGGGGTATTCGCAATCAAATAAAACAGGTCAGGGGCGCAATGCCTGATCCTGACCTGTCTAATTATTTTTTAATTAGCTACGAGCTCGAAATCGGTCCGACGATTCTGAGCTCTGCCTGTTTCATTATCATTTGAAGCAACTGGTTTGTCAGGTCCGTTACCTATGATGATAAACCTGTTTCTAGGCATATTATGCTCGCTGATAAGGTAATCAGCTACAGATTGTGCGCGTCTTTGCGATAAAGCGATATTTGATGTTCTTGAACCAACATTGTCGGTATTTCCTTCAATCCTGATACGGGAATTTGAAAAAGCTTTAGCGATATCGGTAAATTGAAGATCAATGATCGTTTTAGCATTGTCGTCTAGTTTGTATTCTCCTGATCTAAATGAGATACTAACAGCTTTTGTGGAGATCGCTTCCTTGGTTTTATCTTCTTCTGTTACATTTGTAAACGTCTTTTTACCTTCTGCAGCATGCTGAGCACCTGTAAGTTCTACACCAGAAACGACATCCTTATTAGCTATCAGCCTCCAGCTCTTTGCTCCAGCCGCCTCACCATGAACCTGGTAAACGTTTTTCATTTTGTTATACAGGTCTTCACCTGTAACACCTGAATAACTGGTATTTATACCGAAAAAGTCCATGTTATCGCCGTGGGTAGTAAGTCTAACATTATTGATAGCGTCATAACAGAAATCATATGGCATGCCCAATCCATCAGCAAGAATCTGGGCTGCTTCCTGTTTTGCAGCATCAGACTCATTGATCTCTGCAGCACCTTTCATCCAACCTTCATACAATTGCTGTAGCTTGGCTTTATTTTTTTGAATGTAATCTCTTTTTGCCATAAAGATATCGGCAATAATATGCGATGCGTTTTTGGTGCTTTCGAGTACACGTGCTCCGGGCACTTTTGCCACACAATCTGCATCATCAGGGCTCCATACAACAGCGGCTGAGACAGTACCACTTTTGAAGGCATCAGCAGCGTCGATGGCAGACGGCATTTCTACAATTTGGACATCATTGACATCGAGATCACCTGCATCGAGTAGCCATAACAAGAATGTGTGGGAAGGAGTAAGGGGGGCTACCGCAATTTTCTTTCCTTTCAGGTCAGCTACATTCTTTATCTCACGACGAACTACAACGGCATCTCCGCCCCTTGACCAGTCAGCCTGGAAAACGACTTGTGCATCGTAATCCTCCATTAGACCTACCTCATTGGGGAAGGCGTCAATGGTGTTCCAAAGAAGATCTACCTCATCGGATTTGAAAGCTTCACGAGATGCGTTGAAATCGTCCAACACGTGGAACTTTACCTTAAAGCCATAGTCTTTGTAAAAATTGGAATTGGTATTGGCATCGAAGCCTTTGTTCCAATATTGGCCACCAGCATATCCACCCCAGGTAACAACGCCGATGTCGATAGTGTTATCATCACCAGAATTATTGTTTCTAGGGGGTGTGTTCGTATTGTTATTATTATTGTTGTTTTCTGTAGGCACAATGCTGTCAAGGTAACCGTTGCTTTTCAGGAAATTAAAGCCAAAATAGGCTCCACCTACAACGAGGGCTACTATGAGTATGCGAGATAAGGGAGTTAAACGTCTTCTTGCCATTTTTTTGAGTATTATGTTTAGGTATTTGAGGTAAAAAAAATGCTGAAAGTGGGTATGTAAGTTTAGTTAACTTACCAATCCTACTTTCAGCATTTCAAAATAAATTTTAATCAAAGTTGAAAAGCTCGTTGTACTGGTTGGAATGACCTTCCTGCTTAACGGCTTTTTTGATAGGCTCATTCAAGTCAAGCACATTCTCTTCGCTATTTGCTTTGAGTACAATCTCTTGTTTCGCTTCTCCCAATAGGAGTGAAACGCCTTCTTTTTCCCACTTCTCAAGCATCTTTAAGCCTTCTTCTTCAAAAACTCCATTCTGTAGGTCGACAGAGTCCATGAAATTAGAAGATAGGTCCATGAAACGCTCCATTTCACCAATTTTCTGGCTAACATCGTCGGCAATAGCTTCAAGTGCCATGTCAAACATCTGGCGTTTGTCATTATTGCCGGAAATAATGTTCATAGCTGATTTCATAGCAGAGTGGCTGGCACGGATGGCAGCTCTTTCCTGCTTTTTTACTTCAACCTGATCAACTACGTCTTCTAGTAGGATCTCTGAATTTTCATGCATTTTGGTGAGTACTCGGTAGAGAACTTCCATCTTCTTATACAGGTCTTCAAGGCGAAGATTAGATTCTTTGAGACGTCCGGCTTTGCGGGACTTAAGGATCATCATGGCTTGCTTGTCGCGGTCTTTGGCTTTGCTGGCCATGGCAAGATTACTGCTAATTGAGCGCTGATTTTTTTTGATTTGCTCACTCAGTTTATGCATTTGACCTCTTAGGATTCCGATTTGCTTGTTCATCTTTCGCAAATTGGCTTTCAGATCTTCTACATAAGACTGTAGTATTCCTATGGGATCAAGTTGGACAAAAAGTCCGGTTAACCAACGCATTATACTTTTATAACCATAGCTTACGAGGTTTCTCATTTTAGGGTCGAGAACAACGTAAACAAGGGCCGCCAAAGCTACCAGCAATAATCCAATTTGCAGAGTACTGAGCAAACCTTGAGCAAGAAGGGCCAATACCGGCTGCAAAAGGATAATACCTCCGACAACACCTCCTATAAGGAAGATAGTACCGGTAACCCCTTCAGGACGTTTCCAGAATGACTTTGGCTTATAATCTTTCATTTCCATAATAAAAATCCGATTTTATTTGCTTTTAGATAAAGGTTCGAAATATGATTTAGACGTTGGGCAAATGCCCAGAGATACAATTTACTTTAAATATTTTTCCATTTTGTCAATGTCAGTTTCCAATTGTTGCTTCAAGGCAACAAAAGAGGCATCAAAATTACTCTTTGTAACCATGATCTTATTGGCATAACTGTCGACTTCACCTTTTAGTTTTTCCAACTTGCCTTCATGGGCTTTGATCTCTGCCTGAAGTGCATTTACTTTTTCGGTTTTAGTTTTGATGTCACTTTGGAGTTTCTTCAACTGTTCCTCCCTTTGTGTAACATTTGTAGATTGTTGTTGTTGAAGGGCCTGATTAAACTTGTTTTCCTCCTTTTTCAGAATATCAATATAAAACCTGGCTGAATCAGCAAGTTTTCCCGGGGTAACCCCAAGGGTTTGAGCAGTAATGAATGCGGCTTGGAAGGCTTTGCTTTCATCCGGCTCTATCTTACTCATATTTTTCAGGGCCTGTTTGAACTCCAGGTAATCAAATCCGTCCAGGTTATTGGCTTCGATCGCTTTTAAAAGGGTATTTGTAAACCTGGGATCAACTTTACCTTTGACGTTGGGGTCCAGGGCAATTGAAGGTTTTGGAACGGGCTTAGGTTTAGGCTTTTGAGACTTGTTATCCGATTCTTTTTTATCGGCAGTCTTTTCCTTATTTGGCTCCGGGCCTTCCTCCTCAATAATGAACAATGATTTAAGTTTCTTTAATGTCGACATGTTTCCCTAGAAACCCTTTAATACGGGCAAAATTTGGATTGAAAAAATTTGAAAGACAAAATACGTCTTTTCTTCTACTAATCAATGAATAATTGGGCAAATGTAAAATAAATTGATTTCATCTAAAATATCATTGCAATAATCGAATTTTCTTTTTCACAAAGCGGTTTAAGGGCATTTTGCCTTCATCAAAAAAAAAGAAAATGCAAAAAACAGATTCAAAAGCTGACAAGATTATAAAAAGGAGTACCTATTGGGCCACTGGAGCAGGAGTCCTGCCTATTCCTGTTGGAGACTTGATTGCAGTCGCAGCAGTGCAGCTAGACATGTTGAAACAACTGAGTAATCATTACGGAAAAGACTACTCGGAAATTCGTGGAAAAGCGTTTATTGCTGCGCTAAATGGTAGCATTCTCGCAAGAGTAGGAGCCAGCATGTTTAAAACACTTCCTGTAATTGGTCCTTTAGTCGGAGGTGTTTCTATGGGGGTACTTTCCGGAGCTTCTACCTATGCCCTTGGGCACGTATTCACCTACTATATGAATGAGTACGGCACCATCGAGAATATAGATATGGAAGAAGCCAAAGAGAAATACAAAGAAGCGTTTGAAGAAGGAACTTCAGTTGCCAATGCTACCGACGCAGAAGGCGGTGAAGAAGAAGGCGATGTATACGAACAACTAGAAAAACTTGGAGAACTCTACAAGAAAAAGGTGATTACCAAAAAAGAGTTTGACGAAAAGAAAAAGAAACTGTTGGGCGAGATATAGGAGATTAGTTTACGCAGGGTCTCTCGAAGAGGACCCTGCGTAAAACCAACAGCTTATTTTCTGTTTCTTCTGAACGGACCGTTGCGTTCCGTCCTTCCTAATATGTACCTTACGGAAACGGCCGCCTGACTTTGTAAAAGACGATCTCCACCTACAATATTCACTGCTGGTTTGTAATCAAGTGCAAGGTTTACTTTACCTAGATTGATGCCTACTCCTGCAACCCCTGTGACCCCAACTGGATTTTTGAGATCTCTTTCTGCGGTATGTAAACTCGCGTCCCAGGCTTTATGTAAACCTCCTCCAAAATAGTAATGGAAGCCTCTGAATAAAATTTTCTTCTGAAATTTTCCAAGGACAACAACCGTTGATTTTGTCTTGAAATTAGTGATGAAAATTCCCTCTATATAGATATTCTTAAACAGGTGTTGGTCTATGGTCAGGCCGGTTTGCTGGCCTAGCCGGGCACCAATCGCCGTTTTATAAGATTGGGCAAAACTTGTTCCGGCAATTAATAATGCAAAGGTTATTAGCACGACACGTTTCATAATTTCGGTTTTTGGTTGAAGAATTGGGTTAACCGTAATAGTGTCCTTATGTGCGTTTATTTATTTCGATTTGTGAATTATGAAAACCCAAATAGCGTGCCAGCCGGATTTATGTTATTAACTGCCCCAGTTGCCAATTAATTGTGTAACAATTGTAAGAAAATGTAATTCGTTTGTCATTAAACTCAAGGTCTTGTTTGTCCGTCGCCTTCAACGACCCATTTGTAGCTGGTCAATTCCCTTAATCCCATGGGGCCCCTGGCATGTAATTTTTGTGTACTAATCCCTATTTCAGCACCCAGCCCAAATTGGGCACCATCTGTAAATGCCGTTGAGGTATTGGCGTAGACCACAGCAGCATCCACCTCATTAAGAAATCTGGTAATGGTCTTTTTGTCTTCAGCAACAATAGCTTCACTGTGCTTTGATGAATAAGCAGCGATATGGTCAAGAGCCTGGTCGAGGCTATCTACTGTTTTTATTGACATTTTCATGGAAAGAAATTCGGTCCCGAAGTCTTTAGGCTTGGCTTTATGGAGCAAATGGTCGGGGTATATGGGACTTAATACTTCAAAGGAAGGTTCATCAGCATATATGATTAATTCATTTTCCTGACCGATATCTGCAATAATTTTTACCAGGTCGCTCAACTTTTCTTTGTGTATCAAAAGCGTGTCAAGTGCATTGCAAACTGAAACTCTTCTCGTTTTTGCATTGCCAACGATATCCCTTGCTTTATCTGGATTTGCTGTTGCATCGACGTATGTATGTACAATCCCCGCTCCGGTTTCAATGACAGGAACAAGCGCATTTTCCCGAACAAAATTGATAAGCCCCTGTCCGCCTCTTGGAATTATGGTGTCTATGTAGCGATCAGCATTGAGAATGTGTTGGAGCGCTTCTCGTTCACTTGGTGCCAGGTATGATACGCCTCCAAGATTATAATCATTAAGTACTGTTTCAATTAGCTTGAAAATGACGACATTAGAAAAATGAGCATCGCGACTTCCTTTAAGAACAGATGCATTACCAGATTTCAGACACAAGGCAAATACATCGAAAGTTACGTTTGGCCTCGATTCAAATACAATGCCGATCACACCGATAGGTACCGAAACACGCTTAATGTTAAGTTTGTTACTTAATGTCCTTTCTTCAAGAATATGACTAAGTGGAGAGGGGAGATCGGCCACCTTAATCAAATCATTGGCAATGTCATCAAGTCTATTTTCATTTAATAGAAGCCTGTCGTACTTGGGGTCATTAATGTCCATCCTCTCAAGGTCCTTTTTGTTTTCATGAAGGATGACAGATGCTTCTGATCGTGCAAGTGTTGCAAGATCACTTAGTATGTTATCGATGATCTCAGGTTTCACAGTTGCCATCTTTCTGCTTGCCTGCTTAACTTTTTCTAACTGCACAATGATTTGCTGTTTCAACACCTTAATTTTAATTATTGATTAATAGATAATTGTAATGGATTAAAGGTTTTTCCCCTTTTTTTCCAATCAACTTTTTGGCCTTTTCGGAAGAAATTCCTGCAAGCCCAATTCCCACATTTTGGTTTTTTTCGTCAATGATCCGAATAATATCATGCTTTTTGAAATCTCCTTCAATATTGACAATACCCACAAAAAGCAAGCTACTTACCAGATCATGAGATCGTAGAGCAGCTTTTGCCCCCTCGTTAATAATCACGGTTCCTGCTTCACCACCTTCCTGGAAAGCCATCCATTTTTTGAGGTTTGACAACTTTTTACTGCTCCGGATCAAAGTTCCGGGATTTTTTTCCGCGGCAATGTCAGACAATACCTCTGGGTTTTTGCCATTGGCAATATAGGTGCTGATCCCGATTTTTGACAACTTTTGAGCAATTGCAATCTTTGTCAGCATACCACCTCTCCCGAAAGAGGACTTTACAGGAGTTATGAAAGACTTAACCTTTTCCGGATCCGGGTCAATCTCTTTTATCAACTGACTTTCGGAATCATCAGGATGCCCGTTAAAAACACCATCGACATTCGTCAGAATAACCAGTTTCTCGGCGTTGAGCATTGAAGCAATTAATCCTGCCAATTCATCGTTATCGGTAAACATTAATTCTGTAACAGAGGTTACATCGTTTTCATTTACAATAGGAATGATCTCATCCCGCAAAAGTCCTTTAAAGCAGGATTTCATATTTAAATAGTGGTTTCGATCACGAAAATCTTCTTTAGTGGCAAGGATCTGGGCACAATGCAAGTCGCTTTCATTAAACAAATTGTCATAAAAATTCATCAATTTGATCTGTCCTACCGCCGAATACACCTGCCTTTGAACAACCTTGTTGGTTCGGTAGGGAATCCTCATCGCAGCTTTGCCAGCACCAACAGCTCCTGAAGACACCAGAATTACAGAATAGCCTGACGCTTTGAGGTTTACAAGCTGATTGACCAATGCCTTAAGAAGTGCATGGTCAATCATTCCTTCAGGCGTGGAAATTACATTTGTTCCTACTTTTACAACGATAGTTTTCAATCTATTCACTTTTGTGTCGTGGATTAACATAAAAATAATAAGGGTGAGTGCAAATTTGCTATTAATAATTCTTAATTTTGCGGAACACGATCGAATACCACAGGACAGGTTGATTTTTACCGGCCAGGCCTCTCTGCAATCCCCCCTCAAACTAGCCGGTTGCCCTTTTAAAAACTAAATTGCTTAGTATGAAAAAACTATTACTTCTTTCAACTTTCTTATTCTCTACACTTTTAGTTTCAGCCCAATGTGATGAATTATTTATCTCAGGTATGGTTGAAGGTTATGCAAATAATCGCGCTTTAGAGATTTACAATCCAACACCTTCTGCAATTAACTTGTCAGGTTATTCAGTAGGAAGATTTAGTAATGGAGGTGTTACTGCTGAATTGATTCAGTTGCCTTCTACTATGTTAATGCCTTATGAAACTTATACCGTTGTTCTCGATAAGCGAGATTCACTAGGAACGAGTTTTGAAACTCCTGTATGGAATGGATATCAGTTATGGGATGTCATCATTGATGATGTTACCGGAGATACTGTTGTCAATGCTGAAGGTGATCCGATTTACGGAGTTCAGTACGATGATGATGGGTTACACCTTTACGGAAGTGTATATCGTGAGTGGTTGGATCTTCAGGGTAAAGCTGATGTATTCCTTTGTCCGGTTTATGATGTCAATAACTCGCTCTATTTTAATGGGAATGATGCCATTACCCTGATCTCCGGAACAACAGTTGCAGGAGATGGGAGTAACATCCTCGATGTAATTGGTGTTATCGGAGAAGATCCTGGCGATAGCTGGATTGATATGGAAGGTGCATGGGTTACCCGCGATCGTTCCCTAACCCGTCAGCCAGAAGTTACAGGCGGTGACCTATTTGTTGCAGCTCTTGGTGATGTATTCACAGGGGCAGGTTGGGACGTTTCATTTAAAAATGACTTCAGTGAATTGCGCCAGCATGACTGTGTCTGTGATCCTAATTTTACCAGTACACGTGACCTGGTTAACCAGGTTCCGGTCAATGTATATCCAAATCCGGCCACTGAAATTGCAATAATTGAATCTACTGAGATTATTGAACGTGTTGAGCTTTTCAACCTTACTGGTCAGTCAATGCGCCAATACAACGCGTCAAATAGCCTCCGTCAGGCACACCTTTCACTCTCAGGTCTCAATCCTGGAATGTACCTTGTGAATGTGTGGTTTGCTGATAACCAACGCACTGTAAAGAAATTGATCGTAAAATAAGTTTTTGATGCTGTCAGGCATTGTGGTTCGGAGCAAGACCATCTCCGGTTCGCTATTATGCCTGGCAGCAATCTTTTTTGTGACCATACCCCCACTAAACGACAAACCCTGATATGTTCAAGAAAATTTTCTTTTTCGGGTTACTTCTTTTTTCTACCCACTTTTTATTTGCTCAAACAACAGTTACAGGAACCGTAATTACAGGCGATTCAAATGATCCTCTGATTGGGGTCAATGTGGTTGTTGGAGAAAAAGGAACCATTACCGATTTTGACGGTAAATATTCAATTGAATTGCCTGACGGTACGCATGACATTGTCTTTTCTTACATCGGATTCGATGATATGGTTAAGACGGTTGAACTTTCCGGAGGCACCTACACCCTCGATGTGACTATGGGAGGACTTGAGATTCTTAAAGAAATTACCGTAGTTGCTGATATCGCTATCGATCGTGAAACGCCGGTCGCTTTTTCCAATATTCCTACCAAAAAATTGGAAGAAGAACTTGCCGGACAGGAAATTCCAATGATCCTTAATTCTACCCCTGGTGCTTATGCGACCCAATCAGGAGGTGGAGACGGAGATGCAAGAATTACCATTAGAGGGTTTAACCAACGCAATGTGGCTGTTATGCTGGATGGCATACCGGTTAATGATATGGAAAATGGCTGGGTATTCTGGTCCAACTGGTTTGGGCTTGACCTGGTTACCCAAAATATGCAGGTCCAAAGAGGACTTGGTGCTTCTAAATTGGCGATTCCTTCTGTGGGAGGAACAATCAATATTTTAACTCGGGGTATCCGATCAAAAAGAGATATCACCTTTAAACAAGAAGTTGGAAACAATGGCTATATCCGCTCCACAATTGGTCTTTCAACAGGCAGATTAGAAAGTGGCTGGGGAATTTCCGCAGCAGGATCTTACAAGCAAGGCAATGGTTGGGTAGATCAAGCCTGGACTAAAGGTTATTTCTGGTATCTGAGGGTAGATAAGGAAATTGGTAATCACATCATCAGCGCTTCTGGTTATGGTGCTCCACAAAAACATGGACAACGGTCATTTACAGCGTCAATCGGCACCTTCGACCAGGATTTTGCAGTTGATAATGGTGTACCTGATTCTGTGGCAGTTTTAGGTGGTGACTATGGAAGACGTTATAATGAGTTTTGGGGTGTTTATGAAGATTATTCAATTGTAGATGGAGATACCATTCGTGGTACTGTCCAGGAATTGAATACCCGCCAAAATTTTTACCATAAGCCACAATTCAGTCTTCGTCATTCCTGGAATGTTTCTGACAAGGTGTACTTGTCAAATAATGCATACCTATCGATTGGAAATGGAGGAGGAGTTGGCCCAGAGGGTGATTTTGACCCAGGTGAAGATGGGCAAATGGATATTCAAACTCCATATAATGCTAATGCGATACCAAGTTTTTTAAATCCGGACAACCGTTCCTTTAATATTTTAAGGGCTAATATTAACAATCATTTCTGGTTTGGATTGCTTTCAACAGTAGAGTTTAATATAAATGATAATTGGACTTTCTCAGGGGGACTTGATCTAAGAAGCTATAGAGGTCGTCATTACCGGGAAGTATGGGATTTACTTGGTGGGCAATATTTTAGAAGTGTTGGTAATTTTAGAATTGACGAAGCAAATAGCAAGTTGGTAGAAGGTGACCGATACGAATTTGACTATTCCGGATTGGTGCAGTGGGGAGGTCTATTTGGCCTTATTGAGTACAAAAAAAATAATTGGTCATCATTTTTGAATGTTTCTACCGCCGTTACGAATCATAAGTATATTGATCATTTGGGGCCGAAGATCGTTGAATTGCCGGAAATTACGCTCGAAGGCATCAGATTTGATAACCCTGTCACCTACAATGGAAACACTTATACAGTTGATTCACCTGAATCTGAGGATGCTTACATTGGGTGGATAGCCCGGCCGACTTTTACTGTAAAAACAGGGGTTTCTTACAAAATTGACAAAGCCCACGCTGTTTTTTTTAATACAGGTTATTTGTCAAAAGCCCAGCGTTTCAGTAATATCATAAGAGCTGATCGCTCGGCCAGCGTTTCTGATACCACTAATACCAGTAAGGCCTTTGACAATTTTGACAACGAGTTAATCTCAGCCTTTGAATTAGGATATAGTTTCAGAAGCAGTAAATTTTCTGCCAATTTGAATGGTTATTTTACAAGATGGAACAACAAACCACTTGATTTTCCTTTATTCGTGTTAGAAGATCCTTCCGATCCGGATTCAGACAGAATCCCAGTAAATATACCAGGGATTGACGCTGTGCATAAAGGAATAGAGATTGATTTTGCCTTCCAGCCGATACGCCAACTCGGATTTGAGGGACTAGCTTCGATAGGTGACTGGCAATGGGCTTCGGCCGAAATGACCGTACTTGAAACAGGTCAGATTTACGAATTTGACGCGGAAGGAGTGCATGTGGGTGATGCTGCCCAGTTACAATTTGGAGGTTTGGTAAAATACGAGCCTATTAAAGGCCTCTATTTCAAGCTCAAAGCAACATGGTTTGGAAAAAATTTCGCCAATTTTTCTCCTGAGGCCCTTAATGGAGACGATGCGGGAAGAGAGTCTTGGAGGATGCCCGATTACACCTTATTTGATGTGCATGCAGGTTATAACTTCAAAGTTAAAGATGTCAGGATGGGCCTCAGGTTAAATGTCCTTAACGTATTTGATGTGTCTTATGTCGCTGATGCCCGTAATAATGATACGTTCAATTCACCTTCATTTGAAGATTTCGATGCGAAATCCGCCTCTGTTTTCTTTGGACAAGGCAGACGATTTAATACTTCATTCAAAATTTCATTTTAATTAAATAGATAATGAAAAAGCTTCTCGGATTCTCCCTTTTTATTTTCCTGTCTTTTGCCACATTCGGTCAAACCGATATTGCTGATGCCCGGACTTACAATCAAGGTCAAATCGTGACAATAACAGGAATTGTAATCAATAACTCGTCACTCGGACCAATCAGGTATATCCAGGATGATTCTGGCGGACTTCCAGTGTACGATCCTCCAGTAACTGAAACCTGGAATATTGGTGACGAAGTAACGGTCACCGGACCGATGTCTGAATTTATGGGACTAATTCAGATAAGTCCTTCCAACAGTTCTTCTGTTAACTCAAGTGGCAACGCATTGCCTGATGCAGATGTGGTACCTCCAAACGCTGTTAACATAAATAATGAGGGTCAATTGGTAAGAGTTAACGATGTGACCTTTGATGCCGGTGGAGCAACATTTTCTGTCGGTACTTATACGGCCAGAGATATTAATGATAATGAGGTGGTTATTTATGTCAGGTCAAGCCACCCTTTGGTTGGGACCCTAATTCCTGTAACAAGAGTCAATCTTACCGGAATTTCTTCTCAGTTCAATGGAGTCCCTCAATTATTGTTGCGCGACGAAAACGATATCGAAATTGCAGTTGATTTCTACATCAACTCTGCTATCGATCAAACCAATATTATTCCATCAGGATTTGATCTTAGCTGGTCAACAAATGCACCAGGTATTGGCCATGTCCGTTACGGAGAAACCGATGCCCTCGAATTAGGTCATGCTACATCAGGAGGTATGACTACCGATCCTACTGTAAATATGGCGGGACTTGATGACGCTACTATCTATCTCGTACAGCCTTATTCCGTAGATGGTGCTGATACAGCATGGTCTTCAATCGGATATTACAGTACCCGATCGTTATCTACCGGTGTTATGAAAGCTTATTTCAATGCACCAGTGGATGTTTCAGTTTCTTCAGGCAATGATGCTGTATATATCACTGGAGCGCAGGTTTTGGATACCTTGATAGCCCTGATCGAATCTGCTACAGAAACTATTGATTGTTCAGTCTTGAATAATGGTCGCCAGGATATTGTCAACGCGCTTACAGCCGCTCATAATTCTGGCATCAGGGTTCGCTATATTGCTGATCAGGGCTCAGCGAATACGGTTTTGACACCTAGTCCGGCTTTCCCTGTAGTGAAAGGAAATGGAGATGCATTGATGCATAATAAATTCATGGTTATTGATGCTGAAACGGTAAATAACTCATGGGTTTGGACAGGTAGTACCAACTGGACCAATAATAATATTTCTACTGATCCGAATAACATTGTACTTATCCAGGATCAGGCGCTGGCAAGAACATACGTCAGGGAGTTTGAAGAAATGTGGGGATCAGATGGAGACCTTCCAGGTATTTTTAATGCAAAGTTTGGTGAGAATAAGACAGACAATACACCTCATAAATTTGTAATCGGTGGTTCAGAAGTAGAATGTTATTTTTCCCCATCTGATAATACAACTAGCAAAATCGAGGCTGCTTTGTTATCAGCAACCAATAGTATTGAGTTTGCATTGCTTTCATTTACCCACAATGCTTTGGGTTCGGCTATCAATGACCAGCACGACAGCGGAGTCAATGTTCGCGGTATAATTGAAAGTACAGGCGATCAAGGCACAGAATACGATTTTTTAGTAGGAGAAGGTATCAACGTTCAGTCACATCCCCTTTCATCTCAATTACACCACAAGTACGCATTGGTCGATGAGAATATCGTCGTCACTGGTTCACATAACTGGTCAAATAGTGCGGAGCAAAGAAATGACGAAAACACCCTGATTATTTACAATGATGAGTTGGGGAATCAGTTCTTGCAGGAGTTTACTGCAAGATGGTTAGAATTGGTAACTAGCATTGACGCTGTACCAAATCTGAATGGCTTGGAAATCAATCTTTACCCTAATCCTGCTCCGGATTTCTTATTTCTTGATTTACGGGCAGAAGAACAAATGGACCTCAAAGTTGTCATTTATGATATGAATGGTCAGGTTGTTTCTTCATTTGAGGTAAATGGTTTGATTGGTCAAAACATCGAACAGGTGGCACTCAATAATTTTGCCCAAGGAGCTTATGTGTTAAGCATTCAGAGTGGTGATTTTATTACTGGTCGCCAATTTAGAGTTATAAAATAATTGAATGGAAATTTATGGCTTTCATCAAATCACTTAAGTCCATATTTTCTTTAAGATGCCCCAATTGCAGGGAAGGAAAACTTTTTGTCAGCCCTGTAAATCAATTTAAAGATCTATTTGAAATGAATAAGTCCTGCCCCAATTGTGGGCAGGCTTTTTTTCTGGAAGTCGGTTTCTACTGGGGAGCAATGTACATGGCCTATTCTGTCAATTCGGCACTCTGCTTTATACTTTTTGCCATAGGATTTTGGGGGTTCGGCTGGACCATCGGAGGATCCTTTGTTTTTCTCAGTATAATTCTGATACTCATTTCACCCTATATTTTCAGGCTATCCCGTTCAATCTGGCTCCACATTTTCGTTCGGCCAAAGATAGAGGAGAAAAACGTCTGAAGCTATTCCCAAAATCATTATTGTTCTACATCCCGCTCTGAAGTCCACCATGGGGTAACAAACTCATCTTCGTACAAGGAGGGCACAATATAAAGTTGGCCTTTCTCTTTACTCAGTTTAAAGTGCAGGCGATGCATCCACGCTTTGTCTTCTCCCCAGACCAAGGCGATGACAGTTCCTTCTGAATAAGATTCAACTTTATATCCGTCAACAGTAAATGCGTCGACATAAAAACCATCATTCGAAAGGCCGTTTGCGTTGATGAACTCCCTGTCAATGTAGTGGTGTAGCGGCCGTTTCAGTTCCAGGTTACTCTCCTTCATGTCATTGAGGAAATTGGCAATAAATGCTTTTTCTTGTTTTCCGCTTATTGAAACGGTGCTACTCTT
Source organism: Bacteroidota bacterium (assembly GCA_039028895.1). Lineage (GTDB taxonomy): Bacteria > Bacteroidota > Bacteroidia > Chitinophagales > Saprospiraceae > JAHDCJ01. Next base: position 191,394 of record JBCCHF010000002.1, on the reverse strand, counting down.
GCAAGCTGAAACAAAAAGGATTACTGAAAGCAAAAAAAATGTTCTCATATGCTGATTTAATTTTCTGTCTTCAACAAGACAACCTGGAATAATCAATGTCGGTACATTTGAATCATCAGGGTTTGATCATTAAGTTTTTCATAGTCGTTAAGCCTGTAACTGCTCAAGTAGTTGCAGGCTTTTTTGTTACTATCCCTGAAACTGTTTATCACTTTGTTACAAAGTTGTGAATTAATTTTTCTTTTTTTGAAAGAATTAAATATTAAACAATCATGAAAGTCCTTAGTGATCTTATTGCCCCGATTGTAGTTGCTGATTTAGTGGGCCTTGAAATTAATCAACCAGCTTATGCTCTTGTTGAAAATACCGACCTTGTTGTCGTCCGCTATCGAGAGGATAAAGTATCCGTACTATATGGCCGATGTATTCACAGGGGAGCGCTTTTGTCGGACGGACATGTTGACGGTGATAATTTGATTTGCGGTGTCCATAATTGGGATTACCGGGTTGATTCGGGAGTCAGTGAATATAATCCTGAGGAGGTGCTGCATAAATTTCCCGAAGTAATCGATGATGGTAAAGTCTATATTGATCGTGCAGACGTTGTTGCATTTGAAGAGATTCATCCTTCTCCATTTAAACGTAATCAATACCTGGGTGAATATGCAGACACACATCCGGAACCTACCGAACCATATACCTTATTGATTAAAGAACTGGCACAAAATGGACTGAGTAATTTTGGTCATCATGGGCCCTCGCAGGCAATGGGTGTCGATAGAAATACACTTCCAAAATGGGATGATATACAACTGTTACCTGCCCAAATGGCCCAAAAGCCTCTATTGGATGAAGAACCAGTTGCCACGAAAGTCGTGATCGGACCAAATGCGAAAAAGCCTCTAGAACTTGATATTCCAATTTTCGTTTCAGATATGTCCTTTGGCTCACTTTCGTGGGAAGCAAAGGTCGCCCTGGCAAAAGGAGCGGAAATGGCAGGAACAGGAATTTGTTCTGGCGAAGGCGGAATGTTAACGGATGAACAAGAAAGTAATTCAAGATATTTTTATGAATTGGCTTCAGCTCAATTCGGGTTCAGTTGGGACAAACTACAAAAGGTGCAGGCCTTTCACTTCAAAGGTGGACAAGGGGCAAAAGTAGGAACTGGCGGCCATCTTCCCGGCCATAAAGTCACAGAAGAAATTGCCAAAGTCCGAGGCCTCGAAGTCGGACAACCAGCTATCAGTCCAGCCACCTTTAAGGAATTAAGAACACTAAACGATTTTAGAAATTTTACCGATACCATCCGGAATGAAACTGGAGGTATCCCGGTTGGTTACAAACTTGCTGCCAGCAGGATAGAAGACGATATTGATTTTGCACTGGATGCGGGGGCAGATTATATTATACTTGACGGGAGAGGAGGAGGAACAGGAGCTGCCCCTACCGTTTTAAGAGATCATATATGTGTGCCAACGATTCCTGCACTCGCCAGAGCAAGAAACCACCTGGATAAAAGAGGAGCTGATGGAGTTAGTTTGATTATCACAGGAGGCTTGAGAATTGCCCCTGATTTTGCGAAAGCGCTTGCCCTCGGTGCTGATGCCATTGCTGTTGCGAATTCAGCTCTGCAAGCTATAGGATGTCTCGGTATGCGGGCTTGCCATACCAATAATTGCCCAGTAGGTATTGCTACACAAAAACCAAACCTGAGAAGTCGTTTGGATGTCGAGCAATCTGCACAACAACTCTACAATTATTTGAATGCTGTGAATGAGCTGATTAAGGTATTGGCAAGAGCATGTGGCCATGATGATATCTCGAAATTCAGCAAGAAAGACATCACAACTTTCAGTTATGAAATGCATAAACTGAGCGGAGTTGCGTTTTCTGGAGTGGGTTAATAAACTTTTGTAGATTTACATGTAGGTATTCATAGATTTATCCCGTATCTACAAAAACTCCCTAAGGACCAGATGATTGCAACGATCATAAAACAACTATCAGTTTCGTTTTCACTACTGGTTGCTTGCATTTTTTTATCGTCCCATTTATTTGGTCAGAATGACACCCTGGATCAATTCGATCTTATCAAGTTTTCCGAGGAAAACATTACTATTGATGGATTGGAAAGCCATATTCGATTTTTGGCTGCTGATTCATTACTTGGAAGAGCTGCTTTTTCAGAAGATGAAAGGAAAGCGGCAAATTATATCTGTGAAAGGCTGGAAGACTATGGAGTAAAGTCTCTTTTATCTGGCGAGAAACCATTTCTTCAGACTTTTGCAATAAGTGGAGGTACTCTGATCGATACTATTTTGATAAAAAATCCTTCAGGGATTGATTTTAGTCTCAACTCAAATTTAGTAATTGGAGATTTTGAATTTAATAATGAAAAAGGAAAACTCATTTTCGGAGGTAACCTTGGTGATACAACAGAATGGACAGGACTTGAGATCAAAAACCTCAAAGGAAATTTTTTGGTAGTTTTTGAAGGTGCTGAAAAAGGAGCGAATAAAAGAGAAAAGTTTTCCTTCGGTGCCGAAAAGTTCAGGGCAATTGTCGAAATGGCCATAAAGTCCAATGCCAAAGGGGTGTTTTTCATTTCTCCTTATTCAAAAGGATATCACCACCAACTTGAAATAGCTGATTTCAGGAATTCGATGAAGAGGGGAGATATGCTCAGGGAAGTGACTGGAAGTTCCAACTTTGGTATTTTTTGTCTTCCACTTTCCAAGGGGGGAAAGTTGTTGGGGCTATCACAAAAAGTAATGAAAGTAAAAATCGATTCCTTTTATTCCGGAAAAAGGATTCTTCTTGTAGGAAAAAGAGATAGTATATCAATAACAACTATAGGGAAACAAGGAGTCGTTTCACAAAACGTATTAGGATTTATTCCCGGAGGTAAAAAGAAAAAAGAATTTATTGCAATAGTTGGTCATTATGATCATGTTGGCTTCGACGGTCCTCAAATTTATAACGGAGCTGATGACAACGCCTCAGGCATCTCGGTTCTTCTATCACTTGCCAATACCTTTGCTGAACTTTCTAGGAATGGCATATCTCCCAATCGAAGTATTCTGTTTATCGCCTTTGGGGCAGAAGAAGTTGGGCTGTTGGGTTCTTTTCATTATGCCAGGAACCCTGTATTTCCAATCGAAAACATAAGAGGTCTTGTTAATTTTGATATGGTAGGCCGATTGCAAAGAAATCATAGCCTTAATGATCCATACAGGTTGTTTTACACAGCTTCAAATGAAATGCTCAAAGAAGCCATTGAAATCAGGTCTGAATATTCTTCAGAATTGGTCTTTAAAGGGGTTTATAATAACCCGGCAAATAAAGAATATCTATATAGTAGATCTGACCATTTCCCATTCGCAAGATTAGGAGTGCCTTTTATACATTTTTTCTCTGGTTTCCATGATGACTACCATACTCCTTCAGATACTATCGACAAAATAAATTTCGATGGTTTGGAAGAATTGGCTGAATTTACCTTTAAATTCGTTTGGCACCTGGCTAATCAATGACCCCTATGATATTATGAAATTAACTGACTCCATCTTCTTTTACTTGTTTGCGCTAACCTTTGTTCCGACTTTTTTCAGCTGCCAACCCAATGACACACATCCAAGGCCAGATGGCCTGATAGGCTATGTCAACCCATTTATCGGAACTGGTGGCCATGGCCATACTTTTCCTGGTGCTACTGTGCCTTTCGGAATGGTACAGTTAAGTCCTGATACCCGACTCACCGGGTGGGATGGCTGTTCTGGATATCATTACACAGACGATGTAATTTATGGGTTTTCGCATACGCATTTAAGTGGCACCGGGATTTCTGATTATGCTGATGTGCTACTTATGCCTACTGTTGGTCAAGCCTTTTTTAACAATGGGGCAGACGGTATGCCCGGTTACTCTTCTCATTTTCAAAAAGAAAATGAATATGCACACCCGGGGTATTATTCGGTTTTGCTTGATGAATCAAACGTCAAGGTGGAACTAACAAGCACCAAACGCGCTGGTCTGCACAAATACAAGTTCCCTGAAACCAAGGAAGCCAATGTGATGCTTGATCTGGTACATCGTGACCAGGTAACTGATGCTTTTGTGAGAGTCGTTGGTAATAACACCCTGGAAGGCTACCGCCATTCAAGTGGTTGGGCAAAGGATCAAAGAGTGTTCTTTGTGATCGAATTTTCTCAACCTTTCGGTCAATGGGGACTAGCTGATGAGAAAAGAGATATTAGATTAGATTCGCTTCGGAATAAACATATAAAAGCCTTCTTCCGGTTTGATGTATCTAGTGGAGAACCTCTGCTTGCAAGAGTTGGGATTTCTGCAGTGAGCATTGACGGTGCCAGGAAAAACCTGAAAGCTGAAATAGATCATTGGGATTTTAATAAAGTGAAAACTGACGCTGAAGCGGAATGGGAAAAAGTCTTAAGCAAAATAGAAGTCAAGGGTGGTTCAGATGACAAAAAAACGGTCTTCTATACTTCGATTTACCATAATTACATGGCACCAAATCTATATTCAGATGTAGATGGTAAATATCGGGGTATGGACCGCAATGTTCATCAGTTGACGGATGACGAACACTATACAATTTTCTCTTTGTGGGATACTTACAGGGCCACTCATCCCTTGTACGCTATCCTTGAAGAAGACCGAACATCTGCATTTATAAGGACCTTCCTTCGCCAATACGATGAAGGTGGCATCCTCCCGATTTGGGAATTGGCTGGTAACTATACGGGTACTATGATCGGTTATCATGCAATTCCGGCTATTGCAGATGCTTACGTCAAAGGTGTTAGGGAATATGATATTGATAAAGCCTATGAAGCCATGAGACACAGTGCAATGCAGGATCACCTGGGCCTTGAATCTTACAAGAAATGGGGTTTTGTAGCTTCTGATAAAGAATCTGAATCAGTATCCAAGACTCTTGAATATGCTTATGATGATTGGTGTATTGCCCAAATGGCAAAGATGCTCGGTAAAGATGATGATTACCAATATTTTATAAAAAGAGCTCAGGCCTACAAAAATGTATATGACCCTTTTACCAAGTTTATGAGAGCCAGGGTAAATCATCAGTGGTTTGGACCTTTTGATCCTTCTGAAGTTAATTTTCATTATACCGAAGCGAATTCATGGCAGTATAGTTTCTACGTTCCTCAGGACGTTTCAGGATTAATTGCTGCAATGGGCGGTGATGATGCCCTTGAAAAACAACTCGATGCCCTCTTTCAGGCAGATGAAGCAACAACTGGCAGGATACAACCTGATATTTCAGGGCTTATCGGGCAATATGCCCACGGTAATGAACCTAGTCACCACATGGCATACCTCTATAACTACATTGGCAAACCTGATAAAACGGCACATTATATACACAGAATTATGAATGAGCTTTACAGCAATGCTCCTGATGGCCTTTCAGGAAATGAAGATTGTGGGCAAATGTCTGCCTGGCTCGTATTCAGTGCAATGGGTTTTTATCCCGTAACACCGGCAAGTCCTGATTATATTATTGGTAGTCCATGGTTTAAAGAAATCACCATTAATATTAAAGATGGAAAAACATTCAAGATTAAGGCAGAGGGGCTGAGTGATCAAAACATATTCATTCAATCTGCTCAGCTAAATGGTCAGCCATATAACAGATCGGCCTTTGATCACAACACCTTGCTGGCTGGTGGAGAATTGATCTTTAAAATGGGGGCTGAGAGGAATTCGGAATGGGGAACTGCCAATGAGGCAAGACCAGTTTCAGAGATCAAAGAGTTTTTGATCGTACCAACCCCAGTGGTGACATCAGGACTTACCAGTTTTGTAGATTCGACGGAGCTCACATTAAGTTGTTTAAATCCGGAAGTTAATGCCATTTACTATACACTTGATCAGGGATCAGGTAAAGGTGCCTTTAGTTTATATGAAGGTCCGATATCATTGAAAGATAATGCGGTTTTATATGCCTACGCCCAAAACGAGAATCAGGAGAAAAGCCCTGAGATCCAAGTCAGTTTAAAGAAGATTCCTGGTGGACGATCAATTGAATTGAAAACCGAATATGCCAATCAGTATAATGCTGGCGGTAATAATGGGCTGATAGATTTCAAAAGAGCCGGTGAAGATTTTCGGACCGGAGGATGGCAAGGTTATGAAGGCATAGACCTTGATGCTGTTGTGGATTTGGGCGAAAGCCAAACCATTAAAAAAGTAGCCCTTAGTTGTTTACAGGATCAGAATTCCTGGATCTTCATGCCAGAGAAAGTGGAATTCTTTGTCGGTGATGAAAAAGATAACCTGAAAAAAGTTGGGGAAGTTGCCAACATGATTGGAGAAAAGGAAGACGGGGCGATTCTAAGAGATTTTTCGTTAGAAATAAATAAGAGAGTCAAATACATAGGTATAATTGCAAGGAACCGAAAAACTGTACCCGAATGGCATAAAGGTGCAGGTGGAAAATCCTGGGTATTTGCCGATGAGATCATAATTGAATAATCCCCCAATTCCAAAAGCAATGAATACTAGAAGAAAGTTTTTAAAGAAAGGGCTTTTTGGCACCTTTGGTTTTTCGCTTTTCAGCATTTCCAATATAGCCTGTTCAGATAACTCAGCAAACCAGAAAGAGCCACCCGAACAATCTGAGCAACCCCTCAAACCTACGGTTGTTTCAACCTGGAACCACGGGGTTGGAGCGAATGAGGCAGCTCTAAAGATCATTGAGTCCGGAGGCTCCGCACTCGATGCAGTGGAAAAAGGGGTAATGGTGACTGAGGCTGATCCGGAGTCTACTTCCGTCGGATTTGGCGGTTTACCGGACAGGGACGGCAACGTTACCCTTGACGCTTGTATCATGAATGAAAAAGGGCAATGTGGAGCCGTTTGTTTCCTCCAACATATCAAACATCCAATTTCTGTTGCCAGGAAAGTGATGGAAGAAACGCCTCACGTTATGTTAGCCGGTAAAGGTGCTTTCCAGTTTGCCTTAAGCCAGGGCTTTAAGAAAGAAAATCTCCTTACGGAAAAGGCAAAGGAAGCCTGGGAGGAATGGCTGGTGAAATCTGAATACAAGCCTATAGTAAACAGGGAGAACCATGACACCATTGGCATGTTGGCATTAGACCAGGCTGGAAATATATCAGGCGCATGTACCACCAGTGGTATGGCTTACAAGATGCACGGAAGGGTGGGGGACTCTCCGATTATTGGTGCCGGATTGTATCTCGATAATGAAGTTGGTGGATGTGTCGCTACCGGCCACGGTGAAAAAGTAATCGAAACTGTAGGTTCTTTTCTTGTCGTCGAGTTGATGCGCAATGGCCGCAGTCCGCAAGAGGCATGCGATGAAGCGATTAGACGGATTGTCAAGAGAAACCCTGATTTTAATGATATTCAAATTGGCTATATCGCCTTAGACAAAAAAGGGAATTATGGTGCCAGCTGTATCCACAAAGGGTTTAACTTTGCCTTATACCAGGATGGTGAAAACGAACTAATCGACGCAGATTATTATAACAAAGGATAAAGGAACGAACCTTTTTTCTCCATTTTCGTTTCTTATCATGAATAAGCAAATTATTTTTGCCCCTTTTATGAATAAATCAAGCCTAAAGCAATGAACTTCTTTAAAGGCCTTTTTGGAAAAGAGAATAATATAGAGACTGAGGAAGGAATCTGGAAAACACTTGATTCTGAAGAGCAATTAAAAGCTATAATCAAACAGTCGTTCGAAAAACCAGTAGCGATATTCAAACATAGCACCCGCTGTTCTATCAGTACAATGGCAATGAATAGAATTGACAGGAGTTGGGATATTCCTCAAGATGTAGTTGATCTCTATTACCTTGACCTGATTGCATACAGACCAGTTTCAAATAAAATTGCCCAATTATTAGAAGTACAACATGAATCGCCTCAGATCATCCTCGTTAAAGATGGGAAAGCCATCTATCATACTTCACATAGCGATATTTCAACTGAAGGCGTAAAGGGTTACGTCTAACGCTCTTTTAGTCTGTAGACAAATCTACAGCCAGACCAATCTTCATCTACGGCACAAACTTTATTATCAACTAATCCGGATGATAAACCGACTGACCTGACGTCATTACCATTAAAGTCAGATTGCAGCGGTGAGCTGCCTTTAGGCCACGAGATCCATAACATACCGGTCTTCTTGATCATCGCTTGATAGGTCATGATATCACTTTTGAGTTCTGCCATGTCCCGGACAAACCAATGCACAAAATCTATTGGTTCGACAGGAGTTTCCTCCAGTAACTCAACATTTTCCGGAAGGTAACCAAGAAGCTCAAAATAATTGATAGGGGCATTAGCCAAATAGATGGCCCAACCTTCCTTCATCCCCAGCTTTTTGACTAAAGGGTTTTTTGAATAACCAACCATAATCAGATTAATAAAGCGTCTGCAATAATCTCAACACAAAATGGGCCATTATGACTGAATGCCATCTTCATCGCATCATCCAGTTGTGATTTGTCGGTTACCCGAATGCCCATCGCGCCACAGAGTTTGGCGTATTCAGCAAAATTACAATTGTGCAACCTTGTTTTCCAGACGTCAAATTCTCCAGAGCGTTGTTCCTTTGATATTTTACCAAGTTCAGCGTTGTTGAGGAGAATATGTTTGATCGGAATATTATATTTGACTGCTGTCAACACCTCACCCATGTATTGTCCAAATCCACCGTCTCCTGAAACGGCGACAATCGGTCTGTCGGGTGCTGCTGTCCAGGCCCCAATTGCAGCTGGATAGGCATAGCCAATCGAGCCCAAATAACCTGACATTAAAATGGATTGTGCCGTACATTCGAAATAGCGACCAAAAGAATAGGTGTTATTACCAACATCCAAAGCAATTACCGCATTATCCGGGACGTGCCGATTCATAGCCTCGAATACTTCAATCGAGCTTACTCCTTTCCCGCGATCATCAAGTCGTCTTTTCTCTTTTTCTGCTTTCCAGATATTCCACCTTTCGGCAATGATTGGTCTCCGATCTTCAGATTGGTGATTGTGAATTACAGCTTTGATGAATGCATTTACCGTCATACTGATTTCTCCGAGAACAGGAATATCAATTTTATGAAATTTGGCTAAAGCTAAAGGATCAAAATCCACCTGGATAGTAGGGACTTTAGGTGTTATGCCAGTATGCTTGGAGAAAGAAGCACCAAAGACGATCAGCAAATCAGACTCGTTCATGAAATAGCTTGCAATTGGCGTCCCGCTACGACCTAGCACACCACAGCCTAGGGGGTGAGCGTCAGGGATGAGCCCTTTTCCCTTGAAAGTGGTTAATACCGGGGCGTTCAGTGTTTCAGCAAAGGAGATTATCGATGCCATGTTAAATCTTGCTCCATGTCCGACAATTATGACAGGTTGTTTAGCATGGATGATTAGATTTATGGCTTTGTCAAGATCCTCTTTAGCCGGACTTATTTTCATGGATGCCATACGACCTTCTGGTGTTGCAGCCTTCCTTGGACCTGCCGGTTTGACCTGGACTTCGTCGGGAAAGACCAGATGGGAAACATCCCTTTGAATCAATGCATGCTTTACTGCTAATGACATCAGTTCTGCATGCGGGCTTTTATTTAACACAACCTGGCTCCATGCTGCAACAGAACTAAAAGCAGCCTTCAAGTCCACTTCCTGAAAATTCCCGGTACCAAGAACTTGTGATTGTACTTGTCCCGTAAGCGCAAGGATTGGTGCTCTATCCACTTTGGCATCCCATAAACCGGTAAGCATATTAGTAGCTCCAGGTCCGGCTATGGCAAAACATGCAGCTGGTTTGCCAGTTAATTTGGCGTAAGCTGAGGCTGCAAAAGCTCCTGCACCTTCATGCCTGATGCCGATAAACTTGAGCTTGCCTTTTTCTTCTTGTCTGCGTAAAGCATCGGCAAGTCCCAGGTTAGAATGTCCAACCATGCCAAAAACAGTGTTAACTCCCCAGTTTACCATGGTTTCAGCCATGATATCCGAAATTGTAGGTTGGTGTTCTTCCTCTTCTTCTACACCAATATAAACCCCATCATCTCTAATCTCGACAGGGAAAGTGGTTACTTTATCATCATGTGCACCTGGTGATTGACCAGTGTGTGGGTCGAAGTCCCAACCATGCCAGGGACAACGGAGCAGGCCATTCTCAATAGAACCTTCTCCTAATGGACCACCCTGATGTGGACATTTATTGTCTAAGCCTGAAAATTTGCCGTTATAGTGTGTCAGACAAATCCCGGTATGACCTGCTGTTACAGCCATAACTCGACCTTCCGGCAGCTGAGCAGGATTCTCAAGTACCTTATACCATACCAAATTCAAAGCTTTCATGGATTGTAAAATTTCATGAGTTGAATTATTTACAGGGCTAAAATAATAGAATAATAGAGCAAGATGATCCTGAATTCGCAAACTTTATAAATTTGTTATCATTTCGTTACAGTCCTCCTCCAAAATTCCTTTTTATTTGTATTAATCAAATCAGGATGCCACAATAATGATCAGGTCGCTTCAATCAACACATCGCGTAATTTGGCTCATTCTAGCTATTGCTTTACCAGTTGGGTTCGTATTGGCTTTAATGTCAAAGCCTGTGATTCCATTGGATGAACCAGTTTTAAGATCTTCCAATGATGCCTTTTCACAGGTTTTAAAAAATGCTTCTACAAACGAATTTGATGTTAATTTGAGAGGAGGAGATGATGGCGTTCCAAAACAACTGGAAGTAATTATCAAAAAACCGCTTACATCTCCATCAGTAGTGGTTTATGCTAATTTTGATGGAAATCCTGACATTGAAAAGGACGTGCTTATCGGAAATCTCGGTCCTCAAGGTACCTATAGGTTCCTTTTCGAAGCCCCGGAAGGAAAAACAGATGGCATCGGGATTTACTTTTATGATCTGATCAAGAAATCTAATTTTTACCAAACTAGTTTATAAGGAACCTGCTATGGGAGTTGGATATAAAATTATTGACTGGAATCCCTTTAAAAAGCGTTATGATAAGACCATGGCAGGACTTATTGTTGCCTACCTGTTGGTTTTCAGCTTATTGAGCGTATTGCTGTACCCTGCCATGAATCCGCAAACCCTGATAATCAGGGCTTTTGGTACACTGGCTATCATCATGCTTCACATTATCCTCATAATAGGTCCTTTAGCTCGGCTTGATACCCGTTTTTTACCATTGTTGTATAATCGACGCCATTTGGGAGTAACCATGTTTTTCATGGCCTTGATTCACAGTGGCATGTCAATTGGAATGTACCATTCTTTAGGTGATATGGATCCCATTTCTTCCATATTTCTGAATAATACTTCATATAGTCATTTTGCCCGATTCCCCTTTCAGCCATTAGGCTTTTTTGCGCTGATCATCTTATTTTTCATGGCCGTGACCAGTCACGATTTTTGGCTGAATAAAATTGGCCCGAAAGGGTGGAAAACTTTACATATGCTTGTATACGTGGCTTATGCTTTAATCATTATGCATGTAATGTTAGGCATTGTACAGATAGAAAGATCACCTGTGTTGGTGTTGTTTTTGGCAGCAGGCATGTTCACAATAATTGCTTTGCACCTAATAGCAGGCCTGAAAGGTAAGGGCAAGGGAAAAGTCGACCCTAAAAAGGAAGATGGAAATTTTCACAAAGCCTGTAGTATTGAAGAAATTCCTGAAGATTGTGCCAAACTCGTTGTTTTGGAGGGAGAATCGATTGCCATCTTTAAATATGAGAACAAGATTTCAGCAATCCATAATTTTTGCAAGCACCAAAATGGACCGCTAAGCGAAGGCAAGATCATTGATGGTTGTGTAACTTGCCCCTGGCATGGCTACCAATATCTTCCCGGAAACGGTCAGAGCCCTCCTCCGTTTGAGGAAAAAGTAAGCACCTACGATGTGAAAGTGCAGGATGGTATTGTTTGGGTTAACCCAAAACCAAATGCAGAAGGCACTCCAGTTGAACCAGCTACATTTTAAGGCAATCAAAGAAAAACCATGAGTAAGGATGAATTTTTTGTAGGATATTCGAATGAAACTCCTCCCAAAACCAAGAAATTGGTTAAGCGGGTGGTCATCGGCCTTTTCATTTTGTTACCATTATTGGGCGGTCTGATGGCATTTTTACATAAGGAGTATTCAACCGGTAAATACGAGTTTGGGAAATTAACGGAGGTTGAAGGTTTTATAAGTACTGAACCAGTGCCTAGGCTAAAGCTGATCGCTGGTAAAAACCTTAAAGGCTCTAAAATTACACAATCAATAGTTCTTGTCGGTTATGGCAAATTTGGTGCAAAAGGGATTGTTGATAAATACAGACAAAAGATCAAATCGGATACTGGTGAAGACTTTGGAAATGTAAAGGTAAAATTAGAGGGTACGCTGGCCTATAATGATGGAAAAGCCATTCTGGAACTCACCAAAAAAGAAAAGGCACTTCTATCTTATGAAGTAGTTAAGGATGCCGAACAATTATCATTGGTGCCAACCAAGAAAACGGGTATCGGCAGGGTTACCTTGAAAGGAGAAATTATTGATCCCAAGTGCTATTTTGGTGCTATGAATCCAGGACGTGGAAAGTCTCATAAATCTTGCGCTATAATGTGTATTAGAGGGGGGATTCCTCCAATGTTTGTGGTCCAAAATGAGAATGGGGATAATGGCTATTACATCCTCACTAATACCAATCGCAAGGCTTTAAAAGATGAGGTTCTGGATTTTGTTGCAGATCCTGTTTCCATAACAGGTTCCGTATTCAGGCAGGATGATTGGTACGAACTCGTAATAACAGATCCATCTAAAGATATTGAGCGACTCTAAAAAAGACATGGGATAGATCCCTTTGGACCTACCCCATGTCATAGCAAAGTGCCAATCCCGATAATTATATTGGCTTATTCTTATTTTATGGCTTCACCGGGTTCTCCAAGGTCGGTTGACGTCACACCATCCCTTTTGGGGTCTTCATCGTAGCATACGCAAGCGATATCATCCCAAACTATTGAGTTACCCCAGCCATTGTTTTTGGTTATTTTTGCATCAGTTGTGGAAATCTCCCATTCCTGCTCTTTGGGGTCGAATGGTACGTTTTCCCAATCATTATTTCTATCCTGTACACCTGTATTGACTACAGTGATCTTACATTTTCCATTCACTTCTTCTACTTTTGTGATAGTCATCATATGTCCTACTCGCTTTGTCTTGGTTTCACCAGTCTCTTTGTCTTTGTAGGTCAAAGTTCCTCTTGCACGCAAAAGACAGTCGTCTTTTTTCTCATCGTTAAATTCTTTCAACTTTTTGCACCATTCTTTCAACTCGGAAGCTGATGGCTTGTCACTAGGTTTCATAATTTCCGTCATATTCTTTGAGCGGTGAACCAGCCAGTTTCCATTCCAATCTGAAGTATGTGCCTTATCAACTTCATCATCTGACAAACCACGGCTACCATCGTTATCGCCGGAAGCGTCGTATATCTTTTTCAGGAAATCCGACTTCCAAAACACAGTGTCGTTTCTGGTTTCTGTGATATCAGGCCAATTACCCCTGCCATCTTTAGGAATGATGCCATGTTTGCCTACAAGACTGTGCGCTATTGCAAGAGTGGCACAAATACCACCTTTCTCAGCCTTTTTGGCTACCTCGTTAGGTACAATTGAATTGAGGTTAATTAGATTGTTTTCACCAGCGGTAGTAGCCACTAGCAAGTTTTGCAATACATAAGCACCATCTTGAGGGAAAGGCGCAAATGATCTTTCCAATCTGGAGGAGATCATGTGATCAAACTGGAACAAAGGTCCAGTCATGTCGTCAGCAATTGATAAAGGCTGTAGTCCGAGATAAACCACAACAGGATTTCCGATTTCCTCCGCATATTCAATAGAGCCAATCAATTCTTCCAGATAATTTTCAGGATTCAGATAAGTTAATGCTTGTAATAGTTCAGCATCAAGGATTTCATATACCGGCATATCCTGTTCCTGTGGTGCGATTGAGTATAGAAACCGCTGAAAGAAATAATCCAATTCTGTCGGGTTATCAGGTAACTCAGGGATCTCGTCTTTTTTACAACCTGAGAAAGTCATGACTGCTGTTAAAAGAAAAAGGCAGCTTAATTTTAAAATTGCTGAATTAAAAGAATCTTTAAATTTGATTTTTGAAGTTTTCATTTCTAATTGTTTGATTCGAGATTTTTTGTTTTTAATAGAACACCCTTATATCAGGTGACCAGATAGTTTGTTACCGGGAGTGATAACTTTTTTTGAGAATTGATGTTAGAAACTTGCAGTCGGAAGTCGAAAATTGACAACTCGGAATAATCAACCATCAAACTATGATTACAGTATATCCAAAATCACATCAGGCCAAAGGTGCATTCAATGGCGGCGCTATTCTCGAAAACAAACCAGTTGGTTTCCCTGGAGAAGGAGGGCGGCTGCAGCCTTATTCAAATTTGTTTTATTGGGCCCATGCGTGGTCCGAAGAGGGGAGCACTATTGGTTTGCATCCGCATAAGGGATTTGAGATTATGTCTTTTGTTACAAAAGGCGAATTGGAGCACTTTGACACCAAGCATAATGAATGGATTCCATTAAAGGCAGGTTCTGCACAGATCATTAGATCAGGGCAGGGAATAAGCCATGCTGAAAAGTTGAATGCCGGGTGTCATATTTTTCAGATATGGTTTGATCCCGGGCTACAGCAATCCATGCAGAAGTCGGCTTCCTACGATGACTACGGACCCGACGATATTCCGGTAACGGAAAAAAATGGCGTAAAAATAAAATGGTATAAAGGAGGGAAAGGGCCCGTCAAGATGGACACTTACGATGTCGTTATCAAAGAATTAACCTTTGAAAAAGGCAGTTGTTCGATGGAACTGGATACCACGAAAATACATGGTTGGTACCTGGTGGAAGGGGAGTTAATGGTAAATTGGCAGGAAATGGAAGTTGACGACTTTGCCCTTATAAGAGATTTTGAAGATATATTGATTGAGACTACTGTTCGCAGCAAAGTATTTGTCGTTGAATCGCCGATAGAAGTTCCTTATGCTACGTATTCGGCTCTCAGAAAATAAAATACCCGGCCTCCAGCAGGAAAACCGGGCATTGGTTATGATGAACATTTATTGTACTTCGGGAAAGAAGTCCGTAGCTCCGGGGTTCGTGAATTCATCCTGGTCCAGGCTTTCTGCTTCATAGCTGTAATGATCTTCTTCGACAATTGAGGAAGTGAGTGGTATGGTTTCAATCTCATGGAAATTGCCATCATTATCTCTTGAGGCCATAACCATCGTTTCTGTCCACTTATAAGCATAATACCAGTTGTCTTCATATTTAATTTCCACCCAATTACTGGTTGATCCATCTTCACATACCTGGTAATGGTAGGTATAGGTAATCAGGAGATATGCTTTTCTGTGTAAGTGAAGCCTGCCAATATGAAAGAACCAAACTTGCCTTCCCATGAATCTTGAAACAGTAGTTCCGGTAATATGGGTTGTGGATTCACCGTATTTACTATTGACACCAATGCTGAGTCCTCTAACCCCGACTCCGGCACTGAAACCAACTTCCCAACTGGAAGTATGTTGTGTGATATTAATCTCTGTTGTACCATGAGCCACCAGATATTCGGAGGAAGGAGAAAGTTGCTCTTCATGAACGAGGGTGACATCTGCCCAATAAGGATAAATTTCCTGAAGCACATAAACATAATCAGTACAGCCATTCCGTGGATCATAATTGGTTTCTCCAGGAGTAAGCAATCCGATATCACCGTACCCCGGATCTCCTGGACTTGGATGACCAGTTACTCTATTTGCAGCCTGAACATTCCTTCGGGCCTGATCTCTTAAAGCTTCAGCATCTCTCCAAAAACTTCCCTGCTCGTAATCGTCTCCTCTGATTCCAGAAGGTACAGGACGGGAGTAAGGCGCATCTCTGTCATCCGGATCTGAAGGGTTGAGGTCTGTTGTTTCGTCTTCTATGTCTCTTGCACGGTTTCTTAATTCACGGCGCTCTTCTTCGGTAATATCGATAAGTATTGTTGCTAAAACAGCTGGTGCGATGATGTTGGCAACCGCTGGGGCTCCATAACTTACTTCTGAAAAAAGTGATTCTGCTATGCCATTATTATGAGAAATAACCTCCTCAACTTCACCTGGGATTTCCAATCCTGGTTCCTGAAAGGTGATTGCCTCAGTAAAATTTTGAATTTCTTCAGGATTAGTAATGATCGGGGCAGTATTTTCTTCTGGTACTTGTTGTTCATCCCTGTTGGTTTCAGACTTATTATTGCTATTGCTTCCCCGGGAAATATAATCATGGCTTTCTGCAGAATGGATGTCGGCACCAATTGAAAATCCACCAGGAATATTTCCCGTTACCGGAAATTCATGAACGAAACTACCATTACCCAGAACATCGGACGGATCAATAGTGATGATGTCGGTCATCCCAGTAGGCATTGAGATTACATTGGGCGTCAAATTGGCGATGGTTACATCAACAGGAGTATCCATGCCTTCCATTCCGGTTACAGTCATTGTAATGGTTGCATTTTCGCCGCTTTGGAGGCTTAACTGATCTGCCGCCAGACTGAGATCGATGATATTCGATGTACCGGATACTGTCTCGCCATTTTCAGTAATGGTTACTTCAACAGGTCCTTCTATTCTTTCAGGAACATCTACGAATGCAGATGTTTGAGACTCAGCAAGGATTTGACCAGTTTCACCATTGAAATCGACGGTAGTATTGTCAATCTCACCATCAAACCGTCCAGAAATCTCTACAGGCGAAGTAGTTTGAAAGTGATCGGGGATATTGAATCCATTTTCTGTAAAATGGCCACTGTTAAATCCTTCAGGTTGTAATGGAATGCTTTGCCTGCCAACGGTATTTCCGTTCCTGTCTTTTAACAATAAATAAGTGACTGCTGTGCCGTAGGCACCTGCGGGAATGGCCCATGTTGCCTTTCCAGGACCTTTTCTTTGTTGGTTTTCTATTTCTATAACATAGCCGTTAAGTGCGGCAGAATTTTTTGCTACTTGTCTATCGTTTTTTCCTTCTGGCTGGACCTTTACTGTCCCCGAAATGGTTTCTCCAGCTGAGAAATATGCAGGCATGTAAACAGTAACGTCTCCTTCAATTGTAGCAAATGAAGTGGTTAGAAGTCCATTTCGATTTTCTTGGGAGACTTTGACAGTAGGTTGGGTATATGTGTTTGATATAGAGGTTATTAGGAAGGAAAAAGTCAATAAAAATGCATTAAGCAATCGGGAGATTTTAAAATTGGGTACGAGTTGAATTGTATTCGTTTTCATGATTCTACATTTTAAGGGATGGTCAAACTTTATATTTTACAAATTCAGGGTTAACTGATTTTACATTGAAATCCACCACATTTGAATTTGTTACCCCGTGCTATGTTGAATTCTTAATGAAATGCTAAGGTTTAGTTAAAAAATGTTATAAACCGGTTAAATACCTATGGCTATTTGAACCATTTGTGCAACCCCTTCCATTTTAATGTATCTTTCTCATAGGATGCTATTCTCGAGCCTTCCACACTCTGTGACTACGTGGATAAACGTTTAGAACACCAAGAACTATGAAAAACGCCCTTATTTTTCTCATCATCCTATGTGTATCAGTTAGTTATTTGTCAGCTCAAAACACTGTAAATGCCAAAAAACAGCTTGAGGCCAAAAGAGTAGAAGCTCCTCCCAAAATTGATGGCCTTCTTGACGATGTTGAATGGCAAACAGCACAGCTCGCTACTGATTTCGTCCAACAATCACCAACACCTGGTGCTGCTTCATTTCAGAATACAGAAGTTCGGTTCCTTTACGACAATACAGCCTTATACATAGGTGTGATGCTATATGAACCGAGTCTTGATAGTGTTTCCAAGACTTTAACCCAGAGAGATGGTCTTGGGAATGTTGATTTCTTCGGAGTATTTATCGATGCCTACCAGGATGGAATCAATGCCTTGGAATTCCTTGTTACCGCGGCAGGCGTTCAATGGGATGCAAAAATGTCAACCAATGGTGAGGACTCTAATTGGGACGCTGTATGGCACTCTGCAGTTCATCATCATGATAATGGCTGGTCGATAGAATATAAGATACCATATTCTGCCTTGAGGTTCCCGGACACTGAAGTTCAGAAATGGGGAGTGAATCTGTTGCGTAGTACCTATAGAAACGGAGAACGAGTTTGGTGGAGTGAGCTTAAGCCGGAAGTCAATGGTTTTATGAACCAGGCAGGTGAGCTAAATGGTATAAGAGATGTAAAACCTCCGGTGAGACTATCATTCTCTCCTTTTGTCAGCTATAATGTCAACCACTATCCACATAATACCGAAGGGGTAAGGAATACTACCACAGCCTTTAACGCAGGAATGGATATCAAATACGGCATTAACGAAGCATTTACGTTGGATATGACCCTTGTTCCTGACTTCGGTCAGGTTGCTTCTGATAATCAAATACTTAACCTATCACCGTTTGAAACCTTTTTTAGTGAGAACAGACAGTTTTTTACTGAAGGCACAGAATTATTCAGCAAGGCCGGCATCTTTTATTCAAGAAGGATTGGAGGTACCCCGGGAGGATTTTGGGATGCAGGAGATTTTGCTGAAGAGGGAGAAACCCTGATTGACAATCCTTCAGAAATTCAGCTTATCAATTCTACTAAAATTTCCGGAAGGAATAAAGGAGGATTGGGTATTGGCGTTCTGAATTCGGTAACCGCTCGTATGAATGCCAAGATTGAAAATGATGAATCTGGGGAAGTAAGAAAAGTTCAAACCGAACCTTTTACGAATTATAATGTGCTGGTTTTTGATCAAAATCTGAAGAATAACTCTTACATCTCTTTAATTAACACTAATGTATTCCGAGAAGGAGATGCCTACGAAGCAAATGTAACAGCAACAGAATTCCAAATCAGAAATAAAAAGAACACTTACTCATGGGAAGGGGAGTCAGCTCTTAGCCAAAAATATTATGATGGATTTTCGGATGTAGATCTTGGATTCAGAGGAGAAATAGAATTTTCCAAAACCTCAGGAAACTTCAATTTTGATATTGAATACGAATTTGTTGATGAAAACTATGATCACAATGACTTGGGTTTTTTGCGATTCAATAATTACCATTCTACGGAAATCGAGTTAAACTACAATCGGTACAAACCTTTCGGAAAGGTATTCAGAGCTCAATATAACGGTATCCGGATGGAATACAATCGGCTTCATTCACCCGGAAAATTTGCTGATTTTGGTATCGTCATGTACAGCTCCAATAATTTCAAAAACTTCTGGTATGCAGAATTATGGACGTATATGGAGCCATTTAAAACTTATGACCATTACGAGCCCAGGGTAGAGGGTCGATTTTACGAAAATCCACGTAATTATAATGTCGGTATGAGTATCGGTACAGACAGTCGGAAGAAGATCGGCACCTGGATTAACTGGAATACAAGGTTTTGGGAAGCCGGTAACAGGATGAGGATTAATTTTGATCTAAATCCAAGAATCCAGATAAGCGAGAAGATGAATCTGCGCATGCACGTTGGTTCCTATAATTTCTTTAATGATGTTGGTTATGCTACCATTCTGGATAATGATGATATTATTTTTGGCCAGCGTGATCAAATTACAGTTTCCAACTCGTTATCAGCGAGTTACACCTTTAATGATAAGATGTGGATTACCATGAGAGTCAGACATTATTGGTCAAAAGCTACATACGAGAAATTTTTCCTCTTAACAGAAAATGGTAAAACTACCCACACGGAATATAACGGACTTGATGAAGATGGACAACCCGCGCATAATATCAATTTCAATTCATTTAACGTAGATTTTGCGTACAGGTGGCGCTTTGCTCCGGGCAGTGAAATGAGTTTTGTATGGAAGAATTCCATCCTTGCTTCCAATGAGGATATTAGTGGAAATTACTTCAATAATCTTGGGAATACATTCAAGGAGAATCAGAATAACCTCTTGTCTGT
Organism: Bacteroidota bacterium; assembly: GCA_039028895.1. Classification (GTDB taxonomy): domain Bacteria; phylum Bacteroidota; class Bacteroidia; order Chitinophagales; family Saprospiraceae; genus JAHDCJ01. Next base: position 171,318 of record JBCCHF010000002.1, on the reverse strand, counting down.
TAAGATATTATACTACCTAGACTACCTGTATTTCAAGAAGAAAAAATAAGTTTGATAAACGAATAATTAGACGCTGTAATAATTTAAGGTTGTGGTTACCACAACCTTTTTTATTTAGTATTTTGTACGAAATTCCCATTAGTATGAAATACTATCAACCACTTTTCTTATTAATGCTTCCCTTGTTTTTTACCTGTGCGCTTCCTAAGTCCATTGAGTTGGAAGAAGCTTCGAGCCAGGTAATTATTGATGGAAATGATCTTATGCTTGACACCTATCTATGGCGTGATTTCATGCCTATAGCCCCGCCAAATGGCCGGAATCTTATTGGCCAGTTACTCATTCATCGTGAAGATTTCAGTCCCTTTAAACCGTTATTTTCTGTAACAGGAGTTTATATTTATGATGATGATGAATGGTTGTGGTCAGTAAAACCGGAGGAAAAGACCTACGAGATCAATGGCAGCAACCAGGTCGAAGTAGTGGTAAGAGATGGTCCTAAACTAGATACAGACCTTAAGGTAGATGTAATCGTCGTGCTCGAGTTTAAAGGTGAAAGATATCTTTTGAAAGCAGACGACCAGACTATTCACAGGACTTATTAGGTTGGAAACTGCAAATTATTAAACTGAAAAACCGCAAAATGTAAAAGTAGTCTTCAGACTAGATGGCAAACCATCCATACTTTTACATTTTGCGGTTTTATAATTCGCGATTCAATTTTCTTTCAAACGTAAACTTGCATCCCGTTAATTGACACTGCCTTTCATCACTTTGACTTTATTTGTTGTGTCAAGACCTTGTGTAATTTCGATATTAATACCATCAGAAAGTCCTATTTCAACGTGCTGAGGACGGAATTTTTGTTCACCGATTTCAACATCAACGAAAGCAGAATCATTTTTGAAAACGATATCCCTTTCTTTTACAGCTAGTACTTGTTCTCGTTTGTCAAGAATGATATCTCCGGAAGCTGAATAACCGGCTCTCAGAAAGGTTTCAGAAGTTGGCTTAATAGCTGCCTTAACAACGAATTTTACGGTACCTTCCTCTTCAACACCCTTTGGGGAGATATATTCTAATACTGCTCCGAATTTTTCTTCATCAATAGCACCAACGGTTAGTTCGAGATTCATGCCTTCTTCGAGCTTTCCAACATCAGACTCATCGACTTTACCTTCAAAGATCAACGAGTTCATATCTGCCACTGTTGCAATACTGGTGCCTTCGTTAAAGTTGTTTCTTTCTATTACAGAAGATCCTTCTTCCACAGGGATATCAAGTACCATTCCATCTACAGTTGAAACTACAATGTTAGATACCTGTTTCGATTTCTTTGAAGCACCTTCACGCAGTAACTGCAGATTATTTATAGCTGCTTCTAATTCCTGCTCTCGGATGTCGACTTCAGATTCAAACTGTTTGAGACTGCTAGTTGATGTAATTTGAGCATTTTCAAAGGCTGTTTTAGCAACATCCAGCTCCAGCTTAAATCCATTATAGTCTTGTTCGGAAATGATGCCATCGTCGAAAAGCTGCTTTTGTCTTGCCTCTTCAGTTTTGGCATTTTCATAATTGACACGTGCCGTCTCGACATCCAGATTTTTGGTATTGACCTCTTTTTGTCTAGAGAGTTCTCTCTTTGCTTCATTATAGCGAATACGGGCTAACTCGACATTAGATTCGGCATTATTGATATTGACAGGACTAGGGATCAATTTGATTTTGGCGATCTTTTGTCCTTTTGTTACCATGTTACCGGCTTCGACGTATAATTTATCAACAATACCTGAAACCTGCGGCTTGATATTGACCTCCTGACGAGGTTTGATAGATCCGGTAGCCACCGTTTTTTTGATGATATCAGTCATGAAAGGTTCATTAACCTCATAGACTACAGGTGCTTTGGTAGACTTTTTTACAAAATAATAACCCAATGCCAGGGAAAAGACCACAAAAGCAATAGCTGAGGAAATAAGGCATCCTTTGTTCATCTTGAAGAAGTTTTGATTTTAGTTAGTTGGTCCCGCATAGCTCAGGACATTCATTTGTTTTACTCGTCTTTCAGGGCAACCACAGGATTTACTTTTGAAGCTTGAATTGCTGGTAGCAATCCCGTAATAGCACCTGATATAATTAGAATTATTAATGCACCAACACCGACATTCATATTGACCTCGGGGTTAGCAAAGAATTCGCCACCTTCACCTACTGCCACATTCATCAACACAATAATACCTGTACTGACCAGCAATCCCAGGTATCCTGCAATTGTGGTAATAAACACTGATTCCAGTAAAACCATACTGATAATCGAATTAGGAGTAGCACCCATCGCTTTCCTGATCCCGATTTCTTTGGTTCTTTCTTTTACCACGATTAGCATAATGTTGCCTACACCGATTACACCAGCCAATAAACTACCAATGCCAACAACCCATACGATAAGTGAAATACCAGTAAACAACCCTGTGATTTCACCGAATTCTTCCTCAAGGTTATTAGACCTTACACCCATCCGGTCATCCGGGGCTACTTTATGGCGTTTTCGTAAAAGGGCCAATACACCATCTTCCACTTCGCTAACCTTGATATTGTCGTGAACAGAGCATACGAAATAGGCAATATCATTGGGTCTGTTGATAACCTGTTGAGCAGTTGTGAGTGGCATGAAGATAGTTTGCGCATCTTCATCTCCATCTTCCCCTCTTCGCTTGGATTTAAAAACACCTACTACCAGATAATCTGCTCCAGCTATTTTCAAGTATTGGCCTACAGCTTCTTCATCCTCAAACAAGACTCTTTTGACGCGATCACCAATCGTGATAACCTTTCTTTTCTCGTCTACATCCAGTTTGTTAAGAAATCTGCCATCAACAACATCTACAGGATCAATATGAATAATTTCGGGTAACTCACCTCTGACTTCAAAGGCTCCCTGCTTGCCTTTCCTGACGATTTCTCCCACATTTAGATGAAGCCTGGGAGCAACATATTTAATCTTGTCATCATAACGAGACTTGATGGCCTCTATATCGTTCATTGTTAGTTGGGCTCGACGACCAGGAGGCAGTCCCATGTAGGGTTTGGAAGTTCTTTGTGTCCAAACGTACATCGAGTTACTTACATGGTCCCCCATCATGCTCATGACTCCGTTTTCCAGGCCTTTACCGGAGCCCATCAGGAAAACAAGCATGAAAATGCCCCAGAACACACCTAAGGCAGTAAGGAACGTCCTTAGTTTATGCTTCCTTATCGTGTTGAATATTTCCTGCCACTTGTCTATATCAAACATAGTATGGTATTTAGCTTTTCATGGCAATAACAGGATTAATCCTTACAGCCTGTATCGCTGGGATAAGGCCAGAAAGAGCGCCTGCAACAATCAAAATGAAAAATGCAATCAGAACAACGTATAAATCAACTTCGGGATTTCGGAAAAATTCAGTTTCGATATTATTCTCCACCATAATGGTGTTGACCCCATAAATGAGCCCTATTCCCGTTATCATTCCGGTATAACCGGCAATACTGGTAATAAAAATGGCCTCCTGTACGATCATGCTGATGATAGACCACGGCGTAGCACCCATAGCCTTCCTCACCCCAATCTCTTTCGTTCTGTCTTTAACCACAATAAGCATGATATTGCTTACGCCAATAACACCAGCGATGATTGATCCAATGCCTACAAACCAGATAAAGGAATTGATAAAAGCAAAGACCATCTGGAATTCTTTATAGTCCTCAAATTCATTACTGACGTATATGGCTTGTTCGTCGTCTGGAGAAAACTTATGTTTGGTGGCGAGCTGATTTTTTACAGCTGCTTCAATTCTTTGTGTTTCTTTTAAATTGGCATCACCCATGGTGAACATAAGTTGGTGGATTCTGCCTTCACCTTCGTATACCTTTTGAGCGGTGGTAATTGGCAGGTAAATCTTGCGCATCTCATTTTCGTGACCTTCGTCAAAATAGACGCCAACTACTTTGTAATCAATACCTTTAACGTTGATGTATTCTCCAATGGCATCCTTATCCTCTCCGAAGAATTCTTCTTTTACCAGTTGACCAATTGCACAAACCTTGCGGTATTCCTTGATATCAATATCATTTATGAATCGCCCTTCGATCATAATGGTATTCTCCAGGAATTGATGATCAGGGTGAACAGTTCTTACGTCAAACGACAAGCTTTTTTCTTTGTGCTTGACAAAGTATTCACCGCCAAGGTAATATCGGCCAGTTAGTTTGTCTACACCTTCAATCTGTTCTCTGAGTAAGTCATAATCGGAATTGTCAAACTGGATCCTACGGCCAGATTTTAGTCCTTTGTATGGTTCTGATGTGGTCCCTCGGTAAATCCACAAACTGTTGATAGCATCATCCTTGAAATTATGTTCAACACTATTTTGCAGACCCTTTCCTGCTCCAAGGAGGAGAACAAGCATGAAAATGCCCCACCAGACACTAAGTGCCGTAAGGAAGGTGCGGAGCTTATGTCGTCTGATTGAACCAAATATTTCCTGCCATTTATCAATGTCAATGAGTCTGGCCATGTTTGGTGATGGTTTTAGTTTTCAATGAGGCCATCCTTGAGTCGGATGATCCTATTGGTCATTGCAGAAATATCATTCTCATGTGTAACGATCAAAACGGTAATGCCCTGGTCATTAACCTGCTTAAAAAGGTCCATAACTTCCAGAGAAGTGGTTGAGTCAAGTGCGCCAGTAGGCTCATCCGCCAGTATCAATTTAGGTTGTGTTACCAATGCTCTTGCAATAGCAACTCGCTGCTGCTGTCCTCCAGACATTTCAGTTGGTAAATGTTCTGCCCAAGCTTTGAGTCCTACCATGTCAAGGTATTCTAATGCTATCTTTTGACGCTCCTTACGGGGTACTTTTTGATAGTAAAGAGGGAGAGCTACATTCTCCACAGCATTTTTAAATGGTAATAAGTTGAACGACTGGAAAACAAAACCGATCATCCGGTTGCGAAAGTAGGCAGACCTTGTCTCGTTCAGACCTTTGATATGTGTATTGTCAAGGTAGTAATCACCTTCATCATATTCATCCAGAATACCCATTATGTTCATAAGGGTAGACTTCCCAGAACCAGAGGAGCCCATAATTGAAACGAACTCGCCTTGATCAATGTCAAGGTCGATACCTTTTAAAACATCAAGCTTGTTGGTGCCTACCTGGTAGGATTTGTGAATCTGCTTAAGTTGGATCATAGTGTGCCAGGGTAAATTAAGTGAGTCAGCAAACAGTTACTTCTGCATCACAAATATACTTATTCAACTAGGTACTTTGCAATACAAGGTACTGTTTTTAACAAAACATTAATTTTTTCAACAATCATTTTCCAATAAAAGTTGGATTAATGATTTGAAATGGAGAGAGAGTGTGAAGAAAATCAATATATATTATTAGGACGAAATAAATAGATCAAATGTTACAGTAGATAGACAAAAGTGCAGAATACGGGCAATACTGTGGGCTTTTACAACCCTCTGGTAAAATCACATGCTTGTGTAGGAAATCAAAGTGGCATTGCCCGGATATTGGGATTGAAATCAATATTTGATAGTTCAAGAAATTTAAGACAGGGTTAATCATTTCATTGTATAGGCAATTAGGCGAAGGCTTGATTGCCTATTTTTTTAAAAAATCGTGATTAGGGGGTTACATTTTTAAAGGTTAGTGCATTAATAAGTGAAAGGAAAATGATTTTTGTTTAATCTTTTTGTTAAAAAAATGCTAAAAAGTTAAACAAAATAAACCTCAAAGCTATTTAGTTGTCATATAGACGTACAAAATGACTTCAAGACAAAACATATCACAATTTATTTCCGCAGAGTTGATTAACACCAACCATGCTAATATTGGTATGCCTCCTGAAGTGGTGTTGGAAAATCTGCTTGATACCCTCCAGGAAAAAGAGGTCATAATGGGTCAATTCATATCTAAAGGGTTGGAGAAAGTTAAAAGGGTAGGGGATGCGCTTCTAAGATGTGACTACCTGCTCATTTTTGAGAATATGGAAATTGATTTTTCCTTCCTTTATATCAAAGCCAACAACCGTTGGCAAGTGCATAACTTTTACCTTCGCCAAGGCGAAGAATCTTTGCTTTCAGTGGCTTAACACCTATTGCCGTAGGAATTTACCTATCAGCCTATTCTCATACATTAAATCCTTATATTTACTAGCTGAATTTCAATTTGGCACGGTAATGGAATTTTACTTAGCATTTGAACTTCTAACCCTTTAAATGTTAAAACTATGAATAATCCAATCTTAAGGATCGTAACAATGAGTCTCCTGGTCTGTTCTGTTTTGATGATTTCAAATGAGGCAATTGCCCAGGTGAAATTCGGACTAAAAGGAGGAACAAGTATTAAGGTCGCAGAGGCTGCTGATATTTTTGACGGAAATATGAATATCCAGGATGCTACTTTTGGTGCCCATGGTGGTGTATTCATGAGAGTAAATGTTGTTGGCATTATTCTTCAGCCAGAAGCAACAATTTCAACCCTGAAAAATATTGATCTACCTTTATTAGGTGGTTTCAAGCTTGGTCCTGTAAGGGGCCTTGCTGGTCCGATGCTTCGATTTGACCTCGATAGAAATGCCAATCAACCTCCTGGTAATCAAATGTCACTAGGAGATTCCATGCTAATAGGATTTCAAGCCGGTGTCGGTGTTGATATCAAAAAAATTAGTCTTGATATGCGTTATGAAAGTAATTTGTCGGGTATATCCAACGACCCCAAATTTAACAGTGGTCCGCCTCAGCTTCTGTTAAGTGCTGGCTTCGCATTCTAGGCAGAAAATATCGTGCCGGAGTTAACCAGGTTTAACTCCGGTTTTTTTTAACATCTTTTCAAGTCTTTTAGCCTCCAGTTCTAGTTCTGGCAGGCTTTTTTTATCGAAATGCAGGATCTTGAAATTATCTTTTTTCGAAAACTGTGTTCTTCCTCCTGCTCCTACACCTACGACTCCTAATTCCACCTCGGCCTTATCAGAATATTTAGCCGCCTGTTCATTTCTGGATTTGGAAATAATGATGTTTAGTTCATTAAGGCGTTCCCAAAATAAATTGATAATCTTTTGATGTTGGGCGGTTATCGCGATTTCAAGTGCTGTGTTTCCCTTGTTATCCGTAAGGAAGTAATCTATACCCAGATACAGTAATTTTCTGCAAGCCTCTTGTGCATCCATTTGCGCACCACACATTAATGCTGTGTTTCCTAATTCATCAAGTAGGTGAATATCTGCCCCCTTGTTTACCATTAATTCAATAATTTCAGCTTTATTTTTTTCACTCGCGAAATGGATTGGCAATCGACACAGGTCATCTGGAGAATCCGGATCAACACCAGAGTCAATAATTTTAGAGACTTCCTCAATGTTACCCGTGAGTATAGCAGCTGTGAGGTCATCTGCATCATAAGTCTCGGAGTCGTACTGAATGAAGAGTTCCTTGAACCAGTTAAAGATTCCTTTTTTTGACAAGGCTTATTTTTATTTGAATTATCTTCCAAATAAGAAAAAAATTCGCAAAAAATCCATATAATTTACACAATGTAATCAGCGACCTCAGACCTTTTTGAGGGTTTTATCAACGGACATGAAAATTTTACATACAGCAGATTGGCATCTTGGTAAGCGACTCGATTCCTTTTCCAGGCTGGCCGAACAAATAGAGGTGATGGCTGAGATCTGTCAGATCGCTGATGCCGAAGCCGTGGATGCTGTTATAGTAGCTGGTGATCTTTTTGATCAATACAATCCTTCAGCAGATGCTGTCGAGCTATACTATAAAACCCTTAAACGATTATCAAATTTCGGTCAGCGGCCTATTGTTGCTATTGCAGGAAACCACGATTCGCCTGACAGGATAGAAGCTCCTGATCCGTTGGCCAGAGCATGTGGGATTCTTTTTGCCGGATATCCCAACTCAGAAATTCCCGAATTCCGACTTGAAACTGGTATTGAAGTCATAAACTCTGTGCCTGGTTTTGTTGAGCTCAAATTGCCAAAGCATGAGTTTCCTTTAAGGCTCATCCTAACCCCATATGCTAATGAATACCGTTTGAAGACTTTTTTTGGTGTGGAAGATGAAGAGGACGAATTGCGTCAGTTTCTCCAAAAACATTGGGAGACCCTAGCCGAAAAGTATTGCGATGATAAAGGGGTTAACTTACTGGTAGCTCATTTATTCGTTGGAAAGGAAGGTGAAAAATTAGTAGATGAACCTGATGACGAAAAGCCGATCCTGCATGTTGGTGGCGCACAGGCTATATGGTCCAATAATTTTCCGAAAGGAATTCAATATGCAGCTTTGGGCCATTTACATCGTTACCAGGTGGTTGATAACCAACCCTGTCCAATCGTTTATAGCAGTAGCCCACTCAGTTATTCGTTTGCTGAAGCCAAACAGAAAAAATATGTCGTCATTATAGAGGCCCAACCTGCCCAGGAAGTGAAATTCGAGCGTATTGAATTAAAGAAGGGTAAAAGACTCATGAGGGAAAGGTTCGATAATATCGATACTGCGATTCGGTGGCTTAACGACAACCCTGACACCCTGGTAGAATTGACGATTGCTACAGAGCAGTATTTATCTTCCGTCGACCGGAAACGATTGCTGGAGGCTCATGAAGGTATTGTAACTATCATTCCGGAATTAACGGGGGGCATTAATTCAGCCAAAACTTCTTCGATTGACCTTAGTCAGAATATGGAAACATTATTTGGGCAGTATTTTCAATATCGGTATGGACAAGAACCTGGAGACGAGTTTCATGAACTGTTTAAAGAAATTAGGGCTGAAAGCCAAAAACCATGATTCCCGTCAGGCTGACCATAAAAGGACTCTATTCCTATCAGGACAAACAGACCATCGATTTCAAACCATTGATGGATGGGCAGGTTTTTGGCATATTTGGTCCGGTGGGTTCTGGTAAGTCTTCTATTCTTGAAGCGATTTGCTTTGCGCTTTATAATGAAACTGAGCGCCTTTTAAAAAAAGGAGATAATCGGAATTACAATATGATGAATCTGAAGTCAGACGCAATGCTGATTGATTTTGAATTCAGGAATTTTGATGATAAGGAATACAGGTTTGTTGTCAAGGGAAAACGTAACGCCAAAAATTTCAATAAAGTCCCCAAGTTATCAAGAGATGTTTATACCAAAATAATTGAAGGAGATCAGGAAAAATGGGAAAATATTGGAGATACTACAGCAGAAAGCATACTTGGACTTTCATACGAGAATTTCAGGAGAACCATAATTATTCCCCAGGGAAGATTCCAGGAGTTTCTGCAATTGGGAGATAAAGCCAGGACTGATATGCTCAAAGAGTTGTTTCATCTGAATAAATATGAGTTTTTCAGGCAAACTTCAGATCTGTATTTTAGAAACCAGGAACAGATTACCTTCCTGGAAGGGCAGTTAACGCGATTTGATGAAATTGGCAAGGCACTACTTTCTCAAAGGATTCAAGAGCAAAAGGCGATAGAAGAAGAACTTGGTTCGGCCCGTAAAACACTCCATGAGATTGAGGAAAAGGAAAAAGAACAAGCCATTCTTAAATCGAGATTCGAAGAACTGATCCAGACCAGATCTAGCCTGGAAATTCTTCAGAATCAGTTGCCGCAAATTGAAGCTTTGCGCCAATTGGTTACCGATTTCGAGTATTGTCTCAAACATTTTAACCCGATCCAAGAGCGCCTGAAGGAGTTAAAGGAAATTTCACAGACTAAATTAGCAGGGCTAAAGACTGAAATGGAACAATTGGAAAATTGTACCATTGAACTGGAAAAACAGACTGAAAATTTTGAGGAGGTCAAGACCCAATTCGAAAGAATAGATGATCTTAAAAAGGAAATTAGCGATTATACGATTCTGGCCTCCTTAATGCATGCTCAAAAGTCAAAAGTCAATCTCGTGTCAAAAGAGACTGAAAAAATTAATGAGCAGTCGGTTGTGGTTAACGAAATCAATAAGTCAACCCAAAACTTTGAAGCAAATAAAACTCGCTTAAAAGAACTCAAAAGCTCAATTCCGGATGCTTTTGAGTTAGCAGAACTGGGTAAGTGGTTTGATCAAAAAATGCGTTTTAAAGAAAAATCGCAACAAGCTATTCAGTTCTCTAAAGACAGTAAGTCAGCATTGTTAAATTTTAAGAAGAGTTGGTTTGAAAAGCTCGATGAAGATATTGTCTCCCAAATTTCAAATCCTGAGAATGGCCCTTCAGTAGATCATTTGGCCAAGGTCGTAGAACTGATCGAAAATCACGAAAACCAGTTGACTGAGTCACTCTCAATACTTGAAAATCTGAGGCTGCATGCTAAACTTGAAGCCTTTAAACATGAATTAGAGCAGGGGGAGCCTTGTCCATTATGTGGAGCATTAGAACACCCGGATATATTAATGGACGACAATATTCCAAATAAGCTGGAGGAGGTAGAGGCCGATTTTAGTAAAAAGAAAGCTTTTGAAAGCAATTTACATTCTGCAAAAACTGTGATAGAACATGGTTTAGGCATCCAAGTTGAATTGTTAGAAAAAGTCACATTTTCAATAAAAGAAGTTGATCATGCAGATAAGGGGTTAAGCGCGCATCTAAAAGCCTTCAGGTGGTCCTCGTTTAATCCAGATGATAGTGTTGATTTTGAGAAGAAACTCGAATCTATGCGTCAAAATAGTAAAGCGGTCCAACAACTCGAATCTACTATTGAACAATTGGAGATAATCTTAAATAATTTAAAGCAAAAAGAAGCGTCGATTTCCATTGAGGTCAACAATTTCAAAACCCAAATTGCTGGCATTAATGCCGAGATTAAGACGCTGAAATCCCAACTTGGTTTACTTTCTGAAAAGGATATGCCAGTAAGTCAGACTCAACTAGAAAACAAGCAAATATCACTTCAAAATGAAGTGGAACGGATCAATGTGACCTATCAACGCTTACAAAAAGAGATTGATCGGTTGACCAAGCGAAAGGCTTCTCTCAAAGGTGTCACCGACCAAATGAAAAAAGAATATGAGAGCCTCGAAAAACAGATTTTAGTGCTTAATCAGGATTTGGATAAGCAAATCAACTTATCCGATTTTGAAAGTAATGCTCAGGTCACATCCATTTTGGCTAATGAATTGTCTCTTGAAGAAGAAAAAAGAAAACTAAGTACTTATGACCAGCAAAGGTTTAGGCATACGGAAGATGAAAAAAAGTTAAAAACTCTCCTTGAAGAAGCAGGATTTGAGATTGAACATTTTCATGCACTATCTGAAGAATTGCTGGAGAAAAAGAAAAAAGTTGAAATCCTGAATACCAAATCCGTGCACCTGAAAAGCCAGATAAAGAACCTTGAAAAAGAGCTTGAAGAAAAGGAATTGCTTGTCAAAAAACTGGAAAAACTTAAGCTTAGAGGTGCCGACTTGGGAAAACTGAGAAACCTGTTCAAGGGAGGCGGTTTTGTGAATTTTATCTCTTCTGTTTATCTCGAAAATCTTTGTAAATCTGCTAATATTCGTTTTTCAAAATTGACCAGGCAACAATTACGACTTGAAATTGATGAGCACAATAATTTCGAAGTTAAAGATTTTCTGAATGATGGTAAGTCTAGGAGTGTCAAGACCTTATCTGGTGGACAAACCTTTCAGGCGGCATTATCGCTGGCTCTGGCATTAGCGGATAGTGTTCAGCAGCAAAACAAAGCAAATCAAAATTTCTTCTTTCTTGATGAAGGTTTTGGTTCTTTAGATAGGGAATCACTACAGATCGTTTTCGAGACACTAAAATCCCTGAGAAAAGAAAACCGCATTGTAGGTGTTATTTCTCACGTCGAAGATCTCCAGCAGGAAATTGATGTGTTTCTTAAAGTCAGAAATGATCCTGAGAAAGGCAGCAAAGTGTCTCACAGTTGGACTCCTTAACTCAAAATATTTTCCGAAAAACAATATTCATTTGAACCATTGCCTGTTTGTGGCGTTCTATTTACGTTTTTCAAACTGGCTAGGAATCTTCGTAATGAGTTTAACGAAATTCTTTGCGACCAAAAGATTTCTGGCAAAGAGGAAGACGGGTAAAGCATAGTTTTTTGGATGTTATGAATTAGGGGTTCATCCTCACCGATAACCCCTTTTTCATACGCCTACCTCCAACAGGCAACCTGACCACCAGACATATATCATACTCGCCAACGCTATCGCGTTACTACCAACTCCAAACAATTTCATTTCATTCAGCGTATAGGCTTTGTTTTTGAAGATGACCAATAAATCGAGTAAAAGCCAGATTATTGCGAAAGCAAACATACCACCGAAAATATAATCCTGGTAAACCAACATTATCAGGAGCATTTCCGCAAGGACAATAATGATAATCAATATTTTCGTGTTGATCCGACCCAAAAGAGTAGCAGTCGTTTGTCTTCCCGCCTGCCTGTCCGGGTCAATATCCATTACTTCTCCCATTAATTGGGATTGTATTGCAAAAAGTAATAGATATCCATAAGTGATCCAGTGTATCTGTTCGGTACCATTTACGATAATGCTGAAAGGAATGACCAGCAAATAACCAAATTGAGCAATAAGATCAAGGAATGGAATACTTCTAAACCCTTTACCAGGAAAATTATAGGCCACTAAAACAACAAGGATGCCGAGGTAGATCAGCCCTAATATCCAACCAAAGTATATGATAAATATGGGATAAGTCAGGCATTGTACGATAATTATTGGCAGTGGTAAACCGCTTAACTCGTTCTTGTTGCCCTTTGCACCAAACAAAAAAGTATCTTTTCTAGGATTCAAACGATCAGTCTCATAGTCTACAATATCGTTCCAGCCATAAATCATAAAATTGAGGGGAAAGGTAACAAACAATAAACCAGCCCAAAACCATCCTGATTCCCAGAACTGGGAAGTACCCAGAGGTAAAAGATAAAGCCAAATGGTAGGAAACCAAAGACCGGGTCTTGACGTTTTTATCCAGAATAAAAGATTGCCCATAAAAGAAGGTGTAATTCCAGGTTACCAACGGGATATTCCTGTCACAATGAAGTTAGAAAATAATTTGGATAGCACCTTAAAAAGGGCTAATATAAGCCATTGAAACAGAACGGATATGAACAAAATATTGCTCCTGACATTTTTGTTCTTTTCAACATTTGTGTATGCCCAAACAGATAATGTAGAAAAAGACCAGGACACCAAACCTGACAAGAAGGAAATTGCTAAAAAAGAAGGGTCAAAGAAAGAAGGATCCAAGAAGGATGTTGTACAGAACAACCAACCCGTTTTGGGGTCACTCCAACTTGCGGAAGACCTCATTAACCAAAAGCAATTCAAACGTGCAAGGCTAGAGCTCAACGCCATTATCAACAAGAGACCGAAAATGTCTGTTGCCCACCGTTTGCTAGGCCTGGTTCACTATGAATTAAGAGACTATGAAGCTGCTCTTGAGGCCTACTCTGTATCATTTGAGCTAAATCCGAAATTATCGAGAGCTGCTTATTTCGAGTATGGAGAAGTATTATTTCGTTTAGGGGATATCCTCAACGCCCACGAAAACTACAAGATCTACGAAAAGATGAAGGAGGAGCGCTATGCCAATGCCAAAAAGGAAGTTCGGGCCGAACGTTTTTTTGACGCCCTTTTACCGGTCAGATTGCAGAACTGTGAACTCTTGATGGCTGTCGTGCAGGCCTCAGGTACACAACCTCCCGAAAACCTAGGCAAACATGTCAATACCCCTGATGATGAGTACTTCCCCAGTGTGGCATCTGATGGCAGCCTTTTGTTATATACGACCCGTAAAATGCCTTATCCTGATTTGCCTGAGCAATACAATGAAAATATTTTTGTCAGCAACCGACTTAAAGACACCTGGGGTTTGGGCCAACCACTTAAAGGTGTGATTAACACCAATGAAAACGAGGGACTGGCCAAGTTTACCTATGGACAACGCAAAATTTTCCTGGCCAGTTGTCAACGTGATGACCCAACCAGAAGTTGCGATATATTCCATTCTGAAGTTGACCGTAAAGGTGCTTTTTTCCTCGAAGAGCCGGAAGGGAATCTAAATTCAGAAGCCTGGGATTCTCAGCCTTGTGTGACATGCGATGAAAAGACGCTTTATTTTGCTTCAACCCGTGAAGGAGGGTATGGAGGATCCGATATATGGGTTAGTACCTTGGTGAAAGGTGAATGGACAACTCCAAAGAACCTGGGCCCTAATATCAACACCCCTGGTGATGAGGAATCGCCTTTCATAGCTGCTGATGGTGCAACTCTGTATTTCGCTTCAAACGGTCACCCCGGATTTGGTGAGGCCGACTTGTTTATGAGCAGGAAGCAAAGACGATCCTGGTCATTGGCTGAACATTTACCGTATCCTATCAATTCTCAATTCCAGGAAACTGGCATCTTTGTGGGCCCTGATGGCAAAAGTCTTTATTTTGCTTCTGACCGACTTGAGGGGGAGGGAGGCCTTGATGTGTACCAGTCAGAATTACCTCAGGATTTCAGGTCTATTCCCGTGATCGTTTTACAAGGCACGGTGATGGATAAAAATTCTGGAAGAACCATTCAAGCAGTGGTTAATGCGCTCCACCATGATCAAAAATACTCTATCGAGACTAATGTTGATGGTTTTTATTCCATGTGCATTCCTTTTGCTGACAGCTATGCTTTCCATGTAGATAAAGAAGGTTATATGCTATATGTGGAAGCGACTGTAATTGACCTGGGATTGGATGAACATTCCTTTAAATGGGATGTGCTCCTCGAATCTGTTTCAATGGCTATGGCCAAAAAACCAGCATTATCACCGAAAACCGAAAACTATGATTACGGCGTAAAAGAGATGTTCGATTTTACAGATGAGATTTTTACACCAGAAGAACTGGTCTTCTATTTTGATTCAGGTTCTTCAACTTTAGATCCATCTACGACAAAAAAGATCAAATCCGTTGCAGAGGTATTAAAAATGAATGCTTTTATCAAAGTAGCCATAAAGGGATTTGCTGATGATGTCGGGAGTGCGGAGCAAAACAAAACCTTATCAGAACAAAGAGCTATAGCCGTTTACGAGCAACTTATCCAGCATGGAGTGCCACAGGCTCAGATCAAACTACAGGGAGAAGGAGAGATAATCACAGAGGGTGATGAGGGAGCCCGTTCCAAAAACAGGAGAGTAGAGATTGAAGTTATCCGATAATTAATCGAATTCATCGCCAAATTCTTTCTTGAGCGTCTCATAATCAAGATCTTTCATGCCAATATCTTCTTCAAGGTCAAGGTGCTGTTGATGGTGATCATGGTATTGCGCTTGCCAATCTATATTATTATCGGCCATGTCCATTTTCATGATCTCTTCCTTTAGTTTTTCATTTTCCCATTCTTCATCCATAGCACCGACGAAAGGCAGGCCAAAAACCTTGATATAACTCAGCCCAACAGCAAGTCCCATGCCCAGGATTGGAAAGATAGCCCAGAAGTAAAACGGAGATGTTACTATGTTAATAGCCGCCAAAAAAGCGGATATCAAAATATAGGTACCAAGGAAACGATAAAAGCGTCTGATCGATCTGACTCTTTTACGTGCCTTTTTGTAATTAGGTGATTTGTCGAGGTTTTGGTAGTATTCGCTAGTGTCCATATAAGAAAATTGAGAAACCGAAAATCCGAACTTGCTACTTAAATCTACAGGAATTTAGACCAATTTGATGAATTTTTGGAAGAAAATCCATCTCTGGCCATATAAATCCTTGTGTCATAGAAAATCAAGATTCGTTTAAAACCGTCAGTGTTTAACTTTTTGTTAAAAAAATATACCTCCTAAAAGCCCGTTATTGAGAGAGAATTAAACTTAGTACTTTTGCGACTATCTAGGTTTAAGGACAAAAGTCGTCAGCGCTTCGCACTCCGGCCAATTCTATTGTCCGTTCTTTTTTAGCATTCTAAACTCGAATTAACTTTTGTCAAAAATCTTCTCTTAACAAATTCAATCATTATGAAATTCTTTTTGTCAAGCCTTTTTGGTTTGTTGTTGTTTTCCTCTGCTATTGCCCAACAGGAATTGGTTTACAAAGTCGATTTGAACCAGATCAGTAATGATCAGTTTGTTGTTGAATTGACCCCACCAAAATTTTCTGGTAAAGAAACTACATTTCACCTGCCCAAGATCGTACCCGGAACTTATGATATTTACGATTTTGGTCGATTTGTGAGTAATTTCAAAGCTTTCGACAAGAAGGGAAAGGAGTTAAAGGTGCGCCATCCTGACGATAACACCTGGATCATTTCCAAGCCGAAAAAACTCGCCAAAATTGTTTATTCAGTTGAAGATACATGGGATACACGACTAGGGAATAAAGTCTTCGAACCAGGAGGTACAAATATTGAAAAAGAACGGAATTTTGTGTTTAACAACCATGGGTTTTTCGGTTATTTTAAAGATGCTCCCAGATTGCCAATAAGATTGATCGTTGAGCGGCCAGCTGATTTTTTTGGTGCCACTACATTGCTAAGAGACGGTGGAGATGAAGATACTGATGTGTTTGTTTCTGAAAATTATAACGACTTTGTTGATCATCCGATCATGTTTTGCAAACCAGATACTGTGGTGCTGAAAATTGGCAATGCTGATGTCTTGATTTCAACATATTCTCCAACTAACAGAGTTACCTCTGAATTTTTGGCAGGTGAGATCGGTCCTATCCTTGAAGGTTTGCTGACTTATCTTGGAGGTACACTCCCTGTTGACCGATATGCCTTTTTGGTTTACCTGACAGATGGTTTTACCGCTTCAGGAGGATACGGAGCACTGGAGCATAACTATTCATCAATGTATGTCCTCCCGGAAATGGCTCCTGAGCAAATTGCGCAAACTGTGCGTGATGTGTCTGCCCACGAATTTTATCATATTGTCACACCGCTCAATATCCATTCTGAAGAAATTCGTTATTTCGATTTCATCAATCCCAAAATGTCAAAACACCTTTGGCTTTACGAAGGAGTTACCGAATATGCAGCTGGCCATGTTCAGGTTCATCAGCGCTTAATGCCGATTGAGAATTACCTTGATGTAATTGCTGAAAAAGTGAGAGGAGCAGAACAGTATACTGATGACCTGCCTTTTACTGAAATGTCTGAAGGATGCCTTGATGAGCATAAAGAAGAATACCTGAATGTTTACCAAAAGGGGGCGCTTATCGGTATGTGCCTTGACCTTGAACTACTTATTCATTCAGAAGGCGAATATAGTTTACAAGACCTTATGAATGACCTTACGGAAGAATATGGAAAAGATAAACCTTTCAAGGATGATGAGCTATTCGACAAAATTGTTTCCTTTTCAGGGAAGGAAGTCGGAGATTTCCTAAATACACATGTCGCTGGACCTGAGCCATTGCCGATTCAGGAGTTATTGAAAGCTGCTGGAATCGATTATTATCCGGTTAAAAAAATCAAAGAAAGAACGCTTGGTGGATTAGAAAACGCCATTGGCTTTAATCCTGGTACTGGTCAATTCTTTATTCAGAATGCCGATTTGCTTGACGATTTTGGGAAATCGATCGGATTGCAAAGCAAAGATGTATTGCTGAAATGGAATGATGATGCACTCAGCCTTGAAAATATTAATGCAGTTTTTACCAATTATATGATCAACGGCAAGGAAGGAGATGACCTTTCTGTAGTGGTAGAAAGAGCAGGAGAGGAAGTAGAGCTGAAATCAGTAATAAGTACTGTAGAAGTGGAGGTTAAGCATGCATTTGACCTCACTGAAAACCCTACTGACGCCCAGATGGCATTGCGTAAAGCATGGCTAGGTGATTATCGCATGGCCGGAGAAGATATGCCAGACGGAGATAACTCTGATTCAAAATAAGCTGATCTGCCCTTCAGGATTTTGACCTTCCGGAAATGCGCCGATTAATGTAGGTGGTTTTAACCCCAGGTCAAGAGCAGCATTCAGCTGATTTACAAAATAGACCGCAAGGTCGGGAGCCAAAATATTGTCGGGCTCATGGGGGAAAAAGTAGACCTCTTTGAGCCCGGCATCAGCCCAATCCTTCAGTCTGCTTACCCATTCGTCAATCCTTGAATAATCTGTTGGATGGAGTCCGTTCCCTACAAATCTAATCATGGCTATTGGCGTTGTCAGTCTTTGGTGGAGTACATCTCTTCTTCCGGAAACATCTGTGATAACAGTACCAATCCTATTTTCTTCAAGGGCATTGAATACTTCGGTTTTCACCTGAACATCTTCAAACCAGCTTTCATGTCTGAACTCAATTCCCAGTGCGATTTCCTTCGGCCAACTTTCCAGGAAATTAATGAGTATCGGCAATCTGTTTTTGTCGAAATAGGGGGGAAGTTGCATGAAACAACTACCTAGTTTTTCTTCTAACCCGTAAACGGCTGCTGTAAACTTGTCTACTAATGGATTGTCTTTTCCAAGGTCTCTTCTATGACTGATCGCCTGCAGTATCTTTGGGCAAAATCTGAAGTTATCACCAGATTCAGATTTCCATTTCTCAATGGTCTTTTCGTCTGGGGTTCGGTAATGAGTGGTATTCAGCTCAATAGTGTTAAACTGTCGAGAATAATAAAATAGGAAATCTTTTGCTTTAGTCTTTGGTGGGTAGACCTTGCCTATCCATTCTTTCATGCTCCACCCGGTACAACCGATGTATACTTTTAAGGGACCTTCTCTTTCCGGGAGATTTGATAATAACCTGCCAGTGCCAGAGGCATCTGCTGGGAGTTTGAAATCCACATTACTGATATCGAAAAGTTTTCCAAATTTCATCTATGTGTTGTCGTCGTTTTT
Source organism: Bacteroidota bacterium (assembly GCA_039028895.1). Lineage (GTDB taxonomy): Bacteria > Bacteroidota > Bacteroidia > Chitinophagales > Saprospiraceae > JAHDCJ01. The sequence goes on along the minus strand of JBCCHF010000002.1, from coordinate 152,465 downwards.
ATAGATTTCATAATTATCGAGACTACCATAAATTGTTAAAATTGGGGTTTGGGCCCCTCCAGGGAATTTTTTTGTTTTTTTCTTGACATTATAAGAAACAAAATCAGCGAGATGAAGGATAGTAACTTCTTCACGATCCTTTAAACCTTCGAGTAACATCCCTGTAAAAATTCCTCTTTGTTCATCTTTTGATTCATAGGCTGGCTTTCCTGCAGTAGTGGCATTTAATATGATCTGAGCTCTTTCATTTATTGCGTTAAGCCTCTTGTTCAATTCTTTACTATCAATCAATTCTGCCAGATCGGAACTGATTTTTCCAGCATGACAGGCGTCGGTGAAAATGACGATTTCTGAAGAAAAAGAAGTAATGACTTCACCAAGATCCAGAAGAGAAATGGCAGTATTTTCCAGATCATCCAGATCACAGTCATGATTTAGGAAATAGAATTTATCATCCTTTTTAATACCATGACCTGCCATAAAAACTACGGCAATATCTCTGCTAACTTGTTTGTTGTCCTTTTTGTTTTTTTCTCGGGATGTAATCTCTTTCTTCATCCAATCTACTGCCTCAAGAATCCCTTTCTTAGTGGCTTCCTGGTTGATTATTAGTTTAGAAGATACCGTATTGAATAATTTGCCTCCCTGTTTATTAAAACTGGAATTTACCTGTTGAGCATCACTATGTGCAAAATTCAGATTTTTTACCCTTGCAGAAGGATTGTAAATAGAAACACCAATTGAGAGGAGGTAAAGATTGGGCTCCACTTCAACGAGATTATTCGAAGGGGAAGAAAGATCCATTCCACCCCGTTTTTCAATTTTAGGGATATTTGCATCAATAGTAATCGTAATCGGATTACTTTTTGAAATGATACTTTCCGCAAGAATCTTGATGGTATTTGTGCCTGGCAACAGATCGATGGTTAATCTGTGATCACCTTCTACTTTTCCGTCTTTCTGGCTAAGTTGCCAGTAAAATTCATCATTTCTAAGTATCCATGTTCTAGTTGCCTGCTCATTTGAGCTGTCAACAGACCACGAAAGCTGGTAGGTATGTTGATCCGTTGAATGAACCAATGGGCCTTTATAGATCACTTTTGGAGGCAGGATATTGGTAACTTCAGCGGCCTCGCTCAAGTTTAACTTTGCCAATGCCGCTTTTTCACTTCCAGTCTCAATAATTGCCTTAATGACATCAGGTCTGAATAAGGATTTAATAAATCTGTCTGATGTATAAAAAAGTGCTTCTTCAATCTCTCCCTGGTTTATATGGTACCCTACATACTTGTCTCCTTTTGTACTGGCATGGTAAAACCCACTTTGACTCCATACTACCCATTCGCCTTCAGTTGAAAAAAAGAAATTTAACATCGGAAAAATTTCTCCTTCCCCATTTTTCAATTGGTCAAGGTTCCAAAGCTTGACGACTTGCTCTACACCGCCTGTAACCATCCAGTTTCCCTGAGTGGCAAGATCCCAGACTTTTCCCGCATGACCAATGAACTTTGATTGAGTATAACCGTCTCTTGTATAAGCTCTAACCTCACCTCCTCGACCTCCAGTGACAATCATATTATCGTCGGTGAAACTATAAACTTCATGATAATACCAACCGCCATCTCTCCACATCCGGTAATAATTAGAGTTGTCCCTTATCAGGAAAAGATCCCAGGTAGAATCAGGGTCTATATACAGAACCTCGCCATCTTTCTCAATCCTGGCTCTTTTAAAGTTTTTTTGATCTTTAGTATCAAGATCAGTTATGGTGAAGTCTTCAAGATCAAAAACTTTTTCAAGAGGTGCATAATTGTTTTCGTCTTTCTTAAAATCCTGAGAAAAACCAAAGGCTATTCTTTTTCCATCAATTCCTAATGCGTAAATAGTGGACCCGACCGGTTCGATCTTGTCTTTAATTTCTCCCGTTAGGATATTCCAGGTCAGAATTTCTTTCTTATTCCCACCACAGGATATTGCGGTTTGATTATCGACAAATTCGACTGCCTGGGTTTTAGCGTCGTGCCCCTTGAATTTTGTGATTAATTTGAAATCCTTTTTTACATCAAAAACCTGACAAAAAAAGGGATGGTTGTCAGGTGTTTCAGTGGTACCAACCAAAAGGTAATTTCCATCAGGTGAAAAAATGACATCTACAGGATTAGGCTCACTTGCTAATTTCTTTATTACTTCGAGATCAAGATTGTAGATCGTGATTTCATGCGAATCACCACAAACGGCTATAAAATCGTCACTTACAGAAATGTATTCCAGCCAAACACCTTGTTCTCCAAGCTTATCGGAAGCAATGAATTTGTCTTGATTAAATGAATAGATATAAACCTGATTATTATATTCTCCAAAATCTGCTATAATTAACCTATAATCATCTTCGTGATTAACGATCTTAAGCCCCTTTGGTCTACTTATCAAGGGGTCATCAGATAACTCTTTGAAAGGCTTTGGAGATTCTTCTGTAGACATAAGCTTTGGAAAATCCCAAATCTTAATAGTTGAATCATCAGACCCAGCTACGAGATATTTCCCATCCGAACTCATATCAAGGGAAATAATAACATTGGTGTTTCCAGGAGCAAAGACTCTAACAAGATCTCGCGTTTGGAAATCATAAATTCGTATTAAGACGTCGTTAGGGTCATATGGGGGACTATTGGATTGATGCCCTGGACCAGTATATACTGCAGCGATAAGATACTTGTCATCAGGACTGAGTGCCATTGCTCTTATTACACCAGATGCTCCTGTGTCAATTTGCCCAAGTATTTTAGCTATTTCTTTACTGGATGCAACATCCCAAATTCGTATGGTTTTATCGACGCTGGAGGTAATGATCTGTTTACCATCAGAAGTGACCAGTAATTCAGTTATTTCACTGGTGTGACCCCCGATTTCTAATCTTAGGAATGTTTTTTGGTAATTATTGTCTTTCATTTTTGAATTTACTCAGTAATTAACTTGCAAGTGATTGAATCTTATTTTTGATAACCATAAAGTTGATGGTGACAAAAATTAAGGTGAGCAAACCAATGGTGAAAAATACGATGGGATTTGGCCAAAAACCATATTCAAACCCCTGATTAGCCATATAACTATCCAAAAAGTACCTGCCAGATAGAAATGCCATCAAGGTAACCATGAATATTGCTCCTAGCCAAATCATAACTTGGCGATTAAGTGTTTTAATGATTTTTGCAGGATGGTAACCTAATTCGAGTAATAGAATTATGCTATCCTTTGAACTGGCAATGATCAATTGAAAGTTAAGTAGGAATACCAGTAAGGAAAGCAATAAAATAATGACACCAAGGAAAGCTATAATGCCAAATATTATCTGCACAGCCACCTGTATACCTTCTCCAATTAATTTACCACGACTAACTTCATATCCATTTGAATTAAAATAAGCAGTAACTTCTTTGGAAGCCGGATTGGTACAATCTATAATCAATCTTGCTGTAGCGGAATTTTTGCTTCCGCTAAACTGTTGGTTCGCCCAATCCATAAAAGGCTGCGGTACAATTATCGAGTTAATGCGATCGCTAAAACCCACAATTCTACCTTTGAATTGTCTGCTAATGCCATTTCCGGAAACGGTAATGGTAAAACTGACTCTTCTAATCGTACTTTGTGTAAATTGAGGTAATCCATGGCTTGGGGCAAACCCGAAGTTATACAGGGCCAGGTAATCACGAGACATTACAATGGGAATCTCTCTCTGACCCTTCTGCCACTGAAAATCTTTTGCATCAAAATCGAGAAAATTATCAGGTACAGCTTCAAAAAACAGTTCAGTATAGAAGCCAAGTGTTGAACTGGACGCACTAACTTTAAATTGATTTGAAGTAAACTTTCCAATTTCCCTGACAAAAGGCTGATCGGCAAGCTCAGTTATCTCGGTTTCAGAAAAAGTACTTTTAGCTCCCAGGGTATTCAGGAGGTTTACTTTTTTATTAATCAGCACAAAATTGGCTGCATTACTGCTGTCACCATTGATTATGCTTCTGAAGTCCAGGAAAGTCTGAAGAGCGAAAAGTAATAAAAGCAGGCCTGCGAAAGTACCAAGCCCGGCTCCAATTAGTAGTTTCTTATCCAGCTTTTTCCAGAGGATTTCATTGAGCATCCGGGAAATTACTCAATTTCAAAAGTATCGGCAAATACCAACCTCGGTGCAAATGAAAAACTATAGGCACCTGTGGTAACTGACATACCTTGATTGACATCCTTGTCGGTATAGTGCCATTCCCATTCCTTGACTACGATCCGGAATTGTTTGTTGGCATATTCCGGTGGAAGCACCATGGTATGTAAAAACTGACCGATGCCCTGGTTAACCTCGTTTTGTTCATAAAATCTCCAGAAATTCAATGCGGGATTGATAACATAAACAGGTGTATCATACGGCGCATCTAGTTTATCTTCGATATTTATTTCTACATGGTTGAAAGAACTCTCGTTTTCTGTAAATCCTTTCTTGGAAACCGCGCCATTAAGCTTAATAACAAAGTTTTGTTTTGATGCATCAAAATTCACAGTACACGTTTTCTGTGGAAGCACCTGGATAAATTCGGGTTTTACGATTTTCGAAATATGCAGATCGTATTTCATGACAGTACCCAACCTGTCAACTTTATCTCCTACGCCTAGTGAATCAGGCTGGAATCGGCAAAGCGCAAATCTAATGAAGGGGAAATACTGGTTTTTGGGCGGATTAATGTAAACATCCGCAAACCACATTTTCTTTTCATAATCGTAAGCAACAGGGTAGCCAACAACGTCAAGTTTGACATTTCCTGATTCTTCAACCTGGATCCCTTCTTTTTTGGCTTCATGCCGTTTGAAGTTGGCTGCCAATGGATATGCCGCCAATTTCTTGCCAGGGATATTTATTGGATCAGAACCCCATTGTGTAGCAATAGTTGAGAAATCCTGGTTAATCGCCATCATAGCATTAGGCTTTGGCAATGAGTTGGGATTAATGCATAATACTCCTAGCAACTCACCAACACCCGAACTAAACCAGGGCCTTTTAATATAAATACGCAATGCACCACCTTCGCGTCTGTGCTGCATCTCAAATTGCTGATCATTTTTCCGCCATGGCATCAATGGAATAATATTCTCAATCTGTGGTGTAATTGGCCTGGCTGAACTCTTGATCCTTACTTTTACCTTACTACTTTCCCTGGTCAAAGGGAAGTCGGTATTATTTTGCTCGTTTTCTGCGATAAGGTTGAAGAAGTATTCCCTGTATCTGGTGGTACCAACCAGGTGGTATTCAACCCTGTGGTGCTTTGTATCGTTAAACAAATGCTCCATATGCCTTGGCCTGAACTGGTAAGGCTGGATGTTATTCTGATTGACGACGCCAATCTCTTTTTCTGTATCTTCGTAATTGAATTTTATCTCGTCTACAACTTCTGATTTGTCGACCCATTCAGGTTCGTCTTTACTTAGGTCATCAATAGGGTCTCTCCATGCTGACATGATATCCACCTTTTCCGTACTATTACCATGAACTTTCAGCTTAAAGATTAGGTCTGAAGAAATGGAACCGGATTCCCTTTGGGATTTAATCTGACTCAATTGAGGGTCTTTTACAGGTTGTTGCACAGCATGCACCAAACGGAAATCACGGGAAGGAGTAAACATCCAATGCCCACCATCGAGGATATACTTCTTGAGGTTAGTTGGTTTTGGATGATCCAGCTTTTTGAAGGTAAACCTATTTTTGGCCATTAATGAGACGTAGCTTTTGTAAAAGCTTTTCGTTTGGTCTGGAACTGCAGTCAATTGGATTTTGATGGGCGGCTTAGTTTCCATCCTGTTCCATAAACCCATAAAGGTGAGGGTAGTATCTGAGAAATATGAACTAATAAAAATGTCTTCCATCGTACCTGGTGGCATCCTGAATATCAACATTGAATTGGCAATTTGACTTTGATCGAGTTCGAAGTTGCCATTCGAGAATTCAATGGTCAGGGTAATTGGAAGTGGGTCTGGCCAGTTATAGTTGCCCGGATAAAACGGCACCTTAGCCAGAAGTTTTTTCGGATGACCATGCCAAATCACAATTCCATCAGCTGCAGGATCTGGTAGAAAGTCAATCTTTATATTTTGAGCATTAAGCGAGTTAGGATCAACTTCCTGCGGGTCGTGATCATGGTCTGAAATCAGTTGATATGTCGGTAAAGAATTTTTGCCAATCCCAATACCATCATCAAAAACAGCATGCTTTTCAGCCAGTTTCTGTCCTACCTCTGGTGGTACAAAATAGCGTAAGGTTGGTCCGTCTCCCTGAAGATAAGTCGGTAAGTTTTGATTGCCATTGCTCCTAATAACAATTTCTTCGGCGGATTCACCGTCTTTAACCGTATTCCCCAAAATTGTTGTAGGGCTCAAAACCGGCTCATACCGATCGTACTGAAGCTTAGCGACAGCGTTTTGATTATTAGGATTAATCGTCAGGTTGATACTATTACCGGCAAGGTCAACAGTCCTGATTTTGACCCTGTATTTATTCCCAAACCGGAGCTTGGGCAATGTTCCGGGTACTACCGAAAACCTTGAATTCAACTTGAAATTAAAGGCTTGGGGAGTTTGGTATTTTACTTCCTCATCTGGTGGGATCGAATCGTCAGGGTCAACAGATTTTCCAGGGATAGGGACTGCAAGACTCCAGCCATGCCAGGCAAACTGATTCTCTGATGCATAGAGCTCGTTAGTTCCACCCTTCTTTGAGCCATCTGGTTCCACGATGTCAGGGGTATCCTCTGTCACAGAGGCTTGGGTAAATCCTTCATCAATTGTAAATTCTACATCCTTTAATGGTACCCCATTTACATTATATTCTCCTCTTCTACGGTAGAGTGAGAACCATTGACCAGCTTTCTCATCAAAAATATCAAGCCTGTATCCTGTCAATACATCTTCTGCGTTGAACGCATAATTGTTAGTGTTAAACTTGTCGGCATCAACACTTGTATGTCGTGTAAACCTGTTGAAAAGGTATTGAGCGAAACCGTTAGAACTGACAGTGATACCCGTGGTACGTAAGGCTGGTAAGTCTTCGGTAACCCTTATTTCTCCACCTATGAGTAGAGACTGGGCGATCTGGTCAGCCATCTTTTTTATCTTGAAAGCACCGCCTTCAATATCGATCTGGGAAATGGTAAATCGATTTGAATTTATCTTCAGCCAACCATTTTCCATCAATGCCGTACTATTCTCTTTTGTCCGGAATTCAGGAGTAAGCGTATAGTTGGTTTTGGGGTAGAGATTTGCCGTTGGTAGATTGCTGACAAATTCTACGGTTCCCAGGTTAGGTACATTTTCAAAAGGCAGCTTAAAGTCTAATACAATACCCAATGCCCGCATCAAGGCCGGATAGTCATTCAGAATGGATAGAATATCATGAAAGTCAAAATCCGGAATAGGGATTTTGGTGATTCGCTGTTTATTCAGCTTCGGCTCATAGAACTCAAACAGCTGGCCAAAATCTTTTTTTGGATCAGCTTTAGGCTTGTATGGGATAAACTTGTTTCCTGAAATCTCTGCCTTAATTCTTCGGATAACGGAATCATCTTTTGACACTGATTTTTTTAGTCTGTCGAGTCTTTCCCGAATGCCTTTGATCAATTCCCATTCTTCGGGAATTCGTGCAGTTACTGTTGGTCGGTCAAAACCTCCAGGGCTAAAGTTTAGGGGTTGACTAAGCAGATTCTCCTCAAGTTGATCAAGGTCGTAATCAGCGATCTCTTTTACCAAAGGGATGAGGTCCCAGGTAGTTGGTAGCTGATGCGGGTTCTCTAGGGCAGTTTCAAGATACCTGTCGACTATAAACTGGTTCAGATGATCAATAGGATAGGAGTGAATATTCTTGTTGGTGTAATCCTGGAATTCGTAACTTCTGACAGGTGTATCTTTTTTGAACACCGTTTCCCATGCACCGGGCACGATCCTTCCTTTGATCAGATCAGCTTTAATTAGCTGATTGCCATTAAAAAGTACATGAAATTTCTGTTTCTTTCTTACAATTTCTTTTGCCCATTTTTCAATATGATTAAAGTCTTCAAGCTTGGTCTGTGCTCCCGGAGGATTTGAGGTAAGCCTGAATGAAAGGTACGCTGAAACCCGGAAAAACTGTTTGCCGTTTTCGTTAACGATACCGTTTGGAAGGCAGGTCCATATGACTGTTTGACTCATTTTCTAAGGGTTTGTTTTGGGTTAGGCAAAGGCTGCACAATAAGTTGCCCAATCATTCTCACTAATCAGGTCGGTAAATATCGGATCTGCTTCTGCACTCTTAAGTTCTCGCTTGGCAGTCATACTAACCGTTTTACTAAAGAACAGTACTTCAATTTTGACTTTAAGGGTGGCTTCACCCCAGACGCGTTCTTGTTGTCCTTTTGAAGGAGGCCCAGGCTGACTTTCATAATTGAGACTCATCTTAAATTCAACAGAGACACTAATGATGGCAAGAACGGAGAGGTGCCCGCCCATCTTGATATATCCCTGGAAGAAAATAGTGCTGTCTCCATTATTGGTTTCCATCGAGAAGTAGACGCCTCCCATGATGTAAACTCCCCCTGATGCAACACCCAGGTTAATCGAAAGAGAAGCCCCAAACTCAATAGCGGCCTCGATCTTTTGAAGCCCTGCCAGTGTAAAGGTGAGTGCAAAAAAACCTCCACCTCCGATAAAGGAGACTGTGGCCACAAACGGGTTATTCCTTTCGCAGAAATTAAATCGGAGACTTAGCGGTTCCCCACCCAGTAATGGTAACTGGAGTAAAGCTCCCAGTTTCATACTACGCAGGGTGAATACCCCGGTCTGGACATCGGGAATCGCCATTGTAAACCCGACATCCACACCAGTTGGGGTGATGTTGACAAATGGTGGATCTGAAAATCCATCCATTGGGATCAGGTTCTGCAAAGCATTGAGAAACTTAAGCGGTCCAAGGAAGGTGATTTCTCCGAGGTCAGTGCCTACATCAGGTTTCTTACCATTATATGACTTGAAATAGACTCTTTGGAAGTCAACCTGAACGATTTCGACAAGGCGGATGAAGAAATCACTCATCTCTCCGACAAGATCAACTTTGGGGTCTCCACCTGCTAATTTTTTACTGACTTTTGTGTTGAGGGTTAGTCCCTTGATATCATTAGGGACAAACTCTAGTAAACCTATGCTAACATTCTGAAGATCAGGCTGCCAGTTGTAACTGATTTCAAGTGTTGCATCAGGTAAACCTTCATTCAGAATCTTTTGGACGAGCTTTGGTACTTTCTCGGCTGCTCCGTTATCAAGAAGTCCGATGGCCTGAATAATAGAAGCCAGGTCAATAGAACCAAACAACTTTGGAGCAGCGCCCTGGAAGAATTCCAAAGGATCGAAATTTCCATTTTTCAGGAATTCGGAATCCTTTGCTGCGGCTCCGGCTGCTGATCCTACCGGTCCAAATTTTGAGGAAAGGGCGCCAATGTTCAGGCTTGGGGTAATAATACCACCTGATTTCTCGGCACCTTTCTCAAATTCGAGGCCTTTCCCTGTTTTTAGTGTGGCGAAAATCTTCCCATCATTTTGATCGACAAATGGAATAATGGTCAGGAAGTCCTTACTCCCGGTCAGGTTGTTGATTGGTGTTGAATCAATTTCGGTTTCCCGAAGAACTGGGAAAAAGCGAACCTTCCCGATCTTTCTTTCAGGTTCGGCATTTTCAGCATTATCGGTTCCATCCTGGAAACTGCCGAATTTAATGCTTATGGTCTCAAATGAAGTATCGCCTTTCTTTTCCCCGAAAGGGGCCAAAGCCATCATCTGATGTTGAAGATCGGCAGTATTATTTAGCGAATTGTTTCTATAATTTGTTTGGATAGTCTGACGATTGCCAGCCTCTGAAGCTACTTCACTGATCTTGGTAGATACAAATATCATCGGGACCTGGAAATCAATTTCACGACCTTCCTGGTCTTCGGCTGTCAGATTAAACTGGAAAGGGGCATTATTTACATTGATCCAGAAAGCCCCATCTTCAGCTCCATCAATGATTTTAGAAGGCAAAGCCAGTGGATCATTTATGTTCGGCGTGCGCTTGTTCTTAATGAAAATATTTTTGAAGTGCATCCTGGAAATCGCGCCCTGGTTGGCAAAACCAGGATAATCCATAAATGGTTCTTTCACCTGGATATACATGCGTTGGAAGTTTAACGCAATAGCACCAAATTCCGAATTCCTAGCATCAACTTTACGTTCTGTGATCTTCACCAGGCTGGCCTTATTCCCAAAAGGGAAGAGATAACCCGAATATACTACACGAACGTAGTGATCACGACCTAAAGTACTTCTATGTATCCAACTTAGGATGTTAAGCTCGACAGGCATGTTTTTCCAGGCACCATTAAAATCAATTAACGCGCCATAGGAAGACATGATAAAGCTGTTGACATTAAATGGCAGCGGTTTCCGGTAAGGACTACCTGAAATGATCACATTTTGCCCACCGCCGTCTTTAGGCATCTTGAAGTTTGAAGTCTGATGAACGAGTTTGTGTCTGTCTTTGGGAGATAAGCTGCTCCTAAATTGCCAATGGTTGTTTTGTGGGACCAACTTGTAATCCTCGTTAGCATCTTTTGACCATAGTGCTCTGAATTTTAGTGGATTACGTCTGTTTGCTTCAAGTGCTTTGCCACCTTTGTTGATGCCTGCTCTTGTTGTCCAAACCTCGTATAGCTCCATGTAGGTTGGGATTTTTTTGTAATCCGCTTCAAAATCCTTTAGCTCGTTTTCGAGGCTCTGTTTTTTGAGATCGACCAGTTGTGTTTTATGAATCCAGCGATGCTTTTCATTTGGGGATATATATAATCTGTATGGGGCTTCTATGAAGGTGTCGATATACCGCGGCTTCTTAAAACTATCTTTAAACACCGGAACAACCTGAAGCAATTCCGGATTAACCTGGATAGGACGCACTTCGGATTGAAGTACACTTTTGTCTGGTAACCTTGCAGCTTCCTGGAAGGTGGTTATCCTGTTTGGATCAACTCTCGCCTCAATGGGGGGCTTTTCTTTCTGCCTTTCCTTTTGTTTTTGTTTTGGCAAGGTTAACCGTCCTCTTGATGGTTTCTTTTGAGAAGGCTTAACCCGGCCTGGTTTCCTTTGGGGAACTTCAATCTGCGTGTCGGGAATTACAAGAACATCAGGTTTAAGCTGAAAATCTTTTGGATCGAAAGGCTTGAATATATAACCCTGGTTGCCTGAATTGCCAGCTGAAGACAAGCCCCTGGGGTGTATACTCATGGTATAATCCGCCCAGCCAAGAAGATCATCCATGTCGGCTGTAAAGCTGGTTACTTCATCAGGTACTTTGAACACCAATCGACTTAAATTGGCCATTCTGTATTGGATCGGCAAGAATGTTGGATATTCTTCAGAAGCAGCGGCATCGGGGTCTCCTGGAGGGAGATCTATCTCAGCATTTTGAGCGGTGAAAAACGCTTGTTCACCAAAATGTTGAGGAGGAAGATATACTGAGAGTAACCCTTTTTTGTTCGCCAGTTTATTAATGGTCAGTGTGTCAAGGTCTAACTCAAAATTGCTAAAGTCGAGTATTAACACCACCATGTCTTCAGCACGAAGCACGGGAATAGTTACCCTTGAATTATTTTGAGTTTTCCAGGTGTTACCTACCAGGTTAAATTCCTGAAGATTTTGGTCTTCAGAAAGTAATTCCCGATTGACCATGCCCTGGAAAATTGCCTTCTTTTCAGGAATTTCAGGGAAGATCATGCCCATGGCTTTCCTAACTGAGATGTAAGAACTGAGCAAGGTTGGGGCGAAATGCACGAAATTCGAAGCAGCAATATTCGTTATTTCCAATGCTGGCACCTGATCAGAAGACCTTCCAAAAGAAAACTGACTGCCTTTAAGATTTAAGTGAACAGCTTTTTTCCCAAGCTTGGCAATACAGGCTTTTTCAACTTGTTCATTCTTGACTGCAATGACATTATGATAATCAACCAGATTAAATCGAAGTGGTTTTTTTGTGTTGGAAACCAGTCTTGTATCCGGATAAAACCTTGCACCTTTAGCTTTTGATGACTGCTGTAGCAAAGTGATTACCTTTGTACCTTTCTCATCACAACCCGTTTCAATGAATATTTCTTCGAATTTAATTCTGTCAGAGACCAGTTTTTGGTTGTCTTTAAGCTTGACTGAACCTACCTGATCAAATTTACCTTTCCGTTTTTTTAGCGTAAAAAAACAGTCCTTTTCAAGAGGTGTAGCAGAAAGGCCGGATTGGGGATTCCCTGAGTTCAATACCAATGACAGCTCATCGGCTAAATAGGAGTTCCCTTCCCATGAAAGTTTGATGCCGGAAAGCCTTTTCAGCGTAAATGACCAATCGGAAGAGAACGTTATGATTACATTGCCTGAAACGCGGAGTTTGTTTCCGTGAGTAAAATGACAAAAGTCTTTGGCGATGGATTTTGAAGCGTTTAGCTCAGAATTGCCTTTTAGCCATTTAACAAAATTTCTGGATTGGAAATCACCAAATTGCTTGAATTTGGTTTCTACAGACCAACCTTTGTCTGTTCGACTGATTTGACAAATGAAGTCAGCAGTCACTGGAGTGCCCGGGAATTTCGCATTCTTAAGCCTGACTGAAATATATTTTTTTTCTTCTTTAATAGAAAGTCTGGGTGAGCCTTCGAACCAGGTCTCATTGATGGTCCAGCAGTCTTTGCCTTTGACTCGGAAACTGACAAAGCCATTTCCTTTAATAATTTCAAAACCGGGCGACAATATTTTCCCAAGGGTGTTAACCACAGGTCCATATACTACTGGAGCCAGTCCGAAGAGCTTTAGAAAATTACGTCTTGAGTATGGTTTTTCGAATAAGAATTCACGAGGAGCTTCGCTAAATGGAGAGCCAGCGTAGTTCTGCTTGACTTTTTCTCTGAACCAAGGGAGATTGATGAGTTTTAAGTTCATTCTGTTTTACAGGGTTATTTCATTTAAAGATGCCAAAAAAATGGCATTTGATCAAGCCTTAGGTTGGATTTAGACACTAATATGAATGTCCATTAAGTTGTTAACATCTCATGTGGAAATCGATTTTAAACTAAACTCGGTGATCCTGCAATTTTGCGTTATCTTTGCACGATCATGCAGGAAAAAATTGTTATTCTTGACTTTGGATCTCAGTATACTCAATTGATTGCCAGACGAGTAAGAGAGCTAAATGTCTATAGTGAAATCTATCCATTTAATAAATTCCCTGATCTTGACGATTCGGTTAAAGGTGTAATTCTTTCAGGGAGCCCATTTTCTGTTACCGATGATCGGGCCTTACACGTTGAACTCGACAGGATTGTGGGCAAAAAACCAATCCTTGGTATTTGTTATGGTGCACAATACATCGCCCAATACTATGGTGGCACAGTAATGCCGTCGTCCAAAAGGGAGTATGGAAAAGCACATTTGAGCCATTTTAATCATGATCCATTTCTTGAAAATGTCAGCCAGGGATCCCAGGTGTGGATGTCTCATGGTGATACGGTACAACAAATCCCGTCTCAATTTGACCTGTTGGCAGGAACAGAAAGTATTGATGTAGCCATTTTCAAGGCCAAACCTGATGCATTCGAACAACCCGTCTATTGCATACAGTTTCACCCGGAGGTTTCGCACAGCCTCGACGGGAAAGCAATTCTTGGCAATTTCGTCCATGGGATTTCAGGATGTAAACCTGGTTGGACCCCGAATTCCTTTGTTGAAAGTACCGTCCAGGAGTTGAAAGAAAAGATTGGTACTGAATCTGTGCTCCTCGGTCTATCTGGAGGAGTCGATTCTACAGTAGCCGCAATGTTGTTGCACAGAGCTATCGGAGATAGATTGTACTGTTTCTTTATCGATAATGGCCTTTTGCGGAAAGATGAATTTGAAGAAGTTTTAGCTTCATATGAAGGCATGGGTCTGAATGTAAAGGGAATAGACGCCAAAGATAACTTCCTAAGTGAATTGGCAGGTGTAAAAGATCCGGAAGCAAAAAGGAAAATAATAGGCAGGGTATTTGTCGAAGTGTTCCAGGAGGAAGCTTCGAAACTTGAAGATATTAAGTGGTTAGGCCAGGGAACAATTTACCCTGATGTCATTGAATCTGTTTCTGTGCATGGACCATCCGTAACTATCAAATCTCACCATAATGTTGGCGGATTGCCCGAAAAGCTGCATTTGAAAATAGTAGAGCCTTTACGGATGCTCTTTAAAGACGAAGTCAGAAGAGTTGGTAAGGCATTGGATATCAGTCCAAACATCTTGGGGCGTCACCCTTTCCCGGGGCCAGGCCTTGCGATAAGAATACTGGGTGATATCACTCCGGAAAAGGTAAGATTGCTTCAGGAAGCCGACCACATTTTTATTTCAAAGCTAAAAAAGCATGGCTTGTACGATAAAGTTTGGCAGTCACTTGTTATCTTATTGCCTGTTCAGTCGGTAGGGGTGATGGGTGATGAACGGACTTACGAAAATGCTGTAGCCCTCCGGTCTGTTAATTCTTTAGATGGTATGACAGCAGAATGGAGCCGTTTGCCATTTGATTTTCTGGCCGAAGTGTCTAGCGAAATCATCAACAATGTAAAAGGAATAAACCGTGTAGTTTATGATATCAGTACGAAACCACCTGCTACAATTGAATGGGAATAGGTTAATACCTTTATTCCTGGTTTTGATTGTTCTGCTGGGTGCATCTTGCAATGCATTCAAACCGATTACACCCGGCAAGCCGGATTATGGTCAAAATGATAATAATCCTGATTCAGGGTCCAACCAACCAGATCTTGATCCAACTGATGTTACTCAACCTCCAGGTAAAGTAGATACTGTAACCTGGGAAGTTGAAGATCCGCTAAAACCTCCCCCGAATATCGCTTTGAAAGATCCTACTACAGGTGTAGTTTCAATACCAATGGAAAAAGTGACCAAGAGCAGCTATAATATGGTTGTCATGCTTCCTTTCTTTATTAACAGGGTTACCCCAATGGGAGATACCCCTGAGGAGTCACAATTAGCTCTTGAGTTTTATGAAGGGGTAAAGCTGGCCTTAGATCAATTGGAGAATGAAGGGGTTAAACTGAATATCAATGTTTTAGATACGCAAGCGGATACTAATGTTGTAAAAATTCTGCTCAGCAGGTCTGAAGTCAATAATGCTGATATCATTCTTGGCCCGATAACAAGAGATAATAATCGTATTGTGGCCAGATTTGCCCGGGAAACTGGGATAGTAGTGGTATCACCATTGAATACAAGAACAGATATCGTTGAGCAGAACCCGTTTTACATTCAGGCGAACCCTTCTTCCAAAACGATATTCACTCAGTTGCTGCGTTATGTAAATGAAAGACACAATGGATTGCAGCAGGTTATTGTGATCGCTCCTGAAGGCAGAACTGGTGACTTGCGTGTTGGCTATCTCGAAGAAGCGAATCGATTAATTTCCAGACTACCTAATCCACCAGAACTGAATACGATTAGGTTTAAGCTTGAAGAAGGTGCGGTGCTTGATCTTACGGAAACCCTTCAGACGCTTGATAGCAACGTAGTCATTATCCCTTCCCGTGATCAGGGCTTTGTGGGTTTTGTAATGCGGGAGCTCAGCCTGCTTAGAGAAAAGCATCCAACAATTGTTTATGGAATGTCCAGATGGCAGGAATTTGAACGTATTGATTTTAATTATTTCCAAAACCTGTCTGTGCATTTGCCAAGTTCTGGTTTCGCCAGTCCTAATAATAATATGGTGGTGGATTTCAAAAGAAACTATCTCAACAAAGTTGGAATATTGCCTACGACTTATGCTTACAAAGGATACGATACCTGTTTGTACTTTGGCAGAATGTTAAGAGACTATGGCGTCTACTTTCAAGGGTTTTTTGATGAAGCTGATGCTTTATTTATGCATAGTGGTTTTTCCTTCAAACCTATTTATCAAAATCCGGGAATTCCAGTAGAGGGTGAAGCAGTAATTAGTCAGTATGAAAATCAATTGATTGACATCATCGAGTTCGACGACTTTAAATACAGGAGAGTAGGTCGGCAAAAAGGGAATTAGTTATTTTACTTTAATGCTTAATCCTACTTGGTAGATCGTTTAGGTTTTTGCCAGTTAATCCAGGAAATACAATTTTGGAAAACGCTTTGGGTCAGCTTCATGCATCAGGGCATAAATCGTTTCTACGATATCATCAGTATTTGGCTTAGTGATGTAATCACCATCCGAACCGAATGGATTGCGATTGTCGTACGAAGAAATTGTTCTTGGCTTGGCATCCAATAAGAAATAGCCATCCTGTTCTTCAAGAATTTGCTGCAGGATAAATGCAGATCCTCCACCGGGAACATCTTCATCCAAAACTACCAACCTGTTGGTCTTTTCAAGCGATCCGGCGATTATATGATTTCTATCAAAAGGAATTAAGGTCTGGGGGTCAATCAATTCGACCGAAATGCCCATTTCCTCTAATTTTAGGATGGCATCCTGTGCGATGCGAATACAAGACCCATAGGTCACAAGGGTAACATCAGAACCCTTATTCAGGATTTCTGCCTGACCAAGAGGTATAGTAAACTCACCAATATTCTCAGGTAATTTCTCTTTTAACCGATAGCCATTTAAGCATTCAATGACAATTGCAGGATCATTTGAGCGCAGGAGTGTGGTATACATACCTGCAGCCTGCGTCATATTGCGTGGCGTACATACATACATTCCTCTTAAAGAGTTTAAAACCATTCCCAATGGTGATCCGGTATGCCAAATTCCTTCAAGACGGTGCCCCCTGGTTCTGATAATTGCCGGTGCTTGTTGAAGACCGGCAGAACGATATCTCAAAGTGGCCAGGTCGTCACTCAAAGGGGTGAGACCGTAGATTAGATAGTCCAGGTACTGAATTTCAGCGATTGGCCTTAAACCACGCATCGCCATGCCAATAGCTTGTCCCATGATTGTCCATTCCCTAATACCCGTATCAAAAACACGGTGTTTGCCAAACTTCTCCTGCAATCCGGCGAATCCCTGATTTACATCACCGATGTGTCCGACGTCTTCACCGAATGCAAACACTTCAGGCTTGGTCTCCAGTGCCTGGTCAAAGCAGTGGTTAAGGATCTCATAGCCATTAACCGTCTTTGAATCCATATTAAACTCAGCAGCTACAACAGGCACAGACAATGCGGAATTTTCATCTTCACTATAAAGCTTGGAAAGGTAGTCATCTTCAGATTGATGAATCTGTTCACGAAGCCATTTCAGAAGGGAGGTGGCATCATCATTTAAATCAGATCCGGCCAGTCTTAAAAGTGCTTTGGCGGATTTGATGATGACATATTTTTGAGGGTCGAGAGATTTTTCAAGTTTGGCTACGACCTCAAGCATCTGATTGCTATTTGGGTAGGATGCGACCATTTGTTTACCAATAGCTACCACCTTTTTGAGGTTGTCTTTGACAGGAGCTGTAAAGGCTGCCCATGCTTTAGACTGTTTTTCTTTTACAAGTTTTCTGGCTTCATCCTGGATGGCTTTTAATTCACTTTCTGAAGCTATGCCAGCTTCTATCATCCATTCTCCCATCTTCTTGATACAATCATGTTCTTTCTCCCATTCCAGTCGCTCAGGTGTCTTGTAACGTTCGTGTGAACCGGACGTGGAATGGCCCTGTGGTTGTGTGCATTCAAGAACGTGAATCAGGGAAGGTGCGAAAGTTTCCCTGGTCTTGGAAATGGCTTTGTCATAAACTTGAACGAGCATTGGGTAATCCCATGCCATGACTTTATAGATGTCAAATCCTGGGGAATTTTCGTCTGCTTCGAAACCCATAAGAGCCTCTGATATACTTGCCTTGGTCGTTTGATATTTTTTCGGGACAGAAATTCCATATCCATCATCCCAGACCGATACCGATAAAGGCACTTGCATAACACCTGCCGCATTCATGGTTTCCCAGAAAACGCCTTCAGAGGTAGAGGCGTCACCAATAGTGCAAAAACATACTTCATTTCCATTAACAGAAAACTGAGTGTTTTGAAGTGCTTCACTGGTACGGTATAGCTTAGAGGCCAGGGCGATTCCCAAACCTCTGGCCATCTGACCGGCAGTGGGTGAAATGTCTGATGTAATATTGAATTTATCTCTGTGATCAACCCAATTTCCTTCCTCATCTACCATTTGAGTAGCAAAGTGAGCGTTCATCTGGCGCCCACCTGAGTATGGGTCATTCTCCGGATCGGCATACAATTGCGCGAAGAAATCTTCTACAGAGCAAAGACCCAGTGCCATCATGAAAGTCTGATCGCGATAATATCCTGATCTGAAATCACCTCTTTTGAAGGCTCTTGCCATAGCAACCTGGGGCACCTCTTTTCCATCTCCAAAAATTCCGAATTTTGCTTTTCCTCGCAATACTTCTTTTCTGCCCAACAGACTTGCTTCACGACTTATGCAGCAAATTCTATAATCCTCGATAACTTGATTGATAAAACTTTCTTTTTGTGAATTTTCAAGGACCTGTTGCTTTGACATATTGAGGGTGTTTTGACGGCACAAAAGTACGAAAAAAATGGGGTATTCATCCTCTGGATAAGGTTTGGTATGATAATTGAAAAACTGAAATTGGAATCATTGTAACTCTCAATGAACCAATTTGCCATTCTTTGGCTTTTAAATAAATATCACTACTTTTGTTAACACTTAACAGTACTTCTAAAATACCTTCAAAATGAAAAGATTTTTTGCACTCTTTACTGTTCTCACCTTCGCCATAGGCGTTTCCTTTGCTCAGGAAAAACATGATCACAATCACGAGCACAAAGGACACAATCATGATCACGCTGTTTCTGATGGTGCCTCTGATAACAATTCATTGGATGGTCCGAAAATGACCTTTGAATTCAAGGAGTATGATTATGGTAAAATTGCCCAGAATTCGGATGGTGTTCGTGAATTTCCATTTGAGAATAACGGCACTGAGCCATTGATTATCAAGCATGCTAAAGGCAGCTGTGGATGTACTGTTCCTTCTTATCCTAAGGCGCCAATCATGCCGGGAGAAAAAGCAGTTATCGGGGTGAAATACGATACGAAAAGGGTAGGACCATTCAGCAAATCGGTAAGAATTATTACTAATGCCAGTCAGGATCCTATCGTTTTAACGATCAAAGGTAATGTTCAAAAAGAACCTGAAGGTTTACCTGAAAAACAGGGGAATGGCCTTGGCGGATTCTAGTTAAAATCAAAAGACAAAACATATATGAGCTCTTCGGTATAAAACCCGAGGAGCTTTTTTTATTTTTGCCGGACCAAAACCAAATCTACTAACAAATGCCATCGATTTCCCAAAGAGGTTTAAAAATTCCTGCCTCTCCAATCCGAAAGCTTGTCCCATTTGCAGAGAAAGCAAAAAAAGAGGGTAAGAAAATCTTTCACCTTAATATTGGACAGCCGGATATTGAAACTCCTGCATCTGCAATTGCAGCTGTTCAAAATGCAGATTTGAAAGTATTAGCCTACAGCCATTCAGCGGGTTTTGAATCTTACAGGAAAAAACTTGTTGGCTACTATTCTAAATTTGATATTTCGCTTGATCACTCAGATATTATTGTAACTACTGGGGGTTCAGAAGCGATCCTTTTCGGAATGATGAGTTGTCTTGACCCAGGTGATGAAATCCTGGTTCCAGAGCCTTTCTATGCTAATTATAATGGCTTCTCCATTGCCGGAGGCATAAAGATAAAACCAATTACAGCGAGGATCGAGGATAATTTTTCTTTACCTCCAATTGAAGATTTTGAAAATTTGATTAGTCCCAAAACCAAAGGAATTCTAATCTGTAATCCGTCGAACCCCACCGGATATCTGTATTCAAAAGCAGAACTGTTAAAGCTAAAGGACATTATTCTTCGTCATGACCTCTATCTGTTTGTTGATGAGGTATATCGCGAATTCTGCTATGATGGAAAATCCTATACTTCAGTATTATCAATTGAAGGTATTGAGAATCATGTGGTCGTGGTTGATTCAATATCAAAACGATATAGTGCATGTGGGGCGAGAATTGGGGCATTAGTAAGTCGTAATAAAGAAATTATTGCAACTGCCATGAAATTTGCTCAGGCTAGGTTAAGTCCCCCAACTCTAGCTCAAATTTTAGCGGAAGCTACCATTGATGTTGAAGATGAATATCTCGATAAGGTATTGGAAGAGTACGATTCAAGAAGAAGGCTGGTAGTTGAAAGATTGCGTGCCATGGAAGGTGTGGTTTGCCCGAATCCTGGAGGAGCATTTTACACCTTTGTCAAATTGCCAATAGACAATTGCGACAAATTCTGTCGATGGCTACTTGAATCATTCGAATACCAGGGTGCAACAGTTATGATGGCGCCAGGAACAGGTTTTTATTCAACCGAAGGACTGGGAACAGATGAAGCCCGTATAGCTTATGTACTCAATAAAGATGACCTAAACCAAGCAATGGATTGCTTGGAGTCTGCATTAAAAACCTATCCTGGAAGAACAACATCAAAGGCTATTGCAGAAAGCGCGGGCTAGTATTTAGTTGGAACGCATTCTACTTCTGAAATAATTGACGGAATTGGTATTATCCAATGTTACTTCAACAGCATCTCCGTTAGGCATCTTAATTTTGCTGTCTTTTTTCTTCATATCCAACAAGACCTGGTTGTATTGCTCGTTTGAAGATAAAGTCTTCATTAAGCCGTTCTTATAGCTGAAATAATACCAATGATCACTTGGTGATTCGATGTATAGCGTGAAGATATCGCCAGTAGGCAGCATTAAGACTTCAGCCTTACATTTAATGACTTTGTGGATGCCTTTACCGTTTATAGTACCAATACCAACCGATCCGGCAGTTGTCAATGACAAGGTTTCTTCATTCCACTTCATTGGAAATTTATTAAAGAAGATATTGTAGTTTACTTCTTTAGGCAAGGCAATTTCCAACTCGTTATCCATGTTGGCAAAAGTCTTAACCAATTTTTTATCATCGGCCACAAGCTCTGTAATGGCTCCTTTCACCCAATCATCAAAATTGTCGACATCAGGAAGATTATCTCCATATTCGTATAGGTCGTTGGCTAACAATAACATACACTTTTCAGGAATTGGCAGATTTAGACCCATAATCAAATTAAAGCTAACCGGACCACCTTTATGGAAAGTAACCGATGTGCCGGCAGCATCCATAACGATATTATTTTTAAATCCTTTGTCAAAATCAAATTGGCCTTCCATGGAAATTTTACCACTAGCTTCGTTGAAGGTCAGCAGGTTGCCACGAGTTTGTCCCATTACAACTTTTGAAGAGTCGCCAAAAAGGAATTTATTATTTTTTCTATCGTGCTTGATTACTCCAGTGGCTGTGAATATCTTATGATCCATCTGCTTCCATGGGATCTCCATAACCCTAGGGTATACTGCAACCGAGTCCTGGTTTATCGCTAGTCCAACATGAAGTCTGTTTCCTAAAACATCTCTTGGTTTTTCATAACTGATAACGACGTCGTTACGATCAATTTTACTGTTAATTGAAAACCAACTCGGATTTGACATTTGAGGAGAAAGGAGTTTCGCATAGCCATCAAAAGCCAGATTCCGGGAGTCCGCTTGAAGGTTTACAGTACCTCGGTATTTGATACTATTGTCAACGTAGAAGTCATCATTTTCATTTACCAATCCGCTCGCAATAGTAACTTCATCTCCACGGACCTTTTTACCTTGTTTGACATTAATATTGTCAAACTTTATTACCTGCTCTCGTGAACCCACGTTATACTCATAATTTCCACTAGCTCTATAGTTGTACTTTCCTAAAACACGAACCTCTGCATTATTGATAGTGTGGTATTTATTGGTATTGTTTGCAACGATCTTTGCATCAATCAGCGGTACCATTTCCGCTTCGGCTTTGATGGACACTTTCCCATCAATTGGATAAATGGTAGCATCGGCGACCTTGATTAGGGGAACACCTTCTATCTCTAGCAGGTTGGTTTCGAGGCTATATGTTGCAGAGGTAGCCGTAAACAACAACGAGTCCTGATCCTTTCTTGTGGAAAGGAAGCTTCCAGGCCTACCATCTTTTGACTCGAAGTTGATCGTCTGATCCTTCATATCCCATTCAAACGTATTCAGAGATGTTTTATACTGGTTGTAAGGCATTTCGGTTGAGATATCATCAGAATTGGCCTCGAAGGTGCCGCGCTGGATATCAAAGTCAAGAGATGCTTTTACGTTTTTGGTATTAAAAGCCAATTTGTCCGGATCAAGAGACTTGATACTCAGATTACAAGTATCAGCATCCACACCATTTGTTCCGAACAATAGCAAGTCAGATTCCATTGTTGCCTCATCCCAGTCAAGCACACCTGATCCGTAAAGACCACCTGGTGTCAGTACGAGGTCACCATCGAGTTTCTTCTCATTGTCAAAGAACAAGAAAGGATCGTCTTTCGATTTGATATACATACTGTCTTTGTACGGCGACCAAGTCACATTTACGTCCTCAGCATTTACCTCAGGGTACTCAATGGGAGAAGATTCTTCCTTTATGGAGAAAGTCTTCGCCGTTGCAGTCAGGCTTTCCGGAAGGAAAACAATGTCTTCTGAGTCGAGGGTCGACCCAAGGTAAGTGACGGTGCCTTTTCCTGTAAGTCCGTCAGAGCTCAAGCTGATTTCCAGATTATACTTTCCTTTACCTTTATAAAGTTCATATCCTTCTTGTGGGGTGAGTGTTTTAAAGCCCAACGAATAATCTTCTTCCTGGATGATCAGTCTTTCATCAAATTCAGGAAATATTCCTGCAGAAACCATCTTGCCATCAAATCCTACTGCTGCAGGATCAAAATTGTCAAGACTATCAAACTCGAACGGCTCAAGTTCAAAATAGAACTCATCACGGCTGTATTCTCCTTTGGTATCAGCGTAATAGGTGTAAGCTTTGGAATTCGTTTTAAAGGAGGGGTATTCGTGAATATTTTCTTTTCCTGATTTATTACCAGGCGCATCAATTTGAAGAGAACCTGAGGTATTCTCAATTTGGGTGGTAATTGGTCGCAATAATGGTGTGCCATCGATATCCTCACCTTCGGGTAATCGGATAATGAATGAATCGACTGAATCCAATTGCATATTGAAATTGTTATAATCAAAGTCGAAACTACGACCAGTGAAAATTCCAAATCCTGAATAAACCTGGCCGGCCCATTCCATATCACGATCTTCTCTTAGGGTGATCTCGTCCTGGAAAGGTTTTACAACTGTTAACTGTGAATCGCTGATGACAATGTTTTTGACGCCTCGGAGATGCAGGGCGTTATCGGAGAGATCAATAATACCATTGGTCTCTTTTGCGCTTGATGAGGCGAAGCGGATGACATCGTGGTCTACTTTTTCAACACTTGCATCGGCCCAGTGGAACAGTTTATCTTTTACGGTTATAATTTCAGTTTCAGCATCATAATAAATAAACCCGCCTTCAACCAGTGAATTGAGCAAACTCATTATAGTGGAGAGTTGATATCTTGGATTAAGCCTTGTGGCTACAAGGTTGGCATCAAGTTCTCGAACATCACGGCCCTCATAGTAGGATCTTTCTTCACAATAGACTTTAATAATTGATATAGGGTGCCGATCAGCGATATTCTGGTAAACCCGGTATTTATTATCATTAAAAAAGTTAAGCGATTCGAAAATTGCAGATCTTTTGAACCCCGCTAACTTTCCTTTACCCACTTCAATGCTATCTGATTCGATATTCCAGTCGATCGTTTCCACGATCATATCGAATTTGTGATTAGAATTGAAAAAGGGCGTCTCAGAGCTACCCTGAGTACCTCTGGCAATGGTAAGATCTTTTTCCCGGATCAGGTATTTAAAGTTGGTACTGGGATGGTAAATAGAATCGGCATCGAAATACATACTTACCTCCGCATCCTTCGAAACGATCCGTTCACCTTTTTTGATCTGGAAAGACTGAGAACTTGCCATTACAGCCAGGTCACCATTTCGGTTATAAATGAAAAAACGGGCTTTTACATCTTTATCTCCGCGACCCATCACGTTTGGTCCAAACTGCCCGAATCCGCCATTGTATTCGATTCCATCTCCAATGTTTTCAACGCTGATATATGTTGCTGATGACTGAAAGCGGGGATAGGATTTGGCGGTTTCATCAGAACCAATAATGATCTTGTCTTCCAAACGGCCGGTAATCGGCTCGGAAAAGTATAAAGAGTGGAAAAAAGTAACAGAATCAACCTGGTAACCAGTCTTTTTAGTCTCAAGTGAATAAGACCCAAACTCACTATATACATTACTCAGGCCTGTCCGTTCCCAGCTTACAGACCCTTTATCTCCTTTCCATTTGAAATCCAGCGGATAGTATTTTCCGGCTGTATTGTGAATGATGATCGAATCCGACTTTCTTTTCCCGATAAGATCACCATCTCCAAGAATGACATAGGGGTTATTATCTTCAAATTTCAGCTTGATATCCGTTGCAGTGGTCCTCCAAAAGGCCCCGGATTTGGTGTAGTATAAAGCATTTTTTTTGAAAAACTCTGAAGCGAAATTGGTGTAATTTCTATAGGGGGAATACTTTCCGGGTTTTAGATTGGATAGGATTTCCTTAAGGACGAGCATATAATCATCAAACTGTCCTGTGCCGGAAGGATATTTGATCATGGCATTGAGAGAAGTAAGGAAACTGTTAAAATACGGGTGCGCCCTCATTTTTCGTTTTAGCATCTCGTTGGCTACTTCCCTTAATTTTTCAAAGTCTCCAGCAGAAAAAGCACCGCCTTGAAGGTTGGATTTGAATTCTTCATAGGTGAGCTTACAATCCTCACGCTTAGTGGCATTCATTAATCCATCTAGTTCCTTGAGAAATTCGGAATGGGACTCAGAAAATTCCTGAAGGGTTTGAGCACTAATCGCAAGAGGGAGAAAGAAAAGAAGAATGAGAGTAAAGATCCTTACGCGCATCGTCATTTGTTTAGGTTATGTATAAAAATAGCCAATGGACTATTCCTTAAGGATTTATTCAGTGATTTTAACAAAAAATTAGGGTTGAAAACAGGCATAATGAAAATCAATCGATTTAAATGTCATAATTGCCTTTGGGGAGATCAGGGTTTTAATATTTCAAGGCAGACCCAATTGTTCAAAACCTGCCTACGGTTGGTAACAAAGCCTGAGTCTTTGGCCTTCTCAATTATTCTGAATTCATCTTTTTCATAAAAGCCTGACAACAGTATTAAGCCATTTGACTTAACCATATGATATAACGCTGGAATATATTTCAAAAGTGTATTGCGATTGATATTTGCCAGGATTATATCAAACTCGTTATCATTCATTACTTCTAGTGACCCCAAAATTGGTTTAACATTTTGTATTACGTTCAATTCAAGATTTTGTTTAATATTTTCGAAGGCTTGTTCTTCGATTTCATTTGCCAGAAGGGAAGTAGCCCCCATCTTGGAGGCGAGAATAGCCAGTATTCCAGTTCCTGCGCCAAAGTCCAGCACTTTTTTGGTTTGGAACGATAGCGTGCTCATCAATTCTATCATCAGCGTAGTGGTGGCATGATGTCCTGTCCCAAAAGCCATTTTAGGGTCGATGATAATTTCGAACTGGAAGTCGGAGGATGGTTTATGGAAAGAGGCTCTGATCCGACAAAAGTCACCTATTTCAACAGGTTCGAACTCAGATTCCCAGATCTTGTTCCAGTTTTTACTTTCCAGGAAAGACTTGGAATAGGAACCGTCAAACTGATCAATAATGCTTTTCACTTCCAACTCGATTTCAGGGGTCAATAAACTGGAAGGGATATAGGCAATCATCCCGGCTTCCATTTCTTCAAAAGCATCAAAAGGAAGTGCTGAGAGAAAAGCCAGAATTAACTGACTTTTCTCAGAATCAGCAGATATTTCGAATCGATAATAATCCATAAAAGGACTAATCCATTGCTCTTATGATAGGCATGAAGTTTTCAGGAGTTAGTGAAGCTCCGCCTACAAGGCCACCATCCACATCTGGTTGTGCAAACAGATCAGAGGCATTCGCTGGTTTTACGCTTCCTCCGTATAAAATTGAGGTATTATCAGCAACCTCCTGGTTATACCTGATTCTTATTCTGTTGCGGATATGGTGATGCATTTCCTGTGCTTGTTCAGGGGAAGCTGTTCTTCCAGTACCAATAGCCCAAATGGGTTCGTATGCGATTATCACTTTTGAGAATTCTGCTTCATCAAGGTGGAAAAGGCTTTCTTCCAGTTGTATCTTAACGAAATCTTCGTGATCGCCAGCATCTCTGACCGCAAGTTCTTCACCACAACAGAAAATTGGAATCAAGCCTGCTGATAGTGCTGCATTTACTTTTTTGGCCAATAGTTCGTAAGATTCACGGGCATATTGACGTCTTTCTGAGTGCCCGATCAATACATATTTTGACCCAACTGAAAGGATCATTTCTGCAGATATCTCACCAGTATAGGCTCCTTTAGCTTCCTGGTGAAGGTTTTGTGCGGCAGTTTCGACACCTGCTGCTTCTTCTATAATCTGCTGAACAACAGGCAGGTGAATAAATGGCGGGCAAAGGATGACCAATTGATCATTGACATTGGCGCCTTCCGCTATTGCAGTTGCAAGTTCTTTAGCTTCCTGGTGGTTTTTATTCATTTTCCAGTTACCAGCTACTATTTTTTTTCTCATCTCTAGTCGGTGTTTTTGTATGCCCCGGGTATTTCCAGGGATAGACTTTTTTTATTTTAATTATGATTTATTCTTGACCGAGCTCTATCGCTCTTTTGTGTGCCTTGAACAGCCCTTCTTTGATCTTGTCGTTAAGTCCATTTTCATTGTAGATGTTCATAGCTGCTTCTGTTGTTCCTCCTTTTGAGGACACTTTTGCGATCCAATCTTTACAACTGAGTTGATCCCGATTTAGTAGGTGTGCTGACCCCATGAAGGTTTGACCAACCAATAACTCTGCTTCTGACTCGCTAAAACCGAGGGCTTTTGCTGCATCTATCATGGCATTCATATAGAAGTAAACATAAGCAGGTCCACTGCCTGAAACTGCTGTTGCCGCATCAATCAAGGCTTCATTTTCAACAAAAATAGCCTTTCCAGTTGTGTTGAGTAGGTTCTGGACAGTAACCAACTCAATTCTGGTAACCTCATCGGAAGCAGTAAAAGCCGTCATGCCCATGCCTATCTGCGCGGGCAAATTAGGCATTGCCCGAATTACCTTATTGACACCCAGCATGTTACAAATGGACTTTATTTTGACCCCGGCCATGATAGAAAGAAAAAGCTGCTGGGAACCGAGGTGCGGTTTAATGTCTTCAAATAATCGTCCACAATCTTGAGGTTTTACTGCCAGGACTACTAGGTCTGCTTTATTTATACATTCTTCAGGCGAAGAAAAGATAATACCGACCTGCTCACTTTCTAGAATTTTGACCTTTTCTTCAGATTTCTCAAGAATCATGAGATCTGACAGGTCGGTTACGTGAGATTTTAAAAAACTTCTGGCGTATGTAAGGCCCATATTGCCTCCGCCAATTATGAGGATCTTCATTAAATTAAAATTTGTTTTTCCACATCATCGATTCCATAGGTTTTGGCGATTTCTGGTTGTACTTCGCATTCTGTTTGGAATGATAATAATTCTCAATGTCTCCCTCAACTGCAAAATAGATCAGTTGACCAATAGGCATGCCTGCATAGATCCGGACTGGTTGGATACAAGATATTTCAAGTGTCCAATGGTTACAAAAGCCGACATCTCCCTTACCAGCGGTAGCGTGTATGTCGATGCCGAGACGACCCACTGATGACTTACCTTCTAAAAATGGAACCGCATTATGGGTTTCAGTGTATTCTTCGGTAACGCCAAGGTATAGTGTGCCAGGGGCAATAATGTAACCATCTTCCGGAATGATAATCTCTTCGATCTCATTATGTTTTTTAGCATCCAATACTCTGCTTTTATAAAGTGCAAGATGTTGGCCGAGGTGAACATCATAAGAATTGGTACCTAAACACTCGGGGCGAAAAGGGTCAATTACGATTTTCCCAGTCTCAATACTTTCCTGTATGGTTTTATCAGATAAAATCATTTTTCTAATTTATGCTGTAATATCAATTTGCCACGCCATCGCCCTTCTGTCATCAGAAACAGAGATGAGCCTGTCTTCATTTTCAAGCCAGAGTAATCGATTTACAGAATTGATATGACAATTATTTTTAAGGGTATCAATAACTTTCACCAAATCAAAAGTTTCAAGGTCCCATAATTTAATAGTTTTATCCCTGCTGGCCGTTGCTACCAGATTTTTTCCGGTAAGGACCTCAAGATAATTTACGGTAAACATATGTGCAGGGTGACTAACTATATTCCTGAAGTTCTGATCGACATCCCAGACCTTCAGATGAGCATCTCGGCCACCACTCAATAAATGTCTGCCATCGGTAGTGAATTTGACACTAAATACAGAGCTATCATGTGCATCATCGATGCGATCTACCAGGCGCATGTTTTTGAAGTCGACCAAGTAAATCGCATTGTCGCTGCTTCCCACCGCTATTAGTGCGGTAGTTTTTAGCCTCGAAGCGCCACGAAGACTGTATCCTGCAAGATGAAGCGTTTCTATGGGCATTCTGGAGTCAATTGACCATTTGGTCAACTTACCATCACCTCCAAACGTGTAAATAACATCATCGAGATAATGAATATCGAAAACTCCATTAGTGTGATTCGCTGAAGATGAAAGCACTTTCATTTCCCTTAAATCTATCCAGTATAGGCCACCTTCCATATTGCCGACTAACAAAAGGTTTAGATGCTCCAAATACAATAAAGAAAATACTCTTGAGTCAATTTGAGCGACCACTTGCCCTTGGTCCGGATTATCTAAAGACCATTTTACAATTTGCCCTTCACCACCTCCTGTAAAAAAACTGCCAGCTTTATCTGCTTTAGTTACAGAATAAATAGCACCTTTGTGGCCTGTAAACTCCAGGGATTTTTGTATTTGAATAGTGTTTGACAATCCTGCGGACGTTAAATTTGCACAAATTTAAAAGTCCGAATTGATTTTCTTTAATTTTACTCAAAGTGAAGTAAAAAAAATAACTGAAGTGCCTCTTATTCTTGAAAAAGACTGGTTAGTAAATTCCAAACTGGGGATTTGGCAATGGGAAGAAGGAGAAGAAAGCTTTATGGAAAAAATGGAGCTTACGGAAGTAGAAAGAACATTCCTGAATAAAGCAAAAGGAAGACGACGACGAGAATGGCTGACATCAAGATGGTTAATTCATCATATGACAGGATTTTATAAAAGAGCCCCTTGCCTGGTTGATGAATTTGGAAAACCTCATTTGGCAAATACCGATTTCGAAATTTCCATTAGCCATTCAAGCGATCATGCGGCTGTTTTATTTTCTGAAAAACCTATCGGAGTAGATATACAAAGACTCGTTGACAAAATTGGGAGGATAGAACACAAGTTTATGCGAGAGGAGGAATCGGCTGCGTTAAATGAGGAACACAAAATTGAGCATCTACATGTTTTTTGGGGGGCAAAAGAATCCATGTATAAGGCTTACGGCCGTAAAAAACTCGATTTTAGAGGAAATATGTCAATTCTTCCGTTCCATTTCATGTCATCTGGCGTTATTAAAGGAATTGTGAGGAAAGAAGAATTTTGCAAGGAATATACCATCCAATATGAACGATTCAATGATTTTATGCTCGTTGGGGCAGAAGAAGATTAATCCTATGATTCGATTTAAGTTATATCATACCCTGGTGCTGTTAATAGTTTTTGTTGGGTTATCATCATGCAAATTGGGAGATAATGAGAAGCAGCAACCTGAGAGCAATGCGGAGACAGGGCTCCCTGAAGGGTTTGATGATTTTTATAAGCGCTTCCACAGAGACAGCCTCTATCAAATTGACCATATTACCTTTCCCCTGCAAGGGGTTGAAGATTTCGCTGATACGATTGACCCCAATGCCCCATTTTATTGGGAACGTGATGAATGGATAATGCATCGTGAGATCGACCTTGAAGAAAAAGGATTTAACAGAGAAATCAAAGCACTTGGCTACATGGTAGAAGAAACAATAAGAAATGCAGATAATTTCGGTACGATACGAAGGTTTTACTTTGCGGACGGGGAATGGAACCTGGTTTATTATGTTGGGATAAACCCATTAGCACGCCAATAAATTTTAGCCTAATAATATTTGCTGTCGGAAAGAAATTTTCCAACGTATTCTTTGATACCTTCCTCCAAAGAAAAGAAAGCATGCTCGTAGCCGGCATCAAAGAGCTTGTCCATTTTTGCTTCAGTGAAATACTGGTAAGTGTCCCTGATATCTTCAGGAGTATCGATAAAACTGATATTCGGCTCCAGCCCTAAAGCCTTGAAAGTTAATCTGGCCAGGTCGAGGAATGTACGAGCCTTACCGGTGCCAACATTGAATAGGCCAGACGGGCAATCCTGTTTTTTGAAAAAATGCATGCAAACTTTTACGACATCTTTAACATAAATGAAATCCCTGCTTTGGTAACCATCCCGAATATCTTCACGATGCGACCTGAATAGCTTCATGGAACCCGTTTTCCGGATTTGGTTAAAGGTGTGAAAGATAACAGAAGCCATCCGACCTTTATGGTACTCATTGGGTCCATAAACGTTAAAGAAACGCAGGCCGGCCCAAAGGGGAGGGGTCACTTGTTGTTGCAATACAAATTGATCAAACTCCAGTTTCGAATCTCCGTAAGGATTGAGTGGCTTTAGATTTTTGGTAAGTTCGTGGGCTTCATCATAGCCTAATTCACCGCCACCGTATGTGGCTGCGCTTGAGGCATATACAAAAGGTATTTTTCTTTTCGAACAATACTGCCAAAGCGACTTCGAGTATTCCAGGTTTAAATGGTCAAAAATGCGTCTATCTTTTTCAGTAGTATCTGTTCTGGCTCCCAGGTGGAAAACAAAAGAAATGTCAAGTGTTGCATTCTGCCTAATGGCACCAATAAATTTTTCTCTGTCCATTTGCATGGAAAAAGATTTGCTAGTGAGATTGGAAGATTTTGTTTCATCACCAAAGTCATCAACGAGCAAAAGGTCATTGAGACCATTTTCATTACACAAACTCACGAGGCAACTGCCAATAAAGCCAGCCGCCCCAGTAACCAGGATCATAACTTAGTTGTTAAAGTGATTTTCCGAAGGTTGCGATCCAGGAATCAGCACCTCCCAGTAGATTTCTGACGTTGGTGAACCCTGACTGGATAAGAATTTGTTTGGCCATACCACTGCGACCGCCCATCTTGCAGTAAACGATGACTTCTTTTTCGCGGGCTTCTTCGAGATCATCCAATTTTAACGTCAAAACACCTAATGGAATATTTTCACCACCCATATTGAATTCCTGGTGCTCCCATGCTTCACGGACATCGATCAGCACAAAATCCTCACTTTTGTCAAGTTTGGCTTTGAATTCAACAATATTGAGATCATTCATTTTAGTCAATTTTTACAAGTTTGTGATGCATAACCTGGTTAGTTGAGGTCTGAGTAATCTGGAGAATATGTAGTCCATTTACCAAATAGTCAACCCTGATATGCTCTGTTAATGCTCCTTGTCCTGATAATCGCCCGGTTGCATCAAATATTTCGTATCTATAATCTGAAAAGTTCCCCTGGAGCAGGTTCAGATTCAGTACCTCTGAAACAGGATTTGGAAAAATCTCAATATGATCATCAGGAGTTATGATCTCTTCATTACTTACAAATAAGTCAAACCCCATTATTGGTCTTAGCATTATGGCTCCTTGCAGTGAAGAACTTAATGGTGACCAACCAGACCCAACATTTTGGTAAGCAAATTGGTTAGCATCCGGGTTGTTTTTGTCAAAACCTACAGGTATCGAATTACTGGTTTGTGTAAACTGTTGCCAGCCAATAAAAAAGTCATCCCCTGAATCGAGAAATACAGGTTCGTCGAAATTATATTGAGTAAACCCGTTAATGGTATCCACGTAGGAGGGATTTTCGAAAATAAGGTCCAAAACCGGGTCGGAGTCCAGGTTGTCTTTCCAGACAAACAGGTTAAACTCCTGGTCCACTACAGAGCCCTGTACTCTCTGGAAATGTATCTGAATGGCCTGGATCGTATCTGGAACGTTAACATGAAACATTACAGCGACTTGAGTGCCCTGGCCAGTAGCAACGATATTTGATTCTGCAGTGCCATCGTCATAGGCAAAGTAATCTTTGAAATGAGTAGTGGTCCTTGCGATGTCATTCAATTCTGCACCCTGGTTTTGACCATTGATCTGGAAGGAATACTCCGTAACGATTTCAGCATTTTCCGTAGAGGTGGGTAATACTCCAAAATTGAAATCATTAAAACTGAGATTTTCGTTTAGCGAAAGAGTTTGTCCAGGCGTGAAATTGGTTTGACCAAAATTTTTAGAAGGCAAAACCATGGCTCCGGAAGTGGTTTCATATGCACTTATCTCACGCGGATCAACAGATTTGCCTGTTGAGAAATGATTAGTAATCTCCATGGCTGCTGATAGTTGGAGCTCACCTGGAATATCTCCAAGAAATTGATCGAATGGCATGGCCGTGTAAGTCAAAAGGACATCAGGTGGTAAAGTAACACACGCAATATCATCAAAACTAGTCTCATTTCCAGAACGATTTTCAGCCATTTCGATGTAATCCAGGTTCCAAATATCCAGGAAGCCACTGTTTGAAGATAAATTGCGAAACCTGAATTGGAAATTGCTATGTAGGTAAGCATTATCAGTTACAGGATGGAAATGTTGTGAAAAATCTGGAATGAAATCTGGTGAACCACCAGTAAGGCCCGCGTGCTGTTCGATCTGGACCCAATTGCCAGAGTTACTCATAAATTCAAGGATCAAAACATCTGCCACCTCAGGGCGCTCACCCAAACCTTTTGCCTGGATGAAGTAGCTAAGCCAGATATCATCAGCAGAAGAATTACCACTAAGGTCAAAAACCCTGGAAGTTAGCGTATCGGAACCTCCGTAGCCCCCACCATAAGGGATGCCTGAAGCGTTAAGGCCATCGAAAGTGGCAACGCCGTAAGAGGGTGGCGCTTGCCCCATACCATAATTTATATATACCTGGTTGTTTTCCCAGACAACTGGATCAGGAAATGGTCCGGGTGCTGTAAAGTCTTCAATGAATGGAAGCGAATTATTAAGCCCGCTTTTAGCTGCGTACAAAGGTTTCGTATCTCCGTGTTTCTGATAATACAGTTTTAACGTTAAATTTTCAGAAGGTGGGACTTCAATGACCTGGCTAAAACCAAAAGTAACTGATAAGCACAGGCATATTAAGGATTGGAGGATAAATTTCATGTAATATTGAAAATGATTTTGTGAATTAAATATTGAGGTTGGGACTAGGGAGTTTTGACAATTATAGAACCTGAAATTATTCCATATTGCTGCCTTCTTCCGTATCTTCATCAAAGATGTCCCATTCAGTGCAACCCGCAGGTTTATCCTGGGTGATCCAAATATCAATTTGTTCACCCATTCGCATAAACTGACCACTACTGGTAGGGTTTTGTCGGTAAACAAATGCTGCGAGGGTATCTGTAACAGTTTGATCTGCAATGATAGCACCAATATTCAGGTTGGAAGATCTGATCTTGAAAATGGCTTCATCATATGTATTACAAGTCAATTTGGGAACAATAACTTCACCACCACCACCTTCTGCGACTACGAGTCCCAACTTGGTACCTTTAGGAATACGATAGGGTGTTTCTCTAGTTCCACTTGGAGGTTTTTTAAGTGTTTCTCCATCATAAATGACATCGAGAATGGTATCCTCTGCTTTGTCCTTCTTGTACCTGATGTTTTCTTCATCTACTTCAAGGCCCCTGGCCAACAACATATTCCTAGCGAATTTATAGTCCACATTCCAGATATTGGGCAACATTACTTTTGGAGGATTGAGTGGGTTAACCGTAAAGTAGATGGTTCTGTTTTCCTTGACTTTTGAGTTGGCAGGTGGGTCCTGATCCAATATAGCTCCCGGAATATCTGCTGCGCTGTACACCGAATCGATAACCCCATATTTCAGATGCTTGTTTTTTAGTTGTTGTTCTACCTTATCAATTGTCATCCCGGTGAAATCGGGGAGCGTAATTGTTTCACCATGACGCGTATACATCTTGAGAAATTGAAACGAAAGGACGAGTAGTAAAACAGACAGGATTATAGCACCGACAGCATTTTTCAGAAAGATCTTACTTGACAGAAAATAATACAGATCACTGGCCGCAGTCTTAACAGTCTCAACCGTGTTTTTCAATACCTTTTTAATGGACTCTTTAGAAGACATTACTTATACCTCAGTTTATGGATCATGCCAAAAATTCCATTTTGAAGAAAAAATGCATGAATTTTCCCTTGTTTTGGTCAGTTGATTAGTTCTGAAAGACAAGAATTGTAACTTATAATGAAATTCTTCGTATTCTTACAAAGAACTAATTCGTCAAATCATCCCTTTCTCCTTATTTAACAGGGACAAAAATAGATTTATTTTAGAAAGGATGAAAACCGGATTAAAATTTTAGGTAACTGACAAAGGCATTAATAAGTGAATGATTCAATTATTCCTTTAAGCAATTTCCTGAAAAAGGTAAGCTTGATAAGGAAAAGATTGACCAACGACCAACACGGGATCTTTGCCTTATTAATCTTTTACCCTGCATTGCATATGACCATTCGCTATATTGGTGAATGGAGGGGAGTAGAATACGTTGTACCGTCAGTGCTTATTCCGTGTTACCTGCTCAGTATGGCCATCTTGCTGTATCTGTCTTTCCACAAAACAAATAATAAAAACTCTTCACCATATCTTGGATTTGTTGGCGTCCAGATCTACATGTCAATAATTATTTTATTGAGTTACCTCAATGGCAATGAAGAGTTATTCGTATTCTTCTTTTGGGGAAGCCTTCTCGTTTTCTGTAATTACTTCGAGCACAGGAAACACCTGGTAATGTTTCTGGTGACTAATTTTGTTTTGTGTGGGGCCAGCGTCTTGATTTCACAAAATGATCCTCTACCTGACTTTTTATTTTTTATTTGGTATCCGCTGGCTTCTTTGGCAGTATATCTCTTTGTAGGAGCGAAGATTTCTGACCAGGAGCAATTATATGAAAATACTGGGATTCTCAAGGAATCAGAAGAAATGTTTAAACTGGTCTTCGAGGAAGCCAACTATGGAATCGTGATCACCAACAGGGAGAAAAAGGTGATTCGGGTGAATAAAGCCATGTGTGCCATGTTTAAATATTCCGAACAAGAATTGCTGACCATGGACAGCCACGATCTCACTTATCCTGAGGATCAGGACCTGACTTTTCAGTTGTTTGATAATGCAAATATCAAAGGTAAGGACCAGTATACTACAGAGAAACGTTATATCTGTAAAGACGGTGAAGTCATTGACTGTAATGTTTCAGTTAGAATAATCCGGGATCTAGAAAACAGGCATATTCTCAATATCGGGCTAATTGAAAACATTACTGAGCGAAAAAAAGACGAAGCCAAGATCAAGGAGTATGCAAGGAAACTTCAGCAATCCAATAAAGATCTGGAAGATTTTTCATATGTCGTTTCCCATGATTTGCGGGAGCCCTTAAGGATGATTACCAGTTATCTTCAATTACTTGACAAGCGGTTTAGTGACGAGCTTGGACCGACAGCAACTGAGTATATCAATTTTGCAACTGACGGGGCAAGGAGAATGAATAAGTTGATCCTCGATCTTTTACAATATTCAAGAGTAGGTCGTGAGAATGTTAAGAAATGGGTTGATCTGAACAGAGTGATCGAAATGTCTATCCGGAATCTGAAATTGAAAATTTTTGAAAATGACGCTGTCGTAGAATATAATGATCTGCCCACCTTAATGGCCAATGAGATTCAGTTGGTTCTGCTATTTCAGAATTTAATTCAAAATGCCATTAAATATAAAAAGCCTGGGGTACCTCCAAGGGTAAAAATTTCTGCAAGACATGAAAAAGACTTTTGGGAGATTATTGTGGAAGATAACGGCATTGGGATTGAAAAATCCTTCCTGGAACACATCTTTATCATATTCTACCAAGCCAAACCAGACGATCCAAATAGCTCTGGCTCTGGTATTGGTCTAGCCATTTGCCAAAAGATCGTAAAACTACACCAGGGTAAGATTTATGTAGATTCAACTTATGGCAAGGGAACAAATTTTAATATCAGTTTACCATACCAGCGATATATCAAAGAAGCCAAATCAAAAGTCTCCAAAGAACAAAAGGTAGACGCATAATTTAAATCTTCACTCGTATTTTAGCCTAGCACTTAGTACTTTTGTGGTCTATTCAATTTAGCAGATGTTGACCAGGAAAGAAAGAATTGCAATATTTCAGGAATTAGGAACCCTTTTGAAGGCTGGAAATCCGGTTTTCGATCAGGTTGTGCTCAAAGCCAAACAAGCCAATCAATGGTTTACAGAAGAAAATATCAGATTGGCTGTAACAAATATTTGTGATGCATTTTTAGAAGAAGAAAAATTAGAAGCATGGCTATCCGCCTATCCCGAAAAGGAGGATTTTTCTCAAAAAACAGTTGGGCTTGTCATGGCGGGAAATATTCCCCTGGTTGGTTTTCACGATTTTCTTGCCATTTTGGCTTCAGGGCATAAGGTTATGATGCGCTATTCTGATAAAGACAAGGTCTTATTTCCTTATATCCTCAAAGAATTAAATGAGATTGATTCCAGGATTTCAGATCATGTCGCTGTAGTTGATCGATTAACTGGATTTGATGCGGTGATTGCCACTGGAAGCAATAATTCAGCAAGGTATTTCGATTATTATTTCGGAAAATATCCAAATATTATCAGGAAAAACAGGACTTCTGTAGCCATCCTTAGCGGGAATGAGGATGAAACTGCCTTTGCTGGTTTGGGTAAAGATATTTTCAGGTATTTCGGTTTAGGGTGCAGGAATGTTTCTAAAGTTTATGTACCCCAGGAGTATGATTTTATCCCCATGCTGGAAAAACTTCAAACTCACCAGGATCTCATATTACACAACAAGTACAAAAACAATTACGATTACAACCTTACTCTACTGATACTCAACAAAATTCCGTACCTTTCGAATAGCTGCCTGCTACTTCACGAAGATGTCTCATTACATTCCAGGATCGCAAGTTTGCATTATGAATATTATGACGCCAAAAGGGATTTGGAGCGGGATTTGCTGGAGCAAAAAAATGAAATTCAGTGTGTTGTTGCTGGTGAACCGTTGAAGCACTTTGATGTTGTTCCTTTCGGAGAAACACAACAACCGAAACTGAATGATTATGCTGATGGCGTAGATAGCATGGCATTTTTAAATAAACTTTAAATCAAATTTCAATTAACAATATTCTATGAAACGACTAGCAGTTATTTTTCTCGCAGCCTTTTCAATCACATTCACAGGCTGTATTGATATTATCGAAGAGGTCTTCCTCAAAAATGACGGGACCGGCAAATTCACTCTTACCATGGACATGAGTGGTTTGATGCAAAATGAGTTTATGAAGAGTCTCATTGAAGAGGAAATGGACAAAAATACGGAAGGTGATGCTTCAAACGGGATCCAGGATATGGACAGCACATTCTACTTCAGTGATGCCCCGGATTCCATCAGAGCTAAATTTGCTGATAATCCTGAATTTCTTGAAAAAGTGGCCATGAGAACTAAAGTGTCTGAAGCAGACGGCGAATTTAAAATTGCCTTTGATCTGGACTTCGAGAAACTATCAGATATTGATTATTTTTTCCAAAATCTGGCAAAGCTCCAGGAAGGCACTGATGGTCCTGGTGATATGGAAGGCTTATTTCCTAGTGTTGGACAGGGGCAGAAGCTTTACGCACTTGCAGGCAAGAAATTTAAAAGAATGGATACCTCATCGGGAATGTCAGAAATGGGTATGAATGAAGAAGACCTGAGTATGATGAAGATGATGTTCTCAGGTGCCAACTATAAAACAATCTACCACTTGCCTGGAAAGGTTAAGAAAACCTCTAATCCGGCTTCTGAGATCTCTGACGATAAGAAAACAGTCACAACAACGATACCTATGCTTGACTATCTTGAAGGCAAAGCTAATGCTGCCAATGAAGTCAAGTTTAAAAAGAAATGATTTCTTTGCCGATAGGCAATTGATTTCATTTGCTTAGTCATTTTTAACCCCGGGCTCGTTCCGGGGTTTTTTTATGACGTAGGAGACCCTGCCAATACAAATGTAAAACAAGGATCTTCTGGATGAGACAATGCCTAAATTTTAATAATCTATCTATTTAAAATGTTCAGTTTCAGTTTTTCAAACAATTTGCGTTAAAATTTCGCGTTATTGAAACTGTGGTGACAAAATTGACAAGATATATTTTGACTTTTAATACATCTTGGCCTATCTTTACTTTTTTGGTCAGGAATTTTAAAAAGTCTTCAACAAATTGTTGTCTCTTATTTTTTCACGAAATCAAAATTGATGAAAACACTTTTGAAAATTCTCCCTTGGATTCTTTTACTATTATTAATCGGCTCTGTGGGTTTGAATGTTTATCAGGGAAAGCAGAGCGCCGATTCTGCAAAAAATCTTGAGACTATCAACAATCAGTTGGAAGCCTCAGAAAAGGAGAACGCCAGCCTTGAGAAAGATAATCGGTTACTGGAAACCAGAACTAGGGCACTCAGAGATAGTATTACTACGCTGAACCGCGAAATTGCAGCCCTTAAGGAAGAACTCAGTACCAAGGTGGTAGAAATTAGAAGAAATCGGACAAAAATAGCCGATCTTCAAAAACGTTCTAATGCAATGCAGAATGAACTCAATGCATTGAGGAATTCCAAAAATGCTGATGTTGCGAAAATCAAAGAACTTGAAGACGAACGCTTTGCTCTCGACGTAAAATTGGGTGACCTGTTTATTAAAAATGACTCTCTTGAAAATGTCAATAATGGCCTTGTTGAATCAATTATTGACAAGGAGACCGACAAAGAAGGGGTAGAGGGCGAATTGGATTCGGTGAAAGTTGTAACTGTTGGATTGGATGAAGATGGAAATCCAGTGACACTCAAAGTCCTGAATCCAAACTACATCAACGTGTTCTTCAATAGTGTCACACCTATTCAAAAAACCAATAAGGCTGCCAAAAATCCTTCTAAGTGGAATGGTACACTCATGACGTTCCAACTTGGTTATGAAGGACTTGGACCTGAAGATCTTGTTGGGCGTGATTTCATGATCCAGATCAAAGATAAAGACAGCGGCGAGATTCTTTCTCCCAGAGAATCATCTGCTGGTAGTCAGGATACCAAAGGCCTACTTTTTACCTTTGCGCGTAACCCCGTTAGCGTACAGTATGTTAATTACCAGAAAAAATCTGGAAATAACTATGAAGTGCTTATTTCATTTATCAACGAGCAGGGTAGACGGGTGGTAATTCCTTCTGGAAAAGAAGATGTCAAGTTTGACGAATAGTATACCACAGACAAATATCGATCACCACTTTTTGCGCAACAGGCTCTGAATCTCAGATCTCACACCTTCTTGTGATGGCCGCTTTGCAGGGTTTTTTACAACAACCCCTTGTTGGTCTATCAACATGAAGTTAGGTAAAGCCTTGAGATAATAAGATTTGGCTACAGGAGATTCGTATACGCCCTGAGTGAAAAAGTGGTGACCATTTAATTGATGCTTTTTCAGGTATTCTTTCCAGGTGAATTCATTGACGTCTAGGGATACATATAAGAATACCACATCATTACTGGAGAATGACCTGCTTAACTGGCGGCTAAAAGGTAGTTCTTTTAAACAGGGTGGGCACCACGTCGCCCAGAAATCAAGATAAACCACTTTCCCTCTGAAGTCAGATAGTCTGACCCTGTTTCCATAACGGTCAACAACTTCGAAATCAGGAGCGACCTGACCGTGTTGAATCTTTTGGGTAGATTCGTATGCTTCCTTTAGGACAAGGGCGTATTTGCGGAAAGGAGTGTCACGAATAAACAATTTTATCTCAGCTTCATAAAGCTGATGCTTTTTCCGTTTCAACATGAGGTACATTTCGTAAGCCATCATGTAGGCCAATGGCTCCCCGCTCAAGTACATCCTGGCATTCCTGTAAGGTCGGGAAGAGAAATTTTCTAAACTTGTTTGGGCTCTTCGTTCCTCATCAAAATTGAGAAATTCGGAGATGAAGTAAACATAATTCGCATTGGTCATGGCATCTTCCCAATGAATTTCTAATTCATCCAAAAAAACATAATATTCATCAGGTAACTGGATGGGAATTGATTGGCCTGGATCAGGCGGATGTTCCCATCTGTATTGTAATAGCTGATATGCCCACCAATAGTCGATATCAGCAAGGGCATGGGCATCAAATTTCCTTGTAATGCCTGAATTATTGGCTGAAAAGAAAGCCAGTTTCTCCTTTCTAATTCTGTCTGCTAATGATTTGAATTCCTGATGATTAACCTTCATCATCTGGGATCGAATATAGGCATCGGAATATTTGCTGAATTGCTGTTGATACAGGGCGAAGTAGTTATTGTTTGATGCTCCCTGACCTTCAAAACTGGGTATAGCATTTACCATTCTGGTATCAAGCTTCATCAGGATATTATCGCCGGGTTCGACAAATAGCCGATATTGGCGATTGCCATGTTTGAGACTGACTTCCTTGGCCTCTTCGAAATAAAAAGTGACTTCGAAAAATCCATCACTTCCCAACCGCATTGGAAATCGTTTCTCCTCAAAAGTGATAAAGTTATCAGTGAATGAAAGTTCGACTTTTTCAGATAACCGATTTGAAATAATGCCACTTATGCGCGTACTGATCTTGGTATCGGCATAAACAGAAGTCAAAAGGAGTGTTAGGAGGAGCACACAGGAAAATCGCTTCATGTGGCAGGATTCTGTAAGGGATTGGTTAATGATGTGTGAAATTAAGAAAAAATGAGAAGTATTTTAATGGATGAAAATACCAGAGGCTAAAATCGGTAACGGGCCATTGGAGAGATATCCTGCTTAGCAAATTCACCTTTTTGAAATTTGTAATAACCCGTAATTGCAATCATTGCTGCATTATCGGTGCAGTATTGAAGTTGAGGAATGTAGGTGTTCCATCCTCTTTCCTTACCAACTATTTCAAGAGTATTTCTCAGTCCGGAATTTGCCGAAACACCACCAGCAATAGAAACCTCCGTGATCCCTGTCATCTCACTTGCCTTAATCAGTTTGTTAATTAGGATTGAGATAATCCTGTCCTGCACTGAAGCGCAAATATCATTCTGATTCTTGATTATGAAGTCAGGATCCTGGTTAAGCCCCTTTTTTAGAAAATTGAGAATTGAAGTTTTTAGGCCACTAAAACTAAAATCGAGGCCGTCAATTGCCGGTTCTGGAAAAGGGAAGATTGGTGATCCCTGTTTTGCCAATTTGTCAATGATTGGACCTGCGGGGTAGGGAAGCCCCATGAGCTTACCTGTCTTGTCAAAAGCCTCACCTGCAGCATCATCAAGGGTCTGCCCAATCACTTTCATGTCTAGAGGATCCTTAACCAGTACAATTTGCGTGTGGCCACCGGATACTGTTAAACACAGAAAAGGAAATTTTGGTCGAGGTGCATCAATGAAATGTGCCAGCACATGAGCTTGCATATGATTGATCTCAACCATAGGAATATCAAGGCTTAGTGCAAAAGATTTGGCAAATGAGACACCTACCAGTAGTGATCCCATTAGGCCAGGACCTCTTGTAAAGGCAACAGCTGATAGTTCCCGCTTATCTATCCCTGCTCTTTTGATAGCAGCATCTACAGTAGGAATTATATTTACCTGGTGGGCCCTTGATGCCACTTCAGGTACTACACCTCCATAGGCTTTATGGACATCTTGGGTAGCGGTTACGTTTGATAAAATTTCGCCGTCTCTAAAGATGGCAGCTGAGGTATCATCACACGAAGATTCTATGCCCAGGATTATTATGCTCATTGACTTAATCAGGATATTTTCCGTAAATTTAGCATGAATTTTGCATTCCAAATTCAAAGATCCATAAATACCTTTTTTGAATTACAATTTCGTATTCATGAAAAATACGCCTGACAAGAAAAAATCTAACATCCTCCCTATACAAAACGGAACTCCGGGGCAGATCAATAAAATTGGTCCGGGCACTGTTATTGAAGGTAATATCAAAACTAGTTCTGATTTGCGAGTTGATGGTACAATCATTGGCAATATCAAAACTAAAAATAAAGTCCTGATGGGTACCAAAAGTAGAATAGAAGGTAAAATTGATGCGAAAAATTTAGGTATTAAAGGTCTTTGTAAAGGAGAGTTAAAGGTGTCAGACACACTTCATTTACATGGTTCTGGTAAATTCAACGGGGTCATTTTTGCCAAAAATCTGATAATAGATGATGGCGCTGAGTTTAATGGTGAATGCTTCATGGAAAAACAAGCTCATTCAGCCCCTAAAACCAGCAGTTAAAAAAACGTTAAAATCCAATGCCTTAGGGCTCCCCAAATTCTGTGGCTTCAAATTTGTTCTGCTAACTCTTAAAGGAGTACGGAAAATCAAGGTTTTATTATCTTGAAACCCTTGGTTTGACTTATCTTGCAGTCAGATTTCAAACATCGTTTCCAAATACCTTTCACAATTATTTTTTAACCAGGTTGGCGGCAACTTGAATCAATATTTTTGGATATCAATAGTCCGGATAAACATATCCCAGATAACTCCCTCAACCCTGTTGATCAAAACTCAACAGGCAAAAGGACTTTGTGGCAAAAAACCCGTCGGTTTTTTTCGGTTCTCCTGGTTACTTTTCTAATCCTGTTTGTACTTTTTTCATTGATTATCAGGCTACCGGGTGTTCAAAATTACCTTGCAGGGAAGGTTACGGGATGGTTGTCTGCACAACTGGAAACTACGGTCAAGGTTGATTATGTCGATATAGATTTCTTTGACAAACTGGTTTTAGATGGCTTCCTGGTTTTGGATCATGAGAGCGATACTCTGCTTTATGCTGGCGAGTTAAAAGCTGATATTTCTACTTTTTCATTATTCAGCAATAAATTGATGATTGACCAGCTTATCCTGAATGACGGCCAATTTAATCTTGTCAGGTATAAACCGGAAGATGATACCAACCTGGCTATTTTGCTAAATCGCCTGAATAATGGAAGTACTTCAAAAAAAGAAAGGAGAAGCAATCAAAAGAAAAAAGCCTGGCTCCTCGGGGTAGATAAGATCAGCCTCAATGAAATCAATACCCACGTCAGTGATTCCAGAAGTGGCGATGACATGGTGATTGAGCTGCCTTCAGCAAGATTCAACATCAAAAAGATTGACCTGGAAGAACTATTGCTCGAGGTTGCCTCTGTTGTCCTTGAAGGTCCCAAATTTTATTACACGAAATATGAACGCGGACTACCAAGAGAAGAACCTAGTATTGAAGACTTGCTATTGGACGAAGACGAATTAGCTACAGATTCTACCGCCAAAAGCTTTCTTGCCCTGATTGATAAAATAGATCTGACTGATGGGGTTTTTCATTACGATAATGCCAAGAACCCGGCAAAACCTCCTCCTGGCATGGATTTTAATCATATCCATAGTTCAAATATTAACCTGGATGTCTCTGATTTCTCATTCCAAGATGGGATTTCGAAAGGTTGGATAGAGTCACTCAGTGCCAGTGAAAAATCCGGATTTGTTTTGGAAAAACTTTCCGGCAACACAACGGTCAGTGGTGAAATGATCGAGGTTAGTGATATGGAACTGCTTACCCAAAACAGTTATGTCAGAGACTACTACCGGATGACATTTTCAAGCTTTAACGATTTTGATTATTTCTCAAAGTCGGTTTTCCTACGCGGAGAATTCAAAAAAGCGAACGTCGCTATTTCAGACATCATGTATTTCGCTCCCGAACTTAGAGAGAACGAATTTTTCCTCGCTAATGAAAATGAAGTTTTAGTAGTGGATGGCAGTTTCAGTGGAAGAATGAGAAAATTGAAAGGCAAAGACCTCAGGGTCCAGATTGGCAATACCATTGTAAAGGGAAGATTTGACTCAAGGGATATCGTTTCAAATGAAGATGCTTTCTGGGAAATTACAGTTGACGAGATGCAATCGTCAATGAACGAAATTCAGTTACTGGTGCCACAGATGCAGCTTCCAGATAATTTTGAGAAACTCGGTAACCTCAATTTCAATGGGTCATTCATCGGCTTCCTTAGCAATTTCGTAGCTGATGGTAATCTTAACTCTGATGTAGGTGTAATCAAAACTGATATCAAACTGGACCTTACAAACGGCAATGAGGTTGGTGAATATTCTGGTGCTCTTGAAGTG
Source organism: Bacteroidota bacterium (assembly GCA_039028895.1). Classification (GTDB taxonomy): domain Bacteria; phylum Bacteroidota; class Bacteroidia; order Chitinophagales; family Saprospiraceae; genus JAHDCJ01. Next base: position 107,891 of record JBCCHF010000002.1, on the reverse strand, counting down.
GTCAACTTTGACCTTGGTAAATGGACTGGCGATGATCAATTTGGTAAGATAACCTTTAGGTCAGATATTGCAGGAAACGGCATTGTTGTGGATAAAATCAACGCCAGGCTAGATGGTAAAGTCGAGAGCTTTGTGTTTAAAGATTACAATTATCAAAACCTTGCCATTGACGGAGTTTTTCAAAGCCGACTCTTCGAAGGAGAGTTGATTGCCAAGGATGAAAACATAGATCTTAATTTTAACGGAACCATTAATTTTAATGAAGAATTACCAGTATTTAATCTAACTGCTGAATTGGATACGATCAGGTTCCAGAAACTAAACCTCCTTCCAAAACCACTCGATTTGAGTGGAACCATTGATTTTGACTTTTTCGGTGACAACATTGATAATATCCAGGGAAAAGCTTCATTCTTCGATTTTCACCTTGCCAACAAAAACAATACTTTCCAGATAGATTCGGTTTTAATCAATTCGTATATCGATACTGTAAGCGGAGTTAGAGAAATTAATCTTAATTCAGAAGTCGCAGAGGCACGAATGGCAGGTTATTTTGACCTGTTATTACTCAAGGATGCGTTTGTCGAGTTCGTGGAAGACCACTATCCCAAATATGCAGACAAAATTGATTTCAGCACACCTCCTCCCGTCTTTGATACGCTGGTTGTAGATGACCAGGTGGTTTATGTTGAAAGACCTTCTCCGATCAATAAACAGGATTTTACTTTTGATATCAAAGTCAAAAAGGCCAATAACCTACCTCAGTTTTTTAACATCTTCCTTGGTGATATCGGTACCGCCAATTTGACCGGGTACTTCAATACTGAAAAGGGATGGCTAACTGTTGGTGGTACCTTTCCTAAAATCTCTGTGGCAAATGTTGTAATTGAGGACTTGATTCTTAGATCGAGTACAAAAGAAGATCGGACTGACCTTACACTGCGCGTTGGTGGTGCTAAAGTCGGAAAGAATATTGAATTACCTCCATTATTTTATAGTGGGGAATTGGTAAAGGATACCCTCAATTTTTCGGTAAACGTCTCTAATCTGACTGATATTTTTACTGATCTGAATCTGAATGGGGTCCTTTTCCCCGAAGACGATTATTTCCAGGCGAGCATTCTGCCTTCCAATTTCTATATCTACAATAGAAAATGGGATATTTCAGGTGATAACTTTATTCGATTTAATCAGGATTTTGTAAAAACAAAGAATGTCAAACTTACCCATGAAGAGGAGATTATCGCCTTGAATGGTATTGGAGAAAGAGGATTAATGCTTAACCTGGTCAATATTTCTACAGACCCCATTAATGATCTGGTCAATAATCCGAATTTAATTTTCAATGGCAATATCTCAGCCGATATACAGGCAGACGATGTTTTTAAGTTGGAAGGATTGGAAGTGAATGCATCTATTGATAGTTTCTTTATCAACGATTTCGATACTACTGATGTAATTGTACATGCCAAGGCTGCAAACCTCAAGTCTATTTTGGAGGCAAAAGTTAAGGTGTTTAAAGATGGAAAGTCTGTTCTGGTAGATGGTACATATATTTCTCCGCTTGCCGCAATGGCTTCGAATCTTGATAATGCTAACTATTTTGATGTTAGAGTGACTACAGAGTCATTTCCTTTAAATCTTGCTGAAAATTTTCTGCGAGAAGAAATCTCTGAGACAGTAGGTGAGTTTAATGCAAATCTCCGAGTGAATGGGTTGCCAAAGAAGCCCAATATCAGCGGAAGTATTAATATTCTTGGTGGTGCAACAAAAGTGAATTACCTCCAAACAACCTATTTCCTGGATAACATCACTTCAAGGGTTGATAACTTTAATTTTTGGCTCAACAATAATTTCGTCAGAGATGAAAATAACAGGATGGCAGAAGTTTTTGGTTCAATTACTCACGATCACCTGAGCGATTTCAGGCTCAACCTTGAAGGAAGGACTATTGATCGAGATTTCCTCCTAATGAATACAACGAAAGAAGATAATCCTGATTTCTACGGTATGGCCAAAGGGAATGCCTATCTCAAATTTACTGGCCCTTTCAATCAGATTGATCTGTTTATGTCTGCCACATCCAGTGAGGGAACAGAAATTAGTATTCCCCTTGACGGGAATAATGCTGCCAAGGAAGTTAGTTTCATCGAATTTGTCAAACCTGATACTTCTGAAACCACTACGCGCATTGGCACAGCCGAAAAGTTGAGAGGTGTTTCAGTTGAATTGGAAATGGACATTAACCAACAAGCGGATATCATTCTCATTTTTGATGAAAGAGCAGGGGAGATTATCAATGGTAATGGTAATGGCAATATCAAGATCGTCTTTACCCGTACAGGTGAATTTACGATGAATGGTGGTTACACTATCGAAGAGGGAGATTACTTGTTTAGTTATCAAAATTTTATAAAAAAACCTTTTGCCGTTAAGAGAGGAGGGACAATAAGATGGGATGGCGATCCTTATGACGCCCAGATTAGTCTTGATGCTTACTACAAAGGCCTGAAAACACCAGTCTATAACTTTATTTCAGATTACTTGCTTGAATTGGAAGGTACAGCAGCTTATGCAGCAGCACAACGTTCTACTTCGGTTAACTTATTGATGCACCTTGAAAATTCACTATTAAAACCAGATATCACCTTTGATATCGAATTTCCTACCATTGATCCTGAATTAAGAGGTTATGTGGATAGTAAGTTGCAATCAATCCGAGACGATGATAATGAGATTAACCGACAGGTTTTTGGTTTGATTGTTCTTGGAAACTTTCTGCCATCAATCTCTGGAGCAGCTCAAACAGGCAATAACCAGTTTGTTACCGGTATTAATACATTGAGCGAACTTTTGTCCAATCAATTATCAGTATACCTTTCTGATCTGCTTTCTGAACTGGTAGATGGTGCAGGGTTTATCTCAAATATCGATTTTGATTTCGATTACCGACTGATCCAAAGTAATGCAGGTATTAATATCGATAATCCGGCTACAGCGAGCCAGGTCCAGCTTGGGCTGAAAAATTATTTCCTTGATAATAGGCTGATCGTAAATATTGGCGGAAATATTGATTTTGCCAATGGAGCCAGTAGTATCGGGAATGGACCCAACAATGGCGCCTATGTTGCCGGTGACTTTGTCATTGAATATTTGATAACAGCAGATGGCAGATTCAGGATCAGGGCCTATAACAGGACTGAATCAGGATTCGAAGAATTAGACGGCAGTCAAAGGAACCGAACTGGTATCGGTATTTCTTATAGTACTGAATTTGATACTTTCAGGGAGTTTATCGACTCATTCTTCGGAAGATTTGGTAAGAAGAAAAAAAGAAATGTGTCGGCAACATCTGGGATAGATTAATCCCAAAGCGCGAGTTTGCCTTATGCCCGACATTTTTAAATCAGGTTTATTTCTTAGATTTGCAACTTAACAGAACTTTTTAGCGTTCTTTTACTTGTAATCTTTTTTTGTAACAAAAACTACCTATTAAAATGGCATTGGAATTAACAGATAATAACTTCGATGTGGAAGTAACAGAATCAGGAAAACTTGCTGTTGTTGACTTCTGGGCTGTTTGGTGTGGTCCTTGCCGCATGCTAGCCCCCGTAATCGAAGCACTTGCCGAAGAAAATGTAGATGTTGTTGTCGGAAAACTTGATGTTGACAACAACCCTGAAATATCACAGCGTTATGGAATTCGTAGCCTGCCAACTGTATTGTTGTTGAGAGATGGCGAAATTGTAGACAAGCAGATCGGTGTTACCACTAAGGCTGTTCTTCAGGACAAAATTGATCAGCACTACGTAAAAAGCTAGTATTATACTTGCTTAATGCAGGAAAATAATTAGTTTAAACCCTTATTCAGTATTTCCTGGATAAGGGTTTAATATTTCTATAAAAGAATATGAGTCTTTCAGAAAATTATGATGTCCGGCAAATTGGGAATCTCGAGCTTCTTGCAAGACAGGTTGTAGAAGGTTTTATTATTGGCCTTCATAAAAGTCCTTTTCATGGGTTCTCAGTGGAATTTGCAGAACACCGATTATATAACCAGGGAGAATCTACCAAGAATATTGACTGGAAAGTATTTGCTAGAACAAATAAACTCTTTTCTAAGCGGTATGAAGAAGAAACCAATTTGCGTTGTCAGATTGTGATCGATGCTTCATCGTCAATGTATTTTCCATTTGAATCAGCAAAAAAAGGGGAATTGAACAAATTACAGTTCTCAGCTCTTGCCGCTGCTGCCTTGATGAATCTCCTCAAAAAACAGCGAGACGCTTTTGGCCTAAGTGTTTTTACAGATGGCGTAGATCGTCATACAAGGGTTAAGTCCAGCACTGCTCATTACAAGTTATTGCTGACCTATATCGATCAGTTATTACAAAATCCTCAGAATAACCTCCCAACCAATGCTGCCTCATCGTTACACGAAATAGCGGATAGCATTCACAGGAGATCGTTGATCATAATTTTCAGTGATATGTTTGAACATGAGGATCCAGAGAAGCTGTTTTCTGCTTTACAACATCTAAAACATAACAAGCATGAAGTCATTCTTTTTCATGTAGTAGATAAAAGTAAGGAAGTTCAATTCGAATTTGAGAACAGACCTTATATGTTTATTGATTTGGAAACTGGAGAAAAGGTAAGGCTCCAGCCCAATCAGGTCAAAGATTATTATGTTGACCAGATGCGTACTTTTATTGATAAACTGGCAATGAAATGCCTCCAGTATAAGATCGAATTTGTAGAAGCTGATATTAACCAAGGCTTCAGACAGGTATTAATGCCTTACCTGGTAAAGCGAAGCAAAATGAGCATCTAAAGCAAAATGATCTTTTCACTTTACAGGAACTTCTTCCCACTCAATTTTTTCAAGAAAAACGAATTCAACAACTATGATCAAACTAAGTGAAATCTCAACAATACCACCAGAAGGCCTTAAAAAAGATGATGTAAAAAAAGAATTTGAAGATCTGAGAGAACGAATTGCCGACTTACAGACAGTAATGGCAGCGGAAGGCAAATACAGCCTTCTTGTTGTCTTCCAGGGAATGGATTCAAGTGGGAAGGATGGTGTCAGCCGCAAGGTTTTTAAAGAATGTAGTCCGGTTACACTAAGTGTCAGAGCGTTTAAGAAACCATCAGACGAAGAATTCGCTCACGATTTCCTTTGGAGGGTGCACAAATACGTTCCCCAAAAAGGACATATCCAGCTATTTAACAGATCGCACTACGAAGATATTCTCATTCAACGTGTTCACAATTGGATCGATGAAGATCTGGTAGATGCAAGAATCAAAGCCATTAATGCATTTGAAGATTTACTATGGAAAGATAATAAAACCGTTATCCTGAAATTCTTCCTTTACCTGTCAAAAGATGAGCAGGAAAGAGAGTTAAAACAAAGAATATCAGAACCGGAAAAGAATTATAAGCACCGTGACGGAGATTGGGAGGAACGCAGGCATTGGGATCGTTACATGTTCTGTTATGAAGAAGCTATTAATCGATGCAATGTCCATCCATGGACCATCGTGCCTGCTGATGACGAATGGTACCGCAATTACGTTGTCGCGAAAAAGATAGTTGAAACGCTAGAGGCATTGGACATGAAAATGCCATTACTGGACAAGTCCAAGATTGATATCGGTATTCCGATTGATGACCTCTAGTCATTTAAAAGCCCGATCTAAATTTAAGATCATCACATTTTTATGAAAGAATTGAACAAAGTCAGAATCGACAAATGGCTTTGGAGCGTCCGTATTTTCAAATCCAGGACTTTAGCTACCGATGCCTGCAAGTCAGGGGAGGTAAGGATTAACGACAAAACAGTCAAAGCCTCTTACATGCTCACAAGAGGAGAAACCATCATTGTAAAGAAGGGCGGGTTTAACCTGACCTTTGAAGTTGTTGACTTATTAGAAAAGCGCGTTTCTGCTCCTTTGGCACAAGTATGTTACATTGACCATACATCGGAGGAAGAAATGAACAAATACAAAGACTGGTTTATCGGTAAAGGGGCAGCAGAGATTAGAGAAAAAGGAGAGGGTCGTCCTACCAAAAAGCAACGCCGTACTATTGATAAGTTCAAGGGTAATGGTTAATTTGCAGCCTCTTTTATTTTAGCTAGAAAAATCATCACAATAAAATGGAAGCAACAAGCAAAGTTTTGCTCTCCCGCCGGATTCTTGAAATGGAAGAATCGGCCACTATTAAAATGGCTCAAATGGCACGTGACCTCAAAGCTAAGGGATACGATGTGATCAGCCTGAGTTTGGGTGAACCAGATTTTGATACACCTGAACATATCAAAGCAGCAGCTAAAAAAGCTTTGGATGAAGGTTTTACCAAATACACGCCAGTGCCAGGTTTGCCAGTTCTTCGAGAAGCGATTTCTGCAAAATTCAAACGCGATAATGACCTGGATTACGATCTTAGCCAAATCGTAGTTTCCAATGGTGCAAAGCAGTGTATTGCCAATATTTGTCTGTCGCTACTCAATGATGGTGATGAAGTCATAGTCCTTGGACCGTATTGGGTTTCTTATCATGCCATTGTCAAACTGGGTGGCGGAGTACCTGTTATCGTGTCGGCTGGTATTGAGTCCGACTATAAAGTGACTGCTCAGCAGGTTGAGAATGCGATTACCGATAAAACACGGATTGTCCTATTTTCTTCTCCTTGTAATCCGACAGGATCGGTTTATTCAAAAGAAGAACTGGAAAGTATCGCAAATGTAATTGCTCCTTACGAGCAGATTACTGTGGTATCCGATGAAATTTATGAATATATCAACTTTACAGGAAAGCATATCAGCATTGGGTCATTTGAGGGGGTAAAGGACCGTACAGTGACGGTCAATGGGTTTTCAAAAGGATTTTCGATGACGGGATGGCGATTGGGCTATCTTGGTGCGCCACAGTGGATCGCAAAAGCTTGCGCCAAAATACAAGGCCAGTTTACTAGTGGTGCTACGGCTTTTGGCCAAATAGCAGCCGCACATGCCCTGAACAGTGATCTGGCACCTACCTGGAAAATGAGAGATGAGTTCAAAAAACGTAGAGACTTGGTTATCGGTATGTTAAAAGAGATTCCGGGTATGAAAGTCAATTATCCAGAGGGAGCATTCTATGTGTTTCCTGATATCAGTGACTATTTTGGAAAAACTGATGGCAAACGCATGATCAATAATGCTGACGATTTTTGCGAATACCTGCTTTACAATGCCCATGTAGCAGTGGTTACTGGTAATGCCTTTGGCGCAGACAACTGCTTCAGGATTTCTTATGCTGCTTCTGAAGAAATGCTTATCGAATCTTGTAAAAGAATAAAAGTGGCGCTGGCAAAACTGCACTAACCATTATCTCTCTCGATTGGACAAGTCATGCAGTGACTGCCTCCTCTTGCTCTCGAAAGTTCGTTAGACTCCAGGGTTATCAGGGTTTTTTCCACCTGATCCGGATTTATTTCACCGGATTTAATGTCGGCAATGAGGTCTTCTGCAGTAATAACGGTGTATCCTGATTTCTCAAATTCATCTATGGTACGGATATTCCGATCATAGATTATGGCTACTCCCGGTTTTATGGCCACCAGATTGCAGCCATCTGTCCATTGTTCTCTCTCCTGGTAAGGAGAAACTCCACCGCCACCGAAAATAAACTCCATAGAAAAGTTGAGTTCGGCTTTAAAGAATTCTTTAATCGAACTATAGATCTTTGCCCCTCTTTCCTGGCGATGAACAATAACATTACTGCTTATTCCTTCTTCTACTAAAGGTTTATAGGCCACTACGAGATTATGATCAACCTGGGTGAATATGGTGTCAATATGCATGAAATGGCGATCGGCTGGAATATTGATTTGGACAACATTTCTGATTATGTTATGCTCAAATAAATAATCGCGGAGTAGTTCGATAGCATATTGAGTCGTCCTTTCACTACAGCCAACCAACAAATAATCTTTGTGAATCATCATAATATCTCCACCTTCAATGGATACTTGTTCTCCCTTTCGGGAAGGCGGGAATAAATTGACATTATTAAGATTAATAAGTTTGCCTTCCTTCTTAAGATGCTCGAAAGTTGGATGGGTCCAGAAAATGAATCTGGTCAACAAATTTTCTCTGAACCTTGCTTCCTTGGCCGCCTTGGTGATAATGACATGGTCATTTACCACTACAGCTATGTCGCGGGTGAATATGAAATTGGGAATTGGATCAAATAATATACAATCTTCCTTTGCACAATAACCTGAAATTAATGTGTCACTAAGCTCAGTATTTGACAATGATTCCAGAAGGGTGATATCACGATCTGGCAATTCCTCGAAATCAACGATCATTGCCACGATCTCTTCCTTGGTTTTAGGGTCATGATCAAGCGCTTCAAGCAATAATTGTCCAACTTCCATTACATTATCATCACCAAGAAATGCCTTTAACAGATCTGTAAATACATCATGCTCCTTTTGCATCGTTTTTAAAAAAACGATATCATCAAACAGCAGCTCATCAGACCTTTTCGGAGATATTCGGCCAATCCCGTTTCCTGGCCTGTGAGTAATGACCCGCTTTAGTTTTTCTACCTCTGAAGATACCAGCACCTTATTCATATTAAACGTAGTTTTTTAGAGGCGTAAAGATACAAAACCTGAAAGCCTCCCTTGATTTTAATTGAAATAGTTCTTAAGTTTGTTAGACAATACAAAATTACATGGACCATTCCATACATTTATTTTCTTCTCTGGTCGCAACTATATACTGTTGCCAATGTTGTATTATGCGAGAGCGTTGAAGAGGATAAATGTTTCGACTTTTAATATAATGCCTTTTCAATGCTCCTGATTGAGAAGGCATTTTAAGTTTTAGGAATAAGTACAATAAATGAATAATCATACAAATAACTGTTGTTGCTGCTGTTGTTTTATCTCCCGGAGGGAAAGGCAGTGACGCTATTTGTATATTATTACGTTTATTTCAAAAGCCTTTCCGTTTACGGGGAGGCTTTTTTGTTTTAAACAATACACAATCGAAATGAATATAACTGCAAAAAAAGGAATTGATTACACGCTCTATAGAGGCCTGGAAAGAATAGGAGAAAGGGTGGGCAATACGCCGCTTTTCCCGATCGAAAGAATTTTTTCAAAACCCGGCGTAAAACTGTTCGCAAAACTCGAATGGGAGCAAATTGGAGCTTCAGTCAAAGCCAGAGCTGCCTACAGCATAATTAGAAAAGCTGTCCTTACCGGGAAACTGCACAAAGGCAACAGGTTAATTGATGCAACGAGTGGAAATACAGGAATAGCATATGCCTCAATCTGTGCTGGAATTGGGCTTGACCTTACAATAGTTATTCCTGAAAATGCTTCGAAAGAAAGAATTCAAATGCTAAGAGCATTGGGCGCAGATTTGATATTTACTTCAAAATTTGATGGTACTGATGGTGCCCAGGAAAAAGCAAAAGTTATGGCAATGGAATCTCCCGGTGAATTCTATTATGCTGATCAATACAATAATGCTGCAAATTGGCAAGCTCATGAGGCCTCAACTGCTATTGAGATCTGCGCACAAACAAAAGGAGAAATAACACATTTTGTAGCAGGGCTTGGCACCACGGGTACTTTTGTTGGAACCTCTAGAGGCTTGCAAAAGATCAATGACCAGATCAGTTTAATTTCCCTCCAGCCCGAAACTGCCCTGCATGGGATGGAGGGATGGAAACATCTTGAAACCGCAAAGGTACCAGGGATATATGATGATAACATTGCCCACGCAAACCTAGAAGTTTCGACACTCGAAGCTTATGAATTAATCCGTGAAATGGCCCGGAAGGAAGGCATGTTGATAAGCCCATCATCTGCTGCAAACCTGGTTGGTGCCTTACGGGTAGCCAATAGCATTGAAAGGGGAGTGGTCGTGACGATGTTTCCAGACGATGCTTCAAAATACAGTGAAGTATTGAACCATGTATTTGCAGCTTAATATCTGATAATGAATAGATTAAATATCATTTTTGAAAAATCTCCGGCAGAAGTAATTGTCGAACATCTGGAAGCCGTTTTTCCTAATGAAGGTTGTGGTTTCTTTTTCGGAAAGGAAGGAAAAATCAGAACTGTGACCCATGCCCTTGTTGTTGAGAATGCTAAAGTTGGAGACCAAAGAAGAAGATTCGAAATTGATCCTTTTGATTTTGTAAAAGCTGAAAGATTTGCATTGGAGCATAATCTGGTTTTGCTGGGTGTCTTTCACTCACATCCCAATCACCCGGCTATACCTTCCGAACATGACTTAAAACAAGCGCTGCCTTACTTCTCTTATCTTATTGTTTCAGTTATGAATAGGGTAGCTGTAAAAGCTACCTCCTGGAGACTTAATGAGAAAACTGGGCAGTTTGATGAAGAAAAATTACTTAATCACAATAAATTCTTAAAATCAACTACAAATGTCTAAGATTATTATCCCGACACCACTGAGAAAGTTCACCAACTTTGAATCAAGTGTAGAAATCTCAGGAACTACCGTTCTTGAGGCCGTAAAAGACCTTACCTCCCAACATCCAGACATCAAAAATCATTTGTTGGATACCACTGGAAAGCTGAGATCGTTTATCCGTATCTTTGTTGGTGACAGTGATATCCTGACTTTGGACAGGGAACATACAAAAATTGAATCTAGTACGGTAATCAGTATCGTTCCAGCTATCGCAGGTGGATAAACAAACAGGATTTACTAACCAGGAATTTGAATAAAATGAGTGAGATAACTTTTTCGAAACAGGAATTGGAGCGGTATAGCCGACATTTGATTATTCCTGAATTTAATATAGAAGGTCAAAAGAAACTTAAAGCGGCCAAGGTACTGGTAGTCGGTTCAGGAGGACTGGGCAGCCCACTTTTACTCTATCTTGCTGCTGCAGGTGTGGGAACAATTGGTATCGTTGATTTTGATGTGGTTGATGAATCGAATCTCCAACGACAAGTCTTATTTGGGGTTTCTTCGGTAGGCAACCCCAAAGTGGTAGAAGCCAAAAAACGATTGGAAGACCTTAATCCGCATCTCAATATCATCACACATGAAACGATGTTGAATTCGGAAAATGCACTTAATATAATAAAAGACTATGATGTCGTTGCTGATGGCACTGATAATTTCCCAACTCGATACCTGGTTAATGACGCATGTGTTATACTTGGGAAAACCAATGTGTATGCCTCTATTTTTAGATTTGAAGGACAGGTTTCTGTCTTTAATTATACTGACAAAGAAGGGAATACAGGGCCTAATTACCGAGACTTGTTTCCTGAACCACCGCCTCCGGGTTTAGTGCCAAGTTGTGCCGAAGGTGGTGTGATTGGCGTGCTCCCAGGTATTATCGGAAGTCTTCAGGCTAACGAAGTTCTTAAAGTCATTAGTGGGGTCGGTAAACCATTAGCAGGCAGACTTTTCCTATTCGATGCCCTGAGTTTTGAGACAAGAGTATTGAATATCGCCAAAAATCCAGATCTGGAGCCAATAACGGAACTAATTGATTACCAGGTATTTTGTGGTATCCACCCCGTTGATGAAAATCAGGAAGCACAATCCAGGGTTAAAGAAATATCGGTTCAGGAACTTACAGCATTGATAAATGAAAACGCTGATTTTCAGTTAATTGATGTGAGAGAGCCTTATGAATATGAAATTGTAAATCTGGAAGCCGAGCTGATTCCACTAGGCTCAATTTTAGATAAGGCTGAGCAGATCGATCGCAAAAAGAAAGTGGTAATTCATTGCCGAAGCGGCAAACGATCAGCTGATGCCATTGAGGCCCTCCAGGAAAAATATGGTTTTGATAATTTATATAATCTGAAAGGAGGCGTATTAGCCTATGCTGAGGAGATAGACCAAAGTATGGCTGTCTACTAGTTCAGATAAAAAGGGCATTGTCAGAAAACTTGATGATGCCCTTTTCATTGGCTATTTTGAATAATCTTTCAATTGCTTTCCTGCCAACCGGGCCAAGGTCTACGGTATAATCATTGACGTACAGCCCAATATGCTGCATCATAACCTCATCGTCCATTTCCTGTGCATGAGGCCTGACGTAATCCATGGTTGCTAAAGGATTATTTAAAGCAAATTCAACTGATCTTCTCAGTACCCGGTTGACCGTCTGCTGTATGGGTTTTGGTAATTTTTTGCTTACCGCAATACAGCCTAATGGAATAGGAAGATTGGTTTTTGTTTCCCAATATTCCCCGAGGTCTATCAATTTTTTCAACCCTTTTTGTGCGTATGTGAACCTGTTTTCGTGGATGATCAATCCCGCATCTACTTTTCCTTCTAATACAGCATTTTCAATCTCAGAAAAAAGATATTCTTCCTTATTGGTTGCCTCTGGAAAAGCAATACTGAGTAAGAAGTTTGCAGTGGTATATTTTCCGGGTATGGCAATATTCAGATCATTGATTGCCGCATAATCGAATGGCTTTTTTGCAATAAGCAAAGGGCCACAATTATTACCAAGCGCAGATCCGGCGTCTAATAAAGCGTAATCATCTAAAAGATAACCAAAGGTATGGTAGCTCAACTTGGTGATATTGAGTTCTCTTTTAAAGGCTTTCCTGTTAAGTTCCTCAACGTCAGCCAGAAGTACATCAAACTCAAGCCCTTCGGTATCGATCTTGTGGTGAACGAGTCCGTCAAAAATAAAAGTGTCGTTTGGACATGGGGAAAAACCAAGGCTTAGCTTCATAAAACTCAATTTTGTCAGGCTACTTGACTACATTTGCACAATTATCGGTCTTTTAAAACAGAACAACAAGTTCCACAAATGAATTTAAGCCTTAATGACTTTGAGGTAATCTACGAGGATAATCACCTCATTGCAGTAAACAAGCCGGCTGGGTGGTTGGTTCAGGGAGATCAAACCGGAGATACCCCGCTTTCCGAATACGTTAAAGAATACATTAAAATTCGCTACAAAAAGGAAGGGAATGTATTCCTTGGCGTTATTCATAGGTTGGATAGACCCGTAAGTGGAGTCGTTGTCTTCGCAAGGACATCAAAAGGACTTTCCAGGATGAACAAACTATTCCAGGAAAATAAAGTCCAAAAAACCTATTGGGCAATTACCAAAGAACGCCCCGCTGAATTGGAAAGTAAATTGGTCCATTACCTGGTAAAAGACAATAAACGCAATCTGGCAAAAGCATTGGATAAACCTTCAAAGCGTAATCCTAATGCCAAAAGGTCTGAATTATCATACAATCTCATCGGCTCACTCGGAAATTTCCACTTGTTGGAAGTCAAACCTAAAACCGGAAGACCACACCAGATCAGAGTACAATTAGCAAGGATTGGTTGTTCCATAAAAGGTGATCTGAAATACGGGTTCCCACAGGCAAATCTCGATGGTTCGATTCACCTCCATGCTAAAAGACTGGAATTCGAGCATCCCGTAAAAAAAGTTCCTGTTATAATTGAAGCAGAACCACCGTCAGATCAGGTCTGGGACAAATTTTCTTAATTTCAGTTAATTAACGGCACATTTCCCATGCATGTAGAAGAATTCAGAGAATATTGTCTCTCCAAGCCTGGCACCTCAGAAAGTTTTCCATTTGATGAAGTCACCTTGGTTTTCAAGGTCATGAACAAAATGTTTGCACTAACAGGATTGGAGTGGGAAGAATTTACGATTAATCTCAAATGCGATCCCGATTGGGCAATTGAACTAAGAGACCAGCATCCCGAAATAATTGGCGGATACCATATGTCCAAGAAACACTGGAATACGATAAACTGCGAAGGTGATCTGGAAGATAAATTTATAAAGGGGTTGATTGATCATTCCTACGACCTTGTTGTAAAAGGCCTTAAAAAAGTCGATCGCGAAGCTCTAAAAAATCTAAATAATTGAATGTTGATTTTTTGATTGTTGGTCAGGGAATTGCAGGATCATTATTAGGTTGGTTCCTGAAAGAAGCCGGACAAAAGGTCGCATTTATCGATAATTTCAATAAAGGGGCCGCTTCATCAGTAGCTGCGGGTATTATCAATCCGGTAACTGGTCGTAGATTCGTAAAGAGCTGGATGATAGACGAACTTATGCCAAAAGCTTTGGCTACCTATCGACAATTGGAAGAAACCGCCAATACGCAATTCCTTTTTCGAAGAAATATTCTCTGGGCACTAAGCGACAACCAACAACAAAATGACTGGTATGCAAGGGCCACTGACCCTGGATACGAAAAGTTTATAGTTCCTGAGCCAGATGCTTCCGCACTCCGTGATTTCTGTCAAGAGCCGTTTTGTTGGGTAGAACTCAAGGGTGCTTTAAATGTAAATCTTAAAGCAGTAGTTGACTTCATCAGATTCGCATTTGCAGGCCAGGGCTTACACTATAACGAACCTTTTTATTATGACCATTTGAATATTGACAATCAGTCAGTTAAGTATAAATCCATAACATCAAAAAAAATTATCTTTTGTGAAGGGCACCAAAGTGCAATAAATCCATTTTTTAAAGAATTACCTTACCAACCGGCAAAAGGCGAAGTTATTTTGGTTAATATTCCTGGATTCAAAATTGATAAAATGATCAAGTCTGGGGTATTTCTGGTCCCGCAAGGAAATTATCATTTTTGGGTAGGATCAAGTTATGTTTGGAAGTTTCTAAATGACCAACCCACTAGTGAAGGCAGGAATTGGTTGATCAAAAAGTTAAAGGAGGTCTTGAATTGCCCTTTTGAGATCATCAAACATAAAGCCGCCATACGACCTGTATTTAAGGATAGAAGACCTGTGATTGGGTTTTCGCAAGCCTATCCTCAAATAGGGATTTTTAATGGGCTTGGCACAAAAGGGGCCTCTTTAGGACCATTTTGGGCAAAGCATTTTTCTGATTTCCTTACCGGAAAGATTCCTGGATTAAATTCAGAAGTAAATGTTCAGCGATTTAATAATTAATTACTTACTGAGAAAAGATTCCAATTCCTCATGGGCTTCTTCCCATGAAGACATGGCCTCTTCTAGTCCCACCTGGGCTTTCTGATAGGCTTCGAGAACTTCCTGGTGGCCTTCTGTATGGTAAAAGTCGGTAGCCCCCATTTGGGATTCAAAATCAGCTATCTGGCGCTCCAGTTTGTCGATTTTTCGCTCTGCGGTCTGTACTTTTTTTTCTAGGCGACGTTTTTGTCTCTCCTGTTCTTTTTGTTCTTCGTAAGAGAGTTTGGAAGCTTTATTTGAACTAGAAGCTGTGCGATTTTCTTTCTTTTTGATACCCAATTCACGCATGCTGTCAATCTTCCTTTTTTCAAGGAAAGATGTGACGTCGCCAAGGTGTTCGAAAAGTTTATGGTCTTTAAACTCAATCGTTCTGGTGGTAAGCTCCTGGAGAAAATCACGATCGTGACTAACCACGATTAAGGTACCATCATATTTTTGTAATGCCTGTTTAAGAAGGTCTTTCGATATAATATCCAGGTGATTGGTAGGCTCATCGAGTACGAGCAGATTTAGTGGCCTGAGCAACAGGCATGCCAATGCTAAACGTGCTCGCTCACCGCCGGAAAGGACGGAAACTTTTTTCTCTACATCTTCACCGCTGAATAGGAATGCACCTAATATTGATCTCACCTGTGTAAACATCTCAGGCGGTGCTGCATGTTCAAGGGCTTCAAGGAGAGTGAGGTGAGAAGGAAGAGTTTCAGCCTGGTTTTGTGCGTAATAACCAATATGGATATTATGGCCTATTTTGACTACTCCTTCAGTTAACTCAAGGTCTTCGATAAGGATACGCGAAAGTGTCGTTTTGCCCTGGCCGTTTTGTCCTACAAATGCTACGCGTTCTCCACGATCTAGTTTGAGGTCAACACCCTGCAGTACTTTTATCTGGCCATAATGTTTGATAATATCTTTTCCTTCAACGACAATATCGCCAGAACGAGGTGCTGGTTTAAACCGAATCCTCATGGCCCTGCTATCTTCAGGGTCAATTTCAACCTTGTCCATCCTGTCTAACTGCTTGATGAGAGATTGAGCGAATTTGGCTTTACTAGCTTTGGCCCTGAACTTGTCGATTAACTTTTCCGTTTGCGCAATCTTGGCTTGTTGGTTTTTAAACTCAGCCTCAAGTTTCTCTCTTCTTAACGCCCTCAACTCTACGTACTTGCTGTAATGAGCCTTGTAGTCATAAAGTTTTCCAAACTCTATTTCAATGGTGCGATTGGTAATATTGTCGAGAAACATTTTGTCGTGGGAGATAATCACAACGGCACCTTCATAATCTCTTAGAAACTGTTCTAGCCAAATAATAGCTTCAATGTCTAAGTGGTTATTAGGCTCATCAAGCAAAAGATAATTCGGCTTACGCAAAAGGATTTTGGCCAGTTCTATCCTCATTTTCCAACCACCACTGAACTCATCGGTTTTCCGGGTAAAGTCAGATTGTTTGAACCCAAGACCTTTAAGTACTTTTTCAGCATCAGATTGCATAGAAAAACCGCCTAACATATTGAAGCGGTCATTCGCTTCTGAAAGTTCGTCCAACAGTTGATGATAAGATTGGCTTTCATAATCATCTCGCGAGCCGATCTCGGTATTGATTGCCTCAATTCTGGATTCGATCTTAAGAGCCTCTTCGAAAGCGGTCAAAGTTTCATCCATAACCGTTTTACCGGTTTTGATTTCAATTTCTTGGTGAAGAAAACCAATTGTGGTACCAGATGGTTTGGCGATACTCCCTTTTTCAGAGTTTTGGTAACCTGCAATGATCTTGATCAGTGTCGATTTGCCTGCTCCATTCCTTCCAACAAGTCCAATCTTGTCTCGATTGCCGATTACGCAGGAAACATTGTCGAGCAGAATGCGTTCACCGTATTGAACATAGATATTTGAAACTGTAATCATGCTGAGTAGTTACAAAGCGACACAAATTTACGCAACTCTATTGGAAAGCATGCAGGATGTAGAAATTTTAAAAAAAAGAAGGGGGCTAGTTCCAGTTGACATAGTCTGGAAGCGTAGAAATAACAGAAAAAACATCACCTTTTTCCTGGAGCACCTCAGACCATAAGTCTCCAATTTCTTTTTTAAATACATAGCTGGCAGATGCATTGCCGAGCATCCACGAACCAATGGCCATTTCTTCATTTAGCTGACCAGAACTCCATCCAGAGTAACCGACAAAAAATCGAATATCAGCAGAATCCACTTGGCCGGTTTCTACCAAAAATTTGAGTTGATCAAAATCACCTCCCCAATAGATCCCGTCGCAGACATGCTGGCTTTCTATTAGCTTTTCACCAATTCTGTGGATATAATGAATTGTATCTGTTTGAACAGGACCTCCAAAATGCACCTCAGATTCAAATTCGGGAAAATCAGCTAGGAGCTCGTTGATCTGCATTTTTACAGATTTGTTAAGGATAAACCCAACTGTTCCTTCACTATGATGATCACATAACAAAACTACTGAACGTTTGAAGTTTGGGTCGAGCATAAAAGGGTCTGCTAATAATAATTTCCCAGTTTCAATAATCTCTGTTGTCTTCACAGGCCTGTATTTACATGTCTTAAGAATTGATAAGCCTCTCCTATAACCAATATACACTCTTTATGCCAAAATGCAAATGGTGGCTGATAATTAAGTATAGATTAACAGAAAAACAAAAAAATGTCGGATTATAACGTCTCGGTAGGTATCGATCGGTCTACTTTTTTCACCATGCCCTGGAGAACACGACCTGTTCCGCCAACTTCTGTAAAGTGATCCACTCCATCAGCAAGCATGTTCTTTAGGGTTTGAGTCCATTTCACAGGAGCTGTGAGTTGTAAGATCAGGTTTGTTTTAATCGCTGCTGGATCTGTGGTAGCAGCAGCAGTTACATTTTGATAAATCGGGGTAGAGGATTCATTGAATGTGGTCTGGTTAATAGCATTTTCAAGTCGTTCCCTCGCAGGTTCCATTAAAGGAGAATGAAAAGCACCGCCAACAGGTAGAATTAATGCCCTTCTTGCTCCAGCTTCTTTCAATGCCTCACAAGCTTTTTCAACACCTGTAATACTTCCGGAAATTACCAACTGTCCAGGACAATTATAATTAGCAGGAACTACAATGTCTTCGATTTTATCACAAATATCTTCCACAACTCCATCGTCAAGACCAAGGATAGCCGCCATCGTACTTTCCTGCTCTTCACAGGCTGCTTGCATGGCTAATGCCCTTTCTGAGACCAATTTTAAACCATCTTCAAAGTTTAAAATGCCAGCCGCAGTGAGCGCTGAAAACTCTCCAAGTGAATGCCCGGCAACAACGTCAGGATTAAAGTTTTCTGCTTTCAGAATTGATGTAATAACGGAATGCAGAAAAATAGCAGGTTGGGTAACCTTTGTTTGTTTCAGGTCTTCTTTGGTACCTTCAAACATAACATCCGTTATCCTGAAGCCAAGGATTTCATTAGCTTGTTCAAATAAGGTTTTAGCCTTGTCTGATGATGCATAAAGATCATTGCCCATGCCTTCAAACTGGGCACCTTGTCCTGGAAAAATATAGGCTCTCATGTGGTGTTCTTTTAGATGTGTTTACAGTAGTTTTTTGCCGATCAGGTTTAGAAATTCGTTACGTGTTTCTACCTTTCTGAATTCACCGGTAAATGCCGAGGTTGTTGTTATTGAGTTTTGTTTTTGCACCCCGCGCATCATCATGCACATATGGCGGGCTTCTATGACAACTGCTGCACCCAAAGGTTTGAGGGTCTCCTGAATGCATTGCAGAATATCATCTGTTAATCTTTCTTGCACCTGAAGTCGTCTGGCATAAATGTCTACAATTCGCGGAATCTTACTAAGGCCAACGATGTAGCCGTTAGGGATATAGGCAATATGAGCCTTCCCAAAGAATGGGAGAATGTGATGTTCGCACAAAGAATAAACTTCAATGTCTTTGACAATCACCATTTCGCTATAGTCTTCCTTGAACATTGCGGAACGCAACACTTCACTGGCATTCAGGTCATATCCATGCGTGAGGAACTGGATGGCTTTTGCCGCACGCTCAGGCGTTTTGACGAGACCTTCACGGTTAATATCTTCTCCTACGGAATCGAGAATGAACTTGTATTTTTCCTTTATGCCTTCTGTTTTTTCTGAATCGAATTCCTCAAACTTTTTGTAATTCATTAGCTGTGCCTTTTTGTATTAATTATTCCTCTCCGTAATATTCTGCATAAATATTTTCAGTCTCCACTAACTTAACACAGTGTAAACGGCATTGCGTGATATGTGGTTCAAGTTCTTTCCAGATATAGTAAGCCAGATTTTCCGTAGTACACAAAATTCCTTTTGGGACAAAATTGTCATCAAGGTTTAGGTTGGTGTGATCTAGCACCTCTGTGATTTCGCTTTTGATAATATCTGCCAACTCTTTGGCATTCATTATAAACCCTGTCAGCGGATCGGGAGTGCCTTTCACGGTAACGAAAAGTTCGTAATTGTGGCCGTGGAAATTCTTGTTGGCACACTTCCCAAACACTTCAAAATTCTTTTCCTCGCTCCACGATTCTACCCATAGCTTGTGAGCAGCATTGAATCGAACCCGCCTTGTCAGATAAACGGTCATAAATTTTTGTTAATTACCTTGATGTCAAATGCGCCGCAAAAGTACAAAGAATTAGGATTTTGTTCAAGATTCTTTATTTTCCCAAAAAAATAGAAATGCGGATACTTTGTGTTGCAGCAACATCTTTTGAATTTCTCCCACTGGTTAGCTTTCTTAACGAGAATGGTCGTAAAATTCGTTCCGATCTTTTCGTAATAAATACCATCGAAGTTCAGTTGCTTGTCACGGGGGTAGGGATTATCGCAACTACCTATCAGCTCACAAGCATTCTTCACAAAGAAAAAATTGACCTTGTCCTGAATCTCGGCGTAGCTGGATCATTGGATCCTGCTATTCAATTAGGAGATGTCGTAGAAGTGGTTTCAGAAAGAATAGGAGATCTTGGGGCAGAAGATATTGATGGTAGTTTCCTTGATCTCCAGGATTTAAAGCTACCTTCCGGAAACCCATTGGACAATCAGTCAGGCCAAATGATTAATTCTGATTCGAGTGAATATGGGATTCTGAAAAAAGTAGCAGGAGTAACTGTTAACAAAGTACATGGCAGCCAAGATTCCATAGATGCGCTTAAGCGAAAATATCCTGGTGTTCAGATCGAAAGTATGGAAGGAGCAGCTATATTTTTTGTTTGCCTCAATGAGAAAATACCATTCCTGGAGATCAGGGGAATCTCAAACTTCGTGGAACCAAGGAATAAAGAAAATTGGGTACTGGACCTGGCCATCGATAACCTGAATCAGGTGGCGATTCAATTGATCCAGTCAATAACCTAACTTATCAAGGATTTCCTTATGTGTTTGTTCGGGTAAATATTCAGAAATTATTATGCCATTAACTGAATCAACTTGGCTTTCAATTAGCAGGTGCCTGGGCGAAGGAATTAGACAATGATTGATGCCTCGGTATCCGCCAACCATTTCCTGATAGGCACCGGTATTCAGAAAAATCACATGCAAAGGGTCCGAAGGATCGTTTGTAGGGAGATGTAAAGTGTTTTTGGCATCGTAAAAATCTACGCTATCACAAGTTAAGCCAGCAAGTTTTACTTTTAGAAAAGGCTGATCCCATCGATTAAGCGGGAGTACCGGTACCTGAAGGTCCATTGCCCAAAGATCCGGCATGGTATTCATTATTGAACCATTGAATAAATACCAGTTATCCAGGCCATTTTGTGGCTTATGTTCAAGTATGGAAAATATATAGGCATAACTGCCTGCGACAGTGTAAGTACCAAATTCCGTAACTATGTCAGGATGCTCAATATCGGCTTCATTTACATGAAATAAAATCTGTTCTACCAATCTCAAGCTGATCTTTTCGTATTGCAAATCGAAATCCAGGCTGCTTTCAACAGGAAACCCTCCACCAATATTTATCATGCTGAGACTTTCATGCTGCTTTTTTAGCTCGATATACTGCCGAATTAATGCGTCATATTTTTTCCAAAATTCAGTCGTGTCTTCAATCCCGGAAAACACGAAAAAATGAATCATTTTGAGCTTTATCTTCGATGTCGACGGGTTGATCAGTTGACTAACTCTTTTTATTGCTGTTGGGGTTAATCCAAAACGTGAAGTCTGATTTTCGTTTTCTTCCAAATGCATCCTGATGCCTACGTTAATATCTAGATCCCAGCCGTTATAGGCATCAATTTCAGATTCTGTATCTATGATCGGCATTACATTTTCATGCCCTTCACTTATTAGTGCTTTAATTACCTCCAGGTATTCGGTTGTTTTGTAACCATTGCAAATAATCAGTGTGGTTTTTCCTAATTTTCCTAATCTAAACAACTCAAGCACTATTTGAGCATCTGCAACTGAAGAGATTTCCAGGTCCGCCTTATTCTCAAGTACCTTTTGAACTACAAAGCTCAAGGGATTTGACTTTAAGCAATAGGCATATTTATAAGCCCCTTTAAAACCCAGATTTGTGAATGCTTTTTGAAAGTTAGTTCTTGCCAGGCTAATCTGGGAGTCAATACGGGGCAAGTAGGTTAACTTTAAGGGGCTGCCATATTTTCTGACAAGGTTATTAAGATCTATTTTATGAAAATGTAGATGATTGTCAATTACCTCTATACCATGAGGCAGTTGCCTGAATGTCTCACTTATCCATTCCTCGTATGACTTTTTGATCATTGGTGCAAACTACTGCTTTAAAAGTTTCGACAAGATCGCTTGTCGGGTAAAAAAATCCATGCAAAATAATAACTTTGGGCATTCCCGGAAAAATGGAACTTTCAGGATCATTTTTGGCTTTATTAATCAACTGATTTCAAAATTGAACCGATGAATGCAATCGAGCTGATTAAAGATGGTGTAACTTCTTCAGTTAATACACTTTACGGACAGGAAATTGACTCTTCAAAGATAGTCTGGAACCTTACCCGAAAGGAGTTTGAAGGTGATTTTACGGTTGTGGTGTTTCCTTACACCAAATTGGCGCGGAAGGGCCCAGAACAGGTGGCCAAAGAAATAGGCGACTTCCTGGTTGCAAATCTTGATATCGTCGAATCCTATAACGTCATTAAGGGTTTTCTAAACCTGGTAATCGCCGATAGCTTTTGGAAAGGATTCCTGGAAAAGGTTTACAACACAGAAAATTATGGAAAAATTGCTCCTAATGGCAGAAAGGTGATGGTTGAGTTTTCTTCACCTAATACTAATAAGCCTTTACACCTTGGGCATATCAGAAATATTCTTTTAGGTTGGTCCACTTCCAGGATTATGGAAATGGCTGGTTATGAAGTCATCAAAGTACAAATCGTAAATGACAGAGGCGTTCATATTTGTAAAAGTATGGTCGCATGGCTCAAATTTGGAAATGGGGAGACCCCCGAAAGTTCAGGTCTGAAAGGTGATCACCTTATTGGAAAATATTACGTTTTGTATAGTAAGGAAGAAACTGCTCAGAAGGCTGCTCTTGCTGAGCAGGGCATTGAAGATGATGAGCCAGCAATCCTGAAAGAAGCCCGGGCAATGCTTAGGAAATGGGAAAATGGTGATGAAGACGTTATTCAACTCTGGAAAAAAATGAATGGTTGGGTGTATGATGGTTTTGAGGCAACGTATAAAAATCTTGGTGTCCATTTCGATAAGTACTACTACGAATCTGATACCTATTTGCTGGGCAAAGACATTATTGCTGATGGCTTGGGAAAAGGCCTTTTCTATGAAAAAGCGGATAGCTCGGTTTGGATCGATCTGTCTGATGTTAGACTGGACGAGAAGATTGTCAGAAGAAGTGACGGGACTTCGGTCTACATGACTCAGGATCTTGGAACGGCAAGACTTAGGTTCCAGGACTTCGGTGCTGAGAAAATGGTTTACGTGGTTGGTGACGAGCAGGATTACCACTTCAAAGTACTTTTCGAAATCCTGAAAAGATTGGGAGAACCTTATGCCGAAGGTCTTTACCATCTGTCTTATGGTATGGTGAATTTGCCTACAGGCAAGATGAAATCAAGAGAGGGCACTGTTGTTGATGCCGACGACCTGATCCATGAAGTTGTTTATGAGGCAAAAAGTCAATCCCTTGAAAGAGGAGAATTATTAGGACTTGAAGAAAGCGAAAAGGAAGTAATTTGGAAGGATATTGGACTTTCTGCATTGAAGTACCATATGCTTAAAGTTCATCCAAAGAAATCCATGCTTTACGATCCTAAAGAATCACTGGAGTTGCAAGGTCAAACCGGACCTTACATCCAAAATGCTTATGTGAGAGTAGCTGGCGTTTTCAGGAATTTGGCCTCAGAGTTTTCTGCTTCAAAAATGATGGAGTATGAAAAGTTGGAATCCCACGAAAAAGAAACACTCTTGCTGTTACATCAATTCCCGGCAGTCGTACAATCAGCTGCCAGCGAGTATGATCCTTCAGAAATCGCTCATTATGCTTATGATCTAGCCAAAACCTATCATAGATTTTATCATGAGCATTCTATTCTGAAAGCGCCTTCTGATGCTGCAAAATCTTTCAGGCTTGCTTTGAGTCAGGCCGTTGGGAATGTATTGGGTTCAGCTATGGACTTATTGGGCATTGAGATGCCGGAAAGAATGTAATCCTATAGCAAAAATGAAAACTTGAACAATCAGTAAAACAATAACCCGCTAAACCCTATCTTTGGCAGTAACTCAGCCAAGAAGAAATCAAAATGCAAACAGACCGGATCATATTGGAGGGTAGAAGGTTTGAACTGACCATTGACAGGCTTTGTCATCAGCTCATTGAAAACCATGACGATTTCCAGGATACTTGTCTGGTAGGTGTTCAGGAAAGAGGTGTAGCATTTGCCAACAGGTTTTGCGATAACCTTAAGCTGATCACAAAAAATTCAAGTCTCCAGTACGGTAAACTTGATGTTACTTTTCACAGGGATGACTTTGGTCGTAGAGAAACGCCATTAGCAGCGTCAATGACTGAAATGGACTTCCTTGTAGAAGACAAAAAAGTTGTTCTTATTGATGATGTCCTGTACACAGGGAGGACGATCAGAGCTGCTCTAGATGCGCTTCAACATTTTGGAAGGCCAAGCCAGGTAGAACTATTGGTATTGGTCGACAGGCGTTTTAACAGGCATTTACCAATCATGGCTGACTATGTGGGCATCACTGTTGATGCAGTTGATGAGGCTTATGTTAAAGTAGATTGGGCAGATTCACAAAACCAAAACGACAAAATTCTACTTTTTCCGAAAAAAATAAATTAATCAAAGGACTAAACTTAATGGCTTTAAGCACGAAACATCTCCTGGGCATCAAATATATCAGTTCCGACGATATCCACCAGATTTTTGAGACCGCCGACAAGTTTAAAGAAGTTATTAACAGACCAATTAAAAAAGTACCCTCCTTACGGGATGTCACGGTAGCCAATTTGTTTTTCGAAAATTCTACACGTACCCGGATCTCATTCGAACTTGCAGAAAAAAGACTCTCAGCGGATGTTGTTAATTTTTCAGCGTCTTCTTCATCCGTAAAAAAGGGGGAGACTTTGCTGGATACGGTTAATAATATCCTGTCTATGAAAGTTGATATGGTGGTTATGAGACATCCTGCTCCCGGTGCTCATGTCTATCTCTCCAACCATATAGACGCTAGTATAATCAATGCTGGTGATGGTACACATGAACACCCCACCCAGGCATTGTTAGACGCTTATTCTATGCGAGAGCAATTGGGAGATCTAAAAGGACGTAACATCGCTATCTTCGGTGATATTCTCCATTCGCGAGTTGCACTTAGCAATATTTTTTGTCTGAAAAAGTTGGGTGCAAATGTTAAAGTTTGCGGTCCTCCAACTCTAATTCCCAAGTATATTTCGGAGCTGGGAGTTGGCGTGGATTACAACGTAAAAAGAACCCTAGAGTGGTGTGATGTTGCTAATATCCTCAGGATTCAATTGGAACGACAGGATATAAAGTATTTTCCTTCCTTGAGAGAATATTCCCAATACTTCGGCATTAATAAAGATCTTCTTGACAGTTTGTCAAAAGATGTGGTGATCATGCACCCGGGGCCAATAAACCGTGGGGTCGAGATTACTTCTGATGTCGCGGATTCTCGCCAATCCATAATTCTCCAGCAGGTTGAAAACGGGGTCGCCATAAGAATGGCTGTTTTATATTTATTAGCTGAAAAGAGAACTTAATCTACTTTTTTGCGTATAAATTTTTGGCCCGGTGAGGCATCCGATAAAGCCTTTAAATCGTTTAACAAATAGAGCCAAAATGCAGGCTATTGAGTGCCTTCAAACCACTTTGAATGTCAACATAAATTGAGTAACTTGTCAATAAGTATCCAAAATAACCTAAGCATGAAGAACTTCTCCCCAGTTTTTTTACTCATATCACTTTTTTTCCTTTTTGCCAGCCCCGGTTTTTCGCAGCAGGACTGCGGTAACTATTTTGCCTCAAATAGGTCAGTAGATAATATGGTTTTATTGAACACGAAATGGCAATACCTGATTGTGAGGGGAAATTATAGTTATGGTATTGAATTACATAATAACGAGAAAGGCGTTACTGCAACCTTTACTTCCAAAGGAGGAGTCTCCTTGGAAGAAGGCGATGAGGTCATTTTTGCTGATGATAACTCAACCCGCAAAGTTTACAAATTTGTAGGCATGGGAGATTTCATTTCTGAAGCTGGACGACCAGTCTACAAAAACACGCTTCAACTTGATCTCGAGGCGATTAAATGGTTAGCGACATCCAATGTGACTATTTTTTATATCCGAAGTAATTCGAGTAATGAAATGCGAAAATTTACCATGCCAGGTAACAGGCAAGCTGAATTTAGGGCTGCGTCTAGGTGTTTTTATGAAAGAGTGGAAGGGACGTCAGTTTCTGGCCCGGTGCTTACGGATAACACATTTAGTCCAAGGTCTGCTACATCTACAAGTGCTCCTTCATCTACAACTGCGAAAGGAACTCCGTCAGCTAATCCGGGAAAAGACCAGGAATTATTAGGTCTTCGTGAACAGCTAGCCAGCGAAAAGAAAAAGATCAGGGAAGAAATTGAAAAGGAAAAACAGAGAGGTACAAGAACTAAAGAACAACTAGCCTCAGAAGTTGCACTTGCGAGGGAAAATGCAGCTAAAGCAAAATCAGATTATGCCCTTGAAGTTGTTGATGCAAGAAAAAAGGCTGATTCTGAAATAGAGAAGGCTCAGGAAGAAGCCGCTGCTGCCGTTATGGCAGCCCGAGAAAAATCAGCAACTGAAATAGAGAAGGCAAATCTTGAAGTTTTGGAAGCTAAACAAAAAGCAGCAAAGAAGGTATCTGAGATCAAACTGGAGTCTGCTGAGGAAGTAGCCAAGGCGAGAGAAAACGCTGCTAAAGAAGTAAATGAGGCCAGAGTTAACCTGGAAGAAGCCAAACAGACCTATGCTGATGAGGTTAACTCTGCAAGAGAGAGCTCTTCAAATGAAATCACCAACATCCGTGAAGAAACCGCGAAAATAGTCTCTGACGCGAGAAGTAAGGCGAAAGAAGAAAAAGAAGTGACGGCCCAGGATGTTGTAAATGCCCGTAAAAGAGCTGCTGAGGAAGTGTTGATGACTCAGGAAACTTCTGCTGCCAAGGTCGCTGAGATCAAAGAGAATGCCGCTCTGGAAAAAGAAAAAGTAGCGCTCGAAGTGGCTGAAGCCAGGAGAAAAGCCGCGGAAGAATTGTCTTTGATAAAAGAAAAGAATGCCCAGGAAATCGGTGATGCAAAAGAAGCTGCCGCCAAAGAAAAGGAGAGACTGGCTGTTGATGTGGCCGAGGCACGTTCTAAAGCTACGGAAGAAATTAAAATTGCAAGAGCTCAGGCTGAAGACGAAAAACAGAAATCGGCTGCAGAAGTAGCAGCTGTGAAACAGGAAGCAGCAGCTGAAGTGTTGGCCACAAAACAGGCCGCAGCAGCTGAAGTGGCACAGGCTAAAGAAAAGGCAGTTAAAAGCGTTCAGGAAATTAAGACTGAAGCAGCTAGCGAAATAACAGCAACAAGGGAGAATGCGCAAAAAGAAAAACAAAAGATTGCTGAGGAAGTAAAAGCCGCCCGCGAAAAGGCCGAAGCTGAAATCCAGCGCGTAAGAGAGGCTACAGCTGTAGCAATCCAGGAAGCCAAAGCAAAAGAAGCTGAAGTTAGAAACCAGTCAGCAATGGAAGTAGCAAATGCCAAGGAAAAGGCAGCTACCGAGATCCAGAATGCTAAAGAGGTGGCTGCCTCAGAAGTGCAGGAAGCTAACCAAACGGCAGATTCTGCAAAAGAGAATTATGCACAGGAAGTTGCAACTGCTCAGCAGACTGCAAATAACCGGATCAAAGATATTCAGGAAGAGGTAGCAAATAAGATCCAGGAAGCGAAAAGCAAGGAAAAAGAGATGACCGAAGCTACAGCTTCCCAGGTCTTCGAATCAAAACAAAAGGCAGCCGCTGAAATAGTAAAAATTAAGGAAGAAGAAGCACTCGCGGTAGCAGAAGTCAAAGAAAATGCTGCCAAGGCAAGACAGGAAACAGCACTTGAAGTAGCTGAAGCCAGGAATAATGCAGCACAGGAAATTGCTAGAATAAAAGAAAACCAGGCTAATGAAGTGGCTGCTGCGAAAGAAAAAGCAGCCATTGCGAAGCAAACTGCTGCCAACGATGTGGCCAATGCAAGAGAAAATGCTGCACTCGAAATTTCCAAAGTGAAAGAAGCTGAAGCAAATGCTGTCAAGGAAGCCCGTGAAAAAGCAACGGCTGAAAAGGAGAAAATCGCAATCGAAGTGCTTGAAGCCCGTGAAAAAGCAAGCGATGATGTTGCAACAGCAAAAGAAAATTCAGTCAACGAAATTGCTAAAGCGAGAGAAACCAGTGCTGTTGAAATAGCGAAAGCTAAATCAGAAGCTGAAACGCAAAAAGAAGTTTTGGCAGAAGAAGTTAAAACTGCAGAAGTAGAAGCGAAAAACAAGATTACGGAAACCAAGCGCACTACTGCTCAACAAGTTGCAAGGATTCGCCAGCAAACCGCAGATGAGATTGCTAATGCGAGAGAAGAGTCGATCGCAAAGAAAGAGCAGTACAACAAAGAAGCCGAAGAGGCCAGAGTCAAAGCACTTGATGATGCCAATAAAGCTAAGGAAGATATTGCCGCGGATTTGAAACGCACACGCGATAATGCCCAACTTGAAAAGGAAAATATCGCTGCTGATCTCGACCAGGCTAGGCAAGACGCAATCAAGGAGATCAAAAAGACCAAAGACGAAATAGCTGATGCTGTTGCAGATGATTACCTCCAGTTAGAAGCTGTTAATAAAGAATTGGAAGAAGCAAAAAAAGAACTGGAAAGAATAAAGAAGGAAAAAGAGAAAATTAAAGAACAATAAAATAATTGTTCTTCTCATAAAAAAAACGTTGATGAAGTTGTCAAATGCAAATTTTCATCAACGTTTTTTTATGTCTTCAATTGAGATAAACCGAATCCTAATCTTTGTCGTTCAGGATCAGATCATCCAATATTCTTACCAACCTGTTGGAGAATAATGCGATGTTTCGAAGTTCTGCAAGGTGATTGAGGAACAGAACTGAATTTTTCGCACCTACCTCATGTTTCTTGATTCGCTTGATTTGGATACTTCTGGTTTTTCTGACCTGCTCAATTACTTCCTCAAGAACCTTCAGCAAGCTGGAAACATGTTGTTGATCAAGTTGATCGTATGCAGTATAGATTTTACCTGATTTTTCAACCACCAACTGATGAACCTTCTTTAGATCATCAATTTGATCAGGGAGTAAGGTTGTGTGGTGATTATCAATATGCAACAGGCTTTGTTTTGAAATTTCCCCGACACTGTCTGCCATTTCATCAAGGTAATCAACGACAAGTGCATAAAAATGTACTGATTCAATCTGATCTTCAGAAACGTTGTTAAAGGCTTGATTTACGCCTGACTTCAGCGCAACTGTTTTCTTTTTGAGCTTTTTGAAGGCCTTATAAGTCTTGTTTAGTCCTTTTAGGTCTTCCTGGCTCAATTGATCAAAAGTTGTTGTAATGATTTCATTCATGCGTTGAACATGAGTATTGATATGGGTTGAACTTTTTTGAACAACAACCTCCTTTGTCAATGGTGTGCTATAAAGACTCTCTTCTTTAGCCTTCTTCTCTTCCTCCATCTTGCCATGATATCTGTGAGTACGATAAATAACAAATGCCGCAAGGATCAGAATCGCCACTATCGCAACAGGACCGCCAAAGAAAAAGATCGTAGCTACGATAAAAGCCATAGTGAAAGCAGAGAAAGCAGTAAAGAACCAGCCGCCGATTACAGACAATACGCCTGAAACCCTGTAGACAGCCGACTCACGCCCCCAGGCGCCATCTGCTAAAGAAGTTCCCATAAATACCATGAAAGTCACATAAGTGGTCGATAATGGTAATTTAAGGTTTGTACCTATTGAGATCAAGATACTGGCTACCACCAGAGTAACAGCAGCTCTAAGCATATCGAAGACTGGGGCGTCTTTACCTAGGCTGGCCTGTTTTTCCAGAAATGGAGTTTCGTCAAACTGCCTTTCAACACCTTTAATGAAGCTGGAAGGAAGAACTTTATTGATGACTGTAGAAGCCCTGGAAAAAGTTCTGACGATACTTCTGGATACAGGATAAGAAGCGAAACGCTCTGAACCTTCATATTGTCTTCCCAGGTCAAGGGATGTTTGGACCACTGAACGTGCTTTTTTCGACGTCCATAAAGTAATCGTCATGATAATGCCCGCCAATAACAACAGCAGGGTAGGTGTTGGTACTCTTCCCGCAAGGCCAGACATTAGTAAGCCTTCAGCAGCTCCTGAAGCTTTGTATATTTCATAAGAATTGTAACCCGCTAAAGGAACACCGATAAAGTTGACAAGATCATTGCCTGCAAAGGCCATCGCCAATGCAAAGGTGCCGATCATTACAATGATTTTGAGAATATCAATTTTGGTAAACAGCGTAATAATCTGGAGGATGATCGTCCAAATCACGAAGCTTGCCCCAATTAATAACCAGGTATTTTCAGTAATTGCATTTTTTACATCTTCTGTCATGAAGGAGGTTCCTTTAGCACCTTTGACCAACATGAAATAGGTAATACCAGCAATTGCAAGACCACCCCAAACGGCGCCCAGGTACTTTATCCTTTTATTATAATCGAATGAAAACAGCCACCTGGTCAAAAATTGAATTATCATTCCTGCCGTAAAGGCTATCACCACCGAGAGCAATATCCCGGAAATAATGGCGAGTGCTTTAGCAGAATTAATGTATTCGCCTAAAGTTAAGGCGTCAGGAGAGGTATAAATTTTTACAAGGGAAATGGCTACTGCCGCACCCAATAATTCAAAAACAATGGAAACGGTGGTGGAAGTAGGAAGGCCCATGGTATTAAAAGCATCCAACAGTATGACATCAGTAACCATTACTGCAAGGAAGACCAATATGATCTCATTAAAATAAAAATGCTCAGGGTGGAATATGCCTTTTCGGGCAACCTCCATCATCCCGCTTGAAAATGTACATCCAACAACAATTCCCAATGCTGCAACGATCATGATCCACTTGAGACTGGCTACTTTGGATCCAACTGCAGAGTTTAGGAAATTTACGGCATCATTACTTACACCAACGACCAGGTCAGAGATGGCAAGTATGAATAGAACTATTACAATGATTAAATAAAACGTGAGCATTTGGCAGGGTCCTGTAAGTTATTATTTGGTCATTTTTTCGCAAGATAAAAAATTCAAATGTCCTCAACACTAAAAATTTTGTATCAAGAGCCTGTGAATGAAAAGACAAGGTTAATTTATGGTTAAATAATTCTAAAGTTGCTAACCTTCTTCAACAAGTATTTCTGATACGCCGACTATCTGATCTCCAATCTTTTCACAGGCAGTGAACAATGAAAAATAGACCACAGAGCTTTTGATGTTAAACTCTTGTTTTTCAAGGTCTTTCATGTTCTTTTTGCGCAAGTCTCTTTTCAGTTTATTTATGCTGCGTTCCAGTTCTCTTGCTGTTTCAATATCAATTTCATTAGGGCTTTTGGTGCTGATGTTTTTATTCATAACGGTAAAAGCGTCGTGGATCAATTGAAACATTTCCTTCAGGCGATTTCTTTGGGAAGGGGTAAACCAAATTCGATTAGACTTCTTTCTTTGGATGTTTTTGGCCATTTGGAAAAATATGTCTGCACATTCTTCCAGGTTACCAATTATCTCTTTGTATCCATGAATTCGGTTTGAGATCTTGCTGGATATCTCACCTTGTGAAAGCCTGGTAAGATATTCTGCAATTTCAAGACTAAACCTATCGGTTATCTTCTCATATTTCTTGATACGCTTATAGAGCTTCTTTTCGACTTCAATATCATTATTGAATAGATAATTTCTTGTGAAGCCTAACATCCGACTCGTGATTTCTCCAAACTTTGCCAACTCGGTCCTTACCTGGAGTATAGATAACTCCGGTGTTTCGGACATACTTTGAATCGTTCTCAATCGGTAAATCTCATCTTCTTCGCCTTTGGATGGCAAGGTTCTGGCGGCAAGGTTGCCCAAACCTTTTACAAAACCTATAAGGAATACCATATTCAGAAGATTGAATAAAGTATGAAAAACGGCGATCCCAAAAGGAATGGCTGCTGAAGAATTTGAAGGAGTAGAATCAGAGAATACGGCCATTGACTGGTCGATTAGCTGAGTCATAAATGGGATCAAAGGAAGCATCCATACTGCTCCAATGAGATTAAACAAGGTATGAATCCTCGCTGAGCGTTTTGCATAGACATTTCCAACAACTGCTGCTATTTCAGCAGTAATGGTGGTTCCAATATTTTCCCCGAGCACCATTGCTGCACCACTGTGAAAAGGTAGCCAACCCTGGGCACACAATACGAAAGTCAGGACCATCGCAGCAGATGAAGATTGAAGAATGGTGGTAATGCCCATGCCCACCAGCATAAAAACCAGCAAGTTTAAAAACGAAGGATCAGTATATGATTTCAGGAAACCCAGGAGGTTGGCATTCTGCTCAGCATCAGGGAAGGTGGTCTTGAGCATCTCAAGAGCAATGAAGATCACAGCGAACCCAATAATCACTTCTCCTAGAAAACGATACCTGTCTCGTTTAACAAACAATAGCGGGACGCCAAAGGCCATTAAAGGAAGGCAAATGGCATATATCGATAAGCTAAAGCCAAAGGCAGAGATTACCCATCCGGTTACGGTGGTTCCAATATTTGCGCCTATGATAATCCCTGCTGACTCAATAAGCGACAATAGACCGGCGTTCACAAAACTCACGGTCATAACAGTGGTAGCAGAAGAAGACTGGATCAGCGCGGTCACAAGGAAACCAGTAAATACACCCATGTACGGGTTTTTGGTCATCTTGCGAAGGATCCGTCGCATTTGAGATCCTGCAAGCCTTTGTATACCCTCACTCATGACTTTCATGCCATAAATGAAAAAAGCAAGAGATCCTGCAATCTTAAGTATGTCTATCCACGCAAAGTTCATATAAGAGCGGCTTAGCTGATTAGGCTAAGCCGCAAAGTTATGTATTCTTAAGAAATTGACGTCCTCAATGGGTGTCAGTTTACTTCAGGTCGTATTTGATACCAAGAGAGAAACTCATGCCCTGGTTGTATGATTTGATTTCATACTCCACATCCTTGAATGTCGCCACTTCTCTATACTTGGCATTCAACAAATTCTTGGCTGCCAGTTTAACGGTAAAGCCTTTGCCAAATTTTTGCGAAATGTTGAAATTTAACGAAGGTTGAGGCTTTTGCTCATAATCAGGCGTAGCACCTCTTGTAATTACAGTAAGCCTTGGGCCAACCATGTTGAAAGCGAGATTTGCTGAGGTTCCTTTCTCATTACGGTAAGATGCTAATGCATTAACGACATAAGGTGCCTGCCCAAACATCTGTCTGCTTGCTTTCGTATTTGGATCCTGTGTAACAATCAGTGCTAATTCCAGTGAATCAATATCAGTAGTTGAGTAAATGTAGGAGAAGTTTGCACCAATGCTGAAATTGCGCAATGGTTTAATGAAATCCAGTTTTTTCCTGAATTCTACCTCTGCTCCAGCTAACTGGGCCTGTTCAACATTTCTAAAAGTTAACTCAGTGTTGGCTGCTTGTGGATTAAAGGTTCTTTCAATTGGATTTTCAAAATTCTTGTAAAAACCACTTACACTAATGATTTCCCCTGAAGAAGGATAAAATTCAAACCGAAGGTCATAATTGTCAACAAGTGTACGCTCCAAGTCAGGATTACCAACGAAAATGAAACCACCATCAGTATCAAAAGAGGCAAATGGTGCCAATTCTCTGAATGACGGGCGGGCCAGCGTTCTGCTGAATGCGCCACGTATTTTCATTTTTTCCGAAAGGTCATAATTGGCATTTACAGAAGGAAGAATGTCAAAATTGTCCAAAAGCGGATCATTACCGGCAAGTATCGGATTTTCAGCAATCAGAGCCTCGTCAAATGTGGTGAGTTTGATCTTGGTTTGTTCACCTCTAACACCTGCAATAACACGGAAGTTTTTGGTCACTGGAAGCTCAAACATCCCATAGAATGCAACCACTGATTGATCAGCATCATAGTTGTTTTTTGGATCAAAATTATCAGCTACGTATGCCCCTGCACCTCCGTTGGCGTAACCTCCATTCTCAACATCAACAGTCAGGAGATTTTCTTCAGCGAAATAATCAAAAGGATTACCTGTTGCGAAGGAAGCTGATTGGTTGTTGAAATTATATCTGGTTTCACGGAATTCACGATCCCTGAAAACATAGCTGGTACCCAGCTTAAACTTGGAATTTTGCTTGCTCCACTGCTTGAATGGAATGGTAATGTCAAGTTTACCGTCAAGATTGTCTTGGCTCATATCGCGATAAAACCGTGTAGGCGGATTATCTGAAGTTTTCAAACGATATCTGTTATCCTCAGGATCAAAACGGTTGGTGAAAAACCTTAAGTCAGGTACATCTTGCGATGAGATTGAATAAGAACCAATCCATTTGATCTCAATGTTGTTGGCGTTTGTAATTACATGTTTACCGTCTAGCTGAAAGGTTGATAATCCTCTTTCTGTGAATCTATAGGTTCTTGTTTGGAATATATCTTCTGCATCATCTCTTGATTTTGTGCCCTGGAGGAATTTGGTAGACTTGGCGGCATTTTGATTATGCATCAGGGTAAGCCCAATCTTGTTATTGTCAGATAACTTTAGGCTAGAGCTTAATAACGCTCCCCAAATGGTCTCTTTTTCACCTTTGTCGCCTACAAGATTTAACTGATCAGTAAGTTTGTCGGTAGACGCAACATTGGCAGTCAGCTCATAAATTCCTTCTACACCATCATTATAACCTTTGCTGCTATTGCTGAATGTCAATGCACCAATAAAACCTAAAGGAAGTTTTCCAAGCTTGGTTTGATTACCGTAAGAAACGGAGAAACCATAATCGAGAAACTGGCTTTCATTGGTCATTCCCCAGTTGTTGCTAAAAGATCTTGTCAGATCCGCTAGTTCTTGTCCTCGTGCAGTATTAGAAAGTCCTTCTGAGTAATTTGGGAAATTTCCTGCTTCAGAAGCTGTAACAGCTGCATCCGGTGCGATTCTAAAGCCATTATCAAATCCCAACCAATCCGTACTGCTTCCTTCAGAATTAAGGAAATCGCTGTTTAATGAACCATAAGAATGATATCCCAGCGAAACTGAAGCAGAAACTGTCTTTTCTGTCGGGAAATCTTTGGTAGCGATGTCAACATACCCACCAGAAAAGTCACCCGGTAGATCCGGTGAAAAGGTTTTATAAATCAAGATATTGTCAATCAGGCTGGTAGGGAAGAGGTCCATCTGCACCGTATTCCTGTTTGGGTCCAAACCAGGAATTTCAGCACGATTAAGCGTCGTTTTGCTATAACGGTCTCCCAATCCTCTTACATAAACGTATTTGCCACCTTCAACGGTTACACCAGTTACCCTTTTGACTGCTCCAGCGACATCACTGTCACCACTTTTTGAGATCTGGCTTGAAGAAATTCCATCCAAAACTACTGGGGCCTTTTTCTGAAGTGTAAGTACTGCGGCTTCAGTATTTGAAAATGCTTTGGCTTTCACAATCACTTCCTCTAAACCAATGGAAGAGGCACCAAGTTGAATGTCAAGACTGGTAGTTTCACCATCTTTAACAATTACGCCTGTGATTTTTACAGTTTCAAAACCGACATAAGAACATTCTATGTCATAAGTGCCTGGTTCAAGATCTTTAATAATATAAGCTCCATCAAGATCTGTGGATGCCCCGGTAGAAGTTCCTGAGATAACTACATTTGCTCCAATCGCCTCAAAGCCGGAATCAGCTTCCACGACTTTTCCCGCAATAGCACCTGATTGGGCCAGGATAAATAGCGGGGAGCAACATAAAAAGAGTAAAACAAGCTGGATTTTTTTCATGATAACGCTTTATAATTTGTCGCAAAAGTCATCTTTTAGCTTTAAGTTATGGTTAGTCGCTTGTTAAGTAATAGTTAAATAAAAAGGCTGGTCACCCAAATTCGGGACCAGCCTTCTGAGAAGCAAAAAATGTTTTCTTGGGATATAAACCCTTTATTTAAAGGCAATTAGTTATGTGTAACCTTGAACAGGTCAGCACCTGTTGTACCGGCATCGATATTATGGAATACATTACCCATTAGACCAAGGTTACCATCTACCCACTGCTTGTAAGAATCCTGTTTAGTGCCAACGAGGTTCTCAATATCAATTCCACGACCAAAACCGGAGAAGATTGAGTTTACATAGAAACCACCAGCGTTGTCACGGAATGTAATAGTACGTTCACCTGAGTTACCAATTGATGTCACATTACAGAATGTAGGTGTAGCGAACGGAGTACCATCTTCCGGATCTGTTCCACCATCATGCTCACCACCACGATCAGCTGCATCAGCTGTAGGATCCTGATGGACAATAACGAATTGATTCTTTCCGCGGTACCCTTCGTCATAATCGAGCGCATCATCTGCACAGAAAGCAACGATCAGGTGCTTGGCACGAGCTGTTCCGCCAAACCACTCGATGCCATCATCTTTGTTAGCGACAACTTCTACGTAATCAATTGTAGTTCCTGCGCCAACACCACCAAGCGTTAGTCCGTTAATTTCGTTATCTGAACCAATGTTGGTTCCACCGTGACGGATAGAAACATAGGATAGGACACCGGAGTTATCATTATCATCATTCCCACCGTATAATCCACGAGCTTCAGTTGTCGGGATACCTTCAATGTTAGTTTCACCAGGGTTAGAGTTCAATGAAGCGTTTCCTAGGATAATCAAACCACCCCACTGGCCGCGGAGCGTAGCAGCAGAACCACCGTTGTCACCTTCGTAGGTGAAAATGATTGGCTGGGCAGCTGTTCCTTCAGCCATGATCTTACCGCCACGAGCAACGATAAGTGCAGAAGCGTTAGCGCCTTCACCTGGCTTACCCTGAATAATTGTACCTGCCTGGATATTTAGTGTCTGGCCATCATTTACGAATACAAATCCGTCTAGGATGTATGTCTTGTCGTTTGTCCAAATAACATTATTACCAGCAGCCTGCATATCAGCATCATCCCAGGTCTCAAGAGATCCTAATGAAAGTGCATCAGAAGTAGTGGTTCCATTAATAAGGTTGTCATAGAATGACCATTCATCATACCATTCAGTACCATTTGGATCGACAGCACCTTTATAGGATACCACTTCGCAGAATCCATCGCTGAAAGATACAGGAGAACCCAGGCTTCCGGTTGGTTTGATTGATCCGGCAGCGAAAGCAGGATCACCGTTTGTGTTTCCAGCTTCATCAAAATATGCAGCAAAAACAGCGTCTTTGCGATCATCGGTACTTTCCAGTTCTACATCAATCAGGTTTGCGCTGTTGATTTCCATTTCCATTGTAGAATAATCTCCTAATGTGAAGCTGATCATACCTGTAGGACTACCTACGATACTATAAGTGCCATTGTCACCGGTTGTAGCGGTATTGGCAACATCGCCAGTTGTAGCAACTGATACTCCAGAAAGTGGTTCGCCTGTTAATAGGTCGAAAACAACACCTGAAATACGGAATTCGCCACCCACAACAACAACTTCTTCTTTACAAGCAGAGATAGACAGGAGGAGAACAAGGCCGAAAACGGCTAATGACAGTAGATTTTTTGACTTGGTCATTTCAATTTTGTTTTTGGTTATTGTCAACTTTAATTTATTTTGAATAATCTGGTGCAAAAAACGGCACTATATATTAACTCTCGTTTCAACCATTTTTAAAAAATTGTTAATTAGAAAGTCTTCTTTGTAAACTCAATGTTAATCCATGTCAGTAGTGTCTCCAGTCCTTAAGAAAGAAAACAGGTTATTTATCATTTTAGGTGGCTTTTTTGTTGCCAATGCTTTGATGGCTGAGTTCATTGGTGTCAAGGTCTTTTCGCTTGAGTCCACTTTGGGGTACACCCCGCTAAATATGACCATCTTCGGTGAGTCGGGGCTGGGTTTTAACCTGACAGCCGGGGTACTTTTATGGCCCGTAGTTTTCGTAATGACGGATGTGATCAATGAATATTATGGAGCGAAAGGGGTGAGGTTGCTTTCATTTTTGGCAGTCGCGCTGATCTCTTATGCGTTTATTATGGTCTATATGGCAATTAATCTCGATCCAGCAGGATTCTGGCCTCAATCACATATTAACCCTGATTGGACAGAAGCTCAACAAGCTGAGGCACTCTCGAAAGTTTCGGACTATGATTATGCCTATAAGGTAGTTTTCGGGCAGGGCCTGGGCATTATTATCGGGTCATTGGTGGCCTTCCTGATCGGACAGTTTGTAGATGTATTTGTGTTCCACAAAATCAAAAAAGCGACAGGAGAGAAGATGGTATGGTTGAGAGCAACAGGATCAACCCTTATCTCCCAATTGATTGACAGTTTTGTGGTATTGTTTATTGCCTTTTACATTTGGGGCAACTGGAGTATAGTATTGGTGCTTTCGGTTTGTGTAGTCAATTATATTTACAAGTTCTTTATGGCTGTTGTTTTAACTCCATTAATATACCTTGCTCATAGTTTGATTGATCGGTACCTGGGAGAGGAATTGGCCGAGAAGATGAAAAAAGAAGCAGCAATGTAATAGTGAAATGAGCGGATTACCTTAGATGGTGAAAACTCCATTCATCGATCATATCATTGTCTTCGTTGAAGGAAGCTACCCATTCAAGAAACACCATCCTGAATTTGTCCATTTCGGTATCAACGAGGTCGAGGTAGTCACAATCTGTCAATTCAAGGCTTCGACAAAGGTCGACCTGTGCAATTAATTCTTTGGCTGCTAATTTGATTAGGGTGGCATTGTCAAGTCGATTGGAGTACCAGTCTTCTCCTTCAGCCCTAGCAATTTTGGAGGTTATCGTGTATGCGTTCTCCATCATTAATTGGCCAATTTCCTGGCTCTCTTTCGATTCTTTGAAACTTGCTACAAGTGCCCTGGTAAGATCGATGATTTCTTGCCCCTTCATGTAAATAGGCATGGTACGAAATTCTTTCATCTGTATTAATTGTCTTTGACTGATTCTTGATACGTGAAAGGGGCAGTTTTTGTTTCAAACTCTTTCAAAATTGATTGAATATCATAGGGTTATGAGCGGTATTGTGAATTTATTTGTGAAATAATATCAAATTTATACTCTAACATTTGCCATGAATTTTAGAATGGCTTAAGTAAACCTTGTTCTCCATGGAAATAAATCTGATTTCAGATACTGTAACTGTGCCTACTGAACCCATGCTAAAGGCGATGATGGATGCTTCGGTTGGTGATGATGTTTTTGCTCAGGACCCCACTGTCAACAAGTTGCAGGAAAAAGCAGCGAAATTACTCGGCAAGGAAGCAGGTTTGTACTGTCCTTCCGGCACTATGACCAATCAGATTGCACTTCAGCTACATACAGGAAAACTGGATGAAGTTATTTGTGATGAGTTATCGCATGTCTATCAATACGAGACAGCAGGATATAGTTATAATGCCCGAATAGGCATAAAGCTGCTAAAAGGCGAATTTGGAAAGATCACCGCTGAACAGATTGAAGCGGCCATAAATCCTGATTACGAGTGGTTGCCAAGTTCTTCATTAGTCGTTTTGGAAAATACAACAAACAAAGGAGGAGGCAATTATTACACGATAGATGAAATTAGACCGATCTCAAAATTGTGTAAAGCAAAAGGCATCAACCTGCATCTTGATGGTGCAAGACTATTTAACGCCCTGGTCGAAACAGGAGAATCGGCGGAAGAGTGGGGGAGCCTTTTTGACTCTGTTTCAATCTGTCTTTCGAAAGGACTTGGAGCACCCGTCGGTTCACTTCTTTTGGGCGATGCTGATTTTATTAAAAAAGCAAGAAGAATAAGGAAGGTAATGGGAGGCGGAATGAGACAAGCAGGTTTCCTGGCCGCAGCAGGAATCTATGCCCTGGATAACCATATCGAAAGGTTAAAAGAGGATAATGACAGGGCGAGAATACTTGGGGAGAAACTCGTTACACTTGATTATGTAGAAAATGTACGTCCTGTAAAAACGAATATTGTAATTTTTGATGTAAAGCCTCCATACACTAGTGCTTCTTTTCTTGAACACCTTGCCGGAAAGGGGATAAAAGCAGTTCCGTTCGGACCTCAAACAGTAAGATTTACCACTCACCTCAACTTCACCGATGAAATGCTGGAGACTGTTTTATCAACACTTTAGTCTTTACTTTTTTTAAAAAATATTTTACTCAGACGTAGTTTTCCTTCTTTGTCCAAAATATCGGATTAAAGCGTTTACAGTGTGTGGGTGATCGAATTTCCCATTGAACAGCATCGCTTTGGCTTTTGAGACTGGGATCATTACGGGTTCTATCGCTTCTTCTTCATCGAAATCAGTTTCCTGGCTGAGTTCAATACCTGATGTTGTAAAATGATGGACATAGTTATCAAAATAGACCGGGTTTGACCCA
Organism: Bacteroidota bacterium; assembly: GCA_039028895.1. Lineage (GTDB taxonomy): Bacteria > Bacteroidota > Bacteroidia > Chitinophagales > Saprospiraceae > JAHDCJ01. Next base: position 67,716 of record JBCCHF010000002.1, on the reverse strand, counting down.
ATCTTTCCCAGTGGTTGCCATCCAGTTCCAGTGTATCCGGTCTCTTCCCTGAGCTCTCTTTTACAAGCTACTAATGGATCTTCTCCCGGGTCGATGAGTCCACCTGGAAGTTCGAGGGTGTTTTCTCCGGTTCCAAACCGATGCTGACGGATGAAAAGGATTTTTTGATCTTTTGAAACAGCCACAACATTTACACTGTCCTGCGATTCGAGGACAATTACTTTTACGGTTTTTCCATTTCTGGGATTGATCTTATAATCGAAACGGACACTAAAGATTTTGTATTCAGGGCCACGTTCACTTTTGACAAGTTTCCACTCCATTTATTGCTGGTTTTTGACGCAAAAATAGTTAATGTATGTTAACAATTGCAGGATGTACTGCAGGCCTAATTTTTAGTAACTTTGTGCCTTAAATTTTATGCAATGAAAAGTATCAGAATAGTATTCCCAATTTTATTGGTTGCCTTTGCAATCCAATCATTTGCACAAACGGTTCCTTTTGACCGTGAGCGGTTTCAACTCGAGCAACATGTTAAATATCTTGCTTCTGATGATTTGGAAGGCAGAGAAACAGGCACTCCGGGAGAACTGAAGGCGGCCACCTATATTTTCAAGGTTTTCCAGGACCTTAAGATGAAGCCAATGGGTGGCAATGGTTCGTTTTTACAACCATTTGAGGTAATTGTGGGAAAAGATTACGGGACCAATAACAGCTTCATTTGTTCGAAACAGGTTCAGACATTGGATAAAGACTATCTGCCATTGGAATATAGCAGTAATGGATCTGTAAAAGGCAAAATGGTTTATGTCGGCCATGGCATTACGACTCCAGACGGAAAGCATGATGACTATGCAGGAATAAAAAAAATAAAGAACCGCATATTGATAGTTGAATCAGGCACGCCTGACAGCGAAAATCCTCATTCTGAGTTAGCCCAATTCGGTACGATCAGGAATAAAATAAAGATTGCAGAGTCGAAAGGCGCAAGAGCTGTGGTGTTTATCAATTCGGATGAAAATGCACCTGATCCCGAGCAAGATTTTGGAAAAAATATCAAGCCTTCGTCCATACCTGTGTTATTTGCCTACAATGCAGAGAAATTACTAAGCCTTAATGGCCAAAAAGCGGAGATCAATGTTGACCTCATAGCAGATAAAAGGACTGGCCATAATGTTGTTGGGATGATTGACAACAACAGCGAAAACACTATCATCATTGGCGGTCATTATGATCATCTTGGATATGGGGAGTTCGGTTCCAGGTACATGGGGAAAGAAAAGAAGATACATAATGGTGCTGATGACAATGCATCAGGAATATCTGTAATGATTGAGTTGGCGAAATCACTTTCCAACACCGAGCTAAAGAGCAATGTACTTTTTATTGGTTTTTCCGGAGAGGAAATGGGGTTATTAGGCTCCAAGTACTACATAGAAAATCCTACCATTAACCTGGAGGAAGTTTCATACATGATCAACCTCGATATGATTGGTATGATGAAAAACCGAACCTTAATTATTAACGGAACGGGTACTTCTCCTGCATGGGGAAATTTATTGGTTGAGGCCAAGCCGAAAGCATGGGGACTAGAACTGGTGACAAACGAATCAGGCATTGGTCCTTCAGATCATACTTCATTTTATCTCAAAGACATTCCAGTGCTTGCTCTTTTTACCGGAACGCATGATTACTATCATAAGCCTGAAGATGACTGGGAAAGACTCAATTATATGGGTATGCATCTGATCCATGAATTTTTGAGAAAGCTAATTACTGCTTCTGACGATGATGGGAAACTGGAATTCACCAAAACCAAAGACAAACAAAATGAGGGCGGCAGGCGAAAGTTTACCGTAACAATGGGTGTAATGCCTAGTTATAGTTATCAGGGCGAAGGGATGAAGATTGATGGCGTCAGTGATGGGAATCCTGCCCAAAAAGGCGGATTAGAAGCAGGTGATATTATTTTGGGCATTGGGAAATTCGAAGTGAAGGATATTTATGGTTATATGGATGCTTTAGGCGGCCACAAGAAAGGACAGTCGGTACCTGTAAAAGTTAAAAGGGGAGAAGAGATACTCAATCTTGAAGTCACCTTTTAAATGACAAACCCCGGCGAAAAGGCCAGGGCATTTGTCAACTTGTCTGGACGGCGGGTTCGCGTCCAAGGGTTTAATGGCTGAAAAGAAAACAATAGGCTATTGCCCGATTATTATTTTACCAAATGAGGTTGTGATATTAATGGCGTACCCATCTTTATACGTTCCGTAAATGGCTTTTTGGGATTTGCTTGAGTTTTCAAGGAAATCAAATTTCAAATCTTTGGGTACACTGATCTTTCCGTATTCGGCTAACAGGTTATAATACATTTCTTTATTCATGCCCAGATAAGGGGTAAAATGCACGTCTGATTTCTCAGCTTCAATATCGAGATTTATCAAGGTTTGATTAGCATCTATTTTGACAAGGCCGTATTGCGCCTTGATTTCAAAATCTCCGGCAAGGTTGCTCATATCAATATTTGACCTCCGGGAATTGATGGTTACATCGCCAGTTAGATATTGGGCTTCGATATCTCCAAAATAGGATGTGATGTTGACATTACCCTTGACGTTATTTAGTCGTATTTTTGAAAATTCTCCTGCAACTTCGATATCAGATTTCAGGGCTTCGATATCTGTTTGACCAAAATGATTCTTTAAAGTCAAAGGACAATAAGTCGGCATCAAAATCTGGTAACGGGCCGAAAGATTAGATTCTGGTTTTTGCTCTTCAGGGCCAAAGTCATTTTTGATGTAAATAGAGTTGCCTATTTTTTCAGTGACAACATTTGCCATCTCCATATCTTTCTCTGCTCTGATCTGAAGCGGGTGTTTGCTGCTTAATTTTACCTGGATCTTTACTTCATCTCTTTCCCAGGTATTAACAATGATCTCGGCTTTTTTCCCATCTACAAAAACAGTGTCACCACTTTTATAGGGGATATTTTTGGTTATCGTTTTGGTGACAACCTGCAATTCGTCCTGTGCTTTTAAAAAGTTAAATGCGAGCGCACAAAAAAGCATTGTAAACAGTGGGATGATAATATGATGTTTCATCGATTATATTTTCGCGAAGAGGGTCTTTAACAAATCTGTTCGTTGTCTTTCGATTAGGGTTAATTGTTCGAGTAAAATTGGATCTTCATTATAGGCCGTTAGCACAGCTTTCAATTCGGAATGGGCCGAATTCAATTCGTCAAGTTCCGCTTTGAGAGAAACAAATTCCTCTGTGGTACATGAATAAGACTTGTTTTCACAATATTCGTCGAGCATGGCAAAAGCTGATTCATCGTCCTCCCAGTTATTGCTGCCGATCATCTTATTAAACGATTCTACGCTAAAGCTGACCACCTCTTTTCTAGTGTCTGAAAATTGTTGAAAAAGAAAAAAACTGGCGACGAGAGCACCAGCCAGTACTGCTGCATACCTATAAATTTTCTTGATTACAGGTGTAGTTGGTTTAGCCTGATCCAATTGAGTTGAAATCGCTTTCCAGATGGATTCAGGCGCCTTATAAACAGGCAATGTCTTTGCCAGCCATGATTTTGGAGCATATCCCAACTGGCTGGAAATATTGTCCCAAACTTCATGACCCGGTTTGTAAACAGGCAGCCGATCCAGCGCTTCTTTTAACTTGTTTTGTTGCTCAAATTTCATGTATACTTACCAGTTTTTTCAAGCATTTTTTGCAAATGCTTCTTTGCATGAAAAAGCTGCGACTTTGAAGTCCCTTCTGAGATATTTAACATTTCTGCCACTTCTCTGTGTTTATAGCCTTCTACCTCAATTAATAGGAAAACCGTTCTATATCCTTCCGGTAAGGATTGGATCGCTTTTTCCAGGTAATCGATATCAATGGGATGCTCCCATTCAACGTGGGTGTGAAGTGTTGTCTCTTCCAAAGATTCGAATTGAAACTTCTTTTTGACTTTGGTCAAAGCAGCTCTTACCACTATTACCTTGATCCAGGCTCCAAGTGTCGACTCTTTCCTAAACTTAGGCAAGGCTCTGAAAACTCTCAGAAACGCATCTTGCAAAACCTCGTTAGCATCCTGGAAATTCCCTGTCATACGATAAGCCAATGTGTACATAGCATTCTTGTACTTATCATAAAGGGCTTTCTGGGCTAGCCTGTCGTTGGCAATGCAAGCCTCTATCAACTTCAACTCATCTGTGCTCGGAGTGAAAGGCATCCAGTATTTATTCTAAATTAAAGTGCTATCAGGGGAGGGAAATGGTTGTACGAAGGGGAAGATATAAACAATAAATTGGAATAGCAAAGTCCCAAAAAAGGAAAACCTTGCCCAATTACATTGAACAAGGACTCCCTAACCCAAACAAATAAACACAAAAAACTACAATTAAGTAGCAGTTTTGTTATTACAAATTTAGCATTGAAATGCCTTGAAGGCAAAGAAAAAGAAAATATGTTGTGACAGTCTATGAAATGGAAATATCTAAAAAAATCATCTATTAAATTCAAGATTATCGTTATGTAATATCTTCCCAAACCCCATATTGCAAACGTTTGCGGGATTTCGTAGTCGATTTGCCACTACTGGTAATTTTACACAAACTTATTTTTGCCAAAATAGATTTTATCTATGGTAATCCAGTGTTGCTCTAATATGTTTAATGGTTCTAAACAATTATCTTTGTGTTGGTGTTTTTATGATAACAAATTTAAGTTAAATGATATTCCTTATTTCTCCTGCAAAAACTCTTGATGAATCACCATTAGATATCAAGGATTATTCTTTACCAAGATTACTATCAGAAAGTAATGGGTTGGTAGATGTATTGAAGAAAAAGTCAAAACGACAATTAAAAACCCTTATGTCAGTTTCTGATCAGATTGCAGAGGTTAATGTCGAAAGATTTCAATCTTTTTCTACGCCTTTTCTTCCCGAAAATGCCAAACCGGCTATCTATTCGTTTAAAGGAGATGTATACCGGGGTCTTGAAGCTGAAACATTATCAGAAAAAGAAATTGAATATGCCCAAAAACATATTCGTATTCTTTCAGGCCTTTATGGCATTTTAAAACCGCTTGATTTAATGCAACCATATCGCCTTGAAATGGGAACAAGACTCAAGATCAGGAGAAAGAAAAACCTTTATGAATATTGGGATGGAAAAATTACTGAGCTTATTAATCAGGATATCGAACAGATCAAACAACCAGTCATTATTAACCTGGCCTCTAATGAATATTTTAAGTCTGTCAAGAAAAAAGACTTAAACGGTCGTCTGATAAGCATCGGATTTAAAGAGAACAGAAATGGTGTGCTTAAAATGATTTCATTCAATGCCAAAAGAGCCAGAGGATTGATGTGCAGATGGGCCGCTAAACATAATGCACAAAAGCCAGAAGATTTATTAGAGTTCGATTATGAAGATTACAAGTTTAATCCAGAATTATCAGACGATAATAACTGGTTGTTTACAAGATAGATTTAAAGAACACCCGATCACCTTATTTTATTCGAATCGGAGCTCATTCTAAAAGTAAAAGCCTCAAGGAAAATTTCCTTGAGGCTTTTTTATTGAATGACTATTTCAGTCTTCTGATTTACATCATACCGTGCGGCATCCCGCCACCACCTGGCATTGCAGGAGGTGCATCTTCTGGCTGGTCATTGATAACAACCTCAGTTGTTAATACCATACCTGCGATTGAAGCAGCATTTTCTAATGCTATGCGCGTAACTTTCGTCGGATCAATTACACCTGCTTTCTTCAGATCTTCATAAGTCTCAGTATGTGCATTGAATCCAAAAGAACCTTCACCCTCCAAAACTTTCATTAGTACTACAGACCCGTCAATTCCAGCATTGTCAGCGATTGTTCTCAAAGGTGATTCGAGAGCAGCCTTAACAATATTTGCACCAGTTTCCTGGTCTATGTTTTCAGCGTCAAAGTTTTCAAGAGCAGCTGCAGCCCTGATGAGTGCAACACCTCCACCAACTACAATACCTTCTTCAACTGCTGCGCGGGTAGCATGCAAAGCATCGTCTACCCGATCCTTTTTTTCTTTCATTTCAACCTCAGTTGCTGCACCGATATAAAGTACGGCTACACCTCCTGAGAGTTTAGCTAAACGCTCCTGAAGTTTTTCGCGATCATAATCGGAAGTTGTCGTATCGATTTGTGCTTTGATCTGGTTGATTCTCGCCTGTATCATTTCGCCATCTCCCATACCGTTAACGATAGTAGTATTGTCTTTATCAACGGTAATCTTTTCGCAAGACCCCATGTGGCTAAGGTCAGCATTTTCAAGTTTGAAACCTTTCTCTTCTGAGATAACTGTACCACCAGTTAATACGGCAATATCCTCAAGCATAGCTTTACGACGGTCACCAAAACCTGGAGCTTTTACAGCAACAACTTTTAGTTGTGCACGCAGCCTGTTAACAACCAATACGCCAAGAGCCTGGCTATCGATATCTTCAGCAATGATCAACAATGGTTTGCCAGCTCCAACCGCTTTCTCAAGGATTGGAACAAGGTCCTGCATGTTGGAAATCTTTTTATCGTGGATAAGGATGAGTGGATTTTCATACTCAGCCTCCATGGTTTCAGCATTGGTGATAAAGTATGGAGACAAGTAACCACGATCGAATTGCATACCCAGAACTTCCTCAACGGTAGTCTCTGTTCCGCGTGCTTCTTCAACAGTTATCACACCATCTTTGGTTACCTTTTTCATGGCGTCTGCGATAAGCGCACCAATTTCTTTATCGTTATTTGCTGAGATAGAAGCAACTTGTTCGATCTTTTGGAAATCGTCACCAATTACTTCTGATTGTTCTTTAAGGTTTTGAATGACCTTTGCAACTGCCTTGTTAATACCTCTTTTGAGATCCATTGGATTAGCTCCTGCAGCTACGTTTTTCATACCTACATTAACCATAGCCTGAGCCAAAACAGTAGCAGTAGTCGTACCATCACCCGCAATATCTGCAGTTTTTGAAGCCACTTCCTTTACCATTTGAGCACCCATATTGGCCACCGGGTCTTCAAGTTCAATTTCTTTCGCTACTGAAACACCGTCTTTGGTGATAGCCGGAGCGCCGAATTTCTTTTCGATTATAACATTTCTACCCTTAGGGCCTAGGGTAACTTTGACAGCATTTGCAAGTGCATTGATACCTTCGTTGAGTTTTCCCCGGGCTTCGGTATCAAAAATTATATCTTTTGCCATTGTATTTTAAATTTTGGAATTGGAATTTTCTGGTTGTAAAATGTGGTTGACTGGGAAGGATGATTAAAGAACGACAAGGATATCGTCTTCACGCATAATTAGGTAATCTTCGCCTTCATAATTGAGTTCCTGGCCGGCATATTTTCCATATAGGACGATATCTCCAACCTGAACGGTCATAAGGTTACCATCTTTTCCAGGGCCAACAGCAATGATTTCACCACGCTGTGGTTTCTCTTTTGCTGTGTCTGGAATAATGATACCCCCTTTAGTTTTTTCATCAGCAGGAGCTGGCTTGACTACAACACGATCATTGATAGGTTTCATGTGCTGAATTATTTTGAAATTTTTGTTAACAAATATTTTTCACTGTCGGAATAGCATTTCTTATGCCAAGCAGTATTTTATGCCGTTTTGACCATTTAACCTGACAGGTTATGACTTTGGACTGCAAATTTGGCATAAAAAAAAAGCCCATCTCAGTTCGAGATGGGCTTAGCATTTATTTTATATTATCCTTCAAAGAGATAAACATCGTCTGTAAGTTGCTTGGCTGGTGTATGGTCAATGATCATTGACTGTGGATTAGTCCGTGTATCAGGTCCGCCACTACCACCTGTACTACCTGTTCCTACAACAAGGCTGGTAATAAGGCAAAGCACAAATAACGCGATGGCTAGGCCCCAGGTTAATTTCTCAATAAAGTCCGTTGTTCTTGCGGCACCAAGCACCTGGCTTGCTCCACCTGATCCTCCGAATGTTGAGTCCAATCCACCACCTTTCGGATTTTGTATAAGTACGATCCCCATCAAAAGCACACAATCTAAAGCGATAAGGATAGTTAAAACTGTAACCATTTTATTATTAAGATTTTAGTTTTTCAATTTTGACTGCAAAGTAAGTACTTTTTTCCGGGAATTTCAAAATTAACTGTTCATACATTGCTATGGCTTTTGTCTTATTTCCTTGTAGTGCCAGCAGGTCAGCCAGCGTGTCAGAAATGTTGTCAAAATGATCTTCTAAACTTTGTTCGGCAATGTGATTAACTTTTTTCTTCTTTTGAACTGGCTTCTTTTCAGAGACTTTAGGCCTCTTCTTTTTCGGTTTAGACTTCTTCTGCTTTTTAGGCTTTTTCTCTTCCTGGTGTTGAAATGGTGTTGAAGGTAATGATGAAAGCCAACTTACGAAGGAAACTTCAGATTCAGTGTTACTGGCATTTCTAAATGATGCCAACTTTACTTTTTTACTTTTTTCGACCTTTTTTTTCTTTCGGTTTTTTTTTTCATTCTTGGCTTTGCCTTTTTCCTTCACCGATTCAGCAATTTGGTCATTTTCAGGAAAAATATCTTGTGAAAGATCTATAGTCCCTTCTTTATCTATTTTTAATTCAAGAGAAGGGTGGTCTGTAGTCTCTAAAAAATCTTCGATTTCTGATTCATTAAATCCAAGTTCAATGATTTCCAGTGGGGTATCTATGTAATCATCTGGCTGATCTAATTGAACCGCATCTTCATTTGTTAAGGGAGAAGCGGTTTCAACCTTTACATCTTCAGGGGCCATCGAAGTTAAATCAAGCGGGCTTTCTTCTTCTGCCTCTGGTTCAGCTACCTCGTTAATGATGGCTTCAACAAGCTCTTCCGGCGTATGGATCAGTTCGTCAATAGAATCCTCAGGAGTTTCAAGGATTTCAACGGATTCTATGAATTCTTCCTGCAATTCATTGTTGAGCTCTTCCAATGATTCCAATACCTCAACGGATTCTTCAGAAACAGGTAATTCTGATGTATCCGGAATCGAGGTTTCAGGATGGTCAGGAGTATCTACGGGGTCGTCAAATACGATATTGCCTTCAACTGGATTGGGATCGTTCTCAACTACTAATTCTTCTTCATTCCCGGAAGGTGCAAATTCAATGGCTAGTGAATCTTCAGTTTTTTCTTCCTGATCGCTTACCACTGTACCTTCCTCAGGTGTTGGGTCGGCCAACATTTTAAAGAGGAACGAACGGTCGCTGGCATAGGTAGCAGCAAGATTAAGATGAGTGTCCCTGTCAGGATGATGACCTTCGAAGTATTTTTTTAGCAAAACAAAACGTAAAGGCTGACAAAATGGATATTGCCGCAAAAGACTTTCCAGTTCTGTTTGTGTCAGGCCATCAACCTGTTGGTTTGTGAGCAATGTTGTAAATTCCGATGCGGTCATTAATAATATTCTAGCCGTCTAAATTAAAGACATTTACTGAGGAATTCCAAAAATATGCTATTTATGGGCTTCTTTACCAATTGGTGAAAGCTCTGTTGAAGATATCCTCAATGATTTGATCGTTGATATCTGTTATCAGGGCATCCTGAATAGAAGTGAAATTTTGCGTGCTTTCGTAGTCGGCAAAACGAGAAAACCGGGATGTCCAGTTATCGTCTTCTTTATAGGCATTAAAATAAGTTACCTCTACTGTGATTTGTAAGCGGCTGAACTGCGACGTAGCGCCTGCTTGTGGGGCAATGGGCGAAATACTGTATTCTGTGATGGCACCGGAAAATTCAAGATCTCCTTCACTCTGTGCGTAACTTAGCCTAGTCTGGGACAAAATTGCTCTTTTGAGGTCTTCAGAAAAAGTCTGTGCCAGGGTAGGAACAACGTTAACTGAATAATTGTCAAATTGGATGACGGTAAATGTTTTCGCCTCTTCAGGAATACTAATTCCCCTGAAGGAGTAACAGCTGGAAATACTAGTTATTAGTAGAGCCAGAAAGCAGTAAGTGAATAAGTTTCTCACAATATTAAAAACCTGAAATTACTCTTTGATATTGTAATACTTGATTTTTCTGTAAAGGGTTCTTTCAGAAATTCCAAGTTCCGCTGCAGCATTCTTTCGTTTGCTTTTGTGCTTTTTTAAGGCCTTTTTAATAAGGTCTTTTTCATTGTCCTCCAACGATAACGATTCTTCCACCTCATGTGTTGGTTTATACTCATGACTTTGATCAAGGATAATGGGTTGGTTCGCATTTTCTTTATTTGAAAATTCCTGTTCCATTTCTGCCTGGTTGGGAAAGGAAGTAGCAATCGGTTGAAGCGACTTGAGGCTATTGATTTCTGAGACATTAGGCAGCGTCAGGTTATTGGTTCTGATAAGCTCAAAAACAAGTGATTTAAGATCATTGAGATCTTTCTTCATGTCAAACAGCAGTTTGTAAAGAATTTCTCTTTCGGCAAAACTCTCACCATTAGCAGCTTGCGCCACAACAGGTAGGTTACGCCTTCTGGCTGTTGGAATAAATTGTGTCAGTTCTTCCTGCCCTATGTATCGCTCTGTAGACAATACTGAAACCTGTTCGGCTATATTTTTAAGTTCCCTGATATTGCCTGGCCATTCATAATTCTGAAGGATTTCAATAGCGCTTTCGTCAAGTTCGACTGTTTTACTTCTATATTTTTCAGCAAAATCGACAGCAAATTTCCTGAAAAGGAGAAAAATGTCTTCTCGTCTTTCCCTTAGGGAGGGTACATAAATAGGCACAGTATTCAGCCGATAATAAAGGTCTTCCCTGAATTTTCCTTTATTGACTTTGTCTATCAGGTCGGCGTTGGTAGCAGCCACAACCCTGACATTGGTCTTTAACTCTTTTGATGATCCAACCCTTATGAACTCCCCGGTTTCGAGTATTCTAAGCAGGTAAGTCTGTGTGTCTAATGGCATTTCGCCAATTTCATCGAGGAAAATTGTACCGCCGTCAGCAGTTTCAAAATATCCTTTTCGGTCACTGTTGGCACCAGTAAACGCACCTTTTTCGTGGCCAAATAACTCAGAGTTGATTGTTCCTTCCGGAATGGCACCACAGTTAATGGCGATAAACTTGCTGTGTTTCCTTGGGCTTAATTGATGAATGATATTCGAAAAGGCTTCTTTGCCTACACCACTTTCTCCAGTAATTAAGACGGTCAGATCAGTCGGTGCTACTCGCATAGCCGTGCTCAATGCCCTGTCAAGAGCTGGGGAGCGACCGATGATACCAAATCTTTGTTTGACCGATTGGAGATTAAATGACATAGGTGATTTTTCTATTCTGCAATTTTCCCAATAAGGGTAGCTGAGGTAGCACTATGAACAGTTACATGGATATAATCTCCAGGTTTGAGCCCTTCTTTTTTAGGAAAAACAATCATCTTATTCTGCGTATTCCGGCCTTTAAAATCATCATCTGATTTCTTGGACGTACCTTCAATTAAGACTTTGAATGTTTTTCCAACATCCTCCTGGTTTTTTCTTTCCGAAATACTGCTTTGCAATTTAATGATTTCCTGTAACCTCCTCTTTTTCACAGCTAAAGGTACATCATCTTCAAGTTTTCTTTGAGCCAAAGTTCCCGGTCTTTCAGAATAAATAAACATGTAGGACATAGTGTAATCAGAATATTCGATTACCTCGAGAGTGTCCTGATGTTCTTCTTCGGTTTCTGTACAGAATCCAGCTATAATGTCAGAAGAAATGGCACAGTCCGGCATGATCTCGTAAATCCGGTCAACCTTTTTCTTGTACCATGCCTGGTCATAAGTTCTGTTCATCAACTTCAAAACTCTGGAATTGCCGGCCTGAACAGGTAGATGGATGTATTTACAAATGTTTTCATGTGCCTTCATCGTGAATAACACATCATCAGTAATATCTTTAGGGTGAGAAGTTGAGAATCTTACTCTTAGATCAGGGTGAATTATAGCCACCATTTCTAATAAAACAGCAAAACTTACCAACTCACCGGTTTCAGGATTTTCCCATTTATAGGAATCTACATTTTGGCCCAATAACGTCACTTCACGATAACCTTTATTGTAAAGGTCAGTAGCTTCAGCCACGATGGTAAAAGCGTTTCTACTTCTTTCACGGCCTCTGGTGAATGGAACGACACAAAATGAACACATGTTATCACATCCTCGCATAATTGAGATGAATGCAGTCACCCCATTGGAATTGAGCCGCACCGGACTAATATCAGCATAGGTTTCTTCCCTTGAAAGAAATACATTTACACCCTTGCCACCGCTTTCTGCAGTTGCAATTAGGTTTGGGATATCGCGATAGGCATCAGGGCCAATGACCATATCTACAAGCTGCTCTTCTTCAAGGAATTTTTCTTTGAGTCTTTCAGCCATGCAACCCAGTACACCAATGAGCGTTCCTGGCTTTTGTTGTTTTACTTTACTAAAAACTCTTAATCGCTTTCTTACGGTATCCTCTGCCTTTTCACGAATGGAGCAGGTGTTGATCAAAATGAGATCAGACTGTTCCATATTACGGGTTGGAACAAATCCGGATTTGTCAAGAATAGAAGCAACGATCTCCGAATCGTTGAAGTTCATTTGACAACCATAACTCTCAATATAAAATCTTTTGGTATCACCTGATTCCGAGCATTCTTCTTCTCCTTTGAAAAAGACTTTTCCCTGGTCTTTTTCAACGATAGTTTTATCCAGAAAATTTATTGTTGGATTATCGTTATACATCTGTTCTTTTTTAACGCTGCAAAAGTACACTTTTTAAGCAAAACTGCCAATTTGTCACTTTCTGTATTGGCAGTAGGGGATTTACTACTTTGGCTCAATTAGCGGTGTTTCTTTAACTACAATCTGTGCAGTATCACGTATTTTTTCTTCAAAAAGAACCATTTTACCTTTTTTCAGCGGATTCAGGGTCTCATTATTATAGTGCCTTACTGTTATGAGTTCCAGAGGTTGATCGACTACTATTTTGAATTCCTGGTCGAGCGTTGAAACGAATTTTGACAGCCTTTCCGGTTTATTGTCGACGCAAATTGAAAAACTGATGGCAGAATTTTGCATCATATTGACCTTTACTCTTAACTCTGCCAATAAAGTGAAAATCTGGCTCAAATGTGATTCGGCAATAAAGGAAAAATCAGTTGTTGAGATCTGAATCAAGGCCTGATTCTTTTCAACAACGACAACAGGTGGATAATAGTTCTCAAACTGATCAGAAATAAGGGTTCCCTCACCGTCAGGGTTCTCAAATGACTTTACATGGAGCGGGATATTTTTATTCTGCAATGGTTTAATAGTCTTTGGGTGGATAACTTTGGCTCCGTAATAGGTCATTTCAATGGCTTCCCGATAAGATAATCTATCGATCTTGACTACGTTTTTGAACAAACGGGGATCAGCAGTGAGAATGCCTGGAACGTCTTTCCATACGGACATACTTTCAGCTGAAAGGCAGGTTGAAAAAATGGCAGCAGTATAATCTGACCCTTCTCGTCCAAGTGTAGTAGTGAAATTTTCTGATGTACCTCCGATGAATCCTTGTGTAACTACGAAGCCACTTTTGATCATTTGAGGTACCAAGGCCTGCATCTTTGATTCTGTAACATTCCAATCTACTCTTGCCTCTCGGTAGGTGTTGTCTGTGAGGATAACGTCTCGTACATCCAGCCAGGTAGCAGGGAGACCCAGTTGGTTTAACCATGCAGCTAAAATCTTTGATGAGACAAATTCTCCGATCGAAACGATCTGATCATAGAGATAATCAAATGACTCTTCAGGCATATCCTCCAGAATCCAGTGTACTTCAGTCAAAGTGTCATTTACATCAGCAAAAACCTCGTGGTTGCGATCAAACAACTCATGCATAATTGCAAAATGATCTGATTTAATTTTCTCAAATAAACTCTCAGCTTCCCCTGTTTTATGATAATATGCTTCAACGACCTTTTCAAAAGCATTGGTCATTTTACCCATTGCCGATACCACAATAACAATTGGTTGCCCTTTATACGTTTTAAGAATCTGTCCAACATTTTTTACACTTGCTGCGTCCTTTACTGAGGCACCTCCAAATTTAAAAACTTTCATTTCTGCTGATTTTGACCTGCAAAGATAGTGAGAACACATTAATTTAATCATATGCTATGAAGGTTCGGAAAACGAACACATTCATCAAGTCTTGCCTGATAGAAAGACAGCAAAAGGGTAAATTTAGTTCTGATGTGGTTGAAATTCTAAAATCGAATTTTTATGAAACCCTTAATTTTCTTTTTTACTACTGGCTTGTTTTTTCTGTCCCACATCCTCGTCATTTCTGGTAATTCGGCCTTGCAGGAAATCGAACCTGACTTACATGATAAACTCATATCAAGGCAGACTGGGGATGATCAATTGATAATCCATTATTGGGATAAGGGGGGCGACTTCTGGATTTTAATTTATTATGATGGTTATTCTGAAATCCGGAATCTGGGTGAGGTGCTAAAGCTCTTTGATTTGTTTGAGGGGTTTCGATCAGCAATTATTAACCGCGTAGATAAGGCGTATGAACGATATGGATTTGCCATATTTCGATTAATATTTGGGAGCCTTGAGAAATATAAAAATGCCATAAAAGTTGTTATCATTCCTGACCCTCTCATGCCATCAATTCCATTTGAATTGTTGCTTACCCGAAATATCACTAGGCAACTGAGCTATGCAGATTATCCCTATTTATTCAGGGAACTGGAAATAAGATACCAGGTAAGTTTACAAGCATATCTCAATGAATTTGTATATCCTCCAAAAGATTCGGTGGTAAGGTTACTGGCTATTGCCCCAGGTTTTCTATCAGGAGATACACTGAAAACAGGATTTAAATCACCAACTTTTCAAGCTCCTCTGCCGGGATCGTTAGATGAACTAGCCTTTCTGAGCGAAAATTATGAAGCTAAAACACTAATTGGTCCGCTTGCCACAAGGGAACTGTTTGAGCAAATAGCGAAAAATCATTCTGCTTTCCATTTTTCTACGCATAGTGATTTTGATGGCTTGGAACAAGGTCTATATTTCTCTTTTTATAATCCATCAGGTATTGGTGATGCTTATATGACCTTCGAAGATTTCATCAATCTTGATCTCAAAGCCAGTTTTATCGTCTTAAGCGCCTGCGGGCAAGGTTTGTCTTACCCAGCTCAAAAGAAAGGAACGAATCCCGTAGGTGAGCTCATTGAAGCAGGATTCGATAATATAGTATTCAGCTTCTGGGAAGCCCCTGATGTATCCACACCTCTGTTGATGCAATACTTTTATCACTACTTATCGCTTGGTTATCAGTTTTCTTCAGCGCTCAGCCATGCCAGGAATAAATATTTGGATAACTGTGAAAGGTTTTTATCACATCCATTCTTTTGGGGAGGATTTTCAGTTGCTGGTTCTGGAAATAAGGTCTCCATTGTAAAACGTAAAAGTAAGGCGGCAAGTGGTAGCTTTCTATACATTTGCTTTGTCATTTTTGCCATGTTATTGATTTTGTATTTTTTCAAAAAAAGAAAAGAAGCAGTCCTGTGACTGTACTATACAGGACTGCTTACAAACCCAAAACCATAAAATGGTTTACCCTAAAACCAATTCTTTAATATCTATTCAAAAATTTCAATGATTTGATCATTCATAACAAAGCGTACATTTTGACCAAGCGCCAGGTAGTCAATAGCTTCCGGGTTATTGGTCAGGAGGTCGAAATAGGCCTGTGAATTGAATTGTATCCTGTTAACTTTCTGATTTTTGACTTCTTGAACGTTGGCATCAATCCAAACATTCGCATTATTATAAAAAGCTCTGCCCCTGATGTTCTGGATACCTCCTGCGAGGTTTTGTGTGTGGCCAGCCTTGTCTTTGTATTCCATACGAGAACTGCCAGTTCTCGCTTCTGCAAGGTTGTCTGCTTTATTTAATTGCTGGACTTCAGTACTGGCTCTTACCCCTGAATTGCCTTCTTTTTTGCTAAGGTCTGTGAAACTTTCTTCTATGTCTTCTTCAACGGCTTCAGGGGCTTCCATTACCCTGTTTCTCAGGAGTTGGTTTTGCGGAGCAATTTGACGATTGCTTACGAGTTGGCGTTCATCTTCTACGATTAGATAGCTGGTATACGGTGTAACAATGCCATGCTTTTTTGCCAACCTGACAACCTCAGCGACTAATTCCTGGTTTTCTCCGTTGAGTCTTATCTGGTCAAGCAGGTGTCCAACACATCTTGCTGCCCAAAGAGGTGGTATGAAGTTGTTACTTTCGTTCCTACGTTCAAAATCGACTTCAAAATTTATTTTCTCTTTTTTGCCATTGACATATCCTTCAAGGGTAATGGTTCCTTCGCCATATCCGGAGTAGCGGCCCATCAAAGTCAAATTCGAGCCTTTGAATAAGTCTGGTAATTCTTTCGGGTAAACCGAAGAAACAGAAATACTCTTATCAAAATGTAGCTTGATATCAGTCATTATAGGGGAGGCTACTTTCTGGTAAAAGTTGGACACTTTAATTTCAATGTCCTCATCTGGCAAGACATAAGTGCGATAAGCCTGAGTCATGGCGGTCAGTTTGTCGAGTAAATGTGTGTTAAGGGTAGTACCTATGCCAAAGGTGAAGATTCTTGTATCTGAAGTATTTTTGGTTTTTATCTCACTTAGTAAAGCCTCTTCACTTGTTTCACCAATTGTCGGTTTACCGTCAGTCATAAAAATCACGAACTGAGGTCTTCCTTGCTTTTTGTCGGTTGACAGGGCAAGGTCAAGAGCTTCCTCGATATTTGTACCACCGATGGCCCTTAATTCTTTAACATAAGTTCTTGCTCTGCGGCGGTTGGTTTCACTCGCTGACTGTAATTCTTCAAAGAGTGCAGTTGCTTCAGTCGAGAAACGAACTATGTTGAATCGATCCTGTTCGTTCAAATTTTCGATACAAAATTCTAATGCTTTTTTAGCCTGATCCATTTTATCTCCAGCCATTGAACCGGAGGCATCAAGGACAAAAGTGACATCTTTAGCGACAACCTCTGTTTTTTGGTCGAAGCCCGGGCTTAGGCTAAAAAAGAAATAACCTTCTTCTCCCGGATTTTTATAATTAAGCATGGAAATCCCAACTTTACCATCATCCACACTATAGTATAGCTTAAAATCTCTGTCTGACCTGACCTGGGTGGCTTCGTAGCCGACCGTTGCCCGGTTTTCAGTTTTGCGATTCACTTCTACTTCGTGGGTAGGGCAAAATACATTTTTTAATTGTTGAGGTGAATCTATATCAATCTTGAAACTGACCTGGTTGAGCGGCTTGGCAGAATATTTTTCGGTATTAAGTGGAAATGTATATTCAATTGTACCATCCTCTTTTTTCAGTGTTTCTGTGTAGGAAAGGCTAATGCGTTGTTCAGATCTTGGGAGAATAGGAAAAATCCTGACCCTGAATAATCCCTTGTTGTAATATTCAAGCAGGGCAGGGTCTTTTGCTCTTCTAACAATATCCTCATAAATCTTTTTGGCTTTTTGGGCATCTAACATTTCGGCTTCTGTTTCAACGCCATTTACAAGCATTGTAAATTTCCCAATCACGGCATTTTCAGGAATAGGAAAAAGAAAATAGCCTTCAAGTTGTCTATTAGTGGGATTGTAAAAAACCTGTTTGATGGATGTGTTGGCGGACTGTCCTTTAATTTTGGTTTCAACCTGATTAGATCTTACTTCAAGCGGAAAGAGATTTGGGTTTGGTAAATCGGGTCTTGGCGGACGGATAACATCCGGATTTTGATGTTTGTCAGGAACTACAATAATAAAACCTCCAGCCATTCCTGTAAAGGGTAAGAAAATACAAAGTACGAAGATGAATACCCAGCTTCTTTTCATTGTCTTGAATTTAAGTATGACTAATTTTTCCGAAAGGAAATCGGACCTGTTTCCACTCCGTTTTCACCTAATGAGATGCAGGCTTATAACGCTTTGGTGGGCGTGAATTGAAAATATGTGACTTTTATTAGGATCAGAGGTCAAAATAATTGCATGAGAATGTCAAAATTTGAAAAAAAGTAACTCTGAAATTCGCATCTTAACTAATTGAGTCATAGATTTGTAGAAATGCCTAATCCGTATCTTGTTGTATGAACTGCCGCGTGTTGATCTGCCTTGGTTTGTTCGTCCTTTTTTCATGGAGTTGCAGCCTCCAGAATAAGGAGTCTGAGGTAGAAGAATCAGAAGAAGTAAAAGTTGCATTATCTACACTGGAAAAAGACATCCCAGTGTTGGAAAAATCTATCCTGCCCCTTGAGTCCGTTCCAGTTGAAGAAGATATCATCATTAATGTCTTATATCCAGAGTATTTCGAAGATGTATTTGACTCTGAGATGTCTGTCCTTGTAGGTGTAGACTATTTGCAGGAAGATTTTTCATTTGGGGACAAACATACCATTGAAGAGGTAACAGCGTATAAGTTGGACAGCAAGCAAAGATTAGTCCAATTGCACTGGTCTCCCGTCAATGGTCCCGGTTCCAGCGTATCTGAATTCTTCGTTGTAAAACAAAACGGAAAATCAGTTAAAGTTCTGGCTCGAACCACTGAAAACTCAAGATTTGAATTTGGAGGAGGAACCCTTGCTGAAAATCACCCCGAGGCTACGGATTTATACCCTTTGATGGATGGTCATCTCTTCTTTTCTATTTCACATGTTACTCGTCATGCACCTTCTGATTCATTTAATGAAGAAGTCCTGATTTTTGAAGTTATTGGGGAAGAAATTGCGCAGGTTTTGGAATTCACTTCATTTAGTGGTCATAGCAGCTTTAGACTCAGGGAAGTATTAGCTTCCAAGAATGAAGATCTTGTGGAGATAGGGATGATGATCCCAAATCATGTGTATAGGCACGACATCGAACAAATTGAGACCAACCTTTTGATATTGCCTAATGTGACTAACGGACATAATGATATTCTCCTGAAGGAGGAATTGTTTCATTTGACTGACGATCTGAAAGAGATTATTTATAAGGCCAGTGAAACGCTTTACCAGTTTGATGGAGAGTCTTATGTTGAAGATGGAAAAGTAAGTTCCTGATAAATGTATTAACAGGTATAAAAAGAAAAAGGACAACGATGGAAATACCGTTGTCCTTTTTGCTTTCTAAAAAACCTTAAACTACTCCTCAAATTTGAAGTTTTTTTCCTTTGCCTGTGATCTTACTGTTTCCAGCATAACATTATCAAGCGTTAACTTTTCAGCATTTGTTTTTCTTTCTTCAGAGATGAAGGCTTTTCTTTTTTTGTCAAGCTCGTTAATTTCATCTTGAATTTTGCTTCTTTCTTCCGCCTTTTCTTCAACATAAGCTTTACGCTCTTCGGCTGACATATTGCGCATTTCTTCAGGAAGCTGTTCTTCTTCGAGTTCTTCCATCACCTCAGCATCTTCCTCAACGGCGTCTACAAGGTCCCATTCTGTATTTTTGTATAATGACCTTTTGGATTTAGCGACTGCTCTTTCAACGGTATTTGCTGACCCGAAAGAACCTGCATTGGCATCTTGTTTGGCCTGGCGTTCGAGATTTGTAGCCCCAAGTGAGCCATATCCAATATAAGTTTGATTGAGGGATTGATTGAGGCGCATGATTTCATCATCAAATGGAGTAGGGATATGGACCACTTCATCGTCCTGGTCGATATTCAAATATTTGCCATCTGCTAGATCAGCGCCATCTTTCCAATTTGTTCTGACTCCTACCTGGTAGTCACCACAGTGGATGGTGTTAACAATTATGCCTTGTTCTATTGCATTTTTGCATGCGTCGCGATAGTCTACAGGCCCTTGAGTGAATGGTTCGTTCCCGGCAATAAAAATCAGTTGGAGGTCATTGTGATTGCCAGTCCATTCGAGGACGTTAGTCGCTTCCTGGATCACTCTGCCACAATACTCATCACCTCCCTGTGTGGTTAAGGAAAATAATTTCTCAGACACGAGGTCAAGGTCACGTGTAAGTGGTATAATCTGTCTGACATAACCATTACTTGCAGAAATAGTGGAATTACCATAGTCGTAAAGTGCAATTTCAATATCAGGAGCTACTCCATTTTTCTTTGAGACGGCGAGCTCATTGACCATTTTCCAGAGTTGGGATTTAGCCTGATTGATCAGGCCATCCATACTGCTACTTGTGTCTAGGAGAATGGCGACCTGGATTCTTGAAGCTTTTTGGTCATCTTCTTGATTATCAGTATTTTCAAGGCCAATTGCGGATGCCATAGAAGGCTCTGTATGTGTAATACAGGCCATATTGATGATAGTGATACTGAGTAGTATCATGAAGGTTTTAGTCATGATTTGAGGTATTTATTTAGGGATTAATCATTAGCGCGTTTCAGATTTCTAAAAGCTCTTTCATTAGTGATCTGGTTGCGATTGAGCAAGTACCCTTGTTGGGTATCCTGGATCTGAGCAGGCGCATTGTTTTGCATAATAGTTGAAAAATCGTCGTTAGAATTCCGTTTAATGATTACCTGGTTTGGAAAAGCCAGGTCTGCATTTTCAAATACCGCTTCCTGGCCATCGTACCTGGTAAGCCGGTAATAGTTTTCCGAATTGGAGGAATCAACAGCTACTATAAAGTATAGAGAATCGTCGATTTTAGTAATCTTCATTTTTTCAGTGAATACAGCATTTCCATTGATCATGAAACTGCCTTTCCCGATAATTGTTAAATCATCTTTCTTCGTCCAGGTTTCTGCCGATTCACCGGTATCATCTATCCATTCGCCAATAAGCCATTCGAATAGCCTGATATCCTGGAGGTTGGTATTATTGTCAAGTGCGCTGTATTCGATTGCATTATAGGTGGCGTTAATGTCAATGGTGTTTGAAGCTGGTGCCGGAGCCGTGGAAATCTCTTCCAAAGCTACATCGTCTGCTGGTAGTTCCTGTCGCTCTTCATTTTTATTAAATCCTGCCTGGTCTGCAATGGCAGGACTTTTAAGCCTGGCCTTTGTCGGTTTTTTCTTTTTGCTGGTGGTTGCTTTTCTGCCTGCATCGACGATCATTTCCTCTTTCCTGGAGTCCATTATGGCTGCGGTACGTTCCTTTTCAAGTTTTTCTGATTGACTCAAATAAGTGGCAGGATTAGTTTCAGCCCATCCTTCCTGATCCTTTACCTTCATTTCAGGGAGGTCTTTTCGATCGATGGTTTCCATATCTGCCTCGGTAACAACGGGTTTTTCAACGGGCTCAATTTCATCAAAACGGAAATCGACATGGTCTCCTGTAGTTGTTTTTATGGATTTATCCGCAATGGCACCTCCTTCAGCTAGACCTCTGTTGTCTTTAGGGGCCTGGTCGATTGAAAGACCTAATTCTTCTTCAACTGGTTCACCTTTTGATAATGAACTGGCCGGAGAAACAGGCCCTGTTCTTTTATCAAGATTGGCAACATTGTCAACTGATTCATAATTCTCGGCGATAAACCCATCGAAGGCTTTATCGTTTTCAGGATCTATATTATTGTTTTTGTACTCTAATTTCTTGCCTGGGTCTAGGTTTTCTTCTGTAATGTGATTGTTCTTAAGTCTGTGATAGTTTAGATCTTCTTCTTCAAACCGCTTTTGCTCGGTATGCGTCATAATGATAGGATCATTAAAATCTCTCACAGCAACATCAGAATCTGCCATAACCGTCCAAGTACTTTCATCTGGTTGGGGCAGGCCTTCCACCATTGTATGGTTATCTGTTTGGTTTTCAAAGAATGATAATGCCGTAACCATGGCTAACAACAAAGCCAGGGATGCAGCGGCCAAAGCCTGGAAGTAAAATACCTTCCTTTGCTTTTTATGCCGGGCATTTAGCTTTTTCTCCAGGCGATTCCACGCTCTTGGAGAGGGCATTTCATCAAGCTTCCCCTGGTCTTTCCTGAAAATATTGAATATATCTTCGTCCCTTTTCATATTAATTACCCTACGCTAGGGTACTGATTTTGTTGAATTAATTTCCGCATCTTCTCTTTTGCAAGAATAAGTTGCGATTTTGAAGTATTGATACTTATTCCGAGTATCTCTGCGATCTCACGGTGTTTGTATCCCTCAATTACATAAAGATTGAATATTGTGCGGTAACCGGTTGGTAACTTCTTCAGTAGTTCGAGAATATCCTGCTCCTCAAGTCTATCTTGAGCAGTTATCTCAGTTTTCACTTCAATATTGCTTACCTCAAGGCTTATTTGAAAATTGTGTTGTTTTCTGAGAAACATCAGGGATTCATTTACCATGATCCTTCTCATCCAACCCTCAAAGCTACCTTTTCCCTGGAAACTGCGCAGTTTAGAGAATACTTTATAAAAGCCTTCAACCAGCACATCTTCTGCATCTTCTCGGTTTTTCACATATCGTTTGCAGATGCCATACATTTTAGGGGCATAGCGATCATACATGATTTGCTGAGCCTTCCGGTTTTCCCGTTTACATTGTTCTATTAGTTCAGCTTCTGTCACAAGTCATTTATGGTTGGGGTCATTTCAGATGCCCAATCCCAAGTAGGGTAAAGCATTTAAAATTACAGTTTTTCACGAGTTTCCGGACTTTGAAATTCGAAATTCGATGATAAAAGTCCAGGTTTTAATCAAAATGGGTTGTTTAATTAACGCTTCATTTGCAGATTAAATTCATAGACAGAGATGCAGGGTGTGACAATTTTGGTGGGAAAAGAGTAAAAAAAATAGAAAATTGAAAAAAAATCTTGTTAGCCTGCGTAAGGATGTTGTACCAGGAGAAGACTGTTTTTCCGGTAACGGGGATAATATTTATTTAACTGTCGAAACTATAAAGCTGGTATTTTTCAATAATCCGTATCAGCTTGGAGGCATATTTTTTATCTGTTGCATATCCTTTTTCAGATAAACCCTGGGCCCAGAGTCTGTAGTCCTTGCCATATTGGAAAAGTTCTTTATATCGGTCTTTCATAAGGAACTTACTATGGTCTTTCCAGCTTTCCTCGGCATTGCTGTACTTCCTGAAAAAATCTTTGTGATGATCATCCTCATAGTTAGAGCAATGATTTTTTGTACATCTTCTGCTGAAACATTTAATACCAAAGTGATTATTGTTGTCAACAGCCAGTCTGCTGCTTCCTGCCCGGCTTTCGAGGAGGCCCTGTGCCAGTGAAATAGACGCTGGAATCTTGTATGCTCTCATTTCTTCTATAGCAATTGGTGCAAACTTCCGAATGTAATCAAGACTTTCCCGGTCTTTAAGACTTGCAGGGTCTGCCGGGGCAAAAGGGTTGGTTTCTTCAATGCTGGTAAGCATTCCATCTTCATTTTTTGTGGCGAAAGCAATGCCTGAATTATCAAAGCTTAACCCAATTTCCTGCTTAAACAAAAGGCAGGTTACGAATAGAAGAACAGCCAACTTAGACCAGGTAATAGCTTTTTTTAGAGTCATGGTCCTGACTTGAAAAACGATCACATTTTTAATAATAATGAATAAAGTATAGATGTTATGACAAAGGATAAATATCAATGCCAGCACTGACAGTAGGAGGAGTACCATAAACCTCATATTGCTGGCTTCATCATCTTTGTTTTGGTTACTGGAAAACAAACCTGGTTGGTTTTGATGGAGCAATGATTTTGTATTAGCAACAACTTTTTGTATATTTACTCTTGGTTTTTGCATTATTTTGTTGTTAAAGGATTTGATTTCTCCAAAAATAAAACAAATTATTTCATAAATCAAGTCTTTATCTTCTTTTTTGAAACAAAAAATTTTACACCTTATGTCGAATTTTTTAGACAATGTTGTAAATCAGCAATTTAGACAGGTTTACCGCCACCTTGATGAAAATAACCTGATTAAAGGGAAATCCGATATCGCCAAGCATCTTGGCACCTACAATCACGTTATCAATAGTATTCTTAAAGGAAAGCGAAATATCACCGTTGATCAGATCAACAGATTAGTTGAAGTTTATGGTATTAACGCCAATTTTGTTTTCGGAAATAGTGATACCATGTTTACCAAGGATCTGGGAGAAATTCCTGCAAGTGGGTACGGAGATAGGCAATACGAGGGCAGGAACAATATCACACTTGTACCACAAAAGGCAATGGCCGGTTATGCCCTCGGCCATGACGATTTTGAATATTGGGAGTCACTCCAAAAGTTCTCTATTCCCGGTATCGATGGCAGTAACCTGATCGCTTTTGAAATCAGTGGTGACAGCATGATGCCAACGATTACCAATGGTGATACTGTGATCTGTGAATTGCTAGAACCAGGAGAACCCATTCGCGACAACAATGTCTATGTCATTGTTACAGACGTTGTCGTTGCCAAACGGATTCACCAAATGAAAAGAAATAATCAGTTAACCGAACTCAGATTAATTTCAGACAATCCCACCTATCAGCCCTATAATATTGAAATAGGGGAGGTGAGGCAACTGCTTAGAGTGAAAGGTCGGTTAACTAATTATAGTTTTAATTAAAGAAAGTATCTTTTTATCCGTCGTAAAGGTCAAACTTCTTAATTTGATTAATTTGCCTTAGGATACTTTTCAGCTTCTTGGTTCTTTCTTTAAAGTCTTTTGACTGTTCTATCATCAGCTTAATAGCTGTTGCCAGGTTTTTCAATATATTCCATAAATCAAGTTTATTGCTAGATCCCTGGATGTAGCTTAAATTTTCAAGAGCATCAGAAAACTCATTTTTTGGGGAATAATTGATAGCCTCATCAATCAAATCATTTGCAATTTTCTGCCATTCTTTTGCCATGGTCTCTTTTTCAGTAGTCCAAGCTTGGTTCTTGATGGATTTGGCCTCTAATTTCTGCATTTCAGTAGCCTCCTTTTCTATTTTTTGCAGTTTTTCTGCTATGCCATCTATGGGCGGGTAAGTAGCTTTAGCCTTTTTGTAAGACTGATAGTCTGTTACATAAATGTAGTGTGAGTTAAATTCACCAGTTGAAACCGGTCCGGCAAATTCATCTCTGATCATTACTATATTTTCATCACCCTTGGCTTTGTACATGTTAGGGAAATCACCATCTCTGACTTTTACCAACTCATGTTCAATAATGTTGTCCGGATCGAGATTGTATAGCGAATCATAAGTGACACCATGGATCTCAATTTGCCAGTGGCCGAAATACATATGACGCTTTATGCTTTTTTCTTTACCAGACTTGGCATTAATTTCTCTGACAACATTATATCCACGGTTTTTACCTAGTAAAGCCAGGTTTTCATTTGTAAGGAAAACCGTATTCATATACTTACGTGAAATATCAACTTTCATGCTTTTGGCAATATATGGTACCTCAGCAAAAATGTGGTCTCTTAGACAGGATTCGTAAATGTATTTGAAAGCGTTTGCAACTGTTTCACACATTACCTCATCTCCTTGCCCTTCTGCTACTGCAACATAACCGTGATTACTGTCGGCTTTATAGTTCCAGTTAGTTTTGGCATATTCCATCATGTTCTTGTATACCTTTATCAGAATGTCTTTAGGAGTATCTTCATCTAAAATTCCGACCAGAAAATCAGAATGGACTATTTTTTGATTTGCAATTTTAGATTTTAAAGTCTGTTTCAGTTTAGGATAATTTTTTTCTGAATCAATTCTATCCTGAAGGGTTTTACCTTCAGTTTTATATTTTTCTAATATTTTATCAAATGGCATTATTGGGAAATTTAGGTTGTTGGGAAAAATTACAATTGGACTGCTTCTTCAAGTTGTGACAATATTTTCTCATATTGTTGGTAGACTTCCTGTCTGCCGTCCAGATCATCCTGATCCTCAAAATCATTGAGTGTCTGATCCAAACTTGCTGTAACTTCTACAACTTGAGGGATGGCTTTTAGGTAATTTTCAATTTCGGTTATCATGGTTTTGTACAACTGTAAATCAGCAGAATCACCATAATCTTCATAAACTTCCAACCAGGCTTCTGCAACTTCCTTATTTTCATTTAACTCCGTTTTAAAATCTTCACCTTCTTTGGCAGTGAACGATTTTAATTCAGAAACTTGAACAACATCGTAATTGTAATCAGACTGAATTTTCATCAACTTTGCATGACTTTGCGCAATCTCTTCGCTCATAGTCTTCTCCAGTTTATCGGCGAGTTTATTCAGTCCTGGATTCGCTGTCTGGTTTTTGGACTTATATTGATCTATAGAGTCTTGCAGGTCTTTGATGGCCTTCAGTCGCTTGGGCTTGTTTGTTTTTGAAATGCCTTTAAGCTGATCCAATTTGTTTTTGATCATCTGGGCGGTTATGGCTCCAGTCTCTTCAGATTCACTTGAAGAAATATTTTTTATGCCTTCATTTTCATCATTGTAGGCAGAAATTTCAGCTTTTATACGAAGGCCAAGGTCTTCCATTTCCTTTTCAAACATGGCAAATGGCTTGCTGTGGAATAAGTTGAACCATTTTGCGTGGAGGAATTCCATTTCTTCTAATTCTGATTCTGTTTCATCTGATGCCATATCAGATTTGTCTTCCGCGAAGTTGTTATAGTCTTCCCAGGCCTCTTCTTTTAACTCAATTTCGATTTCCTTCCTTTGTTCATTAACAAAGTTGGTTATTTCTTCGAGTTTGCCAGGGTTGATCTTACTTTTGTTTTTGGGATCTTTGGCTGCTGTCACCAGTTTTTCAATAGATTTGAGGTGAGCCATTTGGAGGTCTTCTTTTTCCTCATCGATAAGTTGGTAGTTTTCTAAGAAAGTTGAAATTTCTTCCAATCCCACTCCATCTTTGATTGATGTCGCCAACTTTTGCTTTTTATCACCTTCACCATCTCTGATTTGAAGGTTTAGTGATTCCGACTTAACAATTTTATCATACTTGTTTTGCTTTATCAGTCGATTAGCTTCCGTGTCGGTAAATTTAATTTGAACCTTCTTGGTTAAATAAAGGTTATTGGTCGAGATACTTGCACGACCGATAATAATATTGTCTTTATTCTTTTTAAGCTCTCGAATATACCTGGTCCAATGTGTTGAAAATCCAAGAATGATTACTGGATAATCGTTACCATCTTTTAGTTGAAAATTTTCAATTATTGCAAAATTGACAGAATGGGTTTTGCCAACGGTCTTTTGAGATTCCCGAACAAACCTGTTAACAGCAACTTTAAGCTTCTTTTTGTATTCAGCTTTGTTCATGCCCATCAGGACTTCAGGATTTTTGATACCAATCATAGATTTAATTTAATTTAATGTTTGAGTCCTCAAATGTAATTATTGTGTTATTGTGAAGCACCATTTTTATGTAAAAAATCATAAATGGTTACTTGTTTTAGATGAACGGTAGGTTTATTAATACAACAAAGTTTAAATAACTATTGTTTGCAAAAAATATTTTCAGAATCCCACTAAAAAAACCATTTCAATTACCTTTCTTTATATCTTGGTATAAAGCATTAAAATCAGTTTATGAGCAATAGAACTCTGCTTGAGGTAAAAAACCTGAAAACCTATTTCACAACCGAAGAAGGTACGGTTAAAGCGGTTGATGATGTTTCGTTCGTGATCAACCGTGGGGAAACAGTTGGAATCGTTGGTGAATCCGGGTCGGGAAAATCTGTAACATCACTTTCTGCCATGCGCCTGATTCCAGATCCTCCAGGAAAGATTGTTGGTGGAGAGATACTTTATCATGATCCGAACAAAGAATTACCAGTTGACCTGGTGACTTTACCCGAGTCCGAAATGCGGAAATACAGGGGGAATGAAATTTCCATGATCTTCCAGGAGCCCATGACTTCCCTAAACCCTGTTTTTACTTGCGGAGACCAGGTGACTGAAGCCATAAGATTGCATCAAAACGTTTCCAAACAGGATGCGAAAACACGCACTATTGACCTGTTTGAAAAGGTTCAACTCCCTGATCCTCAAAGAGTATATTCAGCCTATCCACACCAACTTTCTGGTGGACAAAAACAAAGGGTGATGATCGCCATGGCGATGTCATGTAACCCCAGCATCCTGATTGCTGATGAACCGACAACTGCGCTTGATGTAACTGTTCAGGATACCATACTCAAATTAATGTATGACCTGCGTACCGAGATTGATGCATCAATAATTTTTATTACCCACGATTTAGGGGTGATCGCAGAGATCGCTGATCGGGTAATTGTAATGTATAAAGGTAAAATTGTTGAGCAAGGTAATGTTTACGATATTTTCTCGAATCCACAACATCCATATACAAAAGGATTGCTGGCTTGTCGTCCGCCACTTGATTTCAGAATGACAAAGCTACCTGTTGTCAGCGATTTTATGGAAGTCAATTCTAATGAAGATGGTAGCACCACAATAATTGAGAAAGAAGCTTCAATTGCCAAAGTTATCGAAGCTGTAAAGGTAAAACCGGAAGAAACCAAAGCAAGGATGGAAGCCCTGGCATCTCATGAGCCACTCCTTAAAGTCAGGAACTTAAGAACATGGTTTCCTTCCAAAAAGAACTTTTTCGGAAAAACCCTGGATTATGTGAAAGCGGTAGATGATGTCTCTTTCGATGTTTATCCTGGTGAGACAATGGGCTTGGTAGGTGAATCCGGTTGTGGTAAAACAACGCTGGGTAGAACCATTCTCAGACTGGTTGAAGCTCAGAGCGGACAAGTGCTTTTTGATAATCAGAATGTCCTTTCCCTTGACCAGAAAGCATTGAAGAAGTTGAGGCGTGATATGCAAATTATCTTCCAGGATCCATATTCCTCACTTAATCCAAGAATGACCATAGGAAATGCCATTATGGAACCTATGCAGGTACATAATGTATTAGACAATGACGTTGCCAGAAAAGAAAAGGTAATTGACCTACTTGAAACAGTTAGTCTAGAAGCAGGGCACTTTAACCGATATCCTCATGAGTTCTCAGGTGGTCAGCGCCAAAGAATCTGTGTTGCCAGAGCCCTCGCTCTAGAACCTAAGTTCATTATTTGTGATGAATCAGTCTCGGCACTGGATGTATCTGTTCAGGCCCAGGTTTTGAACCTGCTCATCGAACTCAGAGAGAAATACAAGTTTACCTATATCTTTATCTCTCACGACCTTTCAGTCGTCAAATTCATGAGTGACCGGATGATCGTTATGAATAAAGGCATCATCGAAGAGATGGGAACAGCAGATGAGATTTATGAAAATCCGCAAACTGAATATACCCAAAAGCTAATCAGTGCCATTCCGAAAGGAAGGGTTGAGGATATTGCCAAAAGAATGGCTTTTAATAAATAGTAGAGGAAAATTATTCTACAGAAATAGTCTTAAAGATAGGCTCTTTATAAGTTCTTAATTCAAGGGTATATTCCCCTTTATTCAGAATCGACAAATCAAGTTCGTAAATGCTGTCAACTGGAAGATCAAGTAAATCCTCTTTGATCACTTGGTTGCCATTTACATCCTGTAGTACCAACTCGGCGAAATTGCCACCTAATTCTGCAAAATCAATATAAATCTTCTGGCTTTCGACATCTTCCCAAAATGCCCATTCAGAATCAGAATTGTTAGTTGTCAAAGCTTCAATTTCACTGATATTGATGGCAGAGGTAGAGGAAACGGATTGGGCATGTAGTTGCCCAAGTGAAAAAACCAGTATGAAACAGAGTGGAAGGAAGGCCTTGAACTCCATGATTCTTAGGTGTTTAGCTGGTAAGTGTGGTTTGAAAATGGTGTAAAAGCGAATCAAATATACAATTTCTCGAAAATCGTTAAGTCAGAATTGTTTCATTATTGGTCATTTAGTGAATTTTTGAATTTAAGATGACATTTAATAATTCTGCTTTACATGGTAAAGAAGTGGTAAATGCTATATTTATAGTTCCCAGATGAACCAAACTTAAATCAATAGCAATGGTCACTTACTTCTACCGATTCCTTCTTCTTATTACTTTCTCAGTTTTTTCTCAAGCCAGTTTTGGTCAATGTCCTGAGTTAGCCCCAGTTTCCCCAACACCTGCATTTAATTGTCAGAATGCTCCTGGAAATGCTAATCTTCAGCCATATTTTACAGCTTGCCAGACAATTTGTTTCGATAATACCGGTGCAGGCAGTAGCGGTCAGGTTTCAGATTTATCTTGTGTTGGCAATACTATCAACGATGTTTATGCCTATGCTAATAATCCCAATGGCACCATCCCAAACTATGACGGATCACTTGTTTTCCGATGGGTGGATTGGCCTAATGCTGACCAGGGAGTGCTTCCTCCTGCACTGGCTGTACATGGAGAAATTGAAGCTTCAGTCTTTGGCATTACCGTTCAATCGATCGACTGCCAATCTGCCGGACAGGTAAGTACCGATTTTGCTTTGGAAAATGCACTTTGTGTGGATTCCAATGAACCGGGTAATCAAATTTACGGTCCGGCTGGAACTATCCCAACCTTAGGTGAGTTGGATCCTTTGGTTGATCAATTAGCTGGAACGGACCTTGATTTGCAAGATCTTTCTTTATGGTTGCACATGGTTACAAGTGATGGTGCTACCGGGCCAATCTGTTTTGAGATTTCACCTTATGAGCCAGGCTATATTTGTGGTGATGCTACTAATGTCACCCTTTCGGGGAATTCACAGACAGTGAGCGGATCAGCCAGTGGCTGCCTCTGTGAGTCAGCTATTTATGGTGGTTTACAAAACCCGGTACATAATCTGCCAGTGCCTTGTGGTGTTGAAAGTCCTGGTTCGGCCTGGTATCAGATAGATGCACCTTTTGCCTGCAATATCATTACAGCTGACGTATCAGCCTGGGGAGGATCTGATAATTATAATGTTGCTATCCTGAGTGATGTAAATTGTCCGGGAGATAATACGACCAATGCCATTACAGGCGCACCAGTGTTCATCCCTGGTTTTGAAATGGATCAGGGCTCGGTAATTGAAGCTTCTTCATGCGGCAGTGCAGCTGTAACTGCATTTTCCCTTCCTGCTGGCACTTATTACGTTTATGTTTCCGGCGAAACAGAACGACCAACTTTTTCTCTTGATATTACCGTTGAAGATGGTTCTGCCAACGCTGGTGCAGCCTCTTCACCTCAAAATGGCAGTTCTTCTTGTTCAGGTGGTCTTTTCGAGGTAAGTACTTCAGGATTTAACCTGCCTTCATCCTTAAATGGACAGGATATTGCCTGGTATTTTGATGAGAACATAACTTTTGACCCATATAGCGGAGAGGGAATTTATGCTGGCAGTGGTACTTCCAATGTTATGTTTAACCTGCCGGTCAATTTAGGTTGTACGCCTTTGTTATATTACGTAAAAGGTGTTGTTTCGGACGATGGTATGAGCGCGGGGTCAACCTGTCAAAGTACAACCAATGTCTTAAATGTTACGGTTTTTCCTGAAATTGGAAATTCAACGATTACAAATAATCCGTGTATCATTACCGTTGCCGGAAGGTGTCCAACCTTTACGGTTAATGGCAATACGGGGTCTGACGCTTATATTGCTACTTTCAATGAGGATGGCAATACTGTAAATTTCACGGTTTCGAACGGACTTCCTGGGTGTAATGTCATAATTCCCCAAACGATAAATTGCAGTGGTACCTGCACACAACCAGCCGCTACAGCAAATACAGTTTGTGATCCGAATGACCCTTTTAATTTCTATATTGATGTCATCTTTACCTCTGGCTCGGCAACCTCTTATACTATTGTCAGTAGTGATGGAGGGGCTTTCCCGGTAACGGGAGATGGTACATTCAGGATTGGCCCTTTTGCCAATGGGAATTCCATTTCCGCGAGTATCGAAAACACTGAAGACACGAATTGTAACTTACCATTGGGCAACTTTTCAGATAATTGCAACCCACTAGTTTGCCCAAATTTGACGTCCGCAATTGCCACCCTTTCGGGGAATGCTTGTGAGGGGGATCTTGTCCTGCTGCAAGCAACGATAGATCAGGGAATCATCAATCAGGACTTTACTGTGCAGTGGTTATTAAATGGAACACCAATTCCTGGTGCCAACTTCTTAAACTACAATTACAACCTTCAAACTTCCCAGGGATGTAATCCGGAAGTTCAGATGTTTTCAGTTGAACTTAATTGTTTAGTCCAAAATGCAGCGCCTTCAACAACACCTTCATTAGGTGTTAACTCGGGTGCGATTACTGTTTATCCGATTCCACAATTGGGTGTCGATTTTTTCCCGGATCCGGCAGGATGCCTGGTGGCACCTATTGACAATTGTGGCAATTTGTCCATCTTTCATACACCTACTACTGATATCAACCTGGGAGATCCTCCACAACAAGTAAGTTATACAGTTTCCGTAGCCGGTGCGCCATCAGGATGTGAGGCAACCGGCACATATACTGTTCAGTGTATCGATTGTCCGAATAATGCTGGAAATGCTATTCTTTCGGCCGATAATATTATCTGTCCGGGGGAAAGTTTTAATGTGGAAACTGTAGGTACCATTCTTGAACCTGGTTATGCCCTAGGATACACCGTGACCACCACCAATCCGTTTGGAAATCTTGAAACAACTGTTGTCGATGCTCTGAACGGAGTAGGAGATATCATAGGCCCTTTTCCTGCCACAGGTCCACAGTCTTTAGTTAATGGGACTGATTTCGGTCCAGGCACCTATTACTTTACACCATTTGTTAGTTTAGACCTTGATAATTCTTCCCCTATTCATACCCAAAGTGGCAGCTTTACAGTTAATGTATTCGGATCACCTACGATTAACGTGACAATTCCAGATGGGGCAATTCCGCACTGTCCTGGCGTAACTGCGTATAATATCTTTTTCACGATCAATCGAACTTCAGGAAGTAGCAACTCAATTGACGATGTCAACGGGTTGGTGGATTATAATGGAGGGTCAACAGCTAATGTCAGTCTCGAGAATTTGAATTTTACAGGAGACCCTAATGGTGGCTCCATAACGATTGAGGCTTCAAACTTTGACATTTTTGGCGGCAGTTCAAGCTTTGATTGGGCTTTAACTGTTGATTATGCCCAATCTTATAATTTCCCGACCCTATGCACCGGTTGTATCGAAGTCGGAAATGCTTCGGTTTATGAATTACTACCAGATATCACGCTTAGTTCTATACCACAACCACCCGTGGTTTGTGAAGGTACATTAATCGACTTAACGTCTATTAATCCTACATCAAATCTTCAGGGGAGTTTTGATTGGTATGATGCTGATCCTGATAATGGTGGCTCTCTTGTGGCGGATCCTGAAAATGTCATGGCTACTAATGGAGAAGATTATTGGGTTGTTTTCTCAGCCGATGTTGATCCTTCATGTACAGCCATTACCAGTTTTACTTTGAATACAACGGCTGAACCACAAATCGCTGCGCCGGCTCAACCCGGTGCCATCTGTGAGGGTGATGAAATTGATCTAACAGATTTTGAATCAGAAATAAATATCAATAGCTTACCAGGAACCTTTACCTGGTTTCGGGGTAACCCCGCATTGCCATTTGCAGTTCAACTTACAACAGCTTCAGCAATGAGCCAATTTCCTACTGATGGCACCAGTTATTTTGCTGTGTTTGAAGAATCAGGTGCTTGTACAGCCACCGTTTCTGTCACCTATACCGTCAATCCATTACCGCAACTTAGCATAGTACCAGACCAGGTAATTTGTGAAAATGACATTTTCGATTTGACACAACTGGAGTTAATAATTTCGGGAGGTCAAAGCGGCATATTTGAATGGTATGCAGGAAACCCAGATGCTGGTGGGGTATTGATTGCCTCACCTGATATGGCTCAACCAGATGGAAACACGGATATTTTTGCAGTGTTTACAGAATCGACAAATGGCTGTTCTAACCAGCTGAGTGTCAGCTTTGCCATCAATCCATTACCAATTCTGAATAATCCACCACCGCCATCTGATCTTTGCGAAGGGGAAATGGTAGACCTTACAGATTTTGAAAGTTCTTTCAATCCGGGTGGAACCACTGGAAATTTTGTTTGGTATGAAGGTGATCCTTCAAATGGCATATTGGTCTCAAATCCAACTTCTGTTATTCCGGTAAACGGAGATATTTTTACAACAGTGTTTACAAACCCAAATAACTGTTCGGCCGAGGGGTCATTATCATTTGTAGTAAATCCTCAGCCTGTTTTAACGCCCGTAGGCATTGGGCCCGTGTGTGAGGGTACTGCTATTAACCTGACTGGATTCGAAACTGATTTTAACGGGAATGGATTCTCAGGAGCATTTGAGTGGTATTTAGGTGATCCCAATGCTGGTGGGGTTGTTATAAACATGCCTTCGAGCTACATTCCTGTCAGTGGAGAACAAGTATGTGCCCAGTTTACGACCACTGATAATTGTACAACACTTGAATGTGTAACCATAACTGTCTTTGAAAGCCCAATTTTAACAGCACCGGTAAATCTTGATCCATTATGTACTGGAACCGAAATTGATTTGACGGCCATAGAAAGTGAAATACTGGCATCCAACCAAGTGGGCGGATCTATAGAATGGTATGATGGTGACCCTAATGGAGGAGGTATTTTGATTAATGATCCAACTATTGTAATTCCTGTTGATGCTGATCCTTATTTCCTTGTTTTTACGAGTGATGATAACTGTGTTGACGAAATCAGCTTTGATTTTGAGGTTTATGATGCGGTAACAGGCATTACTGCGTCTTACGATTGCAATTCAGATCAGATTGTTGTCGACTTTTCGAATGCG
Source organism: Bacteroidota bacterium (assembly GCA_039028895.1). GTDB lineage: Bacteria > Bacteroidota > Bacteroidia > Chitinophagales > Saprospiraceae > JAHDCJ01. The sequence goes on along the minus strand of JBCCHF010000002.1, from coordinate 33,017 downwards.
ACGGGAGGTTCTGGCTCAGGTTATACTATTGCCGCGGACTCTCCAAATCAGGCTGGGGAAAGCCTATCAGATGGTAGTTCATGGACCATAATAGCTGAAGATGATTTTGGGTGCCGACAGGAAATGGAAATTACCGGAGTAGTTGATTGCATAATTTGTTCAGCCGGCTCTGCAGACCCTTTAGCCGATAACCAGCTGTGCTGTGACGAATCTGCAGAAATCACAATTTCTAATGTGGTCACTGATGGCGCAATAACTGTTGCATGGGCCTTAACTGATTTTGCAACAGGACCAGTGGTGGATGAAGCAGGACTCTCAGCTGCAGCTGACGCCAATAATGTATTCCTTTCCGGAGAAAATGGATCGCTTACCTATAATAGATCCTGCATTTCTGGAGAGGGTATTCTTGGGAATGGAGAATATTATCTGACACCAGTTTTGGTTGAAGATCCAGATGTCGATTCTTTGATTTATGATCCAGACAATAATTGTATTCCGCTAGCTGAATTTGAAACAGAAATAACGAGCCCCGATCCTGATAATTGGGCAATTGCGCCGTTTATCATTAATCGTCCAGACGGTTCCATTTATAATGTAAATGATTCTATAGCATTTGGATTACCACTTACACAGCAACTTATTGATCTGGTAGGTGGATTACCGCCAATAAACCTGGTTGATCTTTATGATGGAAATCCTAATGGTACCTGGGGAGTAACATTGACTAACACAGGAACTGCCGAATTTACTTTTACGGTGCCCGATTTCCAGGCTATTGTAAGTGCAGATTCATGTTCTTCAATTACAGAAGATCAAGTCACAGACATTGCAGGCTTTATGGGCACTGTCCAACCCGGAGAAACCTTAAACCTGATCTTCGAAATTCCACCTTCGCCACCAGGTTTTCCTTCAGTGGATTCAGGCTGTGCGAGTTTTGGAATACCAGTACTTATTGAGTTATTCGATGATTCTTCGGGACCACCCTGTGTAGTTAGTATTGAAGAGGTTATTAGAGAAAACTCACTGATGGTCTTCCCTAATCCATCTTCAGGTTTCATCGAAGTCTCCTATGATCTTTTGTCATCGGAAGATGTTTCTTACCATGTTACCAATGTATTGGGGCAACAATTGTACAATACTAATCAAAAAAGACTTAGAGGACTAGTTAATGATCAGCTTGATTTAACCCATCTAAGTACAGGTGTATATTTTTTGACGATCAGGATAGGAGAGGAAAAGATCACAGAAAGAATACTGATTAGTCGTTAATCTCCAGAGATGGGCCAGGATTAACCTGATTTATAAGATTCTGTAGGATTTTCCACTTTATATCTAAGAAAAAACCCGGATTGAATTAGAATGCAATCCGGGTTTTTTAAATTCTGTTAAAAAAAGCTAACCCACTTAACCCTAGCTTCGTTTTCGTCTTGCTTTAGAGATTTGGACAAGGAGATTACAGACAGTCTCAAGTGTTTCTTTGTTTTGTTCGATGATCATACCACCATAATGATCACGAAGTCTTGAAGTAGCTTTATCGGACACATCGTCCATGGCCGTATCTTTCTTATCCAATTCGACGTTAAGTCTGATGTATCGAGGTGTCTCCTGGAAATCATCAAATGGTGGTAAGAGATTTTCCATTTGATAATGGACTGATTCAGATACTCCTTGCATCAGGATATCGATGATAGGCAGAATCCACTTCATGGCACCCCATTTTTTTGAAGTGTCGAAGGGATAAGGCTTCCGACTTTGGCCAGTACCGATTGACAATAAGAAGAATGGCGCTTCAAAATTTCCTTTTTGCGCACTGGCTAACATGCCTTTCTTTTCTTCATCTGCTGTTGCGGCTTCTTCTGCTATAAATTCTTCGATCTTTTTGACCATAGCTTTAAAGTCATCAGACTCACGCCACTTATTGCGCGCTTCGATAAAAGCGAGTAACGAAGGATTATTAGCAAAAACACCTCCGTCAGCAAGACAAAGAGACTCAATCTTTTGGCCAAGGTAAGTTCCGCCATAAGCCACCTGGTGGGGTGGGAAGTAAGTAGGAGCTGCAGAGGTGGACCTTGCAATATCCCTGATCAGGAAATCTTCATTTTCGGGATCTATTCTTGCATCGGAAGACTTAAAATAAAATGGCGTTTTCTGGACCATATTATAAGAAGTTATCAGCAAATCCGTAAGCGAGTCAGATAATTTAGCATCACCAAACTCTTCTTTCAAAACACCCTCAATACCCTTGGGTGGGAACTTAGCTCTGAATAAGGCCCTGATAGCATTAAGCGGCCCCATCCTTGGCTGAGAGAAAATTTTAGCGCCATTTGGACCGCAATAAAGATCGAGCAGGCTTTCTGCAGTTTTCTTTGGACGACCATCCTCTCCCTTAAGGGAAAGTCCACAAGCCAGCAGGCCTCCCGTAGAGGTGCCAGCCATCATGTCAAACAGATCTGCAATAGGCATCCCGGTCTGTTTCTCGATATGTATCAAGACAGTACAAGGAATAATTCCGCGGATTCCACCGCCATCAATAGAAAGGATTGAATAAGAAGGACTCAGGTCAAACATCTTTTTGGGATTTGGTTAACAACGTGCTAAAAATAGAAAAAAATCAAAACCGACATATAGTTTCTGAATTTTTTTGAACCTATACGAGCAAGAATGTCCAGATTTGATGGGAGTTCAGAGCTATTCACGACCATTATCCTGAATAGAAAAAACAATGCTTTAAGTTTTACCTCCGAAGCTGATTGAGTCTATCCTGGTAGATTTTTGCCTGATCTGGCTGTCCGATGTCATTATAACACTTAATAATATTACCTAGCATATTGGGGTTATTAGGATTAAGGGACAATGCTCTTTGGTAGTATTGAATAGCTTCATTATAGTTACCACTGTTTTGGTAAATTGCTCCGATATTTCCCAGCCCTTGGGCGTTGTTTGGATCTTCCTCAATAACTTTGGACCACCTGGCAAGGGCAGTATTGTAATCACCTCTTTCAAAGTAAATGACCCCAGAATTATTGAGGGCATTGAGGTAGTTAGGCGCAAAACTCAAGGTGTTTTCGTATGCAATCAAAGCAGAATCAGTCTGGCCCATTGTGTAATACAAAACACCAAGATTGTAAGAAGCTTCGGAATATTCAGGGAATATTTCTAATGCTCTTTTATAATGATTAATCGCATCAGTAGCTATTGCTGTCCGGTTGGGATGATTTGGATTGTTTTCCAGTAATTCCCGGTAATGAGACGCATAATGGTTATGTGCTCTTGCACTATTCGATGCAGTTACAAGGCCTGAGGAATAAAGCGTTTCAGAATTCTTCCAATCCATATTACGCATATTTGTTTTTGCGGAATAAAGACTAAGAATTACACCCAGTGTAGCTAAAAACAGGGTAGGAGCTTTCAACAAATCTTGATCCCCTACTTTAAACCAATTGACCAACAAAACCCCAAGAATTAAACAAAAACCAAGAGAAGAACTATAGATGAATCGTTCGGCCATCGTTGCTCCAACCGGGGTGATGAAGTTTGATACAAGTATAAGCATCACCACATATAGGATGATCCCGAAGCTGATTGGATTTTTATTTTTCAAGCCCAGCACAGCTAAAACTGCCAGTCCAATGTAGGCTAATAGCGAAAGAAAAAATCGGAAATCGCCGAATCCTATTATCGGAATTTGACTGTAAGAATAATCATAACTAAGCGGGTGAGGGAATAGCAGTAATTTCAGGTAACGCCCCATAATTGAGACATTGGTAGCAAATCGTTCGCCTGCGGATTCGGCAGCCATTAGTCCATTATTGATTGGACTCATATTCTCTTCAAATGTCATAGAATCCATTACTGAGGAACGGATTATAAAATATAGCGCAGCAACAACAGCAAAAGCAGCCGTTGTTTTTCCGATCTGCTTGAAATCATCTTTAGTAAAAAAGAACAGTGTGAAAGGCACGAGGCCTAAAACTGCTAATCCGGTTTCTTTTGACAATACACAAAGAAAATAACTCACCAAACCGTAATAGAGATACTTGTTTTGTTCGGAAAGTGCAGATTTTAGAACAAACAACAAAGTCGCTATTCCAAAAGTGAAAGACAAGATCTCATCTCGACTTTTGATATTTGCGACGACTTCGGTATGAATAGGGTGTGCTACAAATAAAAGCGTAATAGAAAGAGGCAGCCATAGTGGCTTATCGCGAAACGCTTTGGACAAAAAGAAAAATAAAATAACCGCTGAAAAGGCAAAAATCAGGACATTAAAGAAATGATGAGTGGTAGCATTCTGACCAAAAAGCTGGGTCTCTATTGCCATATTGGCCAAGATTAACGGTCTGTAAGACTGGTCGTTAGCTCCATTGAATCCATATAAATAACCATGCGTAAATATGTCTTTTAGACCTCCGAAACCTTCACTGACAAAAGTATTTTTCCGGGTAATAATATCATCATCAAGTACGAAATCATGACCTATGGTATTGGCGTAAAGCAAAAACCCAAAAATAAACACACCGATAGCAGGGTACCAGTCTTTGAGATGGAATCCCGTTTTTTGGACTCTGGCTTTCTTCTTTTTGGAAACTGTTCTCTTCTTCTTTACGCGTTTGGCCATTATTAGATTAAGTTGAATCAGCTAAACTGATAGCTCAATGCTTTTAATTTCATTAAAAAAATCGATTAGTGCTTATTTGTGATCAAGATAGAAAAATAGGCAAGATTTAGCGAGTGAATAAAAAATTGATATCCACTACACCCAGTTTTTTAAGTTCATTTAGAAAAAACTCGGCCTCAGTTTTCCGGATCCCGATTTTGAGCATTGCAATATCTTCAAAGCTTTGTTCAACGATCTCCAGCTTTTGATCTTTTACGAATTGCATGACATGTGGCATGATGTCATACTTGAATGTGAGTAAGAAGATATCATCAAGGGTTTTCTCTATTGTTGAGGCATCGGTAAGCGCAATTTTTGCAGCAGATTTATAAGCATTGATGAGTCCTGATGTTCCAAGTTTGGTTCCTCCATAGTATCGAACGACTACAATAAACACATTGGTCAACCCAAAACTGTCAATTTGTCCAAGTATTGGCCTACCTGCCGTACCGGATGGCTCACCATCGTCATTTGCTCGAAATGCATTTCCGCTTAAACCGAGTCTGTAAGCATAGCAGTGGTGGCTTGCCTTAGGATGGAGCTTGGTTATCTTCTCCTGCTTGTCTTTGATATCATGCTCAGAGAATACAGGAAAACCATAGGCCAAAAATCTGGAATTCCTGTCTCGGAACTCACCAAATGCTGAAGATTTTAACGTGGTGTATTGATCAGACATCGAACTAAGCATTTTTATTCCTGATTATGACCCATTCATCTGATCCTAGTTGATCTTTCGAAACGAGTTCTCCAGTGACATTCGGTGCTTTTATTCCTGTTTCCAGGAAATGGTTTGAAGTTGAAATTCTGGCTTCGTCCCAAAGATTTTGATTGATGAAAGAATTCAGGAGTTGAGCCCCTCCCTCAATTAGTAAGGACTTGATTTGCTCATTCTTAAAAAGATCTTCAAGTAAAACAGGTATCATGTTTTCGCCAAAAGTCAAGGGTTTATAGTGGTCATTGTGGTGTTTATTGCCCGTTAAATATGCTGGTTCTGCATAAACTATGGTTCGTACATCTTCCGAAAAAATATTGGCTTTAACCGACAATTTTGCTTTTCGATCTAAAGCAACCCGAACAGGAGATTTTCCAAACCAAAGTCTGTTGTTAAGAGTCGGGTTATCAGTAGAAGCGGTATTGGTGCCAATCATAATAGCATCCAGTTCGTTTCGCCACTGATGAGACAGGCGTTTTGACAATGGGTTGTTTATCCAAACCTGTTTACCTTGTTGGCCCATAAATCCATCTTTAGTCTGGGCGAACTTTAAAACAATATATGGCCTGGAGCTAAACATGGCATGACTAAACATCCTTATTAACCATTGACCTTCCTTTTCCAAAACGCCTGTTGTTACTTGGATACCCGCATCTTTAAACATTTTCACAGACCGACCACTGACTTTGGGATTAGGGTCTATGCAACTCATGACTACTCTTGAAAATTGATGTTTAAGGACCAACTCAGCACAAGGCGGGGTAATGCCATAGTGAGAACAGGGTTCAAGAGAAACGTAAATCGTCGAGTCCTTCAATAGCCCAAGATCTGACGTCTTGACAGAATTGACAGCATTAACTTCTGCATGGGGCCCACCGTATTTTTGGTGCCATCCTTCACCAATTATCTTATCATTATAAACAATTACACTTCCCACCAATGGGTTGGGAGATACATTGCCCGCACCCAATAATGCAATTTCAAAGCAACGTCTGATGTATAGTTCATCTGCTGACATCCGGCAAAAATAAACTAAATTTACCGGACTCAATCCATAACATTTGAGGCAACATAATGCTGAGCAAAACTGAAGCCAAATCCATAATGATCAAAAGACTTTCATCAAGTTATGGTGAAAGAGAAGCTGCCAATATTGCCAGGCTGGTGATGGCGGATAAAAAACTCTTTGGTATTAATAATAAAACGATTGAATTAGCCAAAGTTAAATTGATTACAGATCGTTTAGCTAGCGGCGAACCTGTGCAATATATTATCGGAGAGGCCCATTTTTATGGATTAGATTTTCTCGTTAACGAAAACGTTTTAATTCCACGTCCGGAAACCGAAGAATTGGTGAATTGGTTGATAAAAGACCAAAAACACTATTCGGAAACGGGGTTTGGAATTTCCATTCTGGATATTGGTACAGGGACGGGATGCATCCCTTTGACTTTGAAAAAATACTTATCTGAGGCGACAATTTATGGGATTGATTTTTCGTCGGATGTTATTCAACTAGCTCAAAAGAATGCAGAAAAATTAGATCTGAAAGTTGATTTTTTTGTAATGGATATTCTTGATAAGTCCCATTGGTCAAAAGCTCTGATATATGATGTTATTGTATCAAATCCTCCCTATATTCCTGAGTCAGAGAAAGTTTTAATGCATAAGAACGTTTCTGAATTTGAGCCTCATTCAGCTTTATTTGTCCCTGAAAGTGAGCCACTGATTTTTTACGAAACCATCACCAGGTTTAGCCTAGATCACCTAAAACCGGGAGGGCAACTTTTCTTTGAAATAAATGAGTTTAAGGAAAGCGAGGTGGTTGCGATACTTAGATCACACGGGTATCAAGAAATTGAAGTTGAAAAAGACATGCAAGGAAAAGAAAGGATGGTCAAAGGAGTTCGAAACTAATACTAAATTCCTACCCGCCTGCTTTTTTGGCTTTATAACCTGCATCCGTTAAAAGCTTAAGAATTTTATCTCTATGATCTCCTTGTATGAGAATTTCCCCATTCTTAACAGATCCTCCCACACCGCATTTCGTTTTTAACATTTTGGCGATCTCATTCAATGTTTGTGGATTGCCTTTATAGCCAGTGATGAGAGAAACCGGTTTTCCTTTCCTCTTTTTTCGGTCTAGCCAAATACGTAAATCCTGTTTTTGCGGCTTTGGTGTTTCCAGTTCTTCGTCCTGCTCAAATTCTGGTTCATGATCAGGGTCAGTCGAAAATACGAACAAATGATTAAGGTCTTTTCTTTTTTTCTTTCCCATTGCTTATTTCCATTTACGCCATGAATCTACGGTTAATTTGTTATAGATCATGGTATGGTGATGTAATTGCCATGCGGCTTCAAGTGCTAATTCCAGCCTTTGGGCATCCTCCGGGTATTGAGTAATTATGTTTTCCTGCAAAAAAGTGTCCTTTTGATGAAAATGAAGTGAAAACTTCACTTGCCCTGTATGTCTTAATACAAACTCTTTATCCATAATCTGGGCATAACCTCCAAGCTGAGTAAAAGCATAACGTTGATTGTCATCGCTAAATGCAGAACGTCCAAAAGCAAAATATGGTTTCGGGTAGTTCAGATAATCGAGTATTGTGGGCATAATATCAACATGTTGTATTACATTATCCACTCTTCGTTTAATAGAGCCATCCGGCTTATAAAAGAGGATTGGGACCTTATAATAGCCTATTGCAGTGGCGTATTCAGGATTCTGGACCTTCCCTGCATGATCCGCTGTGATCACGAAGAGAGTGTTGTCAAACCATTTAGCAGTGCGGATGTATGCAAAAAATTCCCGCAAAGCATTATCAGTATACAAAATGCTGCGCTTCAATGGATCGACTTCGGGATACTTTTCCTCAAAAGCTTTTTCTACTGTATACGGATGATGTGAGGTCAGAGAAAATAACAAGGCGCAAAATGGTGTATTTAGTTTATCCAGTTCTTTGCCGGTATACCGGAAATATGGACCATCGAAAATTCCCCAATTGCCATCATAATCTCCATCCCCATATTCATTTCGGCCAAAGTAATGATCAAATCCTGCCTGTTTGGCAAATTTATCAAAATGGAAAGTGCCGTTATTCCCACCATGGAAAAAGGCCGTTGTATAACCCTCTTCTGACAGTAATTTCGGAAAACCTTCAATCGTGTTTCCCTGGTATTTAGAAATCATGAAAGGGTCATCCATCATCGAAGGGATCCCTGTTGTTATGGAAACCACGGCCTGGTTGGAACGCGTACCATTGGCGAAGGAATGTTCAAAATAAAGTCCCTCGTCTATTAAGGAATCCAGAAATGGTGTAAACCCTTTCTGGCCTTTATTAAACTTACCGATAACTTCCTTTCCAAAACTCTCCAGCAGTATGATCACTACGTTTTCATTAGAGAGTAAGGTGTCACTTTTAGTTGGATCATGGAGTAATGGCCATGCGTCCATCAATTTGTCGCGTTGAATAAAGGTTTGTTCTTTTAAAGAGCGTTGTTGGGTCGAGTGGATAAAATGAATCGTTGTATTCGTGATTGCAGGAGCTAAGGCCGGATCTCTAACCATATCAAGCGCAGAAATTGGCATGAGAGGCCGACCTTGAAATCCTCCTCTGGCAGCTAAAAAGAGAAGACTACTGGCAACGACCATCCAAATTAGCTGGGTTGGAAGTGTTTCCTTTTGTTCGGTTACCCTGGATTTAGTTTTAGCATATAACCACCAGCCTAATCCGAAAAAACCAATAAAAATTACCACGAGATACCAGAAGTCGGTCAGAAACTGGGGTAATAATCTGAAAAGATCGCCAGTTTGATCGGTAAGGTTGGCGGTCGATCGTTTCAGGCCAAAAACGAAGAAACGAATATCGCCGAGTTCTATGATTAATGCAACGGCATTGGTAATGAGAAAAAGGACCTGTAATCCGTTTTGATAGACTCTTTTTGATCGAAAAGGAAATGGTACAATATGCCCCAAAATTAGCAAGGCATTGATATAAACCATTGCAGAAAGATCAAATCTAAGACCTTTTAATAATAAGTCTGTCTGATCAAAAATTGAAAATTCGGGTAATAGTTTGCCATTGAAAATTAAAAAGAGTACCCTGCAAAGACTCAATAACAAAAGTGTGATTAACAAACGCTGACCAAGTAATCGGTAGTGAAAACCCTGTGCAAAAAAGGATTTTAGCATTGCTGGCGGTTATTCTGTTTCTTTCGAGTCTGAAGGGAAAAGGCGGTACTCATAAAGGTTACTCCCAAAATCCTCTTCTGCCCACAATTCTTTCTCCCTGAGTTTAGTGATAACCCAAATTTGAGAGTCACCAGCCATAGGTGTAGGAGCATCGTAGTCTAATAAAATTTCTTCTTCGTTATTAATAAACGCCCAATTGCCATCATACCTTTCAGCAGGGAAATTGATGGAATCAGAGTAATGAATAATGGTTGAGAAACGGCCATCATCATTAAAGCCAATGGAGCTTTTTGAATAGACAATGGATAATTCGGGTAAACCTTCGGTAACATCAAGACCATTGCGTAATACAAGTTCATAACACCAACTGTTTACGACTCTTGCTTCTTTCCCTCTTAATGTAAACCAGGGACCGTTAGGGTACTTTTTACATCCAGGAAGGAATATTAAACAACTCAGCACCAAACATGCCGCCACAAAAACCGGATTTTTTCTCTGGAGATTCATATCGCAAAATTAAGAGTTTACACCGAAAATCATTCTGAATGTTTTCAAAATCCTGAACATTAAGATTTTGTTTGGATTTCACCTACATTCGGCGAAAAGTTAAATACTGTGTTAACACTAAAAAAGAGGCTGTATTTTTCTGAATTTATGCCCGCTTTTTTGCAAATTAAGGTATGGAAAAAGGAAAAATAACCGGAATCGGCGGTTTGTTCTTTAAATCAAAGGACCCCGATAAATTGAAACAATGGTATACCGAGACATTAGGCCTTGAAACGGACCAATACGGTAAGTCATTCAAATGGCGTGATTATGACGACCCTGATAAGACTGGCCTAACGCAATGGAGCATTTTTAGCGCAGATACCAAGTACTTTGACCCTTGCAAAAACGATTATATGTTCAATTACAGGGTAGATGACCTGGAAGCTTTTCTGGCAAAAGTTAAAGCAAAGGGCGTAGAACAAGTAGGCGAAATGGAAGTCTACGACTACGGCAAATTCGCCTGGATCCTGGATGCCGATGGCAATAAAATGGAACTATGGGAGCCTGTTGATGGTGCCTTTGAAGACTAGATTATTGGTTCATATTAAAAGAATAACCGTTCAGAAATGATCGGGTATCCATCTTTTTTCTTCCCTGGAGCTGTAGTTCCAGAATGTTTACATATCCATCAAGTGTAGCAATTTTGAGGAAGGTTTTATCATCTGTGATAAAGCTGCCAGGGGCGTTAGTGTGGTCAGTTAATTCTTTTTTAGTCCTGAATATATTTAATTGTAACCCGTCTAATGTCGTCCATGCTGCAGGGTAGGGACTCATACCACGAATGAAATTGTGAACAGTCTCTGTTTTTTGATTAAAGTCAATTTCACAGGTATCGTGGAAAATTTTTGGGGCATGTGAAACCAATGATTCATCCTGAACCGTTGGGTTATAGTCACCGCTTTCAATCGCTTTCACCGTTTTAAGAACGAGTTCAGCACCCATATCCATAAGGCGATCGTGAACTTCTCCTGCGGTTTCGTTTTCGCCAATACTGATCTTATCCTGGAAAAGGAGATTACCCGTATCGATTTTATGTTCAATAAAGAAGGTTGTGGCCCCTGTTTCTTTTTCGCCTGCCACAATTGCCCAGTTAATTGGAGCAGCGCCTCTGTATTTTGGCAACAGGGAGGCATGAAGGTTGAAAGTGCCAATTAGTGGCATATCCCAAACCACCACCGGTAGCATGCGGAAGGCTACAACCACCTGCAGGTCAGCTTTGTAAGTCGCAAGTTCCTCCAGGAATTCAGGCTTCTTCAAATTTTTTGGCTGAAGGATTGGAATACCTTTTTCCTTCGCATATTTTTTGACAGCAGATTCCAGTAACTTTTTTCCGCCTCTGCCTCCCATTTTGTCAGTGGCTGTTATCACGGCAACAACGTCGTACCCATTCTGCACAAGGATATCGAGTGAGGGAACCGCAAAATGCGGGCTCCCCATAAATATGATTCGTAACGGTTTTTCTCTTTTCATCGGGCAAAGATAAAAGTTAGGTGTTATTCGAAATCAGGATAGAGTAAATATTGCTTGCGCATTACTTTAAACACATCCACATCACTCTGCCAACTCTCCTCTATTAAGGCTGCCGGCTTCCCGGCTATGATATTCTCCATTATCTCGGAATTTCCGGTAAGGAGATTAAAAAAGCCATCTTCTCTGAAGAATTTTTCCTTGTCAGGGAATGCATTGTAAAGACCAACGATAAGGTCGAGGTCAACGGCATCCACTTTTTGGAGGTATTCTATCTCAAAATCAGTGAAATCAAAACCTACGCATTCCTTACCTTCATGCTTTGGATACTTGGCACCAGGTTTCGGAACAGGGGTAAATCGATAATCGCCATTGAGATTGTCAGGGTGGCCCAAAACCTGGAATTGCTTGTCAGTCCCTCTTCCTACGCTAAATGTAGTGCCTTCAAACAGGCAGAGAGAAGGGTACATATAAATGGAACGCTGATTTGGCAGATTTGGTGAAGGTTTAATTGGAAGTATGTAATGTTTTGAATGCGAGTAATTTGCGCATTTTATAAAAGACAGGTCGCATTTGACTTCATCTTTAAGCCAGCCTTCTTCATTAACCATCTGTGCATATTCGGCCATCGTCATGCCATGAACAATGGGAACTGGGTGCAGGCCAATGAAAGATCGATGTTCGGGCTGCAAAATAGGTCCGTCGACATAATGACCATTCGGATTTGGCCGATCCAATACCAGGAATGGGATGTTTTGTTCTGCACACGCCTCCATGATATAACACATTGAAGAAATGTAGGTATAAAACCGGGCGCCGACATCCTGGATATCAAAGACAACCAGATCAATTCCCTCAAGCATTTTGGCGGTTGGCTTTTTATTTTTCCCGTAAAGGGAAACTACAGGTATACCGGTTTTTTCATCCTTGCCATCTTTCACTGTTTCACCTGCATCTGCCTGACCCCTGAAACCATGTTCTGGAGCAAAGATGGATTTGATATTTATACCAAGGTTGGCTAGGGTATCTACAAGGTGGGTTGGGCCGACCATTGAGGTTTGATTGACAGTCAATGCAATTTCTTTTCCTTTTAGCAGATCGAGGTACTGATCAATTTGCTCAGCTCCGGCCAAAATGGGTTTTTCTTCAGTAAAATTTATTGCTGGTTCAGGCCCCTCGGTTGGATCTGCGACCGCGGTAGTAGCTTGCTGGCAGGAAACGAAACATTGCAGCATAAAAAAGGTCAATAAAAAAGTAGATTTCATAAAGCGATAGTTCATTTTTAAAATAGGTTGATTTTGGGCGAATTCGTCAAAATGTCACCAAATTAATAACAAAAATGGCGATTATTTAAATTATTCAATTATATTTGAAGGCTTTTCCTTTTAGGTTTATTGCTTATGGCTCGCCAAATTTATGCCATTATTGATATTGAAACAACTGGTGCCCGAACAGATATTGATCGGATCACAGAAGTGGCTATTGTATTATTCGATGGTGAGCAAATAGTGGATAAATTTGAATCACTCATTAATCCGGAAAGAAGCATTCCATATAATATTACTCAGATTACTGGTATTAATGATGAAATGGTTGCTGATGCACCCAAGTTTTACGAGATCGCGAAGACCATAGTTGAGATGACTCAACAGGCTATTTTTGTTGCTCATAACTCGAGGTTTGATTACAATTTTATTCGAAAGGAATTTAAAGCCCTGGGCTATATTTTTAAGAGAAAGCAATTGTGTACCGTCAAATTGACAAGGAAAGTCTTCCCGGGCCTACCTTCTTACAGTCTGGGTAACCTCATCAAATACTTTAAAATCAAGGTATCAAGAAGGCATCGGGCGATGGATGATACGCTTGCTACTGTCGAAGTGTTTAAAAGAATCCTCGCTGCCGATGGACAGGAGCAGACCATTGACCTTGTCAATCTTGGGATCAAAGAATCTAGGCTTCCGCCAAATATTACACTGGAGCGGTTGCACGCTTTGCCCGAGGCCTGCGGTGTCTACTACTTTTACAACCAGTTTAACGATGTCATCTACGTTGGGAAAAGTATCAATATCCGAAAAAGAGTTATGAGTCATTTTGCCGATGATTCCAGGAAATCTGAGCGCATTCAGCAATCCGTCCATGATATTTCTTTCGAGCTGACTGGCTCAGAGTTAATCGCGCTACTTCATGAAGAAAAAGAAGTTAAAAGGCTCAAGCCTCAGATAAACAGGCAGTTAAGGAAAAAGAAGTATAGGTATTGTATTCATAGAGTAATCAATCCAGAAGGCTATCTCACTTTTGAAGTCACCGAAACAGGTGATCAATTGGATGTCGTTAAAGAGTTTACCGGAAAACGGGAAGCCAAAGGGACTTTGGCCCACATTGTTAAAGAGTTCGAGTTATGCCGTTGTCTTTGCCATCTTAACAAGACCAATGGACAGTGTTTTGATTTTCAACTAAAAAATTGTCATGGGGCTTTTTATGGCAAGGAATCTGTGGAGTCTTATAATGAACGCTTCACAGAGGCGGAAGAAATTTTAAGGCTTTTCCCCTCATTTCCCGAAGATCTGTTAATCATAGAAGAAGGGAGGAACCTGGAAGAACTTTCTGTTGTTCTGATTGAAAGCGGCCAATACAAAGGGTTTGGATTCATTGATAAACATGAAGCTAATTCACTTGAAAACTTGAAAGGGGTGATCCAACATTCACCACATAACAAGGATGTTACTTTCATTATCAAAGAATTTTTAAGAAAAAACCCAAAGGCCAGGATAGTTCGTCCACATGAATTTGTAGGTTAGTATAAGCGATGCCATTGATTCAATATAGAAGTCCATTCAAAATAATCGACCTGAAACCAGAAAACGGTGAGATCGATAAGCGGCAACTTAAGCTTAGTAAAAAACGATTACTGGCTGAGTTTGAAGTTCAGGAAACCATTACTATTTCCATAAACGGAAAAGAATATGACAAAAACGGCATCCTGAAAATTTTCGATGAACTTGAATCCAGTGCTCACCTCGACCATCATATCCGTATTTACAATAACAAGTTCCTGCTTTCTTTCTTGGAAAATGGGGATTTATTCAGTTATGAACTTCTTGAGAACAAAGACTTTGAAGGAGATAGTGGTTATGTGAATTTCACAGGTTTATACTTTTCAAATCGATTTAGTGAAATTCTTGCGAGGTCAATAAAACACGGTAATGATGCGGCTATCGGATCTCTTTTTGAAAACGATCTCCCGGTTAACCCAAAATTTTATGGTGATTGTTATAGTGCTGCCTATCGAATTATTTCTGGAAAAATTCGAGAAATAGAAACATTAGCTGATGATAGCCGGAAAAAGTATGTACCCGAATCATTTGTCAAGAAATATATTGATTTAAAATTCATCAATTCTTTAAACCTGTTGCCAGAATACTTCTCCGGATTGCGTGATCGGTATGCTACAGGTTTGAGAGACCTTGCTATTTCACTTTACAACACACATAAGAGGACAAATCTAGCCAAGCAGGTTTTGAATAAAGCCTTAATGATGTCTACCAGCCCTACCGTACAGGAAGATGTAAAAGACATTATTCGCCAAATCAGGGAGCAAACCGGTTACTTCCGGGGCAGGAGCTCCACAGCCAAAAGGCAAAACAAAAATGAAGGCAGTTCTGGTTGGTGGTTGCCAATGGTCATCGCTATAATTATGATTAACCTGGTTAGAACTTGTGATTCTGGCACTTCATCTACGAGTTACGACTTTAAACTCCCAAATACCTATACCTATGATAACAGGTTCAATTTGGATGACATAGGCATAGCTAACAATGCAAAGGTAAAATATGGTCTGGAGACCGATTTTCTGGATTCCCTGGAAAGCGCAAGTCTTTCTATTGCAAATAGCGCTGCCTCTGATGCTAAGGATGATATCCTGAAAACTGGTGCTCAACCTTACCAGGGATACTTTATGTCTAATGTGAACGAGATATTTAAGTATTCTTCAGTGGATACCCCTCGAGACAGGATCGTTTTCAAAAATGAAAGTGCTTCGGATGTAATGATTTTTATTGAAACTGTATTTGGGTTGGTTGATCATTATTATGTGGCAGCTGGAGAGACATGGTCACTTGATAAATTTCAAAGAATGGAATCTCAGGTTGGTTTTCATATCTGGTTTGGAGAAGAATGGGTATCATCAAAACCCGTATTTGCTTTAGGCCCATTTGGCGTATTTAGCAATTCCAAAGGCTGGATTCATGCCCCTATGAGCAAAAGTTCAGTTAACCTGGGGGTGGCCCATTTATCCAGCGAAACCTATATTTTTGATACAACGGTTATCACTTTTACCTCTCCGGATAACGAATATCAAAAAACTGTCCGAACAACCAGAGTCCCTATGGCGTTATACCAGAGTGATACCATTGCAGAGTAGCAATTTTCACTTATCTTTGCAACCTTATGGAGAACTTTCGGAATTTTTGCATCATTGCGCATATTGATCATGGCAAAAGTACACTTGCTGATCGGTTATTGGAATATACTGATACCATCTCTGATCGTGATATGCAAAACCAGGCCCTTGACAATATGGACCTGGAGAGGGAACGTGGAATAACCATAAAAAGTCATGCCGTCCAAATGAATTACAAACACAAGGATGGTAAGGACTATACCATTAACCTGATCGATACCCCCGGTCACGTTGACTTTTCATATGAAGTTTCAAGGTCTATCGCCGCTTGCGAAGGAGCTTTGCTGGTGGTTGATGCTACTCAGGGTATTCAGGCTCAAACCATTTCCAACCTTTATCTTGCCATAGAATATGATCTTGAGATTATTCCGGTTTTGAACAAAATCGATATGCCTTCAGCTATGATCGATGAAGTTCAGGATCAAGTCATTGATCTGATCGGCGGTACAAAAGATGATATATTACTGGCATCTGCTAAAACCGGCCAAGGTATAGAGGGGATCATGGATGCTATTATTGATAGAGTACCTTCGCCGGAAGGTGATCCGTCAGCGCCTTTGCAAGCTCTGATTTTCGATTCTGTTTTTAATCCTTACAGAGGAGTAATTGCTTACTTCAGAATTTTGAATGGTTCATTGAAGAAAGGCGAAAAGGTTCTTTTTGTCAATACCCAGCAAGACTACTTCGCTGATGAAATTGGCATCCTGAAAATGGACCAGATCAAAAAAGATAAACTTAGTGCAGGAAATGTAGGGTATATCATAACAGGTATCAAAACCAGCCGTGAGATCAAGGTTGGGGATACAATTACCCAGGCCTCGAATCCTGGAGAAGCCATCCAGGGGTTTGAAGATGTCAAACCAATGGTATTTGCAGGAATCTTCCCAATTGATAATGACGATTATGAGGATCTTCGTGACAGTCTTGAAAAGTTACAGTTGAACGATGCTTCTTTGGTGTATGAACCAGAAACTTCAATTGCTCTTGGTTTCGGTTTCCGTTGTGGTTTCCTGGGCATGTTACATCTTGAGATCATTCAGGAAAGATTATGGAGAGAATTCGGGATGTCGATTATTACCACTGTTCCTAACGTTTCTTATCATGCCTATCTCAAAAAAGAAGATACAAAATTGGTAATTCATAATCCGCAGGACCTTCCGGATAATATGTTGGTGGACAGGGTAGAGGAACCTATGATCCATTCCCAAATCATCTGCAAAGCTGAGTTTGTCGGCGCCATTATGACACTCTGTATTGACAGGAGGGGAGAAATCGTCAACCAGGTATATTTGACACAGGATAGGGTTGAACTGTCATTTAAATTGCCATTGGCTGAGATCGTTTTTGACTTTTACGATAAACTAAAATCTATTTCACGCGGCTATGCTTCATTTGATTATGAGGTGGTTGGTTACCAGCCTTCAAAGCTTGTAAAGCTGGATATAAGGCTAAATGGTGAAGTAGTTGATGCCTTTTCTTCTTTGATCCATGTTGACAAGGCTTACTCTTTTGGCAGAAGGCTATGCAAAAAGCTGAAGGAGTTATTACCGCGACAGCAGTTCATGATTGCCATCCAGGCTTCTATCGGCCAAAAAATCATTGCCAGGGAAACCATATCTGCAATGAGAAAAGATGTTACCGCTAAATGTTACGGAGGTGATATTACCCGAAAGCGTAAATTGTTGGAAAAGCAGAAAAAAGGGAAGCGGAAAATGCGTCAGATTGGTAGTGTAGAAGTCCCGCAAAAGGCATTCCTTGCTGTTCTGAAACTCGATGAATAGCCTGAGTTTTAGGAATTAAGAAAAAAGATATTAGTTTTAATGTTTCCACTGAACAAGTGATTAGCCCTTCGGTAACCTAAATTTATCGAAATACAGGGTTGGTTAACTTTTTTCTCGTTCAGTATATTGCCGTAAGGCAAAATGAAAACATTAAGACCTGAACATGCCCCAGAATGATGTAAATATATTCATCGCCTATTCGAGAGAAGATGCCGATTTGCTTTCCGAGTTGAAAACGCATCTTGTCATTCTTGAGCGCACCCAAAATGTAAAAGTTTGGTATGATGGCCTGATTGAAGCTGGGACCGACTGGCAATCGGAAATAAAAGACGCCCTTCATAGTGCAGATATCATCCTTCTGCTTATCAGTGCAGATTTTATTGCATCCGATTATTGTTACGAACAAGAAATGACCCAAGCCCTCGATCTTCATAGTCAGGGTAAAGTTATTGCCATTCCTATCATTCTCAGAGAATGCCTTTGGCACAGAACCCCTTTTGCCAAATTACAGGCCCTGCCAAAGGATGGTCGACCTGTGGCATCCGCCAATTGGGATACACCTGAGAGACCTTATGTTCAGATTGTGGAAGCTCTCGAACAAAAGATCGATGATATCAGGAAAGCCAGGCAAAACAAAGTGGCCAATGAAGCAGCGAGACTGAATAAGCAAGAGTCTGAACGTAAATTTAAAGCTGCTGTATTAGCTGGTGACAAAGCAAAAGCGGAAGGCAACTGGAAACTGGCCAAAGAACAATATGAACAAGCAGCAAATTACCATTCGTCAGATTTCGGAATAACACTGAATGACCTTCAACAGAAAATAAAGTCTTGTGAAATAGAATTGAGGCCACCCGAAATAAAGTCTGCAGAAAGTGGAGTTTTTGCCAAAAGGAAATTACTTATTGGTGCTGGTAGTTTAATTGCTGTATTTCTTTTAACATTTATTGGTGTTAATATATTCACTAAAAAGAATGTTACAGTAAAGGGACCTGCTTACAAGAGGATTGCAGACATGTCAGGTGTGACCCATCAGACCACACTAATTAATGACTTGTATTGGATGACTGAAAACCTGAGTGTTGAAACCCTGGAATCATGGTGTTATGACGGATCGCAAAATTGTAATAATTATTTTGGCCGATTTTACACCTGGAGAGCAGCAAGAGGTGCTTGTCCCGCACCATTTAGATTGCCTACGCATGCAGAATGGTCGAAGCTGATTAATAGTTTCGATTCTCAAAATTCTGCTTTTATAGAACTGAGTAGTAAAGGAACAACAGGATTTGATGCGACTTTGGGCGGGTATGGTGTTCTAGAAAGCAGGTCTTCTGAGATGGATAAAACAGGGTATTATTGGGCATCAGATCCTGATCAAAATGGACATCCTTATTTTGTGAAGTTTGATTATCAATCTCAAAATGACGCCCGGGTAATGATGAAATCAGACCTCTTAAAAAACATTGGTTTTTCATGCCGTTGTGTTATTGATGATAAGACAATCCGACTTGCTGAAACAGAAGCCTATAAAACAGCTTTCTCAGATTTTAACAAGGTTATAACCAATGCAAAAGAATTGTTTAAAGCTGGAAATTATAAATCTGCATCCGAAGTTTTGCTTAAGGCAATTGCAACTGTAGAGTCTAAACCTAACCTCCCTATTAATACCACGGAAGCCAAATTGTTGGTTGAAGAATGTAATAAGTTATTGGGAAGTTCAACCGGGAATAACAGTAATGAAGTCGAAGTTAAATTATTTCCTAAAGGTGTGTCGGCTTCATACCGACATCCCAGGGGCATGGTCATTAAAACGATAATCATTGAAGACCAGGAGTGGTTAGTAGAAAACGTAAGGAATGTATTGTCCGGAGATGAATCATGCTACGATAAAGAACAGAGCAACTGTGAAAAATTTGGCAGCCTGCTCGACTATAACACTGCACGAAGGTCTTGTTCATCTCTTAGTAATGGTTGGCGTCTGCCTTCTAATAAGGATTGGGAGAAACTGGGGTCTTATTATGGAGGATTAAGTAACGATTCAGGGCGTCAGTCCGTCTATGATAATTTGATGGCTCGAGGCCTGAGTAAAATGAATATCTTGCTCGCGGGACATAAATCTAATGCCGGGCGCTATTCTGGTTTGGGGGCAACAGGATACTATTGGTCTTCATCACCTGATTCTGGCAATGCCTACTATTTTGTCATGCGCGGGAAAAGTACAGATTTAAAATCCGGTGGAAACACCATGGACCTTAATTCATGCAGGTGTGTCAGAGATGCCAATTAGTTTAGTTAAAACGCCTTTCGCGCCACTTCGATCTTTGAATTTTTTGATGATTTTCAGAAGGAAGAGTTTGCCCTGTTCCCTTCTTCAACAGCATTGCTCCAAGGCTGGCAGCTATTTTTGCTTCCAACTCGTCCGCTTCTTCTAATTGAGCACCATCAAAATACTTTTTAACAAAATGAGTGTCAAAGTTGCCATTTCTGAAAGAAGGATGTTTCATAACAAATTCCCCGAATGATAAAGTAGTCTCAACCCCGGAAATTTGGTAATCCTTTATAGCTCTGATCATCCTATCCATGGCTTCTTCACGGTTTTCTCCGAAAGTTACCAGCTTGGATATCATTGGGTCATAGTAAATCGGAATGTCCATGCCTTCTTCAAATCCATCATCAACCCTTATTCCAGGACCAGAAGGAGCGCTGTAGGTTGTTAATTTGCCTACAGAAGGAAGGAAGTTGTTTTTAGGATCTTCAGCATAAACCCGTAGTTCAATAGCGTGGCCATTTATTTTTAGATCTTCCTGTTGAAATCTGATTTTTTCTCCTCGTGCTATTCTGACCTGTTCTTTTACCAGATCAACGCCAGTAATTATTTCGGTTACCGGGTGTTCGACCTGGAGCCTGGTATTCATTTCAAGGAAATAGAAGTTCAAATTTTCATCTAAAAGGAATTCTACTGTGCCAGCACCAACATATCCACAAGAACGGGCAACATTAACGGCATGCTCTCCCATTTCTGCTCTTTTTTCTGGTGTTAATATGGCGGATGGGGCTTCTTCCACGACTTTCTGATGCCTTCTCTGGACACTGCATTCCCGCTCAAACAAATGCAGGAAATTTCCATGAGTGTCTGCGAGAACCTGAATTTCGATATGCCTTGGGGAAGACACATATTTCTCAATAAAGACCGAACCGTCGCCAAAGGCCGATTCTGCTTCTGAGACCGCTCTTTCCATTTGTTCTTTGAGACTGGCATCATCTTCCACGATACGCATTCCTTTGCCGCCGCCGCCTGCTGAGGCTTTGATCAGAATTGGATATCCAATGCTGTCAGCGATTTTTTTCGCTTCCTCGGGGCTTGATATGGCTTGGTCAGTACCAGGAACCATTGGAATATTATAGGCTTTAACGGTTTCTTTGGCCGCTAATTTGCTACCCATAACTTTAATGGCATGGGGTGGGGGACCAATGAAAATGAGACCTGCTTTAGTAACCGCTGCCGCGAATTCTGCATTTTCACTCAAAAAACCATACCCGGGATGAATACCATCAACAATATTTTCGAGCGAAATCCGAATAATCTCGTCACCAAGCAAATAGGACTGTGAAGAAGGGGGAGGACCTAACAAAAAAGCTTCGTCAGCATAACGGACATGTGGTGCATAACGATCAGCTTCAGAATATACAGCGACAGTTGCAATACCCATTTCACGGATCGACTTCATTATTCTGAGCGCAATTTCACCGCGATTAGCAACGAGGATTTTTTTCATTAGAATGGGAATTGGTTATTAGTGTGTGCAATTTAGATATTTTTTAAATATACCTGCAATTAAACGAAATGGATTCAGAATTGATTTTACCTGTAACTTCACAGTCAACTTTATTGGAGTAATTGTCCATTACTTTTTGTCTGCACGCTCAATAATGGGGTAAACTTTTGCACCAGGGAAAGATTTAAACTAATTTTGTTCGGATGACTGCTCTAGGATCAGTACCTGCATTGATAAAGAAAGAATTTTTACTTGAATGGCGCCAAAAATATGCATTGGGCGGCATTATGCTTTATGTGTTTTCCACAATTTTTGTAGTGTATCTATCATTCGTCGAGATTGGTCCAAGAGCATGGAACGCCTTGTTTTGGATTATCATTTTGTTTGCATCTGTTAATGCCATTACGAAAAGTTTTATCCAGGAAAACAGCACTCGCCAGATTTATTATTATTCGCTGGCTTCTCCGTTAGCGGTCATCTTTTCCAAAATCATTTATAACCAGTTCCTGCTCCTGATACTGTCGGGAATTGCCTTTGCTTTTTTTGCTTTGGTTGCTGGTAATCCGGTAAAAGATACAGGACTTTTTTTGCTAACAACATTTCTTGGATCTACTGGATTCTCTATAACTTTTACTTTTATTTCTGCCATTGCTGCAAAGGCTAATAATTCAGCTACTTTGATGGCAATCATGAGTTTCCCGGTTATCTTTCCAATATTAATGACCCTTATTAAATTGACTGCCGGAAGCCTATTTCTTATTCAGGATTCCGAGTATTGGCGTGATATCGTTATCCTTTTATCAATTGATATTATTCTGATCACACTTGTTTACTTGTTGTTCCCTTATTTATGGAGGGATTAAAACTGTTTAAATCATGCTAAAACATTGGTGGAAAATATTAGGTGCTGTTTTGATGATCTATGCTATTGCTGCTGGTATGTTAGTGCCGCTATCTCCTGCCAGCCATTATGTCGACAATCAAAGGGCAGAAACCGGACAGCAATTGGAACTAACAGTTACGGGATACAACACGCATTATTTTTCTGAAGAAGGCGCCATTCGAGCCTGGTTGAGAAGAGATTCAGCGTTTAGTTTATGTGCAGACAATGTTTCTGTATTGTCAGAAAGATTACTAAAGCTCTCCTTCACCATTCCGGCAAGGGTATATGATAAAGATGAAGCAGTCAGATTTTCGCTGGTAGTCGATAATAAAAAGGATGGTTATTCAGTACTACCTGAAGCTGTTGTGGTCACCCAGATGCCCAGTCGGGCATTAATACCGCCTACATGTGATATTCAAGATTTGAACGATGGCGAGTATGCCTTTACTTTTCCTTTCCGGAATATCTTGGAAGAGACGATCAGAAACCTGTATTATCATGTACCGCTTTGGTTTGCTATGATTTTACTTTTTCTCATTTCTATGATCCACAGTATCAGGTATCTCTCAAGTTCAGAGCTTTCCCACAGCATTAAAGCAGCAGAATATGTGCGGGTAGGTGTGGTATACGGGCTCCTTGGTTTACTGACAGGCGCCATTTGGGCCAAACACACATGGGGGTCTTACTGGAATTGGGACCTTCGGCAAATAACTGCAGCGATTGCGATGCTAATTTACCTGGCTTATTTCGTTTTGCGGGATTCCTTTGATGACGAAGAACGCAAAGCTCGATTAGGGGCGGTCTTTAATATATTTGCTTTCGCAGCCCTGATCCCATTAATGTTTGTGATTCCCAGATTGTCAGACAGCTTGCATCCGGGAGCTGGTGGTAATCCCGCATTTGGTACAAATGATTTAGATAATACAATGCGTATGGTTTTTTATCCAGCTATAATTGGGTTTATGTTAGTTGGGGTCTGGATGAGTCAACTACTCTATAGGATGGCTTTAATTAAAGAAAAGATCATCGACCGGATGGATTAATTCTTAAATTTTCAATTTGAAAGGATAATTAAGTAAAAGAGGAAAAAACAAAGATTTATTTTGTTAAAAATTGATAAATATTCCTTTAATTTGCCACGGCCTGAATGCCTTTGATTTAATCGGTTGATTCAGGCTTTTTTAAATTAACAAGTATGAAAAATCGTTTAACCGGATTTCTGACAGTTGCATTTATTTTTGCTATGACTTCATTATTTGGTCAGTCTGAATCATCTGATTTCTTTAGAAGTGTCGGTAAGATTTATGTTGTTGTTGCAGTTTTAGTCTCCATCTTAGTGGGACTTTTGATTTTTCTGGTATATATGGAAAGAAGAATCGCTAAACTAGAACAACAATTGAAAGAAGAATCTTGATTAAATCATAAGCGCCTGCTATTTGCAGGCCTTTTTTGTATAAAAGCAATTTTCACATAAAAATCTATTCACTAATCACATGAGTAACAAAAACTACAGCTTTTTCCAAAGTGTCGAAAATTACTTTGATAAAGCTGCTGCAGTTACAAATCTGCCAACTGGTTTGCTAAAACAGATTAAGGCTTGTAACGCAGTTTACCAAATGCAGTTCCCAGTCAAAATAGGGAATGACTACCATGTCATTGAGGCTTACAGAGTTCAGCATAGTCACCACCGCTTACCAACTAAAGGTGGTATCCGTTACGCACTTTCTGTAAACCAGGATGAAGTAATGGCACTTGCCAGTTTAATGAGCTACAAATGTGCGATTGTAGACGTGCCATTTGGTGGTGCGAAGGGTGGTGTTAAGATCAATCCGAAAAGCTACACACCTAGACAGTTACAGAAGATTACACGTCGCTACACTACTGAGCTGATCCGCAAAAACTTTATTGGACCGGGTATAGATGTACCGGCTCCTGATTATGGAACCGGATCAAGGGAAATGGCCTGGATTCTTGATACCTATACCACTTTCAACAACGGAGAAATTGATGCCGTAGGTTGTGTTACCGGAAAACCGGTCAACCAAAATGGTATCAGAGGTAGAACAGAAGCTACAGGGCGTGGTGTCTACTATTCTATCCGTGAAGCCATGAGACATAAGGATGATATGAAAGAACTCGGCCTTACGCCTGGTACTGAAGGAAAAACAATGGTTGTCCAGGGCCTCGGAAATGTAGGTTCATATAGTGCAATGATATCCCAGGAAGAAGGGGAAATGAAGATTGTCGGCGTTTCTGAATACGAAGGTGCTATTCATAAACCTGATGGTATCGATGTAAAAGCACTTTTGAAGTTTCGTAAAGAAACCGGCTCAATTATTGGCTTCCCAGGTAGTAAAGCACTAAAAACAAGGGAAGCAGCTCTTGAATTGGCCTGTGATGTTTTGGTGCCTGCTGCGTTAGAGCAAGTCATCCATGGCGGTAATGCAAAGCGCATAAAGGCAAAGATTATTGCTGAAGCAGCTAATGGCCCTATTACCCCAGATGCCGAAGCCATCCTCTTAGAAAAAGGAACACTGATTATTCCTGATATGTATTGCAATGCGGGAGGTGTTACTGTTTCATACTTTGAATGGTTGAAAAACCTGAGCCATATCCGTTTTGGCCGGATGGATAAGCGTTTCAATGAAAACACTTATTCAAACCTTGCAGCCATGATGGAAAAAATGACCGGTCAGAAAATCAATAAGAAGGAAATGGCCGCTTTGACCAAAGGAGCTGATGAGATTGATCTTGTGCGTTCTGGTCTCGAAGAAACCATGGTTACGGCATATAATGACATTAGAGATATTAAAAAACGCAACAGGAAAGTCCACGACTTGAGATCTGCCGCTTTTGTTTCTGCAATTAAGAAAATTGGTAGTGATTATATCTCTATGGGAATTTTCCCTTAATCTGGCGAAATCCATATATTATTGGGAATAATTAGGAAAAAGAACATTCAGACAGAATGTTCTTTTTCTTTTTTTATGATCTGCACTTGAAAAGTATTGGAATTAGTAATACCTTGCAGCTTTTAAAATGAATCCAAATAATATTTCGTTTAATACCTTTATTAATGTCTCAAAACAAACTAGATAAAATAGATTTAAAGATCCTGCAAATCCTTCAGGACAATAGTAAAATAACTAACCTTGATCTCTCAAAGAAAATCGGGTTATCTCCGGCACCTACACTGGAAAGAGTAAAAAAACTTGAACAATCAGGAATCATTCAGAGTTACCACGCTCAGGTTGACCCTCAGACAATTGGCCTTAATGTTAAGACCTTTGTTCTAGTTTCACTTGCCTGGCAAAAAGAAAATGCTTTGAACCATTTCCTTGAGAAAGTAAAGGAGATCAAAGAAATCGTAGAATGTTATATCATTACGGGTGAAGCAGACTTTCTGATGAAGATCGTTTGTGCTGATATCCCTACTTACGAACAGCTATTATTCAAAACGCTTTCTCAAATTGAAGAGATCGAAAGACTAAAGACTTTAATGACACTTTCCACAGTTAAAGATTCTAAGGTTTTACCTTATAATTACGGGTAAAATTTTGCCTGAAAATATTAAACCCACTTCAATTCTTGAGGTGGGTTTTTTTATTGAGGTATGATTATTGTAATTATCTTAAGAAAACAATTTGACAATGAAAATATCAAACTTACTACGATTTACCTCTCTCAAATTCGCCTTCTTACTTTTAGCCGGAATTTCTATAATAATTACCTCTACAGGTTGCGAAAATGACCCGGTGGGCAATGGTTTTGTTGTATTACGTCATGATGGTGATAACCTCACTGCACCAGTATTACCCGGAGGCGCGACATACGAGGCTGCTGCGAAGTTTACAGCCGGAAGTTTGCAAAATATGATTGGTGACCGCCTGGTAGAAATTGATTTCTTTATCCAGGAAATTCCCTCAACTTGCGTTGTAAAAGTATATACTTCCAATGGTGGAAATTCACCTGTAACTGAGATTTACTCAAGTAATGTATTGGCTTCACTCTCTGCCAACTCATGGAACAATCACCGTTTATCGACACCATATACGATTACTAATGAAGACATTTGGATTGCCGTAGAATTTACACATCCAAGTGATGCCAGAACAGTAGGCTGTGACCCGGGGCCAGCAGTTTTCAATGGCGACTGGATCTTCGACAGCAGTGTTGGCAGTTGGAATCCGTTAAGTGACGTATCTACCATCGATATTAACTGGAATATCAGGGGTAACGTAGAGCCTCAGTAGCTAATTCATGGATATTTTCAAGGGTTACAATAATGAATTAGGGTAACCTTTAGGCTAACTTAACCTTTAGAATCCGTCGTGTAAGATCGGAAATTTTAAACCGCTCATCAAGACGGTAACCTGCGATCCAGCAAATATGCCTATTGGTTTCGAGGAGCCAAACTTTTTCTTTTTCCAGAATGGAGAGTTTGTTGTTTACGAAAAAGTCGCTGACTTTTTGAGATTGACCTCTTAATCCAAGTGGTTGAAAGGTGTCGCCTTGCTGCCATCTTCTGATGGTTAAGGGAAAGCTTATTTTGTCTAGGTCCAGAAAGGCTACATTTTTTCCTTCACTGAAATTGACTTCGCTTTTATCTATTTTCGAAAAGCTGAATTTATCACTGGCTAATTGGATACTGGTTTGATTCTCTTTTACCAACACCTCTTTAATTTTATGATCTGCGTTTACCTCAGACACCAGTAATTTGCCTCTGTCAGTTACCAATCTGTGGGTAGGGCTGAAAAAAGTTCTTCCGCTGGATGTGGATTGTTCTTCCAAAATATTAGTGACGTGATCAGCACTAAACCCTTTGTCTTTTAGAATTTCGAATAATAGGGATTTTGGTGCTGGGGAAGCATTGATTGACCTGAGATCGATTTCCAGATCTTTTCCGACTTGTTTCTGAGCATCACCTTTCAATTGCTTAATGGCCCATTCATAGATAGCTTCAATCTCTTGGAATCGTCCAATATTCTCTTCAAATGTTTTTTCAAGAGAAGGATTTATAGTTTTAAGCGATGGAATGACCTCATGCCGGATCTTGTTCCTTGAATATTTGGTGTCAAGATTTGAAACATCCTCTCTGAAATCCAGGTTGTTTTGGAGCGCAAAAGCTTCAATTTCATGTCTTGATGCAAACATTAGCGGCCTGATTAGATTTCCTTTCCTTGGTAGAATTCCATGCAGACCCTTAATCCCGGTTCCTTTTGTCAGATTGTATAGCATCGTCTCTATGGCATCATTCAAATGATGGGCTGTTGCCAAATAATGATATTCAAGGTTTGTTAAAAGTTCATTAAACCATTCATACCTTAATTCTCGTGCTGTTTCCTGAATGGATTTTTTATTCGCTTTAACAATGTTTTGTGTATCAAAACATTTCTCATGAAAAGGCACTCCGTATCTTTCTGCAAGTTGATTTACAAAAGTTGCATCAGCGTTTGATGTTTCACCTCTCAACTGAAAATTACAATGTGCAATTGCGAATGGAAATTCACATTCAAAAAGTAAATGGGCAAGCACAATGGAATCAACACCCCCGCTGACCGCGAGAAGGATAACCTGTTGGTCGTGCAATTTTATGATTTCGTCCATATATGTCTTGAACTTTCTAAGCATTTCCTTTTTTTCTAAATTAGATATTTTCTGTGGCGAAGCAAACAGGATATACAATCAGATAATCTTAAATTACTGCGAAAAATTCCACAAGTGCGTAAAGAATTAGATTTAAAATTAAGGCTTCATACAATTAAGCGACATGATACTAGTGAAGGCTGGGAATTTGCAAGACCATATTTGTGGACTATATTTTTCAAAATCGATGGTTCTTGTATCACAATTACTGATAATTTCAGGCTTGAAGGAAAGGCTAAATTCCATTTCGGCCCTGGAAGCCATGGTAATTTGGGCATTACCAAACTTGACGGAAAAAGTACCATAAGAATTCCTTCAAAAGTAGGGGAGTGGAACACACGCCTGACCCCTTTGATCGTCCCTCATTTCGAATCTAAAACCAATGCAGTAGCTGGTATCATTACAGTTTTGATGGAGAAAAACAATGTGAGTAAAGCTGGAGCTGAAGCAGGGCATCAAACCTTAAATCGAAAAGTAGAAGAAAAACTAAACAGCTTGATCGCAGGTTTTGACCCCAGGAAATTAGATCTGGATAATCTGGAAGCCTCCATATTCGATTATTTTAAAAGTGAATCCGGTTCCTACGCAAGTGAGATAAAAGAAGCTGTTACCGATGCAGTAAAAAATAACCAGTCATTGGTCAGAAACATTATGAGCCTGGTTAGTGCCGATAACATGATCGGTTACGAGATATGGAATTTCAGCCTAGACGAAATCGCTAATAAAGAGGGGCATATAAACTTCTCTAAAAGATGGACTGATAGTAGACTTGGTGATTGGGAGATTTTTGGAGAAGCTGGGGAAATGGTATAAAAAAAATAACCCCGGAACAAGTCCGGGGTCATTTTGTGCTTATCTTTTTTTAAGCTTAAGCTTATGAATTTTCAGTCTGTACTTTTCTTTTGTAGCCTTTCTTCTTGTCGGAAGAAGTTGTCACCTGTAGATCTTTTTCCTTGGTAAGTGCCACTACGATAGGCGTCGCAATAAAGACTGAAGAATAGGTTCCAACTAGAACACCAATCAACAATGCGAATGCGAATCCGCGAATGACCTCTCCACCAAAGATGAAAAGCATCAAGATTACAAATGTAGTTGTCAACGATGTGATGATCGTACGACTAACAGTACTGTTTACTGCACCGTTTACATTATCCTTCTTCGACTGATTAGGATACAGGTTAAAAAATTCCCTGATCCTGTCGAATACAACCACGGTATCGTTAATCGAGTAACCAACTACAGTTAGAATAGCCGCAATAAAGGCCTGGTTGATTTCCAGTGAGAACGGCAGTATCTTCCAAAATAGCGAGAAGAGCGTTAACACGATGAGTACATCGTGGAACAACGCGGCAACCGCACCCATTCCATATTGCCACTTTCTAAAGCGGAGAAGTATGTAAAGGAAAATAAACGCCAAAGCAACGATTGTGGCTTTATACGCACTATTCTTTATATCATCAGCGATTGTCGGACCAACCTTAACCTCAGATTGGATTAGACCTTCGAATTGTTCTTCGGTCAATTCCGCACCAACGAAATTCTGAATTCCACTATATAAAGCAGCGCGTACAATAGAGTCTGCATCTTCTGATCTGTCATCGATCTTGTAACTCGTGGTTACTTGAATCTGGTTGGAACTACCAAAGGTCTTAACAATTGGTTGATTGTCTTCAAACTCTGTGGTCAATAAAGTTCTCACCTGATCGACATCTACATTGGCCTGGTCAAAAGCCATGGTATAGGTCCGACCACCCTGGAAATCTACCCCAAGCTCGAATTTATTGACAAAGAAAGAGCCGATTCCAACAAGGATAATCAAACTGGAAACAATTCCAGAGATTTTGCCCTTACTTACAAAATCAATGTTGAGGTTCGCGAACGAATCTTTGAAAACAGGCGTAAAGAATTTAACATCTCTGCCTTTGTCTGTCCACCAGTCAATCATTAAACGGGCAAACAAAACGGCTGTGAAGAGTGAGCAAATAACACCAATGATCAATACTACGGCAAAACCTTTGATCGGTCCGGTTCCGAAATACGCCAATACTAGCGCAGTCAAAATGGTAGTTACGTTCGCATCGACAATAGCAGAATACGAATGCTGGAACCCATCGCGAATTGCCGTGAGCGTGGTCTTTCCGGCTCGCAATTCCTCTCTTATCCGTTCATATATAATCACGTTAGCATCAACCGCCATACCAATCGTCAGTACAATACCGGCAATTCCCGGTAAGGTAAGAACAGTACCATATGAGGCTAGTGCACCAATGATAAAGAACAGGTTAGCGAATAGAGCTACAATCGATACAATACCACCTGAGCCGTAATACAGGATCATAAATGCCAAAACCAGGCAGATCCCAATGACAAGGGAAGTCAATCCACTTCGGATATTTTTAGCACCAAGGGTAGGTCCTACAATATCCTGACTGATAACTTCTGCTTTTGCCGGAAGTTTACCGACTTCAAGTACATTAGCCAGATCAGTTGCTTCAGCAGCAGAAAAATTACCAGTAATCTCAGAACTTCCGTTTGGAATCTCACTATTTACATTAGGAGCCGAAACAACTTCACTATCCAAAGCGATAGCAATTGGTTTGTTAATATTCTCCTTAGTCAAACGACGCCAGACTTTAGCGCCCTGATCATTCATTCTGAGTGAAACCGTATAAATTCCTCGTGTAGGATCAATATCACCTTTGGCCTGGGTAACAACATCTCCTTCAAGAGGAGCTTTGTTACTCTTGTCGACTTTCATGGCGAACAACTCAAAGTCATTGGTGATCTTACCCGTTGTCGCATCTTCCAGTGGTTTTGCTCCCCAAAGGAATAATGCATCCTTAGGTAAGATTTCCTTTGCAGCTCTCGTCTCAAGAATATCATTGACCTTCGAGGTGTCATTTACAGAAACAACTCCGCAGGCTGCAGCTGAAGATTGAGCTAAACCGATACTCATAACCCTAGCCAGTGGCCCTTGGGAAATAGTAGAAGAAGGATTTTCCAGTGCAAGCTTGTTTTCGAGGTAGTGTGAATCAATCCTGTTACCTAATGAATCAAATACCATTTCGGTACTATCAATGTCAGCAATGGTGTCAGGACCGTCCAATGCTTTTAACCTAGAATCAAGCTGGTTGAGGAATGGTGTAATCTCAGGAGTAGTGTAAGTTTCCCAAAATTCGAGCTTTGCTGTTTGTTTGAGATATTTCTCCGCACGCTTTGGATTGGAAACACCTGGAAGTTCTACGAAGATCCTGTTAGTTGCTTTATCCAATGTAACGTTTGGCTGTGTTACACCATATTTATCAATTCTTTTCTGAATCAGGTTAAAGGTCTGTCCGACCTTAGCATCAGCTTCTTCACGTATAATCGTAAGTACTTCGTTATCGGTACTTTCGAAGGTAATTCTGTCGCGCAGAGATGGATTGACTGAAAAGATAGAGGCCAGTTTCTGGTCTGGAGCAACTTCTTTCCAGGCATTATAGAATAAGGTAACAAAATCACTTTGTGCATTGGCTTCTCTATCACGTGCGCGTTGTATAGCATCCAGGAACTTTTGGTCCTGACTTTCCCCCGAAAGGGCTATAATAAGTTCATGTAAATCTACTTGCATGATGACACTCATGCCTCCTTTCAGATCCAGTCCAAGATTCAATTGCTTGGATTTCAGATCTTGATACGTCATCTTGACTACGCCAAGATTCATGACGATTTCATTGGACATGGAGTCGAGATACTTTACCTCGTAATCTTTCCATGCCTGGTTGTCCGGATTGTTTTCGCCGGTCTGACTTGTTGCATAGTCCCTCGCTGACTTCTCAACCTTGCGGGTTGGTAGAAGTAGTAAGAACTGGTAAAGTGTTACCAGAACAAGTAAGCCCAGGAAAAACTTCACTAAACCTTTTCCTTGCATTACAATAAAATTTTTGAGATCGACCAAAAGTGATTTAAAAGGTCAATCTCGAGTTAATAGATAGAGATTTGCACAAAATGACTGCAAATATAAGGTTTTTGATGCGATATGCCCCTCAATTAATTTAAAGTTTTTTTTACTTCGATTTCTTCATTTATTCTATTAGAATTGCAGGATGAAGCGAATCGGCCTTTTATCTGATACTCACAGCTTTCTGGATGACCGTGTTTATCATTATTTTGAGGAATGTGATGAGATCTGGCACGCCGGTGATATTGGCTCCATTGAAGTGGCTGATAAATTAGAAATATTTAAGCCACTGAAGGCAGTATACGGCAATATTGATAATGCCCAACTTAGAAGAAGATACCCCGAAAACCTGCACTTCACCTGTGCAGGAGTAAGCGTTTGGATAACCCATATTGGTGGGTACCCCGGACGGTATAATAAACGCGTTAGAGAAGAAATCAGATTAAATCCCCCAAAATTGTTTATCACCGGCCACTCTCATATTTTAAAAATTATGCCTGATAAAAAATTAGGGCTACTGCATATCAATCCGGGGGCAGCCGGAAATATCGGTTTTCACAAAATCAGGACACTCGTACGATTTTCCATTGATAAGGGTACAATATCAGACGTTCAGGTGATAGAATTAGGCTCAAGAACTCTGAAAAATAATATGTAATTAAGTCGTTTGCAAATTAATGAATTTTGCCAATTGGGATTTTTCAAATTCTGATATATAATATTTTTTCACATCTTCTAAAGTTCTTATGTTATTAATAAAAGCTGTTTTATCTGGGAAACTAAAGAGTGGTTCAACTTGAATTCCTTTTTCGTAATATAAAGCTGCTTCATTTAATTCTCCTTTATTTAAAAAACAAATGGCAAGACCGACTAAGCTGTATGGAGCTTTTTGCCCAGAACTTAAGGAAGCCTCCTCTAAACTTTTCTGAAAATCAAGGATGGATAGGTCATATTTGTG
>JBCCHF010000001.1:0-322899 GCA_039028895.1 Bacteroidota bacterium | reverse complement strand
GGATGGTAATACTTTGGCAAATTGCGGTTGGAGCGGTGTCATCTTCTACGGTGACAGTGGCCTGGCAAGTACTTGAATTGCCATCGTCATCGGTTACGGTTAATACGACGATATTATCACCAGTATTCTGGCAATCGAAGGTGTTTGGATTAGCTGAAAGGCTGGCCACGTTGCAGTTGTCTGTTGAACCACCATCAACGTCATTGCCTGTAATTGAGATATTGCCCGTACCATCAAGCTGAATGTTAATACTTTGGCAGGATGCCGTTGGTGGGGTGTCGTCTTCTACGGTAACGGTAGCCTGGCAAGTACTTGAATTACCATCATCGTCAGTAACTGTTAGGACCACATTATTAACACCCGTATCCATGCAATCGAAAGTGTTTGGATTAGCTGAAAGGCTGGCTACATTGCAGTTGTCTGTTGAACCACCATCGATGTCACTGCCAGAAATAGATGCATTACCCGTACCATCGAGCTGAATGGTAATACTTTGGCAGGATGCAGTAGGCGGTGTATCGTCTTCTACGGTAACGGTAGCCTGGCAAGTACTTGAATTGCCACTTCCATCTGTGACGGTCAGGATTACGGTATTTGTTCCAATATCTGCACAGGTGAAATCCTCCTGATCGACAGCCATTGATACTATTCCACAATTATCCATAGATCCATTCTCAATTCCATAGGTTTGAATAAGAGCTGTAAAATGGGTGTCATCACAACCAGGATCAAAAATTGGATCAATAACGAAATCGATATTATCTCCAATGTTTACATTTAATGCAAATGAGTAGGTTGTACTTACAGTTGGAATATTATTGTATTCAAAAATCTGATTGTTATTTTGAAAAATCCTAACATGTGCGCCGTCGCCACAATTATTGTCCCGATCATAAAAATCACCTGAAATGGTAACCAGGCCTGAGTAGTCTGAAGTCCATCTACGCACCGCCCAAAATAAATTCTCAATCTGAGGATGTCCGCCCAATGCATCAATTTGTGGGAAATCAAGATTGGTGCCCGGATTGTTCCAGACAAAACCAGTGAAATTGGGGAGTTGTGAGAAATTTCCGGTATCAAAAGCTGCATTGGAACCATACCGCCAATCATCCTGACCTTGTGTGCCACTGAATTCGGCATCAGAGTCAGCTAAAATCACCCCGACAGACCCCATTCCATTTTGGTCAAGCTGGATGGTAACATCCTGGCAAGACGCAGTTGGTGCCGTGTCGTCTTCTATAGTGACGGTGGCATTACAGGTGCCTGTATTAGCAGAGTTGTCCGTTACGGTTAAAACCACAGTGTTAGCCCCTAAATCGGTACAATCAAATTGATCAGGACTTACTGCTAAACTAGCGATTCCTCCAATAGCAGAGCTTCCACCATCGACATCCGCCCCGGTAATTGAAGCCATACCTGCCCCATCAAGCTGGACGGTGATATTTTGGCAGACTGCATTAGGGATATTATTGTTTTGAACTTCGACATTGGCACTACAAGTTGCGGTATTTCCGCTGGCATCTGTAACGGTCAATATTACTGTGTTTGCTCCAAGATCATTTATATCAAAAGCATTGGGTGTAACGGTGGTTGGGGTAGGGGAGCCACAATTATCTGTGCTTCCTCCATCAACCTGACCGGGGGTAATTGATGCATTGCCCATTCCGTCAAGCTGCACAGTTATGTTTTGACAAACAGCAGTTGGATCGGTATCATCTTCTACCGTTACATTTGAGCTACAAGTAGAAGAGTTGCCATTTACATCAGATACAGTTAAAACGACTGGGTTAGATCCAATATCCATACAGTCGAATGAATTTGGGGTAACCCCATCAATTTGAACTGCACAATTATCTGATGTGCCAGTTACTACGTCATTTCCTGTAATTGTTGCTGCTCCTGCTCCATCGAGTTGAACGGTGATGTCCTGACAAGTGACCAGTGGATTGGTATTGTCGACAATAGTAATAGTAGCCATACAGGTACTCTCGTTGTCAACATCATCCTGAACAGTCAATGTAACAGTGTTATCACCTACATCAGTGCAATCAAAAGTAGATTGGGACAAAGACCATGGATTAGGTGTTCCGCAATTGTCTGTACTTCCGCCATCAACCTGACTGGGACTGACTGTTACCATTGTATTATTATCCATTTGCACGGTAATATCCTGACAAACGGCGACCGGGTCTTCGTTGTCACCTACGGTAATCTCAACGGTACAAGTACTCATGTCACCTTGCGGACTTGTATAGGTCCATGTGACGGTGGTAGTGCCTTCCGGGTAAGTATCACTGGCGTCGTCGGTGTTGTTGTAATCGTTAACCAGTGTAAAATTTGGAAAGCCGT
Source organism: Bacteroidota bacterium (assembly GCA_039028895.1). Taxonomy (GTDB): domain Bacteria; phylum Bacteroidota; class Bacteroidia; order Chitinophagales; family Saprospiraceae; genus JAHDCJ01. The sequence goes on along the minus strand of JBCCHF010000001.1, from coordinate 320,550 downwards.
CTGTATAATTTGAAATACATTGATTCGGAGGTATACCACCAAGGTTTGAGAAATTGAAAAATGAACCATTGTGGTCACCGCCGGCAAGATCTGGGATTGAAGTGATCCCAGAATTGATCCCACATGCAATTCCTTCATTAAAATCAAAATAAAGGATAAGATTTGTTTCATTGCCAAATAGTTCTCTATCCATATCAGCCATAATTTCGGCCTGTGTCTTGGCCACTCCCCAAAGTCTGACTTCGTCGAGTGTCATACCGTCATCTGCGCCAAAGTTAGGATGGCCGATAGTGGCTAATCCAGATGCAGTTGTATTGGGTGGTATGTTTATAGGATTTGTAAGTGTAAGCGATGTTCCATCAACATAAGCGAGGGTGTTGGCAAGGTCACCTCCAGGGTGTACTACGGCGATATGGTGCCAATTACCATCATTAATAGCAACGGGAATCGTGAAGTCGATGACAAGTCCAAATATATCCACGTGTAGCATTGTATGACTGCTGTTCAATTGAACTACCCATTTTTCATCGAAGTCATTAGCGCCATAGCTTATCAAATTAGCATACTGATTACTGGTTGTATTGATCCAGGTTTCAAAGGTTCGAGCAGAACTTCCGGAAGGGAATCCTGAAGCATTTGAAATTCTTACCTGATTATTCGGGCCTCCGAAACTTAATCCTGCATTGTTCCCAAGACAAGGATCGTTTATCATTGGCATTGGAACAGTCACTGCTGCTTCACAGACACCTGCGTCTGTGGGTTCTACAATGCTAGACGGACAGGTAATGGTCGGGCTAGGGTTTTGTAGTACGGTTATATCCATCGTGCAGGAAGCTGAATTGCCAAATGCATTAGTGTAGGTCCAGGTAACCGTTGTCGTGCCTAATGGATAGGTGTCGCTTGCATCATCTGTTCCATTATAGCTATTTACAAATGTGGGTAACGTAAATGGAGCGCCATCTGTGAAGTTAGATGAACAGAATGTGGTAAGGGTGAAGTTGGTTAAGTTGCCGCTATTGCCGAAAGGTGTATTATCGGCTACTGTCGTTATTAACGAATTATTTCCGCAAGGATTTCCTTCATTAAAGTCATAATACAACACCAGGCCAGTTTCAGACCCGATAAATTGGTTGTTCATATTATTTTGAATCTCAGTTTGAGAACGTGCAACATCCCAAAAACGGAGTTCATCCATATCTCCGTTAAATGCCAGGTTATTATCGATCCTCATACCTGCTCTGATCTTACTTACAATGGTATTTGGTACGCTTGCATTTGCAAAGAAAACTGGTAATGCTACACCATCAAGATAGGCTGCTGCATTTGAATTTACTCCACCAGGGTATGAAATAGCTACATGATGCCAGTCAGCATCAGAAATCGATGCTGTCCATATTTGATTTCCAGCGTCTGTTTCCATCACCAGTTGATTTGAAGAACCGTTATATCTGATCGTCCAATCATTGACGCCGAGGTTGACTCCTGTTGAGAAAAATGTGGTGTTTGCACTGAGGCTGCCTAATCTAAACCAAGTTTCAAATGTTCTGGCAGAAGATCCTTCAGGAAGATTAGGAGCACTTGGTATCGTAATAAAGTCATTATTGCCATCAAAGTTGAGGCCTGCATTGTTACCACAAACATCAGTTATTGTTGGCTGGGTAACGGTAACCGCTCTGTCGCAGTCTCCATTACCGGTGAAAACAGAAATGTCGGAAGGGCAGAAAATAATAGGTAAGGGGTCCTGATTGACAGTAATGTCGTAGGAGCAGGTAGCTGATGAATTGTCAGTGGTATAAGTCCAGGTAACGGTAGTGGTCCCTATAGGATAATCGCCATTTGCATTGCTTGTATTATTAAAATCATTGGTCAGGCTAAAGCCATTAATAGGTGCACCCACAAAGTAATTGGAAATACATGGTGTTGGGTTAAGTCCTGCAAGATTGCTGAAATTGGTTAAGGTACCTGGGTTATTTCCTCCAGCAAGGTCGGTAACTGTTGTTTGAGCAACGTTATTCGAACAAGGCGTTCCCTGTTCAAAATCGAGGTAAACAATAAGCCCTGATTCGCTTCCTGTGAGTGGCTGGTCGTAACTGGCTGCAATTTCTGCAGCTGATCGTCCAACATCCCAAACTCTGACTTCGTCTATATTGCCCTCAAGGTAATTCTGGGCTGGGTTTCCACCAATAAAAAGTTGAGTTAAAGGAATAGTATTTAAAAATACACTTGGATTAATAGTAGGAGTCACTAAAACGCCATCTATATATGCATCAACATCCGTAAGGTTGGTGCCGCCGTCTAAAACGACGGCTATATGGTGCCATTCACCATCAGATAAGTCTGCATCCCATACTTTTGAACTTCCACCGCCTGGGTTAAGGGCCAAATTCCCTGAATTGATGAATATTGTCCATCCTAATCCTCCTGCAGTGTTTTGACCAAAGTCAAAAATGATCTCTGAAAGGGAAGGGTCTGTTAACTGAACCCACGCTTCGTAGGTTCGATCTGCAGCCAAAATTGGAATTCCAGTTATCGTATTGACAGCAACATAGTCATTAGTTCCATCCAGGTTAATACCAACATTTAAACCACCACAGGCATCTGTGATACTGGGCAAAGGCATAGTAATGGCTATATCACATTCACCACTGTTAGTAGTAAAAGTAGCGTCCGAAGGACAGATTAATGTCGGTGCAGGGTTTTGATTTACGGTGATGTCCATAGTACAACTAGAAGTTGCACCGCCTATACTCGTGTAATTCCAGGTAACTGTTGTTGTGCCAACTGGGTAGTTTCCGCTTGCATCATTTGTGCCCGTAAAATCGTTGGTTAATGAAAAATTACCGATGGTCGCTCCAATAGTATAATTTGAAACGCATGCTGGGCTATTGCCCTCTAAATTAGAAAACGTAGAAAGGACACCTTGATTATTGCCTCCAGCCAGGTCAGAAAGGAAAGCTGCCGGGAAATTATCTCCACAAGGTGTGCCCTGTTCGAAATCATAATATAATTCCAAACCGCTTTCAGAACCAGTTAAAATGGTGTTCATATCAGCGACGATCTCAGATTGCGTACGAGCCACATCCCAAAGCCTGACTTCGTCAAGGTCACCTTCAAATTCCGTTGAACTATTGAGTAATGCACCGATTCTACCTTGGGTTGCCCCAAAAGAAGGCGTCAAATTAGTAGCAGAGGTTTGACTAAGTGCCACTCCGTCAATATAGGCAGTAGTGCTCCCCAAAAGGCCACCAGGATAGACAACAGCTAAATGGTGCCAATCCCCATCATTGATCGTTGGAAGTGTAAATCCTGCGAAACCGCCATCTACTCCAAAAACAAGTGTGTTAGTGGCATACCTGATCGTAAAATCATTAATGTTAAAGCCGTTGCCGTATGAAATAAAGGTTCCATTTGTCGCAGATGGATCCGGTCGGAACCAAGTCTCGAAAGTAGCAGGATTGGATCCTGTTGGAAAGTTGTTGGGTGAATTGATAGTGATATAGTCTCCACTTCCATCAAAGTTCAATCCAACAAAATTTCCACAATCATCGGAAATATCAGGTATGGGCACAGAAACACTGGCATCACAATCGTTTAAAGCTGCTGTAGTGGTGATGTCAGCAGGGCAGGTAAAGGTCGGTGTTGGATTTTGAGAGACTGTTACATCCATGGTGCAACTTGCGGTGGAGCCTGCTGCACTGGTGTAATTCCAGGTTACTGTGGTGGTGCCGACAGGGTAAGTCCCACTGGCATCTGAGGTTCCGTTAAAGTCATTAGTAAGTGAAAAATTACCAAGTGAAGCACCAAGCGTATAATTGGAAATACAAGCCGGATTATTGCCCGACATGTTAGAAAATGTAGACAGTACCCCTTGGTTATTGCCCCCGGCCTCATCATCAAGAAAAGCAACGGGAGAGTTGTTTCCACAAGGTGTTCCCTGCTCAAAGGTGTAGTACAACTCCATGCCTGGTTCTGAACCTGTGAGGAAAATGTCTTTGTAGGTATTGATTTCGGTTTGGGAGCGGGCAACATTCCATAACCTGACTTCATCGAGATCACCTTCAAAACCTGTACTGCCGTTTAATAAAGCCCCAATTCTTCCTTGACTGGCAGCAAAACTAGGTGTAATAAGTGTTGCAGAAAGTTGAGCAATTGACACACCATCAATATACATTTCACTATTAGAAAGTAACCCCCCTGGATATACGACTGCCAAGTGTCGCCAAACGCCATCATTTACCGGAAAGCTGGTACTGAATTGGGCAAATCCGCCATCCACTTCAAGAACGAAAGATTGGTTGAAATACCTTACTGTAAAATCGTCAATGTTAAACCCAGTACCGTATTGGATAAAAGTACCTCCCGGATTGGTCTCAGTAGTCCTGAACCAGGTTTCGAAAGTTATCGGGTTTGACCCTGTAGGGAAATTGCTAGGAGAATTAATGACTATATAATCACCTGAACCATCAAAATTCAACCCAACAAACCCACCGCAGTCATCGTCGATGACTGGCAATGGTACGGTGACATCCGCATCACAATCATTTAGAGCGGCCGCAACAGTAATATCCGAAGGACAAGTCATCGTAGGAGCGGGATTCTGGTTAACAGTAACGATAGTCGAACATGAAGTGGATTGACCAAAAAGATTGGTATATGACCATGTAACAGTAGTAATGCCTATCGGGAAATCTCCACTTGGATCAAAACAGCCAAAATCATTTGTAAAACTGTAGTTGTCTAAAGCAGGACCATTGGTGTAGTTAGAGACACAAGGTGGATTAGCACCTACCAAATTGCTAAAGTTGGTTAGTGAACCGTTATTGTCACCGCCTGCCAGATCGTTAAGGGTTGTCTGGCCCAGGTTATTTGAACAAGGGACACCTTCCTGGAAATCGTAGTAGAGAACTAAGGATGATTCTGTGCCTGTTAGTGCGTTGTCCAATAGAGCCTGTATTGAAGCCTGACTCCTGACGTTACTCCAGAGTCTTATTTCATCGATTTCACCTTCAAAAAATGAGGTGTTATTAATGTCCGAGCCGATTGCACCAGAAGTCAGGCCAGTATTAGGCGTACCATCATTGACGCTTGAAATACTGACCACTTCTCCATTGACATATGCTAAATGAGATGATAGCATGTTCGCCAATCCCCCGGTTATTGCGATATGGTACCATTCACAGTCATCGATTCCTGCACTCCATGTAACATCAAAAGAACCGATATCAAGGTTCAAATTTCCATTTGCCAAAACCGAAACAGTCCAATCTGCTGATCCACCGGCACCAGAGCCGTACTCGAAAATTACTCCCCCTGAACTGTTATCCGGTTTTTTAACCCAGGCTTCAAAAGTTCTATCGAATAAGCCTGAGGGAAATCCTGATACATCGGGAATGTCAACATAGTCGTTAATACCATCAAAGTTCAAACCTGCATTTTGGCCACAAAGGTCTGTTAAACTTACTGCTCCAAGCGTTACGTTTTCAAAACAATCGCCAAGGCTGGTAGTGACGGTTACATTAGATGGGCAGGTGATAGTTGGTGATGAACCAGGGTTTACGGTGATGTTGGTCGCACAAGTTAATGAGGTGCCAAGCGTATTGGTATAATTCCAGTTTACGGTGGTGTTACCTACCGGGTAATTACCACTGCCGTCAATACCACAAGTAAAGTCATTTGTAAAATTGAATCCGTCAACCGGGGCCCCGTAAGTGTAATTTGAGATACAGGCAGGTGCTGCTCCAGCTAGATTGGTGAAATTGGTAAGCGTGCCCGTATTATTACCTCCCGCCAAATCAGTTTCAGAAGTAAGACCTGTATTGTTTGCGCAAGCTGACCCCTGGTCAAAATTATAATACATGACCAGTCCCGTTTCATTGCCAGTTAGGCTTTCGTCCTTGTCGAAAAAGACCTCTCCGGCAGTTCTGAAAACATTCCAGAGTCGGACTTCATCAATCTCACCTTCAAAATTTTGGTTACCTGTAATTCTGGAACCAATACGTGCTGTGGTGGAAGCGGTGTTAAGTGTTCCATTTGAAATGCCAGCAACCGATACTGCAGCGCCATCAACGTATGCGGCAGTCGAACTAAGGGTAGAACCTGTATGCGCAATGGCAATATGATGCCACTCACAATCTGTAATATTGGCTTCCCATTCTTTACCAGCAGTGCCAATATCGAGCCCTAATCGACCATTCGCAAATATGGATATGGCAAAGTCCGGGTTGAAGCCTGAATTACTACCATAATCAAAAACGACCAGGGGGCTGTTAAGGTCTGTCTTTCTGACCCATGCCTCAAAAGTTCTAGGAGAGGTTCCCGTAGGAAAGCCTGTAAGGTTTGAAATTCCCACATAGTCATTAGAACCGTCAAAGTTGAGGGAAGTATTCGGCTCGCAAGGGTCTGTAATGGTTGGAAGATCCAAAGTTATGCTTGCAAAACATTGATTAGCGGGAGCAGTTGTTGTTTCATCTGAAGGACAGGAAATCGTCGGAGAAGGATTCTGATTTACCGTAACATCAGTTTCGCAAGTTAATTCTATACCGTAAATGCTGGTATACGTCCAGGTAACTGTTGTAGTTCCTACAGGGTACGTCCCTGAAGCATCTGCAGTATTTGTGAAATCATTGGTGAAGCTAAAACTACCCAATGGGGCACCAAAGTTGTAATTAGAGTTACAGTCGCCGCCAGAGAGGTTGTTAAAGCCCACTATAGAGGCATCGTTTGCTGTTGGAGACGAAGCGAGATCAGTTACAGGGTTATTGCTCGAATTGTTCTCACAAGGGTCACCTTCGTTGAAATTGAGATATAGGATTAAGTCCGTTTCAGACCCTGTCAGTATAACATCCATATTATTCGCAATTTCAGTGGCGGACCTTGCATCACTCCAAAATCGAATCTCATCCATGTCTCCTTCGAAATAATCGACATTGCCAGGTAACGATGTTGCAATGCCTATGGCTGAAATATTTGAAGTAGATACAGTTGAACTGGAACTTAGAAGTACACCGGCCAAGACACCGTCTACATAGGCTACTGTAGAAGCAAGAGTTGTTCCACCTGAATGCACTACTGCAATATGGTGCCATTGGGAATCATTCAAGCTGGTATTCCACCTTTTGGTACTACCTTCTATATAAAGTTCCAATTGCCCTGAACTGTTAATTTGAACAACCCATCTACCACCATTCGAAAAAGGACTACCATACTCAAATACAATGGCATTGTCGCCATTATCGGTTCGACGAATCCAGCCTTCAAAGGTCCTTGCTGCAGAACCGGTAACAAAACCACTGATACTGCTTACATTCAAATAGTCATTTACCCCGTCAAAGTTTATTCCCGGATTATTGCCACAGACATCTGATATTGTTGGAATGTCAAGGGTTACACTGGCATCGCAACCATTAAAAGCAGAAGAAACTGTAACATCTGTAGGACATGAAATTGTCGGTGTAGGGTTTTGATTTACCGTTACCGTCATATCACATGTTTCAGTTGATCCGCTGACATCGGTATAAGTCCAGACGACGGTTGTTTCGCCAACAGGATATGTGCCACTGGCATCGTCTGTGCCTGTAAAATCATTGGTTACGGTGTAACTACCCAAAGGTGCGCCAAAAGAATAGTTGGAAACACAAGGACTGGGTGGATTACCGCTAAAGTTGTTAAACGAAATGGGCGAAGCATTATTTACTGTGGGAGATGCAGCAAGATCACTAATTGTGGAGGAGAAATTAGCTTCACATGGGTTACCCTGATTAAAATTGAGGTAGAGGATAAGGTTTGCTTCACTGCCAGTAAGTTCATCATCATAGTTGGTAGAAATCTCTGTAGCAGTTCTTGCATCATCCCAAAATCTAACCTCATCTATATCTCCTTCAAAAAGATTAGTTAGCAAGCTTGGGAATGAGGCGCCTACTGTCACGGTAGCTATATTGTTTGTATTAGGTGTAGCCGTTGAATTCGCGGAAACCAAAGCCAACGTTGCATCTACATAAGCAATCGTATTACTGAGAGATCCGCCAGTATGGACAACTGCAATATGGTGCCAATCCCCATCATCGAGGTTGGTGTCCCAAATTTTGACAGCACCATTAATGTCAACAAATAATCGACCAGAGTTGTCTAGTTTTACTTCCCATCGGTCACTGGACCCTGAATTGAAACCATAATCAAATACAGTCATAATTGAACCTGTACCAGAAGTTTTAATCCATGCTTCAAAGGACCTAGCAGCATTGCCGCCAACAAAACCCGAAATAGAGTTAATCCTTAAATGGTCGTTCGTGCCATCAAAGTTTAATGCGGCATTGGTTTCCGTATTGCTAATCTCGGGTGGGTCAATGGTAACCGAAGCACTACATTGATTCAATGCTGCTGTGGTCGTCTCATCTGACGGACAAGTAATAGATTGCTGCGCTATTAAGCTGTTAGAGAAAAACAATACGAAGCTCAATAGAAAAGATAAAGCACTTTTCATAAGTGATTTGGGATTTATCAATAAATCAAAAAATATAACTACAGTGGTGTGGCAGTGGGTTGGAAATACCGCCGTGGTTGGATATCCGAAGTTACAAAAACTACATTAGATAAGCGATTTTATCTACAAAAATGTAAACAACATTGTGCTACATATTTACTGATAAAAACAATTATCAAAATCCACTGCCTATAATACAGTGAGATTAAGTACCTAAAGTACCATTCGGGTTATTCGACCACAAAAACCTGCCTAACTGCTATTCCTTCTTCTGTTTCAAGGCTGATAAAATAAATTCCTGACCGATAACTTGTTAGATCAAAACGCGTATTGAAAACAGACCGTGTTTCAGTCGTCTGCTCAATTTTTTGACCCAATACATTGTAAACTGACAACCAAAATGCCAATGGCCGGTCAAAGGTTATTTCAATATTCACCAATCCAGAAGTTGGGTTTGGATATATTTCAAATTGCTCGAGACTTTCGAGCTCTTCTATATTTGTAAATAACGGCACCACTACCTCTGCCTGTCCTGTACACCCATTGGCATCGGTGACAGAAACGGTATAAGTTCCTGGTGCCAGATCTTCGATTATTGGTCCAGTACCACCATTGCTCCATTGATAGGTGAATGGTGAGACGCCCCCAAATATTGTGACGAAAGCCGATCCGTCGTCACCTGAAGACGGGGTTGAACCAGTATCCAGGGTTAATGCTCCTGCTTGCGAAATGACAACTGAAGTAGCCGCAAAACAACCATTAGCATCATTGACAAGCAAAGTATAAATACCAGGCCCAAGACCATTACGGTCTTCCACTTCAGGACCATCTGTCCAGCTATAGGTGAATGGCATAGCGCCACCTACAATGGTTACATCGATTGAACCATCATTAGCGCCAGCACAACTTACGTTTACTGAAAATACATCCAGTACCGGCCCATTATCTTCACTGGTAACAAAAGCAATATTTTCTTCTGTGCAGCCATCAGCATCCGTAATGGTTACTGAATAATTTCCGGAAAAAAGATTATTGATAGTTGTTGTAGTCTCACCATTGCTCCATAAGTAGCTGTATGGAGAAACGCCCCCAGAAACTATAACTGAAGCTGAACCCGAGCTCTCACTACACTGACTATCAAAAGTCAGGATGTCTGACATCAGAGGTGGAGCTTCCTCAATCGTGGCTGACATCATTCCGGTACAACCGGAAATATTATCGACCATGGTAACAGTATACTCGCCTGCACTCAATCCAGTAGCCGAATTCATAGTAGAACCATTACTCCAGGTATATGAAAAATCGCCTGGATTAAGTACAATAATAGACCCGTCGTTTGCACCAAAGCAAGTAATATCAGAAATATCCAAAACTGGAGAAATATTACCCAATACGTCTATCTGCATTGAAGTAGTTTCTTCACATCCGTTTTCATCCGTAACTGTGATGTCGTATTGACCAGGCAGCAATCCAGTGATCTGGTTGTCTGTTGCACCTGTGTTCCAGAGGTAGGTATAATCACCTGTTCCACCCGAAGGAGTTACACTTGCAGTACCAGCTGAGGCCGTACAAATACCATTAATACTGGCAGGATTCAGATCAATTGGGGTAGGTTCGTCAACCGTGAAACTGATATTTTGGGTACACCCTAATGCATCAGTAACGGATAAACTATAATCACCATCGCAAAGACCAGCCACAATCACACCTGTTTGCCCAGTACTCCATTCGTAAGAATAACCCGGAGTACCACCAAGAACAATGGCCTGGACAACCCCTGTGCATTCATCAAAACATGCAGGAGCCGTAATGTCGAGCGTTATATTCAGCGGAGCATTTTCAGAGATCATCGTTTCTGCGGTTGACTGACATCCTGAAAAATCTGTTATCGTCACTGATATCGGGCCGGCCGACAATCCGGTAGCAATCATATCAGTCTGTCCGTTACTCCAATTAAAGGTATAGGGTGAATTCCCACCGCCAACTATAGCTGTAGCTGTACCATCACTACCACCTGTGCAGGAAACCAATGTTGAACTTACGGCAACCTGTAGAGCGTTCACGATTTCAACGGTCATCGAGCAAGTTGCTAAATTGCCATTTGACTCACTTACCGTCCAGGTGACAGTGGTTAAACCTATCGGGTAAACACCAGAAGCGTCACCACTGCCGTTAAAGTCATTCATCAAGGTGAAATTACCACACAGGCTGGAGACTGAAGGTATAGGAACTGAAGTGACTGTGGCACAGTTTCCGGCAATAATGTTTGCAGGACAAATAATGGTGGGCATGGAATTATCTTCTACCGTCACTGTACTTGCGCAATTCGTCGTATTGCCAGCTACATCAGAAATTGTAAGTGTTGCAGGATTGTCACCAAGCTCAGTACAGGTGAAATTGGACGGAGATACGATCATTGAAGTAATCCCACAGTTGTCTGAGCTACCATTATCAATTTGCGATGCCGCAATGCCGACATTGCCAGAAGCATTAAGTTGGACGGTGATATCCTGGCAAAGGGCTATCGGAGGTAAATTATCCTCAACCGTCACATTTGCACTGCAGGCAGACTGGTTGCCATCAGGGTCACTTACAGTCAGTGAAGTCGAATTAGGTCCTATGTCGTTGCATGTGAAATCTACCTGGCTGAGTACCATACCTGCGATGCCGCAATTATCTGAGCTGCCATTATCAATTTGCGTTGCCGCAATGCTGACGTTGCCAGTTGCACCAAGTTGAACAGTAATATCCTGGCAAATTGCATTTGGTGATTCGTTGTCTTCAATAGTTACAGTAGCTGCACATGTAGACTGGTTGCCACTGATATCGGAGATGGTTAAAGTGACCAGATTATCGCCAATATCCATACAGGTAAAGGTGTCAGGGCTAACTGTTATGCTCTGAATTCCGCCAACAGCAGAACTTCCACCATCGACATCTGAAGCTAAAATAGAAACAGTACCTGAAGCATCCAGTTCGATATTAATATCCTGGCAAATTGCAATCGGTGCGTTGTTATTCTCAACGGTTGTGGTGGCTGTACAAGTAGAAGTGTTGTTGCTGTCATCGATTACGGTCAAGGTTACAGTATTGGCGCCTATATCGGTAACCGTAAATGCACTTGGTACTACAAAAATCGATTGTATGCCACAGTTATCTGAACTACCTGCGTCAACATCTGTTGGTGAGATCATTGCCATACCAGTTCCATCAAGTTGTACGGTAAAATCCATGCAAAGTGCTGTTGGAGGGGAGGCGTCTTCAACAGTGATTACCGCGCCGCAGGTGCCGATATTGCCTCCTTGGTCTTCAACGAGGAGGATAACCGTATTATCGCCAGACTGGTTACAGTCAAAGGTGTTTTGCGGCAAAGTCATATTAACGATGCCGCAATTATCTGTACTGCCATTGTCTAATTGATCAGGATCCACGGTTACAGAGCCAGTATTGTCAAGTTGAACTGTTATATTTTGACAGATAACTGCCGGAAGCTCGTCATCTTCAACTAACACCTGGGCTTCACAAGTTGAGGTTTCCCCAAGATTGTCAGTTACTGTAAGAACAACCAGATTGACTCCGATATCCATACAATCAAAACTTTCGGGAGATACCATCATCGATTGAATGCCATTATCGGCAGTGCTACCGCCATCAACATCAGCAGCTGTTATCGATACCATTCCGGAAGCGTCAAGCTGAACGGTGATATCCTGGCAAACAGCGATAGGTGGTTGCTGGAAGCAGATAGGGGGAGCGGGGCCGTTTACGGTAACCATAGCAGTGCACATAGAGCTGTTTCCAGAGGCATCGGTTACCGTAAGAACAACAGGCTGGGTAGTATCGACTTCATCACACCCGAATGCAGGAGGATCGACCGAAAAGACCAGATCACCAAACAGGGAACAATTATCCATCGTCCCGGTTCCTGCAAAGGTGTTGAGGTAAACCAAATTAGGATTTCCTCCGGTGAAATGCCCTTCCAGAATGTCGATATCGCCATCATCGTCAACATCTCCTGAAGCCGCAGAAAAGGAAAAATCCAGCGGGAAGGTAGTGGTGTGGGCAGTAAATATGGCATTGCCATCATTTATCCAAACAGTATCAGGCTGGCCAATATTTACGACGAAAGCATCGAGGTCACCATCTTTGTCAAAATCAGCCAATTCCAGATCAGTGCCATTGCTTTGACCAATATTTTGACCTGTCCCGGTAAAGTTGCCAGAGCCATCATTCAGGTAAACCAAAGAAGGCTGGAGAATATTATTAGTAGTAAGGAAATAATCAAGGTCGTTGTCTCCATCCAGATCGCCTAATCTTAGTCCTGTACTTTGATCCGCATACAGTGACTGACCATTGTCGGTAAACATGCCATTACCATCGTTAATCCAGACTTTGTCTTCACCATTGGTATTGGCGACTACGGCGTCGAGGTCCCCATCATTGTCTACATCACCTAATTCTACGGTCCATGATGTACCGATTCCCAGTGATTGTCCAGAGTCTGTGAATGTGCCATCTCCATTGTTAAATTTTACGGTGTTAGGTGTGGTACCTCCATTCCCAACAAAAACATCTGGTGCACAATCTCCATTTAGGTCACCTATAGCAAGATTAATGGTATTAAAAGATGAAATGAAATTTGTACCGGCAGTGAAATTACCCGCACCATCATTAAAATAACTATTGGCCTCTCCGAAAGTGCTACTCATTACAATGTCGATATCTCCGTCTCCATCAATATCAGCAGCATCAACTGCCCTGACTAAAGCAGGACCAAAGTTGACTCCTGACGCCGTAAAGTTACCAGCGCCGTCATTTAAGTATACGGAGTTAAACGGATCAAAGTTGATTTGATTCTCGTTTGCAAAAAATGCGTCAAGATCACCATCGTTATCAAAGTCGAACAAGAGACATTCATTTGTAGATTCTGCCCCTAACAACTGGCCGCTATCAGAAAAATCAAGTTGACCAGGTTGTACAACAAGCGCCATTGGGTCGATAGCTGCCATACCATTCATATCAATGGTTACTGAGATATCCTGGGCTTCACAGGTAGGAGCGATAAGGTCCACCACCGTAACTGTTGACTGGCAGGTAGCAGATTGACCCATATCATCCACTACGCATAAGGTAACCAGATTAGCACCCAGGTGACTACAGTCAAAACTATTTGGATCAGCAAACAGGTGAATATCTCCTGAAGAAACCGTACTGCCTCCATCAACGTCTGTCCCATCAATCGTAGCTACACCGGAAGCATCAAGTTGCACCGTAATATCCTGGCAAAAAGCATTGGGCAGTCCTGTGTTTTGAATATCTACGTTGGCGTTACATGTTGCGGTATTGGCATTCACGTCAGTGACCGTTAAAACTATCGGGTTTACCCCAATGTCGTTAATGTCAAAATCTGTTTGTGATGCTGAAACTGTTTGAATGTCGCAATTATCAGTGCTGCCGCCATCTAGTTGTCCAGTAGAGATCGATGCCATTCCTGTTCCATCAAGTTGGACGGTGATATCCTGACAAATGGCTGTTGGAGGGAGGTTGTCTTCAACTGTTACGACTGCGGTACAAGAAGCAGGTGCTCCCAGGTTGTCTATAACAGTTAGTGTGACCGTATTTTGGCCTTCGTTTTGGCAATCAAAATTTTCGGGCACTACACTTATTGACTGTATACCTGCTCCCGAAGAACTACCTCCATCGACATCAGCTGCTGATATCGCAGCCATTCCGGAAGCGTCAAGCTGAACGGTGATATCCTGGCAAACGGCAGTAGGAGCGTTAGTATTTTCCACTTCAACATTGGCGCTACAAGTCGAGGTATTGCCATTCACATCGGTCAATGTCAAAATCACGGTGTTTGATCCAATATCGTTGATGTCAAAGGTGTTGGGGGATACACTCATAAACTGGATGCCGCAGTTGTCTGTGCTACCACCATTGACTTGCGCATCAATTATCGTGGCGTTGCCCATACCATCCAGCTGCACTGTTGTATCGAGACAGACAGCGTTTGGAGGGAGGTTGTCTTCGACGGTAACAATTGCTGTGCAGGTTGCTGAATTACCCAGGTTGTCGACTATGGTTAGTGTAACGTTGGTTTGCCCAACGTCGAAGCAAAGGAAATCATCGGGAAAAACAGATAATGATTGAATTCCGGCATTGGCTGTACTGCCTCCGTCTACGTCGTTAGCTGAAATACTGGCTGAGCCATTTAGATCAAGTTCGACCGTGATATCTTGACAAACGGCGTTAGGTAAGTTGTTGTTTTCGACCTCTACATTAGCAGAACAGGTGGCTGAGTTACCATTGAAATCAGTCACAGTCAATTCGACGGTGTTACTGCCGATATCGTTAATGTCGAAGTTATCTGGCGTTACCGCAATGGACTGGACACCGCAGTTGTCGGTACTGCCACTATCAACTTGTCCTGAAGAAATCGATGCCATTCCTATGCCATCAAGTTGAATGGTAATATCCTGGCATATGGCTGTTGGAGGAAGGGTGTCTTCTACAGTGACTATTGAGGTGCATGATGCTGAAGAACCGAGATTATCGACAACGGTAAGTGTAACATTGTTTGGTCCGACGTCCTGACAATTGAAATTGTCGGGGACGATTGTCATCGACTGTATGCCCGCATTGGCGGAACTTCCACCATCGACTTCTGCCGCTGTGAACGTAGCTATTCCGGAAGCGTCAAGCTGAACGGAAATATTCTGACAGACGGCGTTAGGAACGTTATTATTTTGTACTTCGACAATTGCTGAACAGATGTCTGTACTTCCTTCGCCATCGGTTACGGTCAGGAAGACAGTATTTGGACCGAGATTTCCAAGGTTAAAGCTGTTGGGGTTTACGGTCATGGTTTGTATGGTACAATTATCTGTACTGCCACCATCAACCTGTCCTGGTGTTATCGTTGCCATACCTCCACCGAGTTGAATGGTAATATCCTGACAAACAGCGTTTGGTGTCGTTCCATCTTCAATAGTTACTGTTGCAGTGCAGTTTGCTGTATTGGCAGCAAGGTCGCTTACGGTTAATGTTACCAGATTTGCTCCAATGCTGGAACAATCAAAACTGTTTGGATTCAGCAATAAAATAGGTGAGTCACAATTATCTGAACTACCGTTGTCAACCTGGCTGGCATTTACAATTGCCATGCCGTTGGCGTCAAGTTGGACGGTAATATCCTGGCAAAGGGCTACTGGAAGCGAATCGTCTTCAACTGTTATTATCGCCTCACATGAATCGGTATTACCTGAATCGTCGGTTACTGTAAGCGTAGTATTATTTGCTCCGGCCTCAAAACAGCCAAAAGTATCTGAAGAAAGGCTCATTGATTGAATCCCACAATTGTCAGAGCTGCCATTGTCTATCTGACCAGTGGTGACAGAGGCTGAACCCGTTCCGTCAAGTTGAATGGTGATATCCTGGCAAATCGCAGTAGGTTGTGAATTATCTTCAACAGTAACAATTGCCGAGCAGGTTGCTACATTTCCGGAATTGTCAGTGACCATCAGTGTAACTGAATTCTGACCAGTATTTGAGCAATCAAAATTATCGGGAGTAACTGATAGAGACTGGATGCCACCTATTGCTGAAGATCCACCATCAATGGTAGCAGCTGTAATGAAAGCATTGCCAGTACCATCTAATTGAACAGTAGCATTCTGGCAAACGGCATTAGGCAAATTTAAATTCTGGATTTCAACATTCGATGAACAGGTTGCCGTATTTCCATTGACATCAGTAACAGTAAGCACAACGGCATTTGGGCCAAGGTCATTGATGTCGAAAGTGTTTGGGGTTACTGAAGTAGTTTGAAGGCCACAGTTGTCCGTACTTCCACCATCAACTTGTCCGGCATTGACCATGGCATTACCCATTCCATCAAGTTGGACGGTAATATCCTGGCAAACGGCAGAAGGAGGGAGGTTGTCCTCTATTGTGATATTGGCAGAACAGGTGCCTGTATTGCTGGATTGATCGGTTACGGTTAGCACCGAAGCTGTCGTTCCTATATCAGCACAACTATAAGTGTCAGGCACTGCTGCAAATGTTAGAATGGTACAGTTGTCGGCACTTCCGCCATCCAGGTCAAACCCATTAATTGTTGTGGAACCACTGCCATCAAGCTGCACAGTTATGTCCTGGCAAATGGCATCTGGAGGAGTAAGGTCTTCAAGTGTCACATTTGCTATACATGTACTTTCGTTTGATGAAGCATCAGAAATTGTAACAGTGATTGGGTTTACCCCAAGGTCAGAGCAGTTAAAAGTCGATTGACTCAATGTAACTAAGGTCACCCCACAGTTGTCACTACTTCCGGATTCTACCTGACTGCTGGTAATGGTTTCGGTTGAGCCAGTGAGTTGAACGGTTACATCGATGCAAGCAGCCATTGGAGACAATTCGTCTATTACATCTACAGAAGATTGACAGGTTGCTGTATTTCCACTAATGTCTGTGACGGTAAGCACAACAGCATTTGTGCCCAGATTTAAACAATCAAAAGCATTAATATCAATGCTCAGGCTTTGAATGCCTACACTTGAGGAACTTCCACCATCTACATCCGAAGCTGAAATAGAAGCAGTTCCCGCCCCATCTAGTTGGACAGTAATATCCTGGCAAACGGCTATTGGTGGATTAGAATTGTCGACTTCAACCTGTGCGAAACATGTTGCGGTATTTCCATTGGCATCAGTTACTGTTAATGTAACTGTGTTGGTGCCGAGATCATTGGCATCGAACATTGTTTGCGATATTGTTAAGTTTTGGATGCTACAGTTGTCAGTGCTCCCGCCGTCAACGTCAGCTGCCACGATATTTGCAACGCCCCCGCCATCAAGTTGTATTGTGATGTCCTGACAAAAGGCACTTGGGGAGATAATATCTTGAACGGTAACCTGACTGATACAATTTGCCAGGTTTGAAGGGTCATCGCTGACGGAAAGGGTTACAGTATTAGTGCCAATATCCTGACAATTGAAGCTATTGGGCATAACAGACAAACCTGCAATTGGGCAGTTGTCAGAGGATCCATTGTCAATTTCTGCTGGTGTCAGGTTATAATTTCCTGAAGCGTCCAGTTGAACAGTGATGTCCATACATTCTGCAATAGGGAAGATGTTGTCTTCTACCGTTACTATCGCAGCACAAGTGGATGTATTTCCTGAATCATCAGTAACGGAATAAACAACTGGGGTGTCTCCAAAATTCTGGCAGGTGAAATTGTTGGGTGTTACAGTCGAGCTGGCTATGCCACAATTGTCTGTGCTTCCATTGTCAATTTGTGCTGCTGTAGCCATGCCATTCCCTGCTATATCTAGTTGTACAGTTACATCCTGGCAAAGAACGGTTGGCGGAATGACATCTTCTACAGTTACGGTAGCTGTACAATCACCAGTATTTCCTGAATTGTCAGTTACTGTTAAGGTTACGGTATTATTCCCGGTGTCGAGACAGCTAAAGTCGTTTGGAGATACAGATAAACTGGCTATACCACCAATAGCAGAACTGCCACCGTCAATGTCAGTAGCTGATATCGCAGCCATTCCGGAAGCGTCAAGCTGAACGGTGATATCCTGGCAAACCGCTGATGGGACATTGTTATTCTGCACTTCAATATTAGCTGAGCAAGTAGCTGAGTTACTATTTGCGTCTGTTACAGTAAGCACTACTGTGTTGGATCCGATGTTACCTGTGTTAAAGGCAGTTTGGTTTAAACCTAATGAAATGCCGGAACAATTATCCTGGCTGCCATCGTCAACCTGGGAAGGGTCGATCGTAACATTACCCATGCCATCAAGTTGCACGGTAATGTCCTGACAAATAGCCGAAGGCGGGGAAACTTCATCAACTGAAACAGTAGCTGTACAGGTAGTAGTCTGGTCCACGTCATCATTAACTGTTAATGTGACGGTATTGTCGCCAACATCATTACAATTGAAAGTTGTTTGGTCCAGCGACATTGCTGCTGGGGCTATGGACCCACAGTTATCGGTACTTCCGTTGTCGATCTGTGTGGGACTGATTATAGCCATACCTGATCCATCCAATTGAACGGTAATGTTCTGGCAGTTCGCCTGGGGAGCTTCTGTGTCTTCCACCATGACGGTCAATTGGCAACTTAGCATTCCACCTGTTGATTCTGTGTATGTCCATGTGACTGTAGTTGTTCCCTGGAAATAGTCGTCACTGGCGTCATTCGTGTTATTATAATCGTTGATTAACGTAAATGTAATCGGCGGCAGAGGAGGATTTGTAATTGTTGGCTGGGGAATGTTCACCATTGCTTCACAAACCCCCGGATCATTGCCTACAGAAATATCAGAAGGGCAGGCGATCATTATTTGATCTACAACATTAACAGTGGCATTACAGGTATCGTCATTACCTCCAACATCGGTGATGGTAAGCGTTACAGTGTTATTGCCAAGGTCAGCGTTTGAAAACACATTTGGGGAAACCATCATATTCGAAATATTACAATCGTCTGTACTTCCACCATCAACATCAGCTGCTGAGATAGTGGCATTTCCAGACATGTCGAGTTGAATTGTGATATTCTGACAGTTGGCAGAAGGTGCTGTGTTGTCTTGAAGAGTGATATCGACTGAAACGTCATCAAACGAACAAAAAGAGTTAGTGATATTCCAGGCAAAGGTGTTGAGTCCATTGCTCAATCCTGTAACGGTTGCATTTGGTGAACTGGCAGACGGGTTGAAATTGCCTGCACCGGAAAGAACAGACCACATACCCGTTTCTCCTGCGTTAGCGGGGGTGTTTGCTGAAAGGCTAATAGATGTAATGTCTGGACAAATAGTCTGATCAGAAGTAATGATCATCGGTGCTGTAACAGCAGGATTACCGTCAAATTCATAGGCTCCAAAATCAACGGTTGAATTTTGAATTCTTGAATTGCCGTCGGGGTCGGGATCTTGTTCGGCCTGGACGACAGCATTATCTCCGATATCTATCAATGGCGAACAAGGTTCCAGTCTTAGATTGCCATTCGATGGATCGAGATATTTGGGATCGATATCCAGGTTATTGCCATTATCGGTTATTCCGGGAGGAACTCCACCATCAATATCACAATAAGCCAGGCTTATGTTTGAGCTATTGTTGAATAATTCATCTCCATCGGCACCTGCGGAATCATTCCAGAAAATGGAATTAAGCAGTGTCATATTATTGGTGCCCTGTTCCCCATTTGCATGTACTGCACCACCTTCCCCATCTGTTTGATTGTCGAAAAAACTACAATTAACCAGGAAAGAGTTAATCGTTCCGATAGTGTCGGAAGGTGTATCGAAAAAAGAAGTTGTGCCTATGGCGCCACCACGATGGGTCGCAAAATTGCGATCGAAAACACAGTTTAAAACCTGGTGGGTCCTGGTTGCAGTTTGAGAACCTCGCATGAAAAGTCCTCCACCTTCACCATCATTTACTGAACTGGTCCCTGTGGATTGGTTTTGAGAGAAGATACAATTGACAATGGTGTCATTAGCTACAGCATCAAAGCTGGCACGAGCAAAGACGCCTCCTCCCTGTCCACCAGCAATATTGCTCTGGAAAGTTGAGTTGCTGATTTTCACTGCTGAAATGCCCTGAATTATTCGATACCATACTGCACCACCACGATCGGTCGATTCATTATTGAAAAATGTACAACTATCGATTTTTGTCGCAAGGAGGGAAGTGCTACCTGAAGGAGTCATCGATATGGCGGCACCATCATTTCCTACAAAATTGTTTTGAAAGGTACAACCGATAATCGTTGGTCGAATGGTTGCACCTGAGTTTCCGAGCATAAGAATAGCACCTCCTGTACTCGAAACATTACCTGTTGAAGCGGTATTGCCTTCAAATACACAATCCCTGATTTCAGCTTCAATAGTTCCGCCGATTACGGCATCAATGGCCATCGCTCCACCACCTCCGGCAAAGTTGTTCCTGAAGGTGACATTTTGAATTTTCAGATTACCAATGCCACTTGGATTGGCATCGATATACATACCACCACCAGAAAAGTATGTGCCGTTGATGGAACTGCCGTCTGCATTTCCTTCTTCTACGATAACTCCATCAAAGACAGTTTTGGCTGATGTGTTTTCTGCCCAAACGACCCGGAAAGTATTGTCAGTGCTATCGACAGGCGTTCCAATATCGCCGCTTAGGATCGAGAAGTTGGTGGTCCAGTCTCGCTGTGATAAGGCAGTTTCCGAGCCATCAAAACCTCCATAAAGTTCAGTTCCGCTTTTGAGCAAAAAACTGATTAGTCGGTCTGTATCCGTACATGCACCACTGCAAGTTGTTGGGCTGTAGATACCTTCTGCTACCCATATTTGGTCACCTCCACCCGCTTTGTCGATACCGTCCTGCAGGTCTGTGAATGCGTCTGTCCACGAATCACCATTATTAGCTCCAGTTGCAGTCAGGTCCACGTATATGATGCCCACTTCGTAGGCCCCGAGATCTACAATACCGTCCCAAATTCTTTGGTCTCCATCCGGATCAGGGTCTTGAGTGGATAATACTGCTGCGTTGTTACCTGCATCCACTAATGGTGAGCAACCACCTATTCTTAGATCCCCGTTGTCAGGGTTGTTATAAAAGGGTTCGGTATCGACATTGTTACCCCCGTCTGCTATACCGGCAGGTACGCCTCCACTAACATTTGAGAAGGCAATGGAAACGTTTGAATTGACTTGTAAGATTTCCATACCGCTTACCATAGCGGTGTCGCCCCATAATATTGAATTGGTGATGGTCAGGTTGTTGGTGCCCTGCAATCCATTGGCATGAAAGGCACCACCATCACCATCAGTTATGTTTCCGTAAAAACTACAATTGACAAAATCGGCATTTATGGTGCCAATGGTATCAGAAGGCGTATCGAAAAAAGAAGTTGTTCCGACCGCCCCTCCGCGATGTGTAGCAAAATTTCGGTCAAAGGCACAATTTAATATCTCATGATTACGAGTTGCAGTTTGCGATCCACGCAAAAAGATGGCACCGCCTTCCCCTTCGTTAACTGAGCTTGTACCTGTTGATTGGTTTTGTGAAAAGATGCAATTGAGTAATGTGTCATTTCCTATGGCGTCAAAACTGGACCTTGCGAAAACTGCTCCCCCCTGACCACCGGCAATATTATTACCGAAATAGCAATCATTAATTTTGACATTGGAAGTACCCTGGATCATACGATACCAGATTGCACCACCTCGGTCTGTCGATTCGTTATTGGTGAATGTACATCTCGAAATCCTCGTTTCAAGAATGGATGTGGCTCCACTTGGTGTCATACTAATGGCTGCACCATCATTCCCGACAAAATTATTATTGAATGTACAGTCCACTATAGTTGGGCGAATTTGTGCCCCGGAGTTGCCGAGCATCAGGATGGCTCCACCAGTACTGGAAACATTGCCTGTTGAGGCTCGATTGTTTTCAAAAGTACAGTTACGAATATCCGCCTCGATTACACCGCCAATAACGGCATCAACGGCCATCCCTCCACCACCTCCGGCAAAATTATTCCTGATCGTACAATTATGGATACGGACGTTTCCTGTTCCGCTTGGATTGGCATCAATGTAAATACCACCACCGGAAAAAAAAGTACCGTTGATAGAGCTGCCGTCTGCATTACCCTCTTCAATAATGAAGCCATCAAGCCGGGTAGTGGTTAAAGAGTTTTCAATATTCACTACCCTGAACGTGTTATCTGTGCTGTCATTCTGAATGCCTATATCGCCACTTAGAATACAGAGATTGGTAGTCCAGTCCCGTTGACTGAGGAGGGTTTCATTACCCGCAAACCCACCATAAAGTTGTACCCCCGGAGGAAGGTCGAAGGAGATCAGGCGATCGGCATCGAGGCAAGGGTTACAGGTTGTCGGTTGGTAAGTACCATTCGCCACCCAGATTTGGCCGCTACTGGTATTAATTAAAGCAGATTGAAGATTCGTATAGGCATTGGTCCAACTAGTCCCATTGTTAAGGCCACTGGCGTTAACATCTACGAAAACCTGTGATAAAACAGGATTCGCTGAAAGGGAAAAGAAGAGTATAAGAAAGGGTAAAGCTCTTTTCATAGGAGTTTTTGGGATTTTCAAATGCAGCGGTGGGAAGGAGAATTTATAGATCACCGCTTAAGGCTTCTGCCTTATAAACGATTTTCAGCATAAAAATGTATACAATTCCCGAAAAAAACTTTCGGAATTAGCTAGAATCCTTACTTTTTCAAGTGAGGCAAAATAGTCCTCTATGAATTTAAGGAATTATCCCATGGTTCCCAAAACCACACCACCGTCAACACTGATCGTCTGACCTGTCAGGTAACGACTTACAGGAGATAATAGCCAAACAGCCAGTGATGCAAAATCTTCCGGCTTGCCCATGAAGCCTACTCCTATAAGATTTTCGAACTCAGTTTTTGCTTCTGCTTCACTGATACCCTGTGAGGCCGATTTCTTGGCAAAGAGACGATCCATAGCCGGTGTGGCATGATAGCCAGGGGCCAGGATGTTGAGAGTAATTCCGCTATCTGCGATTTCCTGGGAAAGGGTTTTGACAAAACCGACGACAGCTAGTCTTAGTGAATTGCTCAAAACGAGATTTTCGATAGGTTGTTTGACAGAAACGGATTCGATATAAAGGATACGTCCATATTCCTGGTCAAGAAACTTGGGTAAAAACGTTTTCGTGATCTGGACTTTCCATCTCAAAACCTTCTCGTAAGCATTATCCCAATCGTCGAGCAGCGTTTCGAGAAAACTCATTGCTGGCGGCCCTCCTGCATTAACCAGCATCCCGTCAAGCGGTCTTGAGCCGACCTGTTCGGCGAGTTTGTGTATTATTGGCAATTCGGTCAGGTCACCCACAAAAGGTTCGATTTGTTGCGGATATTCTTCAACGAGGGCCTTTAGTCGGAATTCACCCCGGGCAACAGCAATTACCTTTGCACCTTCTGCGATCAATGCTTTTGTTACCGCCAAACCGAAACCACTGGTGGCTCCTCCTACGATAAATAGTTTTCGAGCTATATTGAGGTTCATAATGTAATTTTTTTGTTGCCAAAATATTGGATTTCATTGGCTAAAGCCCAATGAATTTTAACCTGTAAAGAGATTGGAAGAAGCTTCTTTCATATAACGGATGAAGGATTCCGGATAGGGCTCCTTAAGTAAACTGCCTAATTCAATGTAAGGATAATAATCATCGAAACGGCGTGTTTCGAAAACGCTTACTCGTCTGTACATATGTGTGCGATTGATCTTTGAAGGATTGTCCATGCCGGATGCAGCCAATAACTCTACGAAGCTTTCCATCGTGTCTTTATGGTAATTAGCGACTTTATGTTTTTTGTCGCTAACGACCAGCCCTTTCTTCAATTCAGGTAAATGTGTTGCTACTCCGGTCGGACAGGAGTTTTTATTGCATTCAAGCGCCTGGATGCAGCCAAGGGCGAGCATCATGGCTCTGGCAGAAGAACAATAATCAGCTCCAAGGGCCATGGCACGGTACATATGGAAAGCAGTCACTATCTTGCCTGATGCATTGATCTTGATGTGTTTTTTCAGATCAAATCCGACCAGAGTGTCATAGATGAAGGCTAGTCCGCTCCGCATAGGCATTCCCACCGAATCAGAAAACTCCAATGGTGCTGCTCCTGTACCGCCTTCTCCACCATCGACAGAAATAAAATCAGGGTAGATGCCAGTTTCAAGCATGGCTTTGCAAATACCTATGAATTCTGATTTGTTACCAACGCATAGCTTGAATCCTATGGGCTTGCCACCCGTTAGGTCGCGCAATTGCTGAACATATTCCAATAAGCCGATTGGGTTGGAAAAAGTCGTATGAAAAGGGGGAGAGAATACAGTTTTTCCTTTCTCGACCAACCTGATCTTTGCTATTTCGTCGGTTACTTTTTTTCCTGGAAGTATGCCACCATGACCAGGCTTGGCACCTTGGGACAATTTGATTTCGATCATTTTGACCGAATCCGGTGATGCGGTTTCCCTGAAAGCTTCTGGAGAAAAGGAACCGTCTTTATTTCTGCAGCCAAAATAACCTGTACCGATTTGCCAGATCAGATCACCTTTTGGATTGAGATGATACGGACTGATGCCTCCTTCTCCGGTGTTATGCGCAAAACCGCCAATTGCAGCGCCTGCATTCAATGCCTCAATGGCGACACTACTCAATGAACCATAGCTCATAGCAGAGACATTAAATAGACTACAGTCGTAGGGTTTTGTGCATTGAGGGCCTCCGACAGTTACCTTTGGGTGATGGTCCATTTTATGCGGATCCTTCGCCCCTATGGAGTGAGCAATCCACTCATAGCCTTCCTGGTAAACATCAACCTGTGTGCCAAAAGGGTTGGTGTCGAGACCTTGTTCTGAACGAGCATATACGACTTCCCGGTCAAGGCGGTTAAATGGTCGTCCGTCAATATCAGATTCGATAAAATACTGCCGGATCTTTGGCCGGAGTAATTCTGCAAAATGTCGTCCTCTGCCCAGTAATGGGAAGTTTCTCCGGATAGAAGAACCTTTCTGGAAAAAATCAATAAATCCTAATAACAATAATGGTCCAAATAAAACCAGAGACCAAAGGATTGGTGGCCAGACGTATGCTGTTCCACCAATAGCAGCCAACAAGAGGATCGCGATGATCAGAAACTCATTTCTCATGCTGGAAATTAATAATTTTCAATTACAAAGAACGGATGATTGCAGGACTTAAATCCGAGATTTTGGAGATAACCAGGTCAGCATTACTGAGGTCCTGGTTACCGCTTCCCGGGTTGGCATAACCGATACATTTCATCCCTGCGGCCTTGGCAGCCAGAACCCCATTACGAGAGTCTTCAATGATCACGCATTGATCAGGAGGTGTGCCTGCCAGTTTGCCGGCAGTAAGAAAAATTTCGGGGTGCGGTTTTGAATTGGGCAATTCATCACCTGAAATTTTATGACTGAAAAGATCTGTCATCCCAAATTTTTCAAGAACCAGGTTAATATTGCTCCTTGAAGCGGAAGATGCCAATAATAACTTGAAATTTTCTGCCAATAATTGGTACATCAGATCCCTTACACCTTCGATCGGTTCCAGGTCCGTTTTTTGCCTGATGATCGCCTGGTATCTTTCCCTTGATTCAAGTACGATATCGTCTCTTTTGATATCAAGATTAAACCTTTTTATCAGGTCGTCCCACATGTTTTTGGCAGAAGTACCAACGTAGGCCTGGAGTTCGTCATGACTCAGATTGATCCCTAATTCACCAAATATTTGATGCTCAAGTGCCTGGTGGATTGGTTCGGAGTCTATAATAACGCCATCCATGTCAAAGATAAATGTTGTGTTCATTTGGTGAAAATATAAATTCCCTGCTGAAAGATATCGTCAGATACCATTGTTTAGAGTATTTTAGGGATTCATCCTCTTTTGCATCCAAAAACAAATCTCCAACATACTCTAAGATTTTCTTCATATTTTAGAATGATTATGAAAGCGCAAGAGGAAATGTCAAAAGGCAAGAAACGGAATCGGTTATCGAGGTTCGAGAAACAGTTTTCCAACATCACATCTATTATATTGAAGACTGGAATCTGGTTGTTGATTATTAGTCTTTCCATCATTCTGACCAAAGAATTTTTCGATAAAAAATATACGATTGAAGCTTTCCAGGTGCCTAAGGAGTTTAATGATAATGGCTATAACGGGAGAGTGTTGGCGACAAAGATATTTGACAAGGTTCAGGAGATTAAGCGAAAAGGGAATACCTTGAAAGAAACAAACGAATTTGCTTCCAGTTCGAATATCGAATCACTTGATCTTCAATTGGCGGGGCTAGGGTTTTCGGTCAAATCTTTTACCCACCAATTACGCAAAAGCCTTGGCATTACAAACAAAGTCATCACTGGTGAATTGACAAGATTAGGTGATCAGCTTGATCTCACCCTTAGAGTTAGTGGTAATGAACCGCATTCTGCCAAAAAGACAATTAGGAATAATGATCTGGAAGCTACTCTCGAAGCGTTAATCCTGGAAATAGCGGAAAAGATCGTGCTGACTACGGATGCCTACCAGCTTGCCGTTTACTATTACTATAACGCTGAAGAGGAAGTTTGCTTTGATCTGCTCCACGAAATTGTGCGCAAAAAAGATGAAGAGTCGAAATGGGGTTATCTTCTTCTGGGGAATTTTTATAAAGATCGAAAGGGCGATAATGAAAAAGCTCAGGAAAATTATGAAAAAGCCCTGGAGCTTGATACCAAATTTCACCTTGCCCACCACAATCTTGGCAACCTGTTCCTCAATATTAAAGCATACGAATCTGCTATTGAGCATTTTGAAAGGGCGACTCAAATCAATCACGAATATTCAGCCTCATTTGTAGGCTGGGGAAATGCCCTGACGCGAATGGAGCAACATGATCTGGCTGATGAGAAATTCGATAAGGCCTTTGAGATTGATCCTGATAATGGGTACATGTTCAGGCTGCGGGGGGATATCCTTGCCGACCAGGGCAATATGGATCAAGCTATGGAAATGTACAAACGCGGTCTGGAAGTCGACCCTTATTACCCAGATCTCTATGGCAATATGACCTTTAATTTAATTCAGAATGAAAGGTTTAGAGAAGGATTGCATTACGCAAAAGAAGCCACAGAAATTTTCCCTGAACACTCAATGGGCGATGGTCTTTCTGTCTATTGTTACCTTGGAATGGGAAAAATGGATTCAGCTAAGTATCACTTAGACGAAGTTTTCAAAAAAGATCCGGGTCAAGGCAATAGTTATGCTATTAGCGTCATTTATTATGCTGCAATTAAGGATAGTGAACAGCTTTACGAAAATGTAGATTCCATGTTATCAAAAGGTATTAGCATGGGCATGATCTTCGAAATACCTTTCGTGAAAGCTTACCGTGATGACGAAGGCTTCAATAAAGTCCTCAAAAAACACGATTACAAAATTTAATCCTCTGCTCTGAGACCTGTATTAATTGGCACATCTTCCCTTGGTACACTAAGGATCGTTTCATCCACTTTAATGATCTTGAACTCTGTTCTACGGTTTCGCTGATGATCAAGTTCTGAACATGGAATACCATCTGTACAATAATTCAACAATGCTTGTTCTCCATAACCTTTTGCTACAATTTTCGACTTGTCAATTCCCTTTTTGACCAGGTAACTGAGCGCTGCATTAGCTCTTCTTTGTGAAAGTCGTTGGTTGTACTTATGGGAAGCTCTGCTGTCAGTGTGAGACATTAGTTCGATTGTGATTTCGGGATTGTCAAGTAGCATTTGTGCCAGCTTGTCGAGTTCTGGTGCGGCATCCTGACGAATAAAAGATTTGTCAAAGTCGTAATAAATGTTCTCAAGTACAATAGGTTTTTGAATTTCAAAACGGTTCAGGTTAAGTTCAATGAATATAGTGTCAGGAGCAGTTAGTCCTTTTGTAGATAATGATTTGCGGTCAAGGTAATAATTCGGCTTTTTGCCGGAAATAAGAAAATCAGTTTCCCCTTTGAGAGTGAATTGAAACGCTCCATTTTCACCACTTAAAATATTTGTCATACGTTTAGCTGTAACATCAAGCAGGGAAACATCGGTACCTTCCAGAGGGCGTCCGGTCCTTGCATCTTTGGTTACCCCAATCAAGACAATATCCTGTAATTTTAAAAGTTCAAGCATAATATTGATGGTATCAGATACGGCTTCTGCCCCGGCAAGGTTTACATTTTCCGGAAGGTAATCTTTAAGGAATGCGGAAATGTCTACATTGTCATTCCATCCCATGTCAAAATGGAAGCGTGCTTCATCACTAACCTCTAATTGGGAGGCCTCCTCTTCCTCTTCAAACCTGAGCCCAACTTCTGCGTCTGGAAGTGGAGCTCCATTATCCTGATCGACGACCAGACCTTTTACATGGATTTGCTTTTCGCCAAACTTGTAGAGGTTGTCGATTTCGCCATTATTGGCTCGGTTTGAAGAAAAATAACCGGCAAATTCTTCACCGTCTGTAATTATCCCAAAGTCGTCTTTTGAACTATTGATCGGAGCCGGCAAAATCTCAGGTTGGGTCCATGATGTTCCATCGAAATTGGTTTTAAAGATGTCGAGTCCGCCAAGCCCCGGTCTTCCATCGGAGGCAAAGTATAACCACACTTCTCCGTCTGCATTGGTTACAAAAAACGGGAACATTTCATCCCCTGGTGTATTGAGTAGATCACCCAGATTTTCAGGGGTGGTCCACCTGCCATCTGTGTCAACGGTGCTTTTATAAAGGTCTGTGCCGCCTTTTCCGCCAGGCATGTTTGAGATAAAATAAAGGGTCTTACCGTCTTCGCTTAGTGTGGCATGTCCTGTTGAGTATTCTTTACTATTGTGAATAAATGATTGGGGTGTACCCCAATCTGAACCTGATTTTCCAACAACGTAAAGCTGAAGGTGATTTTCTTTCTCTCCACTTTTGCCAAGGGATTTATTATTCTTCAAGTTACTCCTGGTAAAGAAGAGTTTTTTCCCAAATTTGTCATAAGCTGCCGGTCCATCATGGTATTCGGTATTGAGCTTGTAATGAAAAGATACCGGTTCAAGCAAATCACCGGAAGGACCAAATTTTGAATAATACATATCGACATATGGTCTACCCGTTCTATTGTATTTATTATCCGTTTCCATGCCCTGTTCGGAGCAATAGATGATGCCATCTTTATAAAATGAAGGGGCAAAATCCGACAAAGAAGAATTTATGCTCAATTGGTTCACTTCGATTTCGAAAGACGGCTTCAGGTAATCATCAAGGTTGTTAAGGAACATCATCGCGATATTTACACGTTCGTCATTTGGCTCGACGGCAGAATAGTTGGTATACCACATTTTGGCCTCTTCATATTTCCCATTTTTCTGTAAAGTCCGGGCATACTGGAAAATATGTTCAGGTTCCTGGATACCGAGCTCAATAATCTTGGCATACCAAGCTTCAGCATCTTCGTAATTATTGACTTTATTATAGCTGTCAGCAAGCTTGAAATAGGCATCCGAATTACCTTCCTGTTCCACTACTTTTTGGAAATAAGGAATAGCAGAGGCATAGGCTTCCTGTTTATAGAGGTCGTTACCTGTTTTATAGTTCAGTTTTGAACAACCGGACAGTATGATTAGCGAAAGCGAAAATAGAAGAAATCGTTTCATGAATATTTCTTTGTCGACTAAAAGAATCGAGGGCTCTTTATTTTTAAAGCCTCTTTACCAATATCAAAGCCTAGACTGACTTCGTGTGTGCCACTGGTGTAATCACTTAGCGGATTAACAGCGTAATCGTAAGCATAACCAAGTCTGATATTTTTTGTTATCTGGTACCCTGTCATAGCGATTATTGCATCTCCAGTTCGATAAGAACCACCCAACCAAACAAGGTTTCCGATTAGCGTCATGACGTTGAAGTCAGCAGATAAGGGTGTGTTCTTGGCGTATTTTAACAGGAATGAAGGATATATCTTGAAATACTCACTTGCTGTAAGTACCACACCGGCATTTACATAAAGATGCCTGACCAGATGAATATCTTTATCAATATTAATACTGAAATTTTCGTCAGGATTAAAGCTGATCAAATTAGGAATGGCGGCACCAATAAAATAGTTTTCCCCATAAAAATAGGCTCCAAACCCGAAGTTAGGCACAAAGGTAGTCCCTATGTTCTCTTGAAATACCACATCGTCAGGATCCCAATAAACGAGGTCTGCAAGTTTGGCTGAATAGAGAGAGCCTCCGGCCCTTATACCCAGCGACAGGCGTTGTTTCCCCAGCTCTAGGTGATAAGCATAATTAGCGAATAATTCTGTTCGGTAGGTGACGCCGATATGGTCATTGGTCCCCATAAATCCGAGGCCCATATTAGTTGCTTTTATCGGTCCCTCGTAGCTCACGAACTGCGAAAACGGAGCGCCTTCAATACCTACCCATTGTTTTCTGACAATAGCTGATGCCGTAGCGTAAGGGTGACTCCCTGCATAGGCCGGATTGATATACAAACCGTTAAATAGATATTGGCTCACCATGGCTTCCTGCTGCCCTGAACAGAAACTCCAGGCAGACAAGCTAATTACGATCAGCAAAAATATTCTCATGATTGGATTGCTTTTCATGGTTGTTATTTCAATTTGGATTAACGACGGATGTCAACAAAACCTGTTAAAATCACTGTCCCGTTATCAAGGTCAAGTCTAATAAAATAGGTCCCGTCCGGCAGCGGCTCGCCGTTGTTGTTTACACCGTTCCATGTGTTGTTGTAATTTCTGACTTTAAAAACGGAGTTCCCCCATCGGTTAACAACTTCAAACTCATTGGTGTCAAATGCATTTAAGCCGATTACGACAAAAGTATCATTTTCGCCATCTCCATTAGGTGAAATGGCATTCGGTATGGCGAGGTCGGTGGGTTCGATGAGTTCGATTGATCCGGACACTTCACAACCATTGCTGTCAGTGACTGTTACGGCATAGATGCCAGCTGTTAACCCGGATAGATCTTCGGAGGTTTCCCCATTTGACCAATCAAAAGTAAACGGTGCTTCTCCGCCCATGACGGTAAGATCGATTTCTCCATCACTACCAAGATAGGAGCCAATGTTAAATCCATTTGGTTTTATAGGGCTAAATAGGTCGAGTTCCGGGACACCGATAATAGCGATAGTGACTTCTGCCTCGACAGTACAATTATTCAGGTCAGTTACCGTTACCGAATACGTTCCCGGAGGAAGGTCTGTAAGATCTTCAGAAAACATACCATTAGACCATTCATAATCGTATGGAGGTGTTCCTCCTGTTACTGTTATATCAATGGAGCCGGTTTCAGTTTCCCCGCAAGGGATTTGCATGGGAGCTATCATAATCTCAATAGCTTCTGCGGGTTCTGTAAGGCTGATATCTCCAATTACTTCACAACCATTTACGTCCAAAACAGTAACACTATAGTCTCCCGCTGTCAAGCCGCTGGCTGAAGCTGCCGTCTGCCCATCACTCCACATAAAAGTGTAAGGTGGTGTACCTCCTGTAGGCATGGCATTGACCACTCCGGTATCTGCACCAGTACAATCGATATTAGTACCGCCCTGGGAAGCAGGACTATCCAACTCAAGACCGATAGGATTCGAAGGTTCTGTCAGGGTAATACTGGCAGTTTCTTCACATCCATTAATATCTGTAACCGTGATATCGTATGTACCCGCTCCCAGTCCGGTTGCTGATGCACTGGTTTGGCCATCGCTCCAGGTATAGGTGTAAGGCGGTGTGCCTCCAGTCGCATTTGCATTTGCCACACCGTCTGTTTCGCCAGTACAGTCTATGTTTGTGCCACCTTGCGAAGTTGGGCTATCTAGCATTAGGTCAACCGGACCATCTGGCTCTGTCAGGGTAATACTTGCGGTTTCTTCGCATCCGTTGACGTCGGTAACTGTAAAGTTGTAAGTTCCTGCACCAATTCCGGAAATAGAAGTATCTGTTTCTCCGTTACTCCATTCGTAGATGTATGGTGGAGATCCACCTGTCACTGTTGCATCTGCTAAGCCTTCAGTACCTCCGTTACATGCGATATTGGTTCCGCCCTGCGAGGTTGGACTAACCAGTAAGAGGTCAACAGGATTACTAGGTTCGGTTAGGATAATGTTAGCTGTTTCTTCACACCCATTCACGTCAGTTACAGTAACAGTATAAGTTCCGGGACCGAGGTTGGAAATTGAACTATCCGTTTCTCCATTACTCCATTCGTAGGTGTATGGCGGTGAGCCGCCTGATACAGTAGCAACTCCTGAGCCGTCAGCAGCACCCGAGCAACTGATATTGGTTCCGCTTTCAAATGTAGCACTGGAAACTATAAGGTCTACAGGTTCCATTGGTTCAGTTAAGGTTACTGAGGCTGTTTCTTCGCAGCCATTGACATCTGTAACTGTGATGTCGTATGTGCCCGCTCCTAAGCCAGTGGCAGATGCCACGGTTTGTCCATCGCTCCATGTATAGGCGTAAGGTGGTGTGCCGCCGCTTACAATCGCGGTGGCAATTCCATCTGTATCACCGCTACATGCGATGTTAGTTCCGCTTTGAGAAGTCGGGCTATCCAGCATAAGGTCAACTGGACCATCAGGCTCTGTGAGAGTGATGCTTGCCGTTTCTTCACAGCCATTCACGTCGGTAACTGTGAAATCATAAGTTCCTGCACCAAGTCCGGAGATGGAAGTATCCGTTGCTCCATTATTCCATGCATAAGTGTAAGGCGGCGAACCGCCTGTGACAGTAGCGTTTGCAGATCCTTCAGTTCCTCCATTACACGCGATGTTGGTACCTCCATCCGAGGTCGGACTGTCTAAGATTATTCCAACTGGATCGGTGGGTTCAGTTAAACTGATATTTGCTGTTTCTTCGCAGCCATTGATGTCTGTTACGGTAACGGAATATGATCCTGGTCCAAGGCCGGAGATCGAGCTGTCAGTAACCCCGTTACTCCACATGTAGGTGTATGGCGGTGAGCCTCCTGAGACAGTTGCTACTCCTGAACCGTCAGCAGCGCCTGAGCAACTGATGTTGGTTCCGCTTTCAAATGTGGCACTGGAAACAATAAGATCTACCGGAGTCATTGGTTCTGTAAGGGTCACCGAGGCTGTCTCATCGCAGCCATTGATGTCTGTTACGGTTATGGTATAGCTGCCAGCGGTAAGTCCTGTTGCAGAAGTTCCAGTCTGGCCATTACTCCATGTGTAAGTATAAGGTGCGATTCCGCCTGTTGCTATTGCAGTGGCTGAACCGTCGGTTCCTCCATTGCAGGCGATATTTGTTCCGCCTTGTGAAGTAGGACTATTTAGCATTAAATCAACGGGGCTAGCGGGTTCGTTGATGCTTACATTACCCAATACTTCACAACCATTGGCATCTGAAACGGTAACTGAATAAGTCTGTGCGTCTAATCCTGTTATTGTAGCGCTTGTTGCACCATTGCTCCACATGAAGGTGTAAGGGGGCGTTCCGTCTGATGCAGAAGCTGTAGCGGAACCATCTGCCGCACCATTACAACTAATATTCGTTCCACCCGGATTTTGGGGACTGCTTACGGTCACTTGTGGTGCGTCCATAGGTGGTTCAATTGTAGCATTGGTTGTTACAGTACAGGTGTTCCCATCTGTAACAGTAACTGTAAAAGTACCTGCTGGCAATCCATCCGGATTCTGGTCGGTGCCTGCTCCGTTGTCCCATTGGTAGGAATATGGTGGCGTGCCTCCACCAACAGAAAGACTGATCATGCCGGATTGTTGACCGATACAATCCAGGTCACTGCCTGTAGCGGATGCTGTTAATTGAGGTGGTTCAGTAATTTCTGCGGTTCTCGTATCGAGGCACATATTGGCATCTGTAATGCTGACTGTGTAAATGCCGGCAGTCAAGCCAGAAGGATTTTGATCAGTTCCGGCTCCTCCACTCCATTCAAACGTAAAAGGAGGAGTGCCTCCAAATGTAATATTCAGGGCAATCGAACCTGTTGCCTCTCCATTACATTCTACATTTGCAGGTGTAAGATCTACCATTAAATTGGCTGGGAAGGGGATATTCACTGGTACACCGGTTGAACAACCATTGTCATCGGTAATGGTTACCCCGTGAATGCCGGGGCAAAGACCAGTAACCATAGCTGTAGTTTCTCCTGTGTCCCACAAAAATCCGTATGCTCCGCTAACAGTTCCTCCGAAAGGTGAAGCGGTGGCAGTACCATCGCAAGTGCCAAAACAGGAAACGTCAGTGGTCACCACCGTAGCTGACGGCTGTGAGTTGGGTTGTGTCATGGTAAACGAGTCAGTGAACGTACATCCCAACATATCAGAAATAGTGATGGCATATGTTCCTGCACTCAACATAGACAGTGTGTTCACAGTTTCTCCTGTTTCCCATAGGTAGCTATAAGGTGGATTCCCGCCAGACGGATTTGCGGTAAGTATACCATCATCATCTCCTTCACATGCCAGGTTGAATCCGCCGTTGAAAGTGGTGGGATTCCATGTAATATCTATGATCGGAGGTTCGTCCAACGTGAGTGTAGAACTTGACATACAATTATTAGCATCTGATACTGTTACACTAATCGGTCCAGCATCTAAACCATTTACAGTTGAGGTAGTTTCTCCATTACTCCAAAGGTAGGTATACGGAGGCATGCCATCTGAAGCATTAGCTGTCGCACTACCATCACTAGCTCCATTGCAGGAAATATTAAAACCGCCATCGGAGTTAACTGCTGTGATACTAACGGTAGGAGAGCCTTCAGGACCAATAATTTCGCCTATTGAGGTTGTTGTACAACCATTACTGTCTGTGACGGTCACGGAATAAATACCGATACCAATACCAGAAAGATCCTGATCAGTTGCTCCGGTACTCCATAAAAAGCTATAAGGCGGTGTACCTCCTGAAGATGAAAGAGAGATTGTTCCTGTTGCTCCGGGAGAGCAGTCAACATCATCTCCAATTGTAGAAGCATTCAGGGTTGTAGGCTCTCCTATTGTGGTCTGTCTGACCCAAGGGCAATTATTTGAATCTGTGATTGTTACATCGTAAGTACCTGGAGTAAGCCCGGTAGGATCTTCGTTGGTATCACCATTACTCCATAGGTAAGTGAAAGGAGGCGTACCACCAAATGTTATGGTCATCATAATCGATCCATCTGCACCCCCGTTACAGGAAACATCAGTAGGGATAATATCTGTAATCAGATTAGGGGGAAAAGGAATGAATACCGGAACTCCAGTCGAACAGCCATTATCATCAGAAATGGTAACTCCATGTATTCCTGGACATAAGCCAGTCACCATTGCCGTGGTTTCTCCGGTATCCCATAAGAAGCCATATTCACCACTAACGGTACCACCGAATGGTGAGGCAGTAGCGGAACCATCACATACTCCGAAACAAGTAACATCGGTGGTGGAAACAGTTGCCGAAGGCTTGTTGGCTGGTTGTGTCATGGTAAAAGATCCTTCTCCAGAGCACCCAAGATTGTCAGTAACGGTTACACTATAAGTTCCAAATGTCAGCATGGATAAACTACCTACAGTTTGGCCTGTTGCCCATGAATAAGTATATGGGGGTGTTCCACCAGTTGGTGTAACTGTTAGCGTGCCATTATCGTCGCCTTCACAAGCCAGGTTAAATCCTCCTCCAAACATTGAGGGATCAAAATCTAGGGTGATTGCGGGTGCTGATGAAATTGTAACTGATCCGGTTGTCTCACAAAAAAGATCGTCAGTTATTGTAACATCATATTGGCCAGCTGCGAGTCCTGTTATAGTTGTTGTTGTAGCGCCATTACTCCATAAGTAGCTGTAGGGAGGTGAACCGTCAAAGGGATTGGCAGTAGCATCACCGTCAGCTGCCCCTGGACAAGATTCGGGATTTCCGTTAACCACAACCATAGGAAAGCCTTCAGGACCGAAGACTTCACCTATGTCAAAGGCCATACAACCATTACTGTCAGTAATGGAAACGGCGTATATATCAAAGCCAACACCTGACAAGTCCTGGGTTGTAGCTCCTGTGCTCCACAAAAAGCTATAGGGAGGTGTACCACCGATTACTGACAAATTGATAGTGCCGCTAGAGGTTGGAGCACAGTCAATAAAGTCATCAGAAGCAGTTCCGATAAGCGGGTTGGGTTCATCAACATCTGTTTGTCGAATCCACGAACACCCATTGGCGTCAGTTATAGTAACCACAGCAGTGCCTGCGCTAAGGCCAGTAGGATTTTGGTCGGTTGAACCATTATCCCATAGGAAAGTGAAAGGCGGCGTGCCCCCGAAATTAATTTGGAGCGTTACAGACCCTGTGGCGTTGCCATTACAGTCAACATCGCTAGGCGTCAATACCGCAATCAGGTTTGGTGGAAAAGGAACAATATAAGGGACACCGGTAGAGCATCCATTATCATCAGTTATGGTTACACCATGAATCCCAGGACATATCCCTGAAACGGATTGGGTGGTTTCTCCAGTATCCCAGAGGTAAGAGTATTGACCGGTTGCAGAAGTGCCTCCAAAAGGAGAGACCGTTGCTGAACCATCACATACGCCAAAACAACTTACATCTGTCGAAGAGATGGTACCAGAAGGTTTGGAGGGAGGTTGTGTAATCTCTGCACTGGCAGTTTCGGTACATAAAACAGCATCTGTTACCGTAACCGTATAAACGCCTGCTGTGAGCATGGAAGGATTTTGGTCAGTGCCACCCAGGTTGTCCCAAAGGAAAACATATGGCCCGGTTCCGCCACTTACAGATAAGGTGATCATGCCATCTTCATCACCGTTGCAAAGCAGCTCGCCTCCGGTAGCATTCAGAATGATCGGATTGACTGGATCACACTGAGCAATAACACCCTGTATTAATGAAAAACAGGTCAATATCAAGGCAAGACTTCGAATGTAGTACATCTGTGGTCTGATTTTGTGATTATGGTCCACGAAAACTGATAATATGAAAACTCAAATGAGCTTTATATCATAGCAAAAAATAAAAAAGAAAATTAAAGGGTTAAGTGAAAAGTGTTAATTGGGATATGAAGAAAGAACTTATTGTTGCAGATAAAATTTAAAGCAATAATAAACTCTGGATGTGCTGATTCAAAATTAAGGAAATTCATACTCAATAAGAAATAATTGCAAAAATACCGGGAATAGGATTGGGTATTGTTAAAAATTGGCACCGACCGACAATTATGTTATTTTTATATTGCTCTGATATTTTCATGGAACTCTTAGATCAGACCACGATTTGAAACATGGAATTTATTTTAAATAAGGAGAAAATAAAAATCACCGGACCAGCTGGTAAAACTGTGCTCGATTTTGTAAGGTATGACCAGGATCTCCGCGGCACCAAAATCGGCTGTCGGGAAGGCGATTGTGGAGCCTGCACAGTATTAGTGGGGAGCCTTAAAAATGGATCTGTCCAATATCAGTCAATGACCTCCTGTTTAACCCCTTTAGCCAATGCCGCGGGTAAACATATTGTAACTGTGGAAGGCATTAATGCTGAAGCGCTTACACCAGTTCAAAAGGCAATTGTTGAAGAAGGTGGTACTCAATGTGGTTTCTGTACGATTGGTTTTGTAATGTCGCTTACCGGTTTTTGCCTGGATCAATCTAAAACAACATACCAAGATGCCCTGGCAGCTATGGATGGAAATATTTGCAGATGTACAGGGTATAAGTCGCTGGAAAGGGCAGCACATGAAATCTCAAACGCCTTCTCAAAAAGCACCCCTGAAGACTATTTAAACTGGTTAGTCAATGAAGGCTATGTACCTTCCTATTTCTTGAATATTAAAACCAGACTTAATGTCATTAATGAAAAGATAAAGGAGGCCACCAAAGTCGTGCGGCACTCGATTATAGTCGGAGGTGGAACTGACTTGTATGTTCAGCGACCGGAGGAAATGGCCAAAGCCACTATACAGTCTCTTTTTGATCATTATCTCCTTAACGGAATTGAAAGACAGAACGGCCATATCACCATAGGCGCATCAGCTACAGCGGAAGATATTAATCAGTCTGAAGCGATAAAATCAGTCATACCCTCGCTTAATGCTTATATGAAATTGGTTTCTTCAACCCCGATCAGGAATATGGGCACCCTTGCCGGAAACCTGGTAAATGCATCTCCTATTGGTGATTTGACAATTTTTTTTCTTGCACTCAACAGCAAACTTATTCTGAATCAAAATGAAGAAAAGAGAGCAGTTAGTCTAAGTGAGTTTTATAAAGGATATAAGCAAATCGACCTTCAAAAAGGCGAGCGCGTAGACAGCCTTTACTTTGAAGTTCCTGATCAGTCAAGTTATTTTAATTTTGAAAAGGTATGTAAACGGACCCATCTCGATATCGCTTCCGTAAATTCTGCATGTCAGATAAAAGTCGAGAATGGAATAATTGCCAAAGCGCATCTTTCAGCCGGAGGTGTGGCCCCAGTCCCTAAATTTCTTGCTAATGCTTCAAAAGCCTTGGAGGATCAGGCTGTTACGCCTGAAACGCTGAAAAAGGTCAATTCAATTATCCAGGAGGAAGTCTCCCCGATTAGTGATGCGCGTGGCTCAGCGGACTATAAACGTTTACTGCTAAGACAATTGTTCTATGCCCATTTCTTAAAGTGGTTTCCCGATTCGATTTCCCTAAAATCACTAACTAACATTTCGGAATAAATAAACACAACATAAATTAACGACGAATGACCAAAAATCATCCATCAAATATTGACCTCAAATCGATGAAAAATATCGATTCGCATAACCACGTGCAGGGGAAGTCAATCTATGTGGATGATATTCCTGAAATGCGTGGCACACTTTACTGTTGTGTTTTTCCCTCTCCTGTTGCCCATGGGGAGATCAAGGATATTAATCTTTCCGAAGCTCTGGCATTGAATGGCGTAGAAAAAATATTTACCGCCAAAGACATTCCGGGCGACAACCAGATTGGCGGTATCATCCCCGACGAACCGCTATTAGCGGATAAAGAAGTCCATTTCCAGGGCATGCCTATTGCGCTCGTTGTGGCCACCTCAGAAGCTATAGCCCACGAAGCTGTTGCTTTGATCAAAGTGGATATTGATCCGCTTCCGGTGATCACTGACCCCAGGGTAGCTGCTGAGCAAGGCGAGATATTTTTCCCGCCACGAACTTTTGCTATGGGTAATGTCGATTCGGCTTTCGCCAAATGCAAATATGTGTTCGAGGGACAAGCCGAAACTGGCGGGCAAGAACATTTGTATATCGAAACCCAGGGCGCTTATGGAGTGCCAATCGAGCATGGTGCTATCAAAATTACATCTTCGACCCAGGGACCTACCGCATTGCAAAGAACAGCTGCAAGAGTTTTAGGCATACCGATGCATAAAATCGAAGTGGATGTCACCAGGTTAGGTGGCGGTTTTGGTGGTAAGGAGGATCAGGCGACTGCCTGGGGTGTAATGGTGGCTTTAGCCGTTTTTCATTTACAAAAACCGATAAAGTACATCCTTCACCGAATGGAGGATATGAAGATGACAGGTAAACGTAACCCGTACAGTTCAGATTATAAAATTGGGTTAGATGAAAATTTGAATATTATTGCCTTCGAGGCAGCTTATTTCCAAAATGCCGGTGCTGCAGCAGACCTTTCGCCTGCGATTCTGGAGCGGACACTTTTTCATGGAACGAATAGCTACTTCGTGCCAAACGTAAAAATGATAGCCACCAGTTGCCGGACACACCTGCCACCAAATACAGCATTCAGAGGTTTCGGAGGACCACAAGGGATGTTTGTTATTGAAGCAGCTATCGACCATGCGGCAAAAGCCATTGGGGTAAGCCCGATAGATGTTCAACGAAAAAACCTTTTAAAAGACAAGGATGAATTTCCATATGGCCAGATCGCAGAAGATTGTGAAGCCATAAAATGCTGGGATGAAGCAGTTGCCGATTTCAAGCTTACTGAACTGGAAAAGTCCATTGCTGAGTTTAATGCTTCAAATGATCATTTCAAGAAAGGATTAGCTATGATGCCAATTTGTTTTGGTATTTCATTTACCAATACGCAGATGAATAATGCCAGGGCCTTGGTACATGTCTATTCAGATGGAAGTATTGGTATTAGTACCGGGGCTGTAGAAATGGGGCAGGGGGTTAACACAAAAATGGTACAAGTGGCCGCCAGTTGTTTTGGGGTACACCCTGATAAAATAAAGATCGAATCGACCAATACCACACGTGTCGCCAATACATCTCCATCGGCGGCAAGTTCAACGGCTGACCTTAACGGAAAAGCCCTGAAGATCGCCTGCCAGCAGATCATGGAAAGATTGATTGTTGTTGCTCGAGAAGGACTGGAAATCGACCCTTCAGAGCAAGTGTCCATTGCTGATGAAATCGTTTTCGCCAATTTTAAAGACACTGGCTGGACCTGGCACAAATTGGTCCATGAGGCCTTTATGAATAGGGTGAATCTCAGTGCGAAAGGGCATTATGCTACACCAAAGATTCATTTTGATAAGGCTAGAGAGAAAGGACATCCATTTGCATACCACACTTATGGCACAGCGATAATCAGTGTAACCGTGGATTGCATAAGAGGACGTTATGAGATTGAAGATGTGCATGTGGTGCACGATTTCGGTACCAGCATGAACAGGATCATTGACCTTGGCCAAACCGAAGGTGGTATCGTTCAGGGAATCGGATGGATGACGATGGAGGAGTTGCTCTATAATGAAGAGGGGAGACTCTTGTCCAATGCCCTATCGACTTACAAAGTGCCTGATATTTACGCAGTTCCCAAAAATATTAATGTCAAGTTTCTGAATACCGATGGACCGGAATTAGCGATTTTCAGGTCAAAGGCTGTTGGTGAGCCGCCTTTAATGTATGGTATTGGGGCGTATTTTGCTATTCGGAATGCCATACTGGCTTTCAAACCGGAAGCTGATTTTACTTATTCAGCACCGATTACACCTGAGAAAGTTTTGATGGCGCTTTATGGTTGACCGATGTGATCTTGTTTTTTCAAGGCTAATCTTGACCATGTAACGTGTTCCTTGTTTTTCATCAAGCTGGGTTGATTTGTTATGGTGAGGAGCGGCTGGAGGTGATACGATTTTGCGACCTCAATAATCTCATGATAATTTATTGGAAATACATGAGTTCCTGCTCCTGCCGGGCCATGTCTCAGCGATACAGCAAAGATTCCATTCGGCTTTAAAAGTTGAGCCATTCTTTCCAGTGAAGCCTCTTGCTCCGACTCATTGAGATGGTGCCAAACTCCTGATGAAAGAATAAAATCAATTCGATTGTTATATCCCTCCAATTTCCCTAAATCCGGGAATGCGTCATCTATCCATTTGATGTTGGATTGTGCATATATTTCTTTACCAGCCTTTCTGAATTCTGCCAATGGTTCAACGGCAATAACCTCGTGGCCTTTCATACTAAGTATATGCGCATCGCGGCCAAAACCGGCACCAATATCTAAGACCAGGCTGTTGGTAGTCGGTATCAATTTGAGGAAATCATGATGTAAAATTTCAAATGGAATCCCGTCAGCGGCTTTAATGAATCTATGAACGACTTCAGCATATCCAATTGTTCCTTTTACTTTTGACATAACTATTTCCTAAGTTTATGAAATAATATCCTCTGTACTTTCAAGCGTTCATAAGTACTGCCGCCTAATTAATCATTAATTTACAAAAACCACCAAATGTTAAATCTATCAGTAATATTGGAAGATAGTGCAAGGCGTTTTCCGAGTAAAACGGCTTATACCTTCATGGATACCTCGTTAAGTTTTGCCCAAATAAATGGTGCCGCTAATCAGATTGCCAATGGACTTCAGAGCATTGGTATTCAAAAAGGTGATAAGGTTGCGATCAACTGTGTGAATCTGCCATATTTCCCAATGCTTTACTTTGGTATATTGAAAGCAGGTGCTACTGTCGTTCCGCTCAGTGTTTTATTAAAAAGTAAAGAAATTGAATTTCATCTTAATGACTCGGATGCTAAAGCGGTTTTTGCTTTTGTGGGTACCCCCGAATTACCAATAGGTCAGGAAACTTATGCTGGTTTCCAAAATGCGACTAAATGTGAGCATTTCTTCATGATCACACCTAAACCAACGGATCCATCGCCAATCGAAGGGACCAAAACTTTAGGGATGTTGATGGGAGGACAAGCACCACAATTCGATGCTGTGATGACTAGTCCTGATGACACAGCTGTGTGTATTTACACTTCAGGAACCACCGGTCGTCCAAAAGGAGCAGAATTGACTCATTCCAATATCATGCTCAATACCGTTTTATGTGCCGATCTAGCTGGGGTGAAGACTGATGACAAGGTATTGATCGTGTTGCCAATGTTCCACATATTTGCGATGGTAGTATTAATGAATACAGCAATTTACCGCGGTGCATCAGCTGTTTTACTACCTCGGTTCGATGCTGAGGCGGTATTAGGCTTAATGATCCAACACAAGATTACTTTGTTTGCCGGGGTTCCAACTATGTACTGGGGACTATTAAACTATAACGGGGATACGTTCCAGCCGAGCCAGGTAAAAGAAAGCTTGCGAGTTTGTCTTTCAGGTGGTGCTTCGTTGCCGCTGCAAGTCCTTGAGGAATTTGAAAAGATTTATGAAGTACCAATATTGGAAGGATATGGCATGTCTGAAGGTTCGCCAGTTGTGACTTTTAATCATCTTTACCAGCAACGCAAGCCCGGAAGCGTTGGCACTCCAGTTTGGGGTGTGCAAGTAAAAATCATTGATGATGAAGGCAACGAAGTGCCAGTGGGAGAAAGAGGGGAATTAGTCTACAAGGGCCATAACGTAATGAAAGGCTATTACAACAAACCGGAAGCCAACGCGAAAACCATCAAAGACGGTTGGTTACACTCCGGGGATGTGGCGATAAAAGACGAAGATGGGTATTTCTATATTGTAGACAGGACAAAAGACATGATCATCCGGGGTGGATTTAATGTTTATCCGAGAGAAGTAGAAGAGGTAATGATCAAACATGAGGCGGTATCGCTGGTTGCCGTTATTGGTGTTCCAGATGATAAAATGGGAGAAGAGATCAAAGCCTGTGTCGTCCTAAACGAAGGCTATTCGATTACGGAAGAGGAACTTATGGCATACACCAAAAATAATATAGCAGCCTATAAGTATCCCCGGATGGTTGAGATTTTAAATGCTCTCCCAATGAGTGCCACAGGCAAAATCCTTAAAAAGGAATTGCGTAAAATGTGATGCCTTTCCGGAAAGGAAACTCTTATCCAAAAATCATTGTCGTATAAAAGTCACCTCCCTGGATTGCATCCGGCCCTCAGCCTCTATGGTCACAAGGTACACACCATTGGCTACGATAATACCCGAATTATTTGAGCCAGACCATAACAGGTTGTGTTTTCCCTGTGAGTGTATGCCGTCGTGCAAAGTACTTATCAATTTTCCGGTAAGGTCCTGTATAGATACGGTAATATCCATCGATTGGTTTAACTCATATTCTATATTCACCTTGTCAGAAAATGGATTTGGGAAAACCGAAATGTCCGATAAACCAACAAAAGGCGTCTCTGTACTTACTGTGAGTTCATTTTCAAATAGCATAATTACATCAGCACCTTCATCTGTACCTGAGATATCGAGATCACCATCATTATCCCGGTCATGTAGAATAGCACAGGAAGCATGTTCAGGGGCAGAGAGTGTCGACGCAACACTAAAAGCACCATTCCCGTCATTTTCGAAAACAATGAAAGTGGTGCTGGAATAATTACTGGACACCATGTCAAGGTCACCATCGCCATCAATATCTCCAAGGTCAATAGCCAGGGGAAAAAAAGCGTCATTAGAAGGATAAGAGATCGGTGTGCTCAGGTTGCCATTGCCGTCACCAAGAGATACCACTACGGTATGTGCATTAGAATTTGCAGAAACGACATCAGCATTCCCGTCGTTATTGAGGTCACCAGTGGCAATCATCCATGGCCGCCCGATCACAGAGACTTTGTCGGACATGGATAAGCCACCATTACCGTCACATAAAAGGATGGCTAGTTCCTGGCTATTATACATCCCAATGAACAGGTCACTAATACCATCGTTATTGGCATCAGCCATTGCGATTGCCGTTTCACCGGTTCCCAATGGATCAAATGTCGAAGTGGTGAAACTGCCATTA
The DNA here is from genome assembly GCA_039028895.1 of Bacteroidota bacterium. Taxonomy (GTDB): domain Bacteria; phylum Bacteroidota; class Bacteroidia; order Chitinophagales; family Saprospiraceae; genus JAHDCJ01. Next base: position 276,289 of record JBCCHF010000001.1, on the reverse strand, counting down.
TCATTTGTGATAATTGTCATGTCGTGACTAAAACGATTAGTTACGGCAATATCATCATCGCCATCTGCATCTATATCCAGTATGGCAATGCCGCGAGGCGCATCACCAGTTTTTACTTTTATGGGCGGCATTTGAAATCCTCCAAGCCCATCACCCAAAAAGATTCTGACCGTATCCACACCAAATGCGCAAACGGCCAGGTCGATATTGCCATCGTTATTAAAGTCAGCGCCTTCATTTGGGCTCGGAAGACCATCTCCCATTGGGATAACTGACATATTGTTGTAATCACCATTACCATCATTGAGTAAGATGCGTAGATCATCAGACGTCTCGTTAATTACTGTAAAATCTGAATAACCATCATTGTTCAGGTCACCGGCATAAGCGCCGTAAGCCTGTAACAAGCCTTCTCCCTCTTCTCTAAGGTCGATAATGTCATATAGAGTTTGATCCAGAAGTCCAGAGGCGGTTGCGATCCAATAACTCCAGGCATAGCCATTATCAATTGAAGTACCGCTACCATTTTCGGCATCCTTGCTCAGGCTAACCATAACCTGTTCTCCGGCAAAAAATGGTTGATCGGGGACAAAGGTGAGTTCGGTATTGCCATTTTCAAATATGATGGTACCATTAGCTGGGCCTGACCATCGCCCGAAAACCCGGAGCACACTGTGGTCAATTGTGCCAGGATTCATTGCTTCGTCGAAAGTGATGCGAATGGTCGCATCAGCAAGAGCGTCTACACGGTGCTGTGCCGGGTAAACAGAAAGGACATTGGGTTGTCCAATAGCAGAGAATGTAAGTAGGAAGGCAATGGTAAAGGTGTAAACTAGTTTATCCATATCTTTTTTTTAGTCAAGACAAGATATGGATAATAAGACCCTTACTCAATGTAAAGTCAAAGTATGTCGCGGTAATACCAATCAAATTGGACATTACCGTGACATAAAGTTTTTTCTAGTTGCCTTCCGAAGTTTGTGTCTGTGCAGGGGTGTTGTTAGACGGATCTCTGTCTAGTGTTGCACATGCCTCCATGGCTTCATCAAGAATATTGTTCCTTGTTCCTTGTCCAAAAGATTGGAGAGAACCACTGAATTCGTCACCACATCCCAGGCCGCCAAGATTGCAGATTGTTGCAAATATGAAAGCCTTATCACGACATGCTGCAGCTTCATTATTGGCCATGTCCTGACCCCGGTCTCCGAATTGATCGTAGTATCCACAATCTGATTTCATCTGGGCAGCATCTCTGCAGGCAAACAACATATCATTAGCTTCACCTTCACATTCTGCCTTTGATTTTCCTGGTCCTTTGCCACTACAGTCAATAGGGTTGAAATTTGGTGGGATTATCGGTGAGATTGGTGTGTTATCTCCGGGTTTTTTCTTCTTTCTATATCCCATAACCTCGTCTTCATCTACCACGAGTCCGTAAATTTCATTCAGGTCAAATGAGAATTCAAGGTATATTTTTTGAGTTACCAGACTTCCTTTTGAATTTTGTTGAATTCTGAGAATTTTCTTTTTCAGTGCCTTTAATCTTTTTGCTGACTTTGCTGCTGTTGCCTTCATGGCCTCTGAGCTATAGTCACTTTTTTTGAAATAGTTAGCCAGATGAATCCTTGCATCGACCAATTCAATGGTACTCTTACTGTTCATTTTTATCAAGCCGGAAAAATCGCCTGACTTAAAAAGGTTGACTTCTTCAATGGCTTCTGCCTCACAATTACAAGCTTCGGCAGAAGAGAAGCTCTGGTTGGCGGGGGTAAAGGAAGATGCAAAGGTTACTAAACCTATGATGAGTGGAAAAATTATGGTTTTCATTTTATTTGTTTTACTAATTAGGGTTTAAAAAAATCACCCCGGGTTTGTTATCCAACCAATTGGCCCGGGGATGACTTTTTAATGTGTATGGCATGCACACCAACTAATCATTTTTATCCATTTTACTTGTCAGATGCTGTAATGCCTGCAACTTTTTGCATATGTATACGAGTTTGTTTTAGAAATTAATATTAAGGGTTGCTTTTCTCTTTTTTTTCTTCCTGTGATTCTTCTAAATGTTTCCCGGTTTTCACGTAAATCGTTAATAAATCATCGAACAAAGCCTCGAAAGCTTCCTTTTGGGGATATAGGGCGCGTTGGGAGCTTTCGTCCTCTTTTACTATCCGTAAATGTGTTCTTTTGGTGCTTTCTTTGTCCATGCTACAAAGGAAGGATAAAAGGATGGGTGAAAAATCACCCTGCAGGGTGATTTTTATTTCAAAAGGAAGTCTAAAGCTAGTCGGGGCATGGGATTAACCACTAACCTTCGCAATAGCCGCAGGTCGGTTTGAGACCTCTAATTTGATGAACAGGTTTTTCATATGAGTCTTGATGGTGTTGATGGAAAGGAAATGCTTTTCAGCCAGTTTTGAGTTTGACATCCCTTTCACAACATCTTCCAGGATCTCGAACTCTTTCCTCGTAAGCGGAGAAATACACAATCGGTCTACCTTGACTTTGTTCAGCTTGGATGGCCCTTGTTCACTTTCAGCTCTGAAAAGTGCCATTTCGATCGTTGAAATGATATCTCGTTCGTGAAATGGTTTTACAATGTAGCCATAAGGCATAGTGACCTTTGCCTTTTTAAGCGTGTCTTTGTCTGAATAGGAAGTAATAAAGATGAACGGCAGGTGATAGTTTTGTCGAATCACCTGTGCGATCTCGATACCATCCCGCGTGCCTTCGATATTGATATCCAGCAACACGAGATCAGGCTGTTGATTGGCGATAAGATCGAGTGCCTTTTCGCTATTAAACGCACGGCCAATCACCTGGTGCCCCATTCTTTTGACATAGGCCGCCAGGTCAGCACTAATGATCGGTTCATCTTCAACGATCAATACTTTTTTCCCATTGTCCATCAGGATGCCAATTTGTAATTATTGATCGTTAATACTACAGATGTACCATCGTCAGATTTGATATCGATGTTACCTTCCATTTTCGCAATAAAAGCATCGATCAACTGGTATCCAAATGTGTTACCAGATTTGAGAACATCTGGCTGGGCAATACCAACACCATCATCCTCTACTTTCAACACCAGCTTACTACCAATTTCTTTCAGCGAAACCAACAGTTGTCCGGAATCTCTGCCCCTGAAAGCATATTTAAGCGTATTAGTCACCAATTCGTTAATGATAAGCCCAACAGGTATCATGGTTTCTACGTCAAGTTCCAAATCATCTACATCAATCTGCAGGTCTATTTTATCCTGGTCGACCCTATAGGTGTGGAACAGTTCATGGATCAATTTTTCAAAATATTCTTTTACGCTTATGCCAATGAGGTTGTCCTTTTGATATAGACTCTGGTGAATCAGGGCCATGGAATGTACGCGGTTACGACCCTCGTTAATGGCTTCTGCTGCTTGCTCGTCTTCAATGAAACTCGACTGAAGGTTTAGTAAAGATGATATGACCTGCAAGTTGTTTTTTACCCGATGGTGAATTTCCTTCAGTAGTATATTCTTTTGCTCTAATGCTTCAGAAATAATCTGGTTTTTCTCCTTTAATAGCGCATTTGCCTTTTGACGCTGCCAAAGAAAATAAAGAATCATCATACCCAGCAGGATAACTGCTGCAAGCCCGATTGACATCCAGAAATTACGCGTGTCCTTTAAATCATTATCAGCACTGAGAGAAAGTATTTCATTTTCTTTTTCTGCGCTTTCATATTTGGCCTCCAGCTCCACCATTTTGGCAGCGATATCTTTGTTCATCAGGCTATCCTTCAAAACAGAATAGTCTTTATACCATTGGATCGCTTTTGAGGCGTCGCCTTTCTTTTCGTATAAAAAACTCATGGCTTTATACCCTGCTTCTATCTGTGGAGTAAGCTTCTTTTCAATGGCCAGGTCAAGTCCTTTATTGATAAATGATTCCGCTTCCTTAAACCGACTTTCTTCTGTCAAAGCTTCACCCTTAAGCATGTACAATACCGCTAATCGTCTTGGGTCATTCATGCCTTTACCGTAATCGATGGCTTTGCTATAGGATGCAATGGCTTTTTTGAATTGCCCCATTTTCTTGTATAAAGAGCCAACATTTTCATAGGCAAAGCATAATCCAGGTTCGTAGTTGGCTTCTGTGTCAAGAACGATCTGTCTATTGTAATATTGGAGGGCTTCATCGTATTTACCTTGGGCGGCCATAAGATTCCCAAGGTTGTTGTTGGCATTGGCCTGACCGATTTTATCTCCTTGTTCGACCCACATTGCCAAGGCTTCTTTGTGTTTTTCTTCTGCCTTGTCCAACTGGTTTAGTTTTCGGTGTAAATTGGCGATTACGCCAATAGTAGAGGCGATACTGTATTGATGATCAATTTTTTTATAGATTTCAAGCGCCTCCAGCATTCTTTCCATCGACTTGTTATAATCGCCCATATTGTAATAAACTACACCATATTGATAGAGGACAGATCCAACTTTTATGGGCTTATTATGCAGTTTCCAATAGTTATAATAATGCTCAAAACTCTGCAGGGCCTTTTCGTCTTCGCCCATGTTTTTGTAAGCAGCTCCCTGGTTGTACATGATAGCAACGAAAGAGGCACTGTCAACAGGCTTGTTACGGTCGATAATGGCCAGGGCCAATTCATTGGTTTCTAGGGTCTTCCCGGGCTGCTCTCGACTATACTCCCACGATAGGTTAATAAGCGCTGGCAGTTTAATAGAATCGGGAATATCCTGTTTGACCAACTGTTCAAGCGAGTCGAGTTTCTGAGCAGTGGTGTTGCTTAACGCGAACAGGATAAAGCATGACAACAAGCAAAAAGCTTTTGTGAGGTTGCAACAGGATGTCATTGAGATATCTGGTAATGGTTAACCTGAATTTAACAAAATTGCAGGAAATTGTTTTTTAACTTGAGATTTATGAATGCCAATATCCAACACCTTGCCATTTTTATAATAATCGGCCTTCTTTTTTCCGTTACCGGAATAGGACAGGATGCCGGATCATTTAATCAATTGCTCGATTCCATAGCAGATATGACTCCTGAGGAAAAGAATAAAACCATTACTAACTATATTATGGAAAAGGGCCGCCTTCCAATTATTGAAGGCGATACCGTCGTCTTTTTATCAAGAGGTTTGGGTGATAAAGCACCCAGAATTGCTTCCGGATTCACCGGTTTTTTAAATCCGAGATACATCAAAGATCCTGAAGTTGGTACCATGACCAATATCGAAGACACCCATTGGTTTTTCCTGGAAAAAACACTCAATCCAGATGCCAGAATCTATTACCAAATCCATTTTGGAGATGAAAGAAACAACGATCCGCTCAATCCAAATTTAGGCTTCAGGTTTACCTTGATAAATTCAATGGTCCAAATGCCTGATTTTTCGATTGACCCTGAATTAGTATTCGATGACTTTGCCCAAAAAGGGGAAGTCAAGGAGATTGTGATTCATAGTAAAAATCTGGATCACATCAGAACACCGAAAGTCTATTTGCCTGCAGGATATCAAGATAGCAAAAACCAATATCCAACCCTCTATTTCCATGATGGAACTGCATATGTCGAAATGGGGAAAGTCCCTCAAATTCTCGATTATCTCATTGCCCATCAAAAGATTCAACCTGTAATCGCCGTATTTGATGACCCAAAGGAAAGAGGGAAGGAGTACAGAGGAGGTGAAGGCTATATCAACTACATTGATACAGAGCTTGTGCCCGAAATCGACCGACAATTTCGTACCATTCCCGAAAGGGAACAAAGAGCAGTTATAGGTGGTTCGAGAGGTGGTTTGTCTTCATTGATCCTCAGCCATTCGACTAAACATTTTTCCAAGTGCGGCACCTTCTCACCGGCAATAATTCCCCGTGAAATGGTCGATTTTACAAGTTTTCTAAAAAGGAAAGATTACCAGCCTGACCAGGCTTACGTTCTTGGAGCGATCTATGATGGTATATGGTACCCCGATGCGCTTGGTCTAAAAGCACATTTCGAAAACGAAAATACCCAATTACTTTATTCAGAAATTTCCCAGGGGCATTTTATCCAGGGTTGGATTAGCCGTTTGGATGAGATGCTCGAATATTTTTTCCCTTACGGGGAATAAAAATGTCGTCCGCTTATGAAGGCTTTCTTTTCAAATCAGGTTTTATTACCGGAAGGGTTGCAAAGCACAACGATACTGGTAAAAGGTGGAAAGCTGGAGCGCATATTACCAGGGAAGGTTGATACTGGAAATTTAGAATTTCTTGATTTTGGAAATGCGGTTATCATGCCGGGTTTGATTGATCCGCATGTCCATATCAACGAACCTGGAAGAACGGAATGGGAAGGTTTTGAAACCGGAACAATGGCAGCAGCAGCAGGGGGCGTTACTACGATTGTTGATATGCCGCTTAACAGTAGTCCGGTTACCACCAATGTGGCAGCGCTTCAGGAGAAACTTGATGCAGCTAAAGGCAAACTACATGTCAATTGCGGTTTTTGGGGCGGACTAACACCCCAAAGTCTTGGTGACCTGGAAGGGCTACTCGAAACCGAAGTTTTAGGTGTTAAAGTTTTTTTGACGCACTCCGGCATTGACGATTTTCCTGACATCGGGCAATCAGACTTATCCAGGGTGATGCCTCTGATCAAAACATCAGGAAAACCGATTCTGGCGCATTGTGAGATTAGCCGCCCTCACGCCGACCAGGCACTTCTCGAGAATAACCCAACCAGCTATCAAAACTACCTGGCCTCCCGCCCGCCCTCTTGGGAAATCGAGGCGATCGAGATGATGATTGACTTGTGTCGAACCTCTGGTTGTCGAACACATATTGTTCATCTCGCAACGGCTGAAGCCATTTCGTCAATTAGCAAAGCTAAAGACGAAGGTCTGCCATTGACAGTAGAGACTTGTCCACAATATCTCTGCTTTTCGGCGGAGGAAATACCCGATGGCCAAACAGTTTATAAATGCGCTCCGCCAATCCGGGAAGCAGCCAATCAAAAGCAACTTTGGGAAGCCATTAAGACCGGACTAATCGACTTTCTGGCGACAGACCACTCACCAGCTCCTCCGAAATTGAAGGAAATCGATTCTGGCAATCTCGCTAAAGCATGGGGGGGTATTGCGGGTTTGCAGTTCTTTTTGCCTGCTATCTGGACAAAAGCAAAGACCCAAAACCTTACACTTCCAAAGCTCAGTAAATTATGGTCGTCTAATGCAGCAGCGTTTCTCGGCATTGGTCATCGAAAAGGAAAAATTGCTAAAGGTTATGATGCTGATCTCGTTATCTGGCATCCCGACGAACAGTTTACGGTTACCGAAAGCATGATCTTCCACAAACACAAGCCTACTCCGTACCTTGGGCAACAACTTTATGGTAAAGTGATGCTAACTATGGTGAACGGTCAGTTGGTTTATCAAAACGGCCAGATCGTCGGTCGCAATTACGGAAGCATAGTTGTTTAAAAAAAATTACTAAATTCCATGATCAACCCTGATCAACATGCAAAAACAGAAACATCCTTTTTCTGATTATCTCGACCTGGTGAGCGAAAAACTGGGAGGGAAAGTCTTATTTGCCAATGACGAATTCTTCGCTGAAAAGGAAAACCTGATCAAGCCGGGCCGCGGTATCTTTATTCCCGACAAATATACCGATCACGGAAAATGGATGGATGGCTGGGAAACCCGGAGAAGGCGAGACCCCGGCCACGACTGGTGTATCATCCAATTGGCAGTGCCGGGTGTTATCGAAGGACTGGATATTGATACCAATCACTTCCTGGGCAACCACCCGCCATTCGCTTCGGTTGATGCGATAAAGCTGGATCCTGGAGTAGAATTGGAGGAGAATATGATCGACAATTTGGACTGGAAGGAGATATTGTCTATGTCTTCGCTCGACCCGGGTAGTGAACATTTTTTCAAAGTTAACTCCACTGAAGTATGGACACACCTGCGACTCAATATTTTCCCGGATGGAGGTGTTGCCCGTTTCAGGGCTTTTGGTACAGTTTTTAAAGACTGGTCTAAAGAATCGACGAATCTGATTATCGATTTGGCTGCTGCTAAAAACGGCGGGAAAGCCAAAGTCTGTAATGACATGTTTTTTAGCTCAATGGATAATCTGATCATGCCCAACCGTGGTGTGAATATGGGTGATGGCTGGGAAACCAAACGCAATCGGACCCCTGGAAATCGCGATTGGGTGGTATTAAAATTATGTGCTAAGGGTACCATCCGGAAAGTGCTTGTCGATACCTGCCATTTTAAAGGAAATTATCCGGGGTTCTTTTCTCTGGATGGAATCTCCATTGAGCATGACGATGTAGATTTTGAATCACAAAATTGGGTTTCAATAATACCTAAGCTACCACTGACTGCTCATAATGAGCATTTCTTTGAAGAAGAATTGATCGCTTCACAGCCTTTCACACATGTGAGATTTTCTATTTATCCGGATGGAGGGGTCAGCAGGTTAAGGTTGTTTGGTAACATCAGCTGATTATGTCAACCCTTTCAATATTTATTGCAATTCTCGGTGCCTTGGTAGTGATAGCCATTTGGCAGATGGGGGGGATCGTGAGGTTTTTGACAAAAAGGAAAAAGCTGAACGAAATCAGTGATACTGATGAGGTAGCCAGACAAGGGCTTTCCGCTACCAAAAATATGTTGATCGTTGGAGGGTTATTGGTTCTCTTCGCAGGGCTGCTAATCTTTTATCTTTTTGTGAAAGACACCCCGGTCGAAAGTCATTTTTTCGAATGGATGAGTCTACTGGTCCGGTGGTTTCACATCACCATTGGTATAGCCTGGATCGGGGCATCTTTCTATTTTGTTTTCCTGGAAAACAGCCTTAACAGGACGAAAGGTTTGCGAAAAGGGATTGCCGGTAATTTATGGGCCATCCATGGTGGTGGTTTTTACTATGTTGAAAAATACAAGAATGCCCCAGAAGAAATTCCAAAAGAACTGCATTGGTTCAAATATGAAGCCTACTTCACCTGGATCAGTGGATTTGTGCTTTTATGTATCGTCTATTATTTCAATGCAAAATCTTTCCTGATCGACCCAAATGTACTGAATATTACCCCATTGACCGGGGTGGCTATCGGTGTCAGCACCCTGATTGTTGGATGGATCGTTTACGACTTGCTTTGCAAATTCCCTTTGATCAACCACGGGATTGTGTTTGCGGCAATTGGATTTCTTTTGATGGTCGGGGTAGCCTGGTTGTTAACAAATGTCTTCAATAGCAGGGCGGCATTTATTCATGTAGGTGCGCTTATCGGGACTCTGATGGCGGGTAACGTATTTTTCGTGATCATTCCTTCTCAAAAGGCTATGGTTGCTGCTGCCAAAGAAGGCAAAACACCGGATCCGCGGCTCGGGAAACATGCGGGACTGAGATCCTTACACAACAACTATTTTACCTTGCCGGTTCTTTTCATAATGATCAGTAATCACTATCCAAGCACATTCAGTCATGAGCTGAATTGGTTGGCCCTTGCCGGAATTTCTCTTGGAAGCGCGTTGGTAAAACACTATCTTAACCTAATTGAAAGAGGGGAGTATTCCATATGGGTTTTTCCTGTAGGTATATTAATGATTTTGGCAGTTGCTTTTATGACATCTCCAGATATCAATCCAGAAGCTTGTGATGACGAAGTTAGCTTCGCGACGATTTATCCTATTGTACAATCCCGGTGTATTTCGTGCCATTCTTCAAATCCTACAGATGAGGACTGGTCAACACCTCCCAACGGAGTGAAATATGATACGCCGGAAGAAGTGGCTGCGAAGGCCGATTTGATTATGCAAAGAGTGGTGTTGACACATAATATGCCCCAAAATAATAAAACCGGAATGACCCCTGAAGAACGAGATTTGATACGATGTTGGATCCAGCAGGGGGCATCAACAAAATAGCCTGACCAAAAAACTTTCTTAACCCTGAAATTTGAAAATACCACATGGAATTAAATAAGCTCAATGACCTGCTGTTGGTGGATCTGAAAGAGGTATTGTATAAATGTTGCGGCTCCAAAAATTGGGTTAACATGATGATGCGATACCGACCCTACCATAGTTGGGAATACCTGGAGAACCTGGCAGAACTTGTCTGGTTCGATGATTGTTCCGAAGACGACTGGAAAGAAGCCTTTGCCCATCACCCCAAGATCGGAGATCTGAAAAGCCTTGAAGAAAAATTTACCTCTACTATCGACATGGCCAGCAAGGAACAGGAAAAAGTGGAATCCGCTTCAATGGAAGTGTTAGAAGCCCTGGCAGCAGGAAATCAGGCCTACGAAAGTAAGTTTGGATATATCTTTATCGTCTTTGCCACTGGAAAAACAGCGGAAGAAATGCTTGAAATTTTACAAGAAAGACTGGAAAACAGTCCGAAAATGGAAATGATGATAGCTGCTTCCGAACAATATAAAATTACAAGACTGAGACTGGAGAAATTCCTTACCAGTTAGTTAGATCCAAAATTATGAGCCAAATAACGACACATGTACTTGACACCTCAAAAGGCAGTCCTGGGAAAGGGATTCACCTCCGCCTTCAATCACTTAGCGAAAGTGGTTGGACGACAATAGGAAAAGGTATTACCAACGATGATGGACGAGTATCAGATCTTCTGCCAGATGAAGAAATTCTGAAACCGGGGACTTATCGCATGTGGTTTGATACCGGGGCCTATTTCAAAGCAGGGCATATCAAGTCGTTTTATCCGGAGGTCGGGATAGTTTTCGAGGTATTTGACGACAGTCATTACCATGTACCTTTGCTCCTGAATCCATTCGGATATTCAACTTACAGGGGAAGCTAATCCTCAAAATTATCAACTCATGAAGCTTACCATTCCGAAAACAAGACAGGCCGCCATTTTTCGCACCTTACGGAAAGCCAACCTAGCGTTTCAGGAAAAATACCCCGGTGATAATCCTGAAAGACAACCTGTGCATACAGTATACGGTGGTGCGCATCTATTCAAGGCAACTACAGCTGCCTCTCTTGGAAAGGTGGCACTTAAATCCTTGCTCACAGATGCGCCGGATTTTGTAACCCTTGCTCATGCAATTGAACTGCCAGGCTTTGAATCCCTCCCGGAAAGGAAAAAAGATATCGCCAGGTTGAAAAAGAAGTTAAAAAAACTTTCACCGACAAAACGGACAAAAGCCAAGGGAGGACTGGCCTTTGAAATTTACCGAAAGGTAAAAGAGAAACTTGAAAACGAAGCGGTAGAAGATTTTCGAATCGACTTTGAAGATGGTTACGGCAATCGCTCACCTGAAGAAGAAGATGCCACTGCAGTCAATGCTGCAACCGAAGTTGCAAAAGGCATGACTAATAATTCTCTTCCCCCGTTTATCGGCATCCGAATCAAGCCTTTCACCGAAGAATTAAAGTTAAGAGGTGCGCGTACGCTGGATATCTTCCTAACGACTTTGCTGGAACAGTCAGGTGGACAACTCCCCGATAACTTTATCGTCATGTTGCCAAAAGTGACCATTCCGGAGCAAATCGAAGCGCTGGTTGGTCTTTTCGAAATCATTGAGGAAAAATGGAGGATGCCATCCGGAACACTTCGCCTTGAGATCATGGTTGAAACGACACAGTCCATCATGGCTGATGATGGGGCCAATCCATTAAAAAAGTTTATGGCGGCCTCGAAAGGACGTTGTCGGGCAACCCACTTCGGTACTTACGACTACACTGCATCCTGTAACATAACCGCAAAGTACCAGCAAATGGATCACCCAGTTTGTGATTTTGCGCACCATATGACCAAAGTGGCGCTAGCCCATACGGGCATTGAGTTGTCAGATGGCGCGACGAACATAATGCCTGTTGGCCCGCATAGGGGAGACGATTTGTCGAAAAAACAACGTCGGGAAAACAGGGAAGTGGTACACCGTGCCTGGAAACAGGCCTACGACCATATCCGACATTCATTGTGGAATGGCTATTACCAGGGGTGGGATCTCCATCCTGCCCAGTTGATTTCACGATATGCGGCAGTTTATGCCTTCTTTCTCGAGAGCTATGATGATGCGGTTGAGCGGTTGAGCACATTTGTCGAAAAGGCGGCAAGGGCCACACTGATCGGTGATGTATTTGACGATGCAGCTACAGGCCAGGGGTTACTAAATTATTTCCTCAGGGCGTTGAACAGCGGAGCCATTACTGAGGATGAAATATTACCCACCGGACTCACAATCGATGAGATTCGGACCCGTTCTTTTCTCAAAATACTTGAGGGCAGGCGTCAATGACTTCGTTAATTCAGCACCTGGCCGTTTGGCAGTTCCTGCTCGAAAAACTGGAAGCTTCAATTCCGGCTGTTTTGTTATTGGTGATCGAAAGCCATGGTAGTAGTCCCGGCAGACAGAGGTTCAAAATGGTAGTAAGTAACGATGGCCAGATGAAAGGGTCGATCGGAGGAGGGATCATGGAACACAAACTGGTGGAGTTGGCAAGATCACTGTTGGAGAAGCAGGATAAATCTATTCTTTTTAAAAAACAAGTGCATCGACCAGCAGCGGGCAATGACCGCTCAGGGATGATCTGCTCAGGAGAACAGGTGGTCGTAATCGTTCCACTGGCAACTTCCATACTGACAGCGTTGAAAAAGGCTTTGGCATCTGATTCAGCTGTTCTGCAGGTGTCGGCTACAGGTCTTAGTTTTCTGGAAGGCCATCTTTCCGGTAAACGGTATATAACAGAAATAGCTTCAGCAACCGATTGGACGTATCGGGAAGATCTTTTTGCCAAAGAAGTCATCCATATCATTGGCGGAGGACATGTTGGACAGGCCTTGTCAAGGCAAATGTCGATTCTTGGATTTTACGTTAAGCTATACGACAACAGACCCGGTTTAAACACTATGGCGTCTAATACTTTTGCCAATGAAAAACGGGTTGTTGAATATGATAAAATCGCCGATCAGATGGATGGCAATACCCGTGATTATGTTGTGATTATGACTTTTGGTTACCGTGATGATAAAATCGTACTCAAGCAGCTGCTCAACACCGATTTTGTTTTTTTGGGGATGATGGGCAGCAAAGCCAAAATCGAACAACTGTTTCATGAATTGAAAGCAGAAGGTTTTTCAGAAAAGGCGCTCAACAGGGTGAGGGCGCCAGTAGGTGTCGCTATAGCCAGTAAGACACCAGCAGAAATTGGCGTGAGTATCGCTGCGGAAATATTGCGATTTCGGAATTTGGGGGAAATACCCCTTGGTTGATGCATATTGATCGCAGGATCAAGAAAAGCCATTCCCTGGAAAGAGGGAATGGCTTTTTTCTGTTGGTCGCTTCGGTCTTTCATCAATAGACTGATGCGTGGACCAGAGCTTACTCATCGCACGGTAATTGACTACGTTCTCTACGATTTTGATTCATGTCAAAGGCATTTTGTGCAGCGAGGATTACTGCAGATGTCCAGACCAGAGCTCCTGAAAAGCACGTTGGATTATCACATAATTCCCGCATTTTGTCGTTAAATAGGAGATCACAAATATCCTTGCCTTCATTTGCAGTAAAACCATTTTCCTCCCATGGCTGACAATAGCACAGATCATGCAAGACACAAGGAATGAAGAACAAGCTTTTTAAGCCTTTTGAGGCCGGATCGTTAAGTGATGTACTACAACCGTCAGTCGCCATATAATTGTTCAGGGTTTGTGCATCACAAGTGTAAACATTTTCAGGCACTACACTTTTCAAAACATCGTCGATATAGTCCCAGTCTATGAGGCAGACGTCATATTCGATTTTGAATAAACCCCATAAATTGCCAACCTGATCCCACTCAACAAGGTATGGTGTTTCATTTTGACCTAAAATTCTGGCAGGAGTTATCATTGCTAAGTCTTCATTTATTTCCCCTGCCACGTTGAACCTGGCCGAATACTGAACGATACCGTTACCTATGCAAAAATCCCTTTGAGGAGTGTCCCATTCTGCGTTACAATTGTCATCATTCACATACCATTCCCCCCATGTTCCGCCTAATCCCTGGAGGCTTATTTCATCAGGAACACCGACGTGTCTCCCGTGTCTCCCGTCAATTACAATCGGGGTAGTTCTGGCGGCATCCTCCCAGGTTTTGTTACCGTTTCGTTCGAGCATTGCCGACCATTTTCGCTTACCGTGGGAATGACACCCGTCATCTTTTGCAGGTAACCATTTAGGCCGTAACAGAGCTCCGGATATATATGTCTTGCCACCACTTACAATACAATAATTATTCATGTCACCATCCAGTTCATTCCATGCCCTAAGCAGATCGCTATTAAACAACCTCGTATGTTTTGCAGTACCAAATCTCTCGCCGTCGAAGAATTGGCTGATATTATTGGTGTAGGAATTTTCAAAAAAGCCAATGTACGAGGCATTAGAAGTCCCGTTCCACCACCACCCTCTAATAATATCAGCTCCAGACATTTTTAAGGAATCACTAACGTTAAAACTTCCTCCGGGTTCACAGATCATTACCAATGTCTCGGAGGTGTTGTATACAACATAACTGATCACTTCCTGACTTGCGCTATTTAAATGGACATTATACCCCCTGATAACTGAACCAGCGGGGTAAGAACTCATTGGAATGGTTTTAGTATTTAAAATGTTCCCGAATTTCTCTCCATCGAATGGCTGTTTAATCACATTATAGGCATTGCCTGATTTCACTACATAATGAGCAATGGTTCCGTCCCAGCTAAACCCGTGGACACGGTCAGCGCCGGTTAGTAGGATTTGGTTTGTTTGACTGAGGGCATTTTGTCCAAGCATTAAGCATAAACAAAAGCTGATTATTAATTTCAATGAGGTTTTCATGATTTAAATTATTAGTTAATTGAAATTGAATTATTTACGAACTTTGCCGGGGGGCAAAGCCGAGTGCTTCAGAAAAATTAGATTATTGGGATATACTGACATAATCTGTGAAGGAAGTCTCATCTCCAAATCCAGATGACATAGAAAAAAGTTTTTCCCATATTTTGTCATCTCCCCAGTCTTCTGGAGATTCTCCATCATGAGGAAAAATCCTATTGCGGTCTTCAATAGTGTCAAATGTCAATATCATGGCATACTTATTTGTTCTACTTCCTCTATCTCCTTTTGCTAAGGCGAGTTGTAGCCCTTTGATTCGATCGTATAAAGGCACCAATTCAGTAAACACAAATGTTTCAAATTCATTGGAGTCTACATTTTCCTTTAGCTCAATTTGATGAATGGATCTGACCTGTTTGGAAGTATCTGATTGGTAAGTTTCTTTGTTAAGATTATTAGTACAGGACAAAGCGGTTAGAATAATCATCATTAGTGTGGCGAAATTTTTCATTTGTTTCATAATTTGAATTATTAAGTGATTAATCGGGTTAGCCCCGTTGAACACTTGCAAGGTGCCAGCTTCGGTTCAAAAGCCCCTTCACCTATTCCCCAAAACCTTCACGTATTCCACATGAGGAGGAAAAAGTCTAGCATTTATTTTGCATAAATGCTTTAGATTTAGGTGTAATAAATTGAAATTGAGCTACTTACGAACTTTGCTGGGTGCTAAGCCAAATTCTTCAGAAAATGACCTTGAAAAGTAGTTTGGATCACTAAATCCGACATCGTAGGCGATTTCAGAAATGTTGAGATCTGAATTTTCGAGCAATTCCAATGCTTTTTGAAGGCGAATAGACCGGATAAATTGGGAAGGGGTTTTATTGGTCAGCGCTTTCAGTTTGCGATTGACCTGGGTGTTGCTCAATTTTACAGCTTTACACAAATGACCTACAGAAAGCTCCGGGTCATCCATACGATCCTGAACCATTTTGATCAGTTTTTTCAAAAACCGGTCTTCAAGATTGGGTTTGGCATTGGCCATCACCTGTCTTACAAAATGATCTTTACCAGAATAGGTGGCCTGCAGTGTTTGACGAAGGGTAATCAGTTTCTGGAGCCGTATAAATAATTCTTCTTTATTAAATGGTTTTGTTAAATAGGCGTCTGCACCTTCCTTAAGGCCTTCAATCCTATCGTCGGTGCCGGCTTTTGCGGTAAGCAAAATAATCGGGATATGACTGGTCCGTTCGTCGTTTTTCAATTCCTTACAAACCTGATAGCCGTCCTTTTCCGGCATCATGACATCCGTGATGATGATATCTGGGACAATCTCGAGGGCTTTGTCAATCCCTTTCTGGCCATTCCTGGCTTTCTCAACCCTATAGCTTTGGTGGAGAAGGGATTCCAGATAAGCCAGGACATCAGCGTTGTCTTCTATGACGAGCAGTAGAGGTTTTTCAGGATCTGCCGTTTCAATCAGAGGAGGATTGCCCGAAGATTCGACTTCTGTTGATTTTTCCTCCATTTCAGAAAAATGATGGGTCGACTTGGGGGTAGAAGCGGATCTGTTGACAGGAATGGAAACTATAAATTGCGTTCCTTCGCCAACTGTACTTTTTACCTCAATCTTTCCGCCCATCAACTGTACCAACTCACGTGAGTACGCTAGTCCAATCCCGGTTCCTTCTGCTTTTCGTGTACTCCCGGATTCGGCCTGATAAAAGCGGTCAAAAATATGCAAGCGTTCTTCTTCTGGAATGCCATTGCCGGTATCAGAAACCACAATCGAAATTTGATCAGTAGAGGTAGCCCCTACTGATAATTGAACCCTTCCGCCTGAATGTGTGAATTTGATCGCATTAGACAATAGATTGTAAACGATATGCTGGATTTTCTCCTCATCATAATCCATGATCAATGAAGGAATGTCGGACTGAAATTCCAGCTCCAACTCCTTGGCCTCTGCCATCGAATGGAAAGAGGCCGTCAGGTATCGGAGATAGGAAATGATCTCTCCTTGAACCAGATCTAACTGCATATTCCCTGATTCCAGTTTGGAAAGGCCAAGCATTTGATTGATAAGGCGAAGCAGGTTTTTACTATTACGGGAAATGAGATTGCGCTCCTGCTCATGGCCTTTCAGATTTTCTGCCAAGCCCATGATGACCGTCAGAGGGGTCCGAAACTCATGGGTGATATTGGTGTACAAGCGCTCTTTCACCGTATTGAGCTCTTTGATCCGGATCGCTTCGGCCTTCTCGAGCCGACGATTGAGCTGAAATCGGTAAAAGCCGAATAAACTTCCCAGGAAAAGAACTGCATAAAGGCAATAGGCCCACCAAGTCGCCCACCAGGGTGGAGAAATGGTGATTCGAATACTATTTTCTGTTTCCCATTCCCGTCCTTGTACGGCTCCCCTCACTTTGAGCACATACGTTCCAGGAGGGACTTTTGCATAGATGGCAATGGGCTCTAAGCCACTGTTTCTCCATCCCTCATCGTAGTTTTCGAGCTGGAACTGGTATCGATTGGTTTCCGACTCGAGAAAGGAAAGGGTAGCAAATCGCACGGAAAAGGCGTTTTGATCATGTGTAAGTTGAATTTCTTGCAGGGAGGAGAGGTCGAAATGAGCGCCAGAAGAGCCGTTTTCCCCGTTTTCTTCATATAACAACTGGAAATCATACAGGATGGTCTTGAGGTGGTTGTTTTTGTCTCTGCTTTTTACTTTCTCTGGATCAATGATGTGCATGCCTCCCTGTCCACCAAAATAGAGGTGCCCTGCAGAATCCTGATACATACAAGGGATTCCACCAGGTTCCACGTTGGTAGAAAAAGTCGTTTTGAAGGTAGCGTGCTGCTTCGTTTTGGGGTCCAACAGGTAGATGTTATCTCCAAACAACCACAATCGGCCTTGTTGATCCATCTTTATGCCGTTGAAAAAGCGGCCCCCGACGTCTCTGATGGAGAAAGATGCTTGCTCACTTTGGTCTGGATGAATATTGAATACCTGCGCTTTGCTTCCCATCCAGAGATTTCCAGCATCATCTTCTATGACATCCAGCAATTCTCCCAAGGGAAGAGAAGGATCATAGGCCTGCATATCAGCCTCATAGGTTTGAAAGGTGTGGGTAGTAGGATTGAATTTTTTGAGCAAAATATTGGGAGAATCATATTCGTAAGAAGCTGTAATCCAGATGTCCCCTTCCTTAGAGAGGGCCAAAACAATGCGCATAAATCCCTCATGATCTTCAGGGCTTACAAATGGAAACTTCTGAAAGTCATCCGTCTCCGGGTTATAGAGATTCAGCACCCCATCATATGTTGCAGCCCATATTTGACCCATTTTATCCTTGAGGATGTATCCCACTACGCCTTTCGAAATACTCTGTTCATCCTGCGGATCATGCAAATAGGCCATCAATTCTCCGCTTTCCGGATCTATGCGAAGCATTCCATCCGGCTGAGGACGACTGATCCACAATCTTCCTGTCTCATCCGCCACCATCCGGAAATTATATTTCAGCAGTTCATCCGGGTAGTTCAATACGTCCGGTAAGGAGGCGTTGGGAAGATTTGATTTGGGTGCCTGGATTCTTTTGTTATCAAAGATCTCCTGCGTTTTTGTCTTCAGATCAAATTCAATCAAACCGGAAGGAGCAGTCGAAATCCAGAGGTGGTCCTTCCGGGATTCGGTAAATCCATACACATGGTTGCGTTCATCGGAGAAGGGATGAGTCTCCAAGAGGGTTTCCCGAATTTGAAACAGGTGCTTTCCAGGCCCTGTTGTACTTCCCCATAAGGTGCCATCTCTTGACTGGAACAGGGTCCAGGGGTAGAGTTCAGGAAGTGCCAAGGGGTCCTCAGGATCATCAAAAAATGGCTGCCCAAGTCCTCCATTTTCGGGATCATGATACAGAATACCTCCATCCCAGCAACCAATCCATAGTTTTTGATGCTTATCCTCGAATATGAAGGTAATATGTTGGTTTTTAGCCGGATAGTAGAAGGGGGCGGCGAGTTGGTTAGCGGGAAAATCTTTTCTTGGAAAGCGTTTAAAGGTTCCGCTTGCCCGATTCATCCTATGCAAGCCGTCTCCACCTGTCCCCACCCAAAAGTTTCCTCTGCTGTCCTCAAACATTTCCGTTATCTTATCGTTTGCCAGGCTTGTGGAATCACCAGGATCATGCACATACTGCACGAAATCTTCTGTTTCGGGACGATATCGATTAAGGCCCCCACGCGGGTCATCTGACCAGATATTTCCTGTACCAATCCACAAGGTACCTTCAACGTCAATCAGCAATGATTCGCAGTAGGAATGACTCAAGCTATTGGGGGCAGTGGGGTCGCTGACATAATAAGTCAGCTCATTGGTCTGAAGATGGAGTCGATAAAGGCCTTCAGTAGTGGCAACCCACAGATTTCCTTTTCCATCTTCCTGTATATCAGACACAAGTATGTAGTAAAAATTCTCAGGAGTCCTGGCTTCATCCAGGCAATGCTGAAAGCTTTCTGTCTCATAATCAAAGCGATCAAGCCCCTCTCCCCACAAGCCCACAAATAAGCTCCCGTTTTTGGCAACATACAGATCCTTCACAATATCTGAAGCAATGGAGGTGGAATCATAGGGGTCATGCAGAAAGGTTTTCAGATGATGCCCATCCCAGCGATGGAGTCCAAACTGCGATCCAAACCACATGAAGCCCAGTGAGTCCTGGACAATCGTGTTGATATGACTTGCGTACTCCTCTATGGGAATATCAGCAGGCCCGAAATAAAAGGAAGGAAGGGAAGAAGTCTCTTGTGCTGAACTTGTGCTCCAAAATAATAGGAGCGGGAGCAAGAATTTGAGTTTGGCTTTCAAGTTGGGATGCACTTTTTGATTTGTATTTCAACTGTATTAAAATACGATTAAAATTGGTTCTTTCTTTTTCGATTTTTTATGGCAAGTGTTAACCTGCTTAAATTTTTGATGAAAAAACCATAAACGAAAACAAATTAAGAATAAACATGTTTTTAAGCCTTTAAGGTTTGGTTATTGACTCAAATACAGTAATTTCAAAGCCCTGAACTAATGGCTTGATCAAATTTCCTACCAGAACCTTTTATATTAGTGACTTATGAAAAAATTATTTCTGGTTCTGCTATTGGTCGGTTGGGCCATTTATGCATCAGCTACTGACTGCGATCCATATTTCCCAACACCCTACAGTCCGCGAATCGCCAATTATGATATGAAGGTGATACTCGATCACGATAATCGTATGCTCGACGTGACCACTCGAATGGTTTGGAATAACACTTCGCCGGATACCATTACCACGATCCCGTTTTATATGTATCTCAATTCGTTTAAAAACACTTATTCCACATTCATTCATGATGCAGGAGGAAGTGTCTTTCGCGAAAACCTGACTACCGAACCAGAAGCAAGGTGGGGTTGGTGTGATATTGATAAAATGACCGAAAACGGAACCAGTGATGTAACTGGAAATCTTAAATACATTCAGCCCAACAACGATAACATTCTCGATCAATCGGTTTTAGAACTAACATTGGCTGAACCGATTATGCCTGGAGATTCAGTAGTGCTGGATTTTGACTGGCGAGCCAAGATTCCTGAAGTTATTGCGCGTTGTGGCTACAGTCGTGATTATTACCTGTTTGTCCATTGGTTTCCACAAGCGGGTGTTTACGAACAGAACGTAGAAGGCGTCTGGGGATGGAATTGTCACCAGTTTATGCCAGGCACTGAGTTTTTTGCTGATTTCGGGGTTTATAATGTAGAGATGACCATACCAGATTACTTTATCATCGGTGCATCAGGATGCCGGATAAAGGAAGTGGATAATAAAGATGGCACTAAAACTTATGGCTATTATGTAGAAGATGTGATTGATTTTGCCTGGACGATTTCTCCAAGGTTTGTCGTTGTAGAAGAACAATGGGAACATGTCACTATCCGGTTATTGATCCAGCCTGAGCATGCCATGTTAAGTGACCGATTTATGGAAGCATTAAAAGGTGGTTTTGCCTATTTCGATGAACATGTTGGTCCTTATGTCTATCCCACTTTAACGGTTGTAGACCCTCCTCTGCACGGTCTTCGGTCGGGGTTAATGGAATACCCAACACTCATTACCGGAGGCACTTTCTACAATATTCCCAAAGGAATAAGAACATCAGAGGCACTGCTTATCCACGAGTTTGGTCACCAGTATTATATGAGTATGCTGGCATCAAACGAGAAAGAAGAGCCATGGCTGGATGAAGGCATGGTGACCTATATGGAAGATTGCATAATGGATGAGCTGTATGGTGAGAGGAATTCTATTTTTGACATTCTGGGCTATCGAACAGGTACTGAAGAAATGAGCCGCCTTGAATACACAGGTATGAATAACCCCAAAGCCGGGTCAATCGCCAGGCCAGGATGGGAATTTACAGAAGGTAGGAAAGGGTTCCAATATTCAAAAACAGCAACCTGGCTGCACACTATGGAAAATATGTTTGGTACGCCAACGATGAGGAAATTCCTGAAACGTTATTACCAGGAACATGCCTTCACGCATCCAAAGGCACCAGATTTGCTCAGGGTTTTGAATGAGGTTGTCAGTGAAGATCACGGCCTAACATTTGGTGAAAACCTCGACTGGCTGACAGACCAGGTTTTATATGGTACAGATATCTGTGATTATGCTATTGGCCGTATTTCCAATTTCGATGACATAAGCCCACATGGTATTTTCGATGGTGAGAATGGCGAAAAAGAATTCAGAAAAGGAGAAAGATCAGGTAAAGTAAATTCGGCAGTAACCGTTTACCGATTGGGAGAGCTAATCATTCCAACAGAAGTTAGAATAAAGTTTGAAGATGGCACAGAAGTGCTGGAGAAATGGGATGGGATTGCCCGTACTATGATCTTCGAATATCAAAGGGAGAGCAGGATCGTTTCGGCACAGGTTGATCCGGAATACAAGATTACGCTTGATGTTGATATGAATAATAACAGTAAGACGTTAAAACCCAACAAGAAGCCATTATGGAAGTATGCCATAAAGGCGCTTTTCTGGTTGCAGAACACCATGAGTTTTGCAACAGTTATCGGATAATTTGAGATTTATGATCAAATCATTTACCAAGGGAATTAGCATAGGTTTAAAGCAGTCAAAAATTGCCTTGACCATCTATTTGCTTCAATTATTGTTAGCACTTCCCCTGGCTTTACAGGTGTTTAGGGTGCTTAACGCCTCTATTGGAGATTCCCTTGAAGTAGAAAAGTTGATCTACGATTATGACAATACTATCTTCCGTGATTTCCTCAATGCCCATGGCGATGCCATTACACCCTTAATTGGCCAAACCCGCTGGATAGTCATTGTGTATTTCATTTTTTGGATATTCCTTAAAGGAGGTGTGTTTTACTGTATCAAAGAACAAACTTCGCGATGGGAAACATTTTGGACAGGAGGGGCACGCCATTTCTTCAGATTCTTGAAAGTGAGTGTGTTTTTTCTTGTGCTGCATCTTGTCTGGGCAGGCCTGGTGATGTTTATCATGAGTGCAATTTTGGGCGATGCCATTAACGATATGCCTACCGAAAGAGAGATTGTTTTAGCAATAGCTGCAGGTGTTATAGTGTGGCTGGTAGGTTTATTTTTCCTGATCGTTGCTAACCTGTTAACG
The DNA here is from genome assembly GCA_039028895.1 of Bacteroidota bacterium. Classification (GTDB taxonomy): domain Bacteria; phylum Bacteroidota; class Bacteroidia; order Chitinophagales; family Saprospiraceae; genus JAHDCJ01. The sequence continues at coordinate 253,756 of JBCCHF010000001.1, read as the reverse complement.
AAAATTAAGATTGTTTCCGAATATCGCCAAAAAGTATGGACGTCTATTGTCGATGGTCTAAAATGGACCAGTGCTAATCTATTTAAGGGCGTAGGACTATATATCTTGTTTTTCCTGCTTCAGATTACATTCTTTGGTATTTATTTCGGTGTTGATATGGCTTCGGGAATGGTTTCTGAAACTCTGATCCTGGTATTTTTCTTTTTACAGCAGCTCCTTGTATTTTCAAGAATACTCATTCGCATTATGGCAGCTGGTGCTTTCTGGGACCTACATGAACGTTCAAGGCCCGAGCCGGAACTTATTGCACATACAACTGATTGATCTTCTCCAATAACCAGCCTTTTGAAATGATTGGCATCCGCTCGATGCGGTAAAGTAATTCCCGTTGCAAATCTTCCCGGTTTTCAGCATGCGCATTCGTCAGTCTTCGAACCATCTTGATGAAATTTAAATTGCGTTCGATGAATACGGCAGGTATGTTTTTTCTGCGCATCAGATATTGCCTGTAACTTTCGCAATAGTCGACAACTGGATACTCCCGTTCACCGATATTTAGCTCATAATAACTTTTAAGAATGAGACTTCGAGAGTTAAGTTCGTAGTTAATATTTGGAAATTCCGCTTGGCGAAGGTAATCCAGTACTTCTTCAAATTTTTCGTAACCGAACGATAGGTAAGCCTGGCAAATTAGTATGGTGTTCTGTTTTATGTCTGACCTAAGCGTTTGTTCTGCATTATCCAGTGTCTTTTCGACCCAGGAGAATTGCTTGAGATCCACGGCGATAAATATCGCTCTTGTGAAATGACTCTCAGGTATAAATCCTTCAACTTCAAGCCACTGATTTTCAAATGCCAGTTGGTAAAGCATAAAGACTTTTAGCTGGTGTTCTTCTCTCCCACTGGCATATTGGATGAGAGAAAAATTGATCAGCATAGAAACGATTGTATTTTGTTTGGAAGGAGAAATATGATCATGATAGGTGCGGAAAAGTTCCTCGGCAGTATTCAGAGAAGCATCGTCACTATGCTCTGCATGAAAAAGAATGAGACTGTATAAGTTTACAAGCGGGTTGTCTGGTTTTATATTGGCAGCAAGTATTCTTACTTCTTTTAAGAGCGGCACAGCAATGTCTTCACCTGCTGCATACCGCCTTGATACCGCCTCAACGGCTAATCGAAGCATACCTACTACAAAATAGTCTTTATGGTGTTCGATGGCCCTTTTTAACTGTTCGTTTGAAATACGTTTTTCAAATTTTACCTTACTTGGGTGAAAATAGGATTCATAACTGGATCTTGTCTTATAGAAATAGTCAAGTGTTTCCGGTGCAGTTTTCCGGTTGACCTGGTTATTGACCTTATCCATTAACCTGAAAAAAAGTTGATCTGCCTGGCGTTGACTATAGATTCTGGCCAATAACAATTTTTTCTCTTCAGAAGGCGTATCCAGGTGTTTTGATAAAAGGTACTTTTCCGCAAGCAAGATCAAGGCAGATACTTTTTTGTCAATTTTCCTTCCGGAAACAGAAGTGGTGTTACCAAATACCTTTTTGATCATTTTCTTTTCACTAATCTTCCCTGGCTCAAATTCGGGATGATATGGTTTCAGATAACCGAATAACTTTAAAACCTCTTCATCGCATTTAAATACAGTTGTACCCAGAAATCGACCAAATTCATTAATCTCATTTCTTGAGAGAACTTTCAGAACATCAAAGATTTTTCGATTAAAAAGAGCAGTTTTTGTTTTCATTTTTTAGGGAGAATATTAGAAACAAGACATTTGGTTATAATGTTGATATTGAGTGAAATGTGATCTAAATGTAAGATAAATTGATGAATTTTTTTTATAAAAAAATAAGGGATTTTATATAAAATCGAACTTTGTTGGAGAGGGCTTTCACTAGCATATTAGCATCAGAAATTAAATAATAGAGGATCAGGGGCACGCAAAGCCAAACTATTATGGAAATCAAAAAGCAGATACTAGATATTTTTCAGGATACCATTTTGTCACAATTCAAATCCTACTGCATGAAGCACCAGGTTGAATTCAGCACACAGCAATTAATGGTGTATCTGATCGATCGAGATTTTATCAACCCATCTTCTATTAGAAGGTATGTGATTAATGCAGAATTTGAGAACCTTTTGCCCAAATACGCATACCATAAAACCCAAACTGTCCAAAACCTGTCTGATAAACTCAATATCACTGACCGAACAATCTGGTCAGCCTTGAAGTATAATGATGACAAAGGCAAAAAGAAGATGCCGGAAATGAAACCAGCAGCCTCTCCGAGCCGTTAAAACTATTTATCAACCAGGAATAAATAATTTCTGCTCTCTTAACCAAACTCTTACACTCAGGAAAACCCAAACTAATTAGTAGCCTCTGATCCTTCATTAGCCATTAATAAACCTAAACACGTAAACACAATGAAAGGCTACTTTTTGCTCCTCGTCCTTATGGTCGGTACATGGTCATTTGGTGCTGGAGCCTCATTAAACACGAATAAGCAAAGCGAAAAGATTTTTACTCAGTTTGAAACAACATTACTTGACAATACAATGATTGTCATCTATCAGGGCTTACACTCCACTACTTTGGATATAGCTGATGTTGGTGAAGACCTTGTAGGAACTTTACTTGATGCAAACGGGAAAGTGGTTTGGAATGACCAGTTCCCAACACCGAAGGCCATAGTTTTCGATCACAGGAATTACCCTGAAGGAACCTATGACTTCATACTGGAAAAAACAAACGGTGTTTTCCTTGAAATGGTTTCATTTGAAATGAAATAAGGAAGGCTGAAGACGATCAAACACAAATTAGTAAGAGACGTATGCAGAATTTTGGAAATGAAACCAACTTCTCTCCAACCTTTGAATATACACTGTCAGGAGAGGAAGCTTTTTTCGGGATACTGTTTACCGCTGTAACAGCAGACGGTAGGGTCGGAGAAGATGAAATCAACAACATCTGGAACATCGTTGATAACATGATGCTTTTCGTCGGCATCCCTGGCGAAAAATGGAAAAGAATTGTAGAAGACCTTACAAATATCCTTGAAAAAAAAGGACACGATGCGCTAACCAGGTTGGCCGCGAGATGCTTGCCCTACACCCTCAGAGAAACTGCATATACGAATGCTGTAGACCTGCTGTTTTCCGACGGAGTGGTCAATCTCCAGGAAAAAATTTTCATGGACAAACTTCGAGATCTGCTTAACATTAAACCTCATTACGCTGAAGAGGTCGTTGAAGTTATGGCACTCAGATATATGAACTTATAAGCCAGTTATCATAAAGATCAATTTTTTGAGGGACGTTATCTTCCGTAGGGGTGTGGAGGGTAGCGTCTTATTTTTTTTGTTAATACATTTATCGGATTGCCAAAAAAGAGATAAATTGAATTAATGTTCTCCCCATTGTGTTAAAGCTATCATGAAGACCGGCAATACCCCTGAACCTCTAAATCTGCACAACCAATCCAGGAAGGCAGCTTATGAGAAAAAGCTGGAATCCGACCCAGGAAATGTTTCCGCTCTCTGGGGATATGCCAAATTGCTGTATGAACTGAAGAATATCGATGATGCCACTCGTATTCTTCACAAAATTCTTGAGCTCAACGAAAAAAACTTCGATGGTGGACTCCTCCTCATTGAATGTTACCTTCAAAAAGACAAATCTGAAGAAGCTCTTGCTCACATCCGCAAAATGGAGGGTTGGTACCCTAATAATGCCAGGGTACTTCGTAAACTGGCGCTGGTTTCCCTTGACGCCAATGACCCACAATCTTCAAAAGTCTACCTTGATCGATTAATTGAATTATGGCCAGATCAAAGCGATACCTGGGTGACCAAAGCAGAATTTCTTACCCTTTCCGGGAAAAGGATTGAAGCCATAAAAGCTTGGGAAATGGCCCACAGGATGGATAAAACCAATGCCAAGGCACAGCTTTACCTGGGTATTGATGCTTGCGTTACCGAACAGTTTGTGCGAGCAGAAACCTTGTTGTCTGCTGCAGTAATATCGACTAATGGAGAAGAACCCGATAAGTCACTGGCGTGTTACTACCTGGCATTTTGTAATCGAAATTTGGGATATGGCGCGAATCGGTTTATCGAATTGATCCGCAATATCGATGAAACCTGTCTGGACCTCGAGAATGAAAGAATTCGATACAATCTCGCCGAATTATGGGTCATAGCCGCTCAATATGAGTTTGACCAAAATAATTATGAAGATGCCGTAAAGTATCTCGAAAAGGTTGAAGCCAAAGAAATTGGACTGATCAAACCCGAATCTTTCGCCAATTTTTGTTTCGCTTACGCGGAAAGTTGTCACGACAATGGCCATAAAGAACTGGCCGCCAAATATGCCGAAAAGGCTTCACAACTCGACCCCGGTAAAAAAGAATACCAGGAAAGATTTACGGCCTATCGGAAAGAACTTAAGACACTCTCGAGAAAATCCAAAACCAAATCATCCAGGAAATTGGTGAAGCCGATCATTTTGTTGTTGCTCGTAGCCGGAGGATGGTTCGCCTATCCGTATGTAAAAGAACCGACAGCCTGGTGCCTGGCACGTGCCCAAAACACCATTAACGCCTATGATCGCTACATCGAACAATTTCCGGAAGGGAAATACTTAACCCTCGCAATCACTAAAGGTGAAGAAGCTTTATGGAAGAAAATCGCAAAAAATCCAATAATCGATGATGTTGAGTACTACCTCGAACGCTTTCCGGAAGGCAGTTTCGTCAAGGAGGTAACCGAACAAAGAGAGGAGGCCTACTGGCTGGCAGCAATAGAAGAAAACACCATCGACGGCTATTTTCGATATTTTCAGGCTTATCCTAACGGAAAATATAATGTATCCATTACCGATCATAACGAAGTGCCAGATGGCAATAACTCCGAAGAACTGGAATACATTAAAGCCACAGTCAGAGATTCAGACGGCTATACCAATGTCAGAAAAGGAAAGGGAACCAAAACAGCAGTTATCAGCAAGGTTTATCGCAACCAACCTTTTTTTGTGCAACCAAGAACAGATCAAAACTGGTGGAAAGTGATTTTAGCCGATGGAACAAGGGGCTTCATCCACAAAAGTCGCATCAATTTGAAATAGATATTATATTGATTTTGTTAGAGCTCCGGTTTTTAGCACTTTTGTACTATTATCGTTATTTTAGACCTCACTATGATCATTGCACCAGTTGCAGTTACTGTTTTACTCCTTATTTTCATTCTAACCTGGCTCGGAAGACCTAAAGATATCCGGCTCGACCTGTTTGAGTATAACGATAATTATATGTCGGTCAATTTCCAGAACCAGGGTAAGATTGTAGCGCCCTATAAAGTATGGACCGAAAAATCTGAGACCATTACCTTCAGAGGATCCGTAAAGTATTCAAGTCCTAAATCCTTTCTCAATTGGGGGCGATTCACAGGTATGGATGTCCATTTTACCCTTAAGAATGTCCGTTTACCAAAAGGCATGGACATATACCTCGAAGATCGCGAAGGAAGAGAATTCAGAGAAGGAACACCGATGATTTTGTATAAATACAGACCTCTTCGCAAAATTCCATTTGAGATTGACATAACCCTAAATCAACATGAGGCTGGCTTCGAGGTCAATGAGCCCGTGATGGTCGGTTTCGAAGTTGAAGTCGATATTGAAGCCAAGCGTTTGTTCTTCCTCACACAAAAACTCGAGAAAAAGATCGATTACGAGTTCTTCATTGGTCAGGACCTTGGCATCTCATGGATCGGAATCGACCCTGGTACTACTGGCACCTGCATTGTGGCTGGAACAAGCACAGAAGATATCGTCATCGAACAGGAAAATGGAAAAGACAAGATTACCCCATCTGTAATCGCTTTTAACACAGATCCGGATACCATCCTCCAGTCTGTTGATATGCTCCGCAGTGGTATGGATGTCTTTAATGGTATTGGCTACCGCTTCGGCACTTATGGTAAATCTGCGGTTTCAGATAGCAGTTTTGTTTCCTTCCAATCCATAAAGAAATTGCTTGGCTATACCGATACTATGGAAGTATCGTTTACCGATGGACGCGAATTATCCCTTGACGGGAAATTGCTTTCCTCGTTATTGGTGAATAGTGTCTACAAAGATTTCCAGGCTTTTGTCCGATCTTCAAAAAACAAAAAACTCGAAATACACCGAACTGACTATAAATGTCATCGGGCGGTAGTGGCCATACCGAATAACTTTACTGCTACCAAGATCCAGGATATGATCGATTGTTTGAAATACACACCCGATTTCATCGATGTCCGGTATGTCCACGAAGCAGAAGCTACCCTGTTTTACTATATCAGTAATTACCATAAGTTCAGACCCGAAAAATCAAAATTTGAAGGAGAAACTGTCCTCATCTATGATATGGGTGGTGCTACCATCAATTGTTCTGTGGTTGATGCCAGGTTCGAGCGGGAAAAAGACCAGAAATACTATATCGATGTATTGGCCAAGCTGGGTTATGGCATTGGAGGTGATACCATCGATTACGCGTTGATCAAATTCTTCTTCAGCTATAAAAATGAATATCCTGCATTTGCTTCATTGAACCCTTTCGAAGAGATTGATGAAGCAGATGAGCAAAAGTGGCAACAGGTAATGCGCCTCCGTAAACAGCTGATGGACATTGTGCTGGAAGTGAAAAAGAAAATGATTGCCAATTTCAGTAATGTCAGTTCCCGCAAACTCATTGAAGATTACGAACTGACAGATATCTTCAACCAATCCGAATTGTTCCGTAAACGTGGATTGAGCATTGATATCAATGAAGGCGAAGATATGTTTGATCAGTTTGTCAGGGGTGATATCGTTGGAGATTACCCGGTTTTCAGAAATGAAGTTTTCGAAAAACTGATTTATGAAAATGTACGTTCTGCCACTTTTGATATTTTGCAGATGATTGGCGATAAGAAGGTTGATACCGTGCTTTTTTCCGGAAGAAGTACACTGTTCCCGTTTGTGAGTCAGAATGTCCTTCGTGTATTGAATGAATATAACTTCAACCCAAAGACTATTTTCCTGCCGCCTGAAGATCTGAAATCTGCTGTTGCCAAAGGTTGCTGCTGGTACGGTCTTAACCATATGGGGGTGGAACGAAATGCCTTGAAAACTTCTGCTGCCTTTGGTTTTAAACAATCAAACTCGGGCACCAGGGGAGATTTTGATTTCTACACACTGATCCAGTTAGGTGAGCAATTCAATAGTGATGAAAATGCTGCCAAAGGTGAGAAAAACCAAGTCAATTCAGACTTCAGGTTCGATGCGAAGCATATCGAATACTTCCAGGTCATGGGCAAAAAAGCAGAGGAGATTCTCGCCATGGCTCAACGACACAAGTTCTCACGACTTTCGAGGATCAGGGTTGATCAAAAAGTAGTGAAAGTCGGGATGAAAGTGAATGACAACGACGTTACCTATTGTTTTGCAGAACAGGTAAATGGAAAAGTGAAAGATGATAAAAGTCTCCTGAAAGATCAGGAGATCGCCGATGATAATGACGAACATTACACATGGATTGTTCATTAGAAAAAAAACTTGAAACACATTCTGCTCATTAACAACGAAAAAACAGAATGACCATACCCAGGATAAAAATAATTTACCCGCCAGGCTTACTAAGGCTTATTACCGTTACCGGAATATGCCTGGTCATCGCGACATTAGCCATGGCTAATTCGGCAGATAGCCTATTTCTGGAGATAACCGCCAAGGTTGAAGCATCGCCTGTTGAAGGAGAAGGCCAGCCGGTTATCCTATACCAGGGAGAGATTTTTCCCGAGATCAGAGACGATAATGTCGGAAAGATCATCCTTTATGGCGACAAGGAGCTACGCCTGCCTTTCCAAAACAAGGAGAAAGCGACCAGTTATAAAAAATTGTATGAAAGCGATACCGCTAATTACAAATTGATACTGGAGGACTTCCGCTTTTTTATTGAAACCTACAACGAGTTGGAAAAACTGGAGATGGTGACCAAAGTCAGCGACACCGAATTCAAGGTTGATGTGAGTTCATTAAAACTTGAGATTGGCCGCGATAAAACCGTTCTGCTGGCTAACAGGCTTGACAAAGAAGCCCTTACGCTTCAAAAAGAGTCAATTGGCACTATCAAAATGAGTACAGTAGGCAATTACTTTCGACTCATTGCCCCGGGTTACCCGAGTATCGTTTATACCCCTTCCGACATAGAAAAAATAAAAACAAGGATTGTCGAACCACCTGAAGAAGCACAACCGGAAGAAGAAAATCTGCAGCCAGAAACACCGGAAAATGAAGAAAAAGCAGACAAAAAGGGCGCGTTCTGGCCATATTTGCTGCTATTTCTGGCTCTTTTGTCTTTTGGTGTTTATGCCTGGTACCGAAAAGGCCGACCCAATTTGGCATCAATTACCTCCAAACAGAAAACTGATCCTAATATGAGCAATAAGCATCAATCCAATAAAGGAACCCGTTCCTCTTCAGCGGACATGCCTTCTTTTGAAGAGTTCAACAAACTGATCCGCAAACTAGAGCAACAGGAAAATCGAGCTATCCAGCTCAATGAAAAAGTGGAAAGGATCGAATCCTCTACGCAAAATATTCTTGATCAGATCAAGTCTCAAAAGTCCGGCGACGATTCTACTGAAAGATTCCAGATCAAAATCGAAGAGCTCGAAAAAGAAAACAAGGAGCTCAAAGCTGTTGCAGAAGCTGCAGCGACAGCAAAACCAGAAGGGATGATCTTTTGGGATGGTTACAAGGAATTTGCCAGTTGGGATAGCTACCTTTCGGAAACTAGAAAAATAGAGGAGGAGGTAATCGCTTTTGCCAGTAAGGTGCAGAATAAATCTCCGGAAAGTGCTGAAGCACATTGGTTGAATATCTTCCTGTCAAAGTTCTTGGGCAAAAAACCGGCTGAAGCAATCGGTAAGTGGCAAAGTAGTTTCGGGATCATGAAAGACAATGATGGATTGGTACTGGATAAGGAAGCCCGGAAACGCCTGAAATCGGGTTCTTCTGAGCAACAAATGCAGGCAATGAACAAATTATTCTTTGACCAGGTATTGAATCCATATATTAGTTCCCTGTTAATTTTCGTTGAAGAAACGCGGAAATTGGGTTCCTTTGTTGATTTGTCAGACGATTTGGCTAAAGAGGCCGCTGCCTTCAACAAGCAGTTTTCAACATTGTTTAACCAGACGGCGAGCAGGGGGATTGAACCTATGAAAGTCGAATTATTCGAAAAGACATTCGATATCAAAGGTGAATTCAAGATGGCAAGCATAGAAGAGTTAAGCCCAACCTACCGTAAGCTCAGAGACAAAGCACCAAAACAAACCGTACTTGAAATCTTGTCATATGGTTTCAAATACGACAACATTTTTAACCAGGAGTCAAGAATCATAGAAGCTTAAATGAACCAACAGTTTTTTAATGGTCTGTTTCCCGCATTTGGATCTTATGCCAGGGATGCATTTGCCACGCTATTGTTAAGCGAATGGATTTTTGTCATTTTGCCAGTAGTCATTTCCTGGGTATTGGTGACCGTTTATCTAAAATTCAGAAAGTCGAAAGAAACCGTGGGCCGGGTTACTGAAATTCATTTAGCCTGGGTCTTAGTCGGTGCATTAGTCAGTCTTGGCTTCCTCGGATATTTTGTTTTTCGATGGGGCACCGGATACTATAAAGAAACTACTGCGGAATTCTGGCATTTGATGTCATTCCTGGTTTCGATGATCGTTTTGCTGGTCAGTTTTGCGCGGCTTAGTGGTCAGTTTGACCGTGAAAAGATCCATAATCTGATCCGTCAACCACTCACCACGCGCCAAAGGAAGAGAAGGGTATTGGCGATGCGTCAATTGTTTGGTCGGCTTAAGTTAGCCTTATTACTTATTCCGCTTGGTTTTGTGATAATTCCACTCCTGAAAGCACCTAACAACCTGGTGTCTATCGTCATTGACAATACCGCTAGTATGAATCAGCCTTTGGAACATGGCAAAGAGGCACTGACAACCACAATTGAAGAACTGGATGATAAAACCGACATCCTTTTAACCTATTTCCCTGATGATATCGAACGCGATAATTATGATTCGGACATTAATGATATCATGTCTGCTTCCCGCAGTAGCCAGTTAGCAGGTGTATCTGCCTTTTACCAGGATAAAGACGCAGCTATCGAAGGTGTGCAGAACATTGAGCTACTCAAATTGCAGACAAACTTTTCACCTTTATTTGAAGTCATTCGCCACAACTGGCTGAGAACAGAAGAAGAGGTGAGCCAGCAGGATGGTGTGATTAACTACAAGGCTATTGTTTCGGTAATTGTTACTGACGGACAGGAAAACATTGTCAGAGATTCACTGAATGGTACGCGCCAGATGTTTTGTGACGATTCTACCTATTCGACAGATTTTTTTGACCAGGTATTTTTTATAGATATCTTCAGATCAGACCTGGGAACAAGTGTTAACAGTGTTCTTTTTGATAATATCGATGATTGTGAATACGAAATTTTGGCCGGATCGGATCTTTCATCCTACGAGCAATCACTAGAAGATATTCTGGGTGATTTTGGAAGAGATTGGCATTTTATAGCATGGTTGGTGATCATTTATTTGCTCATGGCACTAATAATTACCATCATTAGGCCGAAAAAACTTGTTTGACCGTCGAATTTCTGTAATACATTGACAATTAATTAGCTAAATTTAGTCTGTCATATAAAATTAATCATTTGACAAATTAAACCATAAAGCAACCATCGCAAGGGACATCAATTCAATCAATTCAATCAATTCATGACAAAATTCAAATTTCTAGTTTTCTTTCTTCTTTTTGCCAGTGGGCTCTACGCTCAGAGTGGTGTTTTCATTCTTGTAGACGTGTCTGGCTCTGGCCCTAGTCAAACCATAAGGAATGAAGCAAAAGCAATTGCGCAAGACCTTGTAAAGGGTAAGTTCGATGCAGCTCGTTACAGTGATTGGGAATGGCTAAATTCAGAAGGTATCGTAGCTGATATCGCCAAAGGTCAAACCAAACCATTGATGTCAGCTGGCGATTATTGTATTATGATGCCATTTGGAAGTAAATCGAGATATACTGAGTATAAACTGATGCAGTCCAATAGCTTCCCAGGAGATTTTGATAACTTTTACGCAGCCAACTACCCCAGAAGTTTCAGAGACCTAGTAACCTTCCGGGAAGTTGCCCAGGCCTGGACGGCCTCGGTAGCCAAAGAGATCGGTGTTCGCGAATACTTTATTATTGAAGTGTCAGATGTATTGAATGATTTTGGGTCAAACCCACCAAATTATTCTCCACAGGAGGAAAGAGCCATAGCAGAGTACGGCAGTTCAAAAGCAAAAGCTGCCAAAATCGGTACTTTAAAAGCCACTTCGGGTGGTTCTAAGAACTTCCAGATACAGGTTAGACAAGTGGATATAAAAGATATAAATCCACCTAAGGTAAAAATCGACAGCACCAACCTTCCGGGAAATCGGCGCATACTAACCTTGCTGAAACCAACAGGATCCAAGAAAAAACCTAATGTTCACGATGGAGATTCTTATTCTGTATCATGGAACTGTGTGGGATGCGATGCTAATACGAAAGCTGTTGTATCACTGAAGGATATCAATAATTCAAAAAATAGAGTCAAGTCAATTTCAACAGCAGGTCGTTCTGCGAGATTTAAGGAATTAAAGTCTGGCACCTATCGCGCAACAGTAAAAGTAGGCACAGTTTCCAAGTCTGGATACGTAAAGATTAATGCAGGTGGCGGCGGCGGATTTTTCGGCGTAATCCTCCTTCTGGCTCTGGCAGCTGGAGCAGGCTACTATATCTGGAACAACTATTTCAGAAACCGAGAAAAAACTGATGACCGACCAGGCAATAGACCTTCATCGACAACCACAGAAAAACCGACTAACACCGACTCCGGCCTCGGAGATTTCGGATAAAAAATAGTCGAACCGATTTAAATACTATTCCTCTGCGGGAGGCTGTCAATATACTGTCTGAACATGAGAGGGCTTGTGCCGGGGGCGCAAAAGGGAAGCACGAGTTTATTTTGACAAGATTTTTTTGTTTCGTTTTTTTATCAACTGAAAAAAATGAAAAAAGCTTAATTTGATAAAATCGATATTTAATAACCTCAATAACCTATGGAATACATCAAAAACCTCCTGAACGAAGCATTCTTCGATGTCGAATTCACTGGCTGGGCCGATGCATTAAAAGAGTTCCTAGTTTACATCATTGTAATTGGGCTAGTCTTTTATTTGATCCTGTTTCTGGTCGTCAAGCTGAACAAATCTGAGATTCACAAAGATTATCTAATCCATATGAATTACTTGGTGAGCCTGTCTATCTTTTTGTTCGTAGTGACGCTCTACATCTTTTTCCTGATTAAGTATGTTGGCGTAAGCCAGTTTGAATGGACGCGAGGCAACTTCTATCTGGGTATAGGGCCTCAGCTCATTCTCTATGCAGGTACGATCATCTTATTTATCTCCAGTTACTCAAAATTCAAAAACAGGGTAAAAAACTCACCAAATGGCTAAACCTACGATATTAATTGGCATTGGAACCAGCGGACTTTACGTGCTGGAAAATGTTCAGAATTTCTATTTCGAGAATACAGGTAAAAACAAGCCTGATCATGTTGAATACCTGTATATCGAAACCAATAAGGATAATCAACCTTCCGTAACAGCCCTCGATAACGAGATCAAGCGCGTTTATATGAGCCTTGGGGAAATGGAAAAGATGGTGGAAAGTATTAAAAACGATACTTTTATTACATCCAACTGGGTACCTCCATCTGAAAGACTCGTTGATGAAGGCCTCGGAGCAGGCGGAATTCCCAGTTGTGGCCGTCTCGCCCTTTGGGGTAAGAATAACGAAGGCAATAACTTCGTCAATGTCATGAACGCCATTCGCAATGCTTACAGCAAAGTAGGCAACCACACAGTGGAAGGTGTAGAAGACAATAAGCCAGCTGTATTCGTTACCGGTTCACTCGTAGGAGGAACAGGTACGGGTATCTTCATCGATATGGCCTTTATCATTCGTCATATTATTGATGATATCCAGGAGTTGAACGGCCTCTTCCTGATGCCACCAAGACCGGTTTCCTATAAAGGTATGGAAGTGATCTATTCCAACTCGTATTCAGCGTATTGGTCATTGAATTACTTCAATGATGCTGAAAAGAAGTACCACGTCAACTGGCCAAATCATACAGAATACAGTTCCAACAAACCACCATACCAATTGGTGCAGTTCCTCACGCAGGACTATAACGATGGTTCTCCACCGATCAGCAGCCTGGGTGGACTATTCAAAATGGCAGGCCTATACCTGTTCCTGAATATTTTCGGGCTCAGGGCCAAAAGGCAAGAACGCCTCGTGGATGCATTCGGTAATGGTCACCTCAAATATTATGATACATTTGGTATCTCCGCAATCCAGTATCCGAAAACACAGATCCAGGAGCATATTGCGCTTAACCTGAGTATCCAGTTACTGGAGCGCTTTGTTGACAGTTCGAATTATTATATCCAGGGTTATAAAACACCAATTGACCGTTCAGCGATCAGCAATGAGATGATCGAATCATTCGATACGATCCTTCGCGAAGCATTCAGTGCACTTAATGTAGTGGGCGGCCGAAACCTAGAGGCCGATATCAAAAAGCAGGCAACCCTGATCAATAAAGGGGATATTGAAGGCAATCGCGACGATTATGTCACCAAGTTGTTCAGTTCGAATAATACGGGCAATTACTACGATGCAGTCAGGAATAATATCCAGGTGGCAGTAGATGTGATTATTATGCGTATTGCCGAGTTGGTCAAAAACAGTGTCAATACTTTCGAAAACCTTTATGTTGCCAAATCTCAACTCGATTCGCTTATCAAGGCCCTGAACGAAACACTTAAGTACTGGAACAGCCTCGGACTGTCTTTCGTTCCTGCTAAATGGGAAGATCTGTTGCGTCGTCAGACCAAGTGGATGCTGAAAGGCCGCTACAAGGCTTTACTCGAACAGGACAACGTGCTTGAAGATCGTCTGGGTACGACCCTCGATCTGATGAAGATGCACCTTATTAGTAAGAAATTAGTAGACATCAGGCAAAACATTACGGAAGGAGATATCCCATATCCGACAGACACCCTGCCTGATCGTTACGAGTTACCAAGACTTAATGTCATAGAGGATATGATCGATGAGATCTCGCAGACCGTTGGTCGTGTAGAATCTTACGACGAACCAGCTGGTTTCAAAACATTGAGAAGGAGGAAATCTGATATTGAGTCTGAGATGGAAGATGAGACGATTCCAATATTAAGGGTGTTCCCGAATGGGACTTTCCTCGAAGAAGTCGAAAAGTCATACCAGCAATATCTGCGGAAGACCAACAAGTCTTATCCTTCGAAAACTACTGTTATCGGACAGCAAAACCTTTGGGATTATCTACAAAGTGCGCATAGCAGGACGATGAAAAAGGTATTGTATGGTGATTTCATCCAGGCTTTTGAGCGGGAGCTCAACCAGACGGAGTCAGTACCTGATTATGAAGTTTCCGAATACATCGAGAATAATCCGAAGGAAGCTGTCAGGATCGCCAAACGCTCGCTGGCACCATTGCTTTTGGTTAACAAGCCATTTGAAGACTCACCATATATTCCAAAGGTGATTATCGGTTCTGATTCAAGAAAGATCCGCAAGATCGTTCAGATTTTTAGAGACGATAATTTTTCAGATTTCAAAGACAAGGATGATAACATCCTCGAAATCAGAAACCTCAAGAACGTAGTTGTTTTCTACGTCGAAAGAGGCATGCTTGAAAACAGGACCTTCAATCCGCTAAAAGACATCACTTATCTCGATCAGGTGAAAGCCAAATTTGAAGCTTATCCTAAGGATGTAAACATCCCGATCGAGCGCTGGCACAACTACCGATTCCCTTATGTTCCATTAGCAACTTATCAAAAAGTGGAGAATGAGATGAAGGAAGAAAACTTGCGCCTCGCCGAGCAAAAGCTGAAAGAAAACAGGCTGAGAAAGAAAGACGATGAACTGAGAAGGATGAAAGAAAAAGTAGAGCTTGAAAAGATCAAACAAAAGGAAGCGGAGTTTGAAGAAACACGCAAAAAGCTCGAAGAAGAAGCCAAATTAGCCGAACTGAAAAAGCAGGAAGCTGCAATTGCCAAGGCTGAAGAGGAACTCAAAAGAAAAGAAGAAGAGCTCAAACGCCAGTTGGAAGAGATCAGAAACAAGAAAGAAAACCTTGGAGACGATCCTGTCAGTGATGACAACGATTCAGAAAATGACAACGATTAGCGCAAAACTTTCAAAAAAATATAACCTATGCATTTAGGCATCACTCCGCACGAGCGGAATAAAAAACGTAAATCCCTGCTTAGAAAAGGACGGCTCATTGCGACTATGTTTACCATTATCGCACTGTTGCCATTGGTCGTTTATGGACTTTATCATTTCCAGTTACTAGCCAGCCAGGGCGCCTTCAGCAGTAATCTTGAAGAACCCGTAGCTCTCATCCAGACGGAATCTGGTAAACTAGGCACTGCATTCCTGGTTTCATCAACGAAAATGTTGACGGCTAGACATGTTATGGACACGTCCTCCATCGGTAAAACCGTGACGGTGACATTCGAGCAGGTCGATCCACCGATTGAAACAACAGCAACGGTTGAATGGTATGATGCTAGTCAGGGTGTGGCATCATCAGGAACGGTATCCAATGATTATTTTGAATCCGATGTTGCTGTGCTGCGGTTGAACAACCCAAGTGATGTTATTGATATTCTGCCATTAGACCTTGGCGACTCAGAAGTCGTTCAAAATCTTGATGAAGTAACTGTGGTTGGTTATCCGCTTGGAAGTTATTCCATTTCTAAAGGTAATATCAATAGCACTGATTACGACGACAAAGAGCTGTTTAAGCTCGATGCCAGTTCAAATCCTGGAAACAGTGGTGGGCCGGTAATTAATGAACATGATGAAGTCATCGGTATCCTGGTTGGGCACCAGTCTTTAGCCCTTCAGGGTGAAAATGTTTCATTGAAGATCAATAAAGCCATTGAATTGCTTGACGCCAATAGCGTTGATTATAGCGATTAGATAACAAATTAAGATGGTCGCGTCGACCTAGGCGTGCAAAAAAAAGAGGCGAAAAAAGAGTAATTCTTTCTTCGCCTTTTTCGTTTCTGAAAAAAGTCCGTGGAATAAAAATCTTTTGACCTACCTGATAACCATCGAAGAAGTAAAGGCGTCACGCCCATTTGACACTTCAACGAAGTAGAGGCCGGCCCCAAGTTGAGGAAGATCGATTTGGCGTGAAACAAAGCCTCTCGACTCCTCAAATTGGAATTCAGCTTGGGTACGTCCCAAGAGGTCCAGCACCTTAATGGTAACTTCAGAATCATGCTCAAGTGCATAATCCACAGAGAAAGTACCATAAGAAGGGTTTGGATAAATGCTGACACCGTCAAAATCAGAATCCCGGGTTAGGTGGATAACGTCTGATAATTTTTCGGTGCCATCAAGATCAACCATCTTAAGTCTGTAATAGCCTTCCGGTAACGGGTTGGTGTCTCTGTAAGCATAGCTTAGCAGAGTTGATGAATTACCTGAAGCTGCTACGCGACCAATTTCTTCAAAAATCTCTGATGATGGATCTTCTGAACGTTCAATGACGAACCATTCAGAATTAGATTCAGAAAGAGTGGTCCACTCAAGTTGGTTGTAAGTGTCTTCAACCTTACCGTCAAAAGTATTGAGTTCGACTGGCAGAAAAATAGGGGCTGTCTGGATCCAAGCTGCATAGCAATCTCCAATAATGTTGTTCCCACCGGCATCAAAAAAGCCAAAAGAATTAACAATATTGGTTTGTGGGTCTACGCATTGGCCACTGTAAATGTGGAAATAATTGTTTTGACCAAACCAGTTGGCAGCAAGCTCGTCAGTATCACTGAAAGTTTGTGCACCAGTAAAATCAAAATTGATGGTCATGATATGGTCAACATGTCCGGGGAAAATGGTTTGTGGGGCAAAAGCCGGGCCAGCGACGATATGGTCGTAATCGTAAATATTATTATAGGAAACACCGCCAATATTGGTTGAAGCAGGATTTGGCCAGGTGTCAAATATGAATACAAAGTTGCCGCCGATAGGATCAAAAACATCAGCATTGGGTAACATAGCAGCATCAGACTCTACATCAGTCAGCGTTGGTAAAGCACCAGTATTTACAGCCATGTCAAGCGAAATGGAAACCAGGTCGAGTACCATTCCTGAATTATTCTGAAGGAAAACATTGAAGTTAACACAGTAGTTAACGCCAGCGTCACAGTTACTCTGGACTTCAGGAATCAGGATAATATTGAAATCAGGATTTGCAGGGTCACAGGTACTACAAGGCTGTGCATTTGCTGGGGTGCAAAAAGACAAAAGGAACAGGACTAAGCCGGCAGCGATCGGTAAACGTCTGGTGATAAGCATGTAGGTCATTGAAAAGCTTCAGTTACAAACTTCAAATTACCTGCCAAATTATTTGCAGGGGATTTGACAATTATTCAAAAAAATCAAACAGTTGTAAGGGGAGGATTTCATGAGAACAACATTTTGCAGCTTGCGTGTTTTTTGAGTTTGGAGGATTACCAGATTTTACTCCGACTGCAAATAGTTATATCTACAATACAAATGTGCATCAATTTAATCAAACAATAGAATGCGAAAAGTTAATTTCTTACGCGTCTATGGGTGACTTTTTGGCAAGAATATTTTATGGAATGGCCTGACTGGAGTAGGTTTTGTAATTTTTGGCTCTTTCGCGCAAATCTTTTTTCAGGCTCAAAATATATCGTACTTTACCATTAAACGAATAATCATTACAATATAGTCTGTCGAACTCCATTGCTGCGATCCCACAATATAATGCATCCTCTTCGCAACCCAGGTAAAGGGTGCCTAATACCAAACGCTCGCTCTCTTTTTTGAATCCTTGAAAACTGCCGGCATGCTGGAAAGCACGGATCGCTTTTTCATAGTCATTGAGATTAACGGCCTCAAATCCCTCAAACACAGCCATTTTTAGTTCTGCGGTTTTGTGGTGCTGTTTTTCCGTAACCCGGAAACTTTGATGATTGAACCAATTAATACTGACCACGGCAGCAGTTATAGCAATGAATACAACACCATATATCCACAGTAAATTTTGATAAAATGCGTTTAAGCGCAATGCCTTTGATAATTTGTTTGAAGCTGAACTACCAGTACTTGCATTATACTTTTGTTTCAATTCCCATTTATACAAATGCGATTTACGCAAGGCCTTGATCTTTGCAAATCCCTTTCTGGGTTTCCTTAGTTTGTGGTAGTCAACACCGCCGAAATTGGAGAAACTCATATGCCTGTTTCTTTATAAATTCCGGTTTAATTGACTACTCTTCATCTTTATTCGATTTGTCTGGATGGATTTTCGACCATGCACCGAAGCAATTTAATTACATTTATCTCAGCATCCTGATGCAAATCAAAATGAAGCCTTTCAATTATTATTTATTGCTTTTGTGGGTTGGCTGGTTATTCGGTTGTAGTAATGTCCCTTCCGGGAATGAATCGCCTGAACAGCAGCTGATGGATATACCTTTATGCAATGATATCGGACGGGGACTATTTATTGGACAGGCTGATCTCGAACCTGGCTTTCTGACCGACATTCAAAAAATTAATACTAACTCAGAAATGGCAGCTGATTTTTCAGGCATGAAAAAAATTAAAGGTGGTGTTTTTGAAATGGGCGGTGATAAATTTGAGGGATTTGCAGATTTACCGCCTACAGCATTACCACAAAGCGATGAGTTACCCAAACACCCTGTACGCGTCAATGATTTCTGGATTGATGAACATGAGGTCACCAATGCTGAATTTCGGGCGTTTGTGCAAGCCACTGGTTATATCACCATTGCCGAAAGGCCAATAGACTGGGAATCGATCAAAAAACAACTACCTCCTGGTACACCCAAACCACCAGATGAAGCCCTATTGCCAGGATCACTTGTGTTTCAATATGCTCCAAAAGGTGCTTCGAGGTACCAATTGGCCAATTGGTGGTCATTCGTCAATGGCGCCAACTGGAAAAACCCAAAAGGGGAGGGGAGTACTATTGAAGGCAAAGATGATCATCCCGTAGTTCAGGTCTGCTGGTACGATGCAATGGCTTACGCCAAATGGGCCGGCAAACGATTACCCACCGAAGCCGAATTTGAATACGCGGCTAGAGGCGGTCGCGTAAACGAAGTCTACCCGTGGGGCAATGAAAAAACAGAAGGTAAAGTCCACTACGCCAATCATCTCCAGGGGGATTTCCCCTATTTTAATTCCAAAGCAGATGGTTACGAATACACAGCCCCGGCAGGATCATTCCCTGCTAATGGTTATGGCCTTTACGATATGGCCGGCAATGTCTGGGAATGGACCAGCGACTGGTACCAGGCAGGCTATTATGCTACGCTCGTTAACCATGGAATTGCAGATAATCCCTGTGGCCCAGAAGTTGGTATCGAGCCTTATGATCCTTTCGGGAAGAAAAAAGTGATCAGGGGCGGTTCATTCCTGTGTCATGACAATTGGTGCTCAGGCTATCGCAATGCAAGGCGGATGCGCGATTCCCCCGATACAGGTATGGAACATACGGGCTTTCGTTGCGTGCGAGATGTCTCTAATGACAACTAGTTATTTGATTTTTGCACAATGGTGCGATGTGGATATGGAATCTCTATACCTTCTTTATCAAACCTTAGTTTAATACTTTCGAGCAGATCGCAACCCATCTGGAAAGCACTGGCTGCATTTTCTGCCCAAGCCCAGCCTCTCAAAAGCATACCGGATTCTGTATGTTGGACGACTCTTACGGGAGCCATATCATCGCCATTAGTAATTTGTTCTTCGTTCCGGGGATCAATATGGAATTGGTGGTTAATTATTTCATCTCTTATAATGGATTTGGCTAATAATAGGTCAGAATCATAACTGATTTGGATGTCGATCCATTTACAGATCTTGCCATCAACAATATCCGAATTGATCAGCACTTCATCACTGATAATGGAATTGGGAATAATGATTCGCTTATTTTCAAAATCACGAATAACGGTGTGCCGCAGTGTGATATCTTCTACAATTCCGGCCAGGTTATTCCTTAACGTCAATCTGTCATTGACACGATAGGGTTTGAAAATGATGATGAAGAATCCACTGATAATATTACTCAATGCCGCCTGCGACGCAAAACCAACCGCCACTGCTACAATACCAGCACCTGCAAGCAAAGAAGTTGACATGGCCTTGAGTGCCGGTACGGAATAGACCGCAAAGCTAAATCCCAGCACATAGATGAGGGCCGATAGTAAATGCCCGATAAATTTGTAATTGGTCGGATCATTAAGGACAATTGCCGTCGATTTTACAATAAACTTGCTATACAATCTTCGAAACACCCATGCAATAAGAAGGGTCGCCAATATAATAGCTATAAAAAAACCGATTTGAGTCAGCGTTTGAGTGTCAATATTTCCCATAATAGACCGTAATTTTTCTTAATCAAATCTACATTTCATTCATTAGAATTGATAATTCCTGGTTTTAAAGGTAGTTCAAACCTTAGGGTACAGGGCATAAAAAAAGCCTCTGATCAACATCTGATCAAAGGCTTTAAACTTTTCTTCGAGGTCGCGAGCGGATTCGAACCGCTGTACAAGGTTTTGCAGACCTCTGCCTAACCACTCGGCCACGCGACCTGATTATTATTTATTCAGGATTTATTTTTGTTGGTTTAACCGAAACTTCATCCGGCGGCGGGCAAATATAAAGCATTTTTTTACGATTGCAGTAACCCACAGGCAAATTTATTAACCCGAATTTAAGAAAAAGAGTTTCGATCATTAACTTTGTTCGCTGAAAATCTAGCCTGATGCGTACTACTCTTATGACTTTTGGCGGCATTTTAGTCGTTATTATTGCTCTCCTTTTCGGAATGAGAGCCCTTTCTGGTAATCAACAGTCTTCCCAACCACCGGGTAAGAAAACAGTAATTGCTCCACAACAAGCAAGGACATTGCCTGCGCCACCTGAAAATTTGCTAAATGCCATATTCGATCAGGCAGACTTCATCGATTTTATTTTCTACAACCTCAATTACAGTATGAGCATTTCAGAGCCCGAGTCTGTAAGAGGAGCAGTGGCCTACATGACAATGGAGGCTGTGCCAAATCTGGATTGTGTGCCATCTATGGGAAAGATATTCTACAAAAGTGATGGAGAAACCATCCTGGAAGCTGACCTGCATTTTTCTCCTGGTTGTTCATATATCATATTACTAAATGAACAACGCCAACAAGCTTATGCCTGTAATATTTCTGAAAACGGGCTGCGTAACCTTGGCAACATGATCGGGAATGTTGGTACAAAACCACAATAAATTAATTTCAAACTTGGTGTTTCCTTATTAAAAAAGGTGCATATTTGTAGCACTGAAGCGATATTCAGGAACTTTTTCCCTAATTTTCGCAGTTTAGAATTAGGAAACAGCTAATTATTAACCATTTAAATCAAAACTCAGCAGTATTGCTGATTTAACAACATTTTTCATTAAATCATTAAAATTTGGCAAGAAGACCTAAAAGATTCACAAAAAGAGTACAAAAACCTAAATTCAGAATCAATGAATATATAAGGGTACCGGAAATCAGACTCGTTGGCGATAACTTAAATGAAATCAGCGAGGAAATAGGTGAAAAAATTGAATCCGGTATTTTTCAAACCAGAAGAGCCCTCTCGATAGCCGAGCAAGTCGGCCTCGACCTCGTTGAGATCTCTCCAAATGCAAGCCCTCCCGTTTGCAGAATAATCGATTACAAGAAATTCCTCTACGAAAAGAAGAAAAGAGAAAAAGAATTAAAAGCGAAAGCTACCAAAACTGTCGTAAAGGAAATTCGCTTCGGTCCAAATACCGATGATCACGATTTCAACTTCAAGTCCAAGCATGCTGAGAAGTTCTTGTCTGATGGTGCAAAAGTGAAAGCTTATGTGCAGTTCAGGGGAAGGACAATTGTCTTTAAAGAGCGTGGTGAACTACTACTTTTGAAGTTTATCCAGCGTCTTGAAGACTTTGGAGTGCCTGAGGCTTTACCAAAAATGGAAGGGAGAAGGATGTTTGTCATCCTGGCACCTAAGAAAGTCAATAAGAAGAAATAGGTCATAGCCCTTTAAAATTAGGGGTGCGAGGCGTTATTTTGGATGACTGATCCTTATTCGAAATAACATATGACTACATTTCAGGAAATTTTCCAGAAATCTTCCGAAGATATGCTGGTGTGAATAAAAGAATATCCCTATATTTGCACCCGCTTGTAGATAAAACAAAGCTAAAATGTCAAAAGTTAAATCACATTCAGGGATAAAAAAGCGTATCAAAGTTACCGGTTCAGGTAAGCTGAAACGCCGCCGTACAGGCACTCAGCATCTTTTGCGTAAGAAGTCGAAAAAGGCCAAACTCAAATTGAGTCACCCGACACTCGTCGCTAAAGTTGATGTCCCAAGACTTAAGAAGTTAATGAATATCTAAAATTGCACCATTATGCCACGCGCTACTAATTCGGTCGCATCCCGTAAAAGACGTAAAAAAATATTGAAGGCAGCCAAAGGATACTTTGGTGCTCGTTCAAACGTATATACTGTTGCTAAAAATGCAGTCGAGAAAGGTTTGCAATACGCTTATCGCGACCGCAGAAACAAAAAACGTGAGATTCGCCGTTTGTGGATCGCTCGCATCAATGCAGCTGCACGCCAGGAAGGAACTACCTATTCAGTTCTTATTAATAACCTGGCTAAAAATAATGTTGAGCTGAACCGTAAAGTACTTGCCGATTTGGCAATGAATCATCCGGAAGCTTTCAAAGCAGTTGTAAAGACTGTTAGTTAACAGTAGATTACTAAGAAAAATTAAAGGTCAATCCCTTCAGGGTTGGCCTTTTTTTGTTGATAATTTATACCCAATTTAAAATATCAGAAAGCTTGGCAATCGTTCCCGGAAAGGCATTATTTCCATACCTTTGCAGAAGGAAAAAACTAGAGTAAATGGACTTCCGAAAAGAAAAAGACAGTATCGGTTATATTGATGTTCCCGCAAACAAATATTGGGCGGCACAAACCCAAAGATCTATTCAGAATTTCAAGATCGGCGGACAGCAAATGCCAATCGAGATCATCAGGGCATTCGCCATTTTGAAAAAAGCCGCTGCATGGACCAATGCGGAACTCAATGTTTTGCCTAACGAAAAAGCAGAATTGATCTCCAGAGTATGTGATGAAATCCAGGAAGGTAAACTCGACGACCAGTTTCCGCTAGTGGTCTGGCAAACCGGATCCGGGACACAATCCAACATGAATGTCAACGAGGTGATCGCCAACCGTGGTCATGTGCTGAGTGGAGGCAGCCTTACCGATCAGGAAAAGGTTTTACACCCAAATGATGATGTCAATAAATCACAGTCATCGAATGACACGTTTCCTACAGGTATGCATATCGCTGCTTATAAAATGCTTGTGGAAGTTACGATTCCTGGCCTTGAAGTACTGCGCGACACCCTTCAGCAAAAGTCAGAGGCATTTATGGGGGTGGTAAAGATCGGCCGCACCCACTTCATGGATGCTACACCACTTACAGTAGGGCAGGAGTTGTCAGGATATGCTTCGCAGCTTGATCACGGCATCCGGGCTATTAAAAATACATTACCCCATCTCTCAGAATTAGCATTAGGCGGTACTGCAGTCGGTACGGGTATCAATACCCCCGCTGGTTATGCCAATCTCGTAGCTGAGAAAATCGCAGAATTGACCGGGTTGCCTTTCGTTACGGGCGAGAACAAGTTTGAAGGTCTTGCCGCTCACGATGCTATCGTTGAAGCTTCAGGCGCGCTCAAAACTGTCGCCTGTTCTTTAATGAAAATCGGGAATGATATCAGGATGCTGGCTTCTGGCCCCAGGAGCGGTATCGGCGAATTAATTATTCCGGCTAATGAACCAGGGTCTTCTATCATGCCAGGTAAAGTCAACCCGACGCAGGCAGAAGCTTTAACCATGGCCATGGCCCAGGTAATTGGTAATGATGTGTCCATTAATGTAGGCGGTATGACCGGTCATTTCGAATTGAATGTCTTTAAACCTGTTATGATCTTCAATTTCCTTATGTCTGCAAGACTGATTGGCGACGCTTGTCAGAGCTTCAATACCAATTGTGCAATCGGCCTTGAGCCTAATCTCAAAAAGATTGACGAAAATTTGCATAATTCTTTAATGCTTGTTACTGCGTTGAATACCAAGATTGGGTACGATAACGCGGCCAAGATCGCCAAAAAAGCACATGCCGAGGATACGACTCTCAAACAAGCCGCTATCGACCTTGGGCTCTTGACAGCTGAGCAATTCGATGAGTGGGTACGACCAGAAGATATGGTTTCCGGGCTTTAATAATGTTAAGGTTGGATTGATGTGAACATAATGCAACCTCTCTAAGGTCGGTTCAAGAAGCTGACCAATATGCAAAAGTAGTTTGACCACGCTGTGGTCATTCATTGCAATAGGTTTGTCGCCGAATGAATTGAATTGGGCTATGGTCATTTTTTAGACTAAACGGAAGGAAAATCAATGAAAAACGACTTTACCTACCTATAGCCAACTGCTCTAATAAGATTTACCTGATATCTGGGGAACCAAAGCTTCCCCGGAAAGTGTTTATTAGCTTTAAAATCATCTTAAAACCTTTTGTAATTAAGATACATTCCCTATCTTTGCCGGGCATTTTTTTGTGGAGGCCCCTTAAGCGATGAAGCAAGAAGCATATTCAATTAATCTGAAGGCCCTGAAAGAAGGACTTTCAAATCGTGAATACACGATTGACACCAACTTTTTTAGCCGTTTTGACGGTTCGTCGATAAAAGATGGACAATTTGGCGTGAAGCTCGAAATTGACAAAAAGCCAAAAGTCATTAACCTCGACTTTTCCTTTAGCGGAACATTCAAAACAGAATGTGACCGCTGTCTACAGGAAATTGACCTTCCAATGGAGGGTGAAGCTAAATTTCTCTTGAAGTATAGCTCAAAGAATGGGGAAGATGACAACGTAATCTTTATTACCAGGGATCAGCAGGAACTTGATTTGTCCAAGTTTCTATTCGAAATGATCCACCTTGTGATTCCTATGAGAAAAGTCAAGGCAGAATGTGATGAAGAACCTACAGCTTGCGACAACAGTATCCTTGACTATATCTCTGATGAAGAACAAGGCACTGAAGAAGAAGAGCAAAAGGGGACACTGTGGGAACAAATGCAAAAATTAAAAGGACTCTGATTATTTAAAATATATTGTCATGGCACATCCTAAGAGTAAAATATCCAAGCAGCGGAAACGCAAGCGCAGAACACACCAGAAAGTTACTGCACCTCAAATCGCTTTTTGCCCAACAACGGGCGAACCACACTTGTATCACCGCGCATACTGGTATGAAGGCAACCTTTATTACAAAGGCAAGCTTGTCATTTCCAGAGATGAAGAATAGCCCTCAGTTCAATTGAACTATATAAAACTGAAGCTCCCATCCCGGAAAAGGGGTGAGGAGCTTTTTTTATTCCTTGATGTCATAATATTCAACAATGAAAAAGATAATCGAAACACTTAATGCTCCAGCCCCTGTTGGACCATACAGCCAGGCCATTATCAGTAATGGTATGCTTTATGCCTCCGGACAAATCGCTATTGATCCAGCCACAGGTAACCTTGTTACTGATAACATCGAAGCCGAAACCCACCAGGTAATGAAAAATGTTAAGGCCATTCTAACCGAAGCCGGACTAGGATTTGAACATGTCGTAAAAGCTTCTGTTTTTGTATCTGACATGCATATGTATAGCAGGATCAATGCCGTGTATGCTGAGTATTTTGATGAAGCAACAGCTCCGGCTCGTGAACTGGTTGAAGTGGCCAACTTGCCTAAATTCGTAAATATCGAAATTTCAATTATTGCTACTACCACATTGGGGTAACCCAAATTATATCAGACCATAAAAGTAGTAACCGTAAAATCATTAGTCGAAATGTCTGAAAATCCTTCACAAAAAAAGAAACAAGTTCTTTCCTGTATCCAACCAACAGGAGATATGCATTATGGCAATTATTTTGGCGCTGTAAAAAATTGGGTTGATCTTCAGGAAAAGTACGACTGTCTCTATGGCGTAGTTGATTATCATGCCATGACAATGCCTTATAATCCTGACAAATTAAGGGCTAATTCGTGGGATATTGTTTTTAACCTTTTGGCTACCGGTATCAAGCCTGGTAATCTTTTCGTTCAATCACTTATCCCCGAACATGTAGAATTGGGTTGGATATTCAATTGCTTCTGTTCTTATGGTCTGCTTACGCGAATGACTCAGTTTAAAGACAAAACCAGCCAGCTCAAAGAGACAGCAAAAGAAGGTTTTGTCTCTGCGGGTCTTTTTGGCTACCCGGTGCTCCAGGCAGCTGATATCTTGATTTACCATGCAGATTATGTACCTGTTGGAAAAGACCAGGAACAGCATTTGGAGCTTTCGCGAAACATCGCTAACCGTTTTAATAATCAGGTTGGGAAGGAGTATTTCGTACTACCTGAAACGCTGTTTACCGAAGTACCAAAAGTTGCCTCCACAGCCGATCCAAACCGCAAAATGAGCAAAAGCCTCGGCGAAAAACATTATATCAACATCTTCGGTGAAGAAGCCAGGATCAGGAAGCAGATCCGCTCAGCTGTAACAGACACCGGTGCGAATGATATGCCTGTAAATGAGAAAACGGGCGAACGTGAGATGAGCCCGGGGACAGCAAACCTGTTTAGCCTGCTAAAAGCCAGCGGGCAAGAGGAAGCTTATACAGTGTTGAAAGGACAATATAATGAAGCCAATCTGTCATACGGAGATTTGAAGGCAGAGGTCGCGGATGCCCTTACCGAGTTAAGCGCTGGCTTCCGTCAAAATAAAGAAGCCCTGAAAGCCAATAAGAAGGAAGTCAAATACCAGCTTTTGCAAAGCTCTGCAGAGATTCGTAAGCGTGCGCAGCAAACACTAAAAGAAGTTAGAGCGCTTACGGGCTTGTTGAATCTGAAATTTTAATACTATGAAAATCATTTGTGTAGGCAGGAATTATGTCGATCATGCAAAGGAATTAAACAACGCGGTACCCAAAAAGCCAATGTTGTTTATGAAACCTTCGACAGCATTGCTACATAAAGAACACCCCTTCTTTTACCCTGATTTTTCAGAAAATATTCATTACGAAGCCGAAATCGTGTTAAAGATTAAAAAGAACGGGAAACATATCGATGAAAATTTTGCACTTGACTATTTTGACGAGATTACTGTCGGACTTGATATGACGGCGCGTGATATACAGAGCCAATGTAAGGCAAAAGGACATCCTTGGGAAATCGCCAAAGCCTTTGACAATTCAGCCATCATAGGTGAATTTGTACCTGCTAAAGACTTTGATCCAAATAATGTCGCTTTTAGCTTGAAGCGCAATGGAGAAATAGTCCAGCAAGGAAATACAGCAGACCTTATTTTCTCATTTGCGCACCTGATCAGCTATATATCCCGATTCTTCAAACTACAGATTGGTGATCTCATATTCACAGGTACTCCTGCTGGAGTGGGACCAGTAGAAAAGGGAGATACCCTCGAAGGATTCATTGGCGATCAGCAACTGTTGAATTGTAGAATAAAATAGCTTTTGTGCGCTGTTTAATGGCTGCAAATAGCTAACTTTGCACCACTTTTTGAACCATAATCATTAATATACCTCATGCCTTATCTATTTACCTCCGAATCAGTCTCCGAAGGGCACCCTGATAAAGTAGCTGATCAGATCTCTGACGCTATACTCGATGCATTCCTTTCACAGGACCCCAACTCTAAAGTTGCTTGCGAAACACTTGTAACAACTGGACTTGCTGTGATCAGCGGCGAAGTAAGATCCAAAGCTTATGTTGATGTTCAGGATATAGCTCGTAAAGTGATCAGAAAAATAGGTTATACCCGTTCTGAATATAAATTTGATGCTGATTCTTGTGGTGTCATCTCAGCCATCCATGAACAATCTGCGGATATCGCCCAGGGTGTAGATGTCGGAAAAACTGACGAGAACCAGGGGGCTGGTGATCAGGGAATGATGTTCGGTTATGCAACTAATGAGACGGACAGTTATATGCCTTTAGCGCTTGAATTGTCTCACCTCTTGTTGGTTGAATTAGCCGAAATTCGCCGCGAAGGTAATGAAATGACATACCTCCGCCCTGATTCAAAATCACAGGTTACTATCGAATATAGTGATGGGCATGTTCCGGTAAGGGTCAATACGATTGTCGTTTCTACCCAGCACGATGATTTTGATGAGGAAAGTACCATGCTTGAAAAGATCAAGAATGATGTCAAATCAATCCTGGTACCTCGTATAATTGCTAAATTACCAGCAAGAATACAAGCGTTATTCGATGAAAATATCATTTACCATGTTAACCCTACCGGGAAATTCGTGATTGGCGGTCCACACGGAGACACAGGCCTTACCGGCCGTAAGATCATCGTTGATACTTATGGTGGAAAAGGAGCGCATGGAGGAGGTGCTTTCTCAGGAAAGGATTCTTCAAAAGTAGACCGTTCTGCTGCTTATGCAACTCGTCATATCGCCAAAAACCTGGTAGCTGCGGGCATTGCCAGTCAATGTCTTGTACAAGTAGCTTACGCCATTGGTGTCGCCCACCCGGTTGGCCTATTTGTCGATACTTATGGTTCAGCCAAAGTGGATATGACAGATGGTGAGATCGCTGAAAAGATCAATGCTCTTTTCGACATGAGGCCTGCCAAAATCATTGACAGATTTGGATTGAAAAACCCGATTTTCTCAGAAACTGCAGCTTATGGTCACATGGGCCGCACACCAGAAACGAAGACAGTAACAATTGGTCTCAATGGCAATCAAAGAATGGTTGAAGTCGAGACTTTCGCCTGGGAGAAACTGGACAGGGTTGCAGACATCAAATCGGCTTTCGGCCTATAAAGACGACCGCACAAATAATTTCACACCATGTTTTGGCCTTAACGTGACTAAAGGCTCCGGAATCACCGGATGGCTTTCGAGTATCTCATAATCATATCGCCTGATCATGGTTGCCATTAGCAACATGATCTCCATGATGGCGAAATTATTCCCAATACACATCCTCGGTCCGGCTCCGAAAGGCAGGTAAACGAATTTTGGTCTTCCCTTTCTGTTA
This sequence comes from Bacteroidota bacterium, assembly GCA_039028895.1. Taxonomy (GTDB): domain Bacteria; phylum Bacteroidota; class Bacteroidia; order Chitinophagales; family Saprospiraceae; genus JAHDCJ01. The sequence goes on along the minus strand of JBCCHF010000001.1, from coordinate 224,324 downwards.
TCAGGACTGAATCGGTCAGGGTCAAATTGATCAGGATTTTCCCAATAATCAGGATGGCGATGTAATTCATAAATGGACATGAAAAACATATCACCTTTCTTGAATTTGTGGCCGAGTATCTCGTCTGGCCCAAGCGCTTCACGGCCAGTGGCCCAGGCAGGAGGGTAAAAACGCATACTTTCATCAAGTACCTGGCGCGTATACTGTAAACGCATAATAGTCTCAAAGTCAGGCCGCTTATCACCTAAAACCTCGTTAACTTCCTGTTTTACTTTTTGGTACACTTCCGGGTGCTTTGTAAGCAAATACCAGGTCCAGGAAAGGGCATTGGAGGAGGTCTCGTGCCCGGCTACATATATGGTAATGACCTCATCGCGCAATTGCCTGTTGTTCATGGGCTCACCAGTATCAGCATCCCTGGCAGCCATCAACATGGAAAGTAAATCGTTATGACCATCAGGGTTTTTCTTCCGATCTTCAATGATCTGGTAGATCGATGCATCAAATTCTGCCATCTTTTTCATGTAGCGCCTATGCTCGCCTGTCACATAGGCAAAAGCGGCAGCAGCAGGCCGCCTGATATGCTTGATGATGTATTCCTGGAGTTCAAGAATGGTGTCCTGAATGTATTGACTATCTTCGTTAAGCCCTGTTCCCAGTAGTGTTGCGACGACAATGTCTGATGTGATCCGATTTAATTCTGATGTAATATTGATGGCCACTCCTGTATCACAATGGCTGGACAGGTCATCACAAAACCCCTCTGCGATATCAACCATAGTGTTGAATAACTCGATCAATCGCTTTTTGTAAAAGGCTGGCTGGGCAAGCCGGCGCTGCCGCATCCACGACTCACCTTCATTCATTAACAAACCTTCCCCAAGTGCTAATTTCAATTTACCGTAAAACTTGTCCTTGACGTAGTTTTTGTGATTGGTTTGTAACAACTTCCGAAAAACTTCCGGATGACGAGAAATATAGAATTTGGATAATCGCATATCCACCACAAAAAAATCGCCGTACTGCTTTGAATTTTTTGAGATATAGGCGATAGGGTCTTTGGCAAACTCAAGGCCACTTCCAAATAACCAATGTCCTTTTACCTTAGGAATGGGCATGATTAAGCATTTCTGATTAATACAAAGGTAACCAGAGTTTGTACAATTTTTTCCGTTACCGGAATGGCTTATTCAGATTTCCGATTAAGGGTGTAACTGAGTCCAAAGAAAAATTCTCGTCCATGAATGGGCGCATAGGCATATGAGGTATCAAAATACTCACTAAATCCAGGTGTTGCATTTGGGTCGTTTACGGCCGTTAAAGGAGAATCCTGGAGCCAGTTCCATAAATTTTTGATCCCACCATAAACCCTGAAACCGTTTTTGAACGATTTATCAACCTGGAGATTTTGAATGGTAAACACCTCACTCCTGGTAGGCCTTGGATCTGGTAGCAAGTTTCCAGCCTGATCAACGTCAAATACTTCAGGCAGTTCCATCGGACCAGTAACCTGGCCACTGTAATTGAGGGAAAGTCCAATTTTTTTGAATTGATAACTTAAGGTAAACACGCCACTCCAGTCAGGTGAAAACTCTACTGGCGCTACAACTCTTTCACCGCCTTCTTCATCAATGGTATGGACATCCATAAATGTCATTCCTCCTGAAATACTTAAAGGGAACAAGAAGTTCAGACTTGCAGATGCTGATATGCCTCTCGAAATAGCACGGCCATCGGTATTGCGATAAATGATACTTCCTGGGGTGTCATAATCCGGGAAGATGGCATTCGAGAACCATGTGTAAAATCCATCTAGGTCAAAGGTGCCTGAACTTTTGCCGATGTTGAAAACCTGGTTGACGTTAAGCGTCATATTCCATGATCGCTCTGGTTTAAGGTCTTCTAGTATTTCTACTGTACGGTTGCCCGATACAAAGGCATGATCTTCTGTAAACAACTGTACTACTCTGAAACCAGTTCCTGCGTTTAATCTGAAAGTGGTGTATGGAGCAGGCTTGAACTTGACATTGGCTCTTGGCGCGAGGATGAATCCGTGCTCGTGGTAATGATCAAGACGACTACCAGCCAAGACCGAGAATTTATCAGAGAATCGGAATTCATTTTGAACAAAAATGCCCGGGATGAACTGGCTTTCAGTATTATTAATAAACATACCGTTTAGTGTATCACCAGTAGCCTGGGTGTTGTCATCGTAGTTTTGATATCTCAGGGATACCCCAGCTGTCAGGTCGAATTGTTCCTGTTCTCCAAAAAGGTCATTCCAAATGAAGTTATTGAATGCTGTGTATTGTCTTGCCACATAAGAATCGGAGCCGTAAAAACTGTCCTGGTCGTGCATGCTTCCGCCGAAATTCAACCTGAAGTAATTACTTCCTGGAAGATCGTATGTCCCAAAAAATTCTATCCTGTTTGTAAAAATGGACTCACCGTAGATGGTATCGTCTCCCCTTAAATTCTTAAAAGCACCATCATTGAGGAAGTCGAAAACCCCGTTTCTCCTGTTCTCGTAATAGTATTTCACAGACAAATCAAACACCTTGGTATCAGGTCTTTCAAAACTCCATTTATTAAAAAGGGATACACGTTCACCATGTACAATATCAGAAAAGCCATCATTATTGTCATCAACAAAATTCCGCATCATAAACAGGTTGCCCGACAACATGCTATTGACCTTTTTGGTCCTGCCTGTTACTGCAAAATCGAGGTTTAACTCTCCATTGTGCGTCCCAAGAAAATCAGCGTATACAATGGGTTGACGATCAGCTTTTTTTGTAATAACATTAATTACACCTGCCACTGCTTCAGACCCGTAAAGGGTTGAGTTAGGGCCTTTTATTATTTCAATGCGTTCAATGGAAGCCGTTGGAATCCCACTCAATCCATAAACAGAAGCCAGGTTGCTGAAAATGGGACTGCCATCAATCAAAACCATGGTATAAGGACCTTCAAGACCATTGATGCGCAGGTTACTGGTATAGCATACGCCACAATCCACTTGTTTTTGTATACCGTTAACCGAAAACATGGCATCCAGTAAATTGGTGGTTTTATTCTTTTCCAGGAATTTGAAAGTTAACACCTCTACTTTTACTGGGGAATCTGACAGGAAAGTCTCCTTTAATGTTCCCGAAACGACCACTTGCTCAAGGTTAACCCCATTTTCAGTTAAAACAGGATCAATAACGAACGGGGTGCTATCAGAAACAGATATTTCTTTGCTGAAAAGGTCAAACCCAAGTCCGTTGATTAAAAGCGTATAATCACCTTCCGGTACACCGGAAAACATAAATTTACCATCGTCTGTGGTCAGGCTACCGAAGGTAGTGCCTTTGAGAACAACATTTACAAAACCGGCAGGTTCTTCTCCGGCATAAACTGTTCCGCTAACTGTGGTTTGGGCTATGCCGATTAAGACAGTAGAGAACGTAAAAACTAGTAAAAAGATAAGGCGTGTCAAATGCATTTTTTTGATTAGTCTAAAAATGGTTTACGCAAATGTAATTGTTTATTTAGATAATGTCAAAATAACATGAGGCAGGCCATTTTGAGACTCGGCTGTAATGACAGTTTAATGACTTGAAGATCAATTGTTTATTGATTTCTGAAAAGTAGTGGATATATACACTCTAATTCATGCACAATTGCCTGATTTTGATATTGGTAAACACTGCTTAATAAGGGCAAAACCCGGATTAATTTTTGTATATTTGTTGTTATGGAAAATGAGGAAAACAACCTAAATAACAACCCCCAAAACGGAGATTATAGTGCAGAAAATATCCAGGCTCTCGAAGGCCTTGAAGCTGTACGCAAACGCCCAGGTATGTACATCGGTAGTACCGATACAAAAGGGCTACATCATCTCGTTTATGAGGTCATTGATAATTCGATCGATGAACACCTTGCAGGTTTCTGTTCAGAGATACATGTGATTATTCATAAAGACCTTTCTCTTACGGTAAAAGACAATGGTCGTGGTATTCCTGTTGGTATGCATGCCAAGCTGAAAAAGTCCGCACTTGAAGTCGTTATGACCGTCCTGCACGCTGGGGGTAAGTTTGATAAAAACACCTATAAAGTTTCTGGTGGATTGCACGGGGTAGGGGTATCCTGTGTAAATGCCCTGTCAAGCCATCTCATTGCTGAAGTGCACCGCGATGGCCAGATTTACACCCAGGAATACAAGCGTGGTAAGCCTCAGGCTGATGTTGCCGTCATCGGGAAGTCTTCAGTAACCGGTACTTATGTTACCTTCTTTCCAGATGAGGAGATTTTTGAAACTCTGGATTTCAGTTACCAGACTCTTGCCAATCGTATTCGCGAGTTGGCATTCCTTAACAAAGGATTGAAACTCACCCTTACCGATGAGCGTGAAAAGAACGAGGATGGATCTTATGTAATGGAAGAGTTCTTATCAGAAGGCGGACTCACTGAATTTGTACAATACCTTGACGAATCACGCACCAAACTTATCGAAACACCGATTTATGTGACGGGTGAGCAGGATAACGTTCAGGTAGAAGTAGCCATGCAGTATAATACCTCCTATTCGGAGCATTTGTTCTCATACGTAAACAATATTAATACGCGTGAGGGAGGAACCCATGTCAACGGTTTTCGTCGCGCTGTGACTCGTATTTTTAAAAAATACGGTGAAGAAAATGGATTTTTCAACAAACTGAAGTTTGCCATTTCCGGGGAAGATTTCCGGGAAGGCCTCACCGCAGTTGTTTCCGTTAAGGTGCCTGAGCCACAATTCAAAGGCCAGACTAAAGGAGAATTGGGTAATTCTGAAGTGACTAGTATTGTTTCCAGCTGTGTTGGAAATGTGCTGACACACTATCTTGAAGAGAATCCAAAGCAGTCGAAAAAGATCATTGATAAAGTAATCCTGGCAGCAACAGCGCGCCATGCCGCCCGCAAAGCACGCGAACTGGTACAACGCAAAAACGTTCTGACCGGATCTGGCCTGCCAGGTAAATTGTCGGATTGTTCTTCTAAGGATCCTGCTCTTTCTGAGATATTCCTCGTTGAGGGTGACTCTGCGGGTGGAACCGCCAAACAAGGCCGTGATCGTAATTACCAGGCCATCTTGCCATTACGCGGTAAGATTCTTAATGTCGAAAAAGCGCTCGAACACAAGATCTACGAAAACGAAGAGATCAAGAATATCTTTACCGCTCTTGGTGTCCGTATCGAAGATAATGATGGCGATCGTTTCCTGAATATTGAAAAGCTACGGTACCACAAGATTATCATCATGTGTGATGCGGATGTCGATGGAAGCCATATCGTAACATTGATCCTTACTTTCTTCTTCAGGTATATGAAACCGCTTGTAGAAAATGGAAACATCTACATTGCTGCTCCTCCACTATACCTTGTGAAAAAAGGTAAACAAAGCAGGTACTGCTGGAACGAGGAGGAACGCAAAGAAGCTGTTAAGGAATTGGCCGGTTCAGGAAATGAGAGTTCAGTAGGCGTGCAACGCTACAAAGGTCTTGGTGAGATGAACGCCGAGCAACTTTGGGAAACAACCATGAATCCTGAGACGCGAACACTAAGAATCGTTACTATTGATGATGTCGTCGAAGCCGACCGCGTTTTCTCAATGCTCATGGGAGACGAGGTTCCGCCAAGGCGTCAATTCATTGAGGCGAATGCGCTATATGCCAATGTAGACATTTAGCGGGTCAGGCCTGTATCCTCCACTAAAAAGGTAAGTTTGTTGATGCCTGCCAAGGGGTCAATACGCATGTATTGCTCGAATGCAAAGGAATAATTGCCTGGTGTATCGAAATAGGCATTGCTTTGTAGCTTTATACGGAGTTTACAGGATTTGCTGCTGCATTTGCCATGCCACTTGCCCGCTTTATCCGCCATATCAATATTTATCCGCTTTTGAAGTGCTGCACCTGCAGGTGTTTGCGTTCTGATAAAAACGTACACATTCTCGTATGGATAATCAGTGCTGTGTTCAAGATCGACAAAAAGGTTATACAAACGACTGGTATCAGTCATCGCAACCTCAAATTCTGCCAAATCAGCCTGTTGCCAGGCATCATTGAAGAAAACCACTTCATCCTTGAAATAATAAGATTCGAAACAGCCTGAAAAGATCAGGACGGAAATGGCAAAAAGTAGAATACGACTCATATCGGATAAATAACGGAAAAATTTCCTAAATCTTGTTTTACCCGAAGTAGTCTTTCATTTTTTCGAAAAATCCTTTCTCTGCCTTAGTCGGATTAGGCTTGAAATTTTCAGAGCCTTTAAGCTTTTCAAGGATTTTCCTTTCTTCAGCGGAAAGGTTCCTTGGTGTCCAGATATTCACATGGATAAGTTGGTCACCTTTTCCATAGCCCTGAACGGAGGGAAGTCCTTTGCCTTTAAGCCTGAATATCTTACCAGCCTGAGTGCCTGGTGGTAATTTAATCTTTACTTTGCCTTTGATCGTTGGTACTTCCGATGAGGTACCAAGTGCGGCGTCAGCAAAATTGACATACAGTTCGTGGATGATATTATGACCATCACGTTTGAGGTGTTCATGCGGTAACTCCTCGATGTTGATCAGCAGGTCACCAGAAGGGCCTCCGCGCAAACCGGCATTGCCATTACCACTCATTGACAGTTGCATACCTTCACCAACACCAGCAGGAATATCGATGCTTAATGTCTTTTCACCATATATCCTACCATCTCCTTTGCAGTTACCACAGTTTGCAGTGATGACCTGACCTGTTCCGTTACAGGTAGGGCAGGGAGCAGTTGTTTGCATTTGCCCCAGGAAGGTGTTGGACACCTTACGGATATACCCTGAACCATGGCATGTTGTACAGGATTTTATGGAGTTAGAGTCTTTAGCGCCACTACCTGAGCAAGTGTCACAGCTAACATACTTTTTAACTTTGATCTTTTTCGTAACGCCATCATGGATTTCAGATAAAGATAATTTTACCCTGATCCTGAGATTACTACCGCGTTGTCCGCGACCTCTTCTTCGACCTGAAGAGCCACGGTTTCCAAACATTGAACCGAAAGGGCTATCACCGAAGATGTCACCGAATTGGGAGAAAATATCTTCAACTGACATCCCCGCACCACCAAAACCATTTCCAGCGGCACCGCCGACACCAGCATGACCAAATTGGTCATAACGCTGGCGCTTTTCGTCGTTGCTCAATATTTCATAGGCCTCAGCAGCTTCCTTAAATTTTTCTTCGGCTTCCTTATTATCAGGATTTACGTCAGGATGAAACTTCATCGCGATTTTGCGATATTTCTTTTTGATTTCATCCTTGGGAGCACCTTTGGATACGCCAAGTACCTCGTAATAATCTCTTTTTGCCATAATCTTTATTTACCAACCACCACTCTGGCGTATCGGATTATTTTATCGCCCAGGTAATATCCTTTTTCGATAGTATCGACAATCTTACCTTTCAAATCATCGCTTGGGGCGGGAATTTCTGTGATTGCATCATGCAGTTCCGGGTCGAATATTTCGCCATTGGTCTCCATTTCCTTGAGTCCGATTTGCTCGAGCGTGTTTTTTAGCCTGTTGTAAACCAGTTTCACACCGTCAGATACTTTTTCAGTACTATCATCTGAATCCCCGGCTTTGACAGCCCGATCAAAATCATCGATAACCGGTAGTAAATTGGAGAGGGTGTCCTGAGCAGCAGTTTTTATAAGGTCAATGCGCTCTTTAGCTGTTCGCTTTCTAAAATTATCAAAATCAGCGGCCTGCCTGAGATACTTGCCTTTTAGTTCTTCAATTTCTGACTTTAATTCAGTCACTTCTGATTCCAGTCTATTGACCTTTGCTGCAGCACTGCCACGGCGTGGTTTTTTTTCTTTTTTGGTGCCTGCTTTTTTGTCATTGGACTGATTGTCTTCGGCATCCTTTTCGGTATCCTTGTCAAGAATATCCTTCTTGCTCATTCGATAATATTTTTTTGAAAAAAAAATTAATCTGTTAATTCAAAATATTTCATCAACTACATAGCAAAGTTTTTGCCAAAGCTGACAATACGACATAATGGCAGAATATAACATATCTGCCTGATAACCTGTCTATTTCCAGTGATTTTTCTGCCAAAAAGTGAGCGGGCTATTTCACCCTGTCAGCAAGCCATTGGTCAATTTCCTCGAAGGTAGGATTTGCCGCTACGATCATGCCTTTTTCATTGACCAGGTACTTTGTAGGAATTTCCTTTACACCATATAACTTGGCTACAGGATCTCTAAGTCTTTTTATCGATGAGACGTGATGCGGCCAATGCAGGTTGTCTGCATTAATTGCTTTAGTCCAGGCGGCTTTACTGGTTTCAATGCCGACACTTAGGATCTCGAAGCTAGAAGCATTTTTAAAGGTTTTGCCACGATACTTATCATAAAGTCGGACCAATGACGGACTTTCGACTCTGCAAGGCGGACACCAACTGCCCCAGAAATCGAGGAGTACCAGTTTCCCGTTAAAGTCTGATAATCTTAAGGAATCACCATCTGGTGTGTAGGAAACAAAATCGGGTGCCATTTCCCCATCATCGAATTTGGGCAATTTGTAAATATACCAGCCTGCCGCGAATAATATCGCCAGGATTACTATCGAGATTGAGGACTTACTGATAAAGCCAGGAGCCATTTTCTTGTTTTTTCTGAATGTAAAATAATAAATGTAAAACCGCAAAATGAAAAGTACACTTTTCATCTCTTTGGCATATAAAAAATTGCGGTTTTATATTTTGCTGTTAAAAATTGGTATCATCATCACATACATTAACACAATAAGGCCAAAGGATGTTTGGAGGTCGCCTGGATGACATTTCCGTAAGGCAATAAAAAAACCTGCCAGACAAATGCCTGACAGGTTGCATTGGGATTATGGTTCGCCGAAATAAAACCGCGAATCAAATCAAAATATACAAATTTTCGGGGAAATGCCCTGAGGCATAATCTGGAAACTTTGCCGTAATTTGATCTGATCCGCGGATCTTTAATGACCTTATCCATTGCAATTATGGCTTTGAGGTCAGGCTATTTTTTCTTCAACTCGAAGTACTATACAAGCATTGGGGCGATAACGAGCGCTACAACAGACATCAACTTCAACAAGATATTCAATGAAGGTCCTGAAGTGTCTTTGAAAGGATCACCAACTGTATCACCTACGACGGCCGCTTTATGTGGCTCTGAACCTTTGGTGAACACCTCCCCTTCTATGTCAACGCCTTCTTCAATCATTTTCTTGGCATTATCCCAGGCACCACCAGCATTTGACTGGAAGATGGCCATCAATACACCACAGACTGTTACGCCAGCGAGCAGACCACCAAGCATTTCAGCACCTCCGATGAAACCAACCATTACTGGTGTTACAACTGCAACAAGACCTGGTAAAACCATTTCACGGATAGAAGCTTGTGTAGAGATCTCAACACATTTGCTGTATTCTGCTTTTCCATCTGCTGCTGAGAAAGTCACCTGATCTTCCTGGCTCCACTCTTCGAATTCTTTACCTTCATTTTTATTCATGACATCAAGAGCAGCTCTAAGCTCAGGAATATCAGCAAACTGACGACGTACCTCTTTGATCATATCCATCGCAGCACGTCCTACAGCACCCATTGCGAGTGAAGAGAACAAAAATGGAAGCATACCACCAAGGAAAAGGCCTGCCATTACCACAGGATTTGCAATGTTGATTTCAGTAATACCCGCAGTAGTCATAAACGCTGCAAACAAAGCAAGCGCTGTAAGTGCAGCAGAACCGATAGCGAATCCTTTTCCAATCGCAGCCGTCGTGTTACCAACAGCATCCAGTTTGTCAGTACGTTGACGAACTTCTTTAGGTAGTTCAGCCATCTCAGCGATACCACCTGCGTTATCAGAAATAGGGCCGTATGCATCTACTGCCAACTGAATACCTGTATTTGAGAGCATTCCAACAGCTGCAATAGCAATACCGTAAAGACCAGCAAAGTAATGTGCACCAATAATTGCTGCAGCAATAATAATAATTGGAATTGCGGTTGATTGCATACCTACACCCAAACCAGCAATGATATTGGTTGCTGAACCGGTACGGGATTGTGATACAATACCTAAAACTGGCTTAGTACCTGTACCTGTGTAAAACTCAGTGATCAACCCGATTAGAAGTCCTGAAACCAGACCAAAAATCACAGCAGCAAATACACCCATACTGGTGTAAGTTTGCTCACCATAAGTCCATGTGTCAGGAAGCATCCATGTAACAATACCGAATGTGGCAGCGATCATAATACCTGAAGCGATAAATTCACCGCGGTTAAGCGCTGACTGCGGGTTTCCACCTTCGCCTACGCGAACAAAGAAAGTTCCAAGGATGGAAGTAACAATGCCTACACCGGCAAGCACCAACGGCAGAAGCACTGCATTAAGTCCTCCGAACTCATTGCTCACCTCGTATCCGGAAATACCGATGAAAGCAGCACCAAGTACCATAGTACCGATGATAGAACCTACATATGATTCGAAAAGGTCAGCCCCCATACCAGCTACATCACCTACGTTGTCTCCAACGTTATCAGCAATTGTCGCAGGGTTAAGCGGGTGATCCTCAGGAATACCAGCTTCAACTTTACCTACAAGGTCAGCGCCAACGTCAGCAGCTTTGGTGTAAATTCCACCACCCACACGGGCGAAAAGCGCAATTGAAGAAGCACCAAATGAGAACCCGGTAACTACAGTGATTATTTTGTTGATGTCCCACGCGGTTGCATTATCGTAAAGCAAGAAGAGTCCGCCAAGGCCAAGAACGCCAAGTCCGACTACACCAAGACCCATTACTGAACCTCCCGCAAATGCAATTTCAAGACCTTTGCCAAGCCCCTCGCGAGCAGCATTGGTGGTTCTGACATTCGCCTTGGTGGCTACTTTCATACCGATAAGGCCAGCAAGACCTGAGCAAAGCGCTCCAAGGATGAAAGACAATGCGATAAGCGGAGAAGAATCCTCATTCATGCTGCCACTTACACCAAGAAGGATAGCAACAAGAAGTACAAAAAAGAAAAGCACTTTGTATTCTGCTTTTAGGAACGCCATGGCGCCATCTGCGATATTGTCAGCAATTACGCCCATGCGATCAGTACCGATCTCCTGCTTAGCGACCCAGTTTGACCTTAGGAAAGTGTAAAGCAGGGCCAAAAGGCCGAAAATCGGAATCAAAAAAGAGATTGTTTGTCCCATTAGAATTGATTGTGTGTTATTGGATTATTTTCTACAAGTTCTGAAACTTGATTTTTTACTTGAAAATCAGGCTTTTCCTACTAAAAAATAAAGCCTCGTTTTTCGGTGTGCAAAGCTATGATTTAATTCCAATATAGACAACAAAACAAAGGTTTTTAGGGCGTTCTGCAGGAGCTTGAATAACTTTTTTTCAAGGTTTCCCACCAAAATCTCACTGGTTGGCATCTTTTATGCATTAACAGTTCTATAACCAATAATTATCAACCCCTGACCGTTTAAGAATTTTATAACCCCTAAAACTACGACAATGAAAAATTTCGGTCTTATTCAATTCGTTCTTGCCAGTTCATTGGCCATGTTGGTTACTTTCCCAAATCAACAGATAAATTTACCCGTTGAAACAGTCGAAGATAATAAGCGAACATTTGAAAGATTCCTTGAGAAGTTTCCAATGGAAAGCTTACCATACACCACAGAACTGGAGGTCATTAATTTTAATGAAGATGAACTAATCGAACCCCCTCAAATGGATGAAACGCTTTTGCTCACCGACGAGTTTGAGAGTATTTTACCTGCCCTTGAGCATCGTAAATTCAGCAGAATGGGACCAGATGATATTTATGCTGAAGCCTTGTTAGCCAGTACAGATGACTTCCATCTGTTGGTTTATACCAGGAAGCACCCGTTTAGCTTTTACTCTGGCTCAAAAGTTTTGGCCGTGTTCAGCCGTTCAGGAAAATTGCTTGATGAAATGACTATATCATATTCTTACGGTAGAGATGGTGGTCTTGCAACTCATATTGACCAAAGCTTCAACCTGGAAATTGCTGAAAAGGAGTCTATCTGGGCTAAAGATGTCGATCAATTTGGTTATAAAGACAATGAAATTGTAGGATATAAAACTATTTCCGCTGAATTTTGGACCATCAATAAAGATGGAGAATTTGAGGAACGCGATATTGAGAAGATGGAAGAAACGGAAAGTGTAGTTGTTGAAAGTAATGCGGACTAGGAGTTAAGTAAAACAGAACCCGCAAAATATAAAACCGCAAAATGTAAAATTTAAAAGTGGTTTGATAGTTAAAGGCGAATAACGATCTCAAAACGTTGTTCGCCTTTTTCTTTGTACTTGTATCTCCCTAGATTTAAAATTGATGATTGAAAACTTTATTACTTTTTCCTAACCATCAACCATCAACCATCAACCATCAACCATCAACCATCAACCATCAACCATCAACCATCAACCATCAACCATCAACCAACATCTCCACCAAAATCCCCTCTTTCATCGCGTATTTCGATACCCAAATGGTGTCAATCTCTGTAATGTCGAGAATAAATTTGATGAGGACCAATGCAACTACGATAAGCTTCGCCCGTTTTTCCGGTACACCGGGAGTGTTAAGCCGTGTTTCTAGATTAGCATGAAGGAGCTTTTCGTAGACAGGATAAAATTTGGCGGCATCGACGATTGACCAGATAGGAGACTCTCGTTTTTCAGCTAACATATCGTCCAATACGTCGAAGGTGCCCGATGCTCCTGTGAGTATTTTTACGGGTATTTTGTCGAGAGCCGTTTTTAGAGGCTTAAGGGTTTGGAAAAGATGACCTTCCAATGCTTGACGGTCTTGAACCGACAAAGGTTCAGATTTATGGAAGTTATTGTACAATACAGCAACACCGATCGGAAAACTTTGTGCCCAAAAGACTTCCGCCTGGTTGACAATGATAAATTCGACTGATCCGCCGCCGATATCCATGATCAAAACAGGATTTTCCTTGATCGGAACGGCCATTCTGACGCCTTTGCTGATCAACCTGGCTTCTTCACCACCGCTGATCCGCTCAATCTCAATCCCGGTTTTGGCTTTTACTTCTTTTATGAATTCTGTGCCGTTTGATGCCGTTCTGAGCGCAGCTGTTCCGAAAGCCTTTACTTTTTGAACGCCATTTTGTTTGAGTATGGAGCTGAATCTTGTCAACGTGTCCACACCTCTTTTAAAAGGTGCCGGACCAATCGTTTTGATACCATTTTCGGCCAATTGTACAAACTGACGTTCGCGATATAACTCAGTGAAGCCACCAATGTCATCAGCTTTAACAATCAGAACATGAAAGGTATTGGTCCCTAAATCAATTACACCTAATTTCATAATATGAAGTTGCTTTTCGACTCAGCAGTCATCATGCTTCAATACTAATCTTTATAAAACAGCCACTTGCCGATTTCCTTGAAATTGACTTTTTTCCCGTACATCAGAATGCCTACCCGATATATTCTTCCGGAAAGCCAGACAAAGAAAACCGATGAGGCCAATAAGATAATCAATGATAGCGCAATTTCCCAGGCAGGGGGCTGGAAAGCTAATCTGGCCGGTAATACTATTGGGGAGAAGAAAGGGATCATTGAAGACCAGGTCGCCATGCTGCTATTCGGATTCTGGACCACGGCCATCATCACATAAAGTGCAAGAATCACAGGGATAATAATTGGAATGGTAAGCGTTTGACCTTCACCAAGATCGTCTCCCATCGCTGATCCAACAGCTGCGAATAATGAAGAATACAAAAAATAACCACCTAAAAAGAACAGGACAAACAACGGCAGAATAATTATCCAGTCCATGTCTTTCAGTTTTTCCAGTAGCATGTTGATATGGAACTCCATTTCTTCTACATCCACTTCTCCGGCCGCGCTCATTTCCTGCATAGATGATGGGTCTACAGGGAATAACAATCCCACAACAGTTACTACCACTGGTATCAGGATGGCCCAGATAAGCACCTGGGTCAGTCCAACACCACCTACGCCTACAATTTTACCCATCATCAGTTGGAAAGGCTTTACAGATGAAATCATAACCTCAACAATCCTTGAGGTTTTCTCTTCCATTACCGAACGCATAACCATTGAACCATAGATGAATACGACCAGGTACATGATAAAGCCCATGAACATACCCATAACGGTGGCCAGTTCGGCACTGATCGATTTTTCTTCTTCACTACTTTCCAGGTCAGCTGATTTTTCTTTGATATCGAAAGAAGTGTCGAGACCATCAAGCATTTTCCGATCAATATTGGATTGGTCAATCTTGTGTTCTCGAAATTTCCTCTCAAGTTGGTTTTGGACCATCTCCTTGGTCATGATACCCAACTGCTGTTCTGAATAATAAGTAGCCTTGAAATCTTCTTTCATCAGGTTTTCTCCATATTCCGGGATATAGAGGATACCGTCAAAGTCTTTGTCCTGGTAAGTTTTTCTGAGGTCTTCCAGATCAACATCGTTCATGACTTTGAACTTAACGCTCGGACTGTCTTTAATGACTTTTACTACCCCGGTGTCGTCTTTTACAGCAATTCGGAGTTCTTCAGTATTATTTGAAAAAATCCAACCTACCACCATAATGAAAATAGCAATGGCTAAAGGTGTACCTAAAGTGGCAAGGATGAATGTTTTCTTTCTTACCCTCGTCCAATATTCGCGTTTGATTATGAGCCAGAGTTTATTCATCGCTTTGTCCTTCTACTTGTTTAATGAAAATTTCGTTTAATGTGGGGAGGATCTCGTTAAAAGCATGCACGTGGACGCCACTTTTAATGAAGTTGTTGAGCAAATTATTGCTGTCAATGCCAGGAGCCAGCTTTACAACAAGTTCACCATTACTATGACTTACTACCTCGTAATTGGCTGCGATATCCGGATTGAATTCTCCATCGTATTGAATTTTGAAAAGATTGTCCTTAAACTGCTCCTTGATCTCTTTCACCTCGCCTTCGAGTACATTCAGACCTTTGTTGATGAGAACGATACGTTCACATATCTCTTCAACCTGTTCCATCCTGTGGGTAGAAAAAATTACGCTGATTCCCTTTTCGTGAAGCCTGGAAATCTCATCTTTGATGAGGTTGGTATTAATCGGGTCGAGGCCGGAAAACGGCTCATCAAGGATTAACAATTTTGGTCTGTGAATTACAGTTGATATAAACTGAATTTTTTGCTGCATCCCTTTCGATAATTCTTCGACCTTTTTGTTCCACCAATCTTCAATCTGGAAATTATCGAACCAGAAATCAATTTCACTTTTGGCTTCTTCCTTTGACAGGCCCTTGAGTCTTGCCAGGTAGGTGAGCTGTTCGCCGACCTTCATTTTCTTATAGAGTCCGCGTTCTTCGGGCATGTACCCAATATGTGCCGGATGACTGCTGTTTAGTCTTTCGCCATCGAGCAGAACCTGCCCGCTATCTGCCTTGGTAATCGTAGTGATAATCCGGATCAGCGAAGTTTTACCCGCCCCATTAGGACCCAGTAAACCGAATATGCTGCCTTTCGGAATGTTAAAAGAAACTTCATCGACCGCAACTGTCTTCTGATAGGTTTTGACCACGCGATCGAGTTCCAGGATGTTGGAATTCATTCAGAGAACTTAAAAAATGTGAGGAGTATATAGATAATACCGACAAAATATCCTTCGCATTTAACTATGAAAGTAAATGCCCGGTATTCTCTTAAATCGGCCGAAAGATACTGTCAATAATGAAATATCAGGTAGAATTAAGATGTAAAAGGCCAAAATCTCGACAAAAATCAGTGATCAGCTTCCTTGAGAAAATTTTACATATTTTTCTTTCTGATTAGTTTTATCGATCTTAAATTCAATTTTAACTAACCATAACCCAAATTATGTTTCTTCAAAATAGTTTAGTTAACGCTTTTTCCGGGTGGCTGGATTATGGTGCATTAGGGGTAATGGGTATATGCCTTATCCTTAGTTATTTCCTGATCAGAGGAGAACAGCAGCGCGAAGGATCTGGCCGGAAGACTATTCTCAACAGCGTTTATTTTTTTATGGCGTTTTCCATAATTGTTGGTCTTCTCGCCATTTTCATTGACCTGAATGTAGATGGTAGTGAAAACCCAAGGACAGGCTTATTGGCATCCTCAGTCGTCGCTCAACTCAATAACCAGGATGCCGGTTATATTTTCAATAACTCCGGAAAGATTAATGAACAGGGCTTGAAGTTAAATCTCAGAGATTCTATTTACCAGTTTTTTGAAATTGGGGAAAATGCGCCTGATTTTGGTGACTATAAACGCAGCTTTGAAAAGAAAGATAATGACCAGGTACATGTCATGCTCGATAGCGATTTTTCTCTGGGTTATCTTGATGGTGCTGCACTCAGTGATGTACTTGGCTCCAAAGTTGTAGCTACTTCAACTCCTACAGGAAGACTGTTGGATGTGTTTGGTTTGTTTTCCAAAAACAGGTCTAATCTCGCAGTTAAATTAGGTGTTGACGAAAACCAGTTGAAAGAGTTGTTTTTCGAAATTATCAAAAAGGACAATTCCCGTAAGGAAAAATTACTCGCGATTAAAGGCCTGTCCAATCTATTCGAAGAATTAGATTATGACGAATATAATTTACTGATCGGATATATTAATGAGTACCGGAGTTTACCTTTTAAATATTGGGACCTGTCACAAACCTATGAGGGGTTGATCCGCTACCATTCGAGCAAGGTTGATCTAAAAGAAGCACAGGCAAACGCCAATAAAGCTTACCATGATTATATCTTGATCTATGAACGAAACAAGAGTTTGTATAGTGAAAGAGGCGATGGCAGAACGCTTGAATGCTGGTACTACCTGTCGATGAGAGCAACCGGTAAAAACATCAGTAACATGGTTGATCCATGTCGGTAAAAATTAGCTGACCAGGGCGAGAAATTCGTCTTCAGTCATAATCTGAACAGTTCCAAGTGCTTCCGCCTTTCTTAATTTTGAACCGGCCTTTTCACCAACGACAAGGATATCCAGATTTGAACTGACGGCACTAATGTTTTTGGCACCAGCCAGGGTCGCCAGTTTTTGTGCTTCCTTACGGGAAAAATGCTGAAGAGCGCCTGTGAAAAGGATCGTTTTGCCAACTAATGGTGCATCCGCTGCTACTTCCACAGGTTTATCTTCCTGGGTTTGATGCATGTTGACACCGTAAGCTTCCATCTGGCGTAACATCTCCACGTTTCGCTCATTGGCAAACCACTCAATCATATTTTCTGCGACAACCGGACCAATGTCTTTGATATTGGTATAGTCTTCAATCGTCCATTCTTTCAGGTCGAGGACGTGTTCAATCCTTTCGGAAATCAGGACTGAGGCACGCTTTCCCAAATGATGGATACTCAGGCTATGCAGCAATCGACGGATAGGATTGCTTTTTGCTTTGTCGATGCTTTTCTTGAGATTGGCCGCTGATTTTTGTCCAAATCCCTCAAGTTCTGCTATTTGATCGTAATCAAGATTATAGATGTCGGCCATATTGCGGAGCCATCCCATTTCGTGAAAACGGATGATATAAGCACCGCCAAAACCATCAATGTTCATAGCATCTTTAGAGATATGAAAGATCATCCGCATCAGGTCCTGGGCACCACAAACGCAGTCCGGACAACGCCAGGCCGCTTCTCCTTCGGTTCGGATAAGCTCAACTCCATAAGGCCTGGAATCAGGATTGATTGGACAGGTTTTAGGAAAGTCAATAATGATTTCAGAGCCGTCCCGCAATTCGTCCATGGGCTTTACGATGTAAGGAATGACGTCACCTGCCCGCTCAACGAGCACCGTGTCGCCGAGCCTGATATCTTTGCTGGTGATAAAGTCTTCATTGTGCAGCGAAACTGAAGACACAGTAACACCGGCCAACTGCACAGGTTCGAGTTTGGCGACGGGGGTGATGGAACCGATCTTACCAACCTGGTATTCAACATCAAGTAACTTAGTTGTGGCCTGCTTGGCTTTAAATTTAAAGGCGATGGCCCAGCGTGGGTGATGGCTGGTAGCTCCGCAAATTTCCTGAAGGACCAGGCTGTTGACCTTTACGACCATACCGTCGATCTCATAGGGGTATGCTTCGCGATTGGTTTCTCGATTATTACAAAATTTCAACACACCTTTGACATCTGAAACCACAGTTCTTGCAGATTGTGGAATTTTGAAGCCAAGATTGCCCAACATGTCAATGATCTCACTGTGCTTCTCAAACTGCCTGGTACCGTTATTGCCGTCTGCATCTTCAGCGTAACTCATTTGGAAAACAAAGGCTTCCAGGCCACGTTGAGCTACTTCTTTCGGATCCTTGATGCGGAGTCCGCCGGTTGCAGTGTTTCTCGGATTCGCATAAAGCGTTTCTCCAGCGGCCGCTTTTTGATCATTCATCTTCTTGAAGACATCTTTACGGATGACGACTTCACCACGCAATTCGACTCTTGATAAGCCATATTTTGAGAATTCCGCTTTAAGCGGGATGGATCGGATGACTTTGGCATTGTTGGTAATTTCTTCGCCTTCATCGCCATTGCCACGCGTAGCACCTCTTACCAGGAGATCATTTTCGTAAACCAACACAATGGTTCCGCCATCGAATTTTGGCTCGACTGCATATTCAATAACCGCATTTTCGTCAAGGCTGGTCAGTTTGCGGATTGAGGTATCAAAATCATTAAGATCGTCTTCATTATATGAATTAGCCAGTGACAACATCGGCGAAAGGTGTTTCACTGTCGGAAAGTCAGAGGTCAGGTCAGCAGATACTCTCTGGGTTGGTGAATCAGGTGTGATCAGGTCAGGATATTGCTCTTCAAGGGCTTCTAGTCTTTTATAGAGATGGTCATACTCGAAGTCACTGATAACCGGATCATTTTTTACGTAATATTTCCATTCGTGATATACGATGGTTTCACGTAATTGATTGACTTCTTCTTTGGCTTCACCGACTGTAACTTTAGCGCCTGTATCGGTCTTCAGAAGGTCTTTTGAAAGGTTGAAAAGCCTCCTTTGCTGATCTTGATCGTACATGCTGTAAATTTAAGAGTTTGTTTGGGATTTGTTTTTAGTAAAACCATATCCCCAAAACAAATGCTAAAATACCGTTTTGTCAAGGTAGCTTTTTAGTCATAGCGAGGTCTGCTGTAAATTGTGCTGCGTTCCCCAATTTGTAGTAGTTTACGAAGCGACCTCTTTGAGGCCCTGCTGAGCCAGAGATGTATTACCTTTCGGCCAACCGATCTACCAACGCTCTTCCAATCATCAATTGATCGTGCAGGTGGTTGTATCGGAATAGGCCATTCCTTCCCGCAAGGTGCAGGTTTGTAAAGCCTGAAAGATAATTGGTTAAGTGTTCTACTTTTTCCTCGACTCCAACTTCCAGCACCGGATATGCATGCTTTAAGAGGTGAGTACGGGTGGTTATGACCTGATCGGTTTTAAACATTTTTAATTTAACCAGTGGTTTGATGACCTGCTGGTCGATAAACTGTTTTCCTGGAAGATTGCTGCCAGCGACCATTGGTACTTCAATCACCAGGCTGGTTTTGTCTTTTGGTGCCATTTCCATGGATCGGTTCTTGGGTTCATAAATCCTGGTAAAGGCGTATTTTGACTCGGGGAAATATTGAGTGGCATTGGTGTTAATCCGCTGTTTGTCTAATATCAGGATGACCAGAAAGACATCGCGGAATGCCATACTATTTGCTATATCTGCAATCTCTGAAGGTGGTTTCGGATGCAGGAGCCTTAACATGAGATTGAGCGGCAGGGTAGAGGCGATTTGCCCGGCATTCATTGAGCGGCCGCCTGTAGTATGGATTTTTGTAATTAAGTCACCTTCATGTTCCAAGCGAGTAACTGGTGATGATGTTTTGAGTTCCTCTTTTGAGAGGGCTTCCGCCAATGCAGAAACGATCATGCCATAGCCGAGTCTTGGGTAATAAAATGAACCATCAAGATGTTTGGTTTTGGCTTTTTTTCCCTGGAATTGTTCAATTATAAAAGTCTTCAGGTTCAACCCCTTTAATCGGCCACCGGATATTGTAGTTGACAATTGGTCACAGGGTTTGCCCCATAGTTTTTCTGAATAATTGGTCAAAAATGCATCGGCGAGGATTCTGCCATAATCGCGGTACACTTTTTCTTCGAAATTGGCAGACTGGTTAACCTTCCCGGTTTTGGCTCTTTGAGCCAGAATCTCGGAAGCAGCTTTCATGAAAGTAACTGGTCCGAGTTTGTTGAGCAGGTCGAAAGGGGATAGGGGGAAATCGATTTTCTTGGTTTTGTAAATGATCTGACTAGGTGCTTCTACACTGAGCAGGTCATCACCTAATAATGATTTGACCAGGTCAGTTGAAGCCTCGTCTTTATCGTGCAGCCTGTGGGCACCCGTGTCATACCTGAAATAGTCGCCATTGATGAGTTCAGTAATTGTACGGCAATTACCACCTGCTTCTCTTTCCGCTTCGAAGAGTGTCAGATCTAATGCCTTTTGTTTGGCGAAATAAGCAATTGCCAGTCCGGCTGGCCCTCCTCCCAGTACCTGTAGATTTTTGGTCATTAAACTTAGTGTTGAGCAAGAATGAAGATCAGTGGAAATCGTTTTTCCATCTGGCTGAAAAATAGGACAAAATTTGTGAAAGGCTTAGGGATTTACAATTTAATCCCTAGTGTAAAATTCCAGGTACGACCAAGGGCAGGAATAATACCAGGGCCCGGATAAGCGGTTGCCCGTCTTGTGAAATATGATTGGTTTAAAAGATTATTGACGTTGGTTGATAATGTAATTTTTTTGGAAAAGTCGTATTTCGCGGAAAAGTCAACGACGGTGTAAGCTGGTATTGTACCGAATACCCCTTTGAATGCGTTTTCGGTATTGGCAGCATCTGAGAATTGTTTTCCCAAAAAAGTAGCTTGTAAAGAAGAGGCAAACCCTTTGTAGCCATAAGCTATTCCTGTTTTGATATTGTAATCTGGAAGTTCTTCCACTTTGTTGCCTGTTCTTACCCCAACTAAAGCCCGTTCGTTAATTTTCGTATAGACGCCTCGATTAACAGAGCCATTTACATAGGCACTTAGTTTATGCTCACTTGATTTTTTTAGGGCGCTTAAAATATCTAGTTCGAAATACAATTCTACACCAAAAATTGTTGCAGCGCCTATATTGGTTCGAACCCGCAGTCCATCATCGATAACTTCACCAATTCGGTCATCATACAGAATGAAGAAAAAGCCACCTTCAAGGTAAAAAGGCGTAAAGTCTCTTTTTCTGATGCCGATATCAAAGCTATAGCCACTTTCATCTTTGATCAACGAGTCTACAACCTGGATATTAGTTTGAATTTGTACATCGGTGAAATTTATGGCCCTGTAGTTGGCCGTGGCATTAGCATAAAGCTCATATTTTGAATTAAATTTATGGGAAAGGCCGAGGCCATAAAGGAAAATATGGCGCTGATTTTCAGAAGTGTCACGACGGATTACTTCATTGAAATCTCCAAAACTGTTGATCCGTATATTGTTGGTGAAAAGACCTTCGGATTTGGTGTCGATAAATTCATATCGTATACCCGGGATAAGGCTGAGCTTTTTATTGATACGGATTATTTTTTCTGCAAAAAGCCCAAGATTCAGGTTTGGAAAGTCAAAATCTGATTTTCTTCTATCGAGAAAAGCCGTATCCACTTCGATAAAGTCAGCGTCGGTCCCTGCTGTTCCAAAACCCTGGCTGAAATTGGTGAATCCACGGTAGATGCGTGTTCCGATAAGGAGAGTGTTTTTTAAATCTTCCACACTGTTATAGGAAAAGGCTAACCTGGTTTCATTTCCGATGTTTTTGAATTTGCCATCAATGAGATCGCGATTCGATAGAGGGTCCTCAATGTCCGGAGTTTCCAGGAGACCCAGTGAGGTTCGTCTTGCAGAAAGACCGAAGGTTCGGCTGTATAATGTTAAGTTTTCTGAAATGTCATATTCGAGTGACAGCGCCGCTAAGTTCCAATTGACTCTGAACCAGTTTCTTTCGCGATTTGAACTGCGCGGGTCTACTTCAAAGACCTCGTCAGTAAGACCTCCTGCTTGTTGGCTTAGATAATACATATGAGTATAATCCAGTCCAAGAGTCAGCTTTTCAGAGGCTTTGAATTTTAGGCTTGCGAAGCCACCATATTGCTCGAAATCAGAATTGGGACGCCATCCATCTCCACGTTTATACTGGAAGTAACTGTAGTAGTTCAGTTTTTTAGTTTGGCCATGTAAGCTATTGAAGGTATCAAAAAACTGGTTGGCGCCATAGGTGTTAAAAGTTTCAAAGTTGATTGGTTTATCTGGTGAGCCTTCTCTCATTTTGAAATTGACCAATCCGCCAAACTGCGTACCATATTGGAGTGCACCGGCTCCGCGTATTATTTCAATTTGTTTGACAGCCTGAAGGGGCGGGGTATAATAGCTTTCCGGGTAACCGAGTGCATCAGCACTAATGTCATAACCGTTTTGTCTAGTATTAAAATTGGATGTCCTTTTAGGGCTAAGTCCTCTTCCCCCAATATCGAGTTGGAGGCCGGCATTATCACTCTCCCAGATATTGAGGCTTGGTATTTTGCTGAAGGCTTGGCGGGCGTTGTTAGTAGCCTTGTTGCCAATTAGTCTTTCGATGTTAATGACTTCTGATTTCTTGCCCTCATAAAGACCTCCATCTTCTATGGAACGCAGTTTCCTGATACCAAAGGCATCTTCAGCTTTAACGGTTATTTCAGAGAGGCTTTGTACATTTTGAATTACGATTATCCGAATGGCAACATCACCATTGAGCACCACAATTTTTTCAACAGGTTCAATGTTGATGGCGCTAAAGGAGAGATTATAGGTTTGGTTATCTGGTAATTGAAAAGAAAATGATCCGAGGTTATCCGTCAGTATTACATCACCCGTTTCCTTAACCTGTACTACCACATCTTCAATTGGGGTTTCCTGTGAATTCTTTACAATTCCGCTTAGCGTTGACAGTTGTTGAGCAACTACCATCTGAAAGCAGAGCATGCATAAAGCGAATATTATCGAGCGCATTAATTTCATTTTTCCTTGAGTGGAAGTATCCAGTTACTATTCATTGGGTCCTTCAATGCATAAATATCTATAGTGTCATTTGTGAAAGGCTGGCTTCTTCTGCCATTAAGGGAAAGTCGGCTTTCTACATAAACTTCAGGGGCATAACCATTTTCTTTTTTAAACTCATCGCCAATATGTCTGGCAAACTGAATAATCATATCGGGCTGGGACCTGAGTTGCTGTTGCTGAAAGGCGGTGAGATAATCGCATTGCTCAACCTCTTTCTGGGTATTTTTTTGGGTATCTCTTAGAATGAATGATGTATACCCGTTTTTTTCCATTAGCATTACTCTCCAGCTCAGTCTATAGCCTTTCTCATGCCAAAACAAGTTACCCGAATGCTGGAGATAACGCAAAGGAAGGTATAACTGTACCGCGCAATAGATGGCGATGAAAGATGTAACAAAATAACTGTAAACTGGTTTTGCCGACGCGACAGGTTCTGATTCCTCAAAAGGTTTTGAGAAGGGTAAATATGATAATACTTTTTCATGCCATGCAGCAGAAAAGAAGATGATAGTCGACGTCATCATGATGTAAGGAAACATCCCGATCCGAGGAAACAGAATGCCTGTTAATACATGAAAGACAATGACCATCAGGTAAGCGAGACCTCTTGTCTTTTTTATCCAAAGAAAAATCCAGATTGTAAGATCATAGATGCAACCTGCCCAGCTGAACAGGAATGCTGTAGCTTTCAGGTGCATCCACTGACCCAGGATCGGGAGTTGATACTTACCTGGTAACCAGGTAGCCATTGGCTGAGCCTTAAAAAGCCAGTCGGCATTAACTTTGGCCAGCCCCGCAAAAAAGTAGACTATCGATAATTGTACTTTGAAAATGAGGATATGCCAGTTGGTACAAGTGTTTGACCTGATTTTTGGAAAAATCAATGTGTCTAAAGCATACCTCCTATTTGCAGGAACCAGCATTAACCAAAATACCAGCAAGCTCACCAGGTAATAGTGATTGAGGTAATAGGTTTTATCCAGCAATTCGCAATAAGAGAATAGTAGTAAAAAAAGAATGGTACTTATCCTGTAAAACAGGCCCAGAAAAATGCCTAAAGCACTGATGCCCAAAAGCAAATAGACCATGTACATGCCATTTCCTTCCAGGGGCTCAATCCACGAAATAAAATTGAAATGATAAGAAGGTTCAATGTAGAGTTCGGCAATCCAACCCTTTTCCCATGTTCTGAAAGTGCTGTAGATCAGAAGGGCGCCAAAGACCAACCTGAATACTACCAACGGAGCGATAGCAACCTTTCGGAAAAGGAAATTGTCAAATTTGCGAATTACTTGTTGCATCATACATAAAAACAGAAAAGGCACCTAAAATTAGTGCCTTTTCTGTTCAAGTAGTTATTTCAATAAAGGATCCAGTTTAGTCGCCATCATTAAGTCCGTCTGCATCTTGTACATTCAGTACCGGGAAAAGATCCGATTTGAATAATGTTACAAGCGCCTGGACGGCCAGATATAAACCATCATCTCCTGAGATCGAAGACCGATTGCTTATCTCGTTATAAATGGCAGTAAACTGAGCTTTGATATCTGAATCAACAGAAGATTGTCCACGAACGTTTAACAAATCATCGTACCCCTGCCCATCTGTTCCAGTGGAAGTGGTGCCGAGGTAGATGTCTTCCATCTCCTTTATTGCTTCTTCAACTAATGAAAGGGTGAAGTCTTCATTTCCGTCAACTTGTGACTGGTAATACCCTTCAATTTTAGTTGGATCCGGCGTTATTGGAGAATCGAGAGGTCCAAGTCGACCAATTGGAATGCCTACTTTGTTTTCCCTGACGTGATCTTCATAGTAAACGAGACTTTCGTTAAGCTGCACACTGAGCGAACTTCCTAAAGCAGTACCCCCGTTTTCAATGAAATTACCTCTAAGACTTCCATCCCACTGAGTTGCCAGCACGGCAGCTTTGGCTTTCATACTATTGATGAGAGCACTCAAAAAAGCCAATGTCTTTGGGTCGTCATTGAAATAATCCAAAACATCTGCTGGCCCGTAAAGCATATAGTCAATAGCTGGGAAGCCATTGGCACGCTCCTGGGCAGTGGTGCTGAAGTTATAGGATTCTGTATCGATCAGGTTTTCCAACAAAGCTAAATCAACAGGATAAAGATTGGATGTTGTTACCAGTGCCTGATTTGCTGTGGCAAAATAATTATGCACTGCAGCAGCCTGGTAAGAGGTGTATGCCTGGTGATAAGCAGTCCTTAACCCTGTAAGATTGTTGGCATCAGTTGTCGTGTTAAAATCATTAAACGCATCAACAAGATCATTCATTTTGTTTTGGTAATCTTCCATCGTTGGAATGATCACTTCATCTACCTGATTGGTCAAGAGATTGGTGAAATCCTCTTCAGTAGGCCCTTCACCTGGTTCTGTTTCACATGCTGAAATGGTTATTGCCACTACAGCAAGGAACAACAGTGAAAAAACAAATAGGGGCCAATTTCTAAATTGAATGATCGTTTTCATTTGTTACTGCTTTAATTGATTAAAATGGAACATCACTAAATCCTGGGAAAGACTCGTTCAGGATATCTTTTGCTTGTTGCATCTGAGCGTCAGTCACTTCCCAAAGATTGATATCATAAATACCATTAAGTGAAGAATCAGTGCTTGACCAACCTAGTGCCTGTAGCACGCTATTTGCTTCAGCAGCAGTTAGTCTGCCTTCAGAATTCCATGATAATGCATAAATGAATGCCAGAGCTTCTGAAAGGTGGTGTAGCTTGTCTTCGTCAGTGACATCAGCAATCGCAGAGTTCAAATAGTGAAATGCTGCAGCTGCTAGTCCTGCTTCAGTATACAGTTTTACATCTTGTCTGGCTGCTTCGTAATAAGTTTCATTCTGAGTTTCATCGCCAGGTCCGAATCCTTCACCTGCCTTAAGTACTGCACGCCCAAAGATAAATGCATCCATGAGTTTTTCAGCAAGATTTACGCCATAAGCTGCTTCTGTCTCGTCACTGAAGTCAAATGTGTAGTTAGCAATAAATGAACCATCACCGTTTGAAGTGTTAGCAGCATTTGGATATGTGTCAGCATTAGCACCTAGGTAACCGAAGACCTCATCCCAGCGGTGTTGTCTGTCAGTACCTTCAGTAGCGTAACTTGCACCCTGAGCAGATTCGTTATTACCTTCTGGGTTGTCAGCACCAGCCTGAGAAGGACGAAGGTAGTCATCTACCATTTGGTTGTACAATAATGGTCCATAAAGTCCTTTTTCAAGGATCTGAGCATACTCGAGACCATTTGCACTTACATGTCTCTTCTTACTTCCAGTCGTGATCATACCTGCAACGCCATTACTAGCTGTTACTGTGTAGTTAGCCTGGCTTGAAGTTCTGAGCAGGTCGGCAAGATCACCAAAATCATCAGCAACTGAGGTGTTACCATTGTCGAAATTAAGCTCATCGATCTTAGATCTGATGTCTGAATTTCCTTGAGCAGCAGCACTTTGAAACATGTCGCGGTTCTCATTGACTAAAGCTTCTTTCAAATCCCAGAAAATAGGCTCGTTTCTTGAAGAATCAACAATCTCTTGAAGCTGAGCAATTCTTCTGATCTGACCATTGTAGGCGCCAGGTGCAAAAGATCCGGCAATATCATAGGATGTTGGGATGGTGAATCCTCCGAGGTCGACATTTTCTAGCGCATCTACATTGCTATCTAAAAAGGTAGTAGTTACAGGAGGTTCAACTACTTCTTCTTTACATCCGGTTGCCACCAAAACTGCGGCTGCCACGAGGGCTAAAAAAAAGAACTTGTTCATGTGAAGTCAGTGTTTATTTAATTTAATCTATTTCTAAATACGGTACCGCAAATGTAACATCTATCAAGAATTAGTCTAAATAAAAGTCAATTTATTTTTCAATTATTTTTCCAGGTCGATTGTTAAAAAAATAAGGAGCATTTTAATCGTCAGATTTACAACTGTTTAACCATGTTCCCAAAGAAATAGACCCTCAAGGTGGTTGGACCACAAAAAATTAAGATGCTGTTTTCTTATTGCAGAAAGGATGGAAATCGCATAACTTTGCAAAATAATTATGGCCTGCTTTTTGAATGCAGATCAATGTTAAAATGATACATGAGTCTAAGTCTTAAAAAATTGTGGTTGCTTTTTGCCATTACCGGAATTTGCCTGTTGAGCGGGTTCCATTCCGGGCCGACTTCAGCTGTTTGGCAACAAGATTTCCAATCGGCTATGACAATGTCTGAAGAGAGTGGCCATCCGGTACTGATGGTGTTCTCTGGCTCAGATTGGTGCAGGCCATGTATGAAATTGAAAGAACAAGTGCTGGAATCTAGTGACTTTTATCAATTTGCAGAAAATCACCTGGTGCTATTGGAAGTTGACTTCCCTCGTTCAAAAAAAAATCAGCCTTCCAAAGAACAACAACTACACAACGAAAAACTTGCTGAACGTTTTAATCCTCAGGGGATTTTTCCATATGTATTGCTCCTAAATTCTCATGAGGAAGTTATGAGTGCTTCTTCAGTCGAATCTTTCCAAGTCAATGAATTTATAGCTCTAGTTGAGTCATGGGTCGGGGACAACTAATTAAATACTGCCTTGTTTTGTGTCTTCTGGTATGTTTTTTTCATCAGGATATCAACGCCCAGATACATTCCAAATCTTTTTCTATTGATGTTTCCATCAGCCCAGAAGCTGGTCGATGGATCTATAATAGAGGACAAGATGAAGATGGCGTATTCCGTGGATTTGACCGCAGCTTCTTGTCTTTTCTTGTTGCTTATGAAGTGGGGCTCAATTATCGGATTAACCGAATCAGAACAGGGATTCGATTCACTTACCGCATGCTTATCGAAGATCAGTTGATTAGATCACAGCAAACCAGGTTTAATTCAGAACGCTACCAGGTGACAGATGCCAACGCCGTCAAACTGCCTACCATTTTTGTTGACCTGGGGTATGACCTTGTGCGATATCCAAATTTCAGCCTGGTGCCAATGGTCAGCTTTGGTTATTTTAATCACAATTCTACTCATCCCGAAAAAGAAAATTTCGGATTTCGGTTTGCCTGGTCAGCAGGCTTTATCAATGAATTTCACAGAAAGCGATTTTCCTATTTCCTGCATCCGCATTATACCAGCTACGTTATCTATCCAAAGGAACAACTCTACCCTGGTGAACTTAACCAGATCTATAGTCTTGGGTTTAAGTTTGGAGTGCGGTGGTGGATTGTTTAGTTGGCAATCTGCAATCTGCAATCTGCAATCTGCAATTGGCAGTCTGTTTGAGGGATATTTTTTTACGAACCTTTTCAATTTTATACTTTTTTCAAATGACTTATAATCAATATATCATATTGGCCCTCCTGCTTTTAGCCTTTGGATGTGGCTC
Source organism: Bacteroidota bacterium (assembly GCA_039028895.1). Classification (GTDB taxonomy): domain Bacteria; phylum Bacteroidota; class Bacteroidia; order Chitinophagales; family Saprospiraceae; genus JAHDCJ01. Next base: position 195,738 of record JBCCHF010000001.1, on the reverse strand, counting down.
TAATGTGGTGGTAGAGGAAGTGTTTGAGGAAAAGTCTTATACGGTGGACGCCATTAAGATGGGATCAGCCTTTGCGATAACAGTAGTTGCTGCAGATTCTGTTTTTGCGGTTGCAAGTATCGAGAAGGCTTATACCGAAATTGACCGGATCGAAAATCTGATTTCTTCCTGGAATCCTGATTCGGAGACAAGCCGGGTCAACGATATGGCTGGTATAGAATCGGTCATTGTAAGCGAGGAACTATTCTTGTTGATCGAGCGTGCAATGAAGGTCTCAGCGCTAACTGGTGGAGCCTTTGACATTTCATATGCGTCGATGGATCGCATCTGGAAATTTGATGGTAGCTTGACGGAGATGCCAGAACAGGAGGCTATTGAACAGTCAGTGGCGAAAGTCAATTACCAAGACATCGAATTGAATGATGCCACACATTCGGTTTTCCTGAAAAACGAAGGTATGAAAATCGGCTTCGGAGGCATCGGAAAAGGATATGCAGGAAATAAAGCCAAATCCCTTTTGCTATCATTGGGGGTGACAAGTGGTGTCGTCAATGCGGGGGGAGATCTCATAGCCTGGGGACAAAAGCCAAATGGACAAACCTGGGATGTAGCCATTGCAGATCCTGTTAATCCCAAGCGTTCGATGGGATGGTTGGCCATTAATGATGGAGCTGTGGTGACCTCTGGAAATTATGAGCGCTTTGCCATGATTGATGGTGTTCGATATGCACATATCATTAATCCAAAGACAGGCATTCCGGTAAGGGATTTAAAATCAGTAACCATCCTTTGTCCTGATGCTGAGTTAGCAGATGCGTTGGCTACCGGCGTCTTTGTATTAGGGAAGCAAGTCGGTCTTGAATTGATCAATAAGGTGAAGCAGGTTGAAGGATTGTTAATTACCAGTGAAAACGAAATTTTATCCTCAAAGGGACTATCTTTGAATTATTATGAAAATGAGTAAAAAGCTAATTGGTGGACTGATGATTTTAGTGATTTCTGTAATCATGATTTCAGGTTGTACATCTGTTAAACCTTACCAGAAAATGTATCTCAATGATCCGGATATGCAGCTGAAATCGCGTGATATCGAGGCTTATGAAATTAGTTGTGAGTCTTACCGTGAAGGATCCACAGGTGCACATGGCGGAAAAGCAGGAGGCGGATGCGGCTGTTTCTAAAGTCATATCAATATTGGTTAAGGACAGTTATTAGCCTGGTATTTTTTGGTTGTAGTCAGGTGGGCTGGTCGCAGTCCACCACTAAGATAAATGAACAGGCTACAGATAGCCTTGACATCCAAAAGTACCCGGTTGAAATCGATTTCCTGGTTAGCTATTATCGACAAAATGGTGATCACTCTGCCGTTACCGGAGGTATCGGGACTGAGAGTCTTGACGACATTTCCACAGAAGTAATTGTAAATATTCCGATAGACTCAGTCAGCAGGGTGGGTATCGATGGTGGATTCAGCCATTACTCGTCTGCATCTACTGATAACATCGATAGCCGAGTGTCTTCAGCTTCTGCCAGAGATAATCGAGCCAGGATCTACCTTAGTTATGAAAGAGACCAACCCAAAAATAAAAGTGCTTTTGGCGTATCTGCCGGGGTTTCGATCGAATCAGATTATTTGTCTAATTCTATTGGTCTAAATTATCGGAAACAATCTGCCGATCAAAATCGCTCGATCAGCCTTGCCGCTTCTGTGTTGCTCGATAAATGGACGATGATCTTTCCAGAAGAATTGCGGGCAACTGCTCATCGTGAATTTTCAACTGACAAACGGAGAAGTTATTCATTTTCGGCTAATTACAGCCATGTGATCAATCGAAGATTACAAGCTTCTTTCCATACGGATGTGGTTTACCAGCAAGGTATCATTTCCACACCTTTTCACCGGGTCTACTATATAGATGGTACGGTAGGGGTGGAGCGATTACCGACATCCCGTTTCAAATTTCCGATTGGCTTTCGCCTAAATTATTTCTACCACGATAAATCTGTGATGCGGTTCTTCTACAGGTTTTATGCGGATACCTACGGCATTTTCTCCCATACCTTTAACCTCGAAGTACCTTTCAAGCCGGGCCCCTCGGTTACGCTGTACCCTTTCTACCGGTTTTATACCCAAACAGCGGCCGACCATTTCGCACCTTTCGAGGGTCATGCTGTAGAGGCCGAGTATCGAACTTCCGACTTTGATCTATCTGCTTTCCACAGTCATAAGATCGGAGCAGGGATTCGATTTTCACCCTTATACGGTATAGGCAAGAAAAAGGAGAATTCGATACTGAAGACTATAGCATTCAGGGGTGCGGCTTATTTGCGGTCAGACGGACTTTGGGCGGCTGTTGTTAGTAGTCGGTTTTCTTTTCGCTTCTAATCTGCAATCTGCAATCTGCAATCTGCAATCTGCAATCTGCAATCTGCAATCTGCACTTCCATATTTTTAATTTCTCATGAAGGAGAGGGCTTCTGCATCCAAGATGGTGATGGTGCTGCCTTTTAATTCGAGAAGATTTTCTTCTTTGAAATCTGAAAGTGTGCGGATTACAGTTTCTTTGGCTGTGCCTACCATACTGGCGAGGTCATCTCTTAGGATGGTGATTGAGAAGTGTTCATCCTCATCAGTATCGAAGCGAGTTTTTAGCCTGAGCAGCGTTTCTGCCACGCGTTTTCTCACTGAATTGTAGGCTAATTGTAACAATTGTTCTTCTTTTTCGATAAGCTCGTCAGCCAATTGGTTGATCAGGTTGCTGGCTACATCACGGTTATTGTAGACTAATGAGAAGAAATCTTTTTGAGGAATCACCATGATTTCAGTTTCCTCAAGCATTACTGCCGAAGCAGGATAGGTAGTACCTCGCAATAGTGGCATGAAACCAAGAAAGTCGCCGGTTTTGTGTAAACCTACAACAAACTCGCGGCCTTCATCATTAGTTTTTATGGTTTTTAATTTACCTTTTTGGATGAAGAAAACCTGTTTGGGATAATCATCTTCCATGAACAGGGTATCCTTCTTTTGATAAACTCTTAATTCCCGATCATTCGTGAGTTTTTGTAGTTCTTTTAGTCCTTTATTGGTGTCTACAAATGCATTTAGTCCTGTAGAGTTACCTGGAAAAACCTTGTTGAGTTGTTGATGTTTGTTGAGGCGCATTTCGATAGCATCCAGTAATTCCACATCGTCAAAAGGTTTTGTGATGTAATCGTCAGCTCCAAGTCCCATGCCTTTTCTGAAATCGACTTTTTCTGCTTTTGCTGTAAGGAAAATAAACGGTATGCCAGCAGTTTTAGGATTTTTTCCAAGAATTCTCAATACACCAAAACCATCAAGTTCGGGCATCATAATATCGCAAACGATAAGATCAGGTGTTTGCTGTGCGGCCAGGCGGACCCCGATCTTTCCATTTTCAGCAGTCAATACTTCATAGCCCGATAGTTCAAGGATTTCTGCTGTATTCTCTCGTACTTCGGGGTTATCTTCAATGAGGAGTATTTTCTTCATAATGTGTATTAATTCAGGGTGCTGAAGGGTCGAGTTTTGGTAAAATTACAATGAATGTGGAACCAATATTGACCTGGCTGGAAAATTCTATTTTTCCAGCCATCATCTCCACGTATTTTTTGACAATGTTAAGCCCCAGGCCTGTGCCTTGAATATTTGTTACGTTATTGGCTCTGAAGAATCGTTCGAACAGATTGTGCTGCTCGGTTTCGGGAATGCCTATGCCTTCGTCTTTAACGGTTATTCGAATATCATCGCCAACTTCTAGCTTAAGATCAATCATTTTTCCTTGGTCTGAATATTTGATGGCATTCGATAATAAATTGATCATTACATTTTTCAGGAAATGCCTGTCGAGATATACCTCAAGATTGTCTTGATCGGTGTGAAGCCTTATTTCCTGATCCTTTTTCAGGATGGTGTGTAACTCGTCGCTAACTGCCCCTGCCAGGTCTACCAGGTTAAAGCTGGAAGGCGATTGGTTGATCTTACCTTCTTCAAGTCGGCTCAAAGAAAGGAAGTCATTGAGTATTCCAGTCAGGTTACGTACAGCTGATTTGATGCGATTGACATGTTTTTCGCGTTTTTCGTCATGTTCTTCCCCTTTGTATCTTGAAATTAAGGAGGCTGATGACTGGATTGTGCTAAGTGGGGTTCTGAATTCATGAGAAGCCATTGACACAAATCTGGATTTCAGTTCGCTCAATTCGCGTTCTTTTTGCAGTGCAGTTTTGACTTGTTCGCGGCTGGCTTCGAGTTCGGCTTGTGCGGCTTTGCGTTCTTGAATCTCGTTGGCCAGTTGTTTATTGGTCTTTAGCAACTTATTGACAACTTCAGCTAATTTTTCTGTTCTTTCTTCTACTCTTTGCTCTAATTCGGCATTGAGTTTTTCCACTTTTTCCTGGGCTGCTTTTTCTTTTGAAATATCATGGATAATGCCCGTGTAGATAACCCTGTCACCCAGGGGGACCTTGCTTACGCCAAGGTTGATGGGAAATGTTGATCCATCCTTTCGTTTGCCTTCCACCTCACGACCAATACCAATAATCTTTTTAACTCCTGTTTTATGGTAATTACTGATGTACCCATCATGTCTGGAAAAATGAGGCTCTGGCATCAGGGTTTTGACATTCTTTCCTACTAAATCGCTGACCTGGTAACCAAACATTTTGGCGGCAGCCGGATTTATCATTTCCATGATGCCTTGCCTGTCAATGGTGATGATACCATCGACTGCAGTATCAAAAATAGCGCTGAGTCGATTCTGGTTTTCTTCCAGGGCTTTTTCTGCCTGGCGCAGATCGGTAAGATCATGGATAATACCGGTGAAAATTTTCCTGTGCCCAAAGTCGGCTTCACTAATGCTCAATCTGAAGGGGAATTCAGTACCATCCTTCTTTTTACCCTGTACTTCACGTCCAATTCCAATAATTTTTTTCAGGCCTGTAGTAAGGTAGTTTTCAATATAATCATCATGATCCCTGGAATGGGGCATTGGCATTAATAGATTGACCTTTTGATGGACGAGCTCTTCGGGCTGGTAACCAAAAATTTTTGCAGCAGCTGGATTTACAGACTCAATGACTCCTTTTTCGTCAATAGTGATGATGCCATCGATGACGGTGTTGAATATGGCGTTTAGCCGCGCTGTGTGCTCTATTGAATCCATGGACTGACTACAAAGTACGGCATTATTCGATTTTTGCCCAATGATGAATGAAGAACGATAGAGGAAATGACGATTGTCATTTTTGAGTATGAGCAAGGTCATCCTACTTTGGAGATCAAGCCTTTATTTTTGAATTTAAATATGTCAAAATGGTTGCTATAACAATATTCGGGATCGGGAGCCTCAAGCAAAAGGCGATAGAAAAGCGGCTAACGGTAGTAGCCAATGAATTAGGTTTTCAAGTTGAATTGAACCTTGTCGAAGATGTAGACCAATTTATGGTGCAGGGGATTACCGAAATACCATGCATAATGCTGGATAACAAAGTTATTTTTAAGGGTAAACCTCCGAGCATTGAAGAACTTAAGAAAGTCCTGAAAGATCATCCTACGGTTTTAAAACATTGATAATATTCTATTCCTTACTATTTTTTTTCAGGAAACCTTGGCTGCCGTCGATTCAAACTTAGGGTTTTCAATTTTTATCTCAGGGTTTACTGTAATTCTAAGGGCTTTCAAGCCTTGAACGCCTTGTAACCTGTCGAGTTCCAAATCTTCAATTTCGCCGATTATATATTGTTTGTGCTGGAGGTATTCCAGGAATTTGAAATATTCTGGAAGGTCGCGATTATTGGAGTATACAATTGATATTTTGCCCTCTTGGGTCAGGCGCTCGTTGGTGCCCCTTACTATTGCTTTATCAATTCGCTTTTTAAGAATTTCGTATCGGATATTATAGGTGCCATCGACATCAAATCGCTTTTCATCATACCTGAACCGAATAGCCAGGGGAGCAGAATGTATAAGAATCAGCTCCGCTGTGCCCATCGGAATGGGCAATTGATGTTTCAAGGTGATGGTTTTTTGTGATATATGGCACATGGTGATCAATTGCCAAAGCCTTAGATTGGACAGTGAAATTTGATCAAAATTGTGTTTGGCCAACATGCTTCCACCTGCATAAATATTGTACTCAACACCGTCGGTCTTATACTTTTCGAAATAATGGGGCATGATGTCTTGTGCTTTCGCGTTTTCCTGGTCGAGATAACCTGAGATGGTTTCATTGATCATACGCACGCTTTTTTCGTAATCGTGCCTGTGCATATAAACCAATCCCAGATCAGGGTCTAATTCCTTTTGGTACCTGGCTATGGTTTTGGCATGTTCCGGGTAATTCTGTTCAATATTTTTGAAAAGGGGATTAATCTCTGTTACCAGGAAGTCAAGTATTTTTTCTTCGTCTCCTGATCCCAGTCCACTCTCCAGGTTATTGATATGCTGATCAATCCGGTATTTGACCTGGTCCATTAGTGGGAAGCTCGTTTTCTTCTGAATTCGCTCAATCGTTTTGATCGCCACAGCCAGATTGGCGATAAGGTCTTTTACTGCGGCTTCATTTCTTTTGTCTGATGATCCTCTGATGTCTGATTGACCATAAAGCGGGAATACATCTTTAAAAACGATTGGTGCCATCTCATCCGAAGCGTGGTCTTTTTCTCTTTTGAGCATAAGCTCGAATGCAGCGTCCATAAACTTCCATTCAACACTTTTATGGATAGCTGTACATTTTTCTTTAATGATGGCTTCGAGGCGGTTAGCAAACTCTTCCTTGCTGCGTACCATTGCTGAAGTGAATAACGGACCAACCTCTTTTAGAGAAACAGCGGTGAGTTCGTTGAGTGTACCTGGTGTCTTGGAGCCAAATTCGAGCAGACCTTCGAGTTCGCCATTATCGAAAAGGGGAGCGATCATAAGATTGCGGATACCTCTTTTCAGCAAATGTTTTTCCTGGATAGACAGGTTTGCCTTTTCTTTAAGGTCGTACTCGATGTATGGTCTCTTGGTGGCTATAATGGTTTCAACGACACTATTATAATAGTCATTATCGAACTCATTTTCTGATTTCCCCAGCATAAAACTATTCCAAAGTCTGCGGCTGTATTGATGCGTATCTTCATTATTGGCTGTATACGCCGACAAGCCAAGGACAAGGTCAGGAACGCTGAGTAAAGAGGTTAAATCATCTTGTAGCAATTTGAAATAGGATGATTTTGTTAATGATTCTTTGTTAAGCAACCTGTTTTTTAGTAGGGAGATAATTTCATGAGTAGTAACATCAATCAAGGCAATTGCCACTAGTCCGTGAACTTCGAAATGGTCTGGAAGATGAAGCCTGTCAATCCATACGGCGACGTTGTCAGGGTTTTTTAGCAGATCCTTGATGTCTTCTTTGGTTACCACGGGCAGCCCTCCAGTATTGACGATATCAGAGAATTTATGCTCAAGTACTGATTTGTAGTACCTCCTTAACCCGGTTTTTTTATTTACCATTGAGAAGGTATAAGGCATATAGATATCAAAAGAGGTTCCGTAATACTTGTTCAGTACCATGAACACAGCATTAAGAGATTTCATCTTTTTGATATTCGTCGGATCATTATGTGCCAGGAAACCAGCTGTTGGATTTTTGACATTCTCTTCAAGAATAGTTTTAAATTCTTCAGTACCATACACCAGGTCCATCTTGAATGGCGGGAATACGGCCATAAGTGCGTCATCAGCAGCATTGGGGACAATTGCTGATGCCAGGAACCGGACCAATTCTTTGTGTTTATCGAGTTTTGATAAATCCTCTATTGGCTGAGTCAGTTCGGGAGCTTTTTCCAGCTTTTCGAGTATGACCTTAGCGAGGAAATGTTCGGGGCTGGTTTCCGTCTCAGCTTGCCATTTCCAATAATTAATGAGGTATTCGAACGATAACCTTGTTTTTAAAGGGAATGCGTTCATCATATTCATATATTCCTCGGAAGAGGTTGTTGGGCCAGATTTTGATGTTGATTTCATCATATATTTGTCAAATACTTAACAATTTTTTAATATTGGTATGATAAATGTGGCATTTTAGGCACGAATTCCAGTATATTGCAACACATAATTAGATCAAGATACTGGCAAGGTAACAAATAATCAAATGTGATGTTTCAGGTTACCGAATCAATTCGATCAACCATTCCACCTTATCTATAAACCCTGTAGATTTTAAGACTTTATTGTTAAACCCGATTAAATCAGCCAATAACTGAAGCAAATCTCTACTGTTTTTACTTAAATCAACTGATACCCGATTAACACGCTTCTCCTATGCTTAAAGGAAAACTGATCTTGGTTTGCTGCTTACTTGCGACAATTAGCATGTTTGCTCAAGATGCTGATATCATTATCGTTGACGATGAATTGCGGCCCTATTGTATACCTGGTTGTGAAGGCAAGTCAAAAGCGAAAGGCATTCTGCTTCAATACGATATTAACCCGACCTATAACTTATCCTCAAGTTCAGAAAACCCTCTTTTTTCAGGAGAAAATAATTTTGTTAATACCCACAGCCGCTTAACATTTAAAGCCAAAGCACCTTTTTTGAACAAGGAATCGATCAAGGTGATTTTTGGTATAAAATATTCACAGGAGAATTTTGTCATTGAGCATACGCCTTCCTCTGTTTATAATTTACATGAAAGCCTCGACAGGATATCACTCAAAAGTTTCGGTACGAGTCTTTACATCATGAAACCCTTTCGGGGAAAAACCTACCTGATAACCCGCTTAGGGGTTGAGTTTAATGGTGATTATCAAAAATTTGTTGGGTTTAATCCTGATTATGCCTCCTACTCAGTTGCTTCAATTCTTGGTATAAAGAAGAATCCTAACCTTGATATTGGTTTCGGATTGGGATATCGATACAAGTATGGCAGACATTCTGTGATCCCATTGATCAATTATTATCATACCTTTTCGCCAAAGTGGGGTATAGAAGCAACACTTCCGGTAAAAGCTGCTTTAAGGCATAATTTCTCTGACAATACAATTCTGCTTGCTAAGGTTTCGGGCCACAGTGGTAATTACTTTTTGAAGGAAGCTTCTACTGGCTCTTCATTTCCTGCTGAGTTGGCGTATAGCCGTACCGAGTTACAAATGGGTTTTGAACTTCAGCAAAAATTATATTCCCTTGTATGGTTAGGATTAGCTGCCGGATACAGAAGAGATTTGAACTTCAGCTTTAATGACCCACTAGTGAATCCCCGGAGCAGTGTTATTTCCAGTGCAGCCAATGATGGTCTGTTTTTCAGCATTTCACTTTTCGTAACGCCTCCCAAAAAATAAAGTACTTTTTCTTTACCTAGCCAAGTGGTGTGGTTGGTCCGCCTGATGCTCTTGTTATGATGTAAGTAGTAACGAAAGCAAATACGGTGAGAATGATTCCCCACATAAATACCGTATAACAGGTTCTGAGGAATTTATACTTCTTAGCTAATACGACGCCCAGAAAGTAGACGTCTCTTGTCATAGAACCATAGAGGAAGTCATTATCATTCAACATTTCCCCAATACCGTATTCGTAATCGTCGAGGGTCATATTATAGAAGTTGCCAAAGAATAGCAGGTTTGAGCGTCTGTTGATAATATCGTCTTTGGTAAACTTGCCTTCAGTGATCTTTGGTCGTGTTGACAAAGTGGCATAAATAATAGAGATCAGGCAGGTCCCCATCAGGATGAATGCTGGTATCATATACTGCGGCGCCTTAATCTTGTCAAGGAATTCGCTGAACATGATTGAAATGATGATCGCGTTGATACTTAGCATGATGTTAGCTTTGTTATCAGCGATCGCGGAAAGGTTGATATGCATGCGGTAAGTACTCCTGAACATTGTTTCAACGCCCCGGCTGTAACTTGCTGCTTTACCTTTGCCTTTATCTTTCTTTTTAGGTTGTGTTGCCGTAGTTTCCATAGTTGGTAAAAAAGATGAAGTTTTTAATTTTGCCAGCCTTTTTTTAAGTTTCTCGATATTCTTCTTCTTGCGCTTATCATAGAGTTGCCTGGAATATTCGTTGTGGTATTCGTGATTGCTTAGAAAATCCAGTTCGAGCAACAGCCAGCTTTCTTCTGTGAATGTTTTTTGTCCGGTGGTTTCCCACTCTTCTCTCAGGTTCATGACCTGATCAAAATATCGGCGGTCGCCTAATGAGCTAAGATCGGCATCGCAGAGAATCTCCTCAATCTTGTTTTGTGGACGTTGAGGCATCTTTGTCGCCATGATCATATTGCCGATGGCCTTAATCCTTTCTTCCGGGAATCCCTTTTCTGAAAGGAATTTTTCTGCTTCGGTTATACTCCTGTCTTCGTGATCTTTGGGACCTTCTGTATAACCGATGTCATGAAACCAGGCAGCAATCAACAAGTCTTCGACTTCTTGTTCTGAAAGCTCATTCCCGGAAGCAATTTCCTTTGCGGAATTCACAACATTAACGGTGTGGTTAATATTGTGGTAAACATATTGAATTGGCATGTTCTCATCGAGATATGCCTGTACATACGCCGCGGTTTCTTCTAATATGTTGATTGTTTCCTCCAATTTCTGCGCGTTAATTGATTGGTAGTTAACACCTTGAACAAATGGTGAATTTTCCTAAAGTTAAAAGAAAAATCCGACGCCTAAGATAAATAAATCGTCAGTATCCGAAAAGGTATAAGTTGCAGACAATACCCCAAGGTCAAAAATACTGAACCATACACCACCACCATAGCCATAATGCCAGAGGTCTGAGGTATCATTTGTTAACCAAACTCTTCCAATATCTGCATGGCCCAGAATACCGATGGATGATGAAAAGACGTAGTTAGATATTTTGGTCAATTTAATCCTGAGTTCCGTATTTTGGTAGAAGGAGGTCCTTCCCGAATACCTGAAAGCTCTGAGTCCGCGAACATTTGAATTGCCACCAATGGTGTTAGCCTGGAAAAACTGGAAATCACCAAAATTATGTGCAGCACCAACTCTTGCAGCAATGGTCGTCTTGATCGGCGTCAGCGTATAGAACATACTGAATTCGGAAAAGACCCTTGTGTAACGACTGTCCTGGTCATCAAGGTTAAAGTTAACGGTTGCTCCAGCGTCAAAGCTGATACCTCTTCCTGGAAGGGCTTTGTTGTCAAGGTTGTTTACATGGTACTTAAATCCAACGCCGAGATAGTTTAAGGCATCAAATTGGCCTGTTCCAAACATAGGATTGGCATCACTAACAAATCTAGAAGTATCACTCTCTACTTTGGTGTATTGGAAACTTGGCCCAAACTGTAAGAAGTGATTCTGGCTAAAGTCTTTTTTCATGAAAACATTGATAATGCCCTGATCCATCCTGACGCGGTTAAAGTCATTGTCGTTAGGTCGCAGATCTATGGATTCATTACCCATCCCGAAAAAGTTTCTCACGAAATTCGGTGCATTGATATAAGCTTCGAAGTTCAGGTCGGTAGTTCCTGCAAAGTCTTCATAGTCACCAACATACCTGAAACTGAAGGCTCCGGTAGCAAATGACACCTTTCCGGCAACGGTATGAGAAGCAGCATAAGGTTCTTTCTTCCAGCCCTGTTTGATGAAGGTTGTTCCTCCTCCTAAGAGTAAACCGTCATCGACATTTACGCCGAATTCGATCAGAGGCAGATTAAAGTCAAACTTGAAACCATACCTGTCATATTCATTTAATTCTGGACGGTATTTGGTATCAACGATTCTGATATCCTTTTCACCTTCTATCTTACTTTTTTCGACTTCGTCATAGATGCGGGTATTGCGACTTGATCTTGTCGACAAGGACGTATTTTCGTATTTATCTTTTCCTTTTCCGCCAATAATCCTAACCAACAGACCGTCTTCAACTTTACCCCTGATCTTATACTCATCATCACCTTTTAGTCCGTAGATCCTGACTTCTTTGGTGTATTTCTTATTGAAAATCCTGTCGTAATAGGCACCACCTTTTTTCTTTCCCTTCTTGCTTCTCTTGTATAGGCTTACCCTGGTTTCCTTGTTGTTGAGTCTTTCAATCTCGATGAAGTCATCATCTTTTGTTGCAACAACATCAACATATCTTGAGATTAGCTTGTAAGACCGTTTTGCAATTTTTACAAGATTATCTCTACGGGCTTTCAACACTGCTATGGTTCTTTCTCCATTGATGTCGTATAATGGCTGAGGCCATGATTTTACAGCATCTTCAATCACTTCATCGGTAACACCTTCCTGGATTAGTTTGGCTTCTTCAACCCAGTCATCGTAAGACATTTCATTGGTGAAATAACGATCAAACCATCGGGCGTTGAAGTTCATACCTTTGACAGACTTTACATTATTCTCAAAGGACTGGAATTTTCTTAGTCCCCATGGAATGGTCGATAGTCGGGGCAAGACGCCTGAACGTTTGTGGTGAAAAGCCTGGTCGCGATCTCTGGGAACAGGAGCATAAACGGTGCGGTCTTCTTCCTCATTGACTGCCCAACGCCATTGGTCATCATGACGATCCCAGTCGTTGATCAGGATGTCAAATAACCTCGATTTTACGACTTGTCTTTGGTCAACGACATGATCACGGTTCTTGGCGAGGTTTTTAATTACCTTACTGAAGTTGATGATATCATCGGGATTACCGAAAAAGTCAGCTTCCTTCCAGGTTTCGTTAGCAGGACGCTCCTCAAACAGGTAGATATCATCTCCAAAGTCTTCAGCATATTCACCAAGTGCGTTTTGTTTTGGCAGATAAACGATTTTCGGATTGGTGTGATAAACTCCAGCTGCTTCAGCGAGTTTTGGGATAACCAAAGCAGAATATGGATGTGCAGTAGACAACTGATCTTGTAAGAGGTCTTCTGCAAAAGTGTCATCAAGGAATTTTGGGACTACAGCACTAATATCTTTGTTGATAGACCTCAAGACGTATTGTTTTTTGTCTTTGGCCTCTAACCTTAATGATTTGGTCTGCATACCGCCACCTTTCTGGATAGGTGTGAGTCCGCCTTTTTCGGTCTCAAGATCGATGATTGGAAATTCCAATTCTGCACCCCATGCTTCACGATAGTGTTTCCCCAATAAGAATTTTTTTATTGGGCCTGCTTTGTAAGTTTCAGTGGTGACACGGGTTTTAGTCTTTTCTGTTGGCATCACATACTCAGGTTTGGGCGGTTCTACCCTTGTGATGGCATCTTCTAGCTTTTTGCGATAAATAACTTTGCCGTCACTGCCATCGCCAACTGGTGTCCAGAATTCCATCCAGATTTCACCATTCTCGTAGTAAGAAAGTTTGGAAAAACCTTTGGACATATGGGCGAAGCTGGCTTTTTTACCCGTTCTGATAGGATTGATCTTGGAGCCTGATCCAGCTACGATATAATGTTCGCCGTCTACGTCATAATGCATAAGTCCATGTTCGTGGCCGGAGGCAAAGATTACGCGATCACCAAGTTTTGCAGCAGCTTTAAGGCCTTTGATCAGGTCGCGATATTTCGGGTGGCTGATATCCTGGGTTGCTCCACCGGTCATTCTGTAGAGCGGATAGATTGAGCCAATTATCGGCAAAGGAACATACAGGCCTTTTTTGGCATCTGTTAACGGGAAAATATGAGATTTCAGGGTATAGTATCCACCATGTGGGCCTTGTGTATAGATAGGGTGATGCAGCGCGATGAGGATATCCTTTTCCTTATTGTTTTTTATGGCATCTTCCAATTGAACAAGGAACTGGTCTCTTGTATGCACATCACAATCTTCATTGATGCCAGGTTCGCGTGTCCAGTCACGTAGCCACCATTCGGTATCTATTATCATCATTACGGAATGCTCTGTCAATTGGATCACTTCAGGTCCCGGACAGCCATCTTTTGGCAAAAAGGTGTTTTTCTTGCCGAGATAGTCTTTGATATAATCTGCTTGTGAAATAATGTATTCGAGGCCTCCGGACTTATTGTGATTCCAGTCGTGGTTACCTGGAATGAAGTAAGGATTACCCTTGTAATCTTTAACAATATCAAGCGAGGCATTCAACTTCCTTTCCATCTCTAGTCTTTCAGTTGATTTTTCCTCTCCTTTTTCTACTGGTGGCAATCCTCTGGGATAGACATTGTCACCCAGAAAAACTACAGAACTGTTTTCTCCAGCCCCTTCAAGATGCTTGCCCAGAAGGGTAATGACTGGTACTGTTTTATCACTTTCATCTTCCTTGAAAGGTTCGCCGGTATCGCCTATCAGAAATACCTCGTAAGCGGCGTCCCCGGAAGGCAGCTGAGCTGCTTTTTCTGGAGCATCGGCCTCATTTTTATAATAGGGTTGTACAGCATTACAAGCCTGAAGCATCAGGATGGCAACTAACGCCAGGAGTGGATTATGGAAAAGTTTGCGAGTTAACATCTACTTACAAATTTTAATTGGGGTAATTTAGAAAAAGTGGGTTCTATTTTGTGTAATGGAATTTTACGATTTTCCCTTTCCCGCTTTTTCCTTCTGAAGAAATCAGCAGGTCTCCATTTTTGAAGAAAGCCATGCCTTCAGGCTGCTTCAGGATGTCGCGTTCAAGAGATTCCAGATGTAAGAGGTCTCCATCTGGTGAAATCACCATTAAGATTTTTCCTACAGAAGAGGTAATGTAAATATTACCAGTTATCGGGTGAATACCGATTTCAGAAGGTTGAAACTGGTCTTTCTTATCAGGGTTAAAATATTTGACAATTCGCTTATAGCCTTCAAGTTCAATATTCCTTTTGATGTGTTTTTCGGTTGCTTTCAGATCAATTAGGTAAACGGGCTCTTCAAGGAGTTCTTTTTCTTCGAGATCAAATGCATAGACTGCTTTTTTTCCTTTGAATTGACCGCTTTCGCCTGGCCTGCCTTTGAGGGCAACCAGTAATCGATTATTGCGTTCGTCGTAGCAAAGTCCTTCAGCATCATTCTTTTCATTAAGGAAGGTGCTTCTTTTTTTGGTTTCCTGGTCTTTGGTATCAAATTTTCTGACCTGGTAAATATTGCCATCCATGCGGAGGACGTAGGCTGATTTTTTAACGAAGGCTAATCCTTCATAATCTCCATCTTTCCAGAAATCGATCTTGCGGTCTATTTCTCCTTTTTTAAGATCAAATACGTAAATATTGCCTTTTTCATCCTGAACGCATCCCAATTCGTCTTTTGGGGTAAAAGCTATAGCAGAAATTTCTGTCAGTGAGGAAGGCAATTCAAAAGTTTCATTGGGCTGGTTAAGTCGATAAGGAAAAACAAAATCCTCGTTGGGTTGTTCATCTGAATCTTCGTCAGGGGTTATTTCGAGGTCGGTGATACCCTTTGTTTCAGAAGTTTTCTCCGGTGGAACGATGGTATCTGATTCAGGCTCCGGAATGGTATCGACTCTTAACTCAGGAACTGTGTCAGAAATCGCGGTGGCGAAGTTGGGCGTACCGATATAAACTGTATCCTCGTATATGTAGTCGTCATTCGAATTTGACGCAGGCATATCGCATGAGACAAAAAAGCAGAAGGCGAAAAAAAGTAACGGAAAACAAGATTTACAACTCATTCATGAAAGATACAGAAATGTATCCCATAAATTAAAATTACGCTAAAGCAAAATTAGCGGATATCGCTGAAATCCTGGATGTCAATTAACTGTCTGTAGCCATTTTGACTGCAAGGGTAGGAGAGGGGTTAATGGATTTACTAATGATAAAAGAGCAGACCATCAACAGTAAAACGGAAAGTGCGAAATAAGTTGTTCCAGCCTTCAAAGTAGTGACAATTAGCACGGAGTCGAATTTCATATTAATGATAATCAGAGCCACTACAAATACATCCAGCATCGCCCATTTATTAATCAATTCAAGTGCTGTAATTAATGGCCCCTTATTCGGGAATCTGAAATTCAGCAATTGAGTTCCGAGAAACAAGTATTTCAAGATTGGAAAAATCAAAGTGAAAAAGAGCAGGATAGAGCCCACAAACCAGTCGCCTTTGTCAAAGAAGTATTCGATAGAGCTCACCAGGAAGATGGATTCTCGTTTCAATCCGAATAAGGTGTCAGTAGCCATAATGGGGTGAGTAAGACCCAATACAAAAAAGACAATAGACGTTAAGTAGATGATTGAGGGCAATAATTTTTTCATGGGAGATAAATCATTTTGCCGGAAATTAAAACATTGAACTCCGATTCATCGTTTTTTTTCGACGATTGATAGAATTTTCCGAACTAGCATCTCCAAATAGGCATTATTTTAGCAATCTGCAATTGGAAAAATTTATTCATTCAAATAATAGAAATGCTGAATTACCTTAAAACCCTTTCACTTTTTACCTTAACGACTATTTTGTTTGCGGCTTGCACGCAATCACCTTGTGGTGTGAACAAGAATTACTTCCTTCAAAATTTTGAGACTTTTGTCAATGATATCCAGGAGCAAGATTTGCCTTATAATGATGAATCATGGGTGGATCATGATAAGAAATTCAACCATTTTAAAGATGAATGCTTCGAGCAGTTTAAAGACAAAATGACGGAAAGTGAAAAAGAAGAATTCTTTGGAGATGCTGCGAAATACGTTTGGCTGAGATATGGGTCAGGATTTGTCAATCAGATCCTCGATAAAGACGGAGAGGTATTGGATAACTTCCTTGATGATATTAGCGATGCGTGGGATGGTACTGAAAATGATATAACCACAGCCATTGACGACCTGAGAAAAGAGGTGGAGAATATCGACAAAGAGAAACTGGAAGATCTGATGAAGGAAATTGGTGGTGATATAGAAGAGTGGGGGAATAAGATCGAAGAGATCTTCAAGGATGTAGAGATTGAGATTAACGAGAATTAGAATACTTAATCACGGAGTTGGGTAAAGAGGTATAAAGAAAACTGCTTTATCAAGCTTTGTGGTGAAAAAGACAATTTTATATTGCAAAGGCGCGGAGGCACAGAGCATTAATTGTGGTTTGAGTGACTAAAGTTTTACGAGACTCACTCCATATTTAATGCACTGCACCTTTTCGCCTCCAAGTTTAACAATAATGTTACCACTCCGCCCAGCGAAACATTGCGACAAGCGGAAGCGATAACATATCGGACGAAATCTATTCTACAGAAGTAGTTCCTGTAGTTTTCTTTGTTTTCAATGCGAGTGCAAAGGCTTCTAAATCAGAAGCGTCGAGATAGTTCAACTCAGTATTCGAACCATTCGTAGCCAGGGCATTCACATAAAGCCTTTCGGCGAAAGCCCCCTGACTGCAAGTTGTTGGTAACATATCACTAATGGTGATTTCAGCTGAAAATTCGCCTCCTGCCAAGGTGAAATCGTTGTTATCAGAATTGGTGATCACATGGCCGGTATCAGTAGCCGGATGAATGACATTTCCCGAACCTCTTACAGTGACAAAACTAAACCTTGCAAAACCGTTTGAATGTGAAGCTTCAAAAGTGATGGTTGCTTTTTGTGATTTGTTTTGATACTTCACAAAACCGCACATCGGATCAGCAAATAGGCCTTCTACCTCTACTTCTTTGATGTCAGCCTTGCAACGGTTATTATCTATACGAACATACATTTTGTATGCTGTCGCTTTCGAATCGTCACCAGTAACGAGTTCCAGGTTGCCATTCGGTGCACCAATAAATTCTGAGGTGTCACTCGGGTCAGGGTGCTGGAAAGCGCCTTTATCTAAGGTAACCACTGTTGGTACGCCACCTATAATCCTGAATAACTCAAGTTTAAATTCATACAAGCCGGCCAATTCGGCGCGCCTTGCTACCTTGGCAGCTTCATTTGGCTGCGACTCAGCATCGAAATTGGTATTCAAAACAGCTGAAGAAAAATTGAGACTTACCCAGTCACGATCAACATTAGCCTTTGGTGCCAATTCGCTAGCCGGAATCAAATCAGGATGACGGTAGGGTACCTTGAATAATGGTTCTGTAAAATCAGGGTCAGGTCCCAATCGGTAAGGCTTTAAAGACACTTTTGGAGGAGAGGAATTTCTGTCTTCCTCGCGATAAGTCATATTGATCGGAGTGGTCATGACCTTCCATGCTTTCTCTGGATTAGGGTTGCCATCTACGAGGTCTGGCAGATCAACCAGATTATTGTCTTTTACTTTTTTGTATGACCATCGATAGTGGGTGATGTTATTCGCTCTCAATTGGTTGCCAAAGTGTACCACCAATCCCAGGCTTCCGGCAAATGGTCGTTTGTATTGGCCATCACCGACGGCAAGTTTTGTGAGTCCTACATTTTTCTGGTTGACGCCATTGATTGTCGAGGTGGCATTGACATCCTGGCTGATCTCTGAAACGATACCGCTATGACCGATCTTGTAAATATTCACCACAAGTCCGGTTGGAGTAGGTAATTCACCACAAATCAAAACTCTTGGGTCTGTAACTCTGATGGTAACCTCTGTCCCACAAGCGTAATCCCAGTATGTAGCACAAGCTTTATGCGGTTTGTAAACTGGCATCCAAACACCGTCAATATTGTATTCTACCCAGAAATAAAGATCCGGTTTGTCTGAAAAACGCTGGTACCAGATGTAGGTTTCAAATTGGCCATTGGCATCCGTTTCAATCACTGCTAATTCCTGGCAGGTATAAAAATATTTGTGGAAGTAAGGGAACAGACAGAAATAAGGATGCAGGTATTGGAAGTTGTCAAGAATTGTGGTTCTGATGGTATTAGCCGAGTTAGACATGAGGCCTGTAGCGACCTTTTCATCCAGTTTTGGCAACCTGCTCGTTTTTGATATGATTGGGTTGTCAAACTTGGAATTTCCGACAAGGGGAACATCAAACTTAATTAAATCAGCCTTAGTCCTTGTATCTCTAAGCGCCAGTAAAGCTTTTGGTAAAACCGATTTCATGGAATCAGGATTGATAATCGCTTCTCCATCAATACCGTCATATTTCAAAAAATCCAGTGGACCCATAGGATCAATCGGGTCAATCGGTTTTGGGATAGGTATGGGAAGAGCGCCTGGAACAGGATCTGGTTTGGGGCTGGGAATAACAGGATTCAACTCAGGTTTTTTCAGCAAATCATCTCTTAGTCTGAATATAATCGGGTCAGGGATACGCGGTAATAAGAACCTGATCTTGTCTACCTCGCAAATATGGACTCTTGCGCCACAAACCGGAAAGTTTTTGATGGTGCCGTCCGATGAGACCGGTTTTACAACTTTTCCTCTTACCCTGCAGCGTACCCATAGCCAGAATGGCCATAAGTTGCCAGGGATTGGCATGACTTCAATGAGATTATTTTTAATAGTGAAAACGGGTTCATAGGCTTTCAACCGCTCGAGTTCTCCCACTGTAGGATACCGGTCTTTTTTTATTGGGGATACAGGGCTAATAAAGACCCGCGATCTTTTGAGCGCTTTTGCAGACATTTTAAAATTGAATTCAGAACCTCTGCTGGAGGCTTCCTCGAGGAAGTTACCGTTGCGGTCGAAAGCGTATGCTTTGAGTTTGATTTTTTCACTTGGTTTTCCTTCATAAGCAACTTTAAAGGAAGTGCCTTTGGGGTTTTTTGCAGGCATAATGATGTTTTTTTGGTGGTTAAATAATCGGTGATGGCTTTATTGGGAAAGCCAGGGTATTAGGAAGTGTCATATTTCAAAAAAATGTAAACATGCGTGGAGGAAATTTTTATTTGACTTCAATATGAATCTCGCAAAACAAAAATTTCGTTCCTTCGTTTGAGTTCATACTAACCTAACTACAATGACTTCGTTACTACCCAAACTATTTAACTGCATAGTCCTGCTTTTCCTTATCGGAATGGCATCTTGTACAACAGATGGCGGCAATGCCGGAAAGACAACTGAAAAAACCGCTAAACCCAAACAGGAAGTACAGAAGAAGACGCCCGATCAGTCGGAAGACAAAGTAAAACCGAAGCCTAAAAAACCAGCCGAAAAGAAGCCGACAGCCAAACCGAAGCCAAAGCCGCCTGCTCCCAGGCCAGAAGTCCCGACTATCGCCAAACATAACATCAATGCTCTTTCAGATGGCGATTTTATTAAAACCATGTTGAAGATGGTTAACGATCAGCGAAAGGCAGGGTGTAAATGCGGCAGTAAAAACTATAGTCCTGCCAGGAAGCTAAAGTGGAATGGTACACTGCAAAAGATTGCGCATACCCACTCTCTCGATATGGCCAGGATGAAAAAGATGAGCCATAGCGGGAGCGATGGTTCTGATGTAGATGAAAGGCTCGATAACGGTGGTTACAACTGGATGGGCTATGGTGAAAATGTAGCTTTTGGACAACGAACGATCCAGGAGGTTTTTAGTGGTTGGATCGAAAGTCCGCCACATTGCAGGAATATCATGAACCCTGCTCTCACTGAAATCGGTGTTTCCCAGGCAGGTTTATATTGGACCATGATCCTGGCTACTCCTAACGAACCATTAATGTAAAATCGAACGAATTTAGCGGTTGGCTATTCTGTCTTCTTATTTTGTCCGTCACCACCTGGTTTGTTGGGTCGTTTACGGCGGCGATTATTTCTAGATTTTCTAGGCTTATTCTTTTGATCCTTCTGGCCTTCGGATTTGGCCTTTTGTTGTGGTTTATTGCGCTTTTGCTGATTGCCACCACCTTTCTTTTTTTTGCGTCTTCTTTTCTTTTTCTCTTCTGGCGGCAACTCGATAATGTTATGGACTTTCCCAAATCCAACCTCCTGCTCAGTTTCCTTTGTGGCAAGAAGTTCTGAAGAGATAAGCTCGAGTGGTTTTTTGTCTTTCTTGTTCAACTCAATAATTTCCCATACACGTTCTTTTGGCAGCGCATAGGTTTTTCCAAACTGCTGGTCTCTATACTGGTAGTACATGATACCCTTGAAAATATCGGTTTTCAGCAATTGCGCGGTGCCGGCTTCTGTCCTTAACCGATCTGCATTTTTAGGAAAACCTTTTAAGGCATCGATATAAGTATCCAATTCAAAATTGAGGCAACACTTCAGTCTTCCACACTGTCCGCTTAACTTGGATTGGTTGATCGCCAGATTTTGGTAGCGAGCAGCCGTAGTTGAAACCGACTTGAAATCGGTTAACCAGGTTGAGCAACATAATTCACGGCCGCAAGATCCCAAACCACCAATGCGGGCAGATTCTTGTCTGGCTCCGATTTGGCGCATTTCTATTTTGACTTTAAACTCCCGGGCATAGTGTTTAATCAATTCGCGGAAATCTACGCGTCCATCTGCGGTGTAGTAAAATGTAGCTTTCCTTTTATCGCCCTGGTATTCGACGTCACCAATCTTCATTTCAAGACCGAGAGAGCGGGCGATAGCACGAGCCCTGATCATTGTACTATTGTCTTTTTGACGGGCTTCGTGATATCTTTCCAGGTCGCGCTCGTTGGCTTTTCTGACTACCTTTGGCAGGAAAGCATCTTCAGATACTTTGCGCTTTTTCATTTGGAGTTTGACCAGTTCACCTGAGAGGTTAATTTGACCTATGTCATATCCATTGCCTGCTTCCACGACAACCATATCACCAGTATGCGTGCGACTAGACAACTGGTTAAAATAAAATCCCTTTCGGGAACCGTTTTTAAAACTGACTTCAACAACATTGAATTTGTTAGATTCTGGTGCTTCTATAGTTGATAGCCAATCATATGTATTGAGCCTGTTGCATCCACCTGAGGAGCAATGGCCGTTATTTTTACAACCGCCAGGAAGGCCGTTTTTCCCACTGGAACAATTCGAACATCCCATTTATTCATTAGATTTTATCAAGCATTGGCCAGTTTTGGTTTCCGCTTGAATATTTTATGTATTTGGATTGAAACGTTAAGCATCAACACTTTCGGATGCGCGTTTCTCTCTATATGATAGTAACAATCGTTTAGTATCGTCATAATTGATTCCACCTGTCCGCTATCGAGCACTTTGGCCATAGCCGTTGCTCTGTCAAGTTCACCTTTCTGGAGTCTTACCCTGATACCAGGATCGAGTTTGACAATAAGCATCTCGCGGAGAAAGTGTAGTGCGTAATCAATAAAATGCTTTTGGTTCTCTCTACCTTTTTTGGCGAAAGCATCTACCCAATCCACCATCTTGCCTCCATGTCCTGACCATGCTATTCTGAACCAGTCAAGCAGGATATCTGTATTGTCATTTACTGCTTCGCCCATTAGCTGCAAGGCTGTGTTAAAGTTGCCTCCTGCGAGGTAGGTGATGGATGTAGCGTGCTCTTCAGTCAATTGATGGTGCCCTACAAGATGAGTCACAATGTCATCATCAGAGATGGCAGGAATTGAAACTACCTGGCATCTTGATAAAATGGTATTGAGAATGAGCTCGGCATTCTCGGCAACAAGGAAAAAAGCGGTATTGGGCTGCGGTTCTTCAATAAGCTTTAATAATCTGTTACCTTCTCTGGCGAGGTATTCAGGTAACCAGAGAATAAGGATCTTATAATTGCCTTCGAATATTTTGAAACTGAATTTCTTGAGGATATCCACACATTCGTCACGTGTAATATTACCTTGCTTGTTTTCAGCGCCCAGGGCGAGCAACCATTGATTGACATCCATGTAGGGATTGTCAGGGATTTCTGCTCTCCAGGTGTCAAGAAAGTGCGTGCTAATGGCTTTTGAGCCCACTGTTGGGTAAGAAAAATGAAGGTCAGGGTGGATCATTTTTGAGGCCTTAATACATTGCCTGCAAGTACCACATGAGTCACCTTCCTGAGGATTTTCGCAAAGGAGGTACTGAGCGGAGGCCAGGGCAAGTGCTAGTTTTCCACAACCCTTTGGACCAAGAAACAGTTGGGCATGCGGCATGCGTCCCGAGCGCATAGTCTTGGTAAGTTGTTGCTTGATAGCAGATTGTCCTATGACCTGTTTGAATTGCATTTTATTCTAACAGTAACGAACTCCAATACAATCAAGAAGCTGTTGGACCAGAAAAGAAATTGAGAATTTCTTCGCTACATGGATCGACCGAAGATGGGAAAACAGCACAAAGCTGACCAGTTTCATCCAAGAGGTATTTTTGAAAGTTCCATTGAACCTCACTATCCGAATGACCATTGAGCGACTTTTGTGTCAACCACTGGTAAATCGGGTGTTTATCCTCACCAAGGATGGTAATTTTGGAAGCCAAAGGGAAGCTTACACCAAAATTACGACTGCAAAAAGTATGAATTTCATTATTGGTACCGGGCTCTTGCCCACCAAAATCATTTGACGGGAATCCGATTATGACCAATTCGTTGTTGAATTCATTATATAAGTCTTGCAGTTGAGCATATTGAGGCGTGAACCCGCATTCAGAAGCGACATTCACCACCATAATTATTTTTCCTTTAAATTCGGCAAAATCTATTTCCTCTCCTCTAATTCCTTCTACCTTAAAATTATATATTGAAGTCATCACTGACGTCTTTCGGTAAATTTACACTTTTTTTGGTAATGAACGGTTTCAGTGTTCTCTATCCGCAAATTGACAGGTTTGGGTATCAAAAACGAGTGAAAGGGGGAGAGGAAGAATTTCTTGGGTTTACCTAAAAATCAGTACCTTTTGGTAATATTATTCTGCAAATCAACCCAGGCTCAACAATTATCCTATTATTTTATTAAACCTTCATGAGAGTTTCAGTTTATAGAAAAGCCCACTTCAATGCGGCCCATCGGATTTATAATCCCAAATGGTCGGATGAAAAGAATCAAGAGGTGTTTGGGGCATGTAGCAATCCATATTATCATGGCCATAATTATGAGTTGGTGGTTAAGGTTACGGGTGAAGTGGACCCGGATACTGGCTATGTAATTGATTTAAGAATCGTGAAGGACCTGATCAAAACCTATGTAGAAGAGCGGTATGATCATAAGAATTTAAATGTTGAGGTAGAGGACTTCAAAGATCTGGTTCCAACCGCTGAGCATATTTGTTACATGATATGGAAAAACTTGCGTTCCCAGTTGGATGAAAAATATGATTTGTCAGTCAGACTTTTTGAAACCCCGCGGAATTACGTAGAATATCCCGCCTGACCTGTGTCAGGCAGGATACTCAAAACCCGCCCTGGGTTTACGCTTATTTTGTGAAAGTTGCAATACAGGTAACTTGAAATTAGAGTTTCACGACTTTCAAAGTTTGGCTTTCGCCTGACTCATCAACTTGTAGGAAATAAACTCCTGGAGGTAAACCCCCTAGTTTCTCTATCTCAAAAGATGAAGTACCAGCAGGAATGTTCCAAATCCTGAGGATTTGCCCCCTGGCATCAAGGAGAGAAACAGAGTTGTAACTTTCTAATGTAGTTTTACTTTCAAGCCTGATATGATCTTCAAATGGATTTGGGTAGATCATTATGCCTGAATCACCTGGAATTCCGTCGATCGAAACAGTAGTTCCATGCACGACGCCAATAAGATCGGTGTCAGAGTTGCCCACAAAGATCTGGGTGGCTTCATCATCGATGAAGACGACTGTTTCCGTAGTGGAGCCATTATAAGACCAGCTAATAGATTCAGAACCTGCGGGATTAAGAATGTCAAATTTGACCTGTCCAATAACCGTCCATTCCGGAAATGCAGTTACGGAATGACCTGCCTCAGGAATGAAGAGCTCAATATTCATAGAGGCTTTTGTCGTGGTCGGCTGTGTAACTGACACCCCGTAGTTTTGACCCAGGTCTGTGGAAATTAATGTTGGATTTGCCAGATGCGATTCATCAAAAAGTACCTGGAGGTTCGATGAACCAAGAAACATGGCTTCAGAGCCTGCAATGGAAATTTCCAGGATGCACTCAGAGTCAGAAGACGAAATCTCTTCAATTTTCAGGAAGAAAGTCGGATTGGCAATCAGATTTACTGATAGCGCCAAAGCCATTATCATGGATATATACTTTAGTTTCATGTCAATTTTTTTGCTGGTTGAATTAATTCCCGGTTGGTACCTGGGTTTGCATACCGTTATTTGGCGACCACTCTGCATTTTTATCTACTGCATTCACTGTTCCATCACCATTGCCATCAGCTGTGTTTCCATAGGTAGAAGGTTGTCCATTTTGAGGGCTCCATTCTGCATTTTTGTCGACAGCATTGATAGCTCCATCGCCATTATAATCCCCGGAAGGGGCAACAAAGAAGCCGCCTTCGAAAATCGAACCATTTAGGAATGACTGGGCGCTACAGAAATCTATAAGCGGAGGAACGCCTCCCGGATCGTTAAACGGGATAAACGCTTCAGTCATGATTTCAAGGTGATTCCTATGACAGACAGATACCCAGTAGGCGCCAAGCGGCAAGTCCACTCTAAGTGGTTCACCATCAGTACCAAGCAACGTGCCATCAAGGCCAAGCAAGGCATTAACTTCTTTGACAATTCTTGAATTATCGTTTTTGTCACGGAATTTCACTTTGACCCAATCCGCAATTAGCGGTAGGACAGATGCCGGATCTTCTATCAAATCATCGCCTACAGCCAAAGGGAAATCAGACAAGGCTGGAATTGCACTGGACAAATCCACACCGTTGAAAAACCCTTGCGGGAACATCTTGATAGGTATTGGTAAGAATATCGGGTCGCACAAGTATCCGTCTATTATAAAAGAACTTGGTGAATTGAAACACTGCATATTGACGGTGGTAATGAAATCGACTGGCATCGGATTGACCGGGGTAACGATCAATTGGTCAGCCGGACCGTTATAACCGAACAGGTTCATATTGGTGCCCGGCGGAAATCTTACATCATAAAGCAATTGTCCAAATTCATCAAGTATGAAATACGAACAATCGATAGGATTATTCCCCTGGCCAATGTTAAAGAAGTCAGGCATCGGAGGAATATTACCTACGGGGACTCCACCATTGAGGATGTCTACTGAAAATTGGAAAGAATTGAGTGGAAAGAAATCCACAAAATACTGGAATACCCCACCAAAGAACTGGTAGCTGACAGTACCCAGGCCTCCTGGATCCGGTTGGCCGTTAATGAGTCCGAATGGAATAAAGTTAACTGCAGAACCATCCTCATGAGTTTCTTCATTCGGGGTATGACAAAATCCTAATGCATTAGCAGGTTGTGTTTCAGGCACTATGATTGAAACACCGTCAAGACCACTTGATCCAATGTTTGATACTACCAAACGCGGGTTTGGAGGAAGGGGGTCAGGATCGATTACAGGATTGATAACGGCTGTTCCGAGTCCTTGCCACCAGAATGGTTTTTGAGGGATCATCAATCGTTGTTCGAAAATATTGAATGTCGGCCCCCCAGTGAAATTCCCACCACTGGTTTGAGTAAAGCCTGATCGGTTTTCCAACACCAGTGATTGAGTCATTAATTCCAATCCGGTCAGGGAAGGTGGTGTGAGAAACTGCAAGCCTATGCCATCTGCGGTAATTGGTCCAAAACCATCCAGTAAAACAGATCTTGGATCAAAAGTCAAGGAGAAAATGAATGTAGGGTCTGGGATGCCATTAAAGAAGTTTCCATTCCAAAGGAAAAAGAATGGGTCAGCTGTAAGTACCGGGTCCATAAATAGATTGACCGGGTTAACCATGTCAGAAAGTAAAATGCTGGCCTCTACGCAACCTGCATTGGTAACGACTACCTGTACCTGGGTAGGATCCCAGGGGAAGGAAGGCCCATCAGGCATGAAAAAGTTGACGTCCATACTATTTGACGGACCTGGCTTTTCAAAATTCACATGCACCCATTCGGCTGACAAGCCATTAATACTTCCTACGCCTACAAGGCCAAAGTTAGCGCCTGAAGGCAGGTTGGTGGAATTGAAATCCGCTCCCATGAAAAATTCCGAAGCGCCTGAGCCATTTGATCCGCCAAGGTCAATAACAACCCCGTCTTCACCACTCGAACCAATGTTTGAAACAACAAGGTCATTGCTTGGAGTTTCCACTATGGTCGCATCTCCGAAACTGGTATTATTGATGCCATCTTTGACTTTTGTTTTGATAGAATTTTTGTAATCGAGTGTAATATTTGTGCCCCCATAACTACCCCATTTCAACTGACCACCCCGAACCCATGAGCTTATCGTAGCGGTATTCCCGGTAACGGGGACACATAGCTCTTTCGACAATTTTTTCAGAAAGGCCTTGCCTCTTGCCCCATATCCGACACTACACGATAATAAGGTTACTGAAGATACTTTTCCTTTAAGGTCGAGGAAACGTTTTAGGCGGGTGGAATCTGCCTCATCGCAACTCACGCTTTCGCCGTTAACGAAAATATTTCCGCTACATCCGTGGGCATCCAAAACAAGTGGAATAGTTCCTGTTCCGGCTTCAGCACAAACCTTGGTTACAAGATCATCAACCCCACTTACTGCTACAGAATCAAAACCTGCAGGAATGCCTTTTGCAATAAGGCTGTCAAGGATGTCCTGCGCAACAAATCCTTTCGAAGGCGTAGGGCATGGAAATTCAACGGCTGATCCTCTTTCATAGCAGGTGGAGTGCCATGCCGTGGAAATTTCATAAATAAAATATTCAGAAGTGCCACTGCTCCTCAAAATTCTTACGGTATATGGTCCTGCCGTGTCAAAATCAATGATCCCTGTGCCAGCACCTGCATCAATACATGCACCATAATCAACACCAACTATATAATCGTCTATAGCATTAAGCATGGTTGGTGGTTTTATCTCAATACCTGTCACCGCATCTCCACCATTGGCAATGTTAACCGGACCAAGACTGTTAATCCGGATAGCAGAGTAAGCTTCTTCTTCTAATCCTGATTCATCAAGCGTCAAGTCTACTGGCGAGAGCGGTACACATTGGGCAGAAACCATTTGTGTCGATAAGGTGCCCAATGCGATCATAACAAAACAATAACTTGTCACGTTTCGCACCAACTGAAATTCCTTGAAAAAAGTAAAATTGAATTTTTTCATAAGCCAGTTTTTATGATTGTTACTTATTTATGTAAATCCACAGTGCGGATTTATAACCACTTACCAGAAAAAAGGTGAGAATGAGAGAGGAAGTGAGATTAATAAGTTACAAAATTTTTGGATGCCATGGGTAACAAAACCATAAGAGTTGTATCTATTGATGACTGTGTTTTCGGATGAATGCAAGTCGAAGTTTTCCCATTTTTTTTTAATTTTCAACTCGGGTGGTTACGATGCCACGGGTTCAATACACTATTCCATGACAGCTGCTTATTCTGATGAAGAGATCATTTCTGCTATCCAGGCAGGTGGGTTTATTGAAGATCGGTATGTGAAATACCTGTATTTTAGATTTCAGCCCAAAGTGTTGAGTTTCGTACAAAGCAATAGTGGTTCGGAAGAAGAGGCCCGCGATATTTACCAGGATGGTGTTGTTTCTCTTTACGAGAATATCAAGACAGGTAAGTACCGTGGAGAAGGTTCGCTGGCTGCCTACTTGTTTTCAATTTGCAGGTTTATGTGGCTAAACAAACTAAAGCGAAAAGGTATTGAAAAAAGGGTCGGTGAAGAGATCCGTCCTGATGATTTTGTAGAAAGTGCCTTGCCAAGCATGCTCGAGCAGGAAAAAGAAGAACAAATTCTCGAACTGTTTGGAGAGCTTGGCGAACATTGCCGCGAAGTATTGATCTATTCAATTTTTTATGGTTATTCGATGGAAGAGATCTACAAAAAAATGGGTTATGAAAACGCCCAAATCGCCAGGAACAAAAAGTACAAATGTATTAAACGACTAAAGAAACTGCTGGAAAACAGGGAAGACATCCGGCAGTTGTTACGCGGAAACTGAAGCAACCCCAAAAGCATTCATCCTCTCTCCGATAATTAAATTAACGC
This sequence comes from Bacteroidota bacterium, assembly GCA_039028895.1. Lineage (GTDB taxonomy): Bacteria > Bacteroidota > Bacteroidia > Chitinophagales > Saprospiraceae > JAHDCJ01. The sequence goes on along the minus strand of JBCCHF010000001.1, from coordinate 166,932 downwards.
TTTATGAGTGTTGACGACCAATTACAGCAAGAAGCCGAAAAAGTCATCAGACTTGCCGGCCGAAAACACCTCAAAAACAAACTCAGGAACTTCGAAAACGAAAGTTTCAACACACCAGTTGTTTCGAAAAGGCCGGCAATAGTTAAATGGATGACTATAGCCGCAGCAGCTGTTATTTTGATTTTAATACCACTTTGGTGGATGCAATCCGGTTTGGACGCAGATACCCAAAAAGTTTTTACCGATAACTTCGAAACCTACAGGAGCCCAGATAGCTTCCGAGGTAACGAAGGCAGTTCCGAAAAATTATGGAAAGAAGCATCTGCCCAATACGCTGACGGCAATTACAACTCCGCAGCTGTAAAGTTTGAAGAATTTACGAAAACTAACGACACTTATCTGGGGTGGTTCTACCTTGGGCAATGCCTGCTTAACATTGAAGGAGCGGAGCAAAATGCAGTCAGTGCTTTGCAAAAAGTATTGACCGCTAACTCAACCGATCACGATTATACCCAACAAACTGAATGGTACCTGGGATTGGCTCACTTAAAAAATAATGAAGTTGAAAAAGCCAGAGAGATGTTTCGTGAAATAGCAAAAAGTGATGAACATTACAAAAATGGCGACGCCAGGAAAATCCTGGAAAGGCTAAAACTTTGATTTTATCCAAAGTAGAAGTAGAATTCCGATAGCAATTCCCAATAAGACATAAAATAACCAGGGGCCACTATTGCTTCCGATTGGTGAGGTATTGCCATTGAGTACAAATCCAGCCCAGTAATAAGGATGCGCTATTGCAGGGTCGGATTCTTTAAGCAAAGTAATCTTCGCTTCTTTTAATGCCAAATCTTTGGGTTTTCCTTGGGCCAGATTTTTATAAAAATGCTGCATGAGGAGGGATGTCGACTCATCATCAACGGTCCATTGAGTATTGACGATACTTGGGCAGCCCGAATACAGAAATCCACGAGCCAGGCTTTGAACACCCTCTGATTTGACCAGTTTCCCACGCCCAGTATTGCAAGCGCTCAGCACCACCAGGTCGGCACCAAGCTGCATATTATACAATTCATAAGTGTTCAACATACCATCTTCACCAGATTCATTCTCCGGGTAGAAAAGCAATTTGGAATAGGAAGGTGCTTCGTTGTCAACCAGGGCATGCATCGCCAGATGGATAATCCTTGAGCTTAAGGCTTCTTTCTTGAAATTACTTTCAGTGGCATCTTTGCCGTCGAAGACTCTTCCCCTAAATAATGAAGCTGCTTTCTGGGTTTCTTCAATATTGAACTTTAAATCAGCCAAACCACCCAGAGAATCTCTTGACACCAGGTCATACCCGGCAATTTCTTCAGATGAAAATTGATACTCAGGAGCAAATCCAATAAACTGCTCTTTTCGTTTGCCTCTTATTAAGTTGTTGGTTCCGACTAGTAGTGTAGCAGAGTTGCCATAGCTGATCGTCGTTTGCCTGATCAGGTAAGGCAATTTGGCATATTGCCGTTCTTTATTTGCGACGTCTTCTGTCAAAAGGATTTCGAATGGGATATTTGAAAACTTGCCGTCAGGAATTACAATCAAATTATCGACAACACCATCTACATCAATAATATCAGACAGAAGCAGGTTGAACAAAGACCGTCCATGCCTGGTCATCTGGTTGAATGAGGCTACAGGTTCAGCTCTTACAAACCGGATATCGCTAATACTTTGCCTGAGTTGATTAATAGAAGCAGTCAACTCGAAATTGTTTTCAAGACGTTTTACGTCAAATTTTTTCTTGGATATGGAAAAAATGAAGACATAATTTTCTCCTTCAAAAATCTCAATTAGAAAATCTTTATCAGATTTAAATAGAATGCGTCTGACCACTTTCAGGTCAACGGCACCAATATTGAATTTGAGATTATAATAATCAGGAAATTTCTTTTCAAGCTGGATGATGAATTTGTCATACTCAAGTTTCAATGCCAAAAGCCGATCATCCCATAGCTTGATTTTACCTTTATTGGGTTCTGATTTTTTCTTTTCGAAAAAGATTTTCCTTTCGGTTTCTGCAATTTGCTCCTTAATAGCCCTTTCTTCTTCACGTATGGAATCGGGTATACCGGAAAATTCCATGGCCTCGTTTTCCTGCAAATTGGCCAAAAGCTGAAATGATTTGGACTTTTCTGCCAGCCGGAATGCTTCCTCGATATAATTTTTGTCATTTGTTGACTGGTGAAGTGTATAGGCGATGTTTATGCCACCCTCATAAATCGGTAAAGCCTTTTGGCTCCAAAACAATTTTGAACCACTTGATTTTGGACTCAATCTGATTTTGTCAATCAGCTCAGCAGCGTGCAGATAGGTCTGAAATGCAGCTTCCAAATCCTTGATATCCTGACTTTCATTTTCATAAATCTTGAAAAAGAGATCCGCTTTGGCATGTAACGCATCAAGTAAATATTTGTCTGAGGTGCAGGGAAGATCCAGGCTTGGATTGACATAAACATCTTCTTCTTCAAAATCAACCACCAAAATTCTAATTGATTCCTGGTAGATCTCCAGTGATTTACGATATTCCTTTTTTTGCCGAAAGGCATTAGCGATATAATTATTACATCCACCAACCAATTCGCTCCTGTGTCCATATTTGGCCTTGCGGTATTCGAGCGCCTTATTGTAATATTTCATGGCATTGTCGTAATCACCAATTTCCGTGAAAACCGAGGCGGAATCTGTCATTAGATCATCAATTGTTGCTTTTTCTTCTCCCAGGTAGGCCATTTCGAGAGTGGCAGCAAGATCATAATGCTCCATGGCGCTTTTGTAGTCTTCCGTTCCCCAGTACATATCCGCCATAGCGCTGTAAAGTGAAGCGAGGTAGGCATGTGTCGAATCCAATTGTTTCTCCCATTCTGGCTTAACGGTGTTATAAAAGGTCAGGGCATTGGCATAATCTTCTGCGTAGTAATACACGTTGCCGATATAATAAAGGGTGTTGAGAACTTCAGGGTGGTCGTTGTCAGTCATTTTGGTGACTAGGTTTAATCTGCGTTGCAGGTAATCCAGTGATTGGTCATAATCGCCCATGGTGCACAAAACGGTAGCATAGTCGTTGAGCAAACCCGATGAGTTTACATGGTTGACATTACCACTTTTTGGGTAAAGCGAAGCGCCTTTTTTGAGATTATTGATGGCGCCCTCGTCATTGCCTGATAGCATTTCGAGTTTACCCAAACCTTCATAAGTTCTTAGCATGGCCAGACTGTCAAATGGGGCTGTATTGATGGCCAATGCTTTATCAAGGTACTTTTTACTATTATCGTAATCCAACTTTTTAGCGTAAGCATAACCAAGACTATTATACAGCCGCAGTGTAAGATGCCTGGAGGGCGTGATTTTGGTTTCCATTATTACCAATGCCTGCTCCGCTCTTGGCAAGGCCATGTGACCCATGTTGACCTGGAAACTGTGTAATAATTCAGCCTGTCTGATGAGAGAATAGACTACATTTTCCCATGATTCGGTTTCCCGGAATGCCTGTTCAGCTACTTCGAAACCAGCGAGTGCTGCCTTGTATTTACCTTCAATTACCAGTTCATCTGCGGCAAGGAAAAGCTTGTCATGTATAGGCTCATTGGCGCAAACCTGGTTCAGGCCGAGCAGGAAAAACATCAAAATTGCCCAAAAGAGACCAGGTGAAGGCATGGTCAAAGTTTTAATGGACAGTAATAATATTAAATTCCAATGATTAATTTTACGGATCATTGTAACTAAATGGAAAAGTCAATACAAAATCTTTTTAGCAACTTTTCTCCCGTTTCTGATAAAGAATGGGAAGAAAAAGTCCTGAAAGACCTGAAGGGAAAATCACTGGAAAGCCTCAATTGGCAGTTGGAAGATGGTATTGCTATCAAGCCTTATTATCGCCAGTCAGATTTAAAAGCATCAGATGTTTTATCATTGCCTACAAAAAAAGGAGACTGGCTTATAGCGGAAAATTTTGAAGTCAATGAAGGCGTTACAGGTACCAAAACCTGCAATAAGTTATTGATTTCTGCGCTTTCCGGAGGTGTCGAAGCACCTGTTGTAAATATTGACCATGTCATTGACAGAAAACAATTTAAAACTTTATTGAAAGGTATTCATGCTGAGATGATAACACTGGGATTTTCAGGACTTTTCCCTGAAGCTGACCCCATTGGTTTTTTGAAACTTATCATTGAAGAGGTGGCCAGTTCTGGTAAGCCGCAGTCAAAATTTAATGGTAACCTGCAACTCGACCCCATCGGATTTTTTATAGAAAACGGAGAGTGGTATGACAACCAAGCTGCAGACTTTGATCACCTGGCATCTGCGATCAGGCTTATGGATCAAAAACTACGTAGCTATAAATTGATTCAGGTTAATATGCACCTCATGCATAATCAGCGTGCCGAAATTACCAGGGAGTTGGCTGTAGCTATTGCCACTGGTTCAGAATACATGACTCAGTTGATTAGCCGTGGGTTGACCCCTGATCACGCAGCCAGACGAATAGCTTTTTCAGTATCAGTTGGGAATGCTTACTTTCCTCAAATGGCAAAGATCAGAGCGCTTAAATCACTTTGGAGAAAAGTCTTGCAAGCATATGGCTGTAAAGCGGTCAACACAACATATGTCAGAGCATCGACTTCAGTTGCCCAACAAGCGGAAGACCAATATACCAATATGATTAGTGCAACGAGTTCTGCCATGGCGGCTGTTCTTGGTGGCGTCGATAGTCTGACTGTTATGCCTTCAGATGAAGCACATGGTAATCCTGATGATTTTTCAAGGCGTATTGCCAGGAATGTCCAACACTTGTTAAGAGAAGAAAGTCACCTGGGGAAAGTGCAAAACCCGGTAGAAGGCAGCTATTATATTGAAATAATGACCAGGAAACTCATGGAAGTAGCATGGGAGAAATTTCAAAAGATTGAAGGTAATGGCGGACTACTCACCTTTTTGTCTGCTTAATAAACCGGCAACTTTCTAAAATGGTGGAAGGGATCATAGACTGCCAGCACAATGTATAGTTTTCTATCCTTTTGTTTTTTTGCAGCTCCCCATACCGGTCTTCCTGTATTACTGCCCCCATACTGCCCATAATCTCTGAATTCGCCGTTTCCGACGTACATTCTCATATGTCTTTCGTCCCACTTGCCACATTTTTTCTTCGCGCCAAAGTAGCAGGCTTCTGCGGTATAGACAAACATGCCCGGCTTCAGACTAACGGTTTCAGATTTGATGTTTCGTCTGCGATTGCCTTTATAGACCGTAACCGTACTGCCCAGTTTATCCTTCTTACCAAGGTTTCTTCGTTTGATGGCATTATTGTCCTGATTGCCTCTGACGTACTGAATATTGTAAAATCGCTTTACAATATGTCCGGTTGCTTTGGGTAACTTAATGCCATACTGCCTTGATAATCGTTCGACGATCATGTTGGAGGCTTTTACGCAATCAAGACTAAAATCATCAGTTTTGGGATAATCTGCTATAAGATCTTCCCATGCCTTGGTAAGCACATCATAGGTTAACTCGGGCCGAGGTGGTAACATCATATAAGACGATGCTTTTTGCTCAGCTGGCTGTGCTTGTATTATGGATTGATTTTGCAGAGATTGGTTTGGTCTGACAGGATTGAAAAACCGGTTGGCTTCACTATTGTCAAAAAAAGGATTTCCTTGAAGGGAAGCCCGGCTTGCGGACCTTGATCTGCGGGTTCTTATTCTCATTTTGGGGTTTTTTTTGAGGTAATTAAATTTATAAATTATTTCTGAATTTATTTCTGCTCAGTGTATTTATATCTTACGCAATCAGGGTTTTGATAATTCTATGGGTCAAGTTAATACTCAGAAAAACAGGGTAGTACAAAAAAGATTCTATGTATCAATTTGATAGGTTTAATTGGCAATTGCCTTCGAAAGTTTTTATTTTTAGACATATCCGTTCACCCTACACCCTGCCTTTGAAAAGAATTCTGCTCATATCCCTTTTGATCTCCCTTACGGGAATGCTGAAGGCCCAACAACCAGTCAGCGGCGGTGAAGCTATTGCTGTCTATGAATCTGGAGACTATAAATTGGCGACTACTCTTTTCAAAGAAATAGCTGTTTCACTAAGCAATCAACCTGTTCTTGACAGCTTTTACTACTATTCTTATCTGACGGGTAAATCCCAGTCCATGGAGAACGATCTCGATGGTTCACAAACTACATTGGAGAGCTTGTTTGGGGACATTGATCTTGACGATCCTCCCGCCATTATGGGAAAAGCCTGGCTGGTTCATGGCACTAATCGGGTATACATGGAAGATTATGACGGGGCATTGGAATCGCTCAGTAAAGCAACCTCCTACGAACAAGCACTACCAAAACCAGACAAGAAGACATTAGCACGGATAAATCAATGGCAAGGCTACGCGTATTTGTTTAAAGGCGACTTTGAACTCGCCCAACAGCATGTTGAAACTTCCCACCAGATTAGAACCGAAGAGTTTGACTCGCTCGATATCGAGTTGGGGATCAGCTATAGCATGCTGGGCAATTTCTTTTTTGATACTTATCAATGGCGAAAAGCCTACGCATCGCAACAATCTGCGATCAGAATCTTCAAACACCATTTTGATGACAGTCACATCAATCTGGCCATGATGTATAATAATCAGAGCAATGCGATAACGAAACTTGGTGATCCCGAACTCGGTAAGTTCTTCCTTGACAAGGCAATTGAGTCAAATGAAGCAGGAGATCGCAATTTTCTGCTGCCGATGAATTATGGCAACCTGGCAGACTTATATTATTCGGTTAATGACTATGAACAGGCAGAGATCTATTGGCGAAAAGCGATTACCGTCCTCATTGAAACGGATGATCGTACTGGTTTTACATGGGCTAATCAACATGATGGACTGGGGGGAATTATGATGTTTTCTAACCAGTATGCAACAGCAGATTCCTTTTTCAGAATAGGGCTATTAACCAAGGAAAACCTTCTAGGTAAATCTCATCCCGAAGTATCTCAAAGTCTCTTTAACATTGGCCTTAATGCCATTGATTGGGGTAAACCTGATATGGCTAAATCCTTTCTCCAGCGATCACTTGAAATGAGGGAGGAAACCCTGGGAAAAGATCACCCGAAATGGGCTGCCTCCAATTCAGAATTAGGACAATTAGCATGGAACGCCGGTGATCATATTACAGCAATTGAAAAATGGGAAGCATCTTTACAGGTTTACGAAGCTTTTCACGGACTGTCCAATGGCAACACTATAAAAACTGTTAATCGACTATCTAAAGCCTACAGCGAAACCGGTCAAATATCAAAGGCAGAAGCCATGTTAAAACTTGGATGGACCGGGGCATGTGGCATGGATCAGCCCCTCACCGATTTAGCCAAATTGAAAAACGCCAATATTGGATTTTATAATATCGCTGTTCTGGATATGGTCGAAGTCCATCTTCAACTTTTGGAAGTCGATCAAAGTCAGTTTTCCGAAAATAAAACAACGATTACCAATGCTGTAATGCGCCTTGGTATTGAGCTGATTTCTGTACTTGGACCATTGCAGAGTTCTGCATATCAATCCACGGCCCTGGCTAACCAGGTTAATCGGATTGTCAATCAATTTAGTCGCCTCGTTCACAATACGCAACGCAATGGCAGCCTCGACATGGATATGGCAGAACGGCTCCTGGCAGGGATTGACAGAAGCAGGGCCGTAACCATTCAGTCTGCATTTCGAGATCGGAAGGCGATGGAATTTGGAGGTATCCCTGATTCACTGGTCAATGTCGGCAGGAAGCTTGGAGAGACTTTACGGTATGCGAAATCAAGGAAAACAGAGGACGAGGATAATGTCGTTAACTGGGATAGCCTAGAGTTCCAGGCGCTTAGACAGTGGAATAGCTACCAGGAACAACTCAAAAAAGACTATCCCAACTACTACCTGGCCAGATTTTCCAGCCCAGAGATTTCAGTGTCGAATGTGCAGAAAGAACTGACTGAAAATGATCAAACACTACTTGTCTACTTTGATCTCGATTCTGTAATCATTGCTCTTGTGATTGATGACAATGAAATTCAAAGTAAAGCACTGACCCCTGATACTGGATGGATTGATTCTTTGGTTGTTTTTAGAAATCTCGTTGAGTCGTTAGGGAATAAAAAAGCAAAATATCAGCTCAGCCATTATTTGTACCAGGAATTATGGGAACCAATAGCATCACTTGTCAGAGAAAATGTGGTCATTATTCCCGATGGCAATATCCATTATCTCAATTTTGAAATTTTGCTGGCCTCGCCTTTCGAAGAAGGGCAGTCGGACCGTGAACTCGATTGGTTGATCAGGTCACATGCTATCCATTATACCAATCATCTTCCGGGTCTTGATTTTGAGGATTTATCTTATTCAGGTCAGGGAATTCTGGGAGTAGCGCCTGGTTTTTCGGAAGAACTAAAGTCGAGTTATCTTGACGCTTTGGACAAAGAAAATAACATCGATTCTACTTTTATCAATTGGGTGCGTACGCCATGGTCTCAGGCTTTTGTGGAAACACTTGGTAAAAAATTTAAAGCATCCATCCTTATCGGGAAGGATGCCACTGAACAGGGGTTTAAAGGCAGTGCTCCCGATGCGGGCATCCTCCATTTTGGTACCCATGCCCAATTGGAAGACAGAGAACCTCTGCTGAGTTTCCTGGCGCTGACCCCACAGTCTGGCCAAGGAGATGGCTACCTTTATGCTTACGAATTGTATAACCAACCATTGAATGCAGGGTTGGCGGTATTGGCGGCTTGTAAAACAGGACTGGGCGCGTACCAGAAAGGGGAGGGCGTACTTTCTCTGGCCCATGCATTCCGATATGCAGGGTGCCCTTCGGTCGTTTATAGTTTATGGAGCATCGATGATCAGCAATCTAATGTCTTGCTCGAAGACTTTTACGCGAATATTGACAGGTCGATGCCTTATGCGGAAGCATTGCAAAAAGCCAAGCTTGATTACCTCGATAACCAGCCTGATGGATTGCTCGATCCGTTTTACTGGGGTGGTATGGTACTCACCGGAGACAATACGGTATTACCTCGAAGATCAAATATTAACCGTTACATCTGGTGGGGAGGGGCTTTACTGTTGGCCTTTGTGATCGGACTGCTTTTTTTTAGAAAACCTTGATGACCTTTCCTGAAAAATCCCTATAAACCTTCGAAAGTTGAAATGCCTTTGCCATTTCAGAAATGCCTATCTTTAAAACAGAGTTATCACCAGCATTTCTTCAATGCACATTTCGACTTCAGGAAATAAAACCGATCAGGAAATATTTGATGGGCTTCTGCATAATGACAGAAGTACATTCGAATATATTTATGACCATTATTTCCCGATGGTTCGCAAATTGGTAAGAGAACTTGGTGGGCAGGAAAATGATGCCCGCGATGTTTTCCAGGATGGTGTTATGGCACTTTGGCAGAATACCAAAACCGGAAAATTCAAGTTGCAGGATACCGCAAAGCTGACGACTTACCTCGTTCAGATCTGTAAATGGCGATGGATCGAAAAAACGAAAAAAGCATCTTCTGTTAAGGAAAGATCAACCAGCGAACTGATAGATATGGAGGAAGCGCCAAAGGCAATGGCCGATATGATCAAGGAGGAAGAACAGGCGGATTTCAACCGACATTTCGGAAAACTTGGACAAAGATGCCAGCGTTTGTTAAAGCAGTTTTATTACAATAATGACTCAATGGCAAAAATTGCCGAAACTTTCGGGATAACAGTGGCTACCGCTAAAAATGAAAAATACAGGTGCATGCAGCGTCTGAGGAAAATTTTCCTGGAGAAAGCCAATACCAACAACAAATGACAATCGACGAGCAACTTTTTGAAAAGATTGAGGCCTACATCAGGAAAACCATGCCTGAACAAGAACGCTCTTTGTTTGAGACAGAGATGGCCAATAATGTTGTCTTGAAAGAAGAGGTCGAACTTAGGGCGACGCTTATGTCGGGTGTAGAAAGAGAAGGTGTGAAATCGACTTTGGAAGATATCTACAACGAAAAATTCGGGAAAGAAGCGTCTAAGCAGCGAAACATTTTCCAGTTACCAGCTTTCCGAATTGCTGCAGGAGTGGCATTGCTCATTGTCATGGGATGGCTGGCCATGGTTTACCTGCAAACTGACCATTCAAGTTTGGCAAATGCTTACTTTGAGTTACCTCAAGGGCTCCCAACGTTGTTAAGTGCCCAGGGTGATCCTCAGTTCGAAGAAGGTATGGTCGCCTACAAGCTTGGAGAGCATGAAAAAGCCGCTGGTTTATGGCGGCCATTGCTGGAAGGCAATCCAAATAATGACACCCTAACTTTCTACTTGGCAGCCAACCACATGGCCCAGGAAGAGCATGTACAAGCCGCTTTTATGTTAACTGGATTAGCGACAAATGAATCGACATCCTACCAAATGGATGCCCTATGGTATCTTGCGTTATTGGAATTAAAAATGGAAAAAACAGAAACTGCCATGTACTGGTTAGACCTCCTTGCGGATTACCAGAACAAGTATTCAGATCGTGCCAAAGATTTACTGAAAAAGCTGCAATAAAGGACAAAAAGAAAACAGCGAAATGAATTAACTCATCTCGCCGTTTTAATATCAAAGCACTGAATTCAGAATAAAAATAATTCTTTTTTACAGCGATTTTACTTCACTACTCAGCTTCGTTAGAGAATCCTTTGCATCTCCAAACAGCATTCGGCTTTTATCTCTGAAAAACAATGGATTCTGAATGCCAGCATATCCAGGATTCATGGAACGTTTCATAATGATACAGTTCTTCGCATTGTGCACCTGGATGATCGGCATACCGTAGATCGGGCTGCCCGGATCATCTTCTGCCCCTGGGTTTACAACGTCATTGGCACCCACTACGATAACTACATCGGTTGTGTCCATTACCGGGTTGGCGTCGTCCATCTCGTAAAGCTTAGGATAAGGAACATCCGCCTCGGCCAATAATACATTCATATGACCAGGCATACGGCCAGCAACAGGATGAATTGCGTAATACACATCGACTCCTTTTGCTTCAAGCAGTTTTTCGAATTCATGGCAGGCGTGTTGTGCCTGAGCCACAGCAAGACCATATCCGGGAACGATACAAACTCTTTGGGCATAAGCGCAAAGAATAGCTGCATCGGTAAGCGTAATTTCTTTGGCAACCTGCTCTCCGGCCTGGCCCTTACCTCCACCTCCTTCTCCGCCGAAGTCACCGATAATAACGTTCAATAGAGAACGATTCATCGCCTCACACATAAGGACGGTCAGGATGGTGCCAGCAGAACCTACAAGGATACCACCGGTAATCATAACCTGGTTGCCGTACAGGAAACCAGCGAACGCCGCAGCAACCCCGGTAAAGGAGTTGAGTAAAGAAATAACTACGGGCATATCGGCACCACCAATTGGCATAACAAAGAAAATTCCATAAGCCAGTGATATGCCTAACAGAATCCATGCAATATTGCCGTCCATTGCATCAGGGGAAGCGAGTCCATACCCGATAATACCAACTGAACCGATTAGAAATAAAAGGTTAACCCATGTCATTATCGGGGAAAAGATGTCACCAACCTTACCGGCCAATTTGCCATAGGCGATCATACTTCCGGTAAAGCTCATACCACCGATTACTAGACTGAGGAAAAGCACGGCAAGTGTACCGGTGTCGAAGGAAGACTTTGAGGTGTATTCCACCATGGCAATCGTTGCTGCGGCTGCACCACCCAATCCATTGAACAGGGATACCAGCTCAGGCATTGCTGTCATTTTGATCTTAACAGAAACCATCCAGCCAATTACAGAGGCAACTGCGATAGCTGCAAGGATCCATCCCATATTCTTCACCCCAACAAACTCAGCACCGGGATCATAATCATAAAACAACAGGGTTACGATAATGGCTATGATCATACCAACACCTGCAAGCATATTACCTTTACGGGCTGTATCGGGGTGACTTAACTGTCTCAATCCAATGATGAACAGAATCGTGCCGATCAAATAGCCTATTTCTAACGCAAAAGGAGAATCAAACATTTTCTTTCAATTTAATGGTCCGTAAAATTGACCCTGCAGGGTTATTTTTTCTTTTTAAACATATCGAGCATCCGGTTGGTAACAGCAAAGCCACCAACAACATTGATCATGCCGAGCATAACGGCAAGGAAGCCAAAGCCAAGAGAGAGGTAATCATTACTTTCAGCCTGACCGATAACGATGATGGCTCCGATAATAACAACTCCTGAAATGGCATTAGCCCCTGACATCAAAGGAGTATGCAGGATAGCGGGGACCGAGGAAATAAGTTCAAATCCGAGGAAAATCGCGAAGATCAGCAGGTAGATGAAGATGCGGTTTTCCAGAAAAAAAGTCATGACTTCTTCCATGATTTATATTTTATTTTGATTGTTCTTTTTAAGCTTTTTCAAGGATGTTTTTGACACGCTCGTTAAGCACATTTCCTTCGTGAGACAGACAGCTGCCAGTAACCAGTTCATCCTCAAAATTGAGGTTTAATTGGCCTTCTTTATCGACAACGATCTTGAGGAAATTGATTATATTTCTTCCAAACATCTTACTGGCATCGGAGGCAATTGAAGATGAGAGGTTAGAGTCGCCTATGACATAAACACCATCGTGTTCTATAGTCTTGTCATTTTGGGTGACTTCACAATTACCGCCAGTAGACGCAGCCAGATCGACAATAACTGAGCCCGGCTTCATTTTTTCAACTGTTTCTTTCGGAACCAATAGCGGTGCTTTTCGTCCTGGGATTTGAGCGGTACAAATAACGACATCTGCATTTTCCGCATGCTCTTTTATGAGTTCACTCTGTCGTTTTTTGTACTCTTCTGTTTGCTCAACCGCATACCCGCCGGCTGATACATCGTCTGTTGCACCTTCGACTTCGACAAATTTGGCGCCAAGGCTGAGAACTTCTTCTTTGGCTGCAAGCCTTACATCAAAAGCTTCAACAACCGCACCCAAACGTCTGGCTGTGGCAATTGCCTGTAACCCGGCGACTCCTGCTCCAAGGATCAATACTTTAGAAGGCCTGATGGTGCCAGCCGCTGTCATAAACATCGGAAAGAATTTGGGCAATTTAGCGGCCGCCTGAAGTACAGCTTTGTAACCTGCGGCGGTTGCCATAGAAGAGAGGACGTCCATAGCCTGGGCCCTTGTGGTGCGAGGCACCAGGTCGAGACTAAAGCTTGTCAGACCAAGGTCACACATTTGGCGGGCAATATCCAGGTTGAATAATGGCCCGTAATTACCAATGAGGATTTTATCTTTGGGAATTTTCTTCAAGACCTCGTCAGAAGGTTTGTGGATGGAGGCAATGACATCTGCTTTTTGGACCAAATCATCAAGATTCACAACTTCAGCGCCTGCTTTAGTGTAATCGTCGTCTGAAAAAAAGGCCTTATTACCAGCTCCTTTTTCGACCAATAATTTTTCAATTTTGAGTTTCTCTAGTCCGGCAACATGTTCAGGAGTGAAAGCAACCCTGTTCTCATCACCATGTTCTTTCAGTACACCAATTATCATAATGGTAAATTTTTTAAAACAGCGTGAATATAAATAATTCAGCCTGAATACCTGCGTGCAAATATTTTTTTTTGGATATTACCCTTGCAAGTTTTATGCATCTTTGTTCAATTTATTTTTTTTAAATTTTTGAAGATAGAATTTACAAGCCACAGACGTGTCAGATAAGAAAAAACATAAAAAAACGACACCGAAAATTTTGAAAGGAGAAGACGCTCCAGGTCCGATTAATCCTGATGCTGTACAGCATTTGAGTAAGAAGAAAAAATCCAGGGTTGATCCTGAAAGTATTATCAGACAAATCAAGGAAGGAGACAGGGTAGCGCTTGCCAGGGCTATTACCTTGCTGGAAAGTACAAAGCTTGAACACCAGGCAATGGCATCTGCTATTGTCAATTTGGCCCTTCCGCATTCCGGCAAGGCCATAAGAGTAGGTATTACCGGAACACCAGGTGTTGGTAAATCCACTTTTATCGAATCTACAGGATTAATGGTAATTGAAAGGGGGCACCGCCTTGCAGTGTTGTCCATCGACCCTTCCAGCCAGGTAAGCAAAGGAAGTATTTTGGGCGATAAGACCCGTATGGCTCAATTGGCTAAAAACGAAAAAGCGTTCATTCGACCTTCCCCTTCCGGAACAACTCCTGGAGGCGTGGCAAGAAAAACCCGGGAAAGCATAATCTTGTGTGAAGCAGCAGGCTTTGACGTGATCTTCGTTGAAACAGTAGGTGTCGGACAATCTGAAACGGCAGTCCACTCTATGGTCGACTTCTTTCTGTTGCTGTTGCAACCTGGCGCCGGAGACGAATTACAAGGGATCAAAAGAGGCATTGTCGAAATGGCGGATCTCTTGGTAGTCAATAAAGCAGATGGTGCCCATGCAAAAAAGGCCATTGAAGCCAAAAGGGAATATGCAGTGGCTTTACACCTTTATCCACCAAAGGAAAGCGGCTGGAAACCAAAAGTAATGACCTGCTCAGCCATTGAAACAACTGGTTTAGACGAGATATGGGATATTATCAAACGTTACCGGGATGAAATGCAGGCCAATGGTTATTCCGAAAGCAATAGAGCTATTCAGGACCAATACTGGTTTCACGAAAGTATCAAGGCAGACCTTCATAGCATGTTTTTCAATAACGATGCTGTGAAAGCCAATATTCCACTGCTCGAAAAAGACATTGCAGAAGGAAAAATTACACCGTTCGATGCAGCTCGGCAATTACTCAATAAGTTTCAAGGTAAGTAGCAGATTGAGTTTATTGTTAGCATTCCTACAATTAAAAAACTACGACCTTTTGACTAACCCTCGACTCCTTTCCATCGATGGTAATAAAATAAATTCCAGGTTCATCTATGCGTAGGTCTGCATTCAATCCGTTTACAATTTCTCTTTTTACTTCCTGGCCTATACTATTCGCAATAATCAGAGTGCGCTCTTCATTTGAGGTAAACTCAAGGTTAAAAAAGCCTGAAGAGGGGTTTGGAAAGATAGAGACTTCAAGCAGTTCAGTTTGAGGAGCATTAATAGACGTTGTAAGTTGACTGAGTTCGTACTGACTGAAAAAACGCCAGATTTCAACACTTGCATTAAAGTCCTGGTTAGTAACATTAAGATTCAGGATTGTGCCGGGCCATGAATGCCCTCCTCCTAAAACCTTGTAAAACTCTACCGTACTTCCCAGATCACCACCTCCATAGACATAGTGTTCTGCTGTACAACCATCCGTGTTGTCGATATCAGGAAGTGCTGTAAACATGGGGTCTGCTTCACAATTGTTGAAATGCCGCCAATAACTTACCAATGAATCAATCGGTACAAAGAAGTCTCCACCGTCATATTCCACGACCAAATCAGCTGTACCATGTATCTGCATTACCGGTACAGGCCTAGTAGGAGCGCAAGCATTTAGCTCAGGAAATATCATACTGCCGGTAACTGAAGCTATGGCGGTGATCCGGTTGCTAAGTTCACAGGCGAGTTTATAGCCCATAAATCCACCATTACTCATGCCAGCGCTATAGATTCGATTTGGGTCGATATTGTATTCCATTGATAATGAATCAATTAGGTTGGAGACAAAACCTACATCATCTACTGTTTCCGGGCCACCGAAAGTGTTCCAGAAAGCACTGTTGTCGTCATCATTTGTCCCTTGCGGAATTACCAGAATGAAATTGGCAGTATCCGCAATTGGCCTGAATTCTCCATAAAAAATCTGTTGGGCAGCATTTGACCCATACCCATGAAAATTGAAGACCAATGGAACTGGTTCGGAACCGTCATAAATAGCAGGAACATAAAGGCGGTATTCCCTGGTCAGGTTGTCATGCTGAATAGTTGCGTCAATGGTCGTTTGAGCTACAATAAAGGACCAGGTAACTAGTATAGACAGTAACGAGAGGAGTAGTTTTTGTTTCATAATTCATTGTTTACGCTAAACTAAACATGAGTTGGTACAAGTTGTTTTCAGCTGACCTTTCAAAAAAAGAAAAACCGCAAAATCTGAAATTAACTCGATGCGACAACACTTAGGAATTTGTCACTGTAAGTTCCAGATTTTGCGATTTCTGCAATTCAAGTGAATCGCTGTTGGCAACAAAATGATTTTACTCGAGGCGATCGAATGTCCAGGTATTATCGTCGACATCTGTAAATCCAATCACACCCCCGGTTGCTGTGACGTAAAGGTCAACAAGGTTTTCAGGATTATCGACACTTGAACGGATACCTTCGGAGAAGAAAGAACCGTTGAGACCCAGATTGGAGAATGTTTCGAAATCTTCCAGGTGGCTGAAATCAGTTACCCCCCTGCTATGGCTAACTATACTGAGTGTTGAGTAAAAACCTTCAACCGGGTGAACCAACGTAAAAGTGATAAGGTCTACAATGTTTTGCTCTTTCGGGTCACCTTCCTCAACAAATCCCATCGTATAGTTCATAACGATATCGAAAAGGTCATTTTGGAAGCGGTAAGATCCAATATCTCCAGTGTAGATGATGTTGCGCGTCTCATCATTGCAAGTGAAGAATGAAACGATCGAATTAGATTCTTCAACCCAGTTGATATTGGTAAATGTAATCTCCTCATCATTTTGGTTTTTAAAAATGAGGGATTTATTTTCCTCGTATGGGAAATAAGCTGCAGTGCTGCTGTCAATGGTGAACTCGCCTAGAAAAACATCAGAACATCCAATTTCCTCGCATCCGGAACTGATAAATAATAGTGTGGCGATCAAAAAGCTGAAATAATATCTCATGAATACTGTTTGAATTAGGTAAATGCTTGAATCAAGGCGCAAAAATATAATTTTTGTTCCAATTCGCTAAAAACGAATTAAATGTACCAAATGGTATGCCAGACATACTACAAAACAAGCTCTAGAGTAATTGGTAAGTCAAATTTTATGGAAATTAAATTCCGGGAGGCTTGGTGCTTTCAGAGAACCTGGTAATCGCATCAGATAAGGCTGATCCAAGGTAGATGACTTGTTCAAAGTTGGATCGTTTGTTTCGGGTCACCAAAAATACCATTTCGGAATATGAAATTTCATCGCCTTTAAGTTTGAGTTCTCCTTTCATCTTATCGGCTACCTGGAGAAAGTGACTTTTTAAGGGATCATCGAAAATTTCCTTGACGAAAAAGTCATCGTTGGCCTTGATGATAAATTCTTTATCAAATTCAGGGTCGCCTATCTCAATATCCTGCATCCCAAGTCCTTTGCCGAGCTTCGAAAAGAAGCCTTCCCTGTAGATTTTTAGTGTATAGCTGTAGCGATTGGTGGTTTTTATCTTAAAAGCGGTATATGTGCGTTGGTTTTTCCCGCTGCCTACCGTATACATGTAGACATGCAGGCTTTTTCCATCAAGCATGCCATCAACAGAAGGGAATCCTTTATCAATGTTGAGGAACATTTTTTCAGGAAGATTCACCTGGCAACCAAGGTTGTCGGCCAGAATGGTGAACTGTTGTTTCATCTGCTCGTTACGTCGTGTAGCCAATCTCAAAACGAGATAACCAACGCCAACACCCAGACCTATAGGTAGTACAGTAGAAATGATACTAATCATTGGTGCTATTTATGGGGTCAATCATTATTGATTTTTGCAAAAAGCTAGTTCATTTTTTTTCAATCGATAAAAAATAATTAGGGCAGTAAAGCCCTTACCTTACCGCTACTAAATTTATCAAAGTTCAGACAAAAAACAAATCACTAATTATCCCATCTGCCAAAAACTTTGCTTTTTTCGATAATTTAAAGTGTTCGTTTTCAACCACTATGAGTCCTTCTTTTAATTTTGCCGCAGCTGCATTTCTGAAATGATTGGCAATGGTTGTCCCAAAATCATTTATCCGGTTTTCAGGTATTCCCCATTGGGTTCTGAGGCTGGTCATGATATACTCGTTATACCGATCTTTGGCTGAAAGGACTTCCGTTTCACAGGGTATTTCACCCGACTCAATAAGCTTGATATAATGTGCATTATTGGCCACATTCCACCTCCTTGAATTTGCGTCAAAAGAATGCGCCGAAGGACCAAGACCCAGATAAGTTGTGCCCTGCCAATATGCAGTGTTGTGGCGGGAATAATGGCCTGGCAATGCGAAATTCGATATTTCATAATGCTCGTAACCATTCCCCGTAAGGGTGTTAATTAAATAATGAAACTGCTTTGAAGCCACGTCATCATCGGGAGCTTCAGTTTTACGAGTACGGATAAAATGGTCAAGCGCGGTTTTGGGCTCTACCGTCAAAGCATAACAAGAGATATGAGGTATGCGATAATGTAAGGCAATTTCTATATTTCTTTTCCAATGCGCATGGGAAGTAGTTGGACTGCCATAGATCAAATCGATGCTAAGGTTGTTAAAGTCATTAGCCTGGGCATCTTCAATACATTGATTGGCCTGTTGGGCGTCATGGGCCCGGTTCATATAGTGAAGGTCTTCTTCAAAAAATGACTGGATGCCGATACTTAGTCGATTTACAGGGGTAGATCGCAGCTCCTCGAGGTACTTTTGCGTTAAATCATCAGGATTGGCTTCAAGGGTGACCTCGGCATCTTCAGAAATAGTATGATATTTGTGTAAGCTGTCAAAAAGCCGATTAAACTCTTCAGCAGAAAGCAGGGAAGGGGTGCCGCCACCGAAATAGACGGTTTCGACTACCTGGTTTTTAAGATAGCTTTTGCTTAACGCAATTTCACGGACAATGGCATCAATAAGTGGTGCCTTATGCTTTAGTGACGTTGAAAAATGGAAATTACAATAATGGCAGGCCTGTTTGCAAAATGGGATATGAATGTAAATGCCAGCCATCTTTTATTAAATGTTCAAAAAATAAAATTGAAGTTAGAATTTCCTGAAATACAGATGCATTTGTTGATCTTGTTCACAATGCTGTTACTAGCTAACCCGTTAACAGCTCAACAACGTTATATTCTGGAAATTATACCTCTGGATAAAGATAAATCCTTTGTCGACAAAAACCTCAATTACCTTTCCGGTTTTGAAAAACAGGAGTTGCTAAATGATGAACTGACCAAAGTATTAGGACAGTTATACGACGGGGCTTACCTGGCAGCTTCAGTTGATAGCATTTTCCGTAAGGATAGCCTTCACCAGGCTTTTTTATATGTCGGCGAACAATACGAGTGGGCCAGCCTGCAAAATGGCAATATTGATCCTGCTTTTCTGGATCAGGTGGGATTCAGAGAAAAACTTTATGCCGGGAAACCATTTCATTATAAAGAAGTTCGGTTGCTACTGGATCGGCTTATCGGGTATGCTGAGTCAAATGGTTATCCTTTTGCTTCAGCAAGGTTGGGCGATCTCAAAATTGAAGACAACCAGATTTCCGCTAAAATATTTTTGAGTAAAAATGACCTGATCATTGTTGATGGTATCGAGGTGGTTGGGAAGGCAAAAATCTCCAATCAGTACCTTGAAAGCTATCTGGGTTTGAAAAAAGGGAGCCTTTACGATGAAAAAAAAGTACTGGATGTCAGAAAAAAACTGAGAGAGTTGCAATTTCTCAAAGAAGAAAGACCCTTAAACGTAACGTTTGTCGACGATAAGGCCACGATCAACTTATTCCTGGACAATAAGAAGGCCAGTCGGTTTGATTTCCTGATCGGCTTTTTACCAAAAAGCCAGGAAACTGGTAAACTTATCCTCACCGGAAATGCTGAAATCGACTTGAAAAACCCTTTCGGGACAGGGAAGGAAATCCGTTTTCAGTGGCAACAACTCCGACCCGGAACCCAGGAACTCGATATTCATTTTCTTTATCCATATGTTGCCGGACTTCCTTTTGGATTCGAGTTTGATTTTAATTTGTATAAACGAGATTCATCGTATTTAGATCTCGATCGCGATATTGGGGTGCAGTATCATCTTGATGGTAGTAATTACCTGGGCGCCTATTGGAATAATGTACGCTCGAATACGCTTTCGGTTAATACCCAGCAAGTCATTAATACAAAAGCCTTGCCTGCAAATCTTGATATCAGCTATTCCACTTTCGGATTGGAGTATCGGCTTATAAAACTCGATTACAGATTCAACCCAAGGAAAGGATTCGATCTTAACCTGAGAGGAGGGTCCGGGGTCAAAAAAATCATTGAGAACAATAAAATCCTCGAACTGGAGGACCCAGAAGATCCTGAATTTAACTTTGGTTCCTTATACGATAGCCTCGATTTGAGAACTTTCCAGTTTCGGATAACAGGGGCTTTGTCCTGGTATTTCCCAATCGGCGAACGTTCAGTTTTTAAGGTCGGCTACCAGGGGGGAATAATGAGCTCAGGAGAAACCCGCTACCAAAATGAATTGTTCAGGATTGGTGGTACGAGGATATTGCGTGGTTTTGATGAAGAGTCGATCTTCGCTTCCTTCTACAGTATTTTCACCGGAGAATTTAGGTTTATTATCAGCCAAAACTCCTACATGTATGTTTTTGGTGACTATGGAATTGTTCAGAACAAAAGCCAGGGGAGTGATTTAACGGACCAACCCTTTGGCTTTGGAGTAGGTATGACCTTCGAAACCAAAGCCGGTATTTTCGGTATCAATTATGCATTAGGCAGCCAACAGGGTAATCCCATCGACTTCAGTGCCGGAAAGATCCATTTCGGATATGTGAATTATTTTTAAAAAAATGGCAGAAAGCGGATTGTGCAGTTAATTGCTGTCCAATCATAGCTTTCTATTTTAGATTTTTGCTAATTTGTTGTCCAATTAGTAATTACACGACCTGTCGGAACTTTGATTCTGAAATGTTAGCCTTCCTGATACGATATTTATTGGTGATTGCCATCCTTGCAATGGGATTTGTTGCTGAGTCAATTGGCCAGGACACAACCTCTGTTTATAACCCATTCGAACTACAGGAAAGATTGCCCCCTGAGGAAAAAGTCGAGCGGCCTGAAGAGTTATCGGAGAAAGAGACCAAAGCAGAAAAAGAAGATACTGTTTCCCAGGTGGTTGGCAATCCATTCGACCTTCCGGAAGACCAAATTAAGTCATCGGACAAAACCCCTGCCAAAGGTGCCGATGACAGTCCTTTGGATATAAGTTCGGAGCCATGGTCGCCAGAGATTCCTGATTTTACCTCTGGGAAACCGATTACAGACTTTTGGCTGGGCATGTATGTCATTTTCCTGGGCATCATCCTGGCAATTCTGAATACAATGTTTGGTGAGCACGTTAAACGTACGATACGGGCATTTTCGAGCTATAATATGCTAAACCTCAGCTTTAGGCATTTAGGTGATAAAATTTCCAATTATGTTTTGCTCCTGTTTGTATTTTATGTGCTTTGCGCAAGCCTGTTCCTTTTTTTAATCGTTAACCATTTTGAGTTTGCAGGGCTTGGTTTTAACCTGACGACCTTTGGCTTGGCTTTGGGTTTTCTCTTATTGGTTACGTTTTTAAGGCATTTATTGTTGATCACCGCCGGGGCAATTTTCCCTTTTGAAAAAGAAATCAGGTTTTACCGGCATACGATCAATGTTTTCGACTATGTCATTGGTTTTGTGCTATTTCCATTGATTGTGGTAATAGCATTTGCTCCAAAAGATATAAGTAGCATAGCTATTTTGGTAGGCCTGGGAATTATCTCAATCATCTATCTCTTCAGGTGTTTGAGAGGCTTGACGATAGCTAAGAAATATCTTGCTTTTCACAAGTTTCATTTTTTTCTTTATCTTTGCACCGTTGAAATAGCCCCTTTATTGATTGTCGTTAAGCTGTTAACAATATGGGGCTCAGCTGTTTAAGTAGTCATTAAATATTCTTGAGTTGAGTACAACACCTACGCAGTCAGAGGAGAGTTACAGGAGAATTAATACCATATTAATCTCACAGCCGCAACCTGAAAGATCTCCTTACTACTCTTTAGTTGAGAAGTATGGTATCAAGATTGACTTCCGCCAGTTCATTCACGTTGAGAATGTAACGATAAAGGAGTTCAGAAAGCAACGCGTCAATCCACAGGATTACTCTGCCATTATCTTTTCCAGCAAAAATTCTATTGAGCATTTTTTCCGCATGTGTGATGAGTTACGCATAAAAATGTCGCAGGATATGAAATATTTCTGCCTGTCGGAAGCTATTGCTCGCTATCTTCAAAAGTTCATCGTTTATCGTAAAAGGAAGGTTTTTTACGGCAAACGCACTATACTAGACCTTAAAGATGCTTTGAATAAACACAAAGAATCTGAAACATTCTTAATGCCTTGTTCTAACTTAGGCCGTAAGGATGTTGCCAACTTCCTGAGAGAAAATGGGTTCAATTACCAGGAGGCTGTTCTCTACAAAACAGTAGCCAGCGACCTTTCTGATCTAAAAGACATCACTTATGATATGTTGGTGTTTTTCAGTCCGCTGGGTATTAAATCATTGTATGAGAATTTCCCGGATTTTAAACAGAATAACACCAGAATTGCTGCTTTTGGTAATTCTACAGCAAAGGCAGTTCTGGATCGTGACCTTACCATTAACGTTAAGGCGCCGCTTCCTGAAGCTCCGTCGATGACAATGGCTATCGAACGTTACCTGCAACAATCCAATAAGTAATACTGGAAAATGATTCCCGAGAAACAGCCTTGGTTTATTCCGCCAAGGCTGTTTTTGTTTTAGGTCAATGACCTGTTTTGGGTTGAAAATTCAAAGTTTTTTTCCCTGTCTTCCAATAAATAACTCGGAACCCGGAATAAATATCTCTGGTTACCCAGCCTCTAACCAACTAATTCAGTGTATTAGTTGTTCCCTTAAAAACAGAAGTCCTTACATGAAAGAACACAAGTTTACAAACCGCCTGGTTAACGAAACTAGCCCATACCTGCTACAGCATGCCCATAACCCTGTAGACTGGTACCCTTGGGGCGAAGAAGCATTCGCCAAGGCCAGGGAAGAAGATAAGCCGATTCTTGTTAGTATTGGTTATTCGACATGTCATTGGTGTCATGTTATGGAGCGGGAGTCATTCGAAGATGAAGCTGTCGCCGATTATATGAATCAGCATTACGTGAATATAAAGGTCGACAGAGAAGAACGCCCTGATGTTGATCAAGTCTACATGGAAGCCATTCAAATATTATCGGGGTCGGGAGGGTGGCCCTTAAACTGTTTTCTTACACCCGATAAACGACCGTTTTATGGTGGAACATATTTCCCACCAAAACCCGCTTATAACAGGCCTTCATGGGGACATGTTTTGCAGCATATTCACCAGGCATTTATTGGTAAGCGGAATGTTGTTGAAGAACAAGCCAGCCGCCTGACAGAATCTATTGCAAAGTCGGATACCATGTTAATGGATCGGTTTCTTGAAGCATCGTTAGAAGAAAAAACCTTTACACCTGACTTGATGCTCAACACGTATTACGCTTTACGCGAAACGTTTGATCGTGTGGAAGGTGGCTTTGGTGGTGCGCCGAAATTCCCTGGGACGATTTCACACGAATTTTTGCTACAATACCATCATGCTACCGGCAATCATGAGGCACTTGAGCATGTCTTGCTGAGTCTTGAAAAAATGATCATGGGAGGCATCTACGACCAACTCGGAGGCGGCTTTGCCAGGTATGCGACTGACCGGGAGTGGTTAATTCCGCATTTTGAAAAAATGTTGTACGATAATGCCTTGTTGGTGAGTTTGCTTGCGAATGGCTTCAAACTAACCCATAATGCCCTTTACGAAACAACGATAGGGGAAGTCCTAGAATGGGTAGAACGCGAGATGACCAGTCCTGAAGGTGCTTTCTATTCTGCCCAGGATGCTGACTCAGAAGGAGTAGAAGGTAAGTTTTTTGTTTGGGATAAGGCAGAGATAATGGCTCACCTGGGAGAAGCTGATGGTGCTTTGTTCTGCAAATTCTATGGTGTCTCGGAAGTTGGTAACTGGGAAGGAAAAAATATCCTATGGAGAGAAAACGAAATAGCCGATTTTGCGAAAAGCAAGGGACTCGATCTTGAAGACATCAGACCAAGGTTAGCGGCCAGCAAGCAAAAGTTATTCGAAATTCGGGATAAACGGATAAAACCAGGCCTTGACGATAAAGTATTGCTCAATTGGAATGCTTTGATGTGTTCGGCTTATGCAGATGCCTATGAGGCAACAGGAAATGAAAAATATAAGTCAACTGCGGTTAGGAGCCTTGAGTTCATGCTCAATAATTTTCGGAAAGGAAATGAGCTTAATTTTTATCATGTCTGGAAAGAAGGTCGGTTGACCAACCCAGCGTTTTTGGATGATTACGCGTTTTTGATCAAAAGCATGCTAAGTGTTTATGCCATAACCCAGGAAACCAAATACCTGGATTTTGCAGGGGAACTGGCTGGACATACCATCTCTCAATTTTTAGATAAAGAAAGAAACCTCTTCTTCTTCACCGCAGGCGAAGAGAAGGACCTGCCTGTACGGCGGAGAGATCTGTATGATAATTCCATTCCATCAGGTAATTCAATTATGGTGGGCAACCTCCATCGATTGGGCATTCTTTTGGGAAATACTGACTTCAGGCAATTAGCTGAAAATATGCTGTCAGGATTGAAGAAGGTCATTGAAAAATATCCTTCCTCCTTTGCACAATGGGCCCGGTCTATGTTGGAGCAAGTATATCCTATCAATGAGATCGTGATTACCGGCACGGCTGCCACAGGTACCAAACAGGAAATCGAGCGGTTGTACATGCCTAACAAAGTGATAATGATAGGAGAGGAGGAATTGACAGCTCGTTACCCGCTTTTGGAGGGTAAACCTGCAAGTGAGGACACGTTAATCTATGTTTGTAAAGATTATACTTGTTTGAGGCCGGTAAGCAATATTGAAGATATGAAAGCCATGTTGTCATAATCTTAACACAATGCTTTCGAAATATTGGTTAAATTTATAATTCTGTGCGCGCAAGGTGCTCCACCATCACAAATGCAGCAAGCACGAATTTCGAAATATGTTATAATGAAGAGATATTTACTGTTACTTACCATAATTACATTTGTCGGATGCGGCACATCTGTATTTGGACAACAAGCTGCCCAGTACAGCCTTTACATGTTCAACAAATATAACTTCAATGCTGCTTATGGAGGGCTGGACAATTCTTTAAGTGCCACTGCTGTTTTCAGGAAACAATGGTTGGGGTTTGATGGCAGCCCGATCACTCAGAATATTAACGTTCATCTGCCATGGTATTATGCCAGTGGGGCGGTAGGCTTGAATGTGGAAAATGATATACTTGGCGCTGAACGTAATACATCTGTCACACTTTCTTACAATTTTATCGGCAGAGTAGGCGAAAATTCGAATTTTTCGATCGGTGTGGCTGGCGGTCTGATACAGAAAATGCTCGATGGCACAAGACTAAGAGCGCCTGATGGGGAATATGAAGGAAATCTGATTGATCATAATGATGATTTTATTCCTGAAACCAGGCAATCGGCTATTGCCCCTGCCTTGCATGTAGGTGCCTACTATAAATCGGAGTTGTTTGAGGTCGGATTTTCAGTAGCCAACCTGCTTGAGCCTTCTGCGAGTTACGCCTTGGGCTCTGTCACGAAAATTGATTTTTCAAGAACTTTTTATCTCAGCTTTGGGTACAATTTGTTGCTCGGTGAAAAGCTGGTAATACACCCTTCCTTATTCGTGAAATCGGACCTGGTACAGACTCAGGCAGATTTTTCAGCATTAGTAAGGTATAATGGCAATATTTTTGGCGGCGTTTCGTTTAGAGGATATAGTAAGAATACAGTAGATGCCCTCGTGTTTATGGCAGGAATGGGAATTACTGAAAAAATTACGCTCGCTTACGCCTATGATATGTCACTTTCCGGCCTAAGTGGGTTCAACAGCGGATCACACGAGATCATGCTGAACTATAACCTCAAAAAGAAAATTGGCGGTTCAGTACCGTCGAAGATTATTTTTAACCCCAGGTTTTATTAAACTTGTTTTATCCTGTTTAGAATCGAAGGAAATGTGCGAAAATCTTTCGTTTCGAACAAAAAACCATAGACTGGAAAAAAAGCAGGGTTGAACCAACTTGAATGCTTTCTACGGAGCAAAATAATTTTTAACGAAAAATTAAGAAAATTCCGGGTTAGCATACTAAGTGAAAATTATTTTCGTTTAGTATAAACGCAAGGCATTAGAAGTGTCTAACAAATGTAAAAATCAAAGGATTTCTTTTTGTATTGTTTTCAAACAAACTATATTTACATTTGTCTTTTGCTAAACTCAATTTTTAATCCAATTATCTTTCGAAAAATTCGGGTGCGAATATGAAAAATTTTTCAAGACTATTGCTTGCACTTATTGTGGTTACCGCTATAGGAGCTTGTAAGTCGGGTAGCAATGGCCAGCTGACTGGAGTACTGAACAGACCTGCCTGGAAAGGCATTAATCCATACGGAATGGTATACGTTCCCTCTGGAACTCTTCACATTGGTCCATCTGACCAGGATGTTAATCACACCATGATTCAACGTCCACGTTCAATTTCAATTCAAGGTTTCTACATGGATGATACTGAAATTACCAATAATGAGTATCGCCAGTTCGTCAATTGGGTACGTGATTCAATGGCGCATTCATGGATGGATCATTATGTTGAAACTGATGATGGGTCTTATATTGATTGGGATCAGGATGTAGATTATACTTCTGAAGAGTTGGAAGATATGTACTTCTCAGAAAACGAGCGTTTTGCCGGTAAGAAGGAATTCAACAACCAGAAACTGATCTATGAATATCAGTGGTACGACTGGAAACGTGCAGCCCACGATCATTATCAGTCTAACAGGACCAAGTTTATCAAAAAGAATAAAATCGGTGTTTATCCTGACACTCTTGTCTGGGTACGCGATTTCACATACTCTTACAATGAGCCAATGACAAGGAATTATTTCTGGCATCCTGCTTTTGATGATTATCCTGTCGTTGGAGTTGATTGGAGACGAGCTACTGCATTCTGCTACTGGAGAACCAAGTTCTGGGATGCTTATCGCACAGGTAAAGGCGAAGTTAATACAGAAGATTTCCGCTTGCCAACTGAGCATGAGTGGGAATATGCCTCAAGAGGTGGTCATGACCTGGCGCCTTTCCCATGGGGTGGATACTACGTACGTAATGCTAAAGGATGTATCCTGGCTAACTTCAAACCTGGCCGTGGTAACTATCCTGAAGATGGTGGTCTCTACACAGTAAAAGCTGATGCATACTTCCCTAATGACTACGGCCTATATAATATGGCAGGAAACGTAGCAGAATGGACCTCCTCAGCATTTTATGAAAATGGATATGCCTTCCAACACGATCTCAATCCAGACATCCGTATGGATGCAGAAGATGATGATCCTCAATCCTGGAAACGTAAAGTTATTCGCGGTGGATCATGGAAAGATATTGCTTTCTATATCCAAACCGGTTCACGTCACTGGGAATATCAAGACACAACCAAGTCCTACATTGGTTTCCGTTGCGCCTTGACTTTCCTCGGTCGTTCAATTAATGATTTCCAATAATTATCATTATCAAGAAAAAATAATGGAATAAAGAAGTTGGGGGCAGTAAAATGCTGTTCCCATCATGTACCTATAACCCCCTTTTTTCGTACACCCTTTTAACTTAATAATTAATTTAAAACCTTAAAAATGAGTTTCTTAAAGTCCAAAGGATTCAAGTATTTAAAGAACCTGCTTATCGGAGTCGGAGCCGCGTGTGTAATGGTAGGAGCACTTTTCAAAATCGAAAGTTTACCTTATGCTAGTGAGTTCTTGACCGCAGGTCTTCTTACAGAAGCATTTATTTTCCTTTTCCTAGGTCTGATCGGACCTGAAAAGGATTACTACTGGGAAAAACTCTATCCAGGCCTTGATAAATATGGTGGAACCGTCGAAGGATGGGAACCACAAGGTGCTAACATGGATATCAATACTGAGAAAATGGAAGGTCAGCTTGATGGTATGCTTACTGAATTGCGTACAATGTCTTCAAGTCTTTCATCTTTACAGGCATTGCAGGAAGTTGATTTTACAGGAACCAGCGAGCAAATCAAAAAGCTTGGTGATTTCTACTCAAATCTTAATGAAGCTATGGCTAACATTAATGATTCGATCGACGATACCCGCATGTATAAAGAGCAGTTAGGGGCATTGAATCAGAACTTGAGCTCTTTGAATTCTGTTTATGGAAACATCCTCACCACAATGGCAAACCCATTAGGTGGTAAGTAAGAGGATCAGGAGAGGCTGAAAAAAATTGCCTTAGGGTGTATCTTTTTTCAAAAATCGCGTTATCCATTTTAGGATAGCAGTTTTACAACCTCTGATTTCCTGGAACGTATAATTAAATTTATTCCGTAAACATTATTTAAAAAGAATAAGTCATGTCAATACCCAAGGAACCCCGGCAGTTGATGATCAACCTGATGTACCTGGTTTTGACCGCACTGCTGGCACTAAACGTTTCTGCCGAGATTATCAATGCTTTCTTTGCCCTTGATAAAGGACTCACGAAAAGTAGTGAAATCGTAGAGGGCGCTAATGACAAGGTTATGTCTGCTATCGTAAAGCAGGCCGATGCCTATAAAAGCGACGATAACGAAGCTTTTAAAGAAGCAGCCACAAACGCAAGAACTATCGTAAAGGACTTTAACGATTATGTTCAAATGGTCCGCGATACACTTTTTGCAGCTGCAGGTGGTCCAGATGATGAGGATCCAACGAAGCCGAAACGTAAAAAAGACAAGGATGTAACTACCCGCCTTCTTTGTGAAGGATTCCCTGCACAAAATGTAAGAGGACTGGGTTACGACCTTGAAGATAAGATTAATGAAACAAGAACCAGCCTATTGGAGCTTATCGCAAATGATACAGTTCGCCAACAATTGGCTGAAACTTTGCCTCTAAAAGTAGAGGATATTCCCGATGACAGTAAGAAGAAAACATGGGCGGATTACAAATTCCTCCAAATGCCTGTTGCTGCTGTTTTTCCGATACTCGGAAAAATGTCTAACGATGCTAAAACATCGGAAACAGCCATCCTGAACTACCTCTATGAGAAAGTTTCAGGTGAGGATATCAAATTCGACGCTTTCGAACCTGTAGTTTCTGCTCGTAAGGGCTACATCATCGAAGGTGAGAAATATGAAGCTGAAGTTTTCCTTTCTGCTTATAGTACTCAGGCGAGTGGCAATATGAGCATTAGTGTTAATGGCTCGAGATTACCAGTGAAAGAAGGTAAAGCCTCTTATTCTGCTTCAGCATCAAGTATCGGGACGAAGAAGTATAATGTATCAATTTCTGTAACCAACCCACTTACAAACAAGGTGGATACTTACAGAAAAGAGTTTGAATACGAGGTTGGAAGACGTTCAGCTACAGTTTCTGCTGATAAGATGAATGTATTCTACATCGGTGTTGATAACCCTGTATCAGTTGCTGCAGCCGGTATTTCAAGTAATGACTTGAATGTTTCTGGTAGCGGAGGTGGAATCAAACTTAACAAAACGGGTAATAACAAATACAATGTTATCGTTACTACCCCAGGTGATGCTAAAATCACACTTTCAGGTGGAGGTTTGCAGAACACTACTTATGATTTCCGCGTCAAGCGTATTCCTGACCCTGTTGCTTTCCTCGGAAGAGAAAAGTCAGGACAGATGGGAACTGGAGAATTCAAAGCTCAGGAAGGTATCCGTGCGGTACTTGAAAACTTTGACTTCGATGCACGCTGTAACATCCAAGGTTTCGAGATTGCTAAAGTGCCAAAGCGTGCTGACCCAATCATCGAAAGAAATCAGGGTGGTCGCTTTAGCGGCAAGGTCGCTAACCTCGTAAGGTCAGCTAAGCCTGGTGACATCTACTATTTTGATGAAATCAAAGCTCGTTGTCCTGGTGATAAAGCCGGACGTAAGATCAACTCTATGGTATTCAGAATCCGATAGAAAGTTGTAAAAATTAATAAAATCTAGTCAAATGAAGATCAGTCTGAAACTTTTAGGTATCTGTGTAGTAAACGTTCTTTTGGTCGTTTCAGCATTCGGACAACCAGTGCTTAGCGAAAGCGGTATTCCTACTGAATCCGGCGTTCCTGTAATCGAACGTGAAACACCTCGCGATGATGTCTACGACAGGCACCTGATGGAAGAAAAAAGATTGCTCACCTATGATCACCTCCGTGAAGCAGATGTCTTCTGGGAAAAGCGGATCTGGCGAGTTGTTGATGTCAGGGAAAAAATGAACAAACCTTTTGTTTACCCTGAGAAGCCTTTCATCAATATTCTCCTTGATGCATCTATGAATGATGAGATTACGCTCTACAGTACCATAGATGATAAGTTCACCACTGCACTTACGATTGATGAAGTCAGCTCAATCGGTACCTCGGTCGATACTATTATTACTTTCGACCCTGATACTTACGAAGAGAAGATTAAAATTGTACGTAATGACCTGAACTGGGAAGATATTAAGCGTTTCAGAATTAAGGAAGTTTGGTTCTTCGACGAAGAAACTTCTTCTTTGCAAGTGCGCATACTTGGTATCGCTCCTTTGAAAGAGGAGTTTGATGACAATGGAAACTTTAAATTTGAATATCCTATGTTTTGGGCATACTACCCTGATTGCAGGGAAATTCTTGCCCGTAACTATGCATTCAATCCACTTAATGACGCTCAGCGTATGAGTTGGGAGGATATTTTGGAAATGCGCTTCTTTGCGAGCTATATCATGAAAGAATCCAATGTTTACGATCGTCGTATTCAGGATTACAAATCAGGTATAGATATCCTATTCGAAGCAGAAAAAGTTAAAGAGTCAATCTTCAATTTCGAACATGACCTTTGGACGTTCTAATATTCTGGTCTGATTAGATTTAAGATATTGCCCCGTCAGAAATGGCGGGGCTTTTTTTTTGCCAATGTTGAATTCGATCTTTCAGAGATCAACCATACAAGCACACAGAAGAAGCCTTATGTAAAATGCTTTTATACCAGTATATCCATGAAATGAGGATTTTGGTATAAACAATTTCCCGTAAGCAATAAAAACTCTACATTTGTGCTACTTCCTCTGTATCCCCTTGCACCCCTCTAAGGAATGAATAGAGTATTTCTGATTAATTTACACTTGTATTAATGTTTGTTACCTGGTTATTGATCTTTGTAGTAGCACTTGGAGTGCTTATTAAAGCCTCTGATTGGTTCGTTGATGCAGCTGAGAAAATAGGTCTTTACCTTGGCGTTCCTGCTTTTATTGTTGGGGTTACAATCGTTGCAGCAGGTACTTCTCTTCCAGAATTGGCTTCCTCCATTGTCGCTGTTTTCGACAATAGTTCAGAATTTGTTGTAGGTAATGTTGTGGGATCCAATATCACTAATATCTTTCTTGTATTGGCTGTGGCAGCCATGATATCCAGGACCATCCGGATCAGCTACAACCTTATGAACATTGACACTCCAATGCTCGTAGGGTCTGCTTTTATGCTTTATTTCTTTCTATTAGATGGTACTTTTCATTTTGGAGAGGCCTTGTTATGCTTTCTTGGACTCATACTTTTTTTGACTTATACTATTCGGACGGGAAAGAATGAAGATCGGGTCAAAGGAGAAAAGGTTACGACTAGGGTCTACCTTCGGCTGGCAGCCAGTGTTGTTCTAATTTATTTTGGAGCAGAGTATACCGTTCTTTCTGTATCCAAAATGTCCGAAATTCTGGAAATAGGGAAGGATGTTGTAGCGCTTTCTCTGGTTGCTTTTGGCACCTCTGTTCCTGAACTCATGGTAACGGTTGTTGCTGCAAGAAAGGGTAATCCTGAAATCGCAGTGGGAAACGTATTAGGGTCTAATATTTTCAACACATTTGCGGTAATGGGGATTCCTTCATTTTTTGGAACATTGACCATTACCGAAGAAGTTTCCAACTTTAGCCTTCCTCTGATGATGATTGCTACGATAATGTTTATGGTAGTGACCATGAATAAAAAGGTATCCTTTTGGGAAGGCTGCATCCTGCTTATATTCTATCTGTATTACATGGTGGACCTGGCCTACAGGAATATGTAGAAGGCGAGAATTAAAAGAAAGTTATTCGAGGTCAATTAATACGGTATTCTTTTCTACAGAGGCGCCTTTGTCTACCAGAACAGCTTTTACAACACCATCAGAGGGTGCTTTTAGCACATTCTCCATTTTCATGGCTTCCAGAATAATAAGAGAATCGCCTTTTGAAATGCTTTGACCAGGTTCAATCAGAATATCCAGAACGAGACCTGGCATTGGTGCTTTAACCTGATTGATCTTTTTGGTGTTCAGATTGGAAAGACCCATTTTCCGGATCAATTGATCATTCTCATCCTCTAACTTGACCTGGTAAACATTTTGACCAACTTTTACACTAAGTATTTTCCCGGAAGGGTCACTTTCAATGATTTGGGCTGAATAGGACCTGTTTTCGATCAGTAGATGAAACTTTCCATCACCGAGGTCAATAATATCCCAATCGTTCATATCATCAGGATTTAGCTCAAAATTAAATTGTCCCTCGTTGACGTCAGCTTTTAACATAGAAGATCGGCTCAGGCCATTTTAGCTAATTTACTCAAAATATAAACTTCAAAAATAGTGTATAGCAGGTAAGTAATAAAAAATGGAATTAGAAATAGTTTGGTTTCTGGCTGGAATAATTGATAGTAGAAAATCACAAGAATCAAGGATATAACTATTTTAAACCCATTGAGTAACATTGACACAGAAATGAAAAGTCCTTTGCTTGGGCTGTTAAGGCTACGCATACTCAGCCAGTACATGATATAAGTAACAAGGATGAAAGTGATCCAGCAAGACCATGCAAAGCCAAATTCAGGCCGCATAGCTGGAATGAGATAGAGGAGAGCAATAATGACTGCTACACCCAGGGAGAATAACCCAAGCTGCTTAAGAAATTGTTTTTGGTCCATCAAACGCTGCTCGTTACATCCTTAGTTAAATAGTAAAATGCAGCTACAGCACCAATAAAAGCACCCAAAATAGTGAGGTAATGGGTTTCGAGTTCCAGAAAATTATCAAGCTTGCGCCCGGCAAAGGTGCCAAGAAAAATGGTAACCGCAAGTTGAAAAGCCAATCCTGAATACCTTAGTAAAGATTGATCAGATGGCTTCTTTTTGGAGTGGTGTAACTTTTTGGGTCGACTTTCTGGAGTTGGCTGAGACATTTGATTCTTGCTTTCCCATCTTACACTGGCCATTGAAAACGGCGCCTGGTGCCACGATGAATTTCATAGTTGTGATCTCTCCATTCACGTGAGCAGACTTTTCAAGCTTAAGTGTTTCAGACACGGTGATATTACCTTCCACTCTGCCTAGAATTACTGCGTTCTTGCAAGAAATCTGACCTTCGATGTAACCAGATGGGCCAATTACAACTTTGGCTTGGCAATCGAGGCTTCCTTTGATAGAACCATCAATGCGAATGTCGCTTTTTGACTTTACTTTGCCGTCAACAACAGTTCCTTTGACAAGACTGTTATGAGAATGGTTGAGTACTTTTTCTTCAGGACGAGTGGTTTTTGAGTTCTTGTTTTTAAACATAGGAAGTTTGGGCTTTTAGAAATTAATAAATTCAGCAGGATCTACTACCTGTCCGTTTAGCCATAATTCAAAGTGGAGATGTGGACCGTCGGATAAATGACCGGTATTGCCAATTATTGCAATAGCCTCACCGGCCTTAACAAAGCTATTAACTTTTTTTAATAAAACCGAATTGTGTTTGTAAAAAGAAAGCAAGTTATTTTTATGCTGAATACCAATGATATAGCCAGTGTCCATAGTCCAATCCGATAAAATGACCTTTCCGTCAAGGATAGCCTTGATCGGGGTGTTCTTGGCGGCGGCGATATCAATGCCATAATGTTCTTTGTCAGGCATAAACTCATCAGTAATGAAACCGTCATTGACAGGCGGGACCATGTATTTGAGTTCCAAAATATCAGTATCAGGCTTGAAATTTACTTGTAAAGGCAAAGAAGGGACCTCATCTCGTGCAACCTTATCGCGTAAGTCGAGGTCTTCTTGTATAGGCTCTATTGGTCTGATAGTGTCATCCAAAAACGCATTCTCAGTAATTTTTTCAGCTGTTTCCAATTCACCAGTTAGCACCTTTCGAATATTTTCAATATAAAAGTTGCGATCGGCAATTTCCCTGTCAAGTGAATCGACGGCGTCATAAAGTTCCTTTACCTGGCTCCGCATATTGGATCCATAACCAGGAATGTATCGTTTGAGCGGAGTGAAAATAATAATGCAAACAACAAAAATAACCACGAATACAAGTACGGTTGAAACAGCAGAGTACACGTTAAAAAGGCTCAATCTGTATGATCCTACTTCCTCAAAAGTATCATCGTTCATAACCACAAGCCGGTACTTGGTAGGTTGATTTTTTGTTTTTTTATTCTTGTCGGCCATTAGTGATTTGGTTTAGTGGTAAAACCACAGTATTTCCTTGAAAGTTAAAGTTTAAATAATTGACTAAGTAAATTGAAAAATTTGGGATAAATTTGTAACGTTTAACCGTGGAGGAACGTTTTTTAATAGTTTTTGTACTTAAAATAAATTCATTGATTTTGAAGCATATAAGGTTCGGACTCCTGCTCTTGGCAGGGATCACCATCTTCTGGTCCTGTCAGACAACCGCAAAGAAAAAATCTGCAGATAATCCTAAAGGGTTAAAAAAGGCCTGGCACGACCTCAACTCCAGATTTAACGGATATTTTAATGCTAATTTAATAGTATTAGAGAGCATAAACAATTTATCTGATCAATATCAGGACAATTACAACCAGGTGCTGGCACTCTACAAGGAATCTGCAATCGAAGATTCAAAATCTGCAGCCAGCCAATTGGATGAAGCAATTAAGAAATCAGCCGTAGCTATTTCTCTTCACAGACCGAGCAAATGGTCTGACGATGCCTACTTCCTGATCGGACAATCACAATATCTCAAAAAGGAGTATGATCTCGCTGTTGAAACTTTCGACTGGATCGTTAAAGAATACGACCCGAAGAACATAGAACAGAAAAAGGAAAAAGCGTCTTCATCAAAGAAGAAGAAAAAACGCAGTAAGAAAAAGAAGAAAAAAGGGAAAAGCAGTTCCCCATCAGCTTCCCGAAAAGCTTTCCAGGCAGAAACATCAGGTGAGGATGGTGAAAGCTACTTTCTAAAACACAGGCCAATTCGCGAAGAAGCGATGGTATGGTTGGCCCGTACACAAGTAGAGCTGGGTAGGTATGATGATGCCCAAACAACCGTGAGAAAATTACAGAATAGCGGTAACCTGCAGCAACGCCTCCAAGCCGAAGCCGCCATTGTGGAATCCTATATTTATTTGAAACAGAAACTCTATGACAGGGCAGTGGAACCTTTGAACAGGGGGATTGAGTTAACGTCCAATAAGCGTAAGAAAACGCGCTATGCCTATATCCTGGCACAGATTCATCAACTAAATGGAAGAGCCAAAGAAGCAGCTGAGACCTACGATTATGTGCTGAAATTGCGCCCTGAATACGATATGGAGTTCAGGACAAGACTAAACCTTATTCTCAATAGCTGGGAAAGTGGTGGAGAAACTACCGAAGTGGCCATTAACAAACTCACTAAAATGGCTAAGGACTCAAAGAATGAAGAGTTTCGCGACCAGGTATACTTTTCAATGGCAATGATCAATATCAAGGAAGAGAACATGTCTGATGCAGTAGCGAACCTGAAATCTTCCCTGAAATTTAATTCGAATAATATCCCACAAAAAACGGAGTCTTATCTCAACTTGGCCCAAATTTACTTTCAGCAGGAAAAATATGTTGAATCCAAGAATTACTACGACAGTACATTGTCAGTAATCTCTAACAAGGACGAACGATACACTGAAGTAAAGAATTATAGCCAAAACCTGACTGAAATCGCGAATCAGCTAAACATAATCGAGTTACAAGACAGCCTCTTGATGATTAGCAGGATGGATGAAAAAGAAAGGAAAGCGCTGGCTAATAAGATCAAAAAGGAATTTAATGCACAAAATGCAAAACCACAGATCAGCAGCGTAGTTCCTAAAGGCTTTAAGACATTGCCCGGTATCTCCCAGGGCAGCCGCACTTTGGCGACAACAGGAACCAGTAGTTGGTGGGCCTATGATGTGTCCAGTGTGAAAAAAGGCAAAAAGGACTTTGAAAAGAAATGGGGAGAAAGACAGTTGGAAGATAACTGGAGACGCTCCAATAGAAGAGATATTATCCTGCCACAAGGTGAAGAGGTTGTCGAGGAAGTTGAAGAAGTATTCATTTCTGATACTGAGTTGAAACAGATTTTAAGAGATGTTCCTGATACACCTGAGGAAGTGGCTATTGCAGAAGGAAAAATAGCTGATGCAATGTTTAAACTTGCCGGTCTCTATCGCGAGAAACTTGGCAACGAGCGGTTAGCCGTTGAAACTTTAGAGGAATTAATTAGAAGGTTCCCAGGTAACGACAATGAACTCGAAGCATTATATACGCTTTACGTACTGCACCTCACAAGCAACCCGGGTAAAGCAGATTCCTATAAGCAAATGATCGTCAGTAAGTATCCCAAGAGCCGACATGCAGAGATCTTGCGTAATCCGGATGCTGCTACCGTCTTACAGGCTGCTGAAATGGAATTGACGCAGTACTATAATACGACCTACAACTCGTTTGAGGAGGACAGATATCAACAGGCTTTCAAACTTGCAAGCCAGTCAGATAGCCTTTTCGGTTCTGATAATATACTTAGGCCAAAATTTGCCTTGCTTGCCGCAATGTGTGTAGGTAGCCTCGAAGGAAAAGATCCCTATGTAGCTGCTTTGCAAAAGGTCGTTAAGGATTTCCCAAACACAGATGAAGAGCGCAAGGCCAGAGAATTATTGACTTACCTTGGCGGAAGAAGCGGAAAACTGCCCAACATTGGAAGTAATGTCACGGATGAAGACCAAAAAGGGTTATTCAAAGAATCACCTAATGATCCTCATTATATTCTTGCGGTCTTGTCCAACAAAAACATAAAGATCAGCCAGGCAAAAGCTGCTGTTGCAGATTACCACGGTCAATATCATAGCCTTGATAATCTCAAAGTATCCAGTTTGCTAATTGACCTTGAAACACCAATCCTGATCATCAGGAGGTTTTCAAATGGTCAAAAAGCTACTGAATACTACGAATCAGCATTGAACAGGCCAGCAGAATTACTTGGTCAGCTAGATCCGGGGTTCAAACTTTACCCGATCTCGCAAACCAACTACAAAACTTTACTAAGGGTTAGAAAACTTCAACCCTACATTTTATACTACGAAGAGCAAAACCAGTAGTACTTGCCTTCGGCATTGTTTTTGTTCCTATAGTTGCAATTGTTCTGGCAACAAAGCCATCCGCGTAGCAATAGCAATTGAGCGCAACGATAAGCATTAGCGCCCCAGGCGTAATCAATTCGCCACTGGCGAAAAACAATGAAGCCACAAGGCGACGTTCAGCTTTCCCACAATTCTCCTGAGTTACTAACATTCTAGTAACCTGTTTAACAGAACCTGAATTGGTTATGCAGATTTATTTGGTTAAATTTGTTGACTAAATATGGCATCAAATGA
The DNA here is from genome assembly GCA_039028895.1 of Bacteroidota bacterium. Classification (GTDB taxonomy): domain Bacteria; phylum Bacteroidota; class Bacteroidia; order Chitinophagales; family Saprospiraceae; genus JAHDCJ01. The sequence continues at coordinate 129,168 of JBCCHF010000001.1, read as the reverse complement.
TGCTGGTTCAGGGAGGATTTAAGCATGGTTCGAAACCATTAAAATTCTGAAAAGTTGAGCGACGAATTAAACGAAATTAACGATCTAAACGAATCGCAAGAATTCGAAAACAACCTCCACGAATCGGACGAAAAGCAACCACAGCCAGAGCCCTCAATTCGTGAGTCAAGGACCCCCGCATACCGCAAATGGATAAAGCGGTTATGGATTGCCTTTGGTGTTGGGTTCCTAATGGTTTTCCTTTTGTTCCTTTACCTGAGTTTTGATAACCTGCCGACATTCGAGGAACTTGAAAATCCACAAAGTCGACTCGCCTCCGAGATTTATACTGAAGATGGTAAACTACTAGGCCGTTATTACACCGAAAACAGGGTCAATGTAAGTTATGATGAACTGTCTCCACACCTCGTAGAAGCCCTTGTTGCCACAGAAGATGAAAGATATTACAGTCATAGCGGCATCGATGCAGAAGCGCTGGGCAGAGTACTTTTCAAGACGATTATCCTTCAAAAAAGAACTTCTGGTGGTGGGTCAACGATTACCCAGCAGTTGGCAAAATTGCTATTTGACAGACCTGACCTCAGAAACAGGAATACGATTAGCAAGGCCTGGATCCTTGGAAAAACGAAACTCAAAGAATGGATTACAGCTGTTAAACTCGAACGGAGTTATACAAAGGAGGAGATCATTACGATGTACCTCAACCAGTTTAACTTCATTAATGGCGCTTATGGCATCAAGTCGGCTTCCGAGATTTATTTCGGAACAACACCCGATTCATTGCGACTGGAAGAAGCTGCAATGTTGGTGGGGATGCTGAAGAATCCTTCACTCTATAATCCCAAACGCTTTCCTGAAAAGGCCAAAAACAGGCGAACAGTCGTTTTTAGCCAGATGAAACGAAATGGCTTGCTGAATCAGGTGCAATATGATAGCCTGAAAAACTTACCACTAGACCTTTCGAAATTCAAGCGCTCAGATCATAATGATGGACTGGCTCCCTACTTCCGGGAATACCTCAGAGAAGACCTTAAACGCCTGCTTGCAGGAAATGAAAAAGCGGATGGTACATCCTATAATGTATATAAAGACGGCCTTAGGATTTATACCACGATAAATTCCCGCCTCCAAATGCATGCTGAGGCAGCTGCACTTGACCATTTACCTAAAGTGCAGGAAAAACTCTTCAAACACTGGAATAAGAAAGATCCATGGACCCATAAGTCCCGCGGTGTTACCGATAAAGATATCGACACCAGATTAAAGTCTCTTGAAAACCGGAAAAGAGAAACCGAGCGATTCCTGGGACTCCGAAAAACGTATCTCAAAAAGTCTCAGGAGCTGAACTTGCGCGATGTAGACATCGAACGTTTGTTCATGGCTGAAGAAGACAAGACCATTATCTCCAGGTGGCTGAGTTCCAAATTTATTGGTAGTGAACTTGCGAAAAAATACCGTACCATTTTAGGTGGCGAAGATTGGGCCGTCATCAAGGCTGAATGGAGAGAATTGGATGAGGTGTCCAAAGAAGTCTTTGACACGCCAGTCGAGATGAAGGTGTTTGACTACAATACCAACTTTGAAAAAGATACAGTCATGTCACCGCTTGATTCTATAAGGTATCATAGGATGTTTCTGCAAACAGGGATTATGGCTGTTGACCCTCAAACCGGTTATGTGAAAGCGTGGGTTGGCGGAATTCACCATAGGACTTTCAAATTTGATCATGTCAACAAAACGATGGCGCGTCAAATTGGATCAACTGTCAAGCCGTTTCTATATGCTGTAGCGATTGACCAAAGACGATACTCTCCTTGCTATAAAGTTATGGATTCTCCAGTCACAATAGAGAAAGGAACATTTAATCTCCTGAAAGACTGGACGCCGAAAAATGTAGGATACTTTACCAATCAGCTTATCACTTTACAGGAAGGTCTGAGGACTTCCAAGAACTCAGTTTCTGCATATTTAATGCGCGATATGGGAACTACAGAACCTATGCGCGAGCTCATGTACAAAATGGGCGTTGATACAAGTCGGGTCCCATCTCTCCCTTCAATAAGCCTAGGAACACCTGATATTTCTGTTTTTGAAATGACAGGCGCCTACACCGCATTCGCTAACGAAGGTATTGCAACTATGCCGGTGTATATTACCCGGATTGAGGATAAAAACGGCAACCTTATTTATGAGTCGATGCCAGAACAACAACACGCACTTGGCGAACAAGCCAATCACGTTATGGTTCAAATGCTGAAAAACGTTGTTGGATTTTCACTAGGCATCAAATCAGAAGTAGGTGGTAAAACGGGTACAACCAATTATCATGCAGACGGATGGTTCGTTGGATTTACCCCCAATATCGTTGTTGGCACCTGGGTTGGCTGTGATGACCGATTCATCCGGTTCCGGACGATCGACTATGGACAGGGTTCGTATATGGCTAAACCCATTTTCTCAAAATTCATGAAACGGGTGGAAGCTGACGAAGAACTGGCTTGGGACACCAAAAAACGATTTAAAAGACCATCAGCCGAACTCGAAATTGAAATGGATTGTACCTTGTATGACAACCCGTCAGACAATCCACTTGAAAATGAAGGAGAACTCATCGAAAATGACCCGGAAGGAGAGGAAGGCGATGATTTCGAATTTGGAGGTGGGTAACTTTTTAAGTTCATTATTCCGACTTAATTATTCTGGGGCAACTTTTGGTAAACTACCAAATTTCTTAATTTCAACTGTCCAATAAACATCTTTGATTAGACAACCCGGAATAAATCCCATTTTGTATTGACCACCGAAGACTACAAACGATTATCCCCTACTTTCCCCAACGAGCCAGGGGTGTATCAGTTTAAAGATGCTGAAGGGAAAATACTTTACGTCGGTAAAGCAAAAAACCTGAAGAAAAGGCTGGCGTCCTATTTTGGAAATAAAAAACACCAGGCCCATAAAACAAGGGTATTGGTTAAGAATGCTGACCATGTGGATTATACCATCGTGGAAACAGAGCAGGATGCACTTTTATTGGAAAATACTCTGATAAAAAAATATCAACCAAGGTATAATGTTCAGTTAAAGGATGGAAAGACCTATCCATATATCTGCATAAAAAACGAACGCTTTCCCAGGGTCTTTATGACAAGACAGGTTATACGTGATGGCTCAAAATACTTCGGTCCGTATACTTCAGTTTCGCGTGTGAAAATTGTACTGGAACTGATCAAACAACTCTTCCAATTAAGAACGTGTACTTATAACCTGACTGAGGATAATATCAATAAAGGTAAATTCAAGGTTTGTCTTGAATATCATATCAAAAATTGTAAAGGACCTTGCGAGAACCTTGAATCGGAAGAAGAGTACAACGAAAAGATCCGACAGATCCGAAATATGTTGAAAGGGAAGTTCAGCACTGTAATTCGACATATGAAAATTCAAATGGAAGAGAGTGCCGCAGCGCTGGAGTTTGAAAAAGCCCAACTACTCAAGGAAAAGATCAAGTCTTTAAAGAAGTACCAGTCGAGGTCGACCGTAGTTAATCCTTCTATTGAAGATGTCGATGTATTCTCAATTGCAGAAGATGAAAAGCTGGCATATGTCAATTACATCAAAGTTGTTGATGGTGCCATCATCCATACCTTCACGCTAGAAATGACGCCAAATCTCAACGATAATAAAAAAGATCTGCTGAGCTACGCCATTCAGACACTGAGGGAAAAGTACAGAAGTCATGCCCCAATGCTTATCCTGCCTTTCCCGGTACCCATTCTAAGCGATGATGATGACTTGAAAATGAGCATCCCGAAAGTAGGCGACAAGAAAAAACTCCTTGAGCTTTCTGAAAAGAATGTGCAGTATTATAAATTACAGAAGAAGAAAGAAGAGCTGGCCAAGATTAGGAAGCAACCCGCAGCAGAACGTATTCTGAAAACACTAAAGGAAGATCTGAATATGGATGATGTACCCATACAGATCGAATGTTTTGATAATTCGAATATCCAGGGTTCTAATCCGGTTGCGTCTTGTGTTGTTTTTAAAAATGCGAAACCTTCCAAAAAAGATTATCGCCATTTTCATATCAAAACAGTAGTAGGTCCAGACGATTTTGCCTCTATGGAAGAAGTGGTTTTCAGAAGATACCGCCGACTAAAGGAAGAAAATCAAGACCTGCCGCAATTAGTTGTTATCGATGGCGGAAAAGGGCAGTTGAACGCTGCCGTAAAAATCCTTAAAGAACTCGACCTTTATGATAAGATTACTGTTATCGGCATAGCGAAACGTCTCGAAGAGATTTATTTCCCGGAAGATCCGGTGCCTTTATTATTGAGCAAACGGTCTGAATCCCTAAAACTCATCCAGCAATTGCGTAACGAGGCCCACCGTTTTGCCATTACCTTTCATCGCAACCAACGCTCAAAAGATTTTGCGAAGACTGAACTTACCGACATTCCTGGCATTGGTGCCAAAACAGCTCAAAAACTGTTGGTACATTTCAAGTCCGTAAAAAAGATCAAGGAAGCCCTCCCTTCGGAGTTAATGGAAGTCGTTGGAAAAAACGCCGCACTAAAAGTTAAATCCTATTTTGACAATAAGCCCTAGTGACTTATTTCATAATTTTGCAGGAATGAAGGTGTACAGTGCCATATTTCTGTTGTTCCTGTTCGTGATTTCAAGTTCACAGCAGTTTTTGGTGTATATGCACTACCTGGTGAACAAAGACTACATCACTGAATTCCTTTGTATCAATAAAGAAAAGCCTGAATTGGCGTGTGATGGAAAATGTTTTCTCGCCGACCAGATTAAAAAATTTAATGAAGAAAACCAGGGACGAGACTTTCCAGTAGTTGAAAAGCTGGAGATTAAGCTTTTTGTGGATATTAATTGGACAACCTTTATTAATGACCTTTATATTTTGCCCCCTTTGATTACTCGTTATTCGCTCATTGACAGCGAATTTCAAAAACCCGTATTCCATCCGCCTGATTTGTCATAAAATTAAAGCCTGACCAGGCAATTTCAAAAAAGTAATTTCTTATTCAAATCTTAAATAATGAAAGCAAGAATAGGAACCTTCTTCCTGCTTCTTGTGGCAAGTTATTTGGCAGCCCATGACGGACCGGGTATCGGCTCTTCAGTATGGACGGGTGTTTCCATTCATGACAAGCATTTTATAGGCTTGAGTTGGACAACCTCTACTTACCAGCATAGCGATATTGTAATTTATCATGATGATGGTTCTGCCAGGATGACATTCCCGCGAAAAGAAGTCTTGAGTAAGGTTCGCCTTAATACAGGGTTTAAACTGAAAAATAAATGGTTGATCGAGGCGAGTATTCCGTTCATTTCAGATCGATTAAAGATAAATGAACAGACTAATTCGAAAAAGGGATTAGGAGACTTGCTCTTAAAGGTCAATTATAACCTGTTTGAACCTGATGATTCCTGCAGTAAAGCAATCGCCTATTTTGCCAGAACAGGTGCAGGACTCGAATTACCAACCGGTACTTCCGCATTGGTTTCCTCGCAGCTAAATACTGATTACAGTTTTATTATTAGTAGCGGATCAGTTGATTTTGTAGTAGACTTTGTACAAAGATTCCAGATAAATAACCTAGGACTTGAGACCAAAATGGCATTCAGACATAATACAAAAGGAAACGCGATCAATTATTCTATGAATACCCTTGACTGGAATGCCACTGTTCACTATTCCATGAAAATGGGGAAACTGATGGTTATGACATATGCGACCTTGCAATCGCAACGAAACTGGAGTCAGGAACCCGAAAATGCTTTGATCAAGAATAACTCTACTGAAATGCAGCATATGTTATCTGCTGGAATGAGAATGGGTTTTAAGCGTTCGGTTGTGGAAGCAGGATTTCATTACCCGATTTTGACGAAAGTCAATGAAGACATCCCCGCTTTTAAAAATCAAATTTCAATTCAATTAATTCAATACTTCTAACACTAAACAACAATGAAAAATATCAATTTCTTTTCACAATAATCCCTGGACTTCCATGTTCAGCCGATGTAGAAGAATTGAATGTAATTGACAAGCTAAAAGCTCCTTTTTACATAAAAAAAAGGAGCTTTTTTATACCTCAATTCCCATACGTTTCATTAAGATAGTAGCATTCAGGCTTTGGCTCAAGCCATTTTTGATCTTGTAATCAAAGTGGAGTTCTTCGCCTTCTACTTCTACTTCGAAGCATAGGTTTTCGATATTTTCGGAGTATTCCTGCTCCAGGTAACCCAGCTCAAGATCGTGTGTGGCGATCAGGCCATTACCTTTACGACGAATGAGTTGGAGGATCAAAGCCTTGGCACCAGAATGCCTGTCATGAGAATTCGTTCCTTTAAGAATTTCATCCAAAAGAAAGAATACCGGCTCGCCGCGCTCAACTGCCTCGAGAATGAATTTTAGCCGCTTAAGTTCAGCATAAAAAGATGAAGTGCTTTCGTGTAGATCATCCTGAGTACGCATACTCGAATAAACCGACATTGGTGAAACCCTGAGCGACCTGGCACAAACCGGCGAACCGATCATCGCCATGGCAATACTCAAACCGATACTCCGCAGGAAAGTACTTTTACCAGCCATATTTGAGCCTGTGATCAGTTTCATATGTCCCTTTCCGGGAATGTCAAGATCATTGGTAACCCTGACATCGCCTGCTAATAACGGATGGCCAATGCCTCCACCAGCATAAAAAGCTGATTTGGATTCAGTGATTTCAGGCAGTACCCAGTCCGGCTTGTTATAAACCAGGGTCGACATACTGATAAAGGCATCAAACTCTGCCAAAACATCAAACCAGCCGGGCAAATGATCTTTCATCTCTGCTTTCCACTTTTCAAGCTGTAAGACATACCGCAGATCCCAGAGAAACAGAAGGTTAAGCACGATAGCAAAAGCATTATAGCGAACGTTCAACTGACTGATGATCCTCGATAATCTTTTCATCAGCTGAGACACTGGTTTACCTTCGTGTATTAACCGCACCTTTAGATCTTTGATGACTGAAGCATCAAATGACTCATCTTCAATTTGTCGGATTAGCCGTGTATAATGCTTCAGTACTTTTTCAGCCTTACCCGTTTTTTCGTGGATTTGATTAACGGCTTCCAATGTGTTTTTCAGGAAATAAGCAGGAATCAAAAGAAAAAGGATCAAAGCAGAAATCGGTAAACCAAAAACTGCCAAACCAATGGCAATAGTCATTACAATTGGCACCCAGACGAGAGCGGCTTTTAATCTCCTGTTATTGAGGATCAGGTAATCATCGTTGAGCCAGGCCCGTAAGTTTTCAACATCCCTTAGCTGGTCTTTGGTCTTCGAGCCGATTGCCTGGAAGTCCTGCCGCCAATCCAGCCTGGCAGCTAATTCGCGAAAAGCTGCTTGGCGACCGAGGATGGTTTCCCGATCTACAGGACTAGTCAATAAGCCAGCCAGCCTGACCTTGCCGATGGAGGTAGTAGTGCGGTTAACAAAGTGAAAAAGCGAGAATGACCCAAAAATATCAAGATCTACGCTATATGGATGAGAGGGGTTGATAAATTCCTTGCCGTTTTCGAAGGCTTCTGGATTCCCGTCAAGGGATTTGATTTCGTTTTCATTTATCTTAACAAGGGCCAGCGTATGTTCCTTTTCTTGTTGAATAGCCTGGTGCCACTTAACAAATCGGACAAATCCAATTAAGAAAAGGATAATAAATCCAAGCATCACCCAAGGATTGAACGAGTAGAGTAATATCGTAATACCAGCACCGGCAATAAAAGTGATAAGTCTCACCATGGAATACCGATTATACCGACTATGCAGCGCATTAGCCTTTACCTCGAATTTCCCTGACCGTTCATGATAAATTTTCTTTGGTTGCATCCTGCAAAAGTAAGAAGGAAAAGCTGGAAAACTAAAGGCATTTGATATAAGAAAGCGTTAAAACGAAATCAAAAAAAAATAAGTAATTTCGTTCAATGGGGATGAATCGAGACAATACCAGGTTGGTTTTTGGATTGAAAGTGAAGCAATTGCGGCAAGCCAAACAATTATCATTTTCAGACCTTTCAGCAGCCACCGGCGTATCGGTTTCTTACCTTAATGAAATTGAAAAAGGGAAGAAATATCCTAAGGCTGACAAGATTCACGCCCTTGCCGATGCCCTGGATGTGGATTTTGACGAATTGGTCTCTACCAAACTGCCCGCCAGGTTGCAGCCTGTTTCCGATCTCCTCGAATCCCGTTTTCTGAACGACCTTCCCCTCGACCTTTTTGGTATTGAAGCAGGAAAAGTAATCGAGATCATCGCTAACTCGCCGGCAGAAGTGGGGGCGTTTATTTCTACCCTAACAGAAATGGCCAGGAATTATGCCTTACAAGAAGAAAACTTTTATTTCTCGTCTCTCAGATCCTACCAGGAACTGCACCAGAATTATTTCGAGGAGATCGAAAATGCGGTCGATAAATTTGTGGAAGAACATAAATTGCTGGAAAAGAACACGACCGTTTTTACACTTAGCAACGTCTTGAAGCAAGCATTTGGGTACAAGATTGACAGGGAATCATTAGCTACTTACCCAAAACTGAAAAGCCTGAGATCAGTGTTCGTAAAGGAAAAAAAGCGATTATTGATCAATCAAGGGTTGACAGAGTCACAAGAGATTTTCTTGTTGGCTAAAGAAATAGGATTTAACGTTTTAAAGATCAAGGATCGACCTGCCACTTCTACCTTACTTGATGGTAATTCCTTTGAAAAGGTATTGACCAATTTCAAGGCCGGATATTTTGCAGGGGCTTTGATTGTCAACCAGGAAAGGTTAATCTCTGATCTGAGTTCTTTCTTTTCCAAAAAAAAATGGGATCCGGTTGCTTTTGTTAATATCATGCACCATTACAAAGCATCACCAGAGATGTTTTTGTCAAGGTTAACGAATCTCTTACCGCGGTTTTTTAATCTCCATCAACTATTCTTTTTGCGGTTTAAAAATCAACCTGGAGTTGATCATTTCGATCTTACTAAAGAGCTACACCTCCAGGGAGCTCACCATCCACATGGAAATGGTCTCCAGGAACACTATTGTCGAAGATGGATCACGATACGACTCCTGAAAGAGCTCCATCAAATTCAGGAGTCAGGACAATATACAGGCCCTATTGTTGGCGTTCAGCGCTCGAAGTTTATTGGTACAAATGATGAGTATCTCTGTTTTTCTCTGGCTCGACCCGGCTATCCAACTCCCGAGACCAATATCAGCCTGACGCTCGGTATTTTGATAGACGAACAAGTGAAATCAAAGGTGCACTTCTGGGGTGATCCAAATATACCAATGCATGAAGTCAACAACACCTGCCAAAGATGTGCCTTGGAAAACTGTGATGACAGGGTAGCGCCAAGATCGATTGTTGAGCAAAAATCAGAAAAGCGTACGCTACAGGCAGAACTTGAAATGTTGAGCAAAAAAATAGCTGCCAACTAGCATGAGCCAGTTAAAGTCTACAGTTGTAAATTCCTTACAGCAATTTTCCAGGCTCGTACCCCTTAAGTCGCTTTTGATGATAAGCGGTCAACCACTTTTCTGCCCGTTTTATCACACCATTTCTAACGACCCTCTACCGCATATTGACCATCTTTATCAGAAAAGGTCTGTGGCTGCTTTCATTGCTGATCTCGATTTCTTGACCAGCAATTTTCAACCCTTGGATTATTCAGGCCTTGTAAACGTTGTCAACGGAGCAAAGGCGTTAAAAGAACCTCATTTTTTCCTGTCCTTTGACGACGGACTCGTAGAAGTATACAAGGTTATTGCCCCGATATTGACAGAACGGCAAATCCCGGCAACGGTTTTTTTAAATTCTGCATTTGTAGATAATATAGCCTTAATGTTTCGGTATAAAGCCAGTCTGCTCATTGACCGCCTTCAGCATTCCGATAAGGATATTTGTTTGGCTTTCGCCAGAATGCTGAAGACGAAACCAGACAAAAGCAGCCTCAAAGCCGAAATACTTAAACTGACTTATGCAGATCAACCAGTCTTGGACCAGTTAGCCGAAGTCGGTCAATTGGATTTTGAAAAATTCCTCCAGAATTCCAAGCCATATTTAACGACTGCCCAAATTTCAAAACTGACAGATACAGGCTTTTTTTCTTTTGCTTCTCACAGTGTCGACCACCCATTGTTTAGCGGATTAACCGAAGCGGACGGCTTGTCGCAGATTGCCGAAAGTCTTGCCTGGCTCGAGCAACAGGCCTTTACCTCAGAAAAAGCTTTTGCGTTTCCATTTACAGATGATGGGGTAGGGGCGTCCTTTTTTGAAAGTGCGTATGGAGAACTGGGACTGGAACTAAGTTTTGGGACTGCAGGTTTGAAAAAGCCTGAATTTGCCGGGCGGCATATTCATCGATTTCCGATGGAAGGTACATCACTTGCCGGACGCCAAATGATTAAAGGAGCGTATCTGTATTACTTGGTTAAAGCCGTTTTTGGAAAAGCTCGAATATCCCGATAATCAAAAAAAAGTGGAACAAGCCTGAGCTAATTCCACTTTGAGGTTATACCGGATAAGGCATTTACATTTTCTTAGCAAACCAATCTGAGGCCATCTCAATGACTTCATTCACTTCAGCCTCCTGGTCGTAATAGTTGAATTGATGAAATGGTGGTTCCAATTCAGTTGACATCCAGTGTAACTTTTTATCGGCACTGGCGATATCGTTAAAATAGTTTTTAGTGTACTCAGGTAAAACCGCTCCATCAGAATGGATCATCAAAGTTGGGCAAGTCAGATTTTTGGCTGATGGCATTGGGTCAGTTGTCAGCCAATCTTCCCATGACATAACAGCAAACTTATCGGCACTCCATTGCTTGATGGCTCCTCTTTCAGGATTCAGGTAGTAATCGTAAGGGCCAAACATGGCTGCACTTTCCTCTTCAGTCGAAATAGTAGGGATATATTCTGCCACACCATTTTCAGCATAATTAGCCTTGGCACTTTGGGCTGCCTGGATCTTTGACTTGACGCCAGCATCTCCGCCATAAAACAACTTCACCGCTTCTGCATCGTGCAACCAGGAGGCGGCAGTTACTACGGATTTGACTCTTTTGTCTTCTGAAGCGGCCATAACCGTGTACATTGCACCGGCGCATATGCCAAAGGCGCCAATTTTTTCAGAATCTACACCTTCCTGGCCTTGGAGAAAAGTAATGACGTTTTTGATGTCTTCCTTCTTCATATCGGGACTTTCATAAAATCGAGGTTCTCCTTCGCTTTCCCCAAAATTTCTGAAATCAAAAGCCAATGCGATTAGACCTTTGTCTGCTAGTTTCTCTGCATATAGTCCAGCCATTTGCTCTTTTACCGTCGTCCAACTCCCTGAAACGATCACTGCCGGATAAGATTTGTTTTGCTCATAATCGGTTGGGTAAAATAGGTTACCGACGAGATTCAAACCTTCACTTTTGATAGTTACTTTCTTCATGGTTACTTCTGTTGAGATGGTGAGCTCAGTTGATTCGATTGAGTTGTTATTTGTGGGGTTTGTATTACAGCCTAGCATTAATGCCAAACCAGTTATTGCAAAAAATATCTTTTTCATGATGGTTTGTTTTATTTTTTGAATGAGTTCAAAACTGCGAGTTTTGTTTTTTTACTCGTTAGCTGATTGGTTTTCAGATTTGAGTTTCACACGATTAATGGCTAATTGCGGAAGTGCAGTGTTGCCGGATTGATATTTAAAATTGAATGTCATCTTAGAAATTTTCCAACCCGATTCACTCTTTTCAAGATTAAAATCATAAGACCCGACTACGGTCCACAGGTTGCCATTCTCGTTTTCTAAAAAGTGGTTTGCCGTTCCATAACAAAACGCAGTTGCTTTCCCATTTTTTTCATTGATCATAAAATTGCTCACCTGATGGTGGGTATGATCGAAGCCAGGAAGGATAGATTGCCAGCTTTTGATGATTTCCTGTGGAGTGGTAGTAACTGCAGGTTGGCCGATCATTGACGAATAATCGAGGGTTACCGTATGGGCAAAATATTGCTCAACGATTTCCCAATCATTTTGATCTGTAGCAACAAAAAGTGTGTTAATGCTTTCCTGAATTGTATTCATTTCTTGTCAATTTAAGTTTAAAGTTAACAGGCAAAGCAGCCCGGATATTAAATGCTTCATTTCCTTTGAATTTTTATTAATCCAAAGGTACAGGCGATCAAAACAGACTTATTTATGAAATCAAATCAAGAAGTATAAATTTCAAAGACGGGCACTTTTTCTGAAGGCTCCAGGGGTAGTTTGAGTGTGTTTTTTGAAAAAATTATTGAAGTTGTTAGGGGCATCAAACTGAAGTTGGTAGGCTATTTCTTTGATGCTAAGGCTGGTCTGTGTCAGATAGGATTTTGCGAGATGGATCAGTTGACTATGGATAAGTTGCAAGGCAGTTTTGCCGGATATACCTTTAACAATTGAGTTCAAATGATTAGGATGTACGTTCAATAATTCGGCATAAAACGAGGGTGAGTGCAAGTTCTTTTTATCATCCCATTGAGTGTCTTCTCTTAGGTGTAGCTCGATGAGTTTTTGATATCGGCTTAACAATTTGACATTAGCGGATCTTATTGCTTTATCTGCTTCTTTAGGCTGGACCTGTTGATGAAAATATCGTTTTACATGATTCAAAAGCAATAGGACGTAGGTGTTAATAAAGTCAAACTTATCGTTACTTGAGCTTTTATATTCCTTGTAGATCTTTTTGAAGATTTCTAAAATTTCTCTGGCCTCTGGTTTTGTAATACTGAAAGGAATAGCCTCTTCAATGTTCAAAAAAGGAAATTTTTCCAAAAGATCATTAAACAGAGTGGAATGACTCAAAAAGTCTCTTGTCATCATAATATAAAAGCCCTCCCAGTCTGGAGCTATATCCCAGGAAATAATTTGGAATGGCGAATTAAAGAAAATAACCGAGCCATCAGGGAATTCGGTATAGTGGCTGGTAACAGCCTTTCCAAAGCCTCCTATTTTAATAGCAATAGCATAAAAGGCGTGCCGAAACGGCGGCATTTGATTAATTACGGTCGGCATATTTTCCTCAAAGCTCCGAATGTCGAAATGCTCAAATTTAGGTGGCGGAATATTGATGGCCTGACAGTAATCTGATATGGTTTGGAAATGCTTCATTGGTTCTACATCACTGGGGGCTCCTTTTAGAAGACTTTGCTATAACAATTGATTCGATATTTAAGTAGTGGGGTCTGTAAAAGGCGGATATTCTATATTGATATCCCAGAACGAGATCAAAATACGAATAAGGTCGGTAGCAAATCCGGAAAAGGCGTTAGACGTAGCATACGTCACCGTGATGGTAAATATGGCAAGTCCAATTTATTTTATTCATAACTATAAAGTATATCAATGATTTCAGGATCAAGTAGGTAACTTGTTTCCGGATAGCCACCTGCTCCGTAAATGTAGTTTTTGATTGAACCAAATTGGGGTTCATCTTCCCCCAGGAATTGTCGTTTAACCTCAATTACATTATTTTCACTTATTGGATAATGCCTAATCCAGTCCAATAAAAACGGATAGTACTTTTCATCAAGTAATATATATGGATTAGGGTTATTATCATATTTAAGCAAAGTATATATTTCTTGTGAAATAACCCCATCATTATTTCTGTGTTCATCAATACGCGTGACATTATTCCCAGTGTAAGTAAATGCATATTCTTTAAAAGCATTTTCACCAAAAGCACCAGTGATATGTCTTAGGGTTTTGATCCGGTTATCACTATCATAGGTGAACTCAAAGTAATTTGGGTAACCATACTGATTAACGTATGTAATTTTCTTAATCAGGCTTCCTTCATAAATCACCAATGAAGTGTCAGTAGCCGGCCCGGTAGCATTTGAATTAATTGGACAATCCACTATGCTTTCAACGTAACCATCTTCATTAGTAATCACCTCCTTCTGAATAGTATATTCGTCTTCAAAAGCTCTTTTGAAGGAAGATAAGTGTCCGGATGAGTCATATTCGAAATAAAATCCGGTTTCAACATGACCAAGTTGAGTAGTACTATTAAGTCTTAGGTATTGTGTTTCATCTTGTATTTCGTCTAAATCAAAATCTTTACATGCAAAGACAAAGATTGATACTATGATAATGGAGTATAAATATATTTTTGTCGTCAATTTAATATTGGCATTATTCTTCTTGCGTCCTAATTTTTCTTTGGCAAGGCAGGTTGGGCAAATATAGCTTTAAACCAGATGTATCTGGAATAGTATCGTTTAGTAGACATGACCAGCATGGCCTATATATTATATCTTCTTTCTAAAGATCAATTTTTTCAATTTATTATTGTGGCAGGGTATATGTCTGTGCGGCCATTGATCTCTAATGGTGCTGTTAAGTTTACTGCAGGAAGTCACTTCAATCAAAAGCTTACCGATATTTTATTATGGAGAACAGTAAGTTGAAAGTACAGCATTATATAAAATGTCAATTTTTAATTATCAACTTATTCTGAACAATCTTACTATCAAATTCTATTGAGATTAAGTAAATCCCTTTTGGATAGGAAGTAGTATCTATTTCTATAACTGGCTGATCGTTTTTTATATGAAGACAAACTTTTCCAAGAATATCTAAAACTTTGATTGAAGTTACTTTTTCTCCTTTTACGCTTAATTTATTCTGGAAAGGATTAGGAAAAATTTCTATTTCCGGCTTATCTCCAAATTCCTCTAAACTTGTAATAGTACAATTTGGTTGATTTATTCCTTTGGAACAGCCAGCCAGGTCGAGAATGAATTCACTATTCATTAGAATTGGATCTCCAAAAGAAACCACATTATCTTCGCTGTTTATTTCTAATGGGACAATGGAATTGGGATAATTCGGATTATTAGGGCCAAAGCCAACCATTACCTTACCATTTCTAATAACCATTCCGTATCCATTGAGTGTGTTGATCGGTTCTGCAAAGGGTATATCACAAATACTTGTCCCCAGGCTGTCTATAATCCTTAAAGTGTCTGCTATGGGCCAGGTTGTTCTGGTTATGACCCATGCATATTCTTTTTCGTCAACTACTAAATCAGCAACAGAATAGTTTATATTGCTTCGTATTAATGATAAACTATTACTGCCGTTGAAATACCATAGATTAGATCCCATCAAATACGTAGATTGAACTCCACACGCAATGTGAATCAAATCAAAACTACTGTTAGCTGTATAATCGGAGTATGTCCAATTTGATTCAATAAAATAATATATACTGTCCCAATAGGCACTTGATACGATTTTAGGTTGATTGCTTTTTAAATATCCGAACGAACTTGCGATTCCATGTATTTCTTTCGTAATAAAACTTAAACTTTCAGTGTCGAAGTTATATACATAAAGTGAATCTCCAATTTGAACGATAATTTCGGAGTCTGCTTCGCACCATGGAAAAAGATTATTATTTAATGAATTATTAATGTCAGAGTCGGTCCAAAGATCAGAGGCATCCAAATCATCTTTTACCGTTAATAAATTGACCTGATTATTTAAAATAGAATCAACAAGTGTCAAATGTTGGGCATTTCCTGAAGCAGCAATTAATAATGCTGTAACAACTAAAGCAATTTTCTTTGGCATCCTACAGAATTTGTATTTGAAAAATATGGTTGATATTTGTTTAAGTTCAACCCAGCTGCTTTAATTATTTTTTCAGTTTTAGCCATTTTTGGTGTTTGGTTTTTGGATTCTTAATACTTCAAATATGCCAATCATAATCATCCAAATAGCAAAAGGGTAACCCAAAAAATATATACTACTTCTTTCATCTTTTAGTACAGTCAATAAAATGACAAAAAGACCTATTCCAAAAACGATTAAGATGGATCCGGTTAAAATTTTCAAGATTTCAGATTTAGAACCGGAAGAAAAATCATAAAATAGGGTAATAATTAATAACACCGCCTCAATCAGCCCCACAGTATTAATCAATAATTCATCAGTTTTAAGTCGTTCCATACCTAAAATACTTATCGTGCTTATTAATAAGAGTATGGCAAGGATGATTTTGGAAATTATCCAAAACCAATAGGAATGAGTGAATAAAGTTTTCATGTTTTCAAGTTTTCAAGTCAATGCGTTTGCCTAAAAACAAAAAAAGGTGTCCAAACGGTAGACCTTTCAGAAGACCCTGTTAGGAGATTTACTATTAAATCATGAGGTTAAATGGCCAGTAAGTAGGTGTTATTATAATGATGACCAGGAAAATTTGAGATCCTAATCCTGCAATTTCTCTCCAAAGGCCAGATCTCCAGCATCACCAAGACCGGGGACGATATAAGATTTTGCGGTTAACTCTTCGTCAATAGCGCCTGTCCAGATATTGACATTTGGGATATTACGCTGGACATGCTGAATGCCTGGACTGGCAGCAATGGCAGTAGCTACGTGGATAGACTCTGGTTGACCATTTTCGAGTAATTCCTTTACGGAAACAACCAAAGAAGCTCCGGTAGCAAGGAGTGGGTCAGCAATGATCAAGGTTTTTCCTTCCAGAGGCGGACAAGAGATGTATTCCAGGTTGATTTCGAAGGTGCCGTCTTTATGATGTTTGCGGTAAGCAGAAACAAAAGCATTTTCAGCCCTGTCAAAATAGTTCATAAATCCAGCATGAAGCGGAATACCTGCTCTGAGTATTGTGGCCAGTACAACCTGATTTTGTGGTACATCGACTTCGGCAATCCCCAAGGGTGTCTCAACTTCCTTTTTCGCGTATTCGAAAGTCTTACTGATCTTGTAGGCTATGACTTCTCCTAATCGCTCAAGGTTGCGTCTGAACCGCATCTTGTCTTTTTGGATAACATTATCGCGAAGCTCAGCGATAAAGTAATTAGCAATAGATGGTTCCTTGCTTAAATTGACGAGCATAGTTTAGTGTCTGTAAGTGATGATGCAATCCTGGAGGCCGTACAAATCCAATGGTATAAATGTAGTTAAAATTTCGCGTTCTAACTTGGTTTTATCCATTTAAGGTAGAACGGCAAATTATTTCTGATAATCTGGAAATAAGGATAATCTTCCGAACCAAAACTTTTGAAAAACCGGGCTATAGAAGGCACTGAAGACCCTTCAAAATCGAGTACAACTGGTCTCCCCGCATTTGACATAATGATGATGTCTAGCAAATAATGCATACCGTTAACTTCCCGACCTTCGGGCGAAGTGGCCGGTATCAGATTTACGATTCTGCTATGACTAGACAGGAAAAAACCACCGGTGATTAATTCTCCATTTTTGTTTTCTATTCCGGAAAGGAAACCAAGGCCTCGGTGTAAGGCATTATAAATGATCCGGTGTGCCATATGAAAAACGGCTTCATTCGCTGCTGAAATCTTTGGTCCCTGGTACTTTCTGTAAAGGTCAACTAATGCTTCGGGTTTAATGGATTGGGTGACATGTAATTCTTCCCTGGGAACTTTCTTCAGACTTCGTTTAAGATTGGTAGAATAACCAGCATGGAGTTCCTCATAACTTTTATTGAGTGGTAAAAGATAATTGGATCGTTCCATTACATTAAACCCCCAATTTTCACCGAGCATATTGGATTCATTGATCTGAATATTGATGTATCGGAATCTTTCAGGAATGGCATCATAGAATTGCTTTAACCTGCCTTTCGACAAGAAATTAACTGAGTAAACACCCAACTGCTGGCAAAAGTAAGGTTGATAAAGTTGTGGTAGTCCGAAAAACTTTTTATTCCATATCAATGGAAAAACCGACTCATAATCGCCTTCTACTAATCCTCCCCAATACTCACAGGAATTGTCGAGATACCAGGTATACCCATAAATGTTACCGTTCAGCGCGTAATGTATACAGCTGTCCCATTTCAGGTTGTCAATCTCTTCTCTGTTTAAATACCGGATTTTCATTGCCTATTCAACCATGCAGGCGTTAATAAGTTCTGGATAAACATTGTCCCATCCTTTCCAGGGGCCTTCAAAACATAGAGAATTATTATGCCATAGCGAACAAAATTCACCACCCACATTTCTGGTAGTGGTCACAAGGTCGTGTATTTTTTTGATTGCTGCTTTTGGAGATAACTCCATATACTGGTTGAGTGTAACATCCATCACCTGAAAAGGATGGATCGTCATTTCTGAAACCCGATTATTGTCAAGATCAAACCATTTAAAGGGCGTGGCAATTGAAGCACGAAAACCAACGGTTTCTGCATATCCCATAGAATATTCATGGGTAATCCCAATGGATTCGAGCTGACGATAAGTTTCAGGTAATCTGAACTTCAGAAAATGTTGGCGACTCATTTTTATCTGGTTGTTAGTCACACTGGATAGCGTCTCCTGTTCCTTAATTAAATGATTTTTATTAATATGTGATCCATAAGATGGATGAAGGCCAATTGGATACTTCTGGCTTATGCCTTTTATGAGTTCCCGAAAAGACAAGATATCAGGGGAAATGTTTTTATCGTATTTTCCATATTTTCCGACCAGGAAAAAGAAGATGGGCAATTGGGGTAAACCAAGATGCCAATTGAAAATGGTTTCATAAGTTTCGAAAGGATCTTTTTGATTTCCGGTTAAGGTAGAAATCCTGCCTTTTACAGATTTCAGATTTCCTGAGAGCATATCGCGCAAGGTTGCCCCGATGGTTCTGGCCAAACCTTTGTGTTTGTAGGTCCAGGCATAATCAATGTCAAAGGTAGGTTGAAATCTGAAATCAGAGGAACCAACCTCAAGGTCAGGATATCGTATATTCAGTTTGGCCCTCAGAAGTCGGACATGAATGTTGACTAAAGGTAATTCCAGGAAATTGCCCTGGTATGCCAGGCTTTGACTGGCCGGATATCGATCATGTTCATCTCGCTTGGTCGGGAGGTATTCTTCATAACGACTTGTGAGATAAAAAACGAGACCAAATAGGTCAAAGGGTATTGATGCTTCAGGATGATCATAACCAAAAAAGGCCGGTTGTCCTTCAACGTCAATAATTGAGAGATCCTGTTGACGAATATCTGTTTCAAACAAAATCCCGGTAGCTGGGACAAAGAGACAGTCTGGAACAGGGCTTTTGTGATACGCTAATTTAGGGCCAAGTGTAGCTTCGAATTCGGATAAATCGGTTATAAGCGCGTAAGGAACCCGCAATATGGTATTAAAAACCAGGTCGAAACTGTATTTCAGGCGATTCGTAATTGTAGAAGAAAAAATGTGGAGCATATTAAAAAACGCCTGATTTTTTGGCAATTTAGCCAGATATCGGTCTGAAAAACAGTGGATACTTATAAAAAATACAGCTATTTTTGAAGATAGAGCTAATTTACCCTTAGGTAATGAGTAGTCTAATATTACAAACCAATCAAGGTCTGATGAAAAACAAAAATAACAAAAACCAGGAAGCTGAAGTTGAAGCAATAGATGGGATCAGTGCTATTCGCGATATTCTTATGGGCGAGCAAATTGCTGAATTCAGAGCAGCATTTGATGATCACAAAAAAGCCATGGGTGCATCAGAAGATGGCCTGTCCAGTGCTTTGAAGGATCTTGAGCAAAAAATGGATAAGCGAATCGACGCGCTTGAAAAAACCATTAACCAGAAATTCGCCAAACTGGAGAAACTCCTTTCGGATAATGTTGAAAATCTGAATAACAGAATTGATGCTGTTAGTGATGCCGATAAAAAGAATCTGGCTTCCATGCTTGCTTCTTTGAGCCAAAACCTGGCAAAAGGCGACTTATAGCCCAAATGACTTTAGAACCGAAAATTGTGAGTCAAGCAACAAATGACGATGCCCAGTTAAAAAGGCTCCGGGAAATCCTTTTAAGTGATGACCGACAGGAGTTTGACGCCATCAGGTCAATTTTGGATAACAAAGACAACCTGAAGGTCAAGGTCGATCCTATTATCGAAGATCAAATTGAGTTCATCCAGGAAAACTTTCCTGATGTCTTTGGCAAACAGGTTGATAAGGCTATCGAGCAAAAAATCACCAATTCACCAGAACTTTTACTTTCTATACTTTCACCGGTTCTTGGGCGGTTGATCAGAAAGGCAATTGCCCAGCAATTACAACAACTGCGGGAAAATATTGACGAACAGATCAGGAAAACCTTTTCAAGAAGAGGTATTATAGGAAGACTAAAAGCTTTATTGTTTGGAATAAAGGATGGCGATATCATCCTTAGTCAATCAACCGAATTTGAGGCAGAACTTAAAGAGATTTATATCATTCAACGATACTCCGGATTATTAATGGGGAGTTATTCGACTGGTCATGCGATGGACAGGGATATGATCGGTGGTATGCTTACAGCGATCAAATCTTTTGCCGAAGATGCAATTGAAGATGAAGAACACCAGGGTAATGAGGAATTGGAAATGATCCAGTACGGGGTTTATAAAATATACATTCAAAATTTTTATAATTACTATATTGCAGTGGTTATGATGGGAGAGATAACGACCTCCGATCGTGAAGAGATGGCAGATAAGCTGATAAAGTTTGCTGAAAGAGAAATTAAGCTAGCACCGAAACATTTAGACAGCGAATACATTAATAATTTATCAGCCCAATTGGAGGAATATTTTAAAAAGGAGAAAAATGATTAATAAAAAGGTGATCCTTACTGGTAGCTTTGGAGTCGGAAAGACCTCTTTGTTTCACCAATTCATCTACAGTCGGTTCAGTGACAAGTACCTGACGACCATAGGTGTAAAGGTAAACCGGAAAGTCATCAAAGTAAACGATCAGGATCTCACTATTTTCCTTTGGGATATTGCCGGCGAAGTATCGCAAGACAAAGTCCCCGTCTCCTATTTTCTTGGCGCCAGTGGCATCATTTACGTATTTGATCTGACACGCCCTTCAACTTATCGCAATATTAACGAAGACCTTGCTTACCTTAATGACCTGTTGCCTGATGTAGAGGTCAAAGTAGTGGGTAACAAAAAAGACCTGGTTACACAGCAACAAATTGATGAGTTATTAGCTGAAATTTCAGTAAAGGATGTAGTCATTACCTCAGCCAAAACCGGTGAAAATGTGGAAGAACTATTCCACATGCTTGGGGAGGCAATGATTAATGAATAATACCTTTATTCTGTAGATAAAAGGGGTAACAGCTTCCCAGTATCCGCCATTTTTCATACCTTGGCATCCGTTTATAAAATCCCCCACAGGGTAATCAAAATAGACTAAATAGGAACACAATCACCTCGATATGAGCCAAAAAATAACGGCTGCTATAACCGGTGTAAATGGCTGGGTACCAGAATTCCGGCTTACCAACCAAATACTGGAGACCATGGTCGAAACAAACGATGAATGGATCAGGTCAAGAACCGGTATCAGCGAAAGACGATTATTGAAAGACCCAGACAAGGGGACTTCAGAGATTGGTTACCAAGCAGTTACAGGATTGCTTGAGAAAACAGGAACCAAGCCAGAAGAGATCGACATGCTGATCTGCGCAACCATCACTCCGGATATGACTTTTCCTGACACCGCAAATACCATCTGTGACAAATGCGGACTGGTTAATGCGTGGGGATATGACCTTGGGGCAGCATGTTCAGGATTTTTGTTTGCATACACCACCGCTGCCAAATTTATTGAATCCGGGTATTGCAAAAAAGTAATTGTAGTTGGTGCAGATAAGATGTCGAGTATTATCGATTATACAGACCGTACGACCTGTGTAATTTTCGGAGATGGAGGAGGAGCTGTTTTGCTGGAACCCAATACCGAAGGTCTGGGTTTACAGGATGCTATTCTTAAAGGCGATGGAAGTGGACGACAACATCTCCACATGAAGGCTGGAGGATCGCTAAAGCCGCCAACCGTTGAAACTATTGAAGCTAGAGAACATTATGTTTATCAGGAAGGCCGCCATGTATTTAAAAATGCAGTCAGAGGGATGTCTGGTGTAACAAGAGATCTCCTGAAACGCAATGGATTGAAAAAAGAAGATATTAATTGGCTGGTACCGCATCAGGCAAATATGCGAATCATCGAATCAGTCTCGGGGCAACTTGATTTTCCTTTGGAAAAAGTAATGATTAATATTCAGCGGTATGGTAATACAACTGCCGGAACGCTTCCTCTATGTCTGCACGATTATGAACCGCAATTAAAGAAAGGTGACAAAATTATCCTTACCGCTTTCGGTGGAGGATTCACCTGGGGCTCCATTTACCTAACATGGGCCTACGATTCTTAATAGTCAATTTAAAGTTGCATCAATCGTCAGTTAATTTAATTATCTTTGTGCCGTAATTTCGAATATGGCTGGGTGATTCCGGCTTTTTTTAAACTGCAAATATTTTATGGCTAATACTTCAGATATCCGAAATGGATTGTGTATCAATTACAACCATGATGTTTATTCAATAGTTGAATTTCAACATGTGAAGCCTGGAAAAGGTAATGCCTTTGTCCGTACAAAATTGAAAAGTCTTACTTCAGGAAAAGTTATTGATAATACCTTTCCTGCAGGGCACAAAATTGATGTTGTAAGAGTAGAGCGCAGAAAATTCCAATTCCTTTATAAAGATGATATGGGGTACCATTTCATGAATACTGAAACTTTTGACCAGGTTGCCCTTGAAGAGCATATGCTTGGAAATCCAGGTCTTTTGAAAGAGGGAGAAAACGTAGAAGTCTTGTATCATGCAGCAGAAGAAATTCCGCTAAGTTGTGATATGCCTCAATACGTTATCCTCGAAGTGACCTATACAGAACCGGGTGTCAGAGGTGATACAGCAACAAACGTTACCAAACCTGCTACTGTTGAAACAGGCGCTACTGTGAAAGTCCCTATCTTTATTAATGAAGGTGATCTTATCAAAATTGATACTGCTACCAGCTCATACATGGAACGTATTAAAAAATAGCTTATGGATTTCAAGCAAATTCAGGAACTGATCAAGTTGATCAATAAACTAAACCTTACGGAATTCAAATTGGAAGACGGTGACTTCAAGCTGTCTATCAGAACCGAAAAATTTGCAGAAACTAAAATTGCAGCCAAGCAATCTGTTCAGCAAATCCTACCTATTCAATCTATACAGCCACAGGTTCAGCCAATCGTCCAGGTTCCGCAAACACAAGCTCCAGCCACGCCATCTGCTGAAAAAGAAGGACCAGCTCCTGACAAAGGTGGAAAAGCTGAGGAGGAAGATAATAGCGATCTCGTATATGTAAAATCGCCCATCGTCGGTACCTTTTACCGCTCTTCTTCACCTGATAAGCCACCATTCATTAAAGTTGGTGATACGATCGCAAGTGGTGATGTTGTCTGTATTGTTGAAGCTATGAAACTGTTTAATGAGATCGAATCCGAAGTAAGCGGCAAGATCGTCAAAGTCCTCGTTGATGATTCATCACCTGTGGAGTACGAGCAAGCACTTTTCCTGGTTGATCCAAAAGGATAAGAGCTCACCTTTGCCTAACACATCAAAAATCAGTTGTCGAGAAAAAGCATAACTATGTTTAAAAAGATCCTCATTGCCAACAGGGGTGAAATTGCGCTTCGTATCCTGAGAACCTGCAAAGAAATGGGCATCAAAACGGTGGCCATCTATTCAACTGCTGACCGCGAAAGCCTTCATGTTCGTTTTGCTGATGAAGCCGTTTGCATAGGACCAGCCCAGTCAGCCCAATCCTATCTCAACATTCCGAGGATTATGGCCGCGGTAGAAATTACAAATGCCGATGCGGTTCATCCTGGTTATGGATTTCTTGCCGAAAATGCTGATTTTGCAGAAATTTGTACTGAATACGGCGTAAAATTTATTGGTCCATCACCGGAAATGATCCGGAAGATGGGGGATAAAATCACCGCGAAAGACACCATGATCAAAGCAGGTGTTCCGGTGGTGCCAGGGTCAGATGGCCTTGTAAAAGATCTGAAACAAGGTCTCAAAATTGCTGAAGATATTGGCTATCCTGTAATGCTCAAGGCCACTGCAGGCGGTGGTGGTCGTGGAATGCGATTGGTTTGGGAGCCTGATCAATTTGAAGATAATTGGTTGTCGGCACGCCAGGAAGCAGGAGCAGCTTTCGGTAACGATGGCATTTACGTAGAGAAATTTATTGAAGAACCTCGTCATATTGAAATTCAGGTTGTAGGCGACCAATATGGAAATGTTTGCCATCTTTCCGAGCGCGATTGCTCTATTCAGCGTCGTCACCAGAAATTAGTAGAAGAAGCACCTTCACCATTCATGGACAAGCGCTTACGTAAAAAAATGGGTGACGCGGCGATCAAGGCCGGGAAAGCCATTAATTATGAAGGCGTAGGCACAGTTGAGTTTCTCGTAGACAAGCATAAGAACTTTTACTTCATGGAAATGAATACCCGTATCCAGGTAGAGCATACGGTTACCGAAGAAGTAATTGATCACGATCTCATTAAAGAGCAAATTAAGATTGCCGCTGGTGTAAAAATCTCTGGCAAAAATTACATACCTGCAATGCATGCTATTGAGTGCAGGATAAATGCCGAAGATCCATTCAATGACTTCAGACCTAGTCCGGGTAGGATTATATCTTTCCACAGCTCAAAAGGCCATGGTGTAAGAGTTGATACCCATGTTTATGCAGGGTATACTATTCCGCCTTACTACGACTCTATGATTGCCAAGGTGATATGTAAGGCCCAGACAAGGGAGGAGTGCATCAAAAAAATGCAAAGAGCGTTAGACGAATTTATCGTCGAAGGTGTAAAAACGACAGTTCCTTTTCACCAAATGCTAATGCGTAATGAAGACTTCATTGCCGGGAATTTTACTACAAAATTCCTTGAGAATTTCGATTACAAAAAAGATATGGATAAGTAATTGCTTTTACCAGAGCAATTAGTTGAGTCTAGGGGACGCTGTGAAAAATGGTCAAAAAGACTATGGCCATCTTCATGTGAATACTCAGATTAATTGTTTTGTCGTCGATTTCCCAATCCCTGAAGTCGTTGGTCCAGGCGGTTTCCAGATACATCATACCTGATCTGGAATCTTTGAATTTCCACTCATTAAGGTCGTTACTCCACTTAGGTTTCAAATTAACGGTGGTAGAATTATTGGTGATTCGCCATGAACTGAGGTCGTTAGGCCATTGAGTACGGGCTGTAACAATTTCGCCATTGCTTCCCCGAATTTCCCAATGTGTTGGATCGTCTTTCCATTTTAGCCGGATCGTTCCGAATTGCTCATCGTTAATATAGTATTCCCATTCGGAGGGATCATTGAGCCACTTTATTTTAAGATAGCCCTCTCCTTCACCAGTGAAAACGGTCCATTCACTGAAATTATCATCCCAAACAGTGCCAATACCGTAAAGGGTCTGGCCATAACTTTGAAAGGACAGACATATCGCAAAAAGGATAGGAAGGATCAGTTTTTTCATTGTCGTTACCTGGTTAACTAGCTATTACATTGTTGATCTTTCCAGATATTATTCAAAATAATGAAATGAATGACTGAGGTGAAGGATCAGCAACAGAAAATATGATGCAAATAACAGACCACTTTGCTGGGAACATTAGAATGGCAAATCATCCTCTATTTCATCATTGCTAATTGGCTCTTCATTGGCAGTAGGAAATGATCCATCCTCGAGGGTGCCTGAAGCTGGCTTCGAATCACCTGCCTTTTCTACTTTCCAAGCATTCAGGTTAGTAAAGTAAATGATCTCACCTTTTGGATTTGTGTATTCGTTCCCCCTGATGTCGAAGAATACCTTCATCTGTTCACCCACTTCAAATGGGTCTATGATGGAGCAGCGATCCTGTGTCAGCTGCATTTTTACGTATTGCGGATAATTGCCGTCTTCGTCGGTCATGAGTACGAACTCTCTTTTTTTGAATCGATCATTGACCTCGTTGATATCGTATTTTGCGTGAAGTTTGCCTTCGATCTCGAATGACATAATGGTAAATTGTAGGTTTTGAATAATAGAAAAAGGCTTTTTTAAAACCAATCCCAAAAGTACAAAAAAAGTCATCCCGATTTTTGAGGGATGACTTTTTTATATGAAGTTGTTCAAGCTTTATTGAATCTATCAAAAGCCAGTAACAACTTCCATATTTGGATGTTCAAAAAAACTTACGCCAATCGGTAAACATCGGTAGGATTATTACATAAAATGGCCTGCTTTCCTTTCATGGCAATAGCAGCCTTGAAAAGTTCCGGGTTTCTGATCAGAACGTTGAGCCAGTCTTCATCTTCAAATTCCCGGCCCCTGATCTCGCTTTGGTAATAGGGGTGAGCCTTGTTGAGCATTTCTTTCGGATGCAGACCTAATCTGTCGATAATCGTGCGCCACATGGTAGAAGTCGCAGAGTTTTTGTTGTATGCAACTGATCGGACGTGTTGAGTAATACTTTTTGCGTAAGCTACTGTCTTTTTATCCTTGCTGGAATCAGGATTATAGTAAATGAGGATTTCTTTTTCGTGAACTCTCATAATTTTCAATTTTTGTGTTCTGGATTGATATAATATACGCTAAAAAAGGTGGTAATTGAAATTAAAAATTGATAAAATTGAATAGCCTGATATTTATTGTTGAAATATAAACGAATTGAAGAATTGTATTATTTTGAAAAAGGGCTATAAATTCACTAACATATACTCTTTGAAATAAAGTTCCATATTTCAAAAATTATTTACTGATTTGGTCGTTTAGAAGAGAACCTTACAAAGAATTGGTGATTTTTTTGCAAGAAATGTAAATTGGCCTTTCATTTGCAAATTGGAAATTTGGGTGGCCGCAAAAAAAGAACGGTCCGAAAATCGAACCGTTCCATTACCCGTTGAATTGAAAATTACGTTATAACCCTTTTAACTAACCTTATAACAACGGGGTAAAGTCCGGTACAGAAAGTCCAAAAACTATACCAAACTAGTTAATAAAAATAACGGTATTATGCGATTTATGTTGTTCTGTCTATCAGTTTTTTTCTTTGCTTCATGTGCATCGCTGCGTCCTGTGGATGACAGTAGAAATGATGAAAACAGCTCATACTCAAACAGTTCACTAAGAAATAAAATAGTTAGAGACGGGAATAAATGTGTAGGCGTAAAATATAAATATGCCGGCCGTGATATGCGCGGATTTGATTGTTCGGGCTTTACACATTACGTTATGGACCAAAGTGGGATTGATCTTTCGCCGAGTTCCAGGTCTCAGGCTACTGCCGGGAAAAAGATTCCTGTTTCGGCAGTAAAACCGGGAGATCTGGTGTTTTTTGGAACTAACAATAAGGTTTCACATGTTGCTTTAGTGTTGACGAATACGTCACAAGGAGTAACCGTGGTGCACAGTACTTCATCAAAAGGTGTGATCATACAAAATGTCTCTCAGTCAAATTATTGGCGACCCAGGATACTCTTTGCAAGGGATGTATTAAACCGATAAGCGTTTGACAGGAAAAAAGCGTATCTTTACGCCCTTGTTTTTTAAAATAAAACTGTTGCGATTAACATGATAAACCTAATACTTTTCGGCCCTCCCGGTTCTGGTAAAGGAACACAAGCCGCGAAACTGGTTCAACGTTATAATTTACTCCATATCTCTACTGGTGATCTTTTCCGTTCAGAGATTTCCAATGAAACCAAACTTGGCCTCGAAGCGAAAAGCTTTATGGATAAAGGCGAGTTGGTGCCGGATGAAGTCACCATCGGTATGTTGCGAAACAAAGTTGAAGCGAATCCGGATGTTGAAGGCTATATCTTCGACGGATTTCCGCGTACAGTCCCACAGGCAAAAGCACTAAATGCCCTCATGGCAGAAATGGGAGAGGAGATTACTGTTTTGCTCGAACTTGTCGTCGATGATGAAGAACTTGTTCAAAGATTATTGGCAAGAGCAGAAACCTCCGGTCGTTCTGATGATGCCGACGAATCAATTATTCGCAATCGTATCGAGGTATATAAACAAAATACGACCCCGGTCGCTGATTTCTATGCCACACTTGATAAAACGAAAAAAGTTGACGGAGTTGGTGGTATCGAAGAAATTTTTGAGAGACTCTCTGCGGAAATTGATGCCATTGCTTTTTGTTAATGCGGTCTGATTTAGCCTGATGCCGATGGTGTCAAAGATGACTTTTCAGACAGGTATTTCGGTTCTGCCGCAACTCATTAAAAATGTCCCAGCAAAATTTTGTTGATTACGTAAAGATCTGCTGCCGCTCGGGAGCAGGAGGAGCTGGCTCTGCCCATTTCTTTAGAGACCGCCAAAACCCGAAAGGCGGACCTGATGGCGGTGACGGTGGCCGGGGTGGGCATATCATTCTAAAAGGTAACAGCCAGTTGTGGACACTTTTACATCTCAAATACCGCAAACATGTTATTGCCGGGCGAGGAGGTAATGGTGGTGAAAGCCGCAAACACGGAGCCAATGGCGAAGATATCATTCTTGAGGTGCCATTGGGGACGGTAGCCAAAGACGCCAATTCGGGAGAAGTCCATTTTGAAATTACACATGATGGTCAAACAGAAGTACTACTCTCAGGCGGGCTTGGCGGTTTGGGGAATTTCCATTTTAAATCTCCAACCAACCAATCTCCACGCTATGCTCAACCCGGAAAGGAAGGCAAAGAAGAGTGGAAAATCCTGGAACTGAAACTGCTCGCTGATGTCGGTCTTGTAGGCCTGCCAAATGCAGGTAAATCGACCCTTTTGTCCGTTGTAACAGCAGCTAAACCAAAAATTGCAAACTACCCGTTCACTACTCTTGTACCTAATTTGGGGATTGTAAAATATCGCGATTTCAAATCTTTTCTCATTGCAGATATACCAGGCATAATCGAAGACGCTCACCAGGGAAAAGGTCTTGGCCAACAGTTTTTGCGACATATAGAACGCAATGCCACTTTGCTATTTATGATTGCAGCCGATAGCGAAAACATTAAGAACGAATATGGTGTTTTGCTGAATGAACTCGAACAGTACAATCCAGAATTATTGGACAAGCCTCGAGTATTGGCTATCACAAAAGCCGATCTCATTGATGATGAATTGCAGGAATTAATGGAAGCAGAACTTCCTGATAATATACCTTTCATTTTTATTTCTTCCGTTACCGGAAAAGGGCTTGTTGAGCTAAAGGACCTATTGTGGCAAACCATAAACAATTAACCAGTTCTTCAAAAAGTTGGGTCATCCTGATCTTCCTGGCGGTAGTGTGGGGCAGTTCATTCATCTTGATCAAAAAAAGTCTTATTGCTTTCGCTCCTGAGCAAGTAGCTTGTTTTAGAATCACTATATCAGCCCTGGCATTTTTACCCATTTTCCTCATCAGATTTAAAGAGATTAAACCCCAGGAGTGGAAATACCTTATCATCGTAGGGCTCACAGGGAGTGGCATTCCTGCATTTTTGTATGCGACTGCACAAACCGAGGTCAATAGTTCTGTGGCCGGTATCCTAAACTCATTAACCCCGCTTTGGACTTTGGTTTTGGGTATTTTCCTATTTAAACAAAAGGCAATTTTGGCCAGGATCATTGGGGTCATGATTGGGCTAATGGGGGCGGGACTGCTTATTCTGTTTGGCGAACAGGCTACGGTAGGGGGTAATCCCTGGTATGGCCTGTTTATCGTTTTGGCTACCTTGTGTTACGGAACAAGCGCAAATACGGTTAAAACCTATCTCCAAACCACCCATCCTTTAACCTTAAGTGCGGGGTCATTTTTGATCATCGGTCCTCCAGCGCTGATCTACCTTGGCTTTACAGATGTGTTGACAGTCTTTGAGACCCATCCTGATGTCTGGTTATCTTTCGGCTCCGTAACTATACTGGCTTTAGTCGGTACAGTTATGGCGTCCATCCTGTTCTTTCATCTTGTCCAACTGACCAATGCTGTATTTGGCTCATCGGTTAGTTACCTGATACCTATTGTCGCATTGGTCTTTGCCGCTGCCGACGGGGAAGTCTTAACCTACCTCCATTTCCTTGGAATGCTATTAATTTTACTTGGCGTTTATTTAAGCAGGAACAGGTGATATTTAATTCCTTGCATTTTGGTTATTCATTCTTCTTCCTTGATGAAAAAGAACAATACATTAATATCGAAAAAACCCATTTCAATTTAATAGAATCAGGAATTTCAATTAATCTTTGAACAATTTCCGGAAAAACACCATTTTTATTGGACACCAAACATCAAACTCACCAAAAAATCAAATCATAAAATGTTGTTAGAAAAGATTGAATCAGTTTTAAATACCCAAATAGCACTCGAATCATACGCTTCTCAAAACTACCTGGCCATGGCCTCTTGGTGTGACGGGGAAAGTATGGAAGGATGTGCCGAATTCCTTTACCGTCAATCGGAAGAGGAGAGAGAACATATGATGAAACTCATACATTATGTCAATGAATCAGATGGTAGGGCCGTTATACCGGCAGTTGGGCAACCTCCAATTGAATACCCAAGTATTCAGGAACTTTTCCAGTTAGTGTATGATCATGAAAAGAAAGTGACTGCGGCGATAAATAATATCGTGGCTCTCTGTTACGAAGAGAAAGATCACGCTACACTCAATTTCATCCAATGGTATGTTGAGGAGCAACGTGAAGAAGAGGCCTTGATGCGAACCATTCTCGATCGTATCCAATTGATTGGAAGTGGCCCGCAAAGTCTCTACTTCATCGATAAAGAGCTAAGAGAGATTAATAAGGCCGCTGCTGCTGCTGAAGCTGCTGAAGCAGAATAAGCACAAGTCCTAATATGGGCGATGGCAATTGGTATTATATGCGCTAAATAACATATTGAAGTCATTAGCGTCGACCTGCCCATCCATATTCACATCACTAAGTCCATAATAATTGGTGAATCCATATCCATTGAACATGGCATTCACATCATTGGCATCAACCTGACAATCCAATGGCTGAACATTGCCGGCCCAAAGGCCATAATTAGTGCCTAAAACAGAAAACAAAGTGGCCGCAGGTAAATTTAAAAGTGCCTGATCAACATAAATACTGTTGGGTTCAGATGTCATATCAAAACAAACTTGGCCCGAAGCATCAGGGAATAATGGCGTAGCTGAAACTACAGGCACGTGGTCACGGTGTATCAACTCCACATAATAGCCAGAGTCAGCATATAATTCCAATGCAATTTCATTATTTGATATGTCTGTAATGGTCCCATTTGCATGTAGCACTCCTGCAAATCGTTCGAGCACAACTGTTGGGTCAGCTCCATCTCTTATAACAATCAACATCCAGTCGACCATATCAGTTGGAATATTGCTATAGCTGGAAAATTCTTCGGTGCCAGAATAATTCCACGGTTCAGTATTATATGGCTGAGCCAAAGGCATCAAACCGGATTGAGTCAGACTACTCCTCATGAGCTCAGAGTTGTCTTGGGCAGCCGAATTAAAACTACCTTGTAAGATTGCGTTCAAGCAAAACTCAACTCCCGAGTTAACAACCCAGGATTGACTGGTGGTACATTCATTAGCATCAGTTACAGTCAGGTAATATGTACCAGCAGATATATTGGTCAGATCCATGGTAGTTGCACCATTACTCCACATGTATGAATAGCCTGGCGTACCTCCTGATAAGCCTATCTCAATAGCTCCGTCATTCTGTCCGTTTAAGGTTTCATCAGTTACCGTTCCCGAAAGGGAAATAGCAAGGGGCTCAGGAATTAGAACAGTTTCAATTTCAAGACACCCATTGGCATCAGAAATCGTAACTAAATGAAGGCCTCCTGTCAAGCCAGTAGCAGATGGGGTGATTTCGTTATTGTCCCATAAGTAAGTGTAGGGTTCGATGCCGCCAAATGTCAGTACAGTGGCTTGACCATTGGCTTCTCCTTGGCAAAGTGTACCGCTGTCTAGGAAAGCAGATGATACAAAGACCTCTGGCTGGCCGATAGTAGTTGAAACAGTGGCCTCACAGCCATTCGCATCAGTCACTGTAACCGTGTAAATACCTATTGGCAGACCCAAAAGATCTTCCGAATTACCAAGGCCATTATCCCAGGCGTAAGTCAATGGGTCGACCCCTCCGGTTGTTGTCAAATCTATCGTGCCATCTGATAGACCAAAGCAGCTTACATCCGTAAAAGTAGTTGAAGCGTTAATCCCACAAGAGGGAAGAATTACAATCGAATAATCCTCAACTTCCCCGTATTGGTAGGTGTCACAAGGCCCCGGAGGATCCTGATTCCACCGCATTGAAACCCTCATCCTGGTGGTATCTGTTACTGCTGTAAGTGGAATAGTAATGGACCCATTGACGGTTGAAGTTCCATTATCTGAAAAAACCTCCTCTCCAGCATCTTCAAAATCACCGTCACCATTATAGTCGATAAAAACGAGCCAGTATTCATCGTATGATTGATTGACAAACCCGGGCGTTAATGAAATGGGCACGGTTGTTCCTTCAAAAACACTCGTGACAATTGAAGTATAATCGCCATACCCGCTATCGTCACCTGAAGTGTTGTTGATTGTATTAAAAGTTACATTTTCGATGTATTCAAAATTAGTGTCCGTACCTCCTGATGAGCAATAGACCACAGGACAAACATCCGGACACGGGCCACCACAATCAATGCCTTCTTCACCCTGATTTTGGATGCCATCATCACAAGTGGGTGGCTGAGGTATGCCACAGCCATTGGAATTTAGCAGGCTTTCCCGAGGTCCTCCCGGATCAAACAATACACGCATACGGTCTTTTTGTCCTAGCGTAAATAAATTCATACAGGCATCATCAGAATAATCCATGTAGTTTTGTACCATATCCGCACTACCACAAGAAACATGATTGGTTGCACATCCATAATTTGGAGCGTCTGATAGTGGTGTGTCGGCTACCTGATCATCAACGCCACAACCGCCATCTCCCCAAATATGTCTCAGGTTGAGCCAATGTCCGACTTCATGAGTCGCAGTACGGCCAAGATCGAAAGGGACTGTGGCAGTACCGATTGTTCCGAAATAAGCAAAATCACATACAATGCCATCCGTCAGGGGATTTCCTCCAGGGAATTGCGCGTAACCGAGAAAGCCATTAAGATCGCAAACCCAAATGTTTAGATAATCTGAGGTGGGCCAGGCACTAATGCCGCCTGATCCTGTAAACTTAACTGCATTATTGGTGCTGAATTGTGATACAGAGGTCGATGTACGAGTAATGCCATTGGTTGCATTTCCGTTAGGATCAACAGTAGCGAGACAGAATTCAATTTCAGAATCAGCTGATTGAGACCAGGTATTATCCGCGTCTGAATTCATTAATCTGAAATCTTCGTTCAGCACATCAAGCTGTGTGAGTATCTGGGCATCAGAAATATTTTGAGTAGCATTACTATATACGACATGAACGACTACAGGAATAGTAATAATTCCATCAATCTTTTCTTCACTATGTTTACCAAAAGCTTTCAGTCGCTTCTGCGAGTAAGCATCAATTTCTGATAATCGTTGAAGATGACCCGGAAATTTGGTTTCCTGGTCCATCATATAACTCATGGTTTCACACGAACGCTGAGCATAAGCAGAAATTGAAAAAAGAGCAAGGAGAAGAAGCGCAAGTATAAGTCTTACATTCATTGGAAAAGGGTATTTGCTGTCATGTGGGGTACCAAAGATACGAAGGCTCAGCCCATTATTTCATTCAACCTTAGTGTTTAACGGGGGTATTTAAAGATTTTTTATTATCTAATATGGTCTATGACAATTTGAGTTATAAGCATTAAAAATTCCATTCAGATCATTAGAATCTATTAGTCCATCCATGTTAGTGTCCTCAGGTCCATAATATGGATTGGCATTAAATACCTGGAACATTGAGGTGGCGTCATTGGCATCAACTTGACAATCCAAAGGCTGGCAATTCCCACCTATCATACAAGAGAAAAAACCAGATAAAGAATTCAGTTCTATTACCGGATCATCATCTAATCCCGGATTGCGATAGCTTTGATTCATGTTTGTTGTGAAATCATAGCATAAAAAGCCTGAACCATCTGGAACCACTGGAATTGCGGAAACAACTGGTAAATGGCCAAGGTGAAATACTTCAATATAATATCCAGCAGGGTTTGAAATGTCAAATGCTACAAAATTTCCTTCAGTATCTGTAATGCTTCCATCTGCATGTAGAACTCCTGCAAAGGTAGCAGACACATTGGAAGGGTCATTCCCTGCCCGTAAAACCACATATACCCAGTCTACCATATCAGAAGGCATCTCTGCAAGGCTTGAGAAACTTTCCGATCCACCATAATTCCACGGGCTGACATTAAATGGTTGAGCAAGAGGCAAGATGTTATTATCTCTGAGGGTAGTTCTCATACGGTCGTTTGGCCCTAAGGTAAACTGGTTAAAAGAGCCCTCCAGAAAAACTGTTGTACAGACTACAGTCAGATTAGTGTTGGAACTAACTACCCAGCCTCCACTGCCAGTGCATCCGTTGCTATCAGTTATGGTTACATTATAGGTGTCAGCCAGGAGGTCGTCTACATCCTGTGCTGTAGCACCATTAGACCATAAATAACTAAACCCTGCTGAACCTCCGGAAGGTAATATATCAATAGATCCGTCTCCAGCACCAGGGAAAGATTCATTTGTAGTCGATCCAATAGCAGAAATAGCAGAGGGTTCTGCAATTGCAACAGAAGCTGTCGCGGTACATCCAAGAAGATCAGTAACCGTTACAGCATGAGTACCCCCATTCAACATGATGGCATTAAAAGTCGTTTCGCCATTATCCCAGTTGTAACTGAATGGCGGAATCCCTGAAGACCCAAAAGCAAGTGCAGAACCATCGGAGTCTCCATTACAGGTAACCCCACTTGTAGGTGTAGCTGAAGCTGTGAGCGCACAACTAGGTTGAATTACAATTGAATAATCTTCAACTTCTCCGTATTGGAATTCTTCACATTGTGTGGGGTTTTCGTCATACTTCATAGATACGCGCATGCGTGTAGTGCCTGTCGTTGCACCAACCGGAATTGTTATTGTTCCGGATACAGCGGCATTGCCATTATCTTCAAAAACGAGTTCATTGGCATCATCAAAATCTTCATCAATATTAAAATCTATCCATACACGCCAGTATTCATCATAGGTTTGATCATCGAAACCGGGCGTTAGAGTAATAGCATAACTCTGACCAGGCGAAACTACAGTACCCTGAGCCGTGAAATCAGCATAGCCACCATTATCTCCAGAGTTATTGTTTATTGAGCCGAACTGAACCGTTTCTATCCATTCAAAACTGGTGTCATCTCCCGCTGAATCACAATATTCAGGTGGGCAGGCCAGACAATCAGGGCCTCCACAGTCCACACCAGTTTCATCGCCGTTCATCATTCCGTCATCGCAAGTCGGGCAAGGCGGACAGCTTCCTCCACAGTCGACTCCTGTTTCGTCGCCATCCATCATGCCATTGGCACAAGTCGTACTACAGGGCTGATTAGTACCCGGTAGAGTTGTAGCACCTGTTCCTCCCGGATCAAGCCAGTCGCTTAGTCTTTCTGCCGCCGTATTACCGTTTGATGCCCAACTATATGAAAACTTACCATAACGGTCAGGAGCATTAGGGGAAGTGCAAAAAGATGCCCCACCGGTAAGATCACCCACTATAAGTCCATCAGAGTTAAAGATTGGAGATCCAGATGATCCACCTTCAGTCACACCGTGCCCGTTAGCCGTTGACACCCAGACTACCCGCCAATGGGTATTTGGTGTGCCACCCCAGGTGGTTGAAGTCAGGGCAGATGTATAAGTCGATATTTTCTTAATATCTCCTGCCGGATGGTGAATACCTACTCCAGAAGGACTTGAAACATTCAATCTGCTCCAGCCATTATAATAAGGATTATACGAATCAGGAACAGCGCTGTTTAGCTCAACAAGCATAAAATCTGAACCTGTATTTCCTCCTCCATCATTACTGTTGGATCGCATCGTGGCTCCAGTTATGGAATTAATGCCTGGTGCTGATCCAGGATTTGGACAATTAGGGGCTTCATAATTGAAATAGAAAATCCATTGATTGATGTCAGCTGTGCTGGCTCCAATCCCACAATGCCACGCAGAAAGTACGTAAGGTGTACAATCCTGATCAGTATTATTGATAAGTGAGCCCGAGCACCAGAAAAATCCATTACCTATCTTTAGCAGAATTCTGTTAACTCCTCGCTTTTGGTCTTGCCAATTGTTCCCTTCTGAGCAATTGACATTCACTTCACAAGGGTCAGAATCACCAAATCCTTTTTCAGGATTTAATGAAGGGATATCGCGAAAGGCGTGACCGACATGAGAAATTGCGATTACGCCCTGGTTTCTTACAGAAGCAGGTTCATAGTACTCAAGTACGACCTTGTCACCTCTTACAATTCCTGTAGCGAATTCTTCATTTTTTATATTGTTATGGCTGGAAAAAGCACCTAACACTTCTGTCTTTTCATAATTATAGATGTGTAGAGTGGAATTTCCAGGCAGTCTGAATTTTGAATAATACAACGATATTGCCTGTGCACCATCAGATTCTATACCAAGCCTCCAGACTCGATCTCCATTTGGTAAATTGGTCCAATTGCCATGCGTTCTGATATGAAGATCAGCTTCTATGAGCTTACCTATTTCTGGCAGCTGACCATTGGCGATGCGTTGTTCATTTTCTGCAAGTATAAGAGGCATGTTCAGCGAAGGCATGATTACCTTTTCAAACTTATTGTTCAAGCGAATACTTTCGCTTTTTGCCGGGATTTCGTAACTGATTTGACCAAAAATTAGGCTTGGCAGGCACAATAGTACCATTAGAGAGAACTGTATCCGAAGTTTCATTACAGAATTGAGGATTTAATGATTATTTGAGTTGGGAAGGGGTGAAATTTGGCCGAAAATTAAGGAAAATAATCGTTAGAATTGTTTGGGAAATGTCTAAAAACAAAGAACTCCATGGAAGCATGAGTTTTCAACAAACTTCGTCTCCATGGAGTTCATAGTTGATTTAGAATTTCTTTATTCTACCTTAATGACTTCACGCACAGCAATACCTTCATCAGTTTTTACCTGCACCGCAAATATGCCGGAGGCTTGTTGGCTGATATCCATTGGTATGTTAAAGTTTGAACCTTCGTCAAATCGGTATTCTATTACTTGGCCAAGCATATTGACAATAGATATTTCAATAGATTCCATCCGGTTGAATTCAAGTTCGATAGTGAATCTTCCGTCTGTTGGAACAGGGTAGATGTTAAAGTTTGTCAGGCTTGCCAGATCTTCAACTCCTGTGAAGATGCTGACTTCTACTTCTCCGGTCACTGAACAACCATTGGCGTCTGTAACGATAACGCTATATACACCAGGTGGAAGTCCTGTAGCTACCTGGCCATTTTGTCCGTTGCTCCACTGGTAAGTAAATGGGGGCACGCCACCAAATACATTCACAGAAGCTGTTCCGTCATTTCCATCCGATGAAGTACTGTTCAATGAAAGATTCATCGGAGATGGCTCGGTAATCACCACGGAAGTTACAGCAATACAGTTGTTAGCATCATTCACAATGACCGTATAGACTCCTGCACCAAGACCACTAATATCTTCTTGTGCAATGCCGTCTCCCCAATTAAAGGTGAATGGGGCCATACCGCTTGTTACAGTCAGATCGATAGCACCATCATTGTCGCCAGGACAACTGATATTTGTCTGGGTAGTAGAAAGAACGGGGCCATTAGCTTCTGAGGTGATAAAAGTACTTGAAACCTGTTCACAGCCATTGGCATCTGTAACCGTAACGGTATAGGTATCTGTACTTAAACCACCGATGGCCGGCATCATATCACCAGTATTCCATTCGTAGGTCAACGGTGCGGCACCGCCAATGACAATGGCTGAAGCAGAAGAACCATTTATACTACATTGGCTTTCAAAAGCATTAATGCTTACATTCATAGCATCTGGCTCTTCGATAGTAAAAGATTCTGTAGTTTCGCAAAGCCCCCATACGACAGTAACTGAATAGTTGCCTGCAGAAAGGCCGGTTGCGGTAGCATCAGTAGCCCCATTACTCCACGAATAAGTATAATTCGGTGAATTCGTAACAAAGGCAATACCATCAGATAAGCCGTTACAACTGGCATCAGTAGAGTTTGCAGAAACGGTTAATGTACCACCTGCAAAAACGGTAATCGGAATCGCATTTGAACAACCATTGGCATCCGTAACAATTACACCATATTCTGCAGGAGTAAGACCTGTAGCGGTTTGTGTTGTCTGGTTGCCAGTATCTGGGCCCCATTGGTAAGTAAATGGAGCAGTTCCGTTAAGGGAAAATACAGTTGCTGTACCGTCATTACCTGCGCAACTGGTTTCATTCGCATTCGATTGGAGTGATAACAAGGTATCGTCAGTATCAACATCGATGCTGATGAAATCTTCACATCCATTAGCATCAGTAACCGTGGCACTATAGGTTCCTCCAGGGAGGTCAGTAGCGGTTTGAGAAGTCTGGCTATTAGCATTGGCATCCCATTGATATGTAAATGGACCAGAACCACTTATCGGATTTACAGTAGCTGTACCATTGTTCGCAGTACAGAATGAAGGCGTTGATATCGCATTGGCTTGCATCATACCCACGTCTTCAACAATTACTGAAGAAATAAATTCGCAACCGTTAACATCGGTTATTGTTGCCGAATATGAACCGGCCTGAAGGTTTATGGCGGTAGAAGTTACCTGGCTACCTGCATTGGCATCCCACAAATAGGTGAATGGTTGGGTGCCACCATTTGGAGCAATAGTAGCTGACCCGTCTGAAGCACTACAATTAGCCCCGGTGGTGGACGAGATGGCATCCAAATCACCTGCAGATGCGGTAACAGTTACGGTAACTGCTTCATCACAGCCGTCATTATCCATTACGGTAACAGTATATGTACCTGCTGCAAGGCCTGTAGCAGTCTGGGTAATTTGATTTCCTGCGTTCGAATCCCATAGGTAACCGAAGGGTCCGTTACCTGCTGTAGGAACAACGGTAGCAGTTCCACTTGCCGACTCACAAATGGCATCTGTGCTGGCGCTTTGCAGGGTTAACGCAGGGCAGGCATCTTCAAGAATAAAGTGAGCGACGATTGTATCTCCCAAGCCAATGTCGAAGCCGACAATCGGATCGTTTATACCCGGGTTCAAGGTTGAATTGAGCGGCTCCCAGTAATCAAATACATATCCGTTTGCCGGAATACCTTCCAGCGTTAGTTGGATGCCACTGAAATAATCAGAAACATAAGGATATGAAGTAGGAATTATTGTATTGACTTTTACATCACCTGAAAGTGGCGGATCAATTTCAACAACCAATGGGAATGGTCCATCAACCTCATAACAATCTTCAATTCCACTATCAATAATTGTACAACGCGTCAAAATAAAGTTTCTGAGGTCATCAACATTACTTTGCCATCCTGCCATTGAACCACCCCAAAGATCAATATGACGCTGCATCTCAGGAGCAATCCTGTTGATCATATCGTCCAGGAGTCCGACCATGTAATCACATGTGAAATAGGTATTGTTCAGGTCCGCATAACGATTGATGTAAAGTGCATAAAAATCGTCATTTGCGAATAAGGATGTCAAAAGCTCAAGATGACCCTCTGGGTCGTCGATCTGCGGAGATTCGTTATCACACGGATCGGCATTCGGTGAAGTATCAGGTACACCGGTATAGTTGATATAGTGGTCGAAAGTAGCATCGTTATCCCACAAGATATAACGCCACTTGGCAGCGTGCTGATCACCTGTTGGGTCAAGGCCTCGCCACCACGCTGTATTCCAGTTTAGCCAGTCTTGGCTAACCACATGTGTGTTAAGAATGATATAATCGATAAGACTTTCCATACTAAGCTGGTCAGCTGCCATATCGTAATTGGCCTGGATCGACATATCATTAGACGTAATGAAACTATGGAGTGTATTCCAGGCAGGTAATCCGTTGCCATACTCATTCCATGTATTTCCCCATGTTTTTATAAACTCAAGATCAAATTTGTCATGACCGTAGTAATAATCGGTATAATCGTTATCATCCACTTTTTCCCTTATCTCATAGACACCCCAATAATCACCATTCACATACAGGATACATGGCTCGTATGATCTTTCATCCATGTCCATGCCTGCATTCTGTGATAAAACATGACAATAGGCATCGCGGATATGAGCACCACCATTAGAAAACGGATAATTATCGTTTGCGGCAGCTTTTAACATAAGACGCTGGAACCGATCACGATCTGAAATCGAATCAGCAAAGATATTATGCTTCACAGCCCAGTCATCACCAAACTGGTCGCGAGTAATATAGTCTATACCTCTCTGAGCATAAGCCCATGAATCGTTGCCGTGCTTGTTAAATTCTCCAAAAGCATCAGCTACTCTTGTGCCTGTTTCATCAAACAACTCAAAAGAACCTCGAGGACGAAGGAACCCTGAGCCTCCCATTAAGTTGTCGACCTGTCCTCCGGAAACAGAGACTATCCACATTGAATGTGTGTCATTAATGAAATAAGTTCCATATTCCATATGACTATCCGGTACGTTAGGGTCATTGCTAATAGCAACCGCCTTTACAACTGTAGTGGAGGTTATATTAAATGGCGTATTATACGGATTGTCAGAGTCATCAGGAGTACTGCCGTCAAGCGTGAAGTAAATCTGCACATCCGGATCTGGAGAAGTAATTGTGATGGTTGTAAAATTTGTATAATAACCGGGGTCTGGCGACATCACAGGCTTAGGTGTATACTCCGGACTTGGGTTCGTATTTGAACCATTAGGGGTTGGTGAAAGGAAAACTGACCAGGTTGATCCACCATCGGTTGTTCTGCCCCATGAATGACCATCCTGATTAGGAGTTCCAATATCATATGAATCGATAATGGTGCCTGAAGGATCTGCCAATACGATAGACTCATTGGCTCTTGTTTGAGTAATGGCAAAACTGGTATGAACGACTCCGCTAAAGAGCCCATCTCTTTTCGAACACCAGATTCGAAGGTGGTCTCCGGCAGCAATGGAAACTCCAGCAGGAATCTGGAATTTTGTAGGATTAGACAACCTGTCAGATAGGTGATATCCCGACAAGTCAACAGTGGACGAACCCGCATTGTAGAGCTCTATCCAGTCCTCATGTTCTCCGAAACTGTCTGCAAAGTCATCATAATTAGACGCAGAGAACTCATTAATGAGCACTTGACCGTTAAGGGATAAACTTGCAATTAAAAGTAGCGCAAGCGTAAAGCATTTGGACGATAGTTTTGAAATAGAGGTGTCCAGGTGAATCATATTAGTAAGTTTTGAATTCAATGGGTAACCGCAAATTTACGGCTAGCTAAAAATATCTTAAAGATAACGGTTTTGAGAGCTTACCCGTTTCCCAATGTTTTTAAATGACACTATAACGACAAAATAACCCTATTTAAAGACCATTGCTTATCGTAAAAATGTGAGAATTTTAATTTTCTATGACTGAACTAACCCTTCCTTCAAGTTGTTATCTTTATGTAATTCAAACTGCACAATGATTCCAGAATTCATAAATACACTAAGGGAAGTTCTTTCAGAACCATTGCCCGGTCGTGAAATTCAATATAAAATGGCACACCATGGTCGCGAAGATCATGAAGCCAAAATAAAACCAGGCCCAGACGTTCGGGTAGCAGGGGTATTAGCATTGCTTTATCCTAAAAATGCAGAACTATACCTTACTCTTATGCGCAGAACAGCCAGAGGTCCCCACAGCGGCCAGGTCAGTTTTCCCGGTGGCGGCGTTGAGCCAGAAGATGAAAATCTGGAGGCGACAGCCCTGAGAGAGGCTTGGGAAGAAGTAGGCATTGAGCCGGATGATGTTGAGATTCTGGGGAAGTTGTCCAGTCTTTTCATTCCCGTCAGTAATGCATTGGTCAATCCTTTTGTAGGCTACTCCAATAAGATTCCTGATTATGTAATCGATCCTGA
Source organism: Bacteroidota bacterium (assembly GCA_039028895.1). GTDB lineage: Bacteria > Bacteroidota > Bacteroidia > Chitinophagales > Saprospiraceae > JAHDCJ01. The sequence goes on along the minus strand of JBCCHF010000001.1, from coordinate 87,122 downwards.
AGAGGTTCAATATGTAATTGAAGCGCCAATTTGTGATTTCCTGAATATCGAGAATATCAGAAATACCAATATTGAGATTAGTGAGCATTTGATCTTGAAAGAAGTCCCTTATTACCACATCAGGGAAAATGTGATCTGGGGAGCTACAGCGATGATGATGAGCGAATTTCTCAATATTATAAATCAAGTCAGGGAAAGATCACCTGCAGACTTTTTCATCTAAAATCAGTCCATTTTCCCTTCAGATCATTTCCGTTAAGGTTGTTTTTTAACATCCTTAGAAACTCTATCCTTGGAATGTTTTCAGCTCCCAATGAGTTGAGGTGATTCGTTTCTGTTTGACAATCAATTAGGGCAAAACCCTTATTTTCAAGGGCTTGTACAAGGGTGATAAAGCCGGCCTTAGAAGCATTGGACATTTTCGCGAACATCGATTCACCAAAAAAGCAGTTGCCAAGTGAGATACCGTATAACCCGCCAACTAATTGTTCGTCTTTCCAGACTTCTACTGAATGGGCATACCCCATTTCGTGCAGTTGGCAATATGCTTCCAGCATTTCTTGGGTGATCCACGTTCCAAACTCCTGCCCGGGACGATCGATTTGTTGACAACTGGTGATAACACTTCGGAAATCTGTATCAAACGTTATCCTGAAATGGTTGTTGCGTAAAACCTGTTTCATACTCTTGGTAACCCGAAGATTTGAGGGTAATAAAACCATCCGTGGGTCAGGCGACCACCAAAGAATAGGGTCTTCGTCAGAGTACCAGGGAAAAATGCCAAGGCTATAGGCTAATAATAAACGGGCAGGAGAGAGGTCACCCCCAACAGCTAATAACCCATCAGGCCTGCCAAAAAGCGGGTTAGGGAAAATGAGTTCTTCAGTCAGTTGGAATACTGGCATCCCTTTTTGCGATTATCAGTAAAACACAAAAGCCTCTCAACAAGAGAGGCTTTCGAATAATATTATCAGGACGCCTTAATGCGCCATTTCTTCAATTACAGCAGAGAGGCCTCTGTCCACAAGAGCATCTTTCTTGGGCTTTAATTCGCTCATCGGCCCTGTCTTGACCGTAGCTTTACCTTTAAAATGAATCAATAAAGACAATTGTTCTGCCTGAACAGGGGTATGCTTCAGCACGTCAATAAAACATTCGATCACCCAATCAAAAGTATTGAAGTCATCATTATAGACTATAAGCTCAGACTGATTGCCAATATCTGTGAGTACATCAGCTAAAAGGAGCTCTTCAGTGTCAAATTTTGTTGCATCTCTCATGCCCGATTCTTTAGAAAGCGTTAAGTGGATATGCTTATAACTAGTTTAAGGCTGCTAAAGTTTCCTTAACTGCTGCAAAGTTAGGAAGATCTCCGGCAGATTCCAAGACTTCAGCGTATTGTACCACGCCAGATTTGTCAATTACAAAAGCAGACCTTTTCGAGACACCTTTCATACCAAGTACAAATTCTTCGTAAAGCGCCCCATATGCAGCAGAAATATCTTTGTTAAAATCAGAAAGCAAAGGGAAATTAAGATTTTGCTCTTCCTTGAATTTACCCAAAGTGAATAGTGTGTCTACAGATACCGCTACAATTTCGGCATCAAGGTTTTGGTAGCTGGCGATATCATCGCGCATTGAACATAATTCCTTTGTACAGACACCAGTAAATGCAAGTGGGAAAAATAATAACACTACATTTTTACCTTCATAGTCACTTAACGAAACTTCTTCTTTTTGGGTATTGTACAAAGTGAATCCCGGGGCAGTATCCCCTTTTTGAACAGCCATAATTATTGAGTTTTAAAATTTAGCCAAAGATACTGCTTATCTTGGAACTTTTTGCATTATGGATGCCATTAAAAAAGCATATTTACAACTACACATTGCAGTAGTTTTATTCGGATTTACCGCTATTCTGGGAAGGCTGATTGACCTGAATGAAATTTCTATTGTGTGGTGGCGTCTCATCATCACATGTCTGAGTTTGTTGTTTTTTCCCTCTGTTGTCAGAACGATACGACAAACCCGCCTCAAAGATTGGTTACCCCTTGCGGGAATCGGGATTTTGGTAGCCACGCATTGGGTATTTTTCTATGGGGCCATTAAATACTCCAATGTCTCGGTCACTTTATGCTGCCTGGCAACGGGTAGTTTTTTTACCGCAATCCTCGAACCCATCTTCTACAAAAAACAGATCCGAATGCTCGAAGTGGTCACGGGCCTGGTTGTCATCCCTGGTATTTACATCATCTTTTACACCACAGATTTTGCTTATACAAAAGGTATTATTATGGCCTTGATTTCTGCTATTCTTGCAGCTTTTTTCGCGGTTTTAAATAAAAAAATGGTGGTAAAGCAGGAGCCAATGTTCATCACTTTCGTGGAACTGGGGGCCGGACTTTTATTCTTATCAATCCTATTACCAGTTTATTGGGAATTCCTTGGCGATGGGGTCAATAAATTCATGCCGACCACAACGGACCTTTTTTACCTCGTGGTGCTGGCCTTACTCTGCACTACCCTCGCTTATGTCTTGTCTTTATTGGCATTGAAGCACCTTTCAGCATTTACTTCAACACTGACCATCAATCTTGAACCAGTATATGGAATTATTCTGGCAATTATCATTTTCCAGGAAAACCAGGAACTCAATCCGGGATTTTACCTTGGGGCTGCCATTATTTTGTCCACAGTCTTCGGTTATCCTTACGTTAAAAAGTATCTTGGTAAGTAATTGATGCAATTCAAAGTAAATGGTTAATCAAGAAAAAATAGAAAAGGCATATTGCGCTGACCATACCAGTTCCTTGCCCCCTGAGTTAGAAGCTATCGAACGGCAGGCATTTTTGACAACTACCAATCCTGGTTTGCTTACAGGGCCTTACACAGGACGATTTCTGATGATGGTCAGTCAAATGCTAAAACCCGAATCTGTTCTTGAGATTGGAACATTCACCGGATATTCAGCAATATGCCTTGCTACCGGGCTGCAGGAAGGTGGTCAACTGATTACCATTGAGGTCAATCTTGAAAGGGAAAAAGTAATTCGCCAAAATCTCGAAGCTACAGGCCAGGCCGGAAATGTTAAACTTGTGATTGGAGATGCCCTTGAGATACTGCCGGACATGAATAAAACGTTTGATCTGATATTTATTGATGGCAATAAATTGGAAAACCAAAAGTATTTTGATGCAGTTTTCCCTAACTTGCGGATTGGTGGATTTTTACTGGTAGATAATGTACTCTGGTATGGTAAAGTCGCTGCAAACGCTTCCGATAAGGATTCGGTGAGTATCAGGACTTTCAACAAAAACATCCAAAAGGACCAGCGATTAGAAAACATTTTGTTGCCAATAGGAGACGGCCTCCTTTTACTTCGAAAGTTAAAAGATTAAGCAAACGTTTTTAACCTTGATGGGACTCCCTTATTTCTGTTCAGTATTAATGATCCTGTTTTGCCTTAGCGTTACCGCCCAGGATATGACCAAGGCTGAGTATATCCTGCAATACCAGGATATTGCTATTAGTGAGATGGACCGAAGTGGCATCCCTGCATCTATTACCCTGGCCCAGGGTATTCTCGAATCCCGTTATGGGAATAGCGACCTTGCCGTTGAAGCCAATAACCATTTTGGTATCAAATGCCATAGAGGGTGGACCGGCAGATCGTATTACCTCGAAGATGATGATCGTGACAGCCAGGGTCGCCTGATCAAATCCTGCTTCAGGGTCTATAGTTCTGCAGAACAATCGTATCTCGACCATAGTGAATTTCTGATGAATCGCGAGCGATATGCGGGGTTGTTTGAATACGACAAATACGATTACAAAAGTTGGTCGCATGGATTAAAAGCAGCAGGATATGCTACGAATCCTCAATATGGAAATATCCTGATCAGGATAATTGAGGAGAACAACCTGGCCCGCTTCGACAGGATGACAAGCAGGGTCCCCGTCTATAACCTTCCGGAAAAGGATGATAGCGGAAATATCGTGATTGCCCCTCCACAAGCAGAAGATGAAGTTATTTTTGAAGAAGACGATGATATTGCCGAAATTCCTGAGTTTGGTGACCCACCTCCCAAGCCAGTCGCAAAAAAGAAACTCCCGGGTATTTACAGGGTTAATGACGTTAAAGCCGTCAGAGCAGGAGAGGAGGATACACCCCTCTCCATGGCGCGGCAACTAAATATGAGTTTATCAAGGTTAATGAAATATAATGACCTCAGTCTTGGCGACGACCTCATTCCCGGGCAAAACGTATTCCTTCAGCCAAAACGTAAAAAATCCAGAGGCCGGAAATCATCTCATCGTGTGGAAAAAGGAGAAACCATGTATTCAATCTCCCAGGACTATGGTGTTAAGCTGAAACATCTATACAAAAGAAATAATCTTAATCATCTGACAGCCCTCGAACCTGAGTCCGGTCAAAGAATTTACCTTAGAGGGTCAACAACAAGGAAGCCGAAAACAAAACCGGCAGATTTCAGATCACCTCCCCGTTATTTGCAAGACACAAACAGAGATGATCTTGCTGCTGCTACAACTAGTGTACCACCAATTGTGGAAGAACAACCAGAACCAGAGTCTTCACTGCCCAACCCGGAAGGTTATCATTTGATTCCTCCAATGTCAAGACCAGCAGAATCAAAACCAGAACCAACCAGATTCAATCCTGAATCAGCCAATACCTCAATTCCCGTAACCAGGCAGCCACAACCCGAAGAAGAGGAACTGGAATCAGGCGTTATTGTGATGGAACCTGAGCCCGTTTCCGAAGAAATTACAATAATTGCTCCTTCAGCTATACAATCAGCAACTCATGAGGTTGTTGCTGGAGACACACTTTACAGTATATCAAGGCGTTATAATATTGATCTTGGTGATTTGAAACGCAAAAACGGACTTACCTCAAACCTTATCAAAATAGGCCAGGTGCTGGAGGTAGATTAACCTCTTGGCATATAGTTTGGAATATTTACCTTGAAAACCGATTTTGCGAACCATAACAAAGCTATCCCTTTATGAATAAGCTAAGTCTGCTTCTGGTCCTTTCCGGAATACTGTTTCACACTGCCACCAATGCACAAGTCTCACGCCGAACAGCATATATAGACCAATATAAAAACATTGCCATCAGTGAAATGGAACGCAGTGGTATTCCTGCCAGCATCAAGCTGGCCCAGGGCATCCTTGAGTCTGCTGATGGAACCAGTACACTTGCGAGACAAGCCAATAACCATTTCGGGATGAAATGTGGTTCTACATGGAAGGGCCCAACGTTCTACAGGGAAGACGATGATTATGTCAACGGCAGGTTGGTAAAATCATGCTTTCGCAAATATCGCAATGCTGAAGAGTCGTGGATCGCCCACACAGAATTCCTGATGGATCCGCGAAAAGAATATCGTTACGGATTCTTGTTTGATTATGCCCCAACAGATTACAAAAACTGGGCTAGAGGCTTGAAAAAGGCAGGCTATGCCACGAGCCCTACCTACGCCGAAAAGCTGATTCGGCTGATCGAAGAAAACAGGCTGTACCGATATGACAGCATGACTGACGATATTCCGATACTGGTCACTCAGGTTAATAATGGCGCCAGAGTCGTGGTCGCCTCAGCTGATGAAACCGCTTCTTTATTGGCAAAAAGACATAGCATTCCGCTTAAGCGGCTCATGAAATATAATGACCTCAAAAGTGATCACGCGTTCACCGAAGGTCAATATGTCTACTTACAACCCAAACGCAAAAAGTGGCGGGGTTCGCAAAAGACGCATACCGTGAAAAACCATGAGTCGATGTACGATATATCACAACTCTACGGTATCAAACTGGCAAATCTTTATAAAAGGAATCTCCTTCCGGAAGGTGTAGAAGTTGCCACTGGTGAACGAGTTTGGATCAAGAAAAAAGCCAAAAAAGCACCTAAAATCGCGGATGGGCCAATTGTGCCACCACCGCCTCCTCCTCCTCCTCCAGTAACAAGACCAGACCCAGAACCTACAGATCCTACTAGTCCCGTAGATCCTACAAATCCTGGAGATAATCCTGACGATCCTGCTGATCCTGGGGAAAATCCTGTAAATCCTGGTCCCACTCATGAAGTTATCCAGGGTGAAACGCTCTGGTCAATTTCCAGGAAGTATGAAATGACGGTTGATGAACTTAAAGCAATTAACGGCTTAACCTCCAATTTGCTGAGAGTAGGGCAGGTGCTAAAGCTGACCAGGTAGTATACGAACGGCAAAACAATTTCGTACCTTTGATTTTTCCAAATAAGGAGGAACTGCTGATAAGGCTTTTCCTCTCAGTAGTATGAAAGATGTTTTATCAATGCCTGACAAGATTTTTGTAAAAGACCGTTATTTTAGTCCTTTCATTACCGAAGAAGAAATTCAGAGCAGAATCAGTGAACTGGCTGCCCAAATCCGAACCGACTTTGCTGGCATAACTCCAGTGTTCCTGGGTGTTCTGAATGGTGCATTCATGTTTGCAGCTGATCTCATGAAATACCTCGAAATCGAATGTGAGATCACTTTCGTTAAACTGGCTTCTTACCAGGGGATGTCAAGTACAGGAGCTGTGAAAACGGCCCTTGGGCTAGAAGCAAATATCGAAGGCCGTCATGTTATCGTTATAGAAGACATTATCGATACTGGGGTAACTATGAAGCATTTTCTCAAAACCTTGGAAGCTTTTAAACCAGCATCAGTAGCTATCATGACATTGCTTTGGAAAAAAGAAGCAATGAAACACGAACTACCGATTGATTACGTAGGATTCGAAATCCCAAATAAATTTGTTGTTGGCTATGGCCTCGATTACGACCAGATTGGCCGAAATTGGAAAGATATCTACCATTTAGCCGAAGATTAACCCCTGCTGTCTTGATAACAAAAGACTTTTCATTTTTTTATTAAAAACTCTCAATTCAGGTTAATGAAAAAAATTCTTGCTTCACTTGCTTTTTTACTTTGCCTTACCAGCTTTTCCTTTGCACAGGAAGAGGAAGTTTTTCCAGAGTTTAACATTGAGCAATCAGAAATTGAATTTCATCTCCGTTTTCTCGCTTCTGATGAAATGCTTGGAAGACGGACAGGAGAACAAGGAAATGAAGTTGCCGCTCGATATATAGCTGAATGTCTAAGATCTTATGGAGCTACCACTCCTCCGGGGCATGATAGTTATTTTCAGGATGTTCCACTAAAAACGGTGAAAACAGCCAAAGAGGGGTCAATCACCTGGGGAGAACAGACCTTCACACATGGAGAAGATCTGATTGTGCTTTCCGGATTACCTTTTGAAGGCGAAGCACAGGCAGTTTATGCCGGTCACGGATTAATTGATGAGGAAGCAGGTATTAATGATTATGAAGGTATAAATGCTGAGGGTAAGATCGTTTTTGTTATTTCCGGTACACCGGGAAAATTCGATCGTCGTAAGACATTCAGGTCAATGGCAGAAAAACGCCGTATTGCCGCTGATCAGGGTGCTGTCGCTTTGGTCGAGATTTACAAATTGCCATTCCCATGGGATTTTTTCAAGCGTTATTTCGGCCGTTCCAGAATGCAATTGGACCAGGAAGCCACAAAGTCTGCAGGTGAGATGTTACCATATTTCTGGGTGAGCGAAGGTGAATCAGGCCTATTGGAAGCGTTCCGGGCGAAAAAGCCAAAATTAAAGATGGCCGTTTCTTCAACAGGAACGTCTGAAGAAAAAATCATTTCACGTAACGTTATTGGTGTTCTGGAAGGTTCGGACCCCGAATTGAAAGATGAATTCATCATCCTTACTGCCCATTTTGACCATGTTGGTCACGGTACAAAAGGTGGTACGATTACAGAAGAAGACTCAATCTTCAACGGTGCAAGAGATAATGGCATAGGTACCGCAGCTATGTTGGCCGCTGCAAAGGCATTTTCAAAGAAAAGACCCAGACGTTCTGTAGCGTTTATTGGATTTACCGCTGAGGAAGTAGGCCTTTTAGGTAGCCAATGGTATGCTGATAATCCAATCATCCCTCTAAACAAAACCATGTGCAACCTCAATAGCGATGGTGGCGGATATACGGTGACCGACAGAGTTGTGATCTATGGTTATGACAGGGTTAATCTCAATGTAGATTATGATGCAGCAGCAGCCAAATTCGGCTTAACTGTTTCACATGATCCTGCACCAGAGCAAAACCTGTTTGAACGTTCTGATAACGCTTCTTTTGCCAAAAAAGGAGTACCTGCGCCAACGTTGAGCCCTGGGTTTACGGCTTTTGACAAGGAATATATGACCTACTACCACCAAGTCGTCGATAATCCTGAGTCGCTTGATTTTCCATACCTCGTTAAGGTTTGCCAGACTTTCACGCACATTGCAAGATTGCTGGCTGATGCTGACACCGTGCCAACCTGGGTTGAAGGTGACCGCTACGAAGAAGTTGGTAAAGAGTTGTATGGTTCTGATAAATAGTCAGGAAACAAAAAGGAAACGTTAATCAAAAACACAGTTGATCTGTGACCCCAAAGCACAATCACAGATATGCATCTCGAAGCTGCTTGGTAAGGCTTTGCCAGTGATGATATGATTTGGGTCAAAGATGGCTTCCTTAATGTCGCCGGAGGGGTTTACCCATAAGTAATAAGTAACGGTTGAACTACCTTCCGGGAAAAGATCAATCTGAAGCGCTCTGTCTTCAGGTTTTACATAATCAGGCGGATTCAAACCATCAAATGGAGCACTGTCAGTAGGAATACTAATAGTTGCTGTTAGATCAGATTCTTCTTCCCAAATGACCTGCCCGCCTGTTTCCTGGACACAGGAACGATGAAGTGAGTATTCGCCGATAAGCTCAAGTCGGAAGTCTCCTTGTGATTCTTCACAAGCAGATAATAGGAAAATACCCAGGATGCCAAAAAGGGTGAAGTAGTTTTTCATAGCTATTGTTTCAATCAATCCTCATGCCATAATACCTTGTGAGAGAGCGTGTAGTACTAGTTTTTTCAAGATTAAGTTACACTCCTTTTACGACAATAACCAGTTCTCCCTTGACTTTTTTAGCACTAAAGAAATCCCGGATTTCCTTTAGAGAACCTCTAATGGTTTCCTCATGGAGCTTGGTCAATTCCCTGGAAACGGCTGCTTGCCTGTCTTCGCTACAATGATCAATCAACTGGTCAAGGCATTTAACTAGCCGATATGGCGATTCGTATAAAATGAAAGTGTGCGGTAAATCTGAAAGGAATTTAAGCCTTGTCTGCCTTCCCTTTTTATGCGGCAAAAAACCTTCAAAATGAAAACGATCACAAGGCAAACCAGATTGTACAAGGGCAGGGACAAATGCTGTAGCACCAGGCAATGCATGTATAGGAATGTCTACTTCGACACATGCTCTCACCAAAAGAAATCCCGGATCTGAAATTCCTGGAGTGCCAGCGTCAGAGATAAGGGCAACTTGCTGACCTGATACCAATCCTTCGATAATACCAGGCAGAGTCCCATGCTCATTGTGGGCATGGTGTGACTTAAGTGGTGTATCAATTTCAAAATGCTTGAGTAACCTGCCCGACGTTCTGGTGTCTTCGGCAAGGATGAGGTCGCATTCCTTTAAAATACGGATTGCGCGCAGCGTGATATCTTCAAGGTTGCCTATTGGCGTTGGCACCAGGTAAAGCATACAGATTAGCCGGCGTTAACAGTAAACTGGTAAAATTCCATGACCGGATTAGCCAGAATTTTTTTGCAGGCCAATTCTACTTTGTCAGTAGCTTCCTGCTCAGATTCAGCGTCTATTGTCATAGTAATATGCTTACCAATTCGAACATCTTCAACTCCTGTGAGCTCGATGTCTTTCATGTGATGTACCACTGTCTTTCCCTCCGGATCAAGCAATTCTTTGAGTGGCATAACGTCTATTTCCGCAATGAATTTCATCCTGTATATTTTTGAAAACTATTTTGAATTTGAATTTATGTCCATTGTCCTGCATCAATCTTCAGGTTACTGCAAAGCCCCTTCTGCTGAAGGTGTCTCAGCGGTAATATTTTTACCCAATACATGAGAAATGATAGAAATCAGGACATATAAAAAAACCAGTATTGGTATGGAAACCAATTGTAGGGTTACCAGTAAGATTACACAAAGGGAGATATAAATAAACCTGACTTCGTTTCCGCGCCACTTCATATGCTTATACTTAAAGCTGAACATCGGGATATCTGCAATAAGGAGGTAACATATTGCAATTGTGCTTGTGTAAAGTAGCCATGGAGAGCCTGCCAGGTCTCGAAGTCCCATAGGATTATGGTAATAGATCAGGTAAAGCCCTAGAATATAGACTGTAGAAGCTGGTGTAGCCAGTCCCATAAAACCCGAAGACTGCCGTGTATCAAGATTGAATTTGCCCAATCTTAATGCAGAAAATACAGTTACAAGAAAACCAGGTATTGCAGCCCATGTCAATCCACTCACCAGGTGGGTGTCAGGCTCAAAAGCATTGGCAAGCAAGACATACATAATAGCTCCAGGTACCATGCCAAACGAGATCATATCTGCCAAAGAGTCGAGTTCTGCACCCATTTCCGAATGCACTTTCAAAAGCCGGGCTGCTGCTCCATCAAAGAAATCAGCCAGAAATGCTACCAGCATTACTGCAAACACAGCAAAGAACTCATGATAAAAAATGCATACCAAGGCAATACACCCGCAAAGCAGATTCAAAAGGGTGATAATATTTGGAATGTATCTTTTCATAAAATTGAACGCGAACAGCAAAATTAAAACAAATTTAAATTTTATCTCTCCCTTTAAGGCTTATTGTCGATATACAACTGTCAAAAAGAAGGTATAATCTTTGCTGCTTGCTAAAAACTGCCTCTTATACACGTAACAGGCAAATAAATCGTTATATCTTTGAGCACTTTTTTGTTACAGGAAATTCCCCCCGACTAGGTTAACCCTGCTGTACCGTCAAAAATGCACTGATAAACAAAAGAGAAATTATATGAATCCGCATAAAGGCCGGCTATCTGGCATGTACAACTTTTGTCTGACTGCTTTTTTTATTCTGTTTGCGACTGTCGCTTTCGCACAGCCTTCCAATGAAGAATGTGATTCTGCAACACCTATCTCAGATCCATCCAATTGGTGTTCTGAAGTCAATGCATTTACCAATGTAGGGGCAACAGCTTCTGGTTTTGGTCCAGCCGGGTGCTTTACTAATAATAGTCATGATGTCTGGTTTAGTTTTGTAGCAGTTGCCACTGACGTGAATGTCACCATAAACGGTGCTTCCGGGGCTGGAGGTGGCGGAACACTCAATCAGCCTGAAGTTGCTTTATATACTGGATCCTGTAGTGGAACACTCAATAATATCCAATGCCAAACTGATGATGGTCTTAATAATATTGTAGAGTTATACCGTGGCTCACTAGTTGTTGGACAGACCTACTGGATTAGAGTTGATGGTCGAAATGATAATACAGGCTCCTTTCAACTTTGCATCCAAAACTATAACCCCCAAACTGAACCCGGATCTGACTGTATTGCGGCCAGTATCTTATGTGATCAATCACCCTTTTCTGTAGCCTCTGTAGTCGGACCCGGAAGTGATCCTGATGAAGCAGGTGGTTCTTCTTGCCTAGGTGGACTGGGTGGCAACTCAGAGTCTAATTCAACCTGGTTTACCTGGACGGCGGCGACAACCGGTACACTGGAATTCACCCTTACACCCACCAACCCCGCCGATGATCTGGATTTTGTGGTTTACGAATTACCCTCTGGCGTACTGAATTGCTCAGATAAGATCGAAAGACTTTGTATGGCAGCTGGTGATTTCAATTTTCCCAGCCCATGTATGGGACCAACCGGATTAAGAGCCTCCTCTACAGATACGAGTGAACCGCCGGGTTGTGGTGGTGGAAATGATAACTGGCTGGCCCCTCTGGATATGGTACAGGGAACCAGCTATGCGCTTTTGGTTAACAACTTCACCTCAACGGGCAATGGCTTTTCTATCGAATTTGGCGGTAGCGGAGATTTCCTCGGTCCTGAGGTTGATTTCAATAATTCTCCAGCCCAGATTTGTGCGGGAGAGGCTATGACATTCACCGATAACTCAAGCTTCGCCCTCGGGAGTATTATCGGTTGGGAATGGAATTTTGGTGTAGGAGCAATGCCGCAAACGGCAAGTACGCAAGGACCGCATAATGTCTTTTACGATACCCCTGGAACAAAGTTCGTTACGCTCACTATCGAAACTTCATTGGGGTGTATCCTTACGGAAATCGAGACCGTGATAGTCGAGCCTTGTTGCAATAGTCTTAACCCATTAGTTGCCAGTTTCGATTCACAAGATGTATTATGTGCTGACAACCTCGATGGGAGCATCGATCTATCAGTTTCATCAAATTTCCCTACGTTCAGTTTTGCCTGGAGTGATGGGGCAAATACTGAAGATCGCGATATGCTGGTGCCGGGTATTTATGACGTAACGATCACTGATGGAATTGGATGTGAAGAAATATTCAGCATCCCAGTTGATGGTCCCCCGCCCTTTGATCTACAATCATCAATCACGATGCCAACCTGTAATGGCGGTATGGACGGCGCAGTCAACCTCAATCTTGGGGGAGCGACCCCTCCATACACATTCGAGTGGTTTGATGGTGGCGGCGCCTTGGTTTCTTCAAATGAGGACCTGCTTAACATTCCTATTGGTGATTATACGTTGAATGTTACAGATGCTAATGGCTGCCAGATCACCGCTGATTTTGATGTCAATGAATTGGAATTGTTGTTGGACCCGAATGTCGAAGTCATTGTTCAGCCTAGCTGCAATGGGTTTTCTAATGGCTCTATTACCATCAATGTGGCGAATGGCTTACCGCCTTATGCCTACGATTTCAATGATGGCAATGGTTTTGTGCCTTCGAATTCATTAGTTAATATCCCTGCGGGAACATATAATGTGACCGTGAGAGATCAAAATTTCTGTTTTGGCAATTTTATGCTTGATGTTGGGGAACCTGATCCTCTTGCTATTGCAATGGATACCGTAGACGTTAGTTGCTTTGGGTATACCGATGGGGCCGCGGTTGCGACGGTGAGTGGCGGAACGATGCCTTATTCATATCTGTGGAGTCATGATATGGGAGCCGATTCTATGAATGTCGACAACCTCGCTCCAGGAGATTACAGCCTTACCGTTACGGATGCCAATGGCTGTACCATCACTTCAGGGGTATTTGTTGAGGAGCCACCTGAGTTTATTGTGGAAGAAGTCATTCCTTTGGATAACGTCTGTTTTGGTGCTTCAGACGGCGCACTTGCCGTTACCGGAATGGGTGGAGTAGGACCGTACACTTATAGCGCAGATGGAGAGACTTTCCAGGTCGATTCAGTCTTAACAGGCCTGGCTGCCGGTACATACACTGTAAGCATTATGGATGCTAACGGCTGCTTGGCTTTTGGCACAGGAACAATAACCGAACCTTTCGAAATAATCGTAGATGCAAGACCTGATCAGACCATCGATCTCGGATATTCAGCAGATATCCAGGCTGTTGTAAATACGCTAGATGACCATACTTACTCTTGGACTCCTGCTGAATCATTGTCTTGTGCGGATTGCCCAGAACCAACTGCAATGCCAGTAAATACAACCACCTACTGGGTCACGATACTGACAGAGTTTGGTTGCACAGCGACTGACTCAGTTACGATTACCGTAAACAAGGTAAGACCTGTTTACATCCCAAATGCATTTACACCAAATTTTGATGGTGTTAATGACCAGTGGGTAATTTACGGTGCACCAGCAGTAGGCCAGATCAGAACAGTTAAAGTGTTCAATCGTTGGGGAGATATTGTCTATGGTGCCAATAATATTCCAGCAAACAGTAACGGCTTTGGTTGGGATGGTACCTTCAGAGGAAAAAGGGTTAACCCAGGTGTATTCGTCTACATCGCCGAAGTGGAGTTCATCGACGGAGAAGTGCTATCCTACACAGGTGACATCACCCTGATAAAGTAATAATTTCCTGATTAAGAACCAGCAAGCAATTGGAAGGTCGAACTTAGTTTCTTAGATAAAAAGAGAGTGACATTACTCTAAGTCAAAACCAGCATTCCCTCTCCTGGAGGAGAGGGCCAGGGTGAGGTGGACTAAACCGTAATCCCCGCATTCATCAAACTCTCAATCTCGTCTACATCTACCGGAATAGTCGCCATCAGGTCGATTGGATCTCCATCCGTCACCAGGATATCATTTTCAAGTCTGATCCCAAGTTCTTCCTCAAGGATGTAGATGCCCGGTTCGCAAGTGAAGACCATACCCGGTTGGAATTCAGCATACCGTTCAGCAAGGTCGTGAACATCTAATCCAAGGTGGTGGGAAGTGCCATGCATAAAGTATTGCTTGTATAAAGGAGCATCGGGGTCTTGTTTAGCCACTTTTTCAGCGTCAAGCAAACCTAGTCCGATTAACTCACTCTCCATGATCTTACCAACCTCTTTGTGATAAGCCTCGATATTTGTGCCCGGACGAAGCATATTAGTAGCTTCTCTCATCACCTTTAAAACAGAATTGTAAACAGCTCTTTGGCGATCTGTGAATGTACCACTTACAGGGATTGAACGTGAAAGATCAGCAGTGTAATTACCATATTCTGCTCCAAAATCCATCAGGAGTACGTCGCCTGCTTTACACTGCATATTGTTGTCAATATAATGCAGTACGCAAGCGTTGCGACCACTGCCAACGATGGGTGTATAGCCATGCCCAGTTGCCCGATTGAGAAGGAATTCGTAAGTGATTTCTGCTTCAATCTCATATTCCCAGACGCCTGGCTTTACAAAGTCTAATACCCTGCGGAAAGCCTTCTCTGTAATATCACAACATGTCTTTAGTAAATCTATTTCATATTCTGACTTGATCATGCCAAGTCGTTTCATAATCGGCTGAGAACGATAATAGTTATGAGCCGGATAACGGTCACGCATCATTTGGGCAAAGCGGTAATCACGCGTCGGTACCTCATGAACATAACGGTCGTTTTCATTGGTATTTAAATAAACATTATCTGCCAACAGGATCATTTCATTCAGGATACGATCCATATCTTCTAACCAGAATACTTTTTGGATGCCAGAAGTCTTTGTGGCTTCTTCTTTTGTGTATTTGTGGCCTTCCCAAATGGCAATGTGTTCATTAGTCTTTCTTAAAAACAACACCTCCTGGAATCCAGCTTTGATACAGTCCGGATATAAAACTAAAACCGATTCCTCCTGGTCAATGCCACTCAGATAAAATAGATCCGAATTTTGCCTGAAAGGGAAAAAACAATCCCCGTTTCTTGGCATCATATCATTGGAATTAAAAATAGCAATTGAGTTAGGCTTAATCTCAGCCGTATATCGTTTGCGATTTAGTTTGAATAACTCTGGATTGATTGGAAGATATTTCATGTGGTGAATTTTATGGTTAAAGATGGGTTGACCCGAAAATTACAGCTATTCTCACGGTTATCAAAGCTCAAAAATGAAGATTTTTATTTCATACCAACGAGATAATAATCAGATAGTTACATGATTTTGTTTAACTTTTTTTACTATTTTTGTCAAAAAGATTAAACAAAAAAGACGAACGAAGCGTTTCTCCGATAGCAAATCAATTCAAAATCAAATTAAATGAACAACATGAAATTTTCGAACCTTTTCATTCTGTTGATTGCCGTCCTGGCCATCGGATTTACCGCTTGTGAGGAAGAAACTCCAGAAGTTAACGACATTGTAAAGATTGCCTCAGACAATCCTGATTTCAGCATTTTGGTAGATGCTTTGACAAGAGCTGATCTCGTATCTACTTTACAAGGTGTAGGTCCATTTACAGTACTAGCACCAACTAACGCTGCATTCACCCAATTACTTAGTGATCTTGGCATTTCAAGTCTTAATGATGTAGACGATGCAACCCTTACCCAAATTTTGCTCAACCACGTTGTTGCAGCCAGAGTACCAGCAGGTGCGCTCTCAAATGGGTATGTTTCAACACTTGCCACAGAAGCCACATCAGGTAATCCAGTAAGCCTACTCGTAAATATTGACTCAGGAGTTACTTTTAATGGTGGAGTTACGGTAACTACGCCTAATGTAATTGCCACGAATGGTATCATTCACATTATTGATAAAGTGATTACCATTCCTACAGTTGTGGACGTAGCATTGACTAATGATAATTTCAGCATTCTGGTTGCTGCTCTTACTGATTCAAGGCTTTCTGCCAAAGATTATGTAACGACGTTAAGCGGCCCTGGACCATTCACTATTTTCGCGCCAACCAATGCTGCTTTCGAAGCTTTACTTGCTGCAAACAGTTGGAGTGGTCTTGCAGACATTCCTGAAGATTTACTGGCAGCGGTGTTAGAGCACCATGTTATAGCAGGTACCAACGCTGTATCAACAGGGTTGTCTGACAACCAGGGAATTTCAACTTTGAACGGAGACATAACCATCAAGATTGATGGTAGTGTAAAAGTAACTGACGGATCCGGAACGGATAGTAATGTAACGGCAACAGATGTACAAGCTGGAAACGGTGTGATTCATGTAATCGACCGCGTATTGATACCGGCTCTTTAACCCAAACCTCGTATTTTCTGCTGTTGCAGAACGAAAAGCCCCACTCGGCATAAGCTGATGGGGCTTTTTTTGTGTAATTTTCTACCGAAGGTTAACTTTGGAAAATGACAAAACGCTTTTCTGTAGAAATGGGCTCAGCAATAATCGACGGAGTAGAAGCTGGAACAGGAGAACCCTTAATTTTTTTACATGCTGGTGTAGCCGATAAACGTATGTGGATGCCACAAATTGAATTCTTTTCAAATAAGTATCACACAATAGCTTACGACAGAAGAGGATTTGGGAAAACGAAATCTCCTGATGAAGCCTTCTCCCATTTGAATGACCTGCAAACAATAATTGATTTCAAGTTGTTGCCTCCTGCTATTCTTGTCGGCTGTTCGCAGGGAGGTAGAATTGCCTTAGACTTTGCGTTGAAATACCCTGATCAGGTAAAAAAGTTAGTGCTCATATCACCCGCCATTTCCGGCCAATCCTTCCCTGATACTTTTCCAGAGCCAGCACAAACTTTCATCAACGAACTTGATGTTTGTGAAGATTTTGATCGAATTAACCAACTGGAGGCTTTCTTGTGGCTTGATGGAGCAGTTTCCAATCCAAACAGAGTTGACGATACCCTTCGCAACTTGTTTTTAGATATGAACGGGATTGCCCTGGATCATCCTGATTTTAACCACGAAATTGAACCTGACTCAGCCATGGAAATGTTGGCAGATATAAATGTTCCGGCATTGGTGCTTTGGGGCAACCTTGATTTTCCTTCTCTGGGTTTAAGATGCCAAAATCTTGTACAGTCTATGAAAAACGCAACAGGCTACATAATAGAAGGGACAGCACATTTACCGGGGCTTGAAAAACCCGGGGTAGTCAATAAATTGATTTCAGAATTCCTTCGATAGAATTATCCAATAATTATGAAAAAAGTAATTGTCTTTCTGTTTGTTACGATAATTGTAGGTTGTACGCCAAAAACAGCATCCGATAACATATTGCCAATACGTCCAAATGATCCACACTCAGCTTCCAGGCCCGCCGAAGCGATGACCACTCACCTCAATCTCAACCTAAAAGTGGATTTTGATACCAAAACGCTGGAAGGATTTGCACGATATAAGATTGATAATAATCAGGCCCACAAGTTAATCCTGGATGTAAGAGATCTGGACATTCAAAAGGTAACAATCGGAGCAATAGAAAAAGAAACGACTTTTGAGTTAACAGAACCAAAACCGTTTCTCGGCTCCGGGATGTCTATTGATATCCTTCCGGAAACGGAAATGGTGACCGTTTACTATAAGACTAGTCCTGATGCTGCAGCTCTCGATTGGCTCAACCCTCAACAGACTGCTGAAAAAACAGATCCCTTCCTCTTTACACAAGGCCAGGCGATCCTTACCCGTACCTGGATTCCGTGTCAGGATAGTCCAGGTATCCGCATTACCTATGATGCAACGATTGAAGTACCAATAGGCTTGTTGGCAGTTATGAGTGCTGAAAATCCACAATCAAAAAATGAAAGCGGAGTCTATACATTTAAAATGGAACAACCTATTCCACCTTATCTCATGGCGCTTGCAGTGGGTAATCTCAACTTCGGAGCAGTAGGTGAGCGCACAGGCGTATACGCAGAACCGTCGATGCTCGAAAAATCAGTGTACGAGTTCTCAGATATGGAACTCATGCTCATAGAAGCTGAAAAGCTGTATGGTCCTTATTTGTGGGATCGCTATGATGTTATTGTGCTGCCGCCAAGCTTTCCTTTTGGTGGTATGGAAAACCCAAGGCTGACCTTCGCCACACCCACGATCATAGCAGGCGACAGATCACTGACATCACTCATTGCCCACGAGTTGGCCCACTCATGGTCGGGTAACCTGGTAACCAATGCCACATGGGATGACTTCTGGTTAAACGAAGGATTCACAGTGTATTTCGAAAGACGCATCATGGAAGCACTTTACGGGGAAGATTATACCAATATGCTGGCTATGCTTGGAATGCAAGACTTGGAAGAGGAAGTGACTTACCTCGGTTTTGGTCATGCAGATACGCACTTGAAACTACACCTGGCTGGAAGAGACCCCGACGAAGGCATGACCGATGTCGCCTATGAGAAAGGCGCAAGTTTTTTGACCATGCTTGAAAAAGAAGTCGGAAGGGAAAATTTCGACAAATTTCTCAAAGACTATTTCGAAACATTTAAGTTCAAGACTATAACAAGTGAAGAGTTTGTCAACTACATGGAGGAACATCTGATTGGTAATTACAAATTGGCCGTAAATTGGGAAGAATGGATCTATGGTCCCGGTATACCTCATAATTGTCCTAAAACGACTTCTGACAGATTTGCCCTGGTTGATGCCCAGCAGCAATTATTAAGAGAAGGCACACCACCTTCAGAACTTAAAACTGTGGATTGGACTACTCATGAATGGTTACATTTTATTCGTGGTATCAATACAGAAACTGATCTTCAAACTATGGAAGCTCTTGATGAAACATTTAATTTCAGTGAGTCCGGCAATTCGGAAATTCTATCTGCCTGGTTAATACTATCCATTCGCAATGGATACGGAAAAACGCTGTTACCCAAAGTTGAAGATTTCCTTGTTGAGGTTGGAAGAAGGAAGTTTCTGACACCTATGTACAAGGCACTGAAAGAGACCGATCAGCTGGACGTAGCCAGAGAGATTTACAAGAAGGCAAGGCCCAACTACCATTCAGTTTCAACGCAAACAATCGACGCATTATTGGAATTTAGCGCTGAAGGTTAAACTGGCCCACACTTCATATCTTACAACTCAGGCAGTTTTTTTTACGATTCAGTCTTAAAGCCAAGTATTGAAGCAACTTTGAGCGCATTTTTGGGTTAGAACTTACATCACAAACACTAACTCAAATGAATAAGTTTTCCTTCCTTTTTCTTTTCATTTTACTTTCGGTTTCAAGCGCTTTTTCACAAGGTGCCACTCAGACTGTAAAAGGCACCATTATCGACAAACAATCTGAGATCCCATTGATTGGGGCAACGGTTGAGTTTTTGGGCAGCGCCGAAATGATGGGCGCAACTACTGATATTGATGGTAGATTTTCTATTCCCAATATTCCTGTCGGCAGACAGTCGTTTCGTGTAAGTTACCTGGGCTATAATACCATTACAATTCCTAATGTGGTAGTCACCTCCGGTAAAGAGGTAGAGCTTGAAGTCGCCCTCGAAGAATCGATAACAAAGATCAATGAAATTGTTGTTACCGCTGACGCTCAAAAGGACAGGGCTCAAAACGAATTGGCAACCGTGTCAGCACGAACCTTCAGCCTTGAAGAAGTTAATCGTTACTCGGGCGGTCGAAATGACGTAAGTCGCCTGGTCAGCAATTATGCTGGTGTGAGTACAGCCGATGATTCACGTAATGATATTGTCATTCGGGGCAATTCACCAACAGGTGTATTATGGCGCCTGGAAGGCATTCCCATCCCAAATCCGAATCACTTTGCGACACTTGGTACAACAGGAGGACCGGTATCTGCTTTGAATACCAACCTCCTGAAAAACTCCGACTTCCTGACCAGCGCCTTTCCTTCTGAGTATGGCAATGCCCTCGCTGGGGTTTTTGATCTCGGGTTTAGAAACGGTAATCGCGATAATTACGAGTTTACATTACAACTCAATGCTTTTAGCGGGCTGGAAGCTATGGCAGAAGGACCACTCAATAAAAAGAAAACAGCTTCTTTCGTTGCTGCTTATCGTTATTCATTCGTAGGTTTTGCCTCAGCTGTTGGCATTCCGGTAGGAACAAATGCGACACCAAATTACCAGGATCTATCATTCAAGGTCGATTTCGGTAATTCTAAAATTGGAAAATTCTCAATTTTTGGCATCGGAGGATATAGTTCGATAGACTTTTTGGGCGATGAAATTGATGAAACAGACTTATTCGCCAATCCGAATGAAGATGCGTTTCCAAGATCAAGACTGGGGATTATCGGTCTTCGACACAATATACTGCTTGGCGAAAATACTTACCTGAGAACGGTAGTCTCAGCTTCACAGGCCCAGACCATTTATGATCAGTTCAATATTATGTCTGATGGTGAAAGATTACTTGAAACAGATGCTGACGACAGGGTAAATACCTATAGCTTTTCTACTTTCGTCAATTCTAAATTGAGTTCAAGGTTGACACTCAGAACAGGCCTCCTTGCCCAAATGTTCCACCTAAATACAATAGTCAGAGACCGCGAGAATCTTCCAGATATCGATGGTGATGGTATCCCGGATTGGGTAACCTTAAGAGATTTTGAGGGTGATGTACCGCTTTTACAACCATATGTACAAACCCAATTCCGCGTAAGCGACAAATTTACGATTAATGCAGGTCTGCATGGACAAATCCTAACTTTCAACGGTTCTGCTATAGTGGAGCCGAGAGCATCCGTCAACTGGAAACCCGCTCAACGCCATATGTTCACATTGGGTTATGGCTTGCATAGCCAGGTACAGCCGTTACCGATCTTTTTCCTCGAAATTGCTGACGAAAATGGCAACTTAGTACGTAGTAATGAAGATCTTGATTTTACAAAGAGTCACCACCTTGTATTGGGCTACGATTATAAACCTGCGGATGACTGGCGCATTAAAGCTGAGGCCTATTACCAGTACATTTTGGATGTGCCAGTAGAGTCTGTGGAAGGAAGTTTTTCCATGCTCAATGTTGGTGATGATTTCATTTTTCCTGAAGAACATTTTCTCGTGAATGCTGGTACTGGAGCTAATTTTGGTATCGAACTGACCATTGAGAAATTTTTTAGCAAAGGTTATTATGGTTTATTGACGACATCAGTTTACCAATCTAAATACAAAGGCTCAGACAATATCCAGCGCAATACTGCATTCAATAACCAGTACGTAATTAATCTCCTTGCTGGAAAAGAATTCAAAGTCGGCAGTAAAAAGAACAATGCTATCACCTTTGATTTTAAACTGACCAATGCAGGTGGCAGGAATTATACACCTGTTGATCTGGATGCTTCACAAATGGTTGGAGAAGAAGTGCTTATTGAACAAGAAGCCTATAGTTTGCGTTATGAACCATATTTTCGGCTGGATGCCAAAGTTGGATTTAGCATGAATTCATCCAAAAGAAAACTCTCTCAGCAGTTCTTTATAGACTTTGAAAATGTTACCAATCGGAAAAATGTGTTTCAAAAACGTTATAATGAAGTAACTAATGAGGTCAATACCGTTTATCAGACCGGGTTTTTCCCTGATATTTTATATCGTATCCAGTTCTAAACTGGTAAACCAAGACAAATAGGATTTTATGTTCAGTTATAGATTTAGACACAGGCTTCAAAGGTGGTTCACACTCACAGTGGTTTGGTTGATCGTAGCCTTGATTCTGGCTTTCCAGAAACATCTCATGCTGCACTCAGAGTTAGTCGGGGAGCACTTGCCGATCAGCATGCTTGTAACCATAAAGTCCGAGATGTTTGGCGCCTTCCTTGGAGCTATATTTGGGGGGGCATTGATGATTTTCTTTTTTCAGGATCGTTTCCGCGATTGGAAATTGATTAATGCTATTCTGATACAGGCTGCGATTTACATTCCGATGATGCTCTCCGTAACCATGGTCGCTTCTTTTTTCTACAATAGCTTAAGCATGAACTTACCGTTCTGGGATAAAGCAGTTGCCATTAAAGTAATACAGTTTATGGGCAGTGCTGATCAGCTGGTCATTTTTTTAAACTGGAGTATTATCCTTGTTATTAGTGTCTGGGTGCTGGCCATTTCAGAAAAATTCGGCCCCGGCCAGTTGACCAAAATGCTTTTGGGGAAATACCATAAGCCAACTGAGGAAACGCGCATTTTTATGTTCCTCGATCTTAAAGGAGCAACAACCTTAGCCGAAAAAATTGGACACCAGCTGTATTTCGATCTGCTCAAGAAGAGCTTTGACGAGATCACTGAACCTGTGTTGATGTCAAAGGGAGAGATCTATCAATATGTAGGAGATGAAGTGGTCATTTCATGGACACTAGAAAACGGACTCACTAATAATAATTGTATCGATTGTTATTTCAGGATACAAGACAAGCTTAGATCCAGCAAACCTTACTTTCTCAGCAAATTTGGTATTATTCCTGACTTCAAAGCTGGCGTCCATGTCGGAAAAGTGATGGTTGGAGAAGTAGGGATGGCCAAAAGAGAACGCATATTCTCAGGAGACGTTTTAAACACAGCCTCAAGGATTCAGGGTCAATGCAAGGCTTTTGATTTGGATATTCTGATTTCTGGTGAACTGGAATCCTATCTAATCGACCGGAAAGGACTGGAAATCGAATTTCTTGAAGCCGCAACACTAAAAGGTAAAAATAGTTACGTTAACCTGTATTCAGTGAAAAAAGGTAAGACTCTACATGTTCGCCGTGACACAGATATGATAACTGTAGCATAATTTGATAAGTACGTATATTTGCAGAGCATGAAAAAAACATGGGATATATTAGGATTTAACGACAGGATGATGCGGCTAATAGGCATTCCCCTGATGGCTTTCCTGATTCCTGTTTTCTTTTTCGGAGAGAATCTGCCTTCGAGCCTTAATGCGTATCTGCCTAAGTTCCTGGTGTCGTTGATGTACGTAGTCATTTACTGGGAAATCAGCCGTTGGCTCCTTATTTACTTTCGTAAGAAATATCCATTACCGGAAATGACCACGCGCCGATTGTTTGTATCGGGCTCTGTGACTTTGGTGTTCGTGCTTACATTTTGCAATGTGTCTGAAGTGTTTTTTCGACCACTTGAACAACTTGTCGACCACCACCCGGATCAGGTGATGGCTAATGTGGTGAGTCTGTTTATGGTTGTACTTTGCGTTTCGGTCTACGAATCTGTTTACTTTTTCTCAAAGCTCAAACAATCCTTGCTGGAATCGGAGCAATTGAAAAGAGCAAATGTACAGGCTCAATTGGATACTTTGAAAAGCCAAGTTAACCCGCATTTCCTTTTTAACAGTCTTAACACCCTTTCGTCAATCATTCCTGAAGATCAGCCTAAAGCTGTTGATTTTGTACAAAAATTATCAAAAGTATATCGATATATATTGGAAATCCGTGACCAGGAAGCGATTTCCCTCGAGGAAGAACTGGAATGTCTTGATGCCTATAGTTTCCTGTTGAAAAGCAGATTCGGAGACAATATTTCAATAGACATTAATATTAATCCTGCACTGTATCAAAATCGAATTGTCCCTTTATCGCTTCAGATATTACTTGAAAATGCTGTCAAACATAATATTATATCCAGGGCAAAACCACTTAAAGTGGAAATTTTCAATGAGAAGAATAACCTTTTGATAATTCGCAACAATCTGCAACCAAAAGACCAGGTTATTCATTCTACTAATACGGGACTACAAAATATTAAAGACCGTTATCGTTTACTTTCCGATAAGGAAGTCATTATTATGGTGACCGATAAGTATTTTACTGTTTCTGTTCCAATCATTGAGGTGTATGAGTATGAAAGTTCTGATTATTGAAGACGAACAACCAGCAGCGAAACGACTTCGTAAACTAATACAAGAATTCAGGCCATCGGCAGATATCCTGGATGTGATCGATTCTGTAGAAACTGCGGTAGACTGGTTCAGCACATTTCCAGCTCCTGATCTGGTCTTTATGGATATTCAATTGGCCGACGGGATCTCCTTTAATATTTTTCAAAAAACAGATGTTGTTGCCCCTGTCATATTTACAACGGCCTACGACCAATATACATTGAAGGCATTCAAGGTAAACAGCATCGATTACCTCCTCAAACCGATCGACCCTGCCGAACTAGAACAGGCATTAAATAAATTTGACCGATATAACCGGAATGGGGGAGATCATGATCGTCAGCTGTTAAACCAATTGGTCCGTCAATTTTCCAAGAATGAATATAAAGAGCGATTCCTTGTAAAAGTCGGTACCCAGTTGGTATACATTCCTGTAAAGGAAATTGCATGGTGCTTTTCTGAAGATCGTTCAGTATTTATAATAACGCACACCGGAAAAAGGTATTTGCTCGACTTCACGCTTGATCAACTTACCGATAAATTAAACCCTGCCGAGTTTTTTCGGGTTAACCGGAAATTTATTATCCGCCTTTCCGCCATTCAAAAAATTCATACCTGGTTCAACAGTCGACTCAAGCTGGAACTCAAACCGGTCTCCGAATTAGAAATAATCGTAAGTCGCGATCGCGTTCCCGAGTTTAAATCATGGCTCGACAAGTAAGCCATCCTTCCTAAAACACTGGTATTCCAAGGCTTTAAAAACTCTTTGTAAAAAAGGCAGAAAGATGTTTGAAATACGAAGTATTCTACCTATCTTTGCATCGCTTTTTTGGCCTCTGGAAGAAACTGTGGCTGGGAAACAAATTAAAATGCGGGGTAAAACCTGTGAATTAAAGACGTTTTTGAAAACATAAATCGGAACTAAATGCCGACAATTAATCAACTGGTTCGCAAAGGAAGGAAAAAGATCGTAATGGCCAGCAAATCAAGGGCTCTGGACTCATGTCCTCAGAAGCGTGGAGTTTGCACAAGGGTATATACAACTACACCGAAAAAGCCTAATTCAGCTTTGAGGAAAGTAGCAAAGGTACGTTTGACCAATGGTATTGAGGTAATTGCCTACATCCCTGGTGAGGGGCATAACCTTCAGGAACACTCCATCGTTCTTATTCGCGGTGGTCGTGTAAAAGACCTTCCTGGTGTTCGTTACACCGTTGTTCGTGGAGCACTTGATACCGCGGGTGTCGCTGACAGATTACAGAGCCGTTCTAAGTATGGCGCAAAACGTCCTAAGAAGAAATAATTCGTTGCTAGTTGACGTAAATTTTAAAAATTGAAGAGTGCCTGAAAAAAGGGCCACAGCAAACAACAAAAAATGAGGAAAAGGAAACCAAAAAAGAGAGTACTCGCACCAGATCCAAGATTTGGTGATCCGATGGTAACAAGATTCGTAAACAACATGATGCTTTCAGGCAAGAAAACTGTAGCATTCGAAGTGTTTTACGATGCAATGGACATCATAGAAGAAAAAACTGGTGAGAACCCTCACGAAGTTTGGAAAAAAGCGCTTAATAATATTATGCCAGCTGTGGAAGTAAGAAGCCGTCGTATTGGTGGTGCTACTTTCCAGATTCCTACAGAGATTCGCCCAAGCCGCAAAATCTCCATTGGAATGAAATGGCTGATCAGATTCTCACGCGCACGTAGCGGAAAAGGAATGGCTATGAAACTGGCCGCAGAGGTAATGGCGGGTGCAAAAGGAGAAGGTGCAGCAGTGAAACGTCGTGAAGACACTCACAAAATGGCTGAGTCCAACAGGGCTTTCGCTCACTTTAGAGTATAATATTGTTGATAGTTGTCTGTTGATAATTGATCGTAACTATTGCCATCAACCACCAACCGTCAACCACCAACTAGATTTAACAATAGCAATTAACAATTAACTAATTAATTAATCATGGCAAAAGATCTGAGATATACACGCAATATAGGCATTGCGGCTCATATCGATGCTGGTAAAACGACCACCACCGAGCGTATCCTCTATTACACCGGTATTACTCACAAAATCGGTGAGGTACACGATGGTGCTGCTACCATGGACCACATGGCGCAGGAGCAGGAGCGTGGTATTACCATTACTTCCGCAGCGACCAAGACTTCTTGGAACTGGAATGATAATGAATATACCATTAATATCATTGATACTCCTGGTCACGTTGATTTTACAGTTGAGGTCGAGCGTTCACTACGTGTTCTTGATGGGACGGTAGCGTTGTTCTGTGCTGTTGGTGGTGTTGAGCCCCAGTCAGAAACAGTATGGCGCCAGGCCGACCGCTACAAAGTACCTCGTATCGGGTTCGTCAATAAAATGGACCGATCAGGAGCTGACTTTTTTGATGTATGTAATCAAGTCAAAGAAAAACTCGGTTCAAACCCTGTTCCATTGGTAGTACCTATCGGAGCTGAGCATGAATTCAGAGGTGTAATTGACCTGCTTGACAACGTGGCAATGGTTTGGGATGATGAAACTCAAGGTGCCAAGTTTGAAGTGATTGATATTCCTGCAGATCTCGTTGATACTGTTGCTGAATACCGTGAGAAATTGGTAGAAGCAGTAGCTGAATACGATGACAGTCTTCTTGAGAAATTCTTTGAAGATCCTGATTCTATCACACGTGAAGATCTCCGTGATGCAATCCGCTCTGCTGTGATTGATATGAAGATCGTACCAATGATGTGCGGTTCTGCATTTAAAAATAAAGGTGTTCAGCTTTTGCTTGATGCCGTTTGTGCCTTCTTGCCTTCTCCTGTTGATAAGGATGAGATTGAAGGTATTAATCCTGATACCGAAGAGCCTGTAACTCGCAAGCCAAATGTTGACGAACCTTTCTCTGGTTTGGCATTTAAGATTGCTACCGACCCTTATGTAGGTCGTTTGGCTTTCTTCCGCGCTTACTCAGGAACGCTCGATGCAGGTTCATATGTATTAAATACACGCTCTGGAAAGAAGGAAAGAATTTCCCGTCTTTACCAGATGCATGCCAATAAGCAAAATCCGATTAAAAAGGTTGAAGCAGGTGATATCGCTGCTGCTGTAGGTTTCAAAGACCTCAAAACTGGTGATACCATTTGTGATCTCAATCACCCAATCATTTTGGAAAGCATGACTTTCCCTGATCCTGTAATCGGGATTGCTATCGAACCCAAGACTCAGAAAGATCTTGATAAGCTTGGTATGGCTTTGGCCAAACTTGCTGAAGAGGATCCTACATTCCAGGTTCGTTACGATGACGAAACAGCCCAGACTGTAATCAGCGGAATGGGAGAATTGCACCTTGAGATTATCATTGATCGCCTCAAGCGTGAATTCAAAGTGGAGTGCAACCAAGGTGAACCGCAGGTGAACTACAAAGAAGCACTTACGCGCACTGTTGATCACCGTGAAAGGTTGAAAAAACAGTCTGGTGGTTCAGGTCTATTTGCTGACATGCAATTCGAGCTTGGACCCGCTGACGAAGAATTCCTTGATTCTGAGGATTTTAAGTCAGGTAAAGAAAAAATGCAATTCGTTAATAATATCGTTGGAGGTTCTATTCCAAAAGAACTGATCTCATCAGTTGTAAAAGGATTTCTTTCAATGATGGACAACGGCGTTCTGGCAGGATATAGCCTTGACAGTATGAAAGTCCGTCTTTATGATGGGAGTACTCACCAGGTGGATTCAAAGCCAATTGCATTTGAACTTTGTGCCAAGGAAGGTTTTAAAGCTGCTGCTAAACAGGCAGGTGCTGTTATCCTTGAGCCAATTATGAAACTCGAGGTGGTATCACCTGATGAGTATACTGGCGCTGTTATTGGTGACCTAAACCGCCGTCGCGGTGTCCCCAAAGGCCAGGAAACAAGAACAGGAGGTGTAATTGCGATTACTGCTGAAGTACCGCTTTCATCTATGTTCGGATACGTTACGCATTTAAGAACGATCACATCTGGTCGTGCGATGTCTACTATGGAATTCTCGCATTACGCGCAGGCTCCACGCGGAATCGCTGAAGATGTGATTGCTAAAGCAAATGAATAATTAATTATTTATTTATTCCGGGTTATTTATTTCGGGTTTTCTTTCAGACAACTCAAAATAAAAAATAACCAACCCGGAATAATATTTAAAACGGGTTATGAATCAGAAAATTAGAATCAAGCTCCGCTCTTATGACCATAATTTGGTGGATAAGTCAACGGAGAAAATCGTGAAGACCGTACGCAACAGCGGCGCTGTGGTGACCGGTCCGATTCCGCTGCCCTCGGAAAAAAAGATTTTCACCGTTCTCAGATCCCCTCACGTCAACAAAAAGTCGCGAGAGCAATTTCAACTTTGTACGCATAAGCGTCTCATTGAAATCTACACGCCTACTCAAAAAACTGTGGACGCACTGTCCAAGCTTGAGCTTCCCAGCGGCGTAGATATTCAGGTGAAGTTGACGTAAATAGATCGTTTACATACGATTCTTTCTTTTTTCAGAGGCCAGAACCCGCTAAAATTCATGTTTAGCAAGGGTACACTGGTGCTCATTACTTAAAACTAAACGAAAAGAAAAATGAAGGGCCTAATAGGAAAAAAACTCGGTATGACCAGCATCTTCACAGATACTGGTGTTAATGTTGCCTGTACAATATTAGAGACCGGTCCTTGTGTCGTTACACAGGTTAAAGACGAAGAAACTGATGGCTATAATGCAATTCAGTTAGGCTTCGCAGAGGCTAAAGAAAAGAATACCTCCAGACAAATGGTAGGTCACTTTAAAAAGGCTTCTACAACACCAAAAAGAAAGGTGATTGAGTTTCCTGATTTCGACATCGAAAAAAGCCTTGGTGACACCATTACAGTGGATGAGGTTTTCGAAGAAGGGGATATTGTTGCTGTTTCCGGAAAAACAAAAGGAAAAGGTTTCCAGGGTGTTGTCAAGCGTCACGGATTTGCTGGTGTTGGAGGTAGAACTCACGGTCAGCACAATCGCGAGCGTGCTCCTGGAGCTATCGGTGCAGCATCTTACCCTGCCCGTGTATTCAAGGGTATGCGTATGGCTGGCCAAACAGGTGGCAATAAAGTGAAAATCAAGAATTTAACAATTCTTAAAGTATATCCTGA
Source organism: Bacteroidota bacterium (assembly GCA_039028895.1). GTDB lineage: Bacteria > Bacteroidota > Bacteroidia > Chitinophagales > Saprospiraceae > JAHDCJ01. The sequence goes on along the minus strand of JBCCHF010000001.1, from coordinate 57,779 downwards.
AAAGAATCTGCTCTTGGTAAGTGGTGCCATTCCTGGCCCCAAGGGCTCATTTGTAATCATAGAGAAGTAAGAGCTATGAAACTAGAAGTTAAAAACATCCAGGGCGAAAACACCGGCAAGTCAGTTGACCTTCCGGAGGATATTTTCGGCATAGAGCCAAATGAGCATGTCGTATATCTCGCCGTTAAGCAATACCTCGCTAATCAGCGTCAGGGTACACATAAAGCGAAAGAGCGTGGTGAAGTCCGCGGTTCAACGCGTAAGATCAAACGCCAGAAAGGTACCGGTACCGCTCGTTTCGGTGATATCAAAAACCCAATCTTCCGTGGTGGTGGACGCATCTTCGGCCCAAGACCAAGGAGTTATGGTATCAAGATCAATAAGAAAGTAAAAACTCTTGCCCGTAAATCGGCGCTTTCTGCGAAAGCACAAGCTGATCAGATCATGGTTGTTGAAGACTTTACTTTCGATGCTCCAGCTACTAAGGAATACGTCAACATCCTCAACAACCTTGAGTTAGGCGACAAAAAGACACTCCTCGTTTTAGGAGAGCACGATCGTCAGTTATTGCTGTCTAGCCGCAATCTGCAAACTGCAAACGTCACGATCGCTTCAGATCTTAATGTATATGAAATGCTCAATGCGAACTGTATCATTTTCGCTGAAAGCGCAGTGGATAAAATCAAAGAATCGTTTGCCTAAGGTAAACCATAAAATTTTTGACCATGTCAAAGTCAATTTTATTGCGACCACTAATTTCTGAGAAAACAGAAAACCTGAATGAAAAACACAATCAGTTTACATTCGTGGTCAACAAGTCAGCTAATAAGATCGAGATCAAAAAAGCTGTCGAGCAAATGTATAATGTTGAAGTTACTGCTGTTAACACACTCGTTATGCCTGCAAAAGCTAAGTCAAGAATGTCACGTCGTGGCATGATTAATGGCCGGGTAAGCAGTTTCAAAAAAGCAATTATTACCCTCGCAGAGGGCGAAAATATTGATTTCTACGGAGACGTTTAATGGCTTCAGTCAATTGATTACCAACTGACAATAAGCAACAAACAACCAAAAGAAAATGGCACTAAAAAAGTACAAACCAGTTACTCCAGGCTCAAGACACAGAGTGTCTAATACCTTCGAAGAGGTAACTGCGTCAAAGCCGGAAAAAGCCCTTACTAAAGGGAAAAAAGAATATGGTGGACGTAACGCGTCTGGTAAAATGACTGTCCGTAACCGTGGTGGTGGACACAAAAGACGGTACCGTATCATCGATTTCAAAAGAAATAAAGATGGTATTCCTGCCACAGTGAAAACTATCGAGTATGATCCTAACAGATCAGCGTTTATCGCTTTGCTTTTCTATGCAGATGGCGAAAAACGCTACATCATCGCTCCTGACAAACTTATGGTAGGAGACGTGATCATGTCTGGATCAAAAGCGACTCCTGAAATCGGAAACACCATGTTCCTTGCTGATATTCCACTGGGTGCATCGATCCATGCGATCGAAATGCAGCCTGGAAAAGGCGCAGCACTTGCTCGTAGTGCAGGCACTAATGGAGTACTCATGAGCCGCGAAGGCAAATACGCTATCGTGAAATTACCTTCAGGCGAAGTTCGCAAGATCTTGTTGAGCTGTAGAGCAACAATCGGTTCTACCTCAAACCCGGATCACGGACTCCAGGTTTTGGGTAAAGCTGGTCGTAAACGCTGGATGGGTAAACGTCCACGTGTAAGAGGTGTAGCAATGAACCCGGTTGATCACCCAATGGGTGGTGGTGAAGGAAGAGCTTCCGGAGGTCACCCGCGTTCAAGAACCGGTATCATGGCTAAAGGCCAGAAAACAAGAAATAAGAAGAAATCTTCAAATCGTTTGATCATCAGTAAACGTAAATCTAAATAGGTATGGCCCGTTCAGTAAAAAAAGGACCCTATGTGTATCACAAATTGCTGACTAAGGTCCAGAAAGCAAAAGATTCTGGTCGCAAGACAGTTGTAAAGACGTGGTCAAGAAGTTCAATGATCATTCCTGACTTCGTTGGGGAAACAATCGCAGTGCATAATGGCAAAACCTTCGTTCCAGTGTTTGTTACTGAGAACATGGTAGGTCACAAACTCGGTGAATTTGCCCCAACACGCAACTTTAAAGGTCACGCCGGAAACAGGAAGAAATAATTAACTAGTTGATAGTTGGCTGTTGACAGATGTTGAAAAAATCAAACTACTGTCAACTGACAACCGACAACCAACAACAATATTAAAATGGAAGCTGTAGCAAAACTTAAAAACTGCCCAATGTCAGCCCGCAAAATGCGCTTAGTGGCTGACAGCATTCGCAATATGGAAGCGAATAAGGCGCTTGACGTCCTCCGTTTTACGCGGAAAGAGGCTGCAGGCTGGCTCGAGAAGCTGGTACTTTCTGCAATCAGTAACTGGGGACAAAAGACGAATCAAGACCCTGAAAGTTTTGATCTGTACATTAAAACGATTCTTGTTGATGAAGGACCTTCGCTTAAGCGTTTCCGTCCTGCTCCTTACGGAAGAGCACATCGCATCCGCAAAAGGACAAACCACGTAACGGTTATCGTTGAAAACAGGGTCTTCCTTGAAAGTGATGAACTCGAACTGGAAGAAGATTACGTCGACGAAGAAGAATAACTTTTTTCGTTGATAGTTGGTCGTTGGTAGTTGATCGTAATAGGATACCACCAACAAACAACCATCAGCAAACAACAATAAAAGAAAGACCATGGGTCAAAAAACAAATCCAATTGGAAATCGCCTGGGAATCATCAGGGGATGGGATTCAAACTGGTACGGTGGTAAGCCAAGCGAGTATGCTGCCAAAGTGGTACAGGATGAAAAAATCCGTCGTTACCTCAAGGCTAGGGTAGCCAAAGGTGGTATCGCCAGGATCGTTATTGAACGTACACTCAAGCGTATCACTGTTACCATTCATACTTCCCGCCCAGGTATCATCATCGGTAAAGGGGGATCAGAGGTTGATCACATCCGTGAAGAGTTGAAAAACCTGACCGGACACGAAGTGCAGATCAATATCGTCGAAATCCGTAAGCCTGAGCTTGATGCCAATATCGTTGCAGAGCAGATTGCAAGGCAGCTTGAAGCACGTATCAATTACCGTCGTGCGATCAAAATGTCTATCCAATCAACTATTCGTGCCGGTGCAGAAGGCATTAAAGTAAGGATTTCTGGCCGATTGAATGGTGCTGAGATGGCGCGTTCCGAGGAATACAAACAAGGACGTACACCATTGCATACTTTCCGTGCTGATATCGATTATGCTTTAGTTGAAGCACTTACCGTATATGGTAAGATCGGCGTAAAAGTATGGATCTGCAAAGGTGAAGTTTTCGGCAAGCGCGATCTGTCTCCAAACTCCGGTGTCAAAAAAGACCAACGCGGAGGTCGCGGTGGAAACCGCAGGGGAAGGCAAGGCGGTCGTCAAAAATTTCAGAATCGTTAGTTTAATATGTGGTTTTTTTAACGTATCTTTGCCCAGCTTTTTTGGGCCATACCCACTGTAAGGTTCAAGGATTTAGAGCAAAGCCGTAAACACCAATACAATGTTACAGCCAAAAAGAACAAAATATCGTAAGCAACAAAAAGGGCGCATGAAGGGCAATGCCCACAGGGGCAGTACTATTGCTTTTGGATCTTTCGGTTTAAAGTCGCTGGAATCAGCAAGAATCACTAACCGTCAGATTGAAGCAGCACGTATCGCGATGACTCGTTTCATGAAACGTCAAGGTACTGTATGGATTCGCATCTTCCCTGACAAACCAATTACCAAAAAACCGCAGGAAGTGCGTATGGGTAAAGGTAAAGGTGCTCTGGATCATTATGTTGCTGTTGTGAAACCGGGTAGAATTATGTTCGAAATGGACGGTGTACCCTTGGAGGTTGCTCAGGAAGCGCTCCGCCTGGCTGCACAAAAGTTGCCAGTTACTACTAAAGTGGTTGTCCGTCGTGATTATGACGGTGAATAAATAAGAAGTATTTAAAACAAAAGATAATGGCTTCTAAAAAGAACGAAGAAATTCGGGCAATGTCAAACGAGATACTCCAGGATGAATTGGAGGCATCAGTCGTGGAGCTGCAAAAAATGAAGTTTTCCAACGCTGTAACAGGATTGGATAACCCCTTGCAAATCAAAGAATTACGCCGTGATATTGCGCGTATCAAAACTGAATTGCGCAAGCGTGAGATGGACGAAATGTCAGAGGATCAACTTGCAAAAAGAAGTAAGATCAGGGCGAGAAGAAGAAAGCGTTAATCTTTACCAAAACGATAACCGATATAGGTTCTATAATAATATGGAGACTCGTAATCTAAGAAAAGAAAGAATCGGCGTTGTAACCAGCGACAAAATGGAAAAAACCATTACGGTTTTGGTTGAGCGTAAGTTACGTCACCCGATTTACGGAAAATTCGTTAAGAAATCCAAGAAATTTCTCGCTCACGACGAGAACAACGATTGTGGAATAGGCGACAAGGTCAAGATTATGGAGACCCGTCCGCTCAGTAAAACCAAACGTTGGAGATTAGTTGAAATTCTAGAAAGAGCTAAGTAAAAATGATACAGCAAGAAAGCAGGCTCAAAGTAGCTGATAACAGTGGTGCAAAAGAAGTGCTTTGTATTAGAGTACTCGGCGGATCCAAGAGACGCTATGCCTCTATTGGTGACCTTATTGTGGTTACCGTAAAGGAAGCTTCTCCAGGAGGCATCAAGAAAGGTACCATCTCAAAAGCCGTTATCGTTCGCACCAAAAAGGAAATTCGCCGTAAAGACGGTTCCTACATCCGCTTTGATGACAACGCAGTTGTCTTATTGGATGCATCAGAAGAGCCTCGCGGAACCCGTATTTTCGGACCGGTTGCCCGCGAACTTCGCGAAAAGGATTTTATGAAAATCATTTCCCTGGCCCCTGAAGTTTTATAGATCATGGCAGACAAGAACAAGCAAAAAAGATTTCAGCCTAAGCTCAAGATAAAGAAAGGTGACACCGTAGTCGTCATCGCCGGTGCCTACAAAGGCAAAAAAGGTGAGATACTAGAGGTTTTCCCTGAAAAAAACCGAGCTATCGTAGCTGATGTAAATATCGTGACAAAGCACAATAAGCCGACAGCTGAAGATGCTGGAGGGATTCGTGAGATACCGGCTCCTATCCACATTTCCAATTTGATGTTGGTAGATCCAAAAACTGGCGAAGCTACACGCGTCGGCCGCAAAGAAGTGGATGGTAAAATGGTGCGTTATTCTAAAAAAACAGGTGAAACCATTAAGTAATGAGTTATCGACCAAGACTAAAGGAAAAATATAGGGATCAGATCATCAAAGCATTGATGGATCACTTCGAATATGATTCTATCATGCAGGTTCCTAAACTTGAAAAGATTTGTCTCAACCATGGCGTTGGTGCAGCAACAGGCGACAAAAAACTGGTTGATGTTGCAGTCAAAGAAATGACATTGATCGCAGGACAGCAAGCAGTATCCACTATTGCCAAGAAGTCTGTATCGAACTTCAAATTACGTGAAGGCATGCCTATCGGCTGTAGAGTGACTTTGCGTGGAGATCGTATGTGGGAATTTCTTGACAGGCTAATTACTGTTGCTCTTCCACGTGTGCGTGACTTTAGAGGAATCAATGATAAGTCTTTCGATGGTCGTGGAAACTACTCGATGGGTATCACCGAGCAGATTATTTTCCCTGAAATTAATATTGACAAGATTTCCCGTATCTCGGGTCTTGATATTACGTTTGTTACTTCGGCACAAACTGACGCAGAAGCGTTGTTCTTGCTCAAAGAGCTTGGACTGCCGTTCAAAAATCAAAATAACTAGTCATGGCTAAAAAATCAGTCATCGCCCGTCAGGCCAAAAGAGAAAAAATGGTCGCTAAGTACGCCGAACTTCGCAAACAGCTGAAGAAAGAAGGTCGTTGGGATGAATTGGACAAGCTTCCGAAAAACTCATCACCTGTTCGTTTGAAAAACCGTTGCCTGCTTACTGGTCGCCCCAAAGGTTATATGCGTCATTTTGGTATGTGCAGGGTAACATTCCGCGAATTAGCGCTTCAGGGCAAAGTACCTGGTGTTAAAAAAGCCAGTTGGTAACAAATTAAGAGTATTCAAATTTATTTTGCGATGTACGTAAATGACCCTATAGCAGATTTTTTAACCCGTATCAGGAATGCCCAAAGTGCAGGGCACCGTATCGTAGAGATTCCTTCTTCAAAAATGAAAAAGAGACTCACTGAGATCCTCTACGATCAGGGTTATATTCTGAAGTATAAATTCAGTGACGAGGAAGGTAAAAGCGGTGTTATAAAGATCGCTCTGAAATACCTGCCCGATTCAGGTCAACCTTTAATCAGGAAACTTATCAGAGTTTCTAAGCCAGGTCTTCGTCAATATGTAGGAGCAAGTGACTTACCACGTGTTCTTAATGGATTGGGAATTGCCATTGTGTCTACTTCACATGGTGTAATGACCAACAAAGAAGCCAAAAATAAAAATATCGGGGGAGAGGTCCTCTGTTACGTATATTAATAGTTAATGCTTTAAGCTTACGATTATGTCAAGGATAGGAAAAGCACCAATAACAATACCTTCAGGAATTGAGATTAAAGTCAATGATTCCAATTTGGTAACGGTAAAAGGTCCAAAAGGAGAATTAACTCAGCAGGTTGATCCTGATCTGACCCTTAAGATAGAGGATGGAGAAATGGTGGTTGAAAGACCAACAAACCAAAAGCGCCACCGTTCTATTCACGGTCTTTATCGCTCATTGATCCAGAATATGGTAACTGGTGTTTCTGATGGATTTAAGATCGTTCTTGAACTAGTGGGTGTTGGTTATAGAGCCAATAATACAGGTAACTTGCTTGAATTGAGCCTTGGTTACTCTCACCCTGTTTATTTCTATGTTCCTGATGAACTCAAACTTGAGGCAGTCATGGAAAAAGGTAGAAGCCCGAAAGTTATCCTGGAAGGTTGTGACAAACAATTGATCGGGCAGGTTGCTGCTAAAATCAGGTCATTCCGTAAACCAGAGCCATATAAAGGTAAAGGTATCCGCTTCCAGGGTGAAGAAATCCGCCGTAAAGCTGGTAAAGCAGCAGGTGCTTAATTTATTTGTTTCTAATATTTTTTGAAGAATATTTCCAAAGCATACGGAGATGAAAACTAAAATGACACGTAGAAAAAGAATCCATTACAGGATTAGAAAGGATATAAAGGGAACAGCTTCCCGTCCAAGGCTCTCTGTGTATCGAAGCAATCGTGAGATTTACGCTCAATTGATTGACGATGTTGCCGGAAACACAATTTGTTCTGCCTCTTCAAAGCAAGATACGCCTGACGCAAAAGGTAACAAGGTATCAATTGCTTCTGAAGTAGGTAAGGCACTCGCTGCAAAGGCAAAAGACAACGACATCAATAGAATAGTATTTGATCGTAGCGGCTACCTGTATCACGGAAGAGTTAAAGCGCTCGCTGATGGTGCAAGAGAAGGAGGCTTAGTGTTCTAAAATTAAAAGACGATGGCATTTAAAAAACAAAATAAGGAAAGGATCCGTACCGCGGATTCCGAGTTCAAGGAAAAACTCGTAAACCTCAACAGGGTAGCGAAAGTAACCAAAGGTGGTAGAACCTTCAGTTTCGCGGCCGTTGTGGTTGTTGGAGACGGTAATGGTACCGTTGGTCATGGTCTTGGAAAAGCACGTGATGTATCTGAGGCAATCGCAAAAGCTGTGGATGACGGTAAGAAGAACCTGGTCAAATTCCCATTGCTAAATGGAACTATTCCACATGAGCAAAAAGGAAAATATGGCGCTGGTAAAGTTTTTATCCAACCAGCTTCTGATGGTACCGGTGTAATCGCTGGTGGTGCTATGCGCGCCGTCCTTGAGATCGCTGGTGTACAGAACGTTCTTGCAAAATCACAAGGTTCTTCAAATCCACATAATGTTATCAAAGCTACTATCGATGCGCTCTCAAAATTGCGGGATCCTAAAATGGTAGCTAAAGAAAGAGGAATTAGCCTCGATAAATTATTCAACGGTTAGTCATAAACTGACACGATAATGAGCAAGGTAAAAATCACTCAGGTTAAAAGTATTATCGACCGCCCGCTAAGGCAGAAAAATACGATTAAAGCACTTGGTCTTCGTAAGATCAATCAGTCGGTAGTACACGAATCAACACCTCAGATCATGGGTATGATCGCAAAGGTAAAGCACTTGTTAAAAGTAGAAAATCTCTAAAGTGGATGATGGTTGACAGCCAATGATTGAAAAATAATTTTCAATTACCAGCTTACAACTACCAACCAACAACAAAATAAAAAATGGAACTTCATAATCTTAAACCGGCTAAAGGCTCCATAAAGAAGGCAAAACGGATCGGTAGAGGTCAGGGATCAGGTAGAGGCGGAACTTCGACCCGTGGACATAAAGGACAAAAATCTCGTTCAGGTTATTCTCGCAAACGTGGATTTGAAGGTGGAGGTATCACCTTGTGGAAACGTCTTCCAAAACGTGGATTCAAGAATATCAACCGCGTAGAATATGCTCCACTAAATCTTGCACGCTTACAGGAGATTTCTGATAAACACAATATCTCAGTGATTGACATCGAAACACTTGTCAATCACAAAGTCATCAAGAAGTCCGATAAAGTTAAGATCCTCGGAAACGGAGAGTTGAAGGCCAAGTTGGAAGTAACTGCTCACGCATGTTCTGAAAATGCCAAGAAAGCAATTGAAGCAAATGGCGGAACCGTTAATCTGGTGTAATAATAACTTATGAAAAAGCTGATAACAACTCTTAAAAATATTTGGACAATAAAGGAGCTCAGGAACCGTATTTTATACACTCTTGGGCTTTTAATGATTTTCCGCTTCGGCTCTTTCGTAGTTCTGCCAGGCGTGGTGCCTTCCGCTTTGGAAGCAGCAGCTTCAGGTGCAGGATCGGGTATTCTTGGGCTGATTAATATGTTTACTGGTGGCGCTTTTAACAACGCTGCCGTTTTTGCTTTAGGGATTATGCCCTATATCTCAGCCTCGATTATTGTTCAGTTACTTGGTTTTGCCGTACCTTATTTCCAAAGATTACAAAAAAGAGAGGGAGAGTCTGGCCGTCGTAAACTCAACCAGATTACACGTTGGTTGACCGTTGTTATTACTCTTGTTCAGGCTGGTGGTTACTTGACTTATATCCAGGCATCATTCCCAGGAGCCATTTCACCTGGTATTCCTATTGGAATTTTCTGGACTTCAAATATTATTATCCTGACAGCTGGTACCATCTTCGCGATGTGGCTCGGTGAGCGTATTACTGATAACGGTATCGGAAACGGTATTTCATTGCTCATTATGATTGGTATTATCGCAACATTACCTCAGTCTTTTGCAGCAGAATTTGAATACCGTCTCGGTGGAAATGGCGGTTTATTTGCTTTCATTCTCGAGTTAGCGATCTATGTTGTTATCGTTGGTGCTACATTATTGCTGGTATTGGGTGTACGTAAAATTCCAATTCAGTTTGCTAAACGCATGGCAGGTAGAGGAAATACCAATATCCCGCTTTCAGGAAAAAGAGATTATATCCCACTAAAGGTTAACGCATCCGGTGTAATGCCGATCATCTTTGCTCAGGCTTTGATGTTCTTGCCCGCAACACTCGCTCAGTTCGTTTCTGAAGATGCTGCTAACCCTGACGGATTTCTTGGAAAGCTTAACGACTTTACGAGTTTACCTTATAACGTGATTTATTTCTTCATGGTGATACTGTTCACCTATGTATATACTGCGTTGTTGGTTAATCCTCAACAATATGCCGAATATCTGAAGCGACAGAACTCATTTATACCAGGTATCAAACCAGGAAAGAACACAGCAGATTTTATCGATACAGTTACTACAAGGATCACACTACCAGGATCATTCTTCCTGGCTATTGTTGCTATTTTGCCGGCCTTCGCCGCAATGGCAGGTGTCAACCTTGGATTCGCCATGTTCTTCGGGGGAACCTCTCTACTTATCCTTGTAGGAGTTGTACTCGACACCTTGCAACAAATTGAAAGTCACTTGCTGATGCGTCGTTACGACGGATTGGTGAAATCAGGCAAGATCAAGGGTCGCAGGTCGATGACCATTGGTGCTCAGATGTAACTTGTATGGCGAAGGGAACTGTCTTTTATAAAACCGATGAAGAGATAGAACTGATGAGAGAGAGTAATCTCCTCGTCGCCAAGACACTTGGCTTGGTTGCCTCAATGATCGGCACAGGCGTTTCTGGAAAAAAAATTGATACTGCTGCAGAAGAATTCATTCGTGATCACAACGCAGTTCCAGGTTTCAAAGGATATGGTGGCTTTCCCGCCACACTCTGTATCTCGATAAACGACCAGGTTGTACACGGAATCCCTTCAGACGAACCATTCAAAAATGGAGATGTCGTTTCTGTGGATTGTGGTGTAAAAATGAATGGTTTCTTTGGTGATTGTGCCTTCACTTTCGCAATAGGCGATGTTGATCAGGCTACGATAGAACTATTAGAAGTGACACAAGAGTCACTTTATATTGGAATAGAGAAAGCTATTGTTGGTGCAAGGTTGGGAGATATAAGCAACGCCATTCAAATGTTCGCTGAACGTGAGCACGGATATGGTGTGGTGAGAGAGTTAGTAGGACACGGTATTGGCCGTAACCTCCATGAACCACCAGAAGTTCCTAACTACGGAAGAAGAGGACAGGGACCAAAACTTAAAGAAGGATTGGTGATTGCAATTGAGCCAATGGTTAACTTGGGAACAAGACATGTGCGTCAGAAAAAAGATGGTTGGACAATTGTAACCCGCGATAACAAGCCATCAGCGCACTTTGAGCACTCAGTGGCGATCCGTAAAAATGGCCCTGATATTTTGTCCACACATGAATATGTAGAGGCTTCAATTAAAAATAATCCGGAACTCAAGGAAATCTCGAGAAAAAGTCAGATATTTGCAGTCCGAAAATAAGGCCATGGCTAAACAAGACCTGATAAGACAAGATGGAACAATCGTAGAAGCACTCTCTAACGCTATGTTTAGAGTTGAACTGGAAAACGGTCACGTTATCATCGCTACTATTTCTGGAAAGATGCGTATGAATTACATCAGGATCTTGCCTTCTGATAAAGTAGCAGTGGAAATGTCACCATACGATCTTAGCCGCGGACGTATTATTTATCGTTATAAGTAGCATATTTTCAACTGGGAAAAGATAGTCTCGCAACTTGATGTTCCTATTAATATTATAAAGATGAAAGTAAGAGCATCGATCAAAAAAAGAAGTGCAGATTGCAAAATCGTAAGACGCAAAGGAAAACTCTACATCATTAACAAAAAGAATCCTCGCTTCAAACAGCGTCAAGGGTAAAAACTTTTTGAGTTGATTATTCCGTGTTCCGAGTTATCTATTAACCCGGAATAAAAAATCCGGAATAAAAGACCCGGAATAAAAAATATATTATGGCTCGTATATCAGGTGTTGATTTACCAAAAAATAAAAGAGGAGTAGTAGGGTTAACCTACATCTTTGGCATCGGCCCTTCATTGGCAAAAGAAATTCTTGCCAGTAAAGGTATCGATGAAAGTGTTAAGGTTAAAGATTGGACTGATGATAACATCAGAGACATCCGTGAGGCTATCAACGAAGATTATAAAGTTGAAGGTGCTCTAAGAGGAGAGATCCAGTTAAATATCAAACGTTTGATGGACATCGGTTGCTACCGTGGTCTTCGCCATCGTAAAGGACTGCCTTTACGCGGTCAGCGTACACAGACCAATGCACGGACCCGTAAAGGAAAACGTAAGACTGTAGCAAATAAAAAGAAAGCAACTAAATAATTGATTCTTACCTAGGAACAATGGCAAAAGGAAAAACAAGAAAAGTCAAAAAAAGGAAGGTGAAAGTGGAGCCAGAAGGTTACGCTTACATCAAAGCTTCTTTCAATAATATCATTATTACGCTGACCAATAAGCAGGGACAAGTAATCTCTTGGGCATCTGCAGGTAAGGCAGGCTTCCGTGGGTCAAAGAAAAATACCCCTTATGCAGCCCAGATTGCTGCATCTGATGCAGCAGGCGTTGCCTATGAAGCAGGATTGCGTTCAGTTGAAGTCTTTGTTAAAGGTCCTGGTTCAGGACGCGAGGCTGCAATTCGTGCTATTCACACCAGCAATATTGATGTTAAAGTAATTCGCGACGTGACGCCTATTCCTCATAATGGATGTCGTCCTCCGAAGAGAAGAAGAGTTTAATACACCTTTTATATCAGTTTAATTTTTTTGCGGTTTTGCCTGAAAAGGTCAAAGCCGTTCATTATGTAAAAAAATAAGATGGCTAGATACACAGGTCCTAAAACAAAAAAGTCAAGAGCATTCGGGCAATCGATCTTTGGCTTTGATAAGGCTTTCGAAAAAAAGAAATATCCGCCAGGCCAGCACGGAAACGGAAGAAGAAGACGCCAGAAGTCTGATTATGCTATCCAGTTAATGGAAAAGCAAAAGGCTAAATACACTTATGGTGTTCTTGAGCGCCAATTCCGTAACCTGTTTGAAAAAGCATCCCGAAAAGGTGGTGTTACAGGTGAAGTGCTATTCCAATTGCTTGAATCAAGACTGGACAATGTCGTTTTCCGTATGGGAATCGCACCTACCCGTCGCGCTGCTCGTCAATTGGTGTCTCATAAACATATTCTTGTGAACGGCATTGTAACTAATATTCCTTCGGCGATGATTCGCCCCGGTGACATCGTTTCTGTTAGAGGTAAGTCTCAAGGCCTTGAAGTCATACGTAACTCTGTAAACACAAAAGGTGAAGTACGGAAGTTCGCTTGGCTTGAGTGGAATAAAGACAAAATGGAAGGTACTTTCTTAAGCTACCCAACAAGAGAAGAAATCCCTGAAAATATTAATGAGCAGCTGATCGTGGAATTGTACTCCAAGTAATCTTTTCATTAACTGACATTCATCAACATTATCCTTTTAATATGAGCATACTTAATTTCCAGAAGCCTGACAAGATCATTATGCAAAAGGCTACGGACTTTGAGGGGTCTTTTGAATTCAAACCTCTCGAGCCTGGCTTTGGTAACACGATCGGCAATGCCCTGCGCAGAGTGCTATTGTCATCTCTAGAAGGCTTCGCTATCTCAGCGGTTCGTATCGCTGGTGCTGATCACGAATTTTCAACTATCCGTGGGGTAGTGGAAGATGTGGTTGATATTATCCTGAACCTCAAGCAGGTTCGCCTTAAGCAAGTTATTGCAGACGAGGAAATCAGTAATGAAAAGATTTACCTCACAATTACCGGAAAAGAAGAGTTCAGAGCAGGAGATATTGAAGAGCATACCAATGTATTCAGGGTTATGAATCCTGAATTGGTCATTTGCAGAATGGAACCATTCGTTAACCTTGAAATGGAACTTACCGTTACCAAGGGAAGAGGTTACCTGCCAGCAGATGAAAATTTGCCAAAAGATGCACCAATTGGCGTTATTCCAATCGATGCGATCTATACACCAATCAAAAATGTGAGCTATAATGTTGAGAATACCCGTGTTCAGCAAAAGACTGACTACGAAAAACTCAGCATCGAAGTGAAAACAGATGGTACTATCCACCCTGAAGATGCAGTTAAGGAAGCAGCCAAAATCCTTATCCAACACTTAATGTTGATCTCTGATGAAAACATAACTTTCAACCAGGGAGCCAGCCAGGAAGATAACATCGTTGATGAGCACATCCTGCACATGCGCAAACTGCTTAAAACTTCACTCGAAGATCTTGATCTCTCAGTAAGAGCTTATAACTGTCTCAAAGCTGCCAAGATCAATACACTCGCAGAAGTTGTAAAATACGATACACACGAGCTGCTTAAGTTCCGTAATTTCGGAAAGAAATCTCTTGTAGAGATCGAAGAGCTGCTCGCTGAGAAAGGCCTGACCTTCGGAATGGACCTTTCAAAATATAAACTCGACGAAGAGTAAAATTTCGCAGCTGGTTTAAAGCCGGCTGCTTTTCTTTAATAACTGCGGTTACTGAAACCAATGAGGAGTAAGTGTCGCGAAGTTCATAAAATCTGATAACATGAGACATGGTAAAAAATTCAACCATCTAAGCCGGAAAAAAGGCCATCGCAGAGCATTGTTAAGAAATCTTTCTAATGCACTGATTGAACACAAAAGAATTTCTACTACACTCGCGAAAGCGAAAGCTTTAAGGGTATACCTTGAGCCATTGGTTACCAAGGCAAAAAAGAATACGACACACTCCCGCAGAGTTGTTTTCGGTTACCTGCAAAACAAATATGCCGTTACCGAACTGTTCGGACCCATCGCAGCAAAGATTGGTGATCGCCCGGGTGGTTATCTCCGTATTATTAAAACCGGATATCGTCAGGGTGACAATGCAGACACCGCCATTATCGAATTTGTCGATTTTAATGAACTACTACTACAGGATGCAGCCAAGTCAGGCAAGAAACGTACTCGTCGTGGTCGCAGAAAGAAATCAGGAGGTGTTGAAACCACAACCGCAACTGGCCTGGAAACTTTGGTCGACGCTGGAGACGGTTCGCCTGAAGATGTTTCAAACGAAGAAGAATAGTTGCTGATACTTGTGTTACCGACTAAAAAAATAAAAAGCCATTCTGATTTTACAGGATGGCTTTTCTTTTTTGAATTGTTACCTGTGCATTTTAGATTGTTTGTTTATTTTTGTACAAAATTTTTCAACCCTGGATTGTGTAGATACCCCAAATACATAATCTAAATTGTCCCCTAAGGCATGAGCAGTTTCGAGCGCGTTCCCGCCGTCCTTCTTCTTCAAGACGGCACAGTATTTCACGGCAAATCCGCCGGCCTAATTGGCACCACTACAGGAGAAATTTGTTTTAATACCGGAATGACTGGCTATCAGGAAGTTTTTACCGATCCTTCCTATTATGGTCAACTCCTTGTTACCACCAATGCACATATTGGAAATTATGGTACTCGCGAACTTGAAAGCGAGTCAAAAAATATCAAAATTGCAGGCCTGATCTGTAAAAATTTTACTAACGAATACTCCAGGAGTGTCGCTGACGCTTCTATACAAGATTATTTTGTACGAGAAGGCCTTGTCGCTATTTCAGATGTCGACACCCGGGCTATTGTAAGGCATATTCGTGACAAAGGCGCAATGAATGCCATTATTTCCTCTGAAACTACAGATCTAAAGGAACTTAAAAAACGCCTTGACAAGGTACCCAGTATGGAAGGCCTTGAACTGGCTTCAAAGGTTACAACCGAACATGCCTATTGTATCGGTGACCCACATTCCCAATATAAAGTGGCGGTAATGGATTTTGGTGTAAAGCAAAATATCCTGCGTTGCTTTACAGCAAGAGATTGTTATCTCAAAATATTTCCAGCCAAAACGCCTTTTGAAGAGGTAAAAGCATGGGGCCCGGATGGTTACTTTCTTTCCAATGGTCCTGGTGACCCAGCCTCAATGGACTATGCCATTGAAACAACTCAAAAATTTCTTGAAGATGGTAAACCACTTTTTGGTATTTGTCTTGGGCACCAATTATTGGCACTTTCAGTAGGTATCGATACATATAAAATGCATAACGGGCATCGCGGGATCAACCACCCAGTTAAAAACCTCGATACCGGCAAAGGTGAAATTACAAGCCAAAACCATGGTTTTGGTGTAAGTCCTGAGTCCATCAGGGCAGCTTCAGACAAACTTGAGGTAACCCATATTAATCTTAATGATGATACCATAGAAGGTATCCGGTTGAAAGCGCATAAAGCATTTTCTGTTCAGTATCACCCAGAAGCTGCACCAGGGCCACATGACGCAAGGTACCTCTTTGACAACTTTATCAATTTGATGGAAAAGAGCCGCAACCCTGTATTGGAAACAGCAAATTTATAGGTCAGACCATTCGGTCCTTTCAAAATTTTTATTAAAATTCTCACACCATGAGCTTAATTATTGATGTAAGATCAAGGCAGATTCTTGATTCTAGAGGCAATCCCACTGTTGAGGTGGAAGTAACGACTGAAAATGGTTTCACCGGAAGAGCTGCAGTCCCTTCAGGAGCTTCGACAGGAAAATACGAAGCTGTCGAATTACGTGATGGCGATAAAAGTCGTTACCTGGGAAAAGGCGTTTTGCAAGCTTGCCTTAATGTTGACGAGATTCTGGCAGAACAAATTCTAGGAGTAAGCGTTTTCGAACAAAGATATATCGACCAGTTAATGCTTGAAGCTGATGGCACTGATAACAAATCCAATCTAGGTGCAAATGCGATCCTGGGAGTTTCTCTTGCAGCAGCAAAAGCAGCAGCCCTCGAAGTCAACCAACCACTCTATCGATACCTCGGTGGCGTTAATGCTTACGTACTGCCTGTCCCAATGATGAACATCCTTAACGGAGGTAGCCACGCTGATAACAGCATCGATTTTCAAGAATTTATGGTCATGCCAACAGGGGCAGATACTTTTTCAGAAGGACTTAGAATGGGCGTAGAAGTATTTCACCACCTGAAAGCAGTACTGAAGAGCAAAAACCATTCTACAAATGTTGGTGACGAAGGTGGGTTTGCTCCAAATCTCGGGTCAAATAAAGAAGCCATTGAAACGATCCTGATCGCTATTGAAAAAGCGGGATACAAGCCTGGTGAAGATATCTACATCGCAATGGATGCAGCTGCTTCCGAATTCTATAACGAAGAAGAAAAGGTTTATCATTTCCACCAGTCAACAGGAGAAAAACTGAATTCATCAGAAATGGTGTCCTTCTGGAAAGATTGGGTAGATAATTATCCGATCCTTTCTATAGAAGACGGACTCCATGAAGACGATTGGTCAGGCTGGGCAGAATTGACCAAAACCATTGGACATAAAACACAATTGGTAGGTGATGATCTTTTCGTCACCAATACCAAAAGACTGCAAAGGGGAATTGAGGAAGATTCAGCCAACTCAATTCTGATCAAAGTCAATCAAATCGGATCTTTGACTGAGACTATCGAGACAGTCGATATGGCTACACGTAACGCCTTTACTTCTGTAATGAGCCACAGATCTGGAGAAACAGAGGATACTACCATAGCTGACCTTGCAGTAGCATTGAATACCGGTCAGATAAAAACTGGTTCTGCTTCACGCTCAGACCGGATCGCGAAATACAACCAGTTGATTCGTATCGAAGAAGAACTTGGGGAAATGGCACATTATCCAGGGAGAAGCCTTGGATAACCACTCGGAACTCAAAAGTGTTGCTTTCCCAACGGCGTTATAATTTAAGTAAACTCCGGAAAAGTTGATTATCTTTATGGCCAAATCAAGGGCTATGGCAAAGAAAAGCACATTAGGCTTCCTTATCAAAAAAATACCTGCTCCACTTAGGAATAAATACCTGGTGGCAATAGCTGTATTTGTGGTGTGGATTGTTTTTTTCGATAAAAACAATATCATCGCTCAATGGCAATTACAAAATACCGAACATGAAATGCTTGAAAAGAAAGCATTTTACGAAAAGGAGATCAAAGTAGTTGAAGACGAGCACAACAATATGAATACAATTGAAGAAAAGGAGCGGATCGCCCGAGAGAAATATATGATGAAGAAAAATAACGAGGACATTTACGTTATCGTGGAGGAAGAATAAGAGGAATCATTATAAATTCTAAATCATCAAAAAAACCTTGAATAGGCAATACAATTATAGCTATTCATGTTTTGAGATTTAGGATTTTTATTTTGCCTTAATCCAATTAACAATTTTAATCATGTCTGTACTTGTAAACAAAAATTCCAATATAATCGTCCAGGGTTTTACCGGGAAGGAAGGCACATTTCATGCTGGTCAAATGATCGAATATGGAACCAATATTGTCGGAGGTGTAACCCCAGGCAAAGGCGGTCAGGAACATCTTGGCAAACCGGTTTTCAATACTGTCGATGATGCTGTAAAGCACGCAAACGCTGACACATCCATCATTTTTGTGCCACCAAGGTTTGCTGCTGATGCTATCCTCGAGTCAGCTGAAGCTGGGATAAAAGTGATCATTTGTATCACTGAAGGTATCCCTGTGCAAGACATGGTCAAAGTTAAATCTTACATCGAAAAACTAGACTGCCGTTTGGTGGGTCCCAATTGCCCAGGCGTCATTACACCAGGTGAAGCGAAAGTAGGAATTATGCCAGGCTTTATTCACAATCCAGGACGCATTGGTATCGTTTCCCGCTCTGGCACATTAACCTATGAAGCGGTTGATCAGGTTACTAAGGCAGGTATGGGACAATCAACCTGTATCGGAATTGGAGGAGATCCAATCGTAGGAACTACAACTAAGGAAGCTGTCGAATTACTCATGAACGATCCTGAAACAGATGGCATCATTATGATTGGTGAGATCGGTGGAGGAATGGAAGCAGAAGCTGCTTACTATGTCCGTGACCACGGTACAAAACCTGTTGTTGGATTCATCGCAGGTAAAACAGCTCCTCCAGGCCGTACCATGGGCCACGCCGGCGCTATCATCGGAGGAAAAGCCGATACCGCAGCTGCTAAAATGGAAATTCTTGCCGAATGTGGTATCCATGTTGTCCAGTCTCCAGCTCAGATTGGATCTACTATGGCAAAAGCACTTGGAATTGAGGTTAACTAATTACCTTAAGGAAAAGAAAAGGATGATGGCTATGATAACTCCCATGGCTGCAATAAAACCAATATAGCTAAGTCGGTTTCGGTAGATATTAAATAATACCTCCATTATTTCCCGCCATTCCATACCTTTCACACGGTTCTCTCTGGCCATGAAGAAGTATTTCCTTTGTTTGCCTGAAAGATGTTTGTTACCATGCTTTTTCAAGATGAAGAAATCGGCGTTGATGAACACTTTTTTGTAAAGCTCAAATTTCGCATCGGTTTTTATGAGAATGATATTCGAACTCTGTCCTTGCAAATAAGTCCAAACACCTTTCCTAACATTGCCATCTGTTGAAACAAGATAATCAGGACCTTCATCCTCATTCCTCGTTTTGATATCAAAATCTTTATCTGGCTTTTTAAAAATATGAAGAATCTCATCTAGGAAATTTTCATCATCTCTGACTTCCAGCCAGGGCTTCTCAGTATAAAACTCCTGTTCGTAAAGATCTTCACTAAAACCAGCAACTCTCGGAAGAATAAAGTCGACATATTCATCTAACGACTCCAAATGTGGAAGGTCAAGTTGAAGCGTTTTGTATAGCCATTCTGTAATAGGATCTCTCAAGTCGCCTTTATTTTAGTTACCTAAATTTACAATTAGTTGATTGACTAAGGTAGTAGCGCTATAGAATTATTACTGAAATCAATAAGGCAAATGGTATTATCTCGATTAAATACCGTAGAAAGGATGTTCTATTCTATTTTCAAAGGCCGATTTTTTCATTTTTCCCAGTTTATCAAGGAAATTTGCTCAAGGACAATTAATTTCGCCTTTGATTTAAAACAAACACTATGAAGTTATTAGAAAACAAAGTTGCATTGGTAACAGGAGGTTCTCGTGGAATTGGAGAAGCTATCGCCAGGAAATTCGCTGAACAGGGAGCCAATGTGGCCTTTACATATTTATCTTCTGCTGAAAGAGCAACCAACCTCGAAAATGACCTTAAGGCTCTGGGGTCGAATGCTAAAGCCTATCAATCAGATGCCAGTAATTTTGAGGCAGCCGAAAACCTGATAAAATCTGTACTCGAAGATTATGGTAAAATTGATGTCCTGGTCAATAATGCTGGGATCACCAAAGACAACCTTCTGTTAAGGATGAATGAGGAACAATGGGATGCCGTCATTGATACCAACCTCAAGTCGATATTCAATATGACTAAAAATATCCTGCGCACGATGTTAAAGCAACGACATGGATCAATTATAAATATCTCTTCAATCGTAGGTGTAAGTGGGAATGCCGGACAATCAAATTATGCGGCTTCAAAAGCAGGAATTATTGGTTTTACTAAATCAATTGCCAAAGAAATTGGTTCGAGAGGCATTCGGTGTAATGCTATTGCCCCAGGTTTTATAGAAACTGATATGACCGATGATTTACCGGAAGATGTGAAAAAAGCATACCTGGCAAATATTCCTATGAAAAGACTTGGAAGAGGGGAGGAAGTCGCTGATACTGCATTATTTCTGGGTTCTGACCTGTCAACATACGTTTCTGGTCAGACGATTTCAGTATGCGGTGCACTAAATACTTAAACTAGGAATTTTCAAAGT
Organism: Bacteroidota bacterium; assembly: GCA_039028895.1. Classification (GTDB taxonomy): domain Bacteria; phylum Bacteroidota; class Bacteroidia; order Chitinophagales; family Saprospiraceae; genus JAHDCJ01. The sequence goes on along the minus strand of JBCCHF010000001.1, from coordinate 37,439 downwards.
AAGCAGCTCTCAAACGCTGGAGGAATGGAGAAGCGAATATAAAATCCTGTAGGGTTTGGTTATTTGATTCGATAACTTCATCCTTGTTGCCAACCCATGCCAATTCGCCTTGGTGTAACAGGGCGATATTATCACCGATCTCCATAACAGAGTTCATATCGTGAGTATTGATCACAGTAGTGATATTATTATCATAGGTAATTCCCTGGATCAAATCATCTATCAGGATCGCGGTTTTTGGGTCTAGGCCCGAATTCGGCTCATCACAGAACAAATACTTGGGATCCTGTACAATTGCCCTGGCAATACCGACACGTTTTTGCATACCTCCAGACAATTCACCAGGATATTTATGGTTTGAACCTTCAAGTTCTACACGCTCCAAACAGTAGTCAACCCGTTGCTGCTTTTCGCCTTTAGTCATATTGGTAAACATATCCAACGGGAAACGTACGTTTTGTTCTACCGTCATCGAATCAAAAAGGGCAGAACCCTGGAAGAGCATGCCAATCTGCATTCTGATAGCTTTCTGATCCCTCCGGTTTAATTCGTGGAAGTTGATATCATCATACCAGACATTGCCTGAAGTTGGCGTTAACAAGCCAACAAGTAGTTTGAGCATTACCGTTTTACCAGCTCCTGAACGACCAATGATAAGGTTCGTTTTACCCTGGTAAAAAGTTGTGCTAATGCCTTTTAAGACTTCTTGCTCTCCAAATGATTTTTTTATGTCTTCTGCTCTGATCATTTATGAAAAATGATTGGATTCTAGGTTAATAACAACGCGATGATATAATCAGCTAATAAGATAAGCGTATTACTGTAAACTACAGCTTGTGTGCTGGCTTTACCCAACTCGATACTTCCACCTTTTACATAAAAGCCTTTGTAACACGCAACAGAAGTAAGGATAAAGGCGAAGACTACTGCCTTCACAAGCATCATGGTTACGTTATAGGGTTCAAAAAATGAATTCAGACCCTGAATATAATCAGACGTAGTGACCAGGTTAGCCAAAACTCCGGCAAGGTAACCACCAAAAATACTAATACCCGCAGCGATGATCACAAGCAGTGGCACTACAATAATGGCAGCAACAATTTTGGGCATCACCAGGTAAGCAGCGGTATTTACGCCCATAATCTCGAGAGCATCGATTTGCTCCTTTTGACGCATTCCACCAATTTCGGCAGCAATATTCGACCCAACCTTTCCAGCAAGGACCAAACAGGAAATCGTAGGCGCTAATTCAATAATAGTCGAATCCCTTACGATATAACCGATATAATAAGCTGGAATGAAAGAACCTTGCAACTGGTAAGCAAACTGAACACAAGTAACCGCTCCAATAAAAAGTGCGATCAGTCCAACGATGGATACCGATCCGACTCCAATATCTGTCATTTGGCGAAGCGTCTCCTTCCAATACATGGAGAACTTCTCCGGTTTAGCCAGCATTTGCCTGAGCAGTATGAAATACCGCCCCAATTCATGTAAAATGTTTAATCCCATTAGGAAGTCAAAAATACTCTAATTTTTATAAATTTAAGAGCAACACTCAATTTTAAAAATCACGTTATGAACATAGTTGTTACAGGAGCCACAAAGGGCATCGGCAGGGCAGTGGCCGACATATTTGCTGCCAATGGATTTAACCTGGCGATCTGTTCACGAAATGAATCCGAACTACTGCAATATAAAGCAGAATTGGAAGCTCGTTACATGGACATTAATGTTATTGTACGGAAAACAGATATGTCTGTTAAAGGAGAAGTAATTGCTTTCGCAGAATTTGTAAAAAATCACTGGGAAAAAATAGATGTACTGGTCAATAATGCCGGAGTATTCTTCCCAGGAGAAATACACAAGGAAGATGAAGGTACGCTGGAAAGTATGATAAATACCAATCTTTATAGTGCCTATTACCTGACGAGAACTCTCTTACCGGCCATGTTGCCGCATAAAAAGGGTCATATCTTTAATATGTGCTCAATTGCCAGTATCATGGCTTATCCTAATGGTGGATCATATAGTATTTCCAAGTTTGCATTGCTCGGTTTTTCCAAAGTATTAAGGGCTGAAATGAAAGATAAAGGAATCAGGGTGACCTCTGTTCTTCCCGGAGCTACCTGGTCTGCGTCTTGGGAAGGTGTCGACTTGCCTGACGAACGACTTATGAAAGCAGAAGATATCGCAAAAGCAATTTGGGGAGCGTATGAGTTGAGCGGTCAGACTGTGATCGAAGAACTCTTGTTAAGACCACAATTGGGTGATCTTTGACCCAAATATCCGTATCTTGTGCCCAGTTTTTAACCTATTTAACCACAGGCTGATGGAAGTTGCAGAAAAAACAATCTCCCGGAACCTCGACGCTTACTTCGAAAAGTTCAGGAAAAATATCATTGGAAATGATGCTGTTTTTTCTTCCCCGTATGGAGAAAAAAGAATCATTTACGCTGATTGGATCGCAAGTGGACGCCTGTACAGACCTATTGAGGAAAAGTTATGTAACCTGATAGGACCATACGTAGGTAACACCCATACAGAAACTACGGTAACTGGCACCTCAATGACTCTGGCATATCATAAAGCCAAAGAAATCATTAAACAACATGTCAATTCCGGACCAGAAGATATTCTGATTACCACTGGATCAGGAATGACTGGGGTGGTCAATAAATTTCAACGTATCCTTGGCCTTAAAATTTGCGAAAAACTTGAGGGCTATCTTAATGTACCCCAGCATCTCAAACCTGTGGTCTTTGTTACACATATGGAACATCATTCCAATCATACTTCATGGCTGGAAACTATCGCGGATGTGCAGTGCATCGAACCTGACCAGGACGGTCTGGTCGATTTAGATCATTTTGCAAAATTGCTGGAGCAATATAAAGACCGGAAGACGAAAATTGCGGCAGTTACCTCCTGCTCCAATGTTACAGGTGTCTTTTCGCCTTATCACAAAATAGCTCGGATGATTCATGAAGCAGGCGGCAAGTGTTTTGTCGATTTTGCCTGTTCAGCACCATACGTAGATATCAATATGCATCCGGAAGATCCCATGGAAAAACTTGATGCTATCTATTTCTCGCCTCATAAATTTCTCGGCGGACCAGGGACACCCGGAGTTTTGATTTTTGATTCGGCTTTGTATCAAAACAAAATTCCTGATAACCCGGGTGGAGGCACCGTGAGTTGGACCAACCCATGGGGCGAGCATAATTACCTTGAAGACATAGAAGCCAGAGAAGACGGAGGGACTCCGGCATTTTTGCAAACTATAAAAGCTGCATTAGCCATTCAACTAAAAGATGAAATGGGCGTCGAAAGCATGTTGGAGCGCGAAAAAGATATTATTCCTCATATTCTTACTGAATTAAGGAAAAACAAAAACCTGCATATTCTCGCTGATAACATCACCCACCGACTCGGAGCCATTTCGTTTTATATCGACGATCTGCACTATAATCTGGGCGTAAAATTACTCAATGACAAGTTTGGTGTCCAGGTGCGTGGTGGTTGTTCTTGCGCAGGTACCTACGGTCATTATCTTCTCAATGTTTCAAAACACCAATCCAATTTGATTACCTCAAAAATCGATGAAGGAGACCTAGCCTCCAAACCAGGTTGGATAAGACTTTCAGTGCATCCTGTTATGTCAGATGAGGAGATTGAGATAATTATTTCTGCTATCACCCAGTTATCCCAGCATCACCAGGAATGGGCGAAAGATTACGCTTACTGTAACCAATCAAATGAGTTTACAAGCCTTCTGAATCACGACGAAGAAAAAAGAAGAGTAGAAGGGTGGTTTATTTAATCGAACAATTTGAAATCAATGACTGAAAAATATCCATTTATTCCATACCAGAAAGAAATTCTCAGTGATGAAGAAATGGTTGAAAGAAGTTCTAATTTCTACGCCAAAATGGATATAAGACGATCCGTTCGTCATTTTTCTGACAGGCCGGTCCCAAAAATAGTTATTGATAATCTGATTATGACCGCCTCTTCAGCACCTTCCGGAGCACATAAACAACCCTGGACCTTCTGTGCAGTATCTGATCCCGCGATCAAAAGCGAGATCAGGAAAGCAGCCGAAGAAGAGGAATACAGAAGTTATAATGGGCGTATGTCGGAAGAGTGGTTGGATGACCTGGCACCACTTGGAACAGATTGGAACAAACCATTCCTGGAAACAGCTCCATGGTTGATTATCCTTTTCAGGAAAAATTATGACATTCTAAATGGTCAAAAAAAGAAGAACTATTATGTTTCGGAATCTGTAGGCATTGCTGCTGGATTCCTGATTTCTGCAATTCACAATGCCGGCTTGGCGACCCTTACCCATACACCCAGTCCAATGGGCTTCTTACACAAAATTTTACAAAGACCGGAAAATGAAAGACCATTCCTCTTGCTTCCTGTCGGATATCCATCCAATGAGGCTGTGGTTCCCGACCTTCAAAGAAAACCGTTAGAAAAGGTTTCTATATTTTTTTAACTGTCACAGTTATTCATTTTTCTGGTCAAAATCCTCTTCTATAAATTTGGAAATTCAAACTGTAAGTAGTGACACCTGACTATTTGCAGCTAATGAACCGAAATATATTCTATTTTGCTAAGTTAGCAATTCATGTTAGAGTTTTGCAAATAGTTTAATTCGAGACCGTCCACCTTGGATTAAAATTCAAAAGTTAAATTTTTATGAAAATCTTCCTAACCCTCTTTATCTCCCTGGCTTGTTGTCTAACCTTGACAGCTCAATCTAAGAATGCGGAAAAAGCCTTCAATAAAGGACTCGATTATTTCCAGGAACAAGAATATGACAAGGCCCTTGATCATTTCAAGGCTGTTATTTGGGCAGACCCTGATCACGAGGCTGCTCACGATTTCCTTGCCCAGATTTATACTGAACAGGGCAAAAACTCTTTTGCAATTAAGCATCTGAAACGTGTTTTGGCTATTAATTCTGACAGAGAAGATTCTTGGATCGATCTCGCAAAAGCCTACGCAGCCAACGATCAGGAAGACAAGGCAGTCTCTACACTCGAAAAGGCAGCAAATCTCAACCCTGCTTTTTCCAATGTGAAAGTTGAGATGGATAACTTGCTGAATCCACCAGCCATCAACGAACCAGAAATCGTTGAAGAGGCTGTTGCCTATGAGACATTGGAGCTCGAGATTCAACCACCAATGAGTGAGGAAATTGTTTCAATCGATGACGAATCAGCCATTTTATTGGAAGAATCTTCAAAGGTGTCCAGTTCAATGACAAGACCAATTGTTGTTCCAGTTTTCAAAGCTGAAGAAGAAGAAAAGGTGATGGAACCTATCAAGAAGGAGGAAGTTATGGCCCCTGCACCTGCCCCGGAATTGGCCAAAAAAGAAAAGAAAGCAAGGAAAATGAAAGCCGGTCAGGTTGAAACAGAAGAAATGTCAACCGCCATCCTGAATGAATTATTACCAGCATTAGAGCAGCCAGAATCGGTTGAAGAAGTGGTAATGGGAGAGGTTGAACCAGAAATTGAAGAAAAAATTGTTGAAGAAGTAGAAAAGCACAATGTCACAGTTAAGTCAGCTCTAGAGGTCCCTATTGCGGTAGAAGAAGAGGTTGTTGAAGAAATTTTAGAAGAGGAAACACCAGCATTAACCACTCCTGTATTTAAAGAAGAAGTTGTTGATATACCTGTTGAGACAAAAGAGGAAATGGCAGAGGATATTACCGAAGAGGTATTTGAAGAAGCAGTTATTTCGGCGCCTGTATTTAAAGAAGAAGTCGTTGAGAAACCTGCTGAAATTAAAGAGGAAGTAGTTGAGGTCAAAGAAGCAGTTGTAGCAGAAACAAAAGTAGTTGAAGAAAAGGCCATTGAAGAAGTTGCAGAAGAAGTCGTTGAAGAAGAAGCTGTAGTTCCTTCATTCTCAAGTACGCCACGTATTCCTGGTATCAGGATGCCTTCAGCAGTTGATCACGTATTACAATTGCAGGAAAGCAAGAAATCAAAGAAAAAAAATAAAAAGAATAACTAAATCTTTAATAGTTAACCCAACCAGACAATATAAAACCAACTATTTTATCTTTCTCCTATTTTACCAAATGATAAACAGCTTGTTTATACAACCCAAACACATTATGATAACTGACGGAATTGAGTTCTAAATTTAGCTTTTGAAATAAGGACCTCCACCCTTCATCATTTTTATTGGTATGGGGACAGGGGGAAAACCCCCAGTTTACAAATCGGTCTGTGGCCAAGGTGAGATACTTTTGGATGCTGGAGTCGTAGATGTCTTCTATGATCACAATGCGTTTAGCAACCCGGCAGGTCTCTTTTAAGATGGCTTCTGGATTTTCTGTATGATGAAGTATCGTTAATAGAAGTGCCAGATCAAATTGATTGTCCTCAAAAGGCATATCCCTTCCATTATATACCACAGGTTTCACATCATCCGAATAACTGAGGTCTGCAATATCAAGAGGTGTGGTGTTAAACCCTTTCATTCTAAGTGTTTTGGTGACCAAACCACCGCCAGAGCCAATATCAAGAATCTTATCTTCTGATTTCAGGAATTCTATAAACGGACTTATTTTCCCATCAACCCATTTAGGACCTAAACGGGTAACGTAAAGTCTTCTCAGGAAGGGTAAAGTATGAATGAGCTTGAGGATCATCAGGCGAAACCCTGATTAGTCTTTTTTCTTTTTAAAATCACCTCTTTGCCAGGCCTTAATAAACTCAGCCCAGGCAAACGCATTGAAGATATGCTGTGGAGGCGCCTGACCATAATGGTAGTAATTTTTAGCCTGCTGCCGCAGAAAGAAATCACTGTTCTCATTTCCATCCATAACCATTACTTCAGAAATATCATTTAACCGCTCCTGTGCGAGGTTGGCCTGGGCGGTTTCTTCAAAGGCATTACTGACGTCCATCGCCAGGAATTCAAGGCGAAAATGTTCACGGCTTGGCCAGGGGAAAACAATGGTTTCAGGCAGATTAAGGACATCTGCAGTCATTAATTGGACGATGGTCAACCTGTTACCTTTAGTATCTTCAGGAATAGTGTATTCTATGTCTTTAAAACCAAGTGAAACAAATTGAAGCACATCACCTTTTCGCGCCACAAGTGAAAAGAAACCGTCAAAATTAGCGAAAGACCCTCTCGATGTACCTTTTATGGCAACAGTTGCATAAGGAATGCCGCGAAGGCTGTCAGAAGTCATTACGATACCTGTTACCTGGACGAGGTCATCATCTTGCCCGAAAGCAACTGAACTGATTGATAAAAAGGCGAAAATGAAGAGAAAGTATTTCACGTTTACAGGTTTTATTGATGCAAATGTAGACCAATGCTTGAATCTTTACAAACTACACTGGTCAAAATCGGCTTCCAGCCCCTCTGTTCCATACAACTTCAGTTATAACGGACAAAAACAATGCTGCGTTTAAAATTACAGGATTCGTTAACAAAGGTTTAACAACAAATCCTTTAAAAGTCTTCGATCAAAGCGAGCTTCAAAACTTCTTCCATGGTATCGACATAGTGGAAGGTCATACCTTCAATGTAGCTGGGCTTGATTTCCAAAATGTCCTTTTCATTGCTTTTGCAAAGAATTATTTCCTTTATTCCCGAACGGTTGGCAGCGAGTATCTTTTCTTTTATGCCACCGACAGGCAAGACTTTACCACGTAAGGTGATTTCTCCTGTCATAGCCATGAATGCCTTTATTGGGAAACCTGTATAAGCTGAAGCTAATGCTGTAAGCATTGTAATCCCCGCCGAAGGCCCATCTTTCGGAATAGCTCCTGCTGGTACATGTACATGCACGCTTTTATGGTCAAACAACTCGGGGTCAATCCCAATGCTTTCACAATGTGCTTTTAGGTAACTCAGGGCGGTCGTTGCCGATTCTTTCATAACTTCGCCCAGATTTCCCGTAAGGGTAAGGTTGCCTTTTCCGTTACTCAGGCTGGCTTCTACAAATAAGATGTCACCGCCAACTTTAGTCCAGGCCAGCCCAACAGCAACACCAGGTGTCTGAGTTTCCTGGTATAGGTCATTATTATAGACCGTAGGGCCGAGGTACTCGTACAGATCTTTTTCCTTGACGGTAATATTGTACTTTTCTTCCATGGCTACCTTTTTGGCAACACCACGCAAGACACCCGCAATACGGCGATTGAGTTCCCTGACACCGGATTCACGCGTATAATCCTGGATGATGCGTGTTATGATCTCAGGTTTGATCTTGACCATTTTGGCAGTCAGGCCATGTTCCTTTCTTTGGTCAGGCAACAAATGTTTTTTTGCGATATCTACTTTTTCTTCAATCGAATAACCACTAACCGGGATTATCTCCATCCTGTCAAGCAAGGCTGGTTGAATAGTAGAAAGCGAATTGGCTGTTGCGATAAACATTACCTTTGAAAGGTCATATTCCAATTCAAGGTAATTGTCGTGGAATGTACCATTTTGCTCAGGGTCCAATACCTCCAGTAAAGCAGACGAAGGGTCTCCCCTGAAATCTTTACCAACCTTGTCAATCTCATCAAGAATGAAAACAGGATTAGACGACTTTGCTTTTTTTATCGACTGGATGATCCGGCCTGGCATGGCACCGATATAGGTCTTACGATGCCCACGGATTTCGGATTCATCATGAAGGCCGCCCAATGACATTCTTATGTATTTGCGCTTAAGTGCTGATGCGATGGATTTCCCGAGTGATGTTTTGCCTACGCCGGGAGGACCAACAAGGCAGATAATCGGGGCTTTCATATTCCCCTTTAACTTGAGAACGGCTAAATGTTCGAGGATCCGGTCTTTCACTTTCTCAAGTCCGCAATGGTCGTTATCCAATATTTTTTTGGCCTTTTTTAGGTCAAAATTGTCCTTGGTGTACTCGTTCCAAGGGAGGTCGAGCATGAGTTCAAGGTAATTGACATACACTGAATATTCCGCTACAGCGGGATTCATGCGGCGTACCTTGTTCAACTCCTTGAGGAAAGCATCATTGACTTCCTTACTCCATTTCTTCTTCTTTGCCCTGATCGCAAGATTTTCTAATTCCTGTTCATTAGAATTTTGCCCAAGCTCTTCTTGAATGGTTTTGAGTTGCTGGTTGAGGAAGTAGTCCCGCTGTTGCTTTTCGAGGTCTGTCCTCACCTTGCTTTCAATCTGATCGCGCAATTCGAGCATCTGCAGTTCGCTGTCCATTTGAGAAAGGATGGTTTCGGCTCTGCGGTCCATCTCGTTTATCTCAAGAATAGATTGTTTGGAAGCGATCTTGACATTAAGATTTGAAGCGATAAAATTCAGGAAAAAGCGTTTGTTGTTGATATTCTTCAAGACCACGGAGGCTTCAGTCGGAATATTTGGCGAAAGCCGGATGATCTTGAAAGCCATATCACGAATGGAGGCAATGATAGCTTCGAAAGCCTTTTCATTTTTGGGTTCAATATCTTCCAGCGGGGTGATATGCCCCATTATGAAAGGCTCCATTCTGATGATCTGGCTGAGTTCGAAACGTTTTCTGCCTTGCAGAATGGCGGTCGAATTACCGTCAGGCAGCCTGAGCAGTTTAATAACTTTGGCAATGGTGCCTACGCTATACAGGTCTTCAAGGACAGGGTCTTCTACATCGACGTCTTTTTGTGAGACAACACCGATTAAGCGGTCTTCATCATAGGCTTTCTGTACCGCCTTAACAGACTTTTCCCTGGCAATAGTAATTGGAATAATAATGCCCGGAAAGAGTACCGTGTTTTTTAACGCCAATAGAGGCAAAATGTCGGGGAAAGCTTCATTAGGTTGGAAGTCTTCTCCCTCATCTACCGAAAATATAGGCATGAATTCCACTTCATCATCCGCCTGCCTTGGAATAAAATAATCTTCAAACATAATAATATGTTGTCCTCTCTTTTCTTTCAGGAAAGAAGAAACTAACCTTCAAATTAACTATTATCAGACTCTGAGTCAATCTTCCTGGCTTTTTTCTCCTCACGAGCGGTCTTGTCTTCATCTGCCATTTTGTCAAAAGCTTTGATGATGGATTTGACGAGGCGGTGTCGTACTACATCCTCTGCAGTGAGGAAAGTAACGCCAATGCCATTGATATCCTTCAGGGTATCAAGACTGCGAGCAAGGCCTGACCTTTGGTGTCGGGGCAGGTCAATTTGAGTCAGGTCACCCGTTACAATACACTTGGCTGAAGGGCCGATACGGGTGAGAAACATCTTTAGTTGGGTAACCGTGGCATTTTGCGCTTCATCCAAAATGATAAATGCATTATCGAGTGTACGACCACGCATATAAGCTAAAGGTGCTACTTCGATGACCCGATTTGTAATAAAATGATCAAGTTTTTCTAGGGGCACCATATCATCAAGTGCATCGTAAAGCGGCCTCAGGTATGGGTCGATCTTTTCCTTCAGGTCACCAGGTAGAAAACCAAGGCTTTCTCCTGCTTCTACTGCGGGACGGGTAAGAATGATTTTACGGACGATCTTATTTTTCAGTGCTCTGACAGCAAGGGCCACCGCAGTATAGGTCTTACCAGTACCAGCTGGACCAACCGCAAAAACAATATCATTCAGCTCAGAAAGCTCAACCAGTTTTTTCTGGTTCCGCGTCCGGGCTTTGATTGGTCTGCCATTGCGACCATAAACGATGGCATTACCATTATCTTTTTTGCTGATATGATTAGCGAAAGGATTCTGGTTGCCAAGTATCTCTTCTACATCTTGTTTAGTCATCCTTTCGTGGTCCTTCAAAAGTCGGACCATCATTTCGATCTTTTCTTTACAACGCTGGGTGTCTGGTTTTTTACCTGAAAGTTTGATTGTATTTCCTCTGGAAGTAATCTTGACATTCGGGAAGGCGTTTCGGACCAGGTTCAGCTTGACATCCTTTTCTCCGTAAAAGTCTACCAGGTCGACGCCGTTGATACTTAAAATGATTTCACTCAAATTTCTACCTCTTAACTTTAAGTTTTGGTTATTATGAAAATACAAAAATAGGGTTTTTAACTGGTTGAGGACTAATTCAAAATTAAAATTCTTACATTTGGTTTATAATTTTCGCAGGTTTTTAAAACCTGCATTTTTGCTTCTCTATTAAAACCTTCTATTGTGATTACTGCTGTTATCGTCATTTTTATCCTTGGATATTTAACCATTGTTTTCGAGCATCCGCTCAAATTGGATAAAACTGTTCCTGCACTTATCATGGGTGCCCTATGTTGGGCTCTAATTGCTATGGGCGATCTTGATGTGATAGACCATCATCATAAGGTTGGCAAGATGAAAGATGTCTTGTTGCACCATATTGGAAAAGTAGCAGAGATTTTATTCTTCCTTCTTGGTGCGATGACCATCGTAGAGTTGGTAGACCTTCATAAAGGGTTTGCAGTAATAACGAACCGGATTCAAACTACCAGTAAGACCCGAATGATGTGGATGATCTGTATCCTCGCATTCTTCTTGTCTGCTACCTTGGATAACCTTGCGGCGACAATCGTTTTGGTATCGCTGCTTCGTCGATTGGTTCCTGACAAAATGGAGAGATTATGGTTTGTCTCCATGGGTGTTATAGCGGCGAATGCAGGTGGCGCATGGTCGCCTATAGGCGATGTTACTACAACAATGTTATGGATCGGTGAAAAGGTTTCTACACAGGGACTGATTGTTGCCCTGGTAATTCCTTCCATTGTATGTATTGCTGTACCGGCGTTCATTGCCTCTTATCTAAAAGCTTTCAAGGGCGAAATCACCCTGGCTGAAATTGATCAAGAGTCATCGCGTCAACAGGAGAAGCTGCTAAGTAGCCAGATAATGCTTTTTGTAGGTGTAGGAGCTTTAATCTTCGTACCTGTATTTAAAATTGTAACAGGCCTCCCACCATACGTCGGTATGATGCTGAGTTTAGGTATAGTATGGCTTGTGTCTGAATATATTCATCCTGAAGAGGATTTCCATGAGTCAAGGAGAGCCATGTACTCTGCTCACCACGCTTTGTCAAGAATTGAAATGTCAAGCATTCTATTCTTCCTCGGAATCCTTGTTGCTGTTGCAGCATTGGAATCCATTGCAATTATGGGGGCTAATGGGCAACAAGAAGGTCTCCTCAAATTCCTTGCTGAAGGACTACAAAACGCCATTCCCAATCAGGATATTGTCGTAATGCTGCTGGGTGCATTCTCAGCGGTAATTGATAATGTTCCGCTTGTGGCTGCTTCCATGGGCATGTATACCGAGCCAATGGATTCTAAGCTCTGGCATTTTATTGCTTATGCTGCAGGTACAGGAGGCTCGATGTTGATCATCGGTTCTGCTGCTGGTGTTGCTGCAATGGGTATGGAAAGAATTGACTTTATCTGGTACCTGAAGAATATCGCATGGCTGGCTTTTGCAGGATTCCTGGCGGGTTCAGTGGTGTTTATCGGAATGAGTTATTTCATTTTTCCAACTTAAAGACTTGCATTTTATTAACCGGGAAACCGGAACAGGTCGACTATCCTGACCCATCCCTCGGCGTGGTCATGCGACCCATGTCGGACTTTTAACCAGAATAGGTCTTTTTCGATGACCTTTACGAGATCATACCTTTCTAACGTTGTGATCTGGTTGGAGTTGGTGTCAGGTCGAGCGTAAATTGGCGTTAATGGGGTTCTTATTGAGCGGAGCCTTTGCCACGGTTGTTCTTCTCTGATTTGAAAACTATCTCCTTCCTCCCTAATCAACGTGTTATTGGCATAACAAAAATGAGGTCGTTCTTCCAATTGGATGGTAAAGTGGCCATCATCTAGCAATCTAAAAATCCCAAGTTTCTTGATCTTTCTGCTGCCTCCGTGTTCCCAAGCCACAACATTTACCTTATTGGCAGTTAATTTTCCAACAAAGTAAACATCACAACTATCTATGGTACTGTAAAGTCCGCTGAACTCGGAAGTTGATGGGTCAAAAGCTATTAATAGATTCTGATCATAAATACCAGGAATAATACGAAATACTGGCGGTGCTTCCTGGTTGTTTTTAAAAAGCAATGCCGCAGTAATGAGAAAGAGCAAAACCGCAATTTCGATCCCGAAAACGGAACATAGTTTTTGGGTTTTGCTAATCATGATTATTTGTTTTCCCATTCAATTAAAACAGGCCTTAACTTGGATTCGATTTCTTCAAATACAGCCATGTCGAAGAAGTCACCAGAAAAGCGAAGCAACTCCTTCATAGTTTCGATTTGTTTGGAAACTTCTTTTTGTCGGGTAACTAATTCGGAGTACTTAATGGTACCATAGAATTCAAACTTTTCAATGAAATCGTTGGTGAGTGCATCCAAATGTGCTCTGGCCTTTGATTTATCACCTGCATCCAATAATAATTGTGAAAATATCAGATGAAAGCGCTCATAAGGATATATTTCGTGAGGCATATTAAGGTTCATGGCATCATAAACCCGGAAGAAATCATCATATTTTTCTTCCTGAAGGTATCCATTCAAGAGTAGATAGAAGAGATATAACCCATTGCCAGAGTAAAACCTGTATTCTCCTCTTGAAGCTAGTTTCTTGGAAATCCTTGGGAATGTATACGTGTTTAAAAGCACCTTGTCAAGGTCCATGGGCACCAATTTTAACGCCTTCTGATTTGCTGTAAGTCGCATCGTAAACCCTTCAATTTTGCGGTATCGGTCAAAGCCTAGATCTTTCGATCCTCTGAAAGAAAGTGTGTAACAAATTGGTCTTTTCCCTTTATTGGTGACCAATAAGTCAAGGGTAAATAAATGGTTTTTCATTAAAAAACTTTGACGAATACTGCCATTAATTTTTGGAGACTCATTGCCTCGAATATCTTCAATCGGAATCGAGAAAGTCTTGAAAGGGATTGTGGTCCACCTCTGGTCATCATTGGTCATTATAAACCTCGATGGATGATCTCTTAATGCTTCGAAATAGTCCGTTATGGTACTTGAAGGATTGTTCATGCCCGGGTCAACGCGTAAAACATTGTTATTGTCCAGCTTATATCGGTCGATCGGGAGCGTAAGGTCAATATTTCGTTCTTCACCTAATAAAGTGGTAATGTAATTGATATATTTCCCAATATTGATCAGATTATTATTAACAATGGTTACATCAGTCCTGTACCCGGCATTTTCCTGGAGATATACCAACGGATATGTGTCACTGTCTCCCCAGGTAAAGAGGATGGCATTGGGCGGGCAGGACATAAGCGTATTTCTGGAAAAATCAAGAATTGGTTCATCGAAAAGGCCATCAGGCAGGTATTTTGAAGCCATATCCCGTCTCCCCGAAAAGCTGAGATTGTAAAATACAGCAATGATCTCGTTATGGTATTTATGCTTGATGCTACCGACTATGGTTTCATAATCAGGATATTTTTCCACTAATCTTCTGAATGCTTCGAGCGCATTGTCAGCGGCTTCCATATAACTGAATACAAGGTCTTCCGGCAGATCGCTTTCTACTAAAGTTGAATCGTATTTGTTATAGCTGGCACTAGCCGAAAGTTGGTAAGGATGAAGCATGTTAGTGGCCTTTTCCGAAAGAGCTCTTGCATAACAATCCATACATCCGGCTGTCAGGTCTTTTTCATCTTCTAATAATAAGATAAGGTCTTCGTTGTAACCCGGATACTCGTAAACCGGGCAATGATCGAAATATTTGCTTTTGTATTGGTTTATTTTTCGCTCCAGAAATCTGTCTACATTTGAGGGAGAAGCCTTGTCAACGATTGATTGATCAGCAAATGACCGAGTCTCGGCTGACCATAAAAGCTCTGACGACGATTCAATGATGTCAAGCCAGCCCTCGTATTCACTTAAGTACCAGCCAGTGTAGCGTTTTTCAAACTTATACTGATGTTCAGGGGCAGAAAGAATAGCAGAATTGGCTTTTGCTGCATAATTCAAAACCTCAAAATATGAAGGGAATGAAGAAAAGTGGTCCTGATCATAATCCGGTAGCTTTTCCTGGGCAGATGAGTTGAAAGCGAGAAAAAAGGAAGCGAGAAAAAATATCCAAAAATGTTTGGCTGGCATTATCTTAAGTTTTGACAAAAATAACACTCTTTGCAAAATCCACACCAGCTCTTATTTTTATGTAAAAAAATAATGAAGGCAATCAAAATTTTCTCAATCCTTTCAATACTTTTTCTGGTATCGTGTAATCCTATCAACCGTGATTTGTTAACCAATGGTTGGAAAGGGCAGTCCATACTGTTTAATGGTGCTCCGTCTGAGCTTGACCCCGAACCTGTTCGGTTGGATCTTAGAGCAGATGGAACCTTTAGTTATACCGATGTTGTCGGCAACGATCAGAATGGGACATTCCGTACCAATAAAATGGGCGTTCTTTACCTAAGTCCTTCCGATGGATTTGAAAAGGCATGGCAGGTCGTATACCTTTCCCAGGATTCGCTTATTTTGAAAATCGAAAATCTGACCAAGGAGTATGAAATGGTGCTGGTTGCTAAGAAATAATCTGACACTTAGATGTTTGAGGTCCACTGTTTCAAAGAAAATCTAGTTATATTTCAGTATTATTCTTTTCTTTCAATACCCCAATAAAACATGTTTTTATGAAAAACAGGCCTTCCTTCAAACCATTGACCAAATATTCATTGACGCTTCCAAGTGATGAGTTTTTTAAACAGCAATGGTACCTTGAAAACCTTGGAAAAAACCCAGTTACTGGAGATTCAACCGACCTCATTAAAGGCGCAGATGCCAAAGTTGTGGAAGCATGGGAAGTGCTCGGCAATATGGGGTCTGACCAGATCGTATTATCCGTCTGGGATGATGGATTCGATATTAAACACCCTGATTTTGCAGGAAAAATCACTTCTCCTAAAGATATGTTCCCGACCCCAAATAGTAGTGGAGCATTAGAGGAGTTCCTTATGCGCATTAACGATGCCCATGGCACTATGTGCGCAGGTATTGCCACGGCAGCAAATAATGGACAAGGGGTAGTAGGGGTAGCACCTAACGCTCGTTTTATGCCTATTCGAACATTTAGTCTTGAAGATTTCGATCTTGAAAGAATGTTTAAACATGCCATTGACAATGGTGCCGATGTCATTAGTTGTAGCATGGGGCTTCCTCACAGAAAAATGAAACGTGCGACCTTTGACCTGATAAAAAAGTTTATTGAAAAAGGCAGGGGAGGGAAAGGCCTTGTTTTTTGTATGGCTTCAGGTAATGAAGCTCGAGAACTCGAAGACGGAGAATTCCCTACACACCCTAATATCATTTGTGTTGGAGCGTCAACAGGTATGGATACTTATCCTGCGTACTCTAATCGGTCTGGCAGCCTTAGTGTTGTGGGTCCCGGTGGGTTTGGCAATGCTAAAATGGTGACCGCTGATGTCGGCAAATTTGTTGGCTCAGATGGCATTGAGCGTGAAGGTGGTAAAGTGGAAGGTATTTACTATTCAAGGTTTGAAGGTACATCTGCATCTTGCCCGCTTGTGGCTGGAGTGTGTGCACTTATCCTTTCGGCTAATCGCAATTTAACAGCTAAGGAAGTCAAAGATATCTTGGAGTCCACTGCCGATAAGATTGGAGGTCCAAATGAGTATGACCAAAATGGTCATTCTATAAAATATGGCTTTGGCAGAGTCAACGCCGCTAATGCAGTGAGGATGGCATTGGGTAAAGAAGTCAAAAACTCTGGCTTTTCAGCACAAACTCGCAACTTCAGGGGCAACCTTGAGAATAAGCAGAAGCGGATGTTTAGATTTTCTGTCAAAAAGAAAAAAATATCTATCAAACTCGACGGGCCTGAAGGCAATACTGATTTCGACGTCTTCGTCAAAAAAGGTAGTCAGCCTACACGCAGAGATTTCGATCATGTCAGTAAAGCGGAAGGTTCGAACGAAAATATCATTATCGAAGGAGCAACGCCAGGCGAATATTTCGTGCTTGTCGAGTCATTCAAAGGCGGAGGCGAATTTAGTTTGAACGTCAGGATAGAAGACGAATAACTAATTGTCGATCAGACAACAGCAGACACCTCGACTTCAAGCAAAAGTTCATCGTCGATTAACCTGGAAACCTCGACCATCGTCGCAGCTGGCTTGACAGTCTTAAAAAATGCGCCATGAGCCTTCCCGATAGCTTCCCAGTGGGTGATATCGGTGACATACATACGTGTTCTGATAACGTCGCCTAACGTGGCTCCCGCTTCCTGAAGTGCTTTTTCGATCTTCTCAAATATGAAGATGGCTTGTTGGTATGGATCACCCTTTCCTATCAGCTGGTCACCATCCATAGCTGTGGTTCCTGAGACCTCGATGATATTGCCAATCCTGACTGCGCGTGAGTACCCGACGATGTCTTCCCATGGAGCACCCGATGAAATATTTTTTCTCATTGGTAAAATGGCAGTAAATTAGTGTTCTACAATAATCAGCAATTGTTTGATCAAATCAAAAAATTCGGCTTTTTTAACAGCCTCATTTTCTTAGGCATCTATTTGTTATGTCAACCTATAGGCTATTTACCAGTTATACCTGAAGATCAACCGTCGAATGCAGCCATAAGGGCCAATTACCTCAAACAAAATTTCCTTGGTGGCCACCAGTATACCGGTGAAGGCGTCACCATTGCCATTGGTGATGAGGGGTTAATCGGACCGCATATCGATTTTATGGGCAGATTGGATCAAAGCCTTGTTAATGGCGATGTTTCAGATCATGGAGATCAGGTCGCAGGCACCCTGATAGGTGCTGGAAACCTTGACCCTTTACGGGAAGGGGTTGCTCCTGGAGCCGGGTTATTGGTCAAAAATGGACTCGAAGTCATATGGGACGCTTCTGATCTTTTTAATTTTTATGGCGTAAGAATTACTTCTGCCTCAACAGGCGATGGTTGTAATGATGGGTATACCTTTCTCGCCAGGCTGGCGGATCAGCAATTGAGGCAAAAACCTACCCTTACGCATGTGTTTTCTGCTGGTAATTCCGGTTTGGAAGAATGCGGTTATGGAGCCGGGTTAGGATGGGGAACTATTACAGGCGGGGTCAAAATGGCCAAGAATGCTATCGTAGTCGGAAATGTCGATAATGCTGACAACCTGGTACCAACAAGTAGCCGTGGACCTACAACAGATGGACGATTAAAACCTGATATTGTTGCGATGGGTGATGGGCAATTCTCTCCAATCGCAGGTAATGACTATGGCCTATTCGGTGGAACTTCTGCGGCTGCTCCTGCTGTTGCAGGTGTAATTGCTCAACTTTATCAGGCCGTATTTGAAAATCAGAATATTCCTTTCACCAATGCTGGACTTGTTCGTGCTTGTCTACTTAATTCTGCCGATGATCTTGGCACACCCGGACCGGATTATCGATATGGTTTTGGTAGGGTTAATGCCCGAAAAGCGTTGAATGCTATTGAGAATTTCAGATGGTTTGAGCATACAAGTTCACCAGGTGGGACCATTAGTTTCCCCCTCACCTTGTCTGGCAATCAGGCTGAATTCAAAGTTTTGCTTTACTGGACCGACCGGGAGGCTGAGGCATTTACCAATAAGACGCTGGTTAATGATCTCGACCTGAGAGTTATTGGGCCTGATGGTACTATTCATTTACCTCTGGTGTTGAGGTCAGAACCCGATTCCGGTTTATTGGAATTACCTGCTGCTCCAGGTGTCGATACGCTGAATAATGTAGAACAGGTAACAATCATTGATCCCTTGCCAGGGAATTATACGCTTAGCGTAGTTGGCAGTGATATCCCGTCAGGTACACAAAAGTTTTTTGTCACCTATGAATTAGTTCTTGATCAAATCAATATGACATTTCCGCAGGGAGGAGAGTCCTTTTCTCCTGGTGATACGGTCAGAGTGCATTGGGATGCATACGGGGAGGGGTCATTTGATCTTCATATTAGTTTTGGTGATGGTAATCCATGGGAACCAGTAGGCCTTTCAATTACAGAAAAATGGTACGATTGGGTAGTGCCGGATCACACAACCACCTGGGGACGGTTACGGATAAAAAGGGGGATACAGGAACATTATCCGCTTAACACATTTCACATTTTTAGTGAACCCAACGGATTGCATATTCCAACGATTTGCGCAGATTCACTGGTTTTGAATTGGGACGCTGTAGCTGATGCCGCTGTTTACAAGATTTATAGGCTTGGCGATAAGTATATGGAGGAAATTGCTGAAACCACTTCTCCTCCTTTTTCCCTTACCGGAAATTTCAGCCAGTCAGAAAATTGGTTTTCCGTATCGGCAGTTTCAATTGATGGAGCCAATAGTCGAAGAGCAAGGGCCGTTCAGCAATTGCCCGGAGATATAAACTGTGGTTTGGTAAACACCCATTCCGCTGATACACAAAGTTATGAGGTCATTGTATACCCGAACCCAACTTTTGGTCAGATCACCGTGGAATCTGCATCTCCTATCCATACCATAAAGGCCGTTGAGATTTATGATGTTCACGGAAAAATCATTCGAACTCTACCGTTAAGCAGACAACATAAAACAATTGACTTAAATGGGTTCCCCAAGGGCATTTATTTGCTCAATATTGTTTTTCCTCATCAGGTTATAACCCAAAAAATTGTTAAACTCTAATTTTTAAAACAAATTAATTGAACAATTTTGTTTTAACTTAATCTAATTTGGTTTATATTTGTCAGTAAGCGCTTCTAACAATCGCTTCTTTCTGACATGAAAAAACCTTCAAATTTTCTGAACGGCCGAGGTGCCCAGATCAACACCGCCAACCCGTTTTCCGACGTTATTTACGACAAAGACCCAATACCTTCCTTGGGTGAAGACAGAAAACTGAAGACGCAGTTTATCGATGTCAAACCAAAATCAATTGTAAACAAGGTAGATAGCCCTGACATCCCAATGGATTTCTCAATGAATCCGTACCAGGGATGTGAACATGGTTGTGTTTATTGTTATGCACGCAATACACATACCTATTGGGGTTATAGCGCAGGACTCGATTTCGAACAAAAGATTCTCGTCAAAAAAGATGCCCCGAGGCTGCTCGAATCTAAGTTAAGGTCGAGAGCATGGAAGGCAACCCCGATTATGCTTTCAGGCAATACCGATTGCTATCAGCCAGCAGAAAAGGAATACGAACTGACCAGGCAAATGCTGGAGATCTTGTTGAAATACAGACATCCGGTTGGGATCATTACCAAGAATAGTCTAATCCTCCGCGATCTTGATATACTCAAACCTCTGGCAGAAAAAAACCTGGTCAGAGTAGCCATATCTATCACGACCCTGAACGAGCCATTACGACAGATACTCGAACCGAGAACTGCTTCGGTTTTCAGAAGACTAAAAACGGTTCAAACCTTGGCCAGCCATGGTATCCCGGTGAGTGTAATGATGGCCCCGATCATTCCTGGCCTCAACGATCACGAAATCCTTGGTATGGCTGAAAAGGTATCATCGTTAGGCGCTTACTCGATGAATTACACGATGGTAAGATTAAATGGAGATGTAGCCGAAATCTTTGAAGACTGGATAAACAAAACGATGCCTGACCGTGCGGAAAAAGTAATGAATAAAATTAGGTCAGTACACGGCGGTGAGGTCAAAGACAGTCGTTTCGGAACGCGCATGAGCGGTGAAGGCAATATAGCCGAAATCATCAAATCCCAATTTCAGCTCGCCAAAAAGAAATACTTTGATAATGATCAGGGACCTTCCCTGGATACCTCTCAGTACGAATGGGTGAAAAACCCTCAGATGAAGCTTTTTTAATCAGGCCTATGCTTCTGGTGGTGGCTCTTTGACCGCATATACATATGATACCTCGTTTTCCATATCATCGTAGGTGTACAAGGTTTTATCATGTTGGGTTTCAATATAACTTAGTAACCCGAAGTCACCAGCACAAGCTATTGTGTGTGATATCAAAAAGCCGAGGATGCCAAACTTTAATGCATATCCACTGTGAAAATATCCAGCTATCAAAAGGGCTGAAATGACGACAAACGGGGTCAATGCAACAAACCTGAAACTATTCATCCCTATTACAAACTGATCCGCTGCAGCATAAAACATCATTTGTTTAAAACTTCCCCTGTAAGAAACTTTGGGCGCCCCTACTAATTTATAAGCGATGCCGTGGAGCCACTCATGGAAAGGAATAATGGCTGTAGTTCCCAAAAATACCCCTATGCACCAAAAAGCGATACTTTCCGCAAACCCGATTGCACCACTGCTGATATAAAAATATAAGGCCACTGCGTATAACAGCAAAAGGATGACACAGCTCCCCTTAAAAACAAAAGTGGTAATGGTCTTGCGTCTCAATTCTTCCATAATAAATGGAAGAATCTCTTTGTGATTTAATTCTAAAAGGAGGTAAAAATTGTTGTTGTCTTTTAATTCGGCAACTTTCATACCCGATGAAAATAATCAAAAGCAATTGAAATATATCTATCAATTGACCGAAGATTATTTGAAAACAAACTCTTAAATTGCAAGACTCAATGAAAAAGCTGTTTTTTATTTGTCTATTAATTTTTCCAGCATTGATCTGTGCTCAGGATCAAACTGTTGGGCTTTTTTCGGTGTCTCCTGATTCTTATGAAGGTTATACCTTGTTTGCCCCAATTCGAACCACCACTACTTATCTGATTGATCATTGTGGAAACCTTGTCCATGAATGGGAAAGTGACTATACCCCGGGTAATTCGGCCTACCTTCTTGAAAACGGACATTTATTGAAAGCAAGCAGAGTGCCTGAATTACCTGTCGTAAATGCAGGCGGCTATGGTGGAATTATCCAGATTTTAGACTGGGATAGTAATGTGCTTTGGGAGTATTGGTATAATAGTGATTCCACAATGCAGCATCACGATGTAGCCTATATGCCTAATGGCAATGTCCTGATATTGGCTTGGGAGACAAAGACAATGGAAGAAGCCATTCAGGCAGGTCGTAACCCCAGCGTTGTAACGCCTATTGGGATATACCCAGTCCATATCGTAGAAGTTGAACCAGTGGGACAGGATAGTGGGACCATCGTTTGGAAGTGGCATATCTGGGATCATCTCGTTCAGGAATACGACCCAACCAAAGATAACTATGGGATAGTGGCAGATCACCCAGAATTATTGGATATCAATTATCATCCGGGTAACAGCGGCGCAGACTGGTTGCACTGTAATAGTATTGAATATAACCCGGTACTCGATCAGATCGTGATCAGTTCCAGGTTTAATGATGAGTTTTATGTCATTGATCATAGTACTACCACCGAAGAAGCTGCCGGGCATACTGGTGGTAATTCCGGAAAAGGCGGCGATATATTATACCGTTGGGGCAACCCTGAAGTTTACGATAGGGGAGACGAAGATGACCGAATGTTGTTTAAGCAACATGACGCCTCATGGATTCCTGAAGGATTAGAGAATGGTGGCAAGTTCATGGTATTCAACAATGGTTTTGGTCAGGTAGGGCCAGATTTTTCTACAGTTGAAGTTGTGGATCCACCTGTAG
Source organism: Bacteroidota bacterium (assembly GCA_039028895.1). Lineage (GTDB taxonomy): Bacteria > Bacteroidota > Bacteroidia > Chitinophagales > Saprospiraceae > JAHDCJ01. Next base: position 14,926 of record JBCCHF010000001.1, on the reverse strand, counting down.
ATAATGATGGCAATTATATTATTATCGGTCAGGAGCCTTTCGGTCCAACAGAGTCACTAACAACGTTTATTGCCCCAAATCCGTCAGATTTCTATACACCGTACATGGGGAATGCCCAGGTGCTTCCAAATGGCAATATCCTGCTTTGTGAATCTTCTGATGGTCGTTTCGTGGAAGTTGATAGCCAGGGTAATACCGTTTGGGAATATGTCAATCCGGCGTCGGGTGGAGGTATCGTTACACAGGGTAATCCCATACCTTCCGGACCAGGCCAGGATAATTCTGTTTTCCGCTGTTACCGATATAGTCCCGATTTTCCCGGTTTAACCGGAAAGGATTTAACCCCTGGCCTACCGATCGAAATTAACCCCGAAGATATTGATTGTCCGGTCACCACCTCAGTGATGGAACCAGATGAAAAATACTTTATTGTATATCCCAATCCTGCGATTAACTGGCTAATTGTTGAGTTCCCAAAAGAAATATCAGGCCAACTTAAGATATTTGATGCTCCCGGCAGGAAGGTCTTTGAAAGCCAGATTCAGTTTTCCCGAAAGGTAGAAATCGATATCTCGCCATTGGACAATGGTGTGTACTTTCTCTCAGTTCAAGGCTTGTCTATGCAGAAAGTCGTTATTCTTCGCTAAACTAACTGGTTTCAAATGAAAAAATGGAGGTCTTACCTTGTTGAGTTGATGGTGATAATTTTGGGTATTACACTTTCATTTCTCGTTAACGAATGGCGGACCAACATCGGGAATCGAAATATTGAGAAAGATTCATTACAAACGATTTACGAAAACCTCCAGGTAGATACCGCCCGACTTATTCATGGAGAAAAGATGATAAAGAAATTTGATGGTTATTATGGCTCTTTTCTCAATGATAGCATCCTGGTCAAGGAAGATAGTGTTACCTTCTTTTTGGCGACCTTGAGGACGTACAGCATATTTGTGAAAACTGATATCGGGTACCGAGAACTCCAGGAATCGGGAAACACCAGGTTGATAAAAAATCGCGATCTGAGGTACAAACTTATCGAACTTTATACCTCATTTTACCGAATTGCTGAGGAATGGAATGAAATAGACAAACAGTTTGTCATGGAAGAAATGATTCCTTATTTCAATAACCATTTTCCATTCCTTCAAGACTATGGGCCTGAAATGAAAAAAACGGAATTTAGGGCATTATTGAAGGATGATGTGTTCCTTAACCTTGTGGCCCACAATCAAAAGTTTAAACAATTATCAGGAGTTATGTACAAGCAATCTTTGGATGCTGCCACAGAATTGCTTGAGCTCCTTGAAAACGAATTGGATATCAGTCAAAAATGACTTTTTCATCATTCCTGCGTCTGAAGAAGTAAAAATAAACACCTGAACTATCAATTTCAGAAAGTACATATTGTCTTTTCTGCTTTTCCTTGCCGGAATAGCTGGTGTTTTGATAATTAGAAATGATATGGTGAAAAAAAATGACGTCTTTAGCCAATTCGATGAATCAGATCATTTCAGGCCAGAAATTGCAGAGGCAGATTTTTTCAGGTTAAAAGGGTTCGATCTGATTAGAGCGATCGTTATGCCACTCCAAAACCTCGCAGGAATATCCATTCAGCCAGAGATAACCTTTCGCCGATTTTCCCCAAATCAAAAAGCACTTTATCTATGGTGGATGATGGATGATGCCATGAACAAGGGAGGATTTGCCAATTATTTCACCAGTAATCAATCAGAGTATTATCCATTTCTTAAGAAAGGTATGCAACATACAGGTGATGAGGAACTTGAGGAGTTATTGACCAAAGCCTATAAGATTTCAAAAAAGGTGATAAACAAAAAGTCTAAAGAAGATGACCCCTTAGGGCTGTCAGTCTTTACTGCTGCAAAAGCATTTACGGAAGTAGATAGCCTGTATGCCATAACGGCAGCAGCAACAAGGCTGAATTTCGAAAAAATCATTAAATCGTATCCTTCGGATTTTTGTACAGCAAAAAATGGTGACGAAATTGATCCCCTGTACACTGGTATTTTGGAAACTCATTTTGAGTCCGGTCAATTAAAGGAACAGATTCCATTAGATAAAGGACAAATTAATGGGATCGTAAAAACATGGTTTGATGATGGGACCCCATGTACTGAGCAAACTTGGATGGAAGGCAAACAGCAAGGCAATCAGAAGACCTGGTACCCAAACGGTCAACTCAGGTTATCTGAAACCTTTTCTGATGAGGGAGTGCTTGTGGAATATTGGTTTGAAATTGGAAAGAAGGACAGGGAGGAAAGATATAATGCCCTTAACCAAAAACATGGAGTACAAAAAACTTGGTACGAAAACGGTACCCTCGCAGAGGAAATTTCTTATGTAAATGGCAATCCCAATGGCCCATTTTTGCAATTTTATCCAGATAAGAAGAAAAAGCTGGAGGCAGAGTTTATCGACGATGTACAGGTATATAGAAATTACTGGACAGAGAAAGGAAGACAACTATTAAAAGATGGAACCGGGATATATATTTTCCAACCAGAAACAGTGATGTCAGTGCTTCGAAGAGAAGTACCTTTTGTAAACTATAAAAGACAAGGAATCATTAAAGAGTATATGGATGATACCTTAATTAGCACGACCGCCTACAACCAGGACAAAAAACAAGGGGAAGAAACCTTTTTTTATGATGATGGATCCGTAAGGCAAATTTCGGTATATCAAAAAGGCGAATTGGTCTCTACGGAAGAATTTGAGCCTGGTCAAAAGATCAAATAAGAGAAGGGATATCAACTTGTTTAGAACCAGTCAAAATAGCGTTTGTCAAAACAAGGTCAATATTTTTGTGAAAACCTCGAATTTATATTCAATTTCTTAATTTCACGTATCCCCCCTACTATGCCTTTCCCCCACAAACTTTTTGATAAATCAGAGATAACGCAAAAACAATTCTCCTATGAAAGATAAGCGGAAGATAATGGTATGCATTGTATTGTTTACCATTCCTTTTATCTGTAATCTGCCATTTAGTTCGAACAATGGTCTTCAGGGTTTCCATACAATGGAAGAGTTGAAAACTTTTGAAAATATGATTGACTCTCTCCCTGAAGGATTCAATGGCCTTTTCGCTGGTTCAGGAGAATGCGTGGAATGTCATGGATATGACCCGGAAGGCATAGCTTCTGTCGATCCTTTTGGAAATGATATAAACGTAGTTGATGATTGGAGGGCTACGATGATGGCTAACTCGGCGAAAGATCCATTTTGGCGGGCGAAAGTAAGTCATGAAGTGGCTTTATATCCCCAACATCAGGCCGTTTTAGAAACCAAATGTACTTCCTGCCATGCCCCATTAGGCCATTTTGCTGCGTTACATGCAGGAGCTACAGAATACACCATGGCTGAATTGCTTAATGACTCCATAGCATTAGATGGCGTTTCTTGCCTTGCTTGTCACCAGCAATCAACTGTAGACCTTGGGTTCACACATTCGGGACATGTTAATTTTGATACGCTGCAGGTCGCTTATGGGCCTTTTGAAAGTCCTCTTGCAAGCCCCATGGTCAGCGAAGCCAATTACTCTCCAGAATTTAGTCTGCATATCCAGGATGCAGGTATCTGTGCCGGTTGTCACACGCTGATCACTGAAACCTTTGACTTTGCAGGAAATACAGATGGCAACACCTTCGTGGAGCAGGCAACCTATCACGAATGGTTGAATTCCCGTTACGACCTGGATAATATTACTTGCCAAGGGTGCCATATGCCAAAACTCACCAAAGGTATGTTCTTCCTAATTGCAGGATATGAAACAGAACCACGGACGCCTTTTTCCCTGCATGAATTTGCTGGTGCCAATACCTTCATGCTTGAACTCATGAAAGACAGGATAGAAGAACTGGGGATCACGGCAACAGAAGCGGATTTCGATGCGACCCTGGCAGCAACCTACGATATGCTGCAAAACCAATCGCTCAACCTCGACCTGACCAGCCTTGAAAGAACTGCTGATACTGCCTTTTTTGAACTTGAGCTACACAACCTTGCCGGTCATAAATTTCCTTCGGGCTATCCTTCACGCAGGATATTCGTTGAGTTCATGGTCACTGGTACAGAAGGTGATACTATTTTCCGTTCAGGCGGGTGGGATAATGACTTTGAACTCGAAGGTATTAATCAGCCTTATGAACCACATTACGAAGTTATACGTTCAGAAGATGAGGTTCAGATTTATGAACTGGTCATTGGTGATGTAAATGGAGACAAAACAACTGTATTGGTAAGAGGTCATCATCCACTAAAAGATAACCGATTAACTCCAGAAGGATTTTCAAAATTACATCCAACCTACGACACAACATTGATTGCCGGACTCGCTGTAGATGATCCAAATTTCAACGAAGATAATGGGGTAGAAGGAACTGGTAAAGATATTTTGTTCTACAATGTGCCGACCAATGGTTACACAGGAGCTATCGAAGTGACAGCCAGGGTATGGTACCAGGTCGCTCCTCCGGATTGGATGGCAGAAATGTTTTCCACAAATACGCCGGAAATTAATGACTTTCACACTATGTTCCAGGAAGCTGACAGAACACCGGTGTTGGTCAAGCAAGATGAAGTCACAGTGGAAGGGGTAACCAGCATTTTCGAAGTTGAAGCTAATGAAGACTTTGTGGAAGTGCTAAATGTCCGGCCGGGGACTTCTGAAATCATAATTAAGTCAAAAAAGCAACATGACCTTTATATTTACCGTGAAGATGGTCGGTTGTTTCGCAAATATACAAGCCAGAGTGGCGATTATACGTTATCTTTGCCCGGCAGTACAGCTGTGTATATACTTTGCTTTGAATCAGAAGATGGCAGATATCAGGTAGTTAAAGCAGTACGCTAATTAAGATACCATAATAGTGGTAAGAGGCCCTGATCTGTGTCGATAAATTGAATTATACGAACCAAACACACATAATCGTTATGAAACATTTCTCCAAATTACTTACGTTTTTATTGACTGTTTGTTGTTTTGTTTACCAGGCTAATGCCCAGGTGACATTTACAAATAGCGGTTCATTGCTCAACCCCATTTCAGGTGGCGGTTACGAAGACTGTGCAGTCGATATGAACGGAGACTACCTGGATGATGTTGTCCGGATAACAAATGGACACATCTATATCGACTATCAGCAAGCTGATGGCACCTTTTTACAAGATGATTTTGCTCAAAACCTTCAGAATTACCCGTCATGGAGTATGGCTGCAGGTGATCTTAACTCCGATGGTCTCAATGACCTGGTGATCGGATCAGGAAACCGTGTTTCATTCCTCATCAACAATGGTGATGGCACCGGTTTTACAGAGCAGTATATCAATGACTACATTTTCTCACAGCGCTCAACTATGGCTGATATCAATAATGATGGAATCCTTGATGCGTTTGTTTGTCACGATGTAGACCAGTCACACCCTTATGTTAATGATGGTACCGGCAATATGGTTGAAGATCAGAATTTGATCCAAACTGCCAATATGCCTGGCAACTATGCAGCTTTGTGGGTCGATTATAATAATGACTCTCATACTGACCTTTACATTACCAAATGCCGCCAGGGTTCTACTTCAGGTGACCCTGAAAGAACCAATCTCATGTATCGCAATAATGGCGATGGTACCTACACAGAGGTAGCTGGAGAAATCAATATGGCTGATAATGCACAATCATGGTCAACTGTATTCGAAGATTTTGACAATGATGGTGATTTTGATGCCTTTATTGTTAACCACGACTTCCAAAATCGTTTCATGGAGAATGATGGTAACGGTAACTTCACAGATATCATCGCTACCACTGGCATCAATGCAAGTGACCTTGGAGCATGGGAAAATGGCTCTGGAGATTTCAATAACGATGGTTATGTAGATATTTTCTCTGAGTTAAATCGTGAGCTCTATATCAACAATGGCAATATGACCTTTACCGGAGTTGACCTGCCATTTGATGATGGTGGAATCGGAGATTTCAATAACGATGGTTTCCTTGATGTAATCAAGAATAATGCCTTATGGCTTAACGATGGTAATGATAATAACTGGATTAAAATCGTTACTGAAGGTATCGTTTCAAACAAAAATGGAATCGGTGCCCGTGTTGAGATTTACGGAGACTGGGGTATCCAAATTCGTGAAGTGCGCTCAGGAGAGAGCTTTTCACCAATGAGTACCCTAACCACTCACTTCGGCATTGGTACTTCGACTGCGATCACACAGATCGTTGTTAAATGGCCATCAGGAATGGTTTCTGTAGTTGATAATCCTGACATTAATACGACAATCGTCATCCCTGAAGCAGGTTGTGTTCTTGCTGAGTCGACTATCCTATCCGATGGTCCTACTGAAGTTTGTGCCGGAGAATCAATTGTTTTGTCAGCTCCTCTTGGTTTTGATTCTTATTCCTGGTCAAATGGTGAAACCACCTCGGATGTTACAGTTGATCAGCCTGGTGCTTATAGCGTTATCATGACTGATATGGCTGGATGTGTTTCATTGTCAAACAACGTTGTATTAACCAATATAATTGAAGAAGTGCCTTCTATCACCATGGATGGTGTCGAAATCTTCTGTGAAGGTGGTTCTGTTAATCTTTCAATTTCTGACGGCATTAATCCTGTTTGGTCAAATGGGATGACAGGACCTTCAATTACTGTAACTGAGACAGGTACCTATGCGGTTACAGTTGAATCAGTATGCAGTGAGACCGGACTCGTTTCACTACCAGTTAGTGTTACTGTTCTTGACGCTCCTGAGCCAGTTACTGAAGATGTTGAAATTACAATGCCTGGACCTGTAACGTTATCTGCAACAGGAGAAAACCTTGAGTGGTATGATGCACCAACCGGTGGAACGCTATTAGGTACTGGTCCTGATTACAATATTCCTTTCATTGATGCGCCTAATACGTTCTATGTAGAATCCCATACACTTTATGGAGGTGAACTACAAGATGGTGGTAAGGCAGATAATGCAGGTGGCGGTGGATTGCCTGGCACAGGTGCCTACAGCTATTTTGATGTTTGGGAAGAATTCACTCTATTGTCTGTCAGAGTATATGTACCTGCCAATGCCCCTGATGCCAACAGAACGATCCGTTTGGTAGATGGTGATGGCAATGTCCTCGAAGAATTAATCATTTTTCTTGATGAAGGAGAGCATGTTATCGACCTCAACTGGGATGTTCCTCTGGGAGCGGATCTTTCACTACGATGTGTTGAAAACAACCTTTTCCGTAATAATAGTGGTGTTAGCTATCCTTACGCCATTGGTGACGTAGGGTCAATTACTACTTCATTCTACGGACAGCAGTATTACTACTACTTCTATGATTGGAAGATTCAGAAAGAGTCTATTGAATGTGTTTCTGATCGTGTTCCGGCCAGCGTAGTTCTATTGACTAATGTAGAAGATCTGGAAGTGATCTCAGGCATTGAGCTTTTCCCGAATCCTGCTTCTGAAAGATTGAATATTTCTTTCAATTCAGAAGGTACAGATGCGGTTATGATACAGTTGTACGATATTCTTGGTCGCGAAATCGCTCGTGATGAAATGAATAATATTGTTCGTGGACAAAACGATCACCAGATGGATGTATCTGCTCTTCCATCCGGTGTTTATACCGTAAGATTTACAGTGAATGAAAGATCTGCAGGATTGAAAGTGATCGTTGAATAGATCATTTAAGAAAAAATTTTCCCTTACGGGGAAACAAAAAAGGGATGCCCATTCAGGCATCCCTTTTTATTTTCAGGTAACTGGAAAAAATCCAGATTCCAGTAATAATCAAAGAATAAATCTGTACGTAAATTTCACCAGAAAGATATTTCTGAAATTTCCGGAAAAAAGATTATCGCCAAGGCTTTTGAACAATCCTTCATTCGGGTCACCGAAGTTGGTGGCCCCTTGCGACCAAACGAAAAAGACTTCAGAGCCAGGAATATATTCCCACCTGGCCACAAGGTTGGATCTGAATTGAATAAAATTAAAGTCAGGATTGTCGAAATTGTAGTCTGCAATACTATCGCCATTCTCATCAACATAATATACTTCATCATTCTCATCGTAAGTGGTATTCAGCAGGACATAACTATCATCAAAATTGTCCCACATCGGATCGACAATATGCTTGAACTCACTGTAATTACCTCTCGAAATAAATGGTTGCCCGTAGTACTGAAGGGTTAGATTTGGCAAGATGGTGTAATTCAGGCGGACCGACATGCTAAGCGTTTGCTGATCAACAGTAGCGTTTATGTACCTCTGGTCACCATTGTATTCGAGATTGGTCACATATTGTACGGTTCGTTGATTCCTGGAAAAATTAGGTGATAACCAGAAATTTAGTGCATTGGTTGGTTGTACCCTTATATTGACCCAATAGCTTTCGTATTTGACCGAATTATTATAGCCCCATGCATGGAAAGTTGACAGGTTGGTAGAAATAGGTTTTCGCTGATCCGTGCCTAACCAGAAATTGACAGCGGCACCATTTGGTTTCTTCAGCGCCGGCCCTCCACGAAGGAAATTATTAGATACATCAAGTAAGTCGAAATTCAGACCAACTCCTGTGTTCCAGAAATTCTTGAAATTGGCATTGGCGTTTACATTAACAGATCTATACAGTGGGTTTCCCCCAAAATCCCACCTGGCCCAATGGTTATAATTGACCCCAAGCTGGCGAAACACAGAAAATGGTTTGTTAAAGCGATATCCAGCCCAGAAAAAATGGTTGATATCGTCAGAATTGGTCATAAAACCGATATCGTTTAATTCCAGTTTTGGAGACCGATAGGTCATTCCTGTTTCAAAGGAAAAATTGTTCTTACCGCCGGATTTACCAATTTTCAATGTAGCATTATGACCAAATAGACTGGTTAGGGTAGTATCTAGGTCAAGGTGATCGGCATCAGGCCTGTCAAAATTATGTTCAAATGATAATTGTGTATTGGTTATGGCTTCGGTTGTGCCGGAAACATTACTAAAAACCCCACTTCCAGTGACATACCATGAGCGATCGGCCCACCTGTGAGTAAAATCAAGACCACCGGAATATGCAGACTTATGAAGAAACTCAAGGCTTGGTTCTTCTAACCAGCGATTGGTGGCTGTAAACATACCACCAATCACAGTATTGCCTTCATTAATGTCTTTGGTTATCCTGCCAACCAGGAAATTGGTTAACGGCTCTACCAGTTCCTTACTACGCTCTCCAAGGCTATCGATTTTAGCAAATTCCTTAGAGGTTACCGCTTCGAGAATACCTATGGATAATCCGTTTTTCGTTTTTCCACTAAACTTGGTGGCGCCTAAAATTGAGGTGTTATCGGGCTGTGTCGAATATTCTACGTCATCCAGGTCAGGGTAACCGTTTGGAGCTCCACCGATTCGGCGGGAGTAGAAAATGCGGTCAGTGGTAAAATTACCTCCAGCATTGGCGGAAGCTAGTCGGAATTCAAATACGTTTCTGTTTTCAATAAAGAAAGGGCGCCGTTCTCCAAAAAATACCCTGAACCCATCCAGGGTAACCACAGAAGGGTCTGCTTCTACCTGGCCAAAGTCAGGATTAATTGTCAGGTCAAGTGTCAAATCACTGGTAACTCCGATCTTGGCATCAAGTCCGACCGTAGCCTTTTGGTCGAATCCATCAGCAAACGGATTGCCTTCTTCTTTTTCAAAAGTTTCCAGTTGTCCGAGGACATAGGGTTGTATCTCAACCTGCTTTTGGGATTTAATCCCTTTGATACCACGCAATTCCCCAAATTCTGAGACCCAGTTGTTATTGCTACGTGGAACGAATTGCCACAGGGATCTTGATTCTTCCCGAAAATCTCTTCTCGTAAATTGCAAACCCCAGACATGTTCTTCCTTATTCCCGAAACGCAGCTGACTAAGCGGAATCGCGACCTCTGCAGTCCAGCCTTCATCATCGATGTTGGTTCTCAGATACCAGATGGGGTTCCAGCTACCATCCCAATTTCGGCCATTATTGGAAATAAACTCATCTCCTTTTACACCTGAAACCGAAGCGGTAAATGAGAAAGCGGTGCGTTGATCGAAATAACTGTCAATGTTTATTTCTACCCAATCGCCTTCAAAACCATCTCTTCTTGACATGCGCTTCACGATCTTGGCGGGCTCTTGATCATGGCAGCGAAAGGCTACGTAAAGGGTCTTGTCATCGTAAAGGATTTTAAATGAAGTTTCTTGAGTAGGGGCTTCTTTTTCGTAAGGTTGCCACTGCGTAAAATCACCACCCCACTCAACTGTCTCCCATATTGGGTCGTCAAGAATGCCATCTATTTTCGGCGGTTCCCCTTCAATGGCTTTTGTGGTGTATACTTTCTTTTCAATAGGCGCATCGGTGGTCTTTTGATCATCTTCCTGGGCAAAACCAATGGAAAAACAGCATAATAAAATCGTAAGGATGGTCGGTGCTTTCATAGTTCCGGGGATTTGAGATGGCCTGTCAAAAGTCAAGACTAAGTTAAAATTAACCAAAAACAGACCTGTTTATTCAAAATTAAAATAACTTGAATAGTAAAGCTCAGATAAAATACCTTGAGCTTGAAAACTTTTCGACTTGGAGAGAGCGCTTAATTTAGCTGCAAATGATTGGATTTCAAAATTTGATATTTCAAATTTCTTCTCTTTAACGCAAAAAAATGAGTATGCGTACATTAATTACCCCATTTTTCTTTTTTGCGGTTCTGCTTTTTTGTTTTTCCTGTAAAGAAACGGAGGTTCCTGAACCTCCTGGAACACCTGCAATTACTGAAGCACAACAAGTTAAAATAGATCAGTTGAATACGACCGTGGTTCCAATAGTTTCAGGAGACCCGAACTTAGGGCATGAAGAGTTGGAAGTACTGGATTTTCTTGGAGACGTAAGAGTTGTAGGACTGGGAGAAGCAACACATGGGACCAGAGAATTTTTCCAGATGAAAGACCGGATTTTCCGCTATCTGGTTGAGGTGCACGGATTCCAGGCTTTTGTGTTTGAAATGGATGTTGCAGAGGCCATGTTGTTTAACGATTACATCCAGGGGCGAGTTACGCCTCCATTGGAAGTGTTGATGAATGATTATATGTTATTCTGGACCTGGAATACACAGGAGGTATTTGATTTGCTGGAATGGATGAAAGGATACAATGATGCCGTTGTTGATGGTCAAAAGCTCAGTTTCTTTGGTTCTGATTGTCAGTTTACAACCTATAACGCAGATTTTCTTGTCAATCGACTAAGCGCGTACGATCCTGATTTTGCAGATAGTATTAATGCCAGACTTTGGAATTATCGTCAGATATCAAATGGCTATTACCAGGGTCAGGCTGAGCCTGAAGACCCAATTGAAGCCGAACTATCAGAGGCCTATAACTTAATAGTTGAAAAGGAAGCGGAAATAATAGCGGCACTTTCAGAAAGAGATTATGAGGAAATTCTCTTGTTGGCGACACACCTTGAACAAACGCGAAAAACAATGTGGGGTAATACTTTTGAGCTCGGTGTGAATTATCGCGACCTGTACATGGCAGATAATACAACCTGGGTAGCCAATTTCCTTGGCGATGCTTCAAAAATAGCGGTATGGGCCCATAATTTTCATGTATCGGATTTCCAACAGGCCAGTTCGCAAGGTTATTATCTTAAGCAGCATTGGACCGATAACTATAAAATTGTAGGTTTTGGATTTACCAACGGGGCCTTTAGAGCCGTTCAGCCTAATGTCGGTTTGAGGGATCATAATGTAGCCCAAGACCCACCAGTGGCTTCTTCAAATTTCCTGTTCCACCATGTTGAAGCTGACAATTTTATCCTAAAAATTGATGACCTGCCTTTAGGGAGCGATATAGCGCGTTTTCTTACCCAGGAGGAACTCTTTTTCCAACTCGGCGCCCTCTTCGATGGTAATGTTAACAACTATTATCAAGCTACACCATTAGCGTATCGATACGATGTTATGATCTATTTTGACGAAACCCAGGCTGCACTCGAATTGGAGTAAATGTGATCGAAAAAGGTTGGGAAAACAATAATTTCCAAACAAAATACCCACCGATATTCGGAAATTACATTCAGAGAGTCGAATGGAATTAATTCAGTCAAATCGGTGGGGATCAATTTATTGTTCATATACGTATATGTAACTCCGGTACCAAAACGGAAAAAAGACCGGAATAAATTGCACACGCAACTTTTTTTCTAATGCTACTGTTTGTTTAGAAGGCCACCAACCCACCATCTGGGGCCTTAAAAGGACAGAGGCTTTCCGATAAAGGAAAGCCTCTGATATTTTGTCCAACTCAACCCTAACCCTTCTCCTCCAGGAGAAGGACTTAGGATGAGGGGGCTCGCCACCCTATGTCTATTTCTTAATAGCATTCAAGTATTTCTCCAATTCCTCTTTTACTCTTGGCGCTAGTAAAATGACACCAATGATATTAGGGAATACCATGGCGAAGATCATAGCATCAGAGAAACCGACAACAGCACTTAAGCTCGAAGCGGCACCAACAACTACCATCAGGCAGAATAATATTTTATAAGTATAATCAACGGCCATACTGCGCCCAAACAGATACTTCCAGGATTGGAGACCATAGTAAGACCAGGAAAGCATGGTTGAGAACGCAAACAGGATCACAGCAATGGTCAGGATATAGCTAAAGCCAGGAATAACAGAGTCAAATGCACGAGCTGTCAGGTTAACACCACCTAGGCCCTCGCCAGTAGCCGTGATAACTACCTCGTTCGCAGCATTGAGCTGACCAAATACAAACTGACCATCGTGGTTGAAAATGATGATTACAAGAGCAGTCATAGTACAGATGACAATCGTATCTATGAATGGCTCAAGTAGAGCAACAATACCCTCAGAAGCTGCATATTTCGTTTTTACGGCTGAGTGAGCGATAGCTGCAGATCCAACACCGGCCTCATTGGAGAATGCCGCTCTCTGGAAACCTACTATAAGAACACCAACAAAACCGCCGGCAATACCTTTTGCAGTAAAGGCACCTTCGAAAATCTGGCCAAATGCCCAAGGCACTGCTCCAATATTAGCAACAATGATGATAGTGGCTGCCAAGACATAGATACCGGCCATGAAAGGAACAATCTTTTCAGCCACTTTACCAATACGCTTGATACCGCCAATTATCACTATAGCAACAAGAATGGCCATTACAACACCAAATGCAGTACCCGCCCAGCTACTCTGTACGCCTAATAGGCTGGTAAATTGAGCAGCGGCCTGGTTGGCCTGGAACATATTTCCACCACCAAAGGAACCACCAATACACATCACAGCGAAAAAGACTGCAAAGCCTTTCCCAAGACCACCAAGTCCTTTTTCAGCAAAACCACGACTGAGATAGTACATCGGTCCTCCGTATACTGTACCGTCAGGACCAATTTCGCGATACCTGACACCTAGTGTACACTCCGCAAATTTTGAGGCCATACCAAGGAACCCAGCAAGGACCATCCATAGGGTAGCACCTGGTCCACCAAGGGCAATCGCAATCGCTACACCGGCGATGTTCCCAAGACCAACAGTCGCCGATAGGGCAGCGGTCAGCGCCTGGAAGTGAGAAACCTCTCCATGATGACTTTCATCTTTTATGGTATCAACGACATCACCTTCCACGACATTGACGGATACGTCATCACCAACAGCGGTGTCATCAGTCTCGATGTCATCATACTTTCCGCGAACCACGTTTATGGCTGTGCCAAAGAACCTGATTGCAGGAAACCCAAAGTAGAAAGTGAAATAGGTCGCACCCGCTAGTAATACGATCAGAACTATCGGAATAGAGGTCGTATCATTTATCGAAATCGAATAAAAAATGACAGCCTGAACAGCATTGGAAAACGGTGTAAACCATTCATTGATCTTTTGATCCAATCCACCGCTTTGGGCAAATGTCATTAAAGGAATAATCGACGCAAAAAGGAGGGCATAAAGTTTTTTCATAGTGAAGGAACTTGGTGAATTTAATTTTTGGAACGAGGCCTAAGTTATCTGTTTATTCGTTGTTTTTCAAAAAATTACAATTAAAATTCCCTGCTACCCACCAGGGTATGGCTAAGGCCTGACAATTGATTTTTAGCGAATTTTCGCAACATTTTGGAGAATTATTGCGTTTTATATTGTAATTTTGAATGCATGCATTGGATTTTTGAACAACCTGAACTAAATTTTTAGCCATGGAAAACACAATTTTAAAGGAAAACGTACTCAAAGGCGCCGAATTTCTGGTAAAAGAAGTGCCAGCCAACTCTATATTCATTCCTGAAGATTTTAATGAGGAACAACTCATGATTGTAGACATGTGTCTCGACTTCATTAATTCACGGGTTCTGCCGGAATCTGAAAAACTGGAAAAAACCCAGGATCACCCCACGATAAAAAGATTGCTCGAGGAAGCAGGAGAGTTAGGCCTGCTTGGAGCAGGATTCCCTGTAGAGTATGAGGGCTCAGCTCAAGACTTCCTGACTACTGTTTTGCTAACCGAAGTGCAGTCAGCAGGTCAGGCATTCTCACTAACAATGGGCGTGCAGACCGGAATTGGCAGTCTGCCAATCCTTTATTTCGGTAATGAGGACCAAAAGTTGAAATATCTTCCCGGTATGGTTTCTGGAAAACTGAAAGCTGCTTACTGTCTTACCGAACCCGGCTCAGGATCTGATGCGCTTGCTGCAAAAACCTGGGCCGAATTGTCACAAGACGGAGAACATTACATCCTAAATGGACAGAAAATGTGGATCACTAATGGTGGTGTGGCCGATGTATTTGTGGTGTTCGCAAAAATTGATGGTGAAAAATTTACCGCTTTCATCGTAGAAGCCGATTGGGAAGGTGTAAGCCGCGGAGCAGAAGAAGATAAACTC